>CAVQLG010000010.1:0-232646 GCA_963713275.1 uncultured beta proteobacterium
ATTGCGGCGCGACGATACCGTGTTGGCCCATGCACTCGCTCCATCATGACGTCGCGCACCCGCACCGCCCTTGTCCCCACCTCCAACACCACGTACACCGCCGACCAGATCTCACGCACGCTGGACGCGGCACGCGCCCTGCGCGGCGTCGACGCGCTGCGCCGCGCCGCGCTCGCGATCGAGAGCGAGTTCGCCGAGGAGTTGGCGCGCACGGCGCCGGTCCGGCGCGAGAGCATGCGCAACCTACTGCATTACCTTGCCGTGCGGCGGCACGATCTCAGGGAACTGCAGCTCGAGTTGAGCCGTCTGGGGCTCTCATCGCTCGGCCGGATGGAAGCGCACGTGCTCGCTTCGCTCAACGCGGTGCTGGACGTGCTTGTCCGACTCGACGGCCAACCCCATCCCGAGGCGCTGCGCGATGCGCCCGCGATCAATTTCGAAACCGGCGATGCGGTGCTTGCCGAGCACGCGGTGGCGGCTCTGGGACACGCCCCCGGCGACCGCAGTGCCCGGATCATGGTCACCATGGCCAGCGATGCCGCGGAGGATCCGTCGCTGCTGCACGATCTGCTGGCCGAAGGCATGGACCTCATCCGGATCAACTGCGCGCACGACGACGCCCGGGTCTGGACCAGGATGGTTCGCAACCTGCGCGCCGCCGAGAAGAAGCTGGGACGCTCCTGTCGGATTTCGGTGGATCTGGCCGGACCGAAGCTGCGGACGGGACCGGTCGCGCCCGGGCCGGCGGTGGTTCGCTGGCGGCCGCAGCGCAACGCCTACGGCGAAGTGATCGCGCCCGCCACCGTTCGCCTGGTGCGCGCCGGCGAGCCCGGCTCGCCGGCCCCGGACGGCATCCCGGTGGACCGGTCGTTCCTCGCCCGGGTGCGCAGCGGCGACCGCATCACACTCTCCGACGCCCGCGGGCGCAACCGCTCGCTGAGCGTGGTCGAGCGCTCGGACGCTGGCTGCGTCTGCACCACCGACTCCACCGCCTACGTGATGCCTGGCACCGAACTGGCGCTGCTTCGCGGGCGGCGGGCCGTGGCCCGGGGCAAGGTGGGCAGCCTGCCGTCGCAGCCCGGAGTCCTCGTCCTGCACCCCGGGGACCACCTCGACCTGATCCTCGGCGACGAGCCCGGGCGCGGGCCCGTGATCGACGCTTCCGGCAAGGTGACCGCGCCGGCGCAGATCGCCTGTGCGCTGCCCGAGGTCTTCCGCAGCGTGCGCGTCGGCGAACGCGTGCTGTTCGACGACGGCAAGATCCATGGTGTGATCGCGGCCATCGCCGGCGAGCGCATCCGGGTCGAGATCCGCCAATGCGTTGGAGGCAGCGCGAAGCTGCGCGGCGAGAAGGGAATCAACTTCCCCGATTCGGACCTGCAACTCCCGGCGCTCACGGCGAAGGACCGCACCGATCTCGAATTCGCCGCCAAGCATGCCGACCTCGTCGCGTTGTCGTTCGTGCAGCAACCCGAGGACATCGAGGATCTCATCGCCGAACTGCAGCGCATCGGCGCCGCGCGGCTTGCGATCGTGCTCAAGATCGAGACCCAGCGCGCGTTCCGGGATCTGCCGCGCCTGCTCATCACCGCGATGCGGCATCCGCGCGTCGCGGTGATGGTCGCCCGCGGCGACCTCGGCGTCGAGGTCGGCTTCGAGCGCCTGTCGGAAGTGCAGGAAGAGATTCTCTGGCTCTGCGAGGCGGCGCACGTTCCGGTGATCTGGGCCACACAGGTGCTCGAATCGCTGGCCAAGGGCGGCGTGCCGTCGCGCGCCGAAGTCACCGACGCCGCAATGAGTGCGCGCACCGAGTGCGTGATGCTGAACAAGGGCCCGTACATCCGCGAGACGCTGCGCTTCCTGCGCGACGTGATCACGCGGATGAAGGCGCATCAGGACAAGAAGACCGCGCTCCTGCGCAAGCTCAGCGTCTCCGAAGTCCAGCCGATCGCGCCGCCACGGACGACGCGGGCCAAGCGCCCCCGGTGAGGGACGCTAACCCGAACGCCCCGCCGCCGCCTCGGCCGGCGACGGTCGGCCCGGTTCCGCCGCCGCTGCGCCGCTCGTCGCCCACGCCCGCAGCACGCGGTTCGCCGGCAGCCGGATGCGAAACTCGCTGCCCACACCGGGCGTGCTCTCGATCTCGAGCTCGCCCTGGTGCCGCAGCAGCACGTGCTTGACGATGGCAAGCCCGAGCCCCGTGCCCCCCGTCGCCCGCGAGCGGCTGCGATCGACCCGATAGAAGCGCTCGGTGATCCGCGGCAGGTGCTCGGGCGCGATGCCGATGCCCGAGTCCATCACCGCCACCACGCCGTCGCCAACGCCCGTGTCCCGCCACGCGAGGCGCACGACGCCGCCTGGGGGCGTGTAGCGGATCGCGTTGCTCAGCAGGTTGCCGATCGCGCTGCCGAGCTCGTCGCGGCTGCCGCGCAGCGCGATCGTCGCCGCAGTGGCAAGGTCGAGCTCGATGGTGTGCTGACCCGCGGAGAGCGAGCGCGCGTCGGCCGCGCGCTCGAGCAGCAGCGGCGCCAGCGCGAAGGTCGTCTCCGGCAGCGGATTCTGCTCGCTCTCGAGCGCGGACAGCGTCAGCAGGTCGTCGACCAGGCGCTGCATGCTCTTCGCCTGCTCGTGCATGAGCGCAAGGTAGCGCGCGCGCCGCTCCGGCTCGAGCTCGAGGTCCTGCAGCGTCTCGACGAAGCCGCTCACCACGGTCAGCGGCGTCTTGAGCTCGTGCGAGATGTTGGCGATGAAATCCCGGCGCATCCGCGCGACACTCTCCATCCGGGTGATGTCGCGCGAGAGCAGCAGCTTCTCGTCGAGGCCGAAAGGCACGAGCTGCAGCGCGAGCATGCGCCGGTCGCGCCCCTGCGCCACGACGACCGCCTCGCGGTAGTCGTCGCTCGCGATGTAGCGCAGAAACTCGGGCTGGCGCAGAAAGCTCACGATCGGCTGTCCGCGATCCGTGGCGAGGTCGAGCGCCCACTGCTCGAGCGCCTTGGCGTTCGCCCACTGCAGGCGGTTGGTGGCGTCCAGCATCACGACGCCGTCGGGGATCGCCTCGGCCGCCTGCCGGAAGCGCTCGATCGCCTGGCGCATGTCGCGCTGGACCGCGCCGCGCATCCGCGACCGCCGGTGGATCGCGGCGAACACGTCGGCCCAGACCCCGCCCCCCTCGGGGACCGGCGCGTCAAGCGGGGCGAGCACCCAGCGCTCGACGAGGTGCAGGTGGTGAAGGTGGAAGCCGACCAGCCAGGCGGACCCGCAGGAGAGCAGCAACAGCGCCCAGCCGGCACCCGCGACCGCCAGCACGACGAGCGTGGCCGCCGCCAGCAGCGCGGGAGCAAGCCAGCCGCGCAGGGAGGCCGCCTTCACCGCGGCTCGGCAAGACGATAGCCGCTGCCGCGCACCGTCTCGATCATCCCGTCCAGGCCGAACGGCTCGAGCGCAAGGCGCAGCCTCCGGATGTGCACGTCCACGGTGCGCTCCTCGATGTAGACGTGGTCGCCCCACACCTGGTCGAGCAGCTGCGCCCGCGAGTGCACGCGCTCGGGCCGGGCGAGGAAGAAGCGCAGCAGGCGGAACTCCGTCGGGCCCAGCGGCACCGGCACGCCGTCGACGCTCACCCGGTGCGTCGCCGGGTCGAGCCGCAGTGTGCCGACCTGCAGCGGCTCCTGCGCCGCCTCGGGCGCGCGCCGCCGCAGCACGGCCTTGATCCGGGCCTTGAGCTCGCGCGGACTGAACGGCTTGGTCACGTAGTCGTCGACCCACGCCTCGAGGCCGGCCACCTTGTCGGCCTCGTCGGAGCGTGCGGTCACCATGATGATCGGCAGCTCGCGCGTACGCGCATCCGCTCGCAGCGCCTTGGCGAACGCGAGCCCGGATTGCCCGGGCAGCATCCAGTCGAGCAGCACGAGGTCGGGGAGCTTCTCGCGCAGCAGGCCGGCGGCGGTCTCGGCGTCGAGGGCGCGGACCACCTCGTAGCCCGCGTCGGAGAGGTTGACCTCGAGCAGCTCGAGGATTGCCGGTTCGTCCTCGACGACGAGGATCGACGCCGTCATTCCTGCGCCACCTCGGCGCGAATCTCGTCGGCCGTGGCGTGCCGCACGTCCTTGCCCGTGACGACGTGCACGACGGACTCCGCGATGTTCTTGGCGTGGTCGCCGATCCGCTCGATCGACTTGGCGATGAAGACGACTTCCAGCGCCTCGGAGATCGTGCGCGGATCCTCCATCATGAAGCTGATCAGCTGGCGCATGATCGCGTTGAACGACCGGTCGATCATCTTGTCCTCGGCGACGACCTCGGCCACCGCGTTCACGTCGAGGCGGGCGAAGGCGTCCAGCGCCTTCTGCAGCATCTGCTGGACGCCGCAAGCCATCCGCTCGACGTCGTGCGCCCGCAGGCTGCGCAGCCGGCCCACGTCCTCGACCCGCGACGCCTTGTAGGCGACCTTCTTCACCTCGTCGCCGATGCGCTCCAGGTCGTTGACGATCTTGGACACCGTCATGATCATGCGCAGGTCGACCGCAGTCGGCTGGCGCCGCGCGATGATCTGCGAACAGAGCTGGTCGATGTCGACCTGGAGCTGGTTGATCTCCTGTTCGTCGGCGCCGACCGCCTCCACGACGCGCCGATCGGGCTCCTCGCCCAGGAGCGCGATCCCGCGGGCGATCTGCCTCTCGACGAGACCGCCCATCGAGAGGACGCCGCTGCGAACCCCCTCCATCTCGGCGTCGAACTGCTTGGACGTGTGATCGCTCATGCTGTGGCTCCTGGCGGTGCGCTGTCCGGCCGCGGTCAGCCGAACCGTCCGGTGATGTAGTCCTCGGTTTCCTTCTTCTGCGGCTTGACGAAGAGCGTGTCGGTGCGGCCGAACTCCACCAGCTCGCCAATATACATGTACGCCGTGTAGTCGGAAACGCGGGCCGCCTGCTGCATGTTGTGGGTGACGATCAGGATCGTGACCTTCTTCTTGAGCTCGGTGACGAGCTCCTCGATGCTCGCGGTGGCGATCGGGTCGAGCGCGGACGTGGGCTCGTCGAAGAGCAGGATCTCCGGGTCGGTCGCGAGCGCGCGGGCGATGCACAGGCGCTGCTGCTGCCCGCCGGAGAGGTTGGACCCGACCTCGTTGAGCCGGTGCTTGACCTCTTCCCAGAGCGCGGCGTTGCGCAGCGACTCCTCGACCTTGTCGTCGAGCGCGTCCTTGCGGCTCACGCCGCGCACGCGCAGGCCGTAGGCGACGTTCTCGTAGATCGACTTCGGGAACGGGTTGGGCTTCTGGAAGACCATGCTGATCCGCATCCGGACCTCGATCGGGTCGACGTCGCGGGCTAAGAGATCGGTGTTGTCGGGATGCAGGACGATCTGCCCGCCGTAGCGGTTGCCGGGGTAGAGGTCGTGCATCCGGTTGAAGCAGCGCAGGAACGTCGACTTGCCGCAGCCGGAGGGGCCGATCAGCGCCGTGACCTTGTTCTCGTACACCGGCATCGTCACGCCCTTCAGCGCCTGGAACTTGCCGTAGTGGAAGTCGAGCGCCCGGCTCTCCGCCTTGAGCGGCGGCGGCGCCACGTCTGCCGCTTGCAGATGCAGGCCGTGGGCGGCGTGGTGCCCGCCTGGTGTCCGGTGGCCGGTCGTGGCGGTGGAAGATTGCATGCTCGTCACCATTTGATGTTCTTGCGCAGTCGGTAGCGGAGCCAGATCGCGAGGCCGTTCATCAGCAAGGTCATGAAGACCAGGATCGTGCCGGCCGCCGCGGCGTTGGTGTGAAAGGCCTCGTCGGGCCGGCTGGTCCAGTTGAACATCTGGATCGGCATCACCGTGAACGGCGCCTTCAGCCACTCGAAGCTGACAAAAGGAAGATCCGGCACGAACGGCGACGGTGGCAGGAACGCGATGAAGGTCAGCGCGCCGATGGTGATGATCGGCGCCGTCTCGCCGATCGCGCGGGACATGCCGATGATGACGCCGGTGAGGATGCCCGGCATCGAGTACGGGACCACGTGGTCGCGAACGGCTTGCCACTTGGTCGCCCCGACGGCGTAGGCACCCTCGCGGATCGTCGCCGGGATCGAACGAATCGCCTCGCGAGTGGCGACGATCACCACCGGCAGGATGAGGAGCGCGAGGGTGAGCCCGGCCGCCCGGATGCTCTGGCCCAGCCCGAAGGTGTAGACGAAGAGCCCGAGCGCGAGCAGCCCGTAGACGATGGAAGGCACGCCGGCGAGATTGGTGATGTTGATCTCGATCACGTCGGTCACCCAGTGCTTGGGCGCGTACTCCTCGAGGTAGATGCCCGCCGCGACGCCGACGGGCACAGCCACGGCCGCGGTCACGATCATCACCAGCGTCGTGCCCACCCAGGCGGACAGGATGCCCGCCTGCCCCGCCCGGCGCGACGGGAACTCGGCGAAGAACCCCGGGGTGAGACGCGCCCAGCCGTCGACGAGCATGTCGACGAAGAGCACGACGAACGTGGCCAGTCCGGTGCCGAGCGCCAGGATTCCGAGGGCCACGAAGATCACGTCCCAGCGCTTGGCGCGAACGATGAGGGCGCGAATCTCTTCCCGCGACTGCGCGATCGTCGCCATCTCAGTACGCCTCCCGGTAGCGCTTGCGCATCCAGAACCCGATCAGGTTGAAGACGAGCGTCATCAGCATCAGCGTGAGCCCCGCCGCGAAGATGGTCTGGTAGCCGATCGAACCGTGCGGCAGGTCGCCCAGCGCCACCTGGACGATGAACGCGGTGATCGTCGCGGCGGGCTCGAGCGGATTGAACGTGAGGTTCGGCTGCATTCCGGCGGCGACGGCGAGGATCATCGTCTCGCCCACCGCGCGCGAGATGGCGAGGATGAACGCCGCGGCGATGCCGGAGACGGCCCCCGGAATCACGACCTTGTACGCCGTCTGCAGCCGAGTCGCCCCCATCGCGAAGCTGCCTTCGCGCAGCGACATCGGCACCGCGCGCATCGCGTCCTCGGAGATCGAAGCGACGTAGGGAATGATCATGATGCCCATGACGATGCCCGCCGACAGCAGGTTGAAGCCCGGCAGCGAAGGGATCAGCCGCTGCAGGATCGGCGTCAGGAAGAGGAGGGCGAAGTAGCCGTAGACGATCGTCGGCACGCCGGACAGCAGCTCGAGGACCGGCTTGGCGATCTCCCGCGCCCGCGGGGAGGCGAACTCGGAGAGGTAGACGGCGATCACCGTGCCCATCGGAACCGCGACCAGCAGCGCGACGGCGGAACTCGTGATCGTGCCTGAGAGCAGCACGCCGATGCCGAAATGCGCGTCGTCGAACAGCGGCGTCCACTGGGTGTCGGTAAGGAAGTCCCAGAGCGCGACGTGCCGGAAGAACGCCACGCTCTCGGAGACCAGCACGTAGACGATGCCCAGCGTCGTGAGCACCGACGCGAACGCGGCCAGGAAGAGGAGCGCCTCGATCCCCCGCTCCTTGAGGTTGCGGGAGAACTTCCGCCGCAGCCTGTCGCTGATCGCCGTCAAAGCTTCGCTTCGCGCTTCATGAGCTCGTCGATCGTGACGCCGACCTCGGGGATGCCACCGAACACCGTGCCGAGCTTCTTCTTCGCCAAGTGCTCGCGGTTGACAGCGTAGGCCCGGTCGGGCAGCGGCACGTACTTCACTTCCTTGGCGAGCTTCGCGCCGTGCGTCAGGTAGTATTCGACGAACTTGTTCACCTCGGGCCGCTCCAACGACTTCGCGTTGACGTAGACGAAGATCGGCCGGGCGAGCGGCTGGTACGTGCCGTTGATGACGGTCTCCAGCGAGGGCTTCACGCCTGGCTTGCCGGCTTTCTCGATGATCGGCACGCTCTTGAGCTTGCCCTGGTTCTCCGCGTAGTAGGCGTAGCCGAAGTACCCGATCGCATTGACGTCGCGCTGCACGCCCTGGACCAGCACGTTGTCGTCCTCGGAGGCCGTGTAGTCGCCGCGGCGAAGACTTCGCCTTGCCGACGATCGCCTCGGTGAAGTAGTCGAAGGTCCCCGAGTCCGCGCCGGCGCCGAAGAGCTTGATCGGCGCGTCGGGCCAGGCGGGGTCGATCTGGTTCCACTTGGCGATCTTGCCCTGCGCGCCCGGCTCCCACATCTTCCTGAGCTGCTCGACGGTGATCCCCTTGTCGAGGAAGGTCGTTCTTCGGGTTGACGACGACGGTCAGCGCGTCGAAGGCGACCGGCAGCTCATAGTAGGTGATCCCTTCCTTTGCGCACTGCTCCATCTCGGTCTTCGAGGATCGGGCGCGACGCGCCGCTGATGTCGGTCTCTCCGCGGCAGAATTTCTTGAATCCGCCGCCGGTTCCGGAGATGCCGACGGTGACCTTGATCGCGTTCTTCTCGGCCTTCTGGAACTCCTCGGCGACCGCTTCGGTCACGGGGTAGACGGTCGACGAACCGTCGATCTTGACCAGCAGGCCCTGGGCGAACGTGGCGGAGGCGGCGACGGCGGCAAGCGCCGCGGCGATGAGCTTGGGTACGAAACGCATGGAACTCCTCGTCATGGTTGGTCAACGGCGAGGAGTGTATAGAGGCGAAGATGACGCTCGTGTGACAGCGCCCGCCTGGCTTTCGCCGGCGCGCCGGCGCTCCCCGGCTCGCGCCCCCTCAAGCCAGCAGCGTCTCCGGCGCGACGAACCCGTAGCCCAGCGCCTCGGCCACCGGCTGGCAAGTGACCTTGCCGAACGCGATGTTGAGTCCGTTTCTCAAGTGCACGTCGTCCCGCAGCGCCTGCCTCCAGCCCTTGTCGGCGAGCGCCAGGACGAAGGGCAGCGTCGCGTTGTTGAGCGCGAACGCCGAGGTCCGGGGAACCGCGCCCGGCATGTTTGCAACGCAGTAATGGGTGACGCCGTCGACGACGTAGACCGGGTCCGCATGGGTCGTCGGATGGGAGGTCTCGAAGCAGCCGCCCTGGTCGATCGCGACGTCGACGACGACCGAGCCCGCCTTCATCCGGCGCACGAGCTCGGCCGACACGAGCTTGGGCGCCGAGGCGCCCGGAATCAGCACGCCGCCGACGACCAGGTCCGCCGCGGCGACGTGCCGCTCGATGGTGTCGCGGGTCGAGAAGACGGTGTTGAGCGGCCGGCCGAACTGGCGCCACAGCGAGCGCAGCACCTCGGTGTTGCGGTCGAGCACCCAGACGTCGGCGCCCATTCCCAGCGCCATGTCGACCGCGTGCGAGCCCACGACCCCACCGCCCAGGACCACGACCTTGGCCGGGTCGACGCCGGGGACGCCGCCCAGCAGCACACCGAGGCCGCCGTGCGGCTTCTCGAGGTAGTACGCCCCGGCCTGGATCGACATCCGCCCCGCGACCTCCGACATCGGCGCGAGCAGCGGCAGCCCCCCGCTCGCCGAGGTCACGGTCTCGTAGGCGATGCACACCGCGCCGCCTTCGACCAGGTCTTTCGCCTGGTCGCGGTCCGGCGCCAGGTGCAGGTACGTGAACAGGATCTGCCCGGACTTGAGCATCCTGCGCTCGACCGCCTGCGGCTCCTTGACCTTGACGATCATCTCCGCCGCGTCGAACACCTCCTTCGCCGTGCCGACGATCCGGGCGCCCGCCTTGCGGTAGGCGTCGTCGTCCATGCCGATGCCCTGGCCGGCATTGTGCTCGACGATCACCTCGTGGCCGTGAGCGGCCGCCTCCCGGACGCTGCCGGGGACGAGCCCGACGCGGTTTTCGAGGACCTTGATCTCCTTCGGGACACCGATGCGCATGGGAAGCTCTCCGCGTAAAGGAAAGGGATCGCCGGCCGGCCACGGGCGGCTCGCGCCGGAGTTTACTTGGTCACCGTGCCGCTGCCCAGACCGCCCCGCAGCGACATGCCGCATGCGACGGCGCGAGGCCCGGGCTGCGGCGGTGTAACTGGAACGACCGCGGCGACCGGACGGCGACCTCGAGGAACCTTCCATCGGCGCGGCGTTGACAGCAGCATGACGCGATGCCACGCTGCGCAGATGGTGAATCGCCCGCACCTCCAGCGCTACGCGGCCGATGCCCGCCTGCTGCCCGCGATGGCCGCGGCGATCGTCTACCCCTGCGACCCCGAGTCGCTGCAGTTCGCGTTGTCGGGAGCGTTCGCCGGCTTCATCGCCCCGGTGCTGGTGGGACCGACGGCGCGGATTCGCGGCGTCGCCGATGCCGCCGGGCTCGACCTGTCCCGCATGCAGCACGTCGACACCGCGGACGACCCGCGCGCGGCCTGCCTGCGCGCCGCCGAACTCGCCGACGCCGGCGAGGTCATGGCGCTGATCAAGGGCGCGCTGGGCATCGACGACCTCTTGAGCCCGCTGGCGGCGCCGGAGCGCGGGTTCCGTCGTGACCGCCGGCTCTCGCACGTCCACGTACTCGACCTGCCCGGCCGTGCGGCACCGCTGCTTCTCACCGACGCGCTGCTCAACCTCAACCCGAACCTGGCGGCGAAGAAGGACATCCTGCTCAACGCGCTGGAGTTCGCGACCGCGTTGGGAGCGTCCCGACCGCGGGTTGCCCTGCTCGCCGCCACCGATGTCGTCTCGCCGGCCTTTCCTTCGACTGCCGACGCGGCCGCGCTACGGTCGATGGCGGCCCAGGGACTCCTCGGCGAGGCGTCGGTCGACGGCCCGCTGATGGCGGACAGCGCGCTCTTCCCGGACGCCACGCGGGCGACCGGCGCGCGCCCCGACCCCGCCGGCCAGCTCGACATCCTGCTCGCCCCGAACATGGAGGCGGCCTCCCTCGTGCTGCGCACGCTGACCTCGATCACTGGCGGCCTCGCCGCAGGCCTGGTCCTGGGCGCCCGCGTACCCATCGTGGCGCCGGTGCGCTCCGACACCATGGAAACGAGGATGGCGTCGTGCGTCCTCGCGTCGCTGCTGGCCGCGGCCCGCGGGCGCAGCACCGCGACCCGCGCCCCGTCTGCCGCAGCCGAGGCCGCGCAGCGCGCGCCAGCCTGAGAGCCCGACTCACCGCCGGCGGACGCAGTCCATGAAGTAGCGTACGCCCCCCGACCCGTTGCGTTCCTTCACGAGGCCGTGGATGTCGGTCTCGAAGCCGGGGAACTTCTCGTTGAACATCCGCGCGAACTGCAGGTATTCGACGATCGTGCGGTTGAAGCGCTCGCCGGGGATCAGCAGCGGGATGCCCGGCGGATAGGGCGTCAGCAACACGCTGGTGACGCGACCCTCGAGCTCGTCGATCTCGACGCGGTCGATCTCGCGGTGCGCCATGCAGGCGAAGGCGTCCGAGGGCTTCAGCGCGGGCTGCATGTCGGAGAGGTACATCTCGGTCGTCACGCGCGCCACGTCGTGCGCCTTGTACGTGTCGTGGATCTCCTGGCAAAGATCGCGCAGGCCGACGCGCTCGTAGCGCGGCTGCTTGGCGACGAACTCGGGAAGGATGCGCCACAGCGGTTGGTTGCGGTCGTAGTCGTCCTTGAACTGCTGCAACGCGGTCACCAGCGTGTTCCAGCGACCCTTGGTAATGCCGATGGTGAACATGATGAAGAACGAGTAGAGCCCGGTCTTCTCGACGATGACGCCGTGCTCGGCGAGGAAACGGGTGACGATCGACGCCGGGATGCCGGACTTGGCGAACCTGCCCGACACGTCGAGCCCGGGCGTGATCACCGTCGCCTTGATCGGGTCGAGGATGTTGAAGCCGGGCGCCAGGTTGCCGAAGCCGTGCCACTTGTCGTGGGCGCGCAGGATCCAGTCGTCGCGCTCGCCCATGCCCTCGGGCGCGAGGCGCTCGGGGCCCCAGACCTTGAACCACCAGTCCTTGCCCCACTCGTCGTCGACCTTGCGCATCGCCCGCCGGAAGTTGAGCGCCTCGATGATCGACTCCTCGACCAGCGCCGTGCCCCCCGGGGGCTCCATCATCGCCGCCGACACGTCGCAGGACGCGATGATCGCGTATTGCGGCGAGGTCGACGTGTGCATCAGGTAGGCCTCGTTGAAGATGTGCCGGTCGAGCTTCCGCGTTTCGGACTCCTGCACGATGATCTGCGACGCCTGCGACAGGCCCGCGAGCAGCTTGTGCGTCGAGTGCGTGGCGAAGATCAGCGCGTCCCTGCTGCGCGGACGGTCGCGCCCGATCGCGTGCATGTCGCGGTAGAAGTCGTGGAACGCCGCGTGCGGCAGCCAGGCCTCGTCGAAATGCAGCGTGTGGACGTAGTCGCCGAGGGTCTCCTTGATCATCTCGACGTTGTAGGCGACCCCGTCGTAGGTGCTCTGCGTCAGCGTGAGGATCCGCGGGCTCTTGTTCGCGACCCGGCGCGCGAACGGATTGGCGTCGATCCGCCGGCCGATGCTCTCCGGCGTGAACTCCTCGCGCGGGATCGGGCCGATGATGCCGAGGTGGTTGCGCGTCGGCGGCAGGAAGACGGGGATCGCCCCCGTCATCGTGATCGCGTGCAGCACCGACACGTGGCAGTTGCGGTCGACGACCACGATGTCGTCGGGCGCGACGTTGGCGTGCCAGACCATCTTGTTCGACGTCGACGTGCCGTTGGTGACGAAGAAGCAGTGGTCCGCGTTGAAGATGCGCGCCGCGTTGCGCTCCGCGGCGGCCACCGGACCGGTGTGGTCGAGCAGCTGGCCGAGCTCGTCGACCGCGTTGCAGACGTCGGCGCGCAGCATGTTCTCGCCGAAGAACTGGTGGAACATCTGGCCGACGGGGCTCTTGAGGAACGCGACGCCGCCCGAGTGGCCGGGGCAGTGCCAGGAGTACGAGCCGTCCTGCGCGTAGCCCACCAGCGCGCGGAAGAACGGCGGCGCCAGCGAGTCGAGGTACGCCTTGGTCTCGCGGATGATGTGCCGCGCGACGAATTCCGGCGTGTCCTCGAACATGTGGATGAAGCCGTGCAACTCGCGCAGGATGTCGTTGGGGATGTGCCGCGACGTGCGCGTCTCGCCGTAGAGGTAGATCGGGATCTCCGCGTTCTTGAACCGGATCTCCTGGATGAACTTGCGCAGGTTGACCACTGCGGGATCGACCTCGGGACCCGGGGTGAACTCCTCGTCGTCGATCGACAGGATGAACGCCGACGCGCGCGACTGCTGCTGCGCGAACTGGGACAGGTCGCCGTAGCTGGTGACGCCCAGCACCTCCATCCCCTCGGCCTCGATCGCCTGCGCGAGGGCGCGGATGCCGAGGCCGGAGGCGTTCTCCGAGCGGAAGTCCTCGTCGATGATGACGATGGGGAAGCGGAATTTCATGGCCCGGGAAGCCTCGCGTCGACGGTGACGGGCCCGCGCGGCAACGCGGTACCGATCGCGGGAACGGCGCGCATTATGGGACGAATCGCGGGCGGTGGCCACCGCCGGCCGCGCCCGCCCGCGAAGACCGTTGCAGCGACGCCACAACGGCCGCGGCCCCCGGCGTCAGATCTTGGGCAGGGTGACGCCCTGCTGGCCCTGGTACTTGCCGCCGCGGTCCTTGTAGGAGGTCTCGCAGATCTCGTCGGATTCGAAGAAGACCACCTGGGCGACCCCCTCGTTGGCGTAGATCTTGGCGGGCAGCGGCGTCGTGTTCGAGAACTCGAGCGTGACGAAACCCTCCCACTCCGGCTCGAACGGCGTGACGTTGACGATGATGCCGCAGCGGGCGTAGGTCGAGTTGTGGACGTAGAGATCGTTGGCGAGGAAGTTCGCGAGGCGCGGAACGCAGAGGTCGAACACATCCTCCTCGCCGGCGGGTTCGATCGATTCGACGACATCCCAGACCGGTCCGTCGAGCAGTGCCGCGAGCGCTTCATCCCCCGTTGCCTGCGCGACGTGCCGGGCCAACCGGTGGCCGACCGACTGCGCCGGGTTGGTCTTCACCCCGAGCTGGTTGAGGCTCGTGTCGGCCCGAGCAACCGCCACTGACAACAGCGGCCAAGCCTCCCGTGGCAGCGTGTCGAAGTTGCTCCGGACCAGGGCGGGCGGTTCCGCCAGGAAAGGAAGAATCTCGTCCTGCAGCCGAAGCTGCTTCACCGACCCCGGCCAAAAGCCGATCTCGCGCGCGAAGCGCCGGATCTGCACGCGGTCGGTGATCTGCACGCGGTATGCCGGCGTGCCGATGGCGGTGATCTTGTCGCGGACCCGCGAGAACACGCCGAAGCGCAGCAGCAGGTGATGGACATCCTCGATCAGGCGGCGCGACTTCGAGTAGTACTCGAGAAAGCAGCTCTCGTTCGATCGATGAATTCCGCCGTCGCCGGAGAAGAGTGCCTGGAGAAAGAGCCGTACTGCGGGCTTCGGCGCCATGAACACCGCCTGCGGAACGAACTTGCCGTCGGCCATCACGTCGAGGCCATACCCCGTCAGCCACTTCGACGCCCGGTTCGTCTCCGGCACGCCGCCGCGCCCGGCATGGTTGACGATGCGGTAGCCGTGGTGCGGCTTCGCAGTCACCGTCCCGAGGTCGCCCGCAGCGACCGCGCGGCGCAGCAGGCCGACCAGCACCGGATCCTCGCTGGTGAACGTGGGGCTGTGGCCCGGCGTGCGGCATTGGCCTTCGGAAATCATCAGACCGAGGAGCGATGCCTCCCAGTCCGGGAGCTCGCGTTTGCCGAAGACCGGCACATGGCGGGCCGCGGCGATCCGATCGCCAGGGCGAAGGTCGCCCAGCGGGGTCCAACCGTCCAATTGCCGGAACGGGTGGTTCGCGGTGGCGCGGATCGTGAGGCCCGCGCGGGTACGCAGCAGGAAGACCGGCTTGCGGCCCTGCGCGATCATTGCCGAGACAGTCGCCGACGTCGGCTGCCAACCATCGAGAGCCACCGTGCGACTGCCAGCCGCCAGGTCGGCGATGGGCACGAAAGCGCCCGTCTCCGCGTCCACGACCCGCGTGTCACCGGTCACGCACTTTCCCAGACAGATCGTGAGCACGTTGCGGGGGATCCGGAAGTACTCGATCGTGCGGGCGAGCGCGAAGGAGTTCGGCGGGATGATGCACACGTCGCCGACGAAGTCGACGAACGAACCCGCGTCGAACGCCTTCGGGTCGACGATGGTCGAGTTGATGTTGGTGAAGATCTTGAATTCGCGCGAGCAGCGGATGTCGTAGCCGTAGCTCGACGTGCCATAGGAGACGATCCGCCGGCCGTCGATCTCCCGCACCTGCCCGGGCTCGAAGGGCTCGATCATCCGGGTGGACTGCGCCATCCGGCGGATCCAGCGGTCGGACTTGATCATCGCCGGCCGCCGGGTCAGGTGTTCTGGACGACGATCGAAGGGAACTTCGCCGAGAAATCCTCCGCCTTCTGCGCGACGAACACCGCGGTCTTGCGCGCGATCTCGCGGTAGACGCGCGCGATCGGGCCGTCCGGGTCGGCGACCACCGTCGGCCGCCCGGAGTCGGTCTGCTCGCGAATCCGCAGGTCGAGCGGCAGGCCGCCCAGGAACGGCACGCCGTACTCGGCGCACATCTTCTGCGCGCCGCCCTCGCCGAAGATGTGCTCGGCGTGGCCGCATTGCGAGCAGACGTGGATGCTCATGTTCTCGACGATGCCCACGATCGGCACGCCGACCTTCTCGAACATCTTGAGCCCCTTGCGCGCGTCGAGCAGCGCGATGTCCTGCGGCGTGGTGACGATCAGCGCGCCGGTGACCGGCACCTTCTGGGCGAGCGTGAGCTGGATGTCGCCGGTGCCGGGCGGCAGGTCGACGACCAGGTAGTCGAGGTCGCGCCAGTGGGTGTCCTTGAGGAGCTGCTCGAGCGCCTGCGTCACCATCGGCCCGCGCCACACCATCGGCGTGTCGACGTCGATCAGGAAACCGATCGACATCGCCTGCAGCCCATGGGCCACGAGCGGCTCCAGCGACTTGCCGTCGTTCGACTCGGGGCGCGCGCAGATGCCCAGCATCGTCGGCTGCGACGGTCCGTAGATGTCGGCGTCGAGGAGGCCGACCGCCGCGCCTTCGGCAACGAGCGCGAGCGCGAGGTTGACCGCCGTCGTCGACTTGCCGACACCACCCTTGCCCGAGGCCACCGCGATGATGTTCTTGACGCCGGGGACGAGCTTCACGCCGCGCTGGACGGCGTGCGAGGTGATCTTCTGCGCGATGTTGACGGTCACGCGGCCCGCGCCGGGGAGCGCCCCGAGGTCGTCGGCGATCAGCCTGCGCAGCGCTTCGTGCTGCGTCTTCGCGGGGTAGCCCAGCTGGATGTCGATTTCGACGTCGCTGCCGGTGACCGCGATCCTCTTCACGGCCTTGCCGGTGAGGAAGTCGCGGCCCGTGTTGGGGTCGGTGAGGGCGCGCAGGCGGCCCTGGACGTCGGCCTCGGAAATCGCCATGGCATGGCTCCGTCGAGAAGGTTGGGTGTAGAGGTTGCTGATTCTAGCGAAAATCGGTCTCCGCAGAGCGTTCGCCTGAAAGACGCTTTGCTAGAATGGGCGTTTTTCCGCGCCGGCGGCAAGGCCGGCGCCCGCCGGCGACACGCCGCACCCGAGGCTCTTCCCGATGTCCGCAACTCCATCGCGTCCGTCGCGCCGCCGCCTGTTCGTGACGACGGCGCTCCCTTACGCCAATGGCCCTTTTCACATCGGGCACATCATGGAGTACATCCAGGCCGACATCTGGGTGCGCTTCCAGCGGATGCAAGGGCACGAGGTGCATTTCGTCTGCGCCGACGACATGCACGGTGCGCCGATCATGCTGAAGGCGCGCGCCGAAGGGGTGACCCCGCAGGAGCTCGTCGCGAGGATCGCCGCGACGCGGCCGAAGCACCTCGCCGGTTTCCTGGTGAGCTTCGATCACTGGCATTCGACCGACTCGGCCGAGAACGTCGCGCTGTCGCAGGACATCTACCGCAAGCTGCGCGACCGTGTTCCGTCGCTGATCGCGACCCGTCCGGTGGAGCAGTTCTACGACCCGGTCCAGGGCATGTTCCTGCCCGACCGCTACATCAAGGGCGAATGCCCGAAGTGCCGGACGAAGGACCAGTACGGCGATTCCTGCGAGGCCTGCGGCGCCGTGTACGCGCCGACGCAGCTCGTCGATCCGTACTCCACGATCTCGGGGGCGACGCCGGTTCGCCGCTCGTCCGAGCATTTCTTCTTCCGCCTGTCGGACCCGGCCTGCGTCGCCTTCCTGCGCGAGTGGACGCAGGACGGCCGCCTGCAGCCCGAGGTGGCCAACAAGGCGCGCGAGTGGCTCGAAGGCGACCAGGGACTCGCCGACTGGGACATCTCCCGCGACGCGCCGTACTTCGGCATCCCGATCCCCGACGCGCCGGGCAAGTACTTCTACGTCTGGCTCGACGCGCCGATCGGCTACCTCGCGAGCTTGAAGGCGCACCTCGCCCGGATGGGCGCCGACTTCGCCACCTTCCTCGCCGGCGACGACGTGGACCAGGTGCATTTCATCGGCAAGGACATCGTCTATTTCCACACGCTGTTCTGGCCGGCGATTCTCAAGTTCGCCGGCGCGCCGTACAAGGTGCCGGACCGCGTCTTCGTCCACGGCTTCATCACCTTCTCCGGCGAGAAGATGTCGAAGTCGCGCGGCACGGGGGTGAGCCCCGACGTCTACCTCGACCTCGGGCTCAATCCGGAGTGGCTGCGCTACTACCTCGCCGCGAAGCTCAACGCCCGGGTCGAGGACCTCGACTTCAACCCGGACGATTTCCTCGCCCGCGTCAACAGCGACCTCGTCGGCAAGTACGTCAACATCGCGAGCCGGGCCGCGACCTTCGTCACCCGTCACTTCGACGGCCACCTGACCAACCACTGGGACGCGCCCGAGGAGCACCTGCTGCAGACGCTGCGCGACGCCGAGCCCGGCATCGCGCGGTCGTACGCCGACCGCGAGTTCGGCAAGGCGGTGCGCGAGATCATGCGGCTCGCCGACCTCGTCAACCAGTACGTCGACGCCGAGAAGCCCTGGGAACTCGCCAAGGCGATGGCGACGGGCGCGGGCTTTCGCGAGCGGCTGCACCAGGTCTGCAGCGTAAGCCTCAACGCCTTCTTCCTGCTGACCAAGTACCTGGCGCCGATCCTCCCGGCGACGGCGGAGCGGGTGAGCGCGCTGTTCAACGAGAACGCGCTCGAGTGGGACAACATCCGGCTGCTGTCGCACTGCAAGGCCTACGAGCACCTGCTCTCCCGCATCGAGCCCCGGGCGATCGACGCGCTGCTCGAGGGGCCGAAGGCGGCCGCCGTGGCGAACGCCGCCGCTACCGCGGACGCCACGACCGGTCAGGAGTCGGCCCCGATCGACATCGAAGCGTTCGCGCGGATCGACCTGCGCATCGCGCGCATCGTCGCCGCCGAAGGGGTCGACGGGGCGGCGAAGCTGCTCAAGTTGACACTCGACGTGGGCGAAGCGCGCCACCGCACCGTCTTCGCCGGGATCAAGTCGGCGTATCGCCCCGAGGATCTCGTCGGCCGGCTCACGCCGATGGTTGCCAATCTCGCCCCGCGCAAGATGAAGTTCGGCGTGTCGGAAGGCATGATCCTCGCCGCGTCCGGCGACGGGCCGGGGATCTTCCTGCTCGCCCCCGACGAGGGCGCCGCCCCCGGGATGCGCGTCAAGTGATCGCGCGTGGCCGGCCAGGCGCCGGGCGCCGGGGGGCGCCGCGCGACGGCTGTCCGCGCGGCGCCGGCGCGCGATCGCCGCGGCCGCCCCCGACCGGCCACGCGCGCCGACGCCGATGACACGCTTCGCGCTGCCGCTCACGCTGGCGGCGCCCGCCGTCTGGCTCGCCATCGCGGCGCTGGGGCTTGCGCGCGCACGCGACCTCGGGTTCGTGAGCCGGATCCTCTTTCCGGTCGGCGCCGTCGCCGGGCTGCTGCTCGCCGCCGCCGGCGCGCTGGCGATCGGCGCGCCGGCGCAAGCGCTGGTCCTGCCGCTGGGGTTGCCGGACCTGCCGTTCCACCTGCGGCTCGACCCGCTCGCCGCCTTCTTCCTGCTGCTGCTGGGCGCCGCGGCGGCCGCCGTCTCGTTGTTCTCGGCCGGATACTCCCGCAGCAGCGACGGCGCCCCGCCGGGGCTCGTGTGCTTCCACTATCACGTGTTCCTGGCGTCGATGGCGCTGGTGCTGCTCGCCGACGACGCCTACGCGTTCATGGTCGCGTGGGAGGCGATGGCGCTGTCGTCGTACTTCCTGGTCACGACCGAGCACCGGCGCGCAGAGATCCGCCGCGCCGGCTTCCTCTACCTCGTGATCGCGCACGTCGGCGCCATCGGCATCCTGCTGTGCTTCGGCGTGCTGCAGGGCGGCAGCGGCGACTACACTTTCGGCGCCATGCGCGCGGCGAAGCTCACCGGCGTCTGGCCGTCGGTGGCGTTCCTGCTGGCGCTGTTCGGATTCGGGGCGAAGGCGGGACTCCTGCCGATGCACGTGTGGCTGCCCGAAGCGCATCCGGCCGCACCGTCGCCGGCCTCCGCGCTGATGAGCGGCGTGATGCTCAAGACTGCGATCTACGGCCTGCTGCGCGTCACCTTCGACCTCGTCGGCGAAACGCTGTGGTGGTGGGGCGTGGTCGCGCTGTCGCTCGGGCTCGCGACCGCGCTGTTTGGCGTCGTGTTCGCCGCGGTGCAGACCGACATGAAGCGGCTGCTCGCGTACTCGTCGATCGAGAACATCGGCATCATCGTCTGCGGCATCGGCCTCGCGCTCGTGTTCAGGGCGCACGAGAAGTCGCTGCTGGCGGCGATCACCATGACCGCCGTCCTCTACCACGCGCTCAACCATGCGTTCTTCAAGAGCCTGCTGTTCCTCGCCACGGGTTCGGTGCTGCACGCGACGCGCGAGCGCAGCCTCGGCAAGCTGGGCGGCCTCATCCACCGCATGCCCTGGGTGGCGTGGCTCGCGCTCGTCGGAACGCTGGCGATCGCGGGCCTGCCGCCGCTGAACGGCTTCGTCTCCGAGTGGCTGCTGCTGCAGGCGTTCCTGTTCACGCCGGGGCTGCCGCAGTCGTTCGTCAACATGCTGGTGCCGATCGCCGCCGCGGCGCTGGCGCTCGCGGCCGCGCTGTCCGCCTACGTGATGGTGAAGTTCTACGGCATCGTGTTCCTCGGCCAGCCCCGCGAGAGCGCGCTCGCCCGCGCCCACGACGCGGGCCGCCTCGAGCGTGGCGCCCTCGTCTTCCTCGCCGCCGGCTGCGTGCTGCTGGGCCTGTTCCCCGCGCACGTCATCGCGCTGCTCGACCCGGTCAACGCGCTGCTGGTGGGGTCGACGGTCGGTCGCAGCGTCGCCCAGGACTGGCTGCTGCTGGCACCGATCAACGCGGACCGCGCCAGCTACAGCCCGCTGATCGTGCTGGGCGTCGTCGCCGCGATCGTGATGCTGACGACGTGGGTCGTGCACCGCTTCTACCACGGCCGCGTCCGCCGCGCCGACCCGTGGGACTGCGGCTTCCCGCTGCAGACGCCGCGGATGCAGGACACCGCCGAGGGCTTCGGGCAGCCGATCCGGCAGGTCTTCGAGCCGTTCTTCCGCCTGGAGCGTCACCTCCCCTCGCCGTTCGACGCGGCACCCCGATACTTCGCCAAGGCCGAGGACCCGTTCTGGCAATGGCTGTACGTGCCCCTCGCCCGCGCCGCGGACGCCTGCGCCCGCGTGCTGGGGCGGATCCAGCAGGGACGCATCGCCGTCTACCTGACCGGCAGCTTCGTCACGCTGCTCGTGCTGCTGCTGTTCGTGCCATGACCGCCTCGGCGCTCCTGTCGCAGCTGCTGCAGCTCGTAGCCGCACTGGTCCTGGCGCCGCTGCTGGTGGGCTGGATCAACCAGTGCCGGGCCTGGCTCTCGAACCGGAGCGCGCCGCCGCTGCTGCTGCCGTACCGCACGATCCACAAGCTGTTCATCAAGGACGCCGTCGTCGCCCGCAACGCTTCGCCGCTGTTTCGCGTCATGCCCTACGTCGTCTTCGGCGCGATGTGCTGCGCCGCGGCGATCGTGCCGTCGCTGTCGACCGGCCTGCCGTTCGCGCGCGCTGCCGACGCGATCGCGCTGGTGGGCGTGTTCGCGCTCGCCCGGGTGTTCGTCGCGCTGGCCGCGATGGACGTCGGCACCTCCTTCGGCTCGCTCGGCGCGCGGCGCGAGATGTTCATCGGCTTCCTCGCGGAGCCCGCGCTGCTGATGGTGCTGTTCACCGCGTCGCTGATCTCCGGCTCGACGTCGCTGCCGCGCATCGTCGACACGCTCGGGCACCGGGAGTTCGTGATCTACCCCAGCCTCGCGTTCGCCGGGGTCGCGTTCACGATGGTGTCGCTGGCCGAGAACGCCCGCATCCCGGTCGACAACCCGGCCACACACCTCGAGCTCACGATGATCCACGAGGCGATGCTGCTCGAGTACTCGGCGCGGCACCTCGCGCTGATCGAGTGGGCCTCGGCGCTGAAGCTCTTCAACTACTCGTGCATCGGGATCGCGATCTTCGTTCCCTTCGGCATCGCCGCCGGCAGCGACGACTGGGCCGCGATCCTCGGCGCCGCACCGGCGCTGGCGGCCAAGCTCGCGCTCGGCGGCTTCGTGCTGGCGCTGATCGAAACGCTGTCGGCGAAGATGCGGATCTTCCGCGCGCCCGAGTTCCTGGGCACGGCGTTCCTGTTCGCCGTGCTGGCCCTGCTCGTCCACCAGTTGCTGGGGACCTGACCGTGGCCGGCGGCATCCCCTTCTACGCCCAGCTCATCAACCTGTTCGCGGCGTTCCTGCTGCTCGTCTGCTTCGCGATGCTCGCGCAGCGCCGCGTGCTGTCGCTGATCGACCTCTTCGCCGCGCAGGGGCTCGCCCTCGCCGTGTCGACGGCGGTCGTCGCCTGGGGCACCGGGCAGTCGCACCTGTACTGGTCGGCCGGCGTCACGCTGGCGCTCAAGGTGCTGCTGCTGCCGGCTCTGCTCTACCGATTGATCCGGCAGCTCGACGTCAGGTGGGACGTCGAGCCGCTCATCAACATCCCGACGACGATGCTGGTCGGCATCGTGCTGGTGGTGTTCGCGTTCAACCTCGCCGCGCCGATCGCGGACCTCGCCAGCACGGTCACCCGCTCGACGCTCGGGATCGCGCTGGCCAGCGTGATGCTGTCGTTCCTGATGATGATCACCCGCCGCAAGGCCATCCCCCAGGTGATCGGTTTCCTGGCGATGGAGAACAGCCTCTTCTTCGCGGCAACGAGCGCGACCTACGGCATGCCGATGGTCGTCGAGCTGGGGATCGCGCTCGACGTGCTGGTCGGCGTGCTGATCCTCGGCGTGTTCTTCTTCCAGATCCGCGAGCAGTTCGACAGCCTCGACTTGAAGCACCTCGAGAAGCTGAAGGAGGAGGAATGACCGGCAGAGCGGCGGACTCCGACGCCGCCCGCACGACTGCGAGGCGCGCGTGACCGCGATCCTCGTCGCCCTGCTTGCGGTCCCGCTGGCCGGCGGCGGCATCCTGGCCGTGCGCGGCGAGCGCACCTGGGCGCCCACCGTCAACGTCGCGTGCAGCCTGCTCACCTTCGTCGCCGCGCTGGCGCTCACGGCGCAGGTCGCCGGCGACGGCCCGCAGTTTGCCTTCGGGCGCCAGTTCTTCGTCGACCCGTTCAACGTCTTCCTGGTCGCACTGACGGCGTTCGTCGGCTTGACGACGGCGCTGTTCTCCGCCCCCTATATGCGCAACGAGCTCGAGCACGGCAAGCTGACCGCGGGGCGGCTGCGCCTGTATCACGCCTTGTACCAGCTCTTCATCGCGACGATGCTGGTCGCGCTGCTCACCAACAATATGGGCATCCTCTGGGTGGCCATGGAAGCCGCCACGCTGACCACCGTGCTGCTGGTGTCGCTCTATCGCACGCCGGCGAGCCTCGAAGCGGCGTGGAAGTACTTCATCCTCTGCGGCGTGGGCATCGCGCAGGCGCTGTTCGGCACCATCCTGCTCTACTTCGCGGCCGAGAAGCTGCTCGGCGCCGAGGGCGGCGCGCTGTTGTGGACCGAGCTCAACGCGGTCAAGGGCGGGCTCGAGCCGACGGTGCTCTCTCTCGCGTTCGTGTTCCTGCTCGTCGGCTACGGCACCAAGGTCGGCCTGGTGCCGCTGCACAACTGGCTGCCCGACGCGCACGCGGAAGGGCCGACGCCGGTCTCGGCGGTGCTCTCCGGCCTGCTGCTCAACGTCGCCCTCTACGCGGTGGTGCGCTGCAAGGTGCTGGTCGAAGGGGCGGTGCACACCGGCATGGCCCGGTCGCTGATGATGGGATTCGGGCTGCTGTCGGTGGTCGTCGCCGCCTTGCTGCTCGCGCGGCAGCGGGACGTCAAGCGGCTGTTCGCGTACTCGTCGATCGAACACATGGGCATCATCACGTTCGCGTTCGGCATGGGCGGCCCGGTTGCCAACTTCGCCGGTCTCCTGCACATGACGGTCCATTCGCTGACGAAGTCGGCGATCTTCTTCGCGGTCGGGCACGCCGCCCAGAAGACCGGCACGCAGCTGATCGACGGCATCCGCGGGCTGGTCGCGATCAGCCCGACGATCGGCTGGGGGCTCGCGATCGCGACTTTCGCGATCCTGGGGATGCCGCCTTTCGGCGTGTTCGCGAGCGAGTTCCTGATCCTCACCACGGCGATGCGCGAGGCGCCCTGGGCCACACCGGTGCTGCTGGTCGCGCTGGGCGTTGCCTTCGCCGCGGTGTTCTCCAAGGTGCAGCCGATGGTGTTCGGCGAGCCGACGGGCGTGCGGCTGCCGCACCGGCCGGCGATGCTGCCGGTGTTCGTCCACCTCGCGCTGGTACTGCTGCTCGGCCTGTGGACGCCCCCGGTCCTCGCCGAGTGGTATCGGCAGGCCGCACGGTTGATCGGCTGAGCGAGCGCAGGCAAGAAGCGATGGACGTAACTCCCCTCGGTTTGTCCGCTGCCGCGCTGCCGGGGGCGATTCCCGCGCAGCGCGTGCCGGTGAGCTCGGGCCAGTTGCTCGCCGCGTGCCGGCTCGCCTGGGAGCGCGGCGGCCGGCTGGCCGGGCTGTGGACGAGTGACGAGCGCGACCTCGCGCGCGGCTTCCTGCTGCGCGTCGCGCTGCAGGACGGCGACGGTTTCACGGTGCTCGAGCTCACGCTGCCCGACGCCGATGCCCGCTTCCCCGACGTCGGTGCGATCTACCCGGCGGCGAACCGGATGCAGCGCGCGGCGTTCGACCTCATGGGTCTCGCCGCCGAGGCCGACGACCAGCGCCCGTGGCTGTGGCTCGCGAGCTGGCCGATCGATCGCTTTCCGCTGCGGCGCGACTTCGAGGCGTCGGCGAAATGGGCGCCGGGACAGGAGGAATACCCGTTCGTCCGCGTCGCCGGCGACGGTGTCCACGAGATCCCCGTGGGACCGGTGCACGCCGGAATCATCGAACCCGGGCACTTCCGCTTCCAGGTCGTCGGCGAGAAGGTCCTGCGCCTCGAGGAGCGGCTGGGCTACGTGCACAAGGGCATCGAAAAGCGCTTCGAGGCGCTGGGGCTTGCGGCCGGGCATCGCCTCGCCGGGCGCATCAGCGGCGACAGCACGGTCGCCTACGCCCTGGCCTGGGCACAAGGCGTGGAGGCGCTCGCCGGATGCGTCCCGCCCCCGCGAGCGCTGTGGCTGCGGGCGCTGGCGCTGGAGCGCGAGCGCATCGCCAACCACCTCGGCGACCTGGGCTATCTCGGCAACGACGGCGGTTTCGCTTTCGGGCTGGCGCAGTTCTCGCGGCTCAAGGAGGAGTTCCTGCGCACGAACCTCGCGGCGTTCGGGCACCGCCTGCTGATGGACTGCGTGATGCCTGGCGGCGTCGCGCGCGATCTTGACGGCGACCACGTCACGGCGCTGGTGGCCGAGGCGCAGCACCTGGCGGCCGAGGTCGCGGTGTTGCGCGACATCTACGACGAGCACGCGGGTCTGCAGGACCGTTTCCGCGCCTGCGGCAGCGTGCCGCCCGACCTCGCCCGGAAGCTCGGACTGTGCGGGCTCGCGGGGCGCGCGAGCGGGCAGGCGCAGGACCTGCGCTGCGATTTCCCGGTCGCCCCGTACGACGCACTGCAGGTGCGCCGCGCGGGGCGCAGCGACGGCGACGTCGCCGCGCGGGTCGCCGTGCGCTTCGACGAGCTCGCCGAGTCGCTGCGCCTCGTCGCGGCGATCGCCGACGGACTGCCCGGGGGTCCCGTGCGTGCGCCGCTGCCGCCGCTGCAGCGGGCCGGCTTCGCCTTGGGCTGCGTCGAGGGGTGGCGCGGGCCCGTGCTGATCGCGCTCGACGGCGGGCCGGGGGACACGGTCCGCCGCTGCCACCCGCAGGACCCGTCATGGCCGAACTGGCCGGTGCTCGAGCACGCCATCATCGGCAACATCGTTCCCGACTTCCCGCTGATCAACAAGTCGTTCAACCTCTCCTACAGCGGCCACGATCTATGACTGCGAGATGCCGCCCCGAGCGCGAATCCTGGAACGTGCGAAGCCGGGTTTCACCGGCGCCGTGTCGGCCGTGCCGGTGGCGCCTGCGCGCGCCGCGCCTTCGCCTGCGCTGAACGCCACCATGTTCCATCTCCTGCGCCAGATTGCCCGCACCGGGATCAAGACCGAGCCGCCCCCGAGCGCGACCGCTGCCGAGCTCACCCGGCTCAACGACCGCGTGCTGCGCACGCTGGGCCGCGCGCTCGCGATCCGCCACGTCGACGCCGGCTCGTGCAACGGCTGCGAACTCGAGATCCACGCGCTCTGCAATCCCTACTACAACATCGAGGGGCTGGGCATCCGCTTCGTCGCGAGCCCCCGCCACGCCGACCTCCTCCTCGTCACCGGGCCGGTGGCCAAGCACATGGCGATCGCGCTGCGCCGCACTTTCGATGCGACGCCCGAACCCCGGCTCGTCGTCGCAGTCGGCGACTGCGGCTGCGACGGCGGCGTGTTCGGCGAGAGCTACGCCTCGCTCGGGCGCGTGGCCGGCGTCATCCCGGTAGACGTCGAGGTGCCCGGCTGTCCGCCGACACCCTTGGCACTGCTGCAGGGGATCCTGTCCGCGATCGGCAGCGGCAGGTGAGCGAGCGGTCAGGGGATCCCGGTCAAAGCAGATCGCCGGGTTTCCGTGGTCGCCCGCGCGTGCCACGCGGCGCACCCGCCTCCCGCGCCGCGCGCGCCGCGTGCGCATCGAGCACCGGCTTCAGGTACCGTCCGGTGTGGCTGCCGGCAACCCTGACGATATCCTCGGGGGCCCCCTGCGCGATGACGCGGCCGCCGCCGGCGCCGCCTTCGGGGCCGAGGTCGATCACCCAGTCCGCGGTCTTGATGACGTCGAGATTGTGCTCGATGACGACGACGGTGTTGCCGTGGTCGCGCAGACGGTGCAGCACCGTGAGCAGCATCTCGATGTCCTGGAAGTGCAGCCCGGTCGTCGGCTCGTCGAGAATGTACAGCGTGCGCCCGGTGTCCCGCTTGGAGAGCTCGAGGGCGAGCTTCACCCGCTGCGCTTCGCCTCCCGACAGCGTGGTCGCCGACTGCCCGAGCGTGATGTAGCCCAGCCCCACGTCGAGCAGCGTCGAGAGCTTGCGCGCGACGGCGGGCACCGGCTCGAAGAACGCGTACGCCTGCTCGACCGTCATGTTCAGCACTTCGTGGATGTTGCAGCCCTTGTACGCGACTTCCAGCGTCTCGCGGTTGTAGCGCTGGCCGTGACAGACGTCGCAGGGCACGTAGACGTCGGGCAGGAAGTGCATCTCGACCTTGATCAGGCCGTCGCCCTGGCAGGCCTCGCAGCGTCCGCCCTTGACGTTGAACGAGAACCGGCCCGGCCCGTAGCCGCGCTCGCGCGCCTCCTTGACCTGCGCGAAGAGCTCGCGGATCGGCGTGAACAGGCCCGTGTAGGTCGCCGGATTCGAGCGCGGCGTGCGCCCGATCGGACTCTGGTCGACGCTGATCACCTTGTCGAAGAACTCGAGGCCGCGGATCTCGTCGTGGGGCGCCGGCTCGGCGGTGCTGCCGTAGATCGCACGGGCGACGGCGTGGTAGAGCGTGTCGTTGATCAGCGTCGACTTGCCCGAGCCCGACACGCCCGTGACGCAGACGAACAGCCCGACCGGCAGCTGCAGCGTGACGTCCTTCAGGTTGTTGCCGGCGGCGCCCTCGATCACCAGCTTGCGCTGCGGGTCGACGCGATGGCGACGCGCGGGCAGCGGGATCTGCCGCTGCCCGGACAGGTACTGTCCGGTCAACGACTGCGGGGAGAGCCGGATCTCCTCCGGCGTGCCCTGGGCGACCACCAGGCCGCCGTGCTCGCCGGCCCCTGGCCCCATGTCGACGACGAAATCGGCGGCGGCGATCGCGTCCTGGTCGTGCTCGACGACGATCACGCTGTTGCCGAGGTCGCGCAGGTGCTTGAGCGTCGCCAGCAGCCGGTCGTTGTCGCGCTGGTGCAGCCCGATCGAGGGTTCGTCCAGCACGTACATGACGCCGGTCAGCCCCGAGCCGATCTGCGACGCCAGCCGGATGCGCTGCGCCTCGCCGCCCGACAGCGTTTCCGCGGACCGGTCGAGCGACAGGTAGTCGAGCCCGACGTTGTTGAGGAACTGCAGGCGGCTGCCGATCTCCTTGACGATCTTCTCGGCGATCGCCTGCTTGTGGCCGTCGAGCGCGAGGCGCGCGAAGTAGGCGAACGCCTCCTTCAGCGGCGCGCTCGACACCTCGAAGATCGCGCGCGCGTCGGCGCCGTTGCCGACCTTGACGTGGCGCGCCTCGCGGCGCAGGCGGGTGCCCGCGCATTCGGGGCAGGGCCGGGCGTTGAGGTACTTGGCGAGCTCCTCGCGCACCATCACCGAGTCGGTCTCGCGGTAGCGCCGCTCGAGATTCGGGATGATGCCCTCGAACACGTGCTCGCGCACCAGCGGCTTGCCGCGCTCGGACACGTAGCTGAAAGGGATCTTCTCGTCGCCGCTGCCGTGGAGCACGAGCTGCTGCACGCGCTCGGGCAGCTTCGCGAACGGCCGCTCGAGATCGAAGCCGGCGTGCTTGGCGAGCCCCTGCAGCATCTGGAAATAGAACTGGTTGCGGCGGTCCCAGCCCCTGATCGCGCCGGAGGCGAGCGAGAGCTGGGGAAAGCCGACGATGCGCTTGGGGTCGAAGAAGCTGATCGTGCCCAGGCCGTCGCACCTCGGGCAGGCGCCCATCGGGCTGTTGAACGAGAACAGCCGCGGCTCGAGTTCCGCCAGTGAGTAGTTGCAGACCGGGCAGGCGAACTTGGCCGAGAAGAGGTGTTCGTGCCCGCTGTCCATCTCGACGGCGATCGCGCGGCCGTCGCCCGTCCGCAGCGCGGTCTCGTACGATTCGGCGAGACGCTGCTTGAGCTCGGGTCGCACCTTCAGCCGGTCGACGACGACCTCGATCGTGTGCTTCACGCTCTTGGCGAGCTTCGGCACCGCGTCGATCTCGCAGACCTGGCCGTCGACCCGCACGCGCACGAAGCCCTTGGCGCGCAGCTCGACGAAGAGCTCGAGCTGCTCGCCCTTGCGGTTGACGACCACCGGCGCGAGGATCATGAGCTTCGTGTCCGTCGGAAAGGCGAGCGTCGCGTCGACCATCTGCGAGATGGTCATCGCCGCGAGCTTCTGTTCGGGATGGTCGGGGCAATAGGGGTCGCCGACGCGCGCGAACAGCAGGCGCAGGTAGTCGTGGATCTCGGTCACCGTGCCCACCGTCGAGCGCGGGTTGTGCGAGGTCGCCTTCTGCTCGATCGAGATCGCGGGCGAGAGCCCCTCGATGAGGTCGACGTCGGGTTTCTCCATCAGCTGCAGGAACTGCCGCGCGTACGCGGACAGCGACTCGACGTAGCGGCGCTGACCCTCGGCGTAGAGCGTGTCGAAGGCAAGCGAGCTCTTGCCCGACCCCGACAAGCCGGTCACGACGACCAGCCGGTGGCGCGGCAGGTCGAGGTTGACGTTGCGCAGGTTGTGGGTGCGGGCACCGCGAATGCGTATGTATTCCATGCGTGTCGGCGGGAGCGCGAAAGGCGGGTGGCGAGCCGGCGTCGCGGCCAGCGCGCTGGCAAGACGGCGTTTGGCCTAGTCCGACTGCCGGATGCAGGGGCGCTCGGGCAACCTGTTACTATACTGTCAATTCGCAACCCCACTCCAGTTGCTCCGGCGCGCTTCGCCGCCGGCTGCCCGGCGGCGCGCCCGCTCGACCTTCCGCCCTCGCCCATGCCGCACGACCGCGCATCAGTTTCCGCCGCTTCCGGCAGGCCCCCGCCGCGCATCCGGATGACCGCGGCCGAGCGACGCGCGACCTCGGGGCTCGCCGGCATCTACGGACTGCGAATGCTCGGCATGTTCATCGTGCTGCCGGTGCTGGCACTCTACGCCGAGACGCTGCCTGGCGGTCGCGACCACCTGCTCGTCGGGCTCGCGCTCGGCGCCTACGGACTCACGCAGGCGATCCTGCAGGTGCCCTTTGGCTGGGCCTCCGACCGCTGGGGCAGGAAGCCGGTCATCATCGCCGGGCTCGTCTTGTTCGCCGCGGGCAGCTTCGTCGCCGCCTGGGCGCCGTCGATTGCCTGGACGATCGCGGGGCGCACGTTGCAGGGGGCCGGTGCGATCTCGGCGGCGGTGATCGCGCTGACCGCCGACCTCACCCGCGACGCGGTCCGCACGCGCGCGATGGCGGCGATCGGGATCACCATCGGCGCGACGTTCGCGCTGTCGCTCGTCGCCGGACCGGCGCTGAACGCGCTGATCGGCGTGCCGGGCATCTTCGTGCTCACCGGCGTGCTGGCGCTCGCCGCGATCGGCGTCCTGGTGCGGGCGGTACCCGCCCCCGAACGCCCCCCCGCCGCGCACGTCCGTGCCCCGGCGCAATGGCGGCGGGTGCTCGCCGACCGCCAGCTCCTGCGCCTCAACTACGGCATCTTCGCGCTGCACGCGGCGCTGATGGCCTTGTTCGTCCAGGTGCCTTTCATGCTGCGCGACAACGGCGTGGCGGTGGAACGGCACTGGCTCGTCTACCTGCCGGTGCTGCTCGCGTCGATCGTGCTGATGGCGCCCGCGATGCTCGGTGCCGACAAGCCGGGGCGCGGCAAGCCGGTATTCGTCGGGGCAGTCGCCGTGCTGCTCGTCGGGCAAGCGTTGCTGGCCCTGGCCGGAAGCTCGCTGCCGCTGACCGTGACGGCGATGATCGTCTTCTTCACCGCGTTCAACCTGCTCGAGGCGGCGCTGCCTTCGCTGATCTCGAAGTACTCGCCGCCCACGCTCAAGGGCACCGCCTCGGGCGTGTATTCCAGCGTCCAGTTCCTCGGCACCTTCGTCGGCGCGGCCGTCGGCGGCTGGCTGTCCCAGCGACACGGCAGCCCCGCCGTCTTCGGCTTCTGCCTGCTGCTCACGGCACTGTGGCTCGCCGTGAGCGCGACGATGAGCGCCCCGCCGATCAGCAGCAGAGCCACGTTTTCGATGGGAGAGACGTAATGGCATCGGTGAACAAGGTCATCCTGATCGGCAATCTGGGCAGGGACCCGGAAACCCGCTACGCGACCAGCGGCGCGGCGATCTGCAACATCACGCTGGCCACGTCCCGGCAGTGGAAGGACAAGACGAGCGGCGAGAAGCGCGAGGAGACTGAATGGCATCGCGTCGTGTTCTACGACCGCCTCGCCGAAATCGCCGGCGAGTACCTGAAGAAGGGCCGTCCGGTCTACGTCGAGGGGCGCCTCAAGACCCGCAAGTGGCAGGACAAGGAGGGGCAGGATCGCTACACGACCGAGATCATCGCCGAAGAGATGCAGCTGCTCGGCTCCCGTGATGGCGGCGGCGGGGGTGGCGGCGACGTCGACTTCGGCGGTGGCAGCGCGGGAGGTGGCGGTGCGCCGCGCTCGAGTGGCGCCGGCAAGGCCGTCGGCGCCGGCCCGGCGAAGAAACCCGCCACGCCCGACGACTTCGACGACGACATCCCGTTCTGACGGAATCGGGTCGCCGGCGGCGGCGCGCGGCGGCCATTCAGGCGCTGCTCGCCGCCGCCCGCGCCTCGGCGCCACGATCGGCGGCGGCCGCATCCCCGTCGTCGACGATCACCCCGCCCCCGAGGCAGACGTCGCCGTCGTAGAGAACGAGGTACTGCCCGGGGGTCGGCGCCCACTGCCGCGCGGCAAAGCTCGCACGCCAGCGGCCCGCGCCGCGCCCGGCGAGCGTGCACGCGGCATCCGGCATCCGGTAGCGCGTCTTCGCGCCCAGCCGCGGAAGCGCGTCCGGCGTCGGCGCAGCGCCGGCAATCCAGTGCATCTCCACCGTGTCGACGGCGCTTCGGTACAGCCGCGGGTGATCGTGGCCCTGCACGACGACGAGCACGTTGCGCGCGAGATCCTTGCCAGCGACGAACCACGGTGCCCCGCTGCCCCCGCGCGTGCCGCCGATGCCAAGACCCTGCCGCTGGCCCAGCGTGGCGTAGGCAAGGCCCGAGTGCCATCCCACGACCCGGCCGTCCGGCGTCTCGATCGCGCCCGGCGTGCGCGGCAGGTAACGGGCGAGGAAATCGCGAAACGGCCGCTCGCCGATGAAGCAGATCCCGGTCGAGTCTTTCTTCGCCCACGTCGGGATGCCCTGCGCCCTCGCGATCGCCCGCACCTTGGGCTTGGGCAGGTCGCCCAACGGAAAGAGCACCGGCGCGAGCTGCGCCTGGGTGAGGCGATGCAGGAAATAGCTCTGGTCCTTGCCGGCATCGGCCGCCTTGAGCAGTTCGACCCGTTCGCCGCCGTCGGCACGGCGCACGCGCGCATAGTGCCCGGTGGCGATGCGATCCGCGCCCAGCGCGAGCGCGTGATCGAGGAACGCCCGGAACTTGATCTCGCTGTTGCAGAGCACGTCGGGGTTCGGCGTGCGCCCCGCCGCGTACTCGCGCAGGAAGTGCGCGAACACCCTCTCCCTGTATTCCGCCGCGAAGTTGACCGCCTCGAGCTCGATCCCGATGACGTCGGCCACCGACGCCGCGTCGATGAGATCGGCGCGCGACGTGCAGTACGCCTCGGTGTCGTCGTCCTCCCAGTTCTTCATGAAGAGCCCGACGACGTCGAAGCCCTGCTGCTTGAGCAGCCAGGCGGCGACCGAGGAATCGACGCCGCCCGACATGCCGACGACGACCCTTTGCCGGCGGGTCACAGCCAATGCCTCACCCCTCTTGGGCGCCTACGTCGGCGACGAAGTCGAGCGGATAGCGGCGGCCGGCGCGAAAATCGTCGACGCAGCGCATGACCAGCGGGCTGCGGTGGCGCGCACGGCACGCGAGGAGCTCGTCGTAGGAGAGCCAGAGCGCGCGCAGGATGCCTTCGTCAAGCGCTCGCTCGGGGTCGTGGGCGACGAGGTCGGCCGCGTACGCGAAGCGGATGAACGTCGCCCCGGTTTCAGGGGCCTGCCAGCGATAGATGCCTACCAGCGCCGTGGGACGCACATGGTGGCCCGTCTCCTCGATGGTCTCCCGCACAGCCGCCGCGACCAACGACTCCCCCGGCTCGAGGTGTCCCGCGGGCTGGTTGATGCGCACGCCCACCCGCGTCGTTTCCTCGACGAGGAGGTAAGCACCGTTGCGGGCGACGATGGTCGCCACGGTCGCGGCAGGCCGTTGGGGTTCGTGTTCGTGCATGAGGTGTCCTGCGTCGGCCGCCCGCAGGATAAGGCCCGAACACAGTGCTCGTAAAGCGAAAAAAGGCAGGGAACCGAAGTTCCCTGCCTCGTTGGCGCGGGGGAACCCCGGTTACTTCTTCGCCGGTGCGGGGGCGGCAGCAGGCGCGGCTGCGGGTGCGGCGGCCGGCGCAGCGGCGGGTGCGGCGGCGGCGGGCTTCGCCTCCATGGCGGGCTTGGCTTCCTTCGCGGGCTTGGCTTTGGCTTCCTTGGCGGCCTTCTCCTTGGCAGCCTTTTCTTCCTTCGCAGCCTTCGCCTTGGCGGCCTTCTCTTCCTTCGCAGCCTTTTCCATGGCAGCCTTGTCTGCCTTGGCCTTGGCCTTGTCAGTCGTGGCGGCTGGGGCGGCGGCGGCCGGAGCGGCGGCGGCCGGGGCGGCGGCGGCTGGCGCGGCGGCGGCTGGCGCGGCCTTCGGCGCCGGCGCCGGGGCAGCTGCCGGGGCGGTGGCCTGGGCGACGGCGACCGACGAGAACGCGCCGGCGATCAGGGCAATGAGAAGCTTGTTCATGTCTGACTCTCCTTGGGTTGGGTACGACTCAGTGGTAGGACTGCAAACTACGCCTCATCAATCTGCAAGCAGATTGAATGCATTGACGAAACTCAACGGGTTGGAAGGTGCTGGGTTCGCGGAAACCGAACGCGGCGGGTTTCACCCGCCGGCGGACGCCGGTTGGCGCAGAGCGGTCAACCGCAGAGTGCTCCTGGTCTGTGTCTCGTCTGCGGGCGGCTCGACGCCTCTCAACTCCCTCACCCGCGACCGGATGCGCCGCCTTCTCACCCCACCGGCAGACCCGATACGGTGGTGTCCGCGGCCAATAACGCCAACGACCGGGTGACGGTTGACACATCTCGCCGCATGTCCGCCGCGGCAGCTCCCTCGAACCTTGACCTCAATCAAGCTTCTCCGGGTTCCGTGCCTGTTCCGGTGCGCGCCCGCCCACTTTGCGCTCCGGCGCCTCCCGGAGCAGCCAATCGCGCAGCATCGGGATCGTGATCGGCCGCTTCGTTGCGAGCGACCTTCGGTCCAGCGCTTCCAGGGTTGCGAGCAACGCAGTCATGTCGCGGCGTCCGTGCGCGAGCAGGTACGCGATGACCTCGGCGCCGAGGCCGAACCCGCGCTGCCGCGCCCAGGCGACCAGAGCGGCCGGCTTTTCCGCGTCGGTCAGGGGAACAAGTTCCCGGACGGCGCCCCAACCGAGTCGCGTGCGAAGGTCCTCCCGCAGCGGCAGCCGCGTCGGGGGAAGCGCGCTGGCCACGACGAGGTGCCCCCCCGCGGCGCGCAGCGTGTTGAACAGCGTGAACAGCCGGGCCTGCGCTTCGCCGGCGGCGGCATGTACGTCGTCGATGCCCACCAGCGCATACCGCCCGACGAGGTCAGGGTCCGCTGCGACGAGGGCTTCCGGCAGATCGAAGAGCGCTGCGGCCGCCCCGCGCGCACGCGCCGCCGCGACGGCGGCATGCAGCAGATGCGTCTTCCCCGCACCCGTCCCACCCCAGAGCAGGAACCCCGTATCGACGGCGCGCCCCGTCGCCACCGCCCGCAGCGCGGCGACGAGCTCGCCGTTGCGCCCGGCGACGAAGTTGTCGAACGTCGGGACCGCCGGGCCGGACAGATCCAGGATCAGCTGCTCGGACACGCCACTCAGGGCTCGCGATAGATCGGCGACGCGACATAGGCAGCGCGCAGGCGCCGCAGGCCCACGAGCAATGCCGCCGACACGGGCAGTGCCAGCAGCACGCCGACAAAGCCGAACAGCTGTCCGAACGCGAGCAGCGCGAAGATGACCGCCAGCGGATGCAATCCGATCCGGTCGCCGACGAGGTACGGAATCAGAAGGTAGTTCTCGATGAGCTGGCCCACGCCGTAGACGGCGAGCACGGCGACGAAACCGGGCCATCCGCTCCACTGCAGCAGCGCCGCGAGAACCCCGAGCACGAAACCCAGTCCGAAGCCCACGTAGGGAATGAACACCAGGAGGCCGGTGAGAATGCCGACCGGCAGCGCGAAATCGAGACCGACGGCCGACAACGCAACCACGTAGTAGACAGCGAGCGACAGCATCACCAGCGACTGGCCGCGGAGGAACTCCGCAAGCACGTTGTCGATGTCGGTCGCCATCGTGCGCACGAGCGGCAGCCACCGGCGCGGGATCAGGTCGTCGATGCGGGCAACGAGAAGGCGCCAGTCGCGAAGCAGGTAGAACATGACGACCGGGACCAGCGCGAGGTTCACGACCACCGACAGCAGCAGGAGCCCGCCGCTGCGCACTCCGGCGAGGAGCCGCGTGGCGAGCTCCCGCAGGCTCTCGACGTTCTCGGCGGCGAGTTCCTTCAGCGTAGCGAGGTCGAACTGCACGGCGATGCCGAGGTGCTCGGCGAGCCGCGGCGCGACGTGCGTCGTGAAGAGATTGGCGAGATCCGGCAGCCGGCGCACGAGCAGTGCCATCTCCGCCTGGACGAGCGGCACGATCACGAGCAGCATCGCCAGCGCCGCGAGGGACATCAGCACGACGGCGACCAGCGTGCCCAGCGGGCGCGGCATGCGGGCGCGCTCGCAGCGCGTGACGATGGGGTTGCCCAGATACGCCAGGATCGCGCCGATCACGAACGGCGTAAGGACCGGCCCCAGCCAGTGCAGCGCCGCAGCGAAGGCGAGTGCGGCGCCGGCGACCCAGAGGTACTGCCGCGGCGCGATCCGGCGCGCCGCGGCCGTTGCAGGCGCCTCGGGCGACACGGCCGGCGCCTCGTCGGTGGGGGGTTGGGGGGCCTGCATTTCCGGTAGAATCGTCGCCGAAGCGGCGCACTGTACCGCGTAGCGCCTCGTTCACTCAATCCTCGCGCGTCCGGCGCCGGCGCTGCCTGGCCTGTGCCGCCGGCGCCGCCTCCCCGGCCACGACCGATGAACCCACCCGTCTCGCCAGTTTCCGCGTCCCTGTCGTATCGCGACGCCGGCGTCGACATCGATGCCGGCGACGCGCTGGTCGAACGGATCAAGCCCTACGCCAGGCGCACGCTGCGCCCCGAGGTCCTCGCCGGCATCGGCGGCTTCGGCGCGCTGGTCGAGATCGGCAAGCGCTTCCGCGAACCGGTGCTGGTCGCCGGCACCGACGGGGTCGGCACCAAGCTGATGCTCGCGTTCCGGCTGAACCGCCACGCTACGGTCGGCATCGACCTCGTGGCGATGAGCGTCAACGACGTCCTGGTGCAGGGCGCCGAGCCGCTGTTCTTCCTGGACTACTTCGCCTGCGGCAAGCTCGACGTCAGCGTCGCTGCGCAGGTCATCCAGGGCATCGCCGCCGGCTGCGAGCAGGCCGGTTGTGCGCTGATCGGCGGCGAGACCGCCGAGATGCCCGGCATGTACGCGGTCGGCGAATACGACCTCGCCGGCTTCGCCGTGGGCGTGGTCGAGAAGACGAAGGCGATCGACGGAAGGACGATCACCGCCGGCGACGTGCTGCTGGGATTGCCCTCGAGCGGCCCGCATTCCAACGGCTTCTCGCTGATCCGCCGCGTGCTCGACGTCGCGAACGCGGACCTCGCACTGCCCGCGCCGGGCTACGAGGACGCGCGGACGCTGGGCGATGCGCTGCTCGAACCGACCCGCATCTACGTGCGACCGATGCTGCGGCTGCTGCACGAGATCGCCGTCAAGGGCATGGCGCACATCACCGGCGGCGGATTGCTCGAGAACACGCACCGGATGTTTCCCGCCGGTCTCGCCGCGCGTGTGGACCGCGGCAGCTGGCCACGGCCGCCGATCTTCGACTGGCTGCAACGGCACGGCAACATCGGCGAGTCCGAGATGCACCGGGTGTTCAACTGCGGGATCGGCCTCGTGGTCGTCGTCGCGGCCGGTGACGCCGACCGGGCACAGGAACTGCTGCGGGCCGCCGGAGAGACGGTGTACCGCATCGGCAGCGTCGAAACCCGGGCGGCGGGCGCCCCGGGGACCGTCGTCGTCTGAGCGCCTGCGAGGCTGCGCTCCGCCGCACTCGCCTTTCCTTACCCACGCCGCCGTGCCCCTGCCGCGCATCACCGTTCTCATCTCGGGGCGCGGCTCGAACCTCGCCGCGCTGCTCGAAGCCGAGAAGAACGGCAGCCTGCGGGGCATCGTTCATACGGTGATCAGCAATCGCGCCGACGCGGCCGGCCTCGCGATCGCGCTGGCGCACGGCGCGCGGATCAACGTCGTCGATCACCGCGCGCATGCCGACCGGAACGGGTTCGACGCGGCGCTGGCCGAGGCCGTGGACGCCGGGCGCCCCGACCTCGTCGTCCTGGCGGGCTTCATGCGCATCCTGGGGCCCGCCTTCGTCGCGCGCTACGCCAACCGGATGCTCAATATCCACCCCTCGCTGCTGCCGGCGTACCCCGGCCTGCACACGCACCGCCGGGCGCTGGACGACGGCGTGCGGATCCACGGCTGTACCGTGCATTTCGTCACTGCGGACCTCGACCACGGCCCGATCGTGGGTCAGGCGGTCGTGCCCGTGCTGCCCGACGACGACGAGACGAAGCTGGCCGCGCGGGTCCTCGCTGCCGAGCACCGGCTGCTGCCGGCCGCGGTGCGCGCGTTCTGCGACGGCCGGCTGTCGGTCGACGGGCGCCGCGTGCGCGTCGCGGGCGAGCGGACCTCGGCCTCCGGGGCGTTGTTCGTCCCCGCAGTGTAGATTCCGCCCGCGCGAATGAACGCCCCGGTCGCCGTGCGGTGCCGGCAGCCTCGCGGGAACGCGCTGCGCTCTCGCCCATCTAAGTTCTCTTGAACCCGACCCAGGTCCTTGGCCGTCTGCGCGCCGCGGGCGCGAACCGCGCCGGGGCGAGGCGCGTGCTCGGCGCCGCGCTGGCGCTGTCGGTCGCCGTCCACGTCGGCTTCTCGCTCTGGCCGGTGGCGCCGCCGGCGCGCCCCGACGCCGAACCGTTACAGGCGACGCTCACCGAAATGCCTCCCCCACCCAGGGCCGCGCCCGCGGCGCCGGCACCCGGCCGCGTCAAGGCGAAACCGCGCCGCGCCAAGCCGGTGCCGGTGCCGCTCAGCGCGCCGGTAATCGCCGCGGCCCCGGAGCCGGACGCCATCGAACCCACGGCCGAGGCGATCGCCGCCGGCCCGGAGCTGCCGCCGCCCCCGCCGGAGCTCGCCGTCACCGAGGAAGCGGCACCTCCGGTTTCGACCCCTGACCAGACGCTGCCGCCCCGCGTCGACCTCGTCTACAAGGCGTTCTTCGGCACGCAGGGCTTCCTGATCGGCGACGCGGTGTACCGCTTCGAGCACGCGGACGGGCACTACCGGATCGCCACCGTGGGCGAGGCGCGCGGCCTCGCCGCGCTGTTGCTGCGCGGCCAGGGTCGCCTGGAAAGCCGCGGGACCATCACCGCGCGCGGGCTGCAACCCTTGGAGTTCAACGTCGAGCGCGGCAGCCGCGACCGCCGTGAGACGGCCCTGTTCGATTGGGAGACCGGGATCGTCACGCTGCACGAGCAGAAGACCGAGGCGCTGGACCTGCCGACGTTCGACCCGCTGACGATCCTGTGGCAGTTCTACTTCGCGCATCCCGCCGACGACCGGTTCGGCTTCGCCGTCGCCACGACGCGCCGCGTCGCGCGCTTCCAGTTTGCCCGGGAGGGCACCGAGCGCGTCGCGTGGCCGGCCGGCGAGGTCGACACCGAGCGCTGGCACCGCCGCAGCGAGGATGGCAAGACCGAAGCCATCGTCTGGCTGGCGCCGTCGCTCAGCTACATTCCCGTCAAGATGCGGGTTTCGAACACGACCCGCGGCACCGTCGAAGCGCTGCTCGACTCGATCCGCGCCGACCAGGTCCTCGCCCGGCAATGACCCTGCACGGCAACCAGGTGGCCGGCCTCGCCGCCGCGATTGCCGAGCTCCGTCCCCTGCGCGCGCCGGCCGACGCAATGCTGTACCAGCATTTCCGGCGCCACCCGGAGATCGGCCGCGCCGACCGGGCGTTCATCACCGAGGGCGTGTTCGCGTACCTGCGCCGGCGCCGCTCGATCGAGGCGCTGGCCGGCACGACGCTGCCGCAGAGGCTCGCGCTGGCGACCCTGGTGCGGGCCCTCGGCCACAGCGTGCCCGACCTGGAAGCGCTCGTCCGCGCGGCCGACGCGCGCTGGTTGCGCGAGTTCAAGGCGCGTTGCGACGAGGCGCTCGACGCCGCGACGCAGGCCGAGCTGCCCGACTGGCTCTGGCAGCGTTTGGGCGCGATCTACGGCGAGGAAGACCGCGCCGAGCTCGCGCGCGCGCTGCTCGCGCCGGCCCCGCTCGACTTGCGGATCAACCCGCTGCGAACGACCCGCGACGCCGCCCGCGCGGCGCTCGCGGCGGACGGCATCGCCGCCGCGCACACACCCTGGTCCCCGCTGGGGCTGCGGGTCCAGGGTCGCCCCTCGCTCGCGAAGCACCCGCTTCTCCTCAAGGGCGACATCGAGGTCCAGGACGAAGGCAGCCAGCTCGTCGGCCTGCTGGTCGCCCCGAGGCGCAGCGACATGGTTGTCGATTTCTGCGCCGGAGCGGGCGGCAAGGCGCTCCTCCTCGGGGCGCTGATGCGCTCGCAGGGCCGGGTGTACGCGTTCGACACCGTCGACACGCGGCTTGCCCGGATCAAGCCGCGGTTGGCCCGTTCGGGGCTTTCGAACGTGCACCCGCAACTCATCGCCAACGAACGCGACCCCCGCATCAGGCGCCTCGCCGGCAAGATCGACCGGGTGCTGGCCGATGTTCCGTGCACGGGATTCGGCACGCTGCGGCGCAATCCGGACCTCAAGTGGCGCCAGCCCGAGAGCGCGGTCGCCGAGTTCGTCGCGAAGCAGCGCGCCATTCTCGACGCGGCGGCGACGCTGGCGAAGCCCGGCGGGCGGCTCGTCTACGCGACCTGCAGCATCCTGCTCGGACGAGAACCAGGGGGTCGTCGACGGTTTCCTCGCCGCCCATGCGGATTTCCGCGCCGGCGACGCGGCGGCCGCGCTGGCGCACGCGGGCTGCGCCCTCGCTGCGGGGCCGACGCTGCAACTCCTGCCGCACCGGCATGGCTGCGACGGGCTTTTCGCCGCCATCCTCGAACGCGAGAAATGAGCGCCCAGGGCGAGCACCGGACCGCGCGCGCCCCCCCGCGCCCCGTGCGATCGCCGCGCCGCCGGGCCGCGGCGGCGATGGCGCTGGCCGTCTTCGGCCTCGCGGGCGCGGTGCCGCCGGCGCTGGCCGCGGTCGAGGTTCCCGGATCCGGCACGGTCGAGCTCGCGTTCACTCCGGGGGATGCGATCGACGCGCGCATCGTCGCCGCGATCGACGCCGCCAAGCGCGAGGTGCTGGTCCTCGCGTACGCGTTCACGCAGCAGAAGATCGCTCGCGCGCTGATCGCCGCGCACGCGCGCGGCGTCGCGGTCGAGGTCGTCGCCGACCGGACTCAGACGCTGGAAACCCCGCACAGCGCGATCCCGCTGCTCGCCGCCGCAGGCGTCCCGGTCTGGCTCGACGGCAACTTCGCCGCCGCCCACAACAAGGTCGTCGTCGTCGACGGCGGGCTCGCCCGCGCGACGACGGTCACCGGCAGCTACAACTTCACCAGCTCCGCGCAACGGCGCAACGCGGAGAACGTCGCGATCTTCCACAACAACGCCGGCGTCGCGCAGGCGTACCGCGCCTATTTCAAGCGGCTGCAGGCGCGCGCGCAGCGCATGGAGGACGCCGACGCCGCCCCCGAGCGTCCGCCGCGCCGCTGACGGGACCTGCCGGTCCCGAGGCCGCGGCCAAGAGCACGCTCGATTAGAATCCCCGCCATGCTTCCCACGATCGACTTCTCCCGGGTCGAGGCCGCGCTGGCCCACCCCGCCGGCTGGCTCGAGCTGGCGCTGGTGCTCGCCTGCTTCGCCCTCGGCTGGATCGCCGACCGGCGGCTCCGGGTGAAGGCCGACGACGCGCACGAGGTGATCCGCGTCGGCGCCGGCGGGGTCAACCGGCTCATCTTCCCGCTCGTCACCCTGCTGCTGCTCCTCGCGTGCACCTACTTCTTCCAGCGCTTGCGCGCGCCGTTCTTTCTCTCCCTCGCGCTGCCGCTGGTGATCGCGCTCGCGGTCATCCGCATCATCGTCTACGCGCTGCGCGGCATCTTCCCGCGCGCCTCCTGGCTCGCGACGTCCGAGCGCGCCGTGTCGCTGACGGTCTGGGGCATCCTCGCCCTGTACTTCCTCGGCGTGATGCACGACGTCGTCCGCGATCTCGACGCCCTGGAGATCCCGATCGGCAGGAGCCGCATCTCCGTGCTGGATATCGGAACCGCGGTGCTGGTCGTCCTGCTGACGCTTACCTTGGCGCTGTGGCTTTCGGGATTCGTCGAGAAGCGGTTGATGCGCGCGGAGCGCCTCGACAGCAGCCTGCGAGCCCTGGCGGCGAAGGCGGTGCGCGGGGTGCTGCTGATCCTCGCCGTGCTCATCGCGCTCAACGCGCTCGGCATCGATCTCACCTTGTTGTCGGTGTTCGGCGGCGCGCTCGGCGTCGGCATCGGCCTCGGCCTGCAGAAGCTCGCCAGCAACTACATCGCCGGCTTCACGATCCTGCTGGACCGCTCGATCCGGCTGGGGGACATGATCACCGTCGACAACCGCTTCGGGGTCGTCTCCAAGGTCACCGCGCGGTACGTCGTCGTGAAGAGCCTCGACGGCGTCGAGGCGGTCGTGCCGAACGAGACGCTGGTGACCACCACCGTGCTCAATCACTCGTACTCGACCCGCGAGATCCGGATCGCGATCCCGGTCCAGGTGAGCTACGGCAGCGACCTCGAGCTTGCGTTGCGGCTGATGGAAGCGGCAGCGCAGGCGGAGCCGCGGGTGCTGAAGACGCCGAACCCGCCGGTTGCGTTCGTGATGCGGTTCGCCGACAGCGGCGTCGACCTCGAGCTCGGGGTGTGGATCAACGACCCCGAGAACGGGCAGGGCAACCTGCGCAGCTCGATCAATCTCGCGGTCTGGCGGGCGTTCCAGGCGCATGGCATCGACATCCCGTTCCCGCAGCGCGAAGTACGCATCGTCGGTGGTGGGCCCACGGCGCCGCCGGTCGGCGCACGCCCGATCGGGGGGGAAGACGCCGGTGGCGCCGTCGCAGCGCCTCCGGCCGTCTGATCGCGCCCTGTCATTGCCAGTCGTCCGGTGAAGAATTCGGTCCGCCGGCAGGCCGCGACGGTGCCCCGCAGGGTAAAATCGTTCATTTCCACTCTGCCGGCCGTGCCGGAGTTCCGATGCCTTCCGACCTCCTGTCCTTTCTCGCCCATGGCCTCCTGCCGCTCCCGTGGTGGGGCTATGTCATCGTCACGCTCGCGCTGACGCACATCACCATCGCCGGCGTCACGCTCTATCTGCACCGCCACTCCGCGCACCGCGCGCTCGACCTGGCACCGCCGGTCAGCCACTTCTTCCGGTTCTGGCTGTGGCTGACGACCGGGATGCTGACCAAGGAGTGGACCGCGATCCACCGCAAGCACCACGCCAAGTGCGAGACCGCCGAGGATCCGCACAGCCCGCAGACGCGCGGCCTCGCGACGGTCCTGTTCCGCGGCGCGGAGCTCTACCGCGCCGAGGCGAAGAACCAGGAGACGCTCGAGAAGTACGGCAAGGGCACGCCCGACGACTGGATCGAGCGCAACCTCTACTCCCGCTACGCGTGGCAGGGCGTCGGCTTGATGCTGGCGGTCGATCTCGTGCTGTTCGGCCCGATCGGCGCGACGATCTGGGCGGTGCAGATGCTCTGGATTCCCGTCAACGCCGCCGGCGTCATCAACGGGATCGGGCACTACTGGGGCTACCGCAACTTCGCCTCGGCGGACGCGTCGACGAACATCGTGCCGTGGGGCATACTCATCGGCGGCGAGGAACTGCACAACAACCACCACGCCTACGGCTCTTCGGCGAAGTTCTCGTCGCGCTGGTTCGAATTCGACCTGGGCTGGGCCTACATCCGCATCCTCTCGGCGCTGCGCCTCGCCAAGGTGCGCAAGGTCGCCCCGAAACTGCACGTGGCCGCCGCGCCGAAGCCGATCCCCGATTTCGCGACGCTGCACGCGGTGATCGAGCACCGCTACACCGTCGTGGCCGCGTACGCCCGCACGCTGCGCGCGACCTGCGCGGCCGAGATCGCGGCGTTGCGGGAACGCGTGGGTCGCGCCGAGCTGCGCGACATCCCCAATCTCGCCCGCCTCAAGCGCTGGCTGTCGAGCGAATCCAGCGAGGCGTTGCCGGTCGGCGAGCGGGCCACGCTCGCCCGCGCGATGGAGAACAGCAAGGCGTTGCAGACGATCTACGCGATGCGCAGGGACCTCGACCGCATCTGGGGGCGCTCGACCGAATCCCGCGAGCAGCTTCTCGCCCGCCTGCAGGATTGGTGCCGGCGTGCCGACGCTTCGGGCATCGTGCCGCTGGCCCAGTTCTCGCAGCAGCTGCGCCGCTACGCCTGAGCGCCGGGGCGCGCCCGCGCGCAACCGGACCGGACGAACGCAAAAGGCCCGCGACACCGCGGGCCTTTTCGCTGCGTCCGGTTCGACGCACCCGGACCTAATCGCGCTCGGGATTACTTGAGCTTGGTTTCCTTGTACGCGACGTGCTTGCGCGCGACGGGATCGAACTTCTTGATCTCCATCTTCTCGGGCATGAGCTTCTTGTTCTTCGTCGTCGTGTAGAAATGGCCGGTGCCGGCCGTCGATTCGAGCTTGATCTTGTCGCGCATGATCGTGGTCTCCGTGCGTCAGGTCAAACGCGTTCGCCGCGCGCCCGCATCTCGCCCAGCACGACGTCGAGGCCCTTCTTGTCGATCGTGCGCAGTGCGGCGTTGGTCAGGCGCAGGCTCACCCACCGGTTCTCGCTCTCGAGCCAGAAGCGGCGTTGCTGGAGATTGGGCAGGAAGCGACGCCGCGTCTTGTTGTTGGCGTGCGAGACGTTGTGGCCCACGATCGGGCGCTTGCCGGTAACTTGACAGACTCGAGCCATGGCTCGCTCCTTCCAGATCAGGACACGCATTCCGCGAAGCCGACGCATTATAGCGTTGGCGGCGTCAGGAAATCAACGCCCACGCGGCTGCGGGGTGCAATCGGAAGTGCGACTGACGCCGGGGGAGGTGGATGGCGGTGGCATTCGGCGCTGGACAAATGGGCGCAGGTAAGGTAAATGATCGTGGGTAACTTCACCCTGGAGCGAAACCCATGGCGGAACATTGGTCGGAAATCGAGGGGCGACTGAGGCCGAGTCGGAGTTTGGAGGAGCGGTTGCGGGATCTTCCCGAGCTCAGGGCCAAGTTCGAGTCGTTGTTGGTGGTGGTCGAGAACGCGGCCGGCGAGGTGGAGAAGGCGGCGGAGGCGGAGCGGCGGGTGACCGAGGAACTGCGGCAGCTGGGCAACGAGGCCTTGCACGGCTGGGCGCGACGGCAAGCGGAGCGGAAGGCAGGAGAGCTGGCGCAACAACCGGGCGTGCAGCGGAAGGAAAAAAAAACGTCTACTGGCAGACCCGGTACGGCAGGATCGAAGTAGCCGAGCAGATCTTCCGGCAGGGGAGCAGCGGGCCGGAGATCCGGCCGTTTACGCGTTCGGCGGAGGTGGTCTGCCGCGGCTGCTCGGAGCCGCTGCAGCGAGCGATCGTCGATTTTGGGGCGGACGCGCCCGCGGCGCGCATTCCGCAGAAGCTGAAGGAGCATTACGGTATCGAGGTGTCCGCCAGTACGTGCTGGCCGATCGTCTTGCGGCATGCCGAGGCGATCGACGAGCGCCCGAAAGCGCCCGCGCAGATCCCGGAACGAGACGGGGTGGCGCAACTGATCGGCGAGATCGACGGCAGCATGATTCCCGTCGTGGAGACGGCCGCACCGAAAGCAGAGAGCCCGCCAGTGGACCGCCGCAAGACCCGCCAGGTGGGCTGGAAGGAAGCGCGTTTGAGTCTGGTCCATCCGCCGGGCTCGGTCACCCCGGTGTTCGGCGCCACCGTGGGCCCGCCCGATCAGGTCGGAGCGACGCTGTTGCGCGCTGCGGTTCGGGCCGGACTGGGGCGGCAGACCAAGGTCCACGTGGTCGGCGACGGCGCCGAATGGATTGCTGATCAGGTGGATGAGCAATTCGGACTCCACGGCGAGTTTCTGGTCGATTTCTACCACGTTTGTGACTACCTGGTGGCCGCCGGGAAGACCATCCCCGGCGCGGAGCCGAGGGCCTGGCTAGAAACGCAGAAAGAGCGGCTGAAACAGAACCGTCTCCAGGACGTCGTCGCGGAACTGCAGCCCTTTCTCGAGGACGACACCGTTCCCGATGCCAACGCCCCGGTGCGCGCGGCGCATCGTTATCTCACCAATCGCCCGGGGCAGTTCAAGTATCAAGACGCGCTCGTGGCCGGGCTGCCCATCGGGTCCGGCGAAGTCGAAAGTGCACACCGTTACGTCATCCAGGACCGTCTCAAGCGGGCCGGCGCTTGGTGGAAACTGAAAAACGCCAAGCACATGCTGGCACTGCGTGTCTGCCGTGCCAACCAGGACTGGGACACCTACTGGCAATCCAGGCGTCAACAGGCCGCCTGATGCTCAGTCGCACTTCCGATTGCACCCGCGGCTGCGCGCGCCGCGCCGCAGCGGGCACCCCTTCGTTTCTGCGCCATTCCTCGACCACCGATCGCAGACGGCGCGCCTACAGCAGCCCACGCTCGGCAAGCGAGGTCAACCTCCCGCCCGCGATCACGAAGTGGTCGAGCGTGCGCACGTCGACGAGCGAGAGCGCCTGCTTCAACGCGAGTGTCAAGAGCTCGTCGGCGCGGCTGGGTTCGGCCAGGCCTGATGGATGGTTGTGCGCGAATATCACCGCCGCGGCGTTGCGGGCGAGCGCCGCCTTGACCACCTCGCGCGGGTACACGGAGGTCTGCGCCAGGGTCCCACGGAACAGCTCCTCCGCCGCGAGCAGCCGATTCTGGCTGTCGAGAAAGAGGCCGACGAAGACTTCGTAGGGCCGTTCCGCCAGGGCGAGACGGAGGTAGTCGCGCACCGCCTGCGGCGACTGGAGCGCGTCGCGCTCGGCGGCGACCTCGGTGAGCGACCGGCGAACGAGTTCGACCATCGCCGCGAGCTCGGCCGTCCGTGCCGTGCCGATGCCGCGCACCGTGGCGACCTCGGCGTGCGACGCCGCGAAGAGGCCCGTGAGCGACCCAAAGCGCGCCAGCAGCGCACGCGCGATGTCGAGCGCGCTGACGCCGGCAAAGCCATGGCGCAGCACCAGCGACAGGAGCTCGGCGTCGGACAGCGCGCCCGCGCCGCGCGCGAGGAGGCGTTCACGGGGGCGCTCGCCGGCCGGCCAGTCGCTGATTCGCATCGGTTGGACGCCCTGTTCGTTCGGGTGCGTGCCTGTGAGCGCGCGCACGCGCTGCCAGGCGCCATCGAGGGCAGTGTAAACTCCGCGCGAGAACGCCACCCTCTGCCAGATGGACGATGACTGCCCCACCCCCTCCGCTTGCTCGCGTCGTGCTGGGCCTCACCGGAGGCATCGCCGCGTACAAGGCCGCCGAGCTCACGCGCCTGTTCGTCAAGGCGGGCGTGCGCGTCGACGTGGTGATGACGGCAGCCGCCTGCCGCTTCATCACGCCGACGACGCTGCAGGCGCTGTCGGGCCGACCGGTGCTCACCGACCTGTGGACGAGCGGCGCCGACGACGGCATGGGCCACATCGGCCTCTCCCGTGGGGCCGATGCGATCGTGATCGCGCCGGCCTCGGCCGATTTCCTCGCCAAACTCGCGCACGGCCTGGCCGACGACCTCCTCTCGACGCTATGCGCCGCGCGCGAGTGCCCGCTCCTCGTCGCGCCGGCGATGAACCGGCAGATGTGGAGCAACGCGGCGAACCAGCGCAACGTCGCGCTGCTCGCCGCGGACGGTGTGGCCATCCTCGGCCCCGGCACCGGCGAGCAGGCGTGTGGCGAGACGGGCGAGGGCCGGATGCTCGAACCCGAGGAGATACTCGCCGCGGTCGTCGCGGCGAGGCAGCCCAAACGGTTGGCGGGCAAGCGCGTGCTGCTAACGGCCGGCCCGACGTTCGAGCGCATCGATCCGGTACGGGGGATCACCAACGCGAGCTCCGGCCGCATGGGCTACGCACTGGCGCAGGCGGCTGCCGAAGCGGGTGCTGACGTCACGCTGGTCAGCGGCCCGACGATGCTGCCGACACCCGCCGGAGTCACGCGCGTCGACGTCGAGAGCGCGGAAGAGATGCTCGCGACAGTGCTCGAGCGCATCGCCGCCACCGACGTCTTCGTCGCCGTCGCCGCCGTCGCCGACTACACGCCAGCCGCGGTCGCGGAGCGCAAGATCAAGAAGAGCGACGCGGCGCTGGCGATCGCGCTCAAACCCACGGTGGACATCCTGGGCACGATTGCCGCCCTGCCCGATGCGCCGTTCTGCGTCGGTTTCGCCGCGGAGAGCCACGACGTCCTGACGCATGCCGACGAAAAGCGCCGGCGCAAGCGCATTCCGCTGATCGTCGCCAACCGCGCGCAGGACGCGCTGGGCAGCCTCGACAACGAGGTCACGCTGCTCGACGCCGCCGGCGTGCACCCGCTGCCGAGGATGGACAAGCTCGCACTCGCGCGGCGGCTCGTCGCCGAGATCGCCGCCCGTCTGCCGGGCCCGCCCGCGAACAACTGATGCGTGCGCCATGACCGGCCGCACCTCGACCATCGACGTGCGCGTCCTCGACGAGCGCCTGCGCGGACACCTCCCCGCGTACGCGACACCCGGCGCCGCCGGCATGGACTTGCGCGCGGCGATCGACGCAACCCTGGTGCTCGCGCCCGGTGCGACCGAGCTCGTCCCCACCGGCATCGCGATCCACATCGGCGATCCGGGGTTGGCCGCCGTGATCCTTCCACGCTCGGGATTGGGCCACAAGCACGGCATCGTGCTCGGCAACCTCGTCGGCCTCATCGACTCGGACTACCAGGGCCCGCTGATGGTGAGCTGCTGGAACCGCGGCAGCACGCCGTTCACCCTGCAGCCGCTCGACCGGCTGGCCCAGCTCGTGATCGTTCCCGTTGTGCAGGCGCGCTGGCGGGTGGTCGACGACTTCGCGGCGAGCGAGCGCGCCTGCGGGGGGTTCGGGAGTACGGGAAGGTAGCACCCAGGGGCGGCGCGTTACGCGATCCCCAAGCTTGTGGTCTACGGCGAGCGCCCGATGAGCGAACGGGTCCAGGCCATCAAGGACCTCGGACAGGCCGCCGCCTTGATCGAGTACTACCTGACCACCGATCAACCCCGGCAGATCGCGGCCGCCTGGCAGGACGCACTGGGCCGCGGCCGCGGCTGGGAGCGCCGCGCGCAGCAAGGACGGCGCGCCCTCGCTCGACAACCGGACCTGGCGGTCTGGGAACTTTGGTCGTAGGCATCAGGCCCGTGGCGGCGCTGGCGCGTCGTCGACGATTTCGCCGTCAGCGAGTCTGTGGGCTTAACCGCGCACGGTTGGGCCAGGACGCGCCTTGCCGCAACGAGTCGGTCACCGCGGCGTCGACCGCGAGAGGTGCGCTCGCAGCACGGCTCGAGGTGGGCGAGGTCGAAGTCCCGGTCTCGAACATCCGCATCTCCTGCGTGGATGTCGCCGGACGGGCCGCGAATCCGTTGGCCGTTGATCCGCAGGAAGACTCCGTCACGGCAACGGCGAGTCGCTTGTTGCCGTCGATGAAGGGATGGTTGATGGCGAGGCTCTCGAGCAACGCCGCCCCCTCGGCGACGAGTTGGCGTAGCAGCCGGTCTGCGGGCGATAGAGCGCGGATTCGAGGGCGCCGCATCGCGCACCCCCGGCTTACCGCCATACCGCCGAATCAGCGCGTCATGAATCGCCAGGACCTCGACGACGGTGAGGTCGTCCCGCGGCGTCACTTGGCGAGTTCGCGGTACAACGCGTCGAACTCGTCCACGCTGCGGACAAACGCCTCGATCACGTGGCGAGCGGCCGACCGGTTTCCTTGCGCGCGATGTACTCGCGCAGGGCTTCGTCGAGCACCGACTGGAACTGCCGGCCCTCCGTTGCAGCGATCTTCCGCAACTCGGCCAATACCTGCGGCGAGGCTTGGGAGGAGAACTTCTGGCGCAAAGCGGTGGACATCGAAACCTCAATCGTGAAGCGTCCTGATGAATCATGATACGTCACGACCCGGATGCTGCCAACGGACAGTCCTGGGGATAGTCTGGGGGACGGCGCTCACGACTGGAGGCAGACGAGGCCCACGGAACGCCGCCGGGCGCGAACTGCCGCAGCGCGACAAACGCGACAAGGAAAGCCAGAACCGTTACGCCGAAACGCATCAGGGCATTGACACGCCGGAGTCGATCGCAGGCCTCGCCGGAAACGCGACCTTGCTGGCGACGCCCCGCGTAGCCATTGCGTCGCAAACGCGACCGTTCGCGGCGTTACCGCTTCTCCTCGTGGTACTCATCGTCGACGTTGACCGCCCATATCGGCGCCTTGTCGACGGAACGTTCAACCAGGGCTTCGATGGCTTTCCTGGCCGCGAGCATCGAGTGGCCCACATCCTGGGCACCGTCGCGGCCCGGCCCGGCGCACCGTTCTGCGTCGGCTTCGCGGCGAAGAGCCATGACATCCTGACGAATGCCGACGAGAAGCGCCGGCGCGAGCCTGGGACCCAAGCACGACATCGTGCTCGGCAAGCGGGTCGGCCTCATCGACTCGGACTACCAGGGCCCGCTGATGGTGAGTTGCTGGAACCCGGGCATCGCGCCGTTCACCCTGCAGCCGCTCGACCGGCTAGCACAGCTCGTGATCGTGCCCGTGGTCGAGGCGCACTGGCGGGTCGTCGACGACTTCGCGGCGAGCGAGCGCGCGGAAGGGGGTTCGGGAGCACGGGGCATATGGCACCGGCCTGCGGCGAGATGACCCTGTACCAGCGACGAACAGCCGCCGACGGGGCCAATCCGTAACGGCGGCCCGCAGGCTTGCCCCGTCTACCACCGGTTCGCGCTGCGCCGCCACCGCGCGTCATGGTCTGCGGCGAACGTCGGTGAGCGAACGGGTCAAGGCCATCAAGGACCTCGGGCAGGCCGCGGCCTTGATCGCATACTTCCTGGCGACCGGAGAGCTCCGGGAGATTGCAGCCGCGTGGCAGGATACGTTGAGCCGCGGTCGCGGCTGGGAGCGGCGTGCGCAACAGAGGGACGACGCGCCCACCTCAGCCGACATCCCGATCTCGCCGTCAGCGATCTCTGGGCGTAGCCGGGCACGGTTAGGCCAAGTCGTCCTTTGGCCGATCGTGCGGCGGCCCGCAGTTGCTTTACCACCGGTGCGCTGCGCCGCGACAGTGCGATCCGGCGAACGGATGCATCATGGCTAGACCTGACCCCAGACGTTGACCCAGACGGGGACGTGACCCCAGACGGGGACTGAACTAGTCCTGCATCCAGATCTCCTGTAGCTGCATCCAGGACGGCCTCTTTCCGACCGCGGGGACGTCAGTGCGAACGCGTTGCCACGTCTCGCGCGCCGCCGCGTACCTACGTTCAACCAGCTGCGCGGTGACGAGCGAGGCGTAGAGGTAGATCTTCTGCGTCTCGGAGAGCGCCGCGCTTTGCAGAAGCTTGGCAGCCAGCGCTTCCATCCGCGCCGGATCCCGCGCCCCGGTAGCGGCAAACAGCTCCAGCCAGCGCCGCTGGTCGACGGGCAGAGCGGTCGCGCAGCTCCTGGCGCCGAGGTTCGTCCACAACGCCTCCGCCGTCGCGCGCGGCAGCAGCGGATTCAACTCGGCCGCCACCAGCACGACGCGGTCCCACAGCGGTACGGCGACCTCCGGCGGCGCGCAATCGACGAGAATCGCTCTCGCGATCGCGACCGACTCCTCGAGCACCGTGGATCGGCCGATCGGTTTCCCATCTCGCTGCTTTGCGTCCTGCAGATAGGCCGCCCACTGATGTGCGGTGGCGCTGCGCACCTGCCGTTCGTTTCGGCTCCCGTCGTGCGGTACCCCGTCCAGCACGAGCGGCCTGCGCTCCAGCATCTCGACCAGCGGGACCGGAGCATCCGCGAGGTCGAACAGCTCGCGCGCGACGCGGTTCAGGAATCGCGCCTGCGGTGCAGCCTCGTCGACGACCGGGAAATAGTCGGAATTAGGAGCGGTCACGTTGTGCGAGATGAGCTGCTCGACCGCGGTGCGCCCCGCGATCCGCCGGGGCATTACGTCCGCCAGGTTGCGGATGCCGATCGACGCCAGCCGCTCGGCGAGCCGGGGCTGCGAGAACGGCGCAGCCGTGGGCTCGCCCACCGGCCCTCGCACGCTCGCGAGGATCAAGAGGTCTGCGCCGCCAACGTGAAAGACGACGTAATCGTCGAAGACGTCCCCGAGCGGCTTCAGAATCGAAGCAAGGATGTCGATGTTCGATTCGTAGACCTGGATCCACTGCACCATCAGCCCGCGGTCAGCGAGCTGTCCGTGCACACGCCTGTAGAACTCCTTCGTGAACAGCGATGCGACGCCCGATACCCACGGGTTCGAAGGTTCCGAGATGATGACGTCGTACTTGCGGCCGGAGCGCGCGAAGTGCGCCTTGGCGTCATCGATGACGAACGTGCTGCGTGCATCGGTGTAGGCGGCTTCGACCAGCGGCATGAACGCGCGGGCACCCTCGATCATCTCCGGCTCGATCTCGATCGTGTCCACCTGACGGACCCTGGATGAGTCGAGGACCGTCGCCGTCGTCATGCCGGAGCCGAAGCCAATGATCGCGAATCGCTCGGCTTCCGGCCGGTAGGCGAGCGGTAGAAGTCCGGCGAGGACCATCGTGTCTTCGTCCGCGACCAGCCCGGGTCTCGGCGGTACGTAGGCCGCGGCGTCGGTCTTTCCGTTGGTCCGGATGACCACGGTGCCCTCCGCGCTCCTGATGACGTCTACCGTCGCCGTCTTGCCATCGGCGTGGAACGTGATCTCGCTGCCATCCGCAAGCCGCGAAGCGCCGTGCCGAAACACGCCGGAGGCGAGGCGCAACGGGTCGAACGACGAGCCGAGTCCAATGCCCGCGAATAGCAGCGCGGCGACATAGGGAAGCGCGCGGTCGGTCAGCGGAAACTTGACGGTGCGATCGGCGCGAAGATACAACACGACGCCGAGCGCGAGGTCGATCGCCGCAGCGACGAGCATGCCCGAGCGCAGGCCAATCGCGGGCATCAGCAGGTGAACGGCGAGCAGGATCCCGCCGATCGCTCCCAGCGTGTTTGCGGCGTAGACGAATCCGATGCTTCGTTCGCCCAGCCGCGTGCGGAGCAGCAGCAGGGTGAGCAGCGGCAGGGTCATCCCGGCGAGGAACGTGGCGGGTAGCATGACCACCATCGCGATCCCGGCGCTGGTCGCGTTGTAGACGACATACCCCGATTCCGTCCTCGCCAGCGTGCGCAGAATGAGCGCCATGAAGTCGAACGTGTGGTTGTACAGAGGCAGCGTGGCCGCAGCAGCAAGCCCCATCAGCACTTGGACGCGCCCGAGAAACCGCCACGGATCCGGGATACGGTCGATGCGTGCCCGGATCCACCAACCGCCGAGCGCCAGGCCCAGGATGAAGCTCGCCAGCATCAGCTCGAAGGCATGCGTCGACGACCCGAGGACCAGCGACAGCATGCGAATCCAGAAGATCTCGTACAGGAACGACGAGAGCCCCGTCAGCGCCGACACGGCGAGCAGCAGGCGAATGGCTCGTGGCGCGTCGTATGCGGGATGACCGTGGCCCAGGTCAGCGACCGCCGAGCGGCGTCCGATGCGCCCCCCGATCTCCCAAACGGCGATGGCGAGGAGGACGTTGCCTATGCCGGCGGACAACGTCGTCCCCGGGAGCCCGACCCAGGGAATGAGGACGAAAGTCGTCAGCAGCACGCCGGCGACAGCGCCCAGGCTGTTGAGAAAATAGAGCAGCGAAACGTGTCGTCCGGCATCGCTGCCCGCGACACGGATGATGCCGGACACGAGCAGCGGAAACGTGGCACCGAGCAGCACCGATTGCGGCAGCACCAGCGCGGCGGCCATCCCCCAGCCCGCATAGCACATCCCATCACCACTGCAGGCGAAGGGCAGCAGCGTCGCGTATGCCCAGTCGGTCGCGCGAACGAACAGCGGATGGAAGACGAGTCCACCGACACCGATCGCGCACTCGATCGCCGCGTACGCGCGCAGCGGGTTGGCCACGCGATCCGCGAACCGGCCGCACACCGCGGCGCCGATAGCCATCCCGCCGATGAACACGACCAGCACGACGGTCTGCGCGTAGGCCGCGTGGCCGAGGAAGAGCTTGAGGTAGTGCGCCCACACCGCCTCGTAGACGAGCCCGCAGGCGCCGGAGAGGACGAATGCCGCCTGCAGTGCGCGGATTCCGTATCGTGTTTCTCGCTCGCCCACGTTGCGCTCCATCAGTTTTGCCGTCCGCGCCGAGCGGATTCGTGGCTGCGCTTGCGGTTGGCCCGGCGCCCGCATGCTATCTTGATTGTCGACGGCAAGAGGCGCCGGCAATAGACGAAAAAGGGCGGCCGAAGCCGCCCTTTTCTTGCGTCTGGCCACCGACCGGTGATCGGCGTCCTCCTCCGAGTGTTACGGCGACAGATCCTTACGCAGGTTAGCAGGCAGGCACTTGAGGCCAACGGTCGTGCCGCCAGCGTTCGCCTTCCACTCCACCGAACCCTTGTTGTACGTTGGATCAATCTGGACCGTACCGGCAGCAAGTGACGCAGACGTCGGGATCGAGATCCTTGTAGAGGACGGTGATGGTGCCGCCGGCGCCGACCGTCACGGACGTGACGTTCTTGCCCTTGATGTCGGTGGGGTCCGCAACTCCCGCTTGATTGTTGTTTGCCGCAGCGACCTTGTTGGCGCTGTAGTACTCGGACACGCCGGTCTTCGCACGCGGCAGCCAGCTGCAGGCCTTCCGAAACCTTCGCCCGGTTGGTGTACTCGGCGTATTGCGGAATAGCGATCGCAGCCAAAATGCCGATGATGGCGACGACGATCATCAGTTCGATGAGGGTGAAACCTTGTTGAACGCGCTTCATGCAACTCTCCTTGGGGGGGTGGGGGCTCGTGATCCTTTTCGCATCCGGTGATGCTGTCCGACATTTAGCAAGCGGTGTGCCACCCGGCCCACCCCTCGTCCGGCGCTCGTCGGGACGATGCCAACCCATTGTTTGCACGCATTGTTTTCTGTTGCGCACCGCCGCTGCGGACCGCGCCGGCCGCGTGCCGCGCCGCGGGCGGCAGCGCCGGCCCACGTTCCGGTCGCCGCAATCGGGCCGTCCAGGCCTGACGTGCAGCGTCAGCGCCCGGCATGAAACTGCGCGCCCCCCGGCCCGAGCGGGGCATCGGCGAGCATCATTGTACGGTACGGCACAGCGCACGCGCCGGCGGCCGGATGCAAGGAGAAACGCCACGGCGAACCGCGGCGTTCCCGGGTCTTACGCGCGCAGCCGCTCAAGTCTTGAGGGAAACCAGCACCTCGTCGAGCATCTTCTTGGCGTCGCCGAACAGCATGCGGTTGTTGTCCTTGTAGAAGAGCGGATTGTCGACACCGGCGTAGCCCGACGCCATCGATCGCTTCATGACGATCGACGTCTTCGCCTTCCACGCCTGCAGCACCGGCATGCCGGCGATGGGGCTGCTGGGATCGTCCTCGGCACCCGGGTTGACGATGTCGTTGGCGCCGATGACCATCGCCACGTCGGTGTCCGGGAAGTCGACGTTGATCTCGTCCATCTCCAGCACGATGTCGTACGGCACCTTGGCTTCCGCGAGCAGCACGTTCATGTGGCCGGGCATGCGGCCGGCCACCGGGTGGATCGCGAAGCGCACGTTGACGCCCTTGTCCCGCAGGAACTTGGTGATCTCGAATACCGTGTGCTGGGCCTGCGCCACCGCCATGCCGTAACCCGGGATGATGACGACGTTCTTCGACTCGCGCAGCAGGTCGGCGGTCTCCGCCGCGGTGACGGGAACGACCTCGCCCGCCGGCTGCGCGCCTTCGCCCTTGGGCGCCGGCGTGCCGCCGCCCGTGCCGAAGCCGCCGGCGATGACGCTGATGAAGCTGCGGTTCATCGCCTTGCACATGATGTAGGAGAGGATCGCACCCGAGGAGCCCACCAGCGCGCCGACGACGATCAGGAGGTCATTGGAGAGCATGAAGCCGGTCGCCGCCGCCGCCCAGCCCGAGTAGCTGTTGAGCATCGACACCACCACCGGCATGTCGGCGCCGCCGATCGCCATCACCATGTGGATGCCGAACAGGAGCGCGATCACCGTCATCACGATCAGCGGCACCATGCCCTCGGGAATGCTGTGGGTGTTGATGAACACGCCGCCGTAGTAGATCACGACCAGCAGGCCGACGAGGTTCAGCCAGTGGCGCCCGGGCAGCAGCATGGGCGCGCCGCTGATCTTGCCGTTGAGCTTGCCGAACGCGATCACCGAGCCGGAGAAGGTCACGGCACCGATCAGGATGCCGATGTAGATCTCGAACTCGTGGATCGTCTTCTCGGCGCCGGTGAACTGGATCGACGTGTCGATGTAGCTCGCGAAGCCCACCAGGCACGCGGCCAGGCCCACGAAGCTGTGCATCAGCGCGACGAGCTCGGGCATCTGCGTCATCTTGACCACACGCGCCGCGTAGAGCCCGATCACAGCGCCGACCACCATGGCGCCGATGATCCAGCCGTAGCCGCCCGCCGTCACGCGGGGGCCGAACACCGTGGCCAGCACGGCGATGGTCATGCCGATCATGCCGTAGAGGTTGCCGCGGCGCGAGGTCTCGGGGTTCGACAGCCCGCCGAGGCTCAGGATGAAGAGAATCGTCGCTCCGATGTAGGAGACGGTTACCAGATTCGCGGACATGCTGGGTCTCCCTCGCCTACTTGCGGAACATCGCCAGCATGCGCTGGGTCACGGCGAAACCGCCGAACATGTTGATGGCGGTCAGCGCGAGCGCCAGGACCGCGAGCCCCAGGATCAGGCCCGACATCCGTCCTTCGGCCACCCCCTCCAGCGGTGGCGCGACCTGGACCAGCGCGCCGATGGCAATGATGCTGGAGATCGCGTTGGTGACGCTCATCAGCGGCGTGTGCAGCGCCGGCGTGACATTCCACACGACCATGTAGCCGACGAAGCACGCCAGCACGAACACCGTGAAGTGCGCGAGGAACGTGGTCGGCGCGCCGAACCCGATGAAGCCGAACAGCGCCGCGGCGAGCACGAAGGTCACCGCCAGCCGGCCGGCCGGCATCGGTTCGCTCGCGCCGCCATGGCCGTGCCCCTTCTTCGCGGCGGGCACGGGCGCGGCCGCCTTGGGCGCGGCGGCGGGCGCCGCCGAGATCTTGGGCGGCGGAGGCGGCCAGGTGACGTCGCCCTGCTTGATCACGGTCGTGCCGCGGACGACCTCGTCCTCCATGTTCATGTCGATCGGACCGTCCGGCTTGACGCTGTTGGTCTTGAGCAGGTCTTCCGTCAGGCGGAACAGGTTGGTCGCGTACAGCGTCGAGGACTGCCTGGCCAACCGGCTCGGCAGGTCGCTGTAGCCGATGATCGTGACGCCGTGCTTGACGACGACCTTGCCGTGCTCGGTGAGCTCGCAGTTGCCGCCCTGCTCGGCGGCGAGGTCGACGATCACGCTGCCGGGCTTCATCGACTGCACCATCTCGGTGGTGATGAGCTTCGGCGCGGGCTTGCCGGGAATGAGCGCGGTGGTGATGATGATGTCGACTTCCTTCGCCTGCTTGGCGAAGACGTCCCGCTGGGCCTTCTGGAAACCTTCGGACATCACCTTCGCGTACCCGCCGACGCCGGTGCCCTCTTCCTGGTAGTCGACCGGGACGAACTCCGCGCCCATCGACTTGACCTGGTCGGCCACTTCGGGGCGGGTGTCGTTGGAGCGCACGATGGCGCCCAGACCGACGGCGGCACCCAGCGCGGCGAGGCCGGCGACGCCGGCGCCGATGACGAAGACCTTGGCCGGCGGCACCTTGCCCGCGGCGGTGATCTGGCCGGTGAAGAAGCGGCCGAAGTGGTGGGCGGCCTCGATCACCGCGCGGTAGCCGGCGATGTTGGCCATCGACGAGAGCGCGTCGAGCTTCTGCGCGCGCGAGATGCGCGGCACGCTGTCCATCGCCAGCACGGTCGCCTTCTTGGCGGCGAGCTGCTGCATCAGCTCGGGGTTCTGGGCCGGCCAGATGAAGCTCACCAGCGTGCTGCCCTCGCGCATCAGGCCGACCTCGGCGCTGCTGGGCGCACGCACCTTGAAGACGATGTCCGATTGGGCCCAGAGTTCGGCCGCGCTGCCGGCGATCGTCGCGCCGGCGGCACGGTAGGTGTCGTCGGCGAAGTTCGCCGCATCGCCCGCGCCGCTCTCGACGGATACGGCGAAGCCCTGCTTGATCAGTTTCTCGACGATCTCCGGCACGGTCGCGACGCGCTTCTCGCCCGGAAAGATCTCCTTTGGAACCCCAATCCTCAATGCCATGCGCCCCCCTCATCCAATTGCTCAACTCGCCGCGCGCCGACTGCGCGACGGCACGTGCTCCACCCTCAAGTGCTTTACGTCATCGCTTGCCCGCACGCCGGCCAACGGCCGCGGTTACCGCGTCGATCGGCGCGTTGCGCGCGCCGCGTTGACCGGGACGCCCGGTGCGAAACGCACGGGCAGCCCCGCCGGGATCGCGTCTTGGGTTCCCGACCCGATGCACCGCCCCTCAAGTCCACCTGCAACGCAGACTCCCCCGCGACGCGCTAACTGTTAAGGGTAGCACATCTTGGCCCGACCGGCCCGGGCCGGACTGGCAGCCGACGCGCGTGAGGGCACCCGCGACGCGGTCAGCGTAGGCGCGCCGCGGCCACTCCGAGGTCGCGCGCGAGCTCGGCCAGGATCTCGCCCAGCGCCGACGACAGCGCGCGCGCGTAACCTTGAGCCGACGCCTCCGCGATCGGTATCCGCCGCCGGTAGTCTCCCGACCACTGGGGAGTCAAGGCGACGCCGTCGTTGCGGGTGAGGAAGAAAGCGATCTCGAGTTCCGCCACGGGCCTTGCCGGATCCCGCACGTCAGCGTGGAGCGCCGCGACGAAGGCGTCGAGCAACCAGTCGCCCTCGGGAAGCGCGCCCGGCGGCACCACCCTGGCGAAGACGCCGGCGTGCTCGATCCCGCGCGCCGTGGCCTCGCCGATCATCGCCGCCGGCGCGACGAGGAACTCGCTGTAGTAGTCGACTTCGTAGGCGAGGTCCGACGTGCGGCGCACGAACGCCTTGCCGCGGTATGGGGCCGCGACACCGATCGCGCCGATGCGCAGCGTCCCTGGGTCCGTGCGGCCCACGGCAGCGGGCGCCGGCGGATCGAGGAGGAACGCGGCCTTCTGCGGCGCCGGCCGCGACAGCGCACAGCCGGCGAGCGTCAGCGCGAGGGCGAGCGAGAAGCGCCGCCGCGAGCAGGCGGCCGGGCGATCGGAGATCCACTGCGGTCATCATCGGCGGCTTTCCAGCGGGCGCGGCGGCTCGCCGTACAACACGTTCGCGGGGTAGCGCTTGGTGTCCTCGGTCAGGTCGCGCAGGTTGTCGGTGATCTGGCGCAGGTTGTCGATCGTGGTCGCGAGATCGGCCTCGCCGCCGCCCAGCAGCCGGTCGATGCGCGCGAGCGTGCGCGACATGTTCTGCAGCGTGCGCGGCAGCGTCGGGTCCTCGACCAGCGTGCGCACGCGGGCAAGCGCCGCCGCCGCGTCGTCGGGCAGCTTCTGCCACGACGGATGGGCGAGCGTGCGTCGCAGTTCGGCATTGGTCGCCCGCAGCTCGGCGAGCAGCGCTGCGCCCTCGTCGGAGAGCTTCTGCGTCTGCAGGCCGGCGAGCGCGGTCTCGGCCCGGGCGAGCGAGCGGTCGAGGCGCCGCGACAGGCCCGCGGTGTCGATCGCCGCGGCGCGCTGGTTCAGCGTCACCAGCAGCCGGTTGAGATTCTCGACGGTCCCTTCCACGTCCAGCCGGTGCAGCCGGTCGATGAGCTCCGAGGCCGCGTTGACGAATTGCAGCACCGTCGACTTGGCGCTCGGAATGTAGACGTGGGCCGGCACCCAGTCGATCGGCAGCGGTGCCGGGGGCGGGTCCACGTAGTCGATCTCGAGATAGTTGGTGCCGGTGATGCCCTGGGGTGCCAGGCGGGCGCGCAGGCCCCGCTCGGCTTCGAGCTTGGCGTTCTCGAGGCTCGTGATCTCGCCGCCGGCGACCTTGCCCCCGAGCAGCTTGGGCTCGAGCTGCGCCTGGACCAGCACGTAGCGCAGGCGCTGGCTCACCGGCCGGTCGAGCTGATACGCGACATAGGTAAAGGTGATCAGCGTGACGTCGCCGATCACCACACCCCGGTACTTGACCTTCGAGCCGATGTCGAGGCCCTGCACCGACTCGTCGAAGTAGGTCTCGATCGTGATCTTGGGCTGAAACCAGCGCCCGGAGCCGATCACCACCAGCAGCGCCGACCCGGCCAGCACCGCGCCGATGACAAAGGCACCGAGCTTGTAGTAGTTCGCCTTGAGGCTCATGGTCGGGTTCGGCGGTCAGGCGACGGTCAGGCAGCAGCGGCTTCCGGCTCGCGGCGGAAGAACGCCCGTACGCGCGGGTCGGTGCTCGTGTCGCGCAGCGCCCGCGGGTCGCCCTCGGCGATGATACCCTTGGCGCGCCGATCGAGCAGCACGACGCGGTCGACGCAGTTGAAGACGCTGGGCAGGTCGTGCGTGACGATCACGAACGTGACGCCGAGGTTGTCCGCGAGACGGCGCACCGTGGCGTCCAGCGACGCCGACGTGATCGGATCGAGCCCCGACGAAGGCTCGTCGAGGAACAGGATCGCCGGGTCCAGCGCCATCGCGCGCGCGATGCCGGCCCGCTTCTGCATGCCGCCGGAGAGCTCGGCGGGCAGGTGGCCGGTGAACGCCTCGAGCCCGACCAGTGCCAGCTTCATGCGCGCGATGAGGTCGATCGCCTCGCTCGGCAGCGACGTGTACGCCTCGAGCGGCAGGCGCACGTTCTCCAGCAGCGTCATCGACCCGAACAGCGCCCCGGACTGGTACATCACGCCGAAGCGGCGCCGGATCGTGTCCAGCACGCCCTCGTCGGCGGACACGATGTCGTCGCCGCCGATGCTGATGCGCCCGGCGACCGGCGGCAGCAGCCCGATCATGTGCTTCATCAGCGTGCTCTTGCCGCACCCGGATCCGCCGAGGACGCCGAACACCTCTCCGCTGCGGATCTCGAAGCTGACGTCCTCCAGGATCGCCGTGCCGTCGTAGCCGGCGGCGACGGCTTCGACCCGGATGATCGCCTCGCCGGATTCGGTCGTCGGCACCGTCAGATGCCCAGCAGGTAGTAGATCAGCGCGAACACGCCGTCGACCACGACCAGCAGGATGATGCCGGACACGACGGCGCGGGTCGCCGAATCGCCGACCGCCGACGCCCCGGCGCGGGTCTGCAGGCCGCGCAGGCAGCCGATGCCGGCGATCAGCAGCGCGAACACGAAGGACTTCACGAACCCCGCGAGGAAGTCGTCGAGGTTCACCGCGCCGTCGACCTGCTTCAGAAAGGTGACGACGGGAATCGAGAACGACGTCATCGTCGCCGCGCCGCCGATGAGGCCGACGAGATCGGCGAACAGCGTCAGGAGTGGCGTCATCAGCACCGCGGCGATGATGCGCGGCGTCACCAGGAAGCGCACCGGATCGAGGCCCATCGTCGTCAGCGCATCGACCTCCTGGTTGACCCGCATGGTGCCGATCTCGGCGGCAAACGCCGCGCCGGACCGTCCCGCGAGCAGGATCGCGGTCAGCAACGGACCCAGTTCGCGCAACATCGCGAGGCCGATCAGGTCGGCGACGAAGATCTCGGCCCCGAAACGCTTCATCGGCACCGCCGACTGGAACGCGAGGATCATCCCCATCAGGAACGAGATCAGCGCAACGATCGGCAGCGCGTCGACGCCGACGCGCTCGCAGATCCGCCATACGTCCTTCCAGCGCACGCTGCCGGGGTGGGTTGCGGCGTACGCCAGCGCCGCAGCGGTCTCGCCGATGAATTCGACCTGCGAGGCGCACGTCCGCCCAGGTCGCGGCGGCGGCGCGCCCGATCTCCTCCAGCGCCCGGCCGCGCGGCGGCTCGGGGTCGAGGTCGTGATCGAAGACCTGCGGATCGAACTGGCGCAGCAGCGTCGCGTAGGCCGGTTTCAAGTTCCTGATCTCGACCGCGGCACCGCGCCCCGAGCGCAGGAGATCGACGAACAGCGCCGCTCCGGCGCCGTCGCAGTAGTCGACGGCCGCGGCGTCGACGACGATCGGGCCTTCAGGGGCGCCCGCCACCGCGGCGCGCGCCTGCGGCCAGAGCAGTGCCAGCGTAGCCGCATCCAGCCGCCCGGACAGCGTGATGGTCCGGGGTCCGCCCGGAGCGTCGGTGATCGCAAGCGCCATTGGGGTCAGAGCCGTAATATCCCTGCTTCGGGGTCAGAGCCGTAATATCGCCGGACGGTAAGGCCCTTCGGGGTCCGAGCCGCAATATCGCCGGACCGTAGGCGGTCCACGTACCTCAAGGCCCGTCCGGCGATATTACGGCTCGGACCCCAAAGGGCCTTCGACGTTGCTGCCGACCACCCGCACGCGATCGCCTTCCCGCACGTACGGCTCGTAGCCGACCGTCACCACCCGCGTGCGACCGCTGTCGAGTTTCACGGTCACCTGCCACTGCGGCTTCTGGTACGAGTTCGGCGTCTTCTTGTAGACCGCGCCACCCGCCGCGCCGAGGAGGACCATCCCCTGGTTCGTCATTCCCGGCCCGAACTGGAACACGGTGACGGCTTCGCCCGGCCGCGAGCCCGTCGGCTGCGTGCCGGTGCTGCCCAGCGGGGTCCAGGCTTCGGTGACGGCGACCTGGACGATCGATTCGACGCGACCGCAGGGGAAGTCGCTGCAGGACGAGGACGAAACCGCCGCCGGCGTCTGCGCTTGGCCGCCGGCCGCGAGCAACCACGACGCGATGACTCCGACGACGCCGAAGAGGCGCGTTCTGGCACGGGCCATGGCTCACTCCGGCAGCGTGTTGAGGTAGAACATCGCGTGCAGCAACGCGCCCGGCCGCCCCAGGTGGCCCAGCCAGCGCTGAAAGATCGGGTCGATGTCCCCGCTGCGATACAGCCCCGCGAGCGTCCGGTTGACAATCAGCCGCAGCTCGGGATCGTCGCGGCGCATCACCAGCGCGTAGGGTTCGAACGAGAAGTCGCCCGCGACGAAATCGAAATCCGACGGTTTCGCCTGGCGCTGCCGCAATCCGGCGAGGACGACGCGATCGGCCGCGTAGGCGGCGACCGCGCCGCGCGCGAGCTCGCGCATTCCCTCCGCACCGTCCTTGACCGGCACCAGCACGGCAGTCGCTCCCAGGACATTCATCAAGCGAACGAGCGCCTCCTCGGTCGTCGTCCCGCCGATGACCGCGATCTTCTTGCCGGCAAGATCGGTGAAGCGCTTCAGCTTGGCACCGGCACGGACGAGCACGCCGCCGCCGTCGACGAAGATCGGCAGGCTGAAGTCGACCGCCTTCATCCGCGTCAGCGTCGTCGTCGTCGTCCCGCACTCGAGATCGACGCGGCCCGAGGCGACCGCCGCGATCCGATCGGCGGCGTCGAGCGGCTCCCACAGCACCTTCATCTCGGCCAGACCGAGGTCCTTCTGCACCGCGGCCGCGACCCGGGCGCAGAGCTCGACGCTGTATCCCAGCACCCGTCCGTCGCGGTCCCGGAACGAGAACGGCGCGGCGTCGTTGCGGTAACCCAGCGTGATCGCCCGTGCCTCCTTGATGCGGTCGAGTGCCGGCGAGGGCGCCGCGGCCTCGACCGCAGCCGCGACCACGGCGAGACAGACGACCGCAAAGGCGAGTCCGAACGGAGATCGGCGGATCATGGGCTGGGCACGACGTTGCAATCGGCGCCGAGTTTAGCATGCGCCGTCGACCGGCCGGCCATCGCGGCATGCCGGTCCGGGGCCGCCGGCGGGCGCCCGTGGAAGGTGGCGCAGAACACAAATCGCGTACACTTGGACCGCCCGAGCCACGAATGAAAGCGAGCGGAGGTGCCGGCGGGCCTTCGGCGCGGGGTTCCCGCGCGCTGGCCCGGCCTTCCACCCTGCTCCCGGAACCCGAGGTCCCCCGCCATGCGTCCACGCCGTGCCTGCCTCACCGCCCTGCTTTTCGGACTGCTCACCGGGGCGCCGACGCTCGCGATCGAGCCCTTGGCGCGTCCCGATGCCTGACGCCATCCGCTTCCTGCTCAACGGCGACGAAGTTGCCGTCGCCGGCCTGTCGCCGCAGACGACGCTGCTCGAATACCTGCGCGAAGTGCGGCGGCTTACCGGCACCAAGGAAGGCTGTGCCGAAGGCGACTGCGGCGCCTGCACGGTGATCGTCGCCGAGCCGATCGCCGGCGGCGCACTCGGGTGGCATCCGGTCAACGCCTGCATCCGCCTGCTGCCCACCGTCGACGGCAAGGCGGTGTTCACGGTCGAGAGCCTGCGCGGCGACGACGGCCGCCTGCATCCGGTGCAGGAAGCCCTGGTGCGCGAGCACGGCTCCCAGTGCGGGTTCTGCACGCCCGGCTTCGTGATGAGCCTCTTCGCCCTGTACAAGCGCACGGACCGGCCGTCGCGCGCCGACACGCTCGTCGCGCTGTCGGGCAATCTGTGTCGCTGCACCGGCTACCGGCCGATCCTGGCCGCGGCGGCGGCGATGGCCGAGCTGTCCGCGCCCGCCGGCTGGCGCGGACCGGGTACGGAGGTCGACGGTCGGCGGCAGGTCAGCGCCGAGGAGCGCGAACTCGCGGCGCGCCTATCGCGCCTGCGCCGAGCGCACGACTTCGATTACGCGCACGCGGGGCAGACGTACCATGCGCCCGCCACGCTCGACGCGCTGGCGCGCTGCGTCGCCGACCATCCTCAGGCGCAGCTGCTCGCCGGCGGCACCGACGTCGGGCTCTGGGTGACCAAGGCGCAGCGATGCCTCGGCGATCTCATCCACACCGGCCAGGTTCCGGAATTGAAGGAGATCCGCGGTGACGCCGAAGGGCTGTCCATCGGCGCCGCGGCGACGCTGGAGTCGGCGTTCGCGGCGCTCGCCACCGCTTGGCCGGAGCTGCGCGAAACCTGGGAACGCTTCGCCTCGCCGCCGATCAGGCACTCCGGCACGCTGGGCGGCAACATCGCCAACGCCTCACCCATCGGGGATTCGATGCCGGCCTTGATCGCGCTCGACGCCGCGCTCGAGCTGCGGTGCGACGCCGCCACCCGCCGGCTGCCGCTGGAGGACTACTACGTCGGCTACCGCCGGACGGCGCGGCAGCCCGGGGAGTTTCTGCTGCGCGTCCTCGTCCCCGCGCGCCGGCCCGGCACGGTGCTGCGCGCCTACAAGCTCGCGAAACGCCACGATCAGGACATCTCGTCGGTCTACGCCGCCTTCCGTCTGGACCTCGCCGGCGGGCGCATCGCCCACGCGCGCATCGCCTGCGGGGGGGTCGCCGCCACCCCGCGCCGCGCGCTCGCCACCGAGCGCGCGCTCGCCGGGCGCGAGTGGAACGAAGCCACGGCGCGCGCCGGCGTGCAAGCGCTCGCGTCCGAGTTCACGCCGATCAGCGACCTGCGGGCGAGCGCCGAGTACCGGCGCCGCGCGCTCGGGCGGCTCCTGTGGCGATGCTGGCTCGAGACCGACCCGGCGCGTCGCGCGGGGACGCCGCTCACCGTCGAGGACGTGAGCGCGTAGGCTCACCTGCCGATGGACACGCGCACGCGCCCCGCCACCACCGTCGCCGGTGCTGCCGTGCCGCACGACTCGGCCCACCTGCACGTCAGCGGCACGGCCGCGTACACCGACGACCTGACCGAGCCGCAGGGAACGCTGTACGCGGCGCTGGGCGCGAGCCCCATCGCGCACGGCCGCCTGCGCGGCGTCGACCTGACGGCGGTGCGCGCCGCCGCGGGCGTGGTCGACGCGATCACCGCGGCCGACCTGCCGCACGCCAACGACGTCGGGCCGGTCGTGCGCGACGACCCCACCCTGGCCGCGGGCGAAGTGCACTACGTCGGCCAGCCGGTGTGCGCCGTGCTCGCGACCTCGATGCCGGCGGCGCGCGCCGCGGCGCGGCTCGCCCGCTACGACATCGAGCCGCTGCCGGCGATCCTCTCGATCGAGGACGCGCGGGCCGCGCAGTCCTACGTGCTGCCGCCGGCCCACCTCGTGCGCGGCGACCCTGCCGCGGCACTGCGCGCCGCGCCGCATCGCCGCGCCGGGACGCTCAAGAGCGGCGGGCAGGACCACTTCTACCTCGAAGGCCAGGTGTCGCTCGCCGTGCCGCAGGAGGACGGGGGCATGCTGCTGCACGTCTCGACGCAGCACCCGGGCGAGGTGCAGCATCTCGTCGCCGCCGCGCTCGGCGTCGCCGATCACCGCGTCACCGTCGTGTGCCGGCGCATGGGGGGAGGATTCGGCGGCAAGGAGACGCAGATGTCGCGCTTCGCCTGCATCGCGGCGGTGCTGGCCCGCCGCAGCGGCCGGGCGGTGAAGCTGCGCCTCGACCGCGACGACGACATGCTGATGACCGGCAAGCGCCACGCGTTTCGCTACGACTACGACGTCGGCTATCGACGCCGAAGGACGGATCCTCGGCCTCGACCTCACGCTGTCGTCGCGCTGCGGCTTCTCGGCGGACCTCTCGGGTCCCATCAACGACCGCGCGATGTTCCACGCCGACAACTGCTATTGGCTGCCCGCCGTCGCGCTGCACTCGTACCGCTGCAAGACGCACACGGTCAGCGACACCGCGTTTCGCGGCTTCGGCGGCCCGCAGGGGATGTTCGCGATCGAGGGCGTGATCGACGCGATCGCCCGCGCGCTCGGCCGGGACCCGCTGGACGTCCGACGGGTCAATCTCTACGGGGCGACCGAGCGCAACGTCACGCCGTACGGGATGACGATCGAGGACAACATCGCGCCGGAGCTCATCGACGCGCTCGAACGCAGCTCCGACTACCGCGGCCGCCGCCGCGCGATTCGCGAGTGGAACCGCGCCAGCCCGGTGCTCAAGCGCGGCATCGCGCTCACACCCGTCAAGTTCGGGATCTCGTTCACCGCCACGCACTACAACCAGGCGGGCGCCCTGCTCCACCTCTACGCCGACGGCAGCCTGCTCGTGAACCACGGCGGCACCGAGATGGGACAGGGCCTGTTCACCAAGGTCGCCCAGGTCGTCGCGCAGGAGCTCGGCGTCGACCTTTCCCGCGTCGCCGTCAGCGCCTCGGACACGAGCAAGGTGCCCAACGCGTCGCCGACCGCCGCGTCGTCGGGCAGCGACCTCAACGGCAAGGCGGCGCAGGAAGCCGCGGGCAAGCTCAAGGCGGCGCTGGCCCGGTTCGTCGCCGGGCGGCACGGCGGCGACGCGGCCGCCGTCGTGTTCGCCGACGACGAAGTCCGCCTCGGCGAGCAGCGTTTCCCGTTCGCCGAGATCGCGCGCGCCGCGTACCTCGCGCGCGTGCCGCTGTCGGCCACCGGTTTCTATGCCACGCCGAAGATCCACTACGATGTCGCGACGCGCACCGGGCGGCCGTTCTACTACTTCGCCTACGGTGCTGCCGTGTCCGAGGTCGTCGTCGATACGCTGACCGGCGAGGCGCGGCTGCTCGCCGTAGACATCCTCCACGACGCGGGCGCCTCGCTCAACCCGGCGATCGACCGCGGACAGATCGAAGGCGGCTACCTGCAGGGCTACGGCTGGCTGACGATGGAGGAGTTGTGCTGGAACGACGCGGGCGCGCTCGCCACGCACGCGCCGTCGACGTACAAGATTCCCACCGCGCGCGATTGGCCACCGCGTTTCCGCATCGATTTCTACGAGCGGCCGAACCGCGAGGAGACGATCCACCGCTCCAAGGCCGTCGGCGAGCCCCCGTTCATGCTGGCGTTGTCAGCTTTCCACGCGATCCGCGACGCGCTCGCCGCTGTCGTGGTCGACGCCGAGCCGGCGCCGCTCGACGCGCCGGCGACTGCCGAGGCGATCCTGCGCGCGACCGGCGCTCTGGCCGACGGCGCCGCGCTGCCCGGCGCGCCGGCGTCGTGACGATCGCCACCGCAGGGGCCGCGGGCAACCCCTACGCGGCGCTGCTGGCGGCGCTCGCCGCCCACCCCTGCGCGGCGCTGGTCGTCGTCGCCGATGCGCGTGCCTCGACGCCGCGGGAGGCGGGAGCGACGATGGTGGTCACGCCGGACGCAGCGCTCGGCACGATCGGCGGCGGCCGGCTCGAGTTCGAGGCGTTGCGCCTCGCCCGCGAAGCGATGGCTGCCGGGACGGGGGCCGTTTCCTGCGTTCGCTTTCCGCTCGCCGCCGCGCTCGGACAGTGCTGCGGCGGAGTCGCAACGCTGGCCTTCGTCCCCTTCACCCGCGCGGATCGCGACTGGATCGCGAGCGTCGACGCGGCGCTACGTTCCGGCGGCGAACTCGCGGTCGTCGTCGCGCTTTACCCCGGCGCGCCGGGCCGGATGGTCGTCACTGCAGCCGACGCGCAGGGCCGTCTCGGCGCGCCGGCCGCGAGCGAGGCGGCGATCGCGCTTGCGCGACGGCACCTCGCCGCAGCCTACCGCGCCGCGGCGGGCGCGGTGATCGTACAGGCGCCCGGCGGCGCGCTGCTCGTCCACGCCAGCGGTCCGGCGGCGCTTTGCGTCTGTCTCTTCGGCAACGGGCACGTCGGGCGCGCGCTGGCGCAGGTGCTGGGCGTGCTGCCGGTGCGCGTGCGCTGGATCGACGCCCGCGAATACGCCTTTCCGGAGGCGCCGGCCGGCAACGTCGAAATCGTCGCCACCGACCTGCCGGAAGCCGAGCTGCGCACCGCCCCGACCGGCGCCGCGGTGGTCGTCACCACGCACAGCCACGCGCTCGACTTCGAGCTCGTCGCGGCCGCGCTCGCGCGCGCGGACGACTGGAGTTACCTCGGCATGATCGGCTCGCGCGCCAAGCGCTCGCAGCTCGCGCGGCGCCTCGACGCGCGCGGCCTGCCCGCGGACGCGATCGATCGCGTCGCCTGCCCGATGGGGGTGGGCACGGGACTGCCGCGGGGCAAGGACCCCGGCACGATCGCCGTCGCCGTCGCCGCGCAGATCCTGGAGCGGCGCGAACGCGCGCTTGCCGCCGCCGCGCCGTGCGCCCCGCTGCGGCATAATCGCGGACATGCCCGCCGCGCCCCCCACCCCGCCGCGCCTGCGGCTTTCCGGCATCACCAAGGTCTACCCGTCGGTCGTCGCCAACGACGGCGTCGACCTCGCCGTGCTGCCGGGCGAGATCCACGCGGTGCTGGGCGAGAACGGCGCCGGCAAGTCGACGCTGATGAAGATCATCTACGGCGTCGTGCGTCCCGACGCCGGCACGATCCGGTGGAACGACGACGCGGTCACCATCGCCAATCCGGCGCGCGCGCGCAGGCTCGGCATCGGCATGGTGTTCCAGCATTTCTCGCTGTTCGAAACACTCACCGTCGCCGAGAACATCGTGCTGGCCCTCGACCGCGAGCGCGACGCCGGCGACCTTCGCGAGCGCATCCGCAGCGTTTCCGCGCGCTACGGCCTGCCGCTCGACCCCGACCGGCGCGTCCACACGATGTCGGTGGGCGAGCGCCAGCGGGTCGAGATCGTCCGCTGCCTGCTGCAGGACCCCAAGCTCCTCATCATGGACGAGCCGACGTCGGTGCTGACGCCGCAGGCGGTGGAGAAGCTGTTCGCGACGCTGCGCACGCTCGCCGCCGAGGGCTGCAGCATCCTCTACATCAGCCACAAGCTCGACGAGATCCGCGCGCTGTGTCACCGCGCGACCGTGCTGCGGGGAGGGCGCGTGACCGGCGCCTGCGATCCGCGGCACGAGTCGGCGGCCTCGCTCGCGCGGATGATGATCGGGGGCGACCTGCCCCGTCCCGAGCATCGGGCGCCGCGGGCAGGCGGCGCGGCCGCGCTGGTGGTCACCGAACTGTCGCTGCCGGCCGACGACCCCTTCGGCACGGCGCTGCACGAGATCAACCTGACCGTTCGCGCCGGCGAGATCGTCGGCATCGCCGGCGTCTCGGGAAACGGCCAGAAGGAGCTCCTCGCCGCGCTGTCCGGCGAGCGGCGCATCGCCGATGCGGCCGCGATCCGGCTCGACGGCCTCCCGGTCGGCCACCTCGACGCCGCCCGGCGCCGCGAGCTCGGGTTCGGCTTCGTGCCCGAGGAGCGCCTGGGGCGCGGCGCCGTCCCGGAGATGTCGCTCACCGAGAACGCGCTGCTCACCGCGCACCGCCAGGGGCTCGCCCGAACGGGGCTTCGTCCGCAGGGGTGCCGCCCGCGACTTCGCGCGGATGACGATCGATGAGTTCAAGGTCAAGGCCGGCGGCGCGATGGCGGCGGCGCGCAGCCTGTCGGGCGGCAACCTGCAGAAGTTCATCGTCGGCCGCGAAATCCGCCAGCGCCCGCGGGTGCTGGTCGCCGCGCAACCGACGTGGGGTGTCGACGTCGGCGCCGCGGCCCAGATCCGGCAGGCACTGCTCGATCTGCGCGACGCAGGTGTGGCCGTGCTGGTGATCTCCGAGGAGCTCGACGAGCTGTTCGAAGTCTGTGACCGCCTGGCGGCGATCGCGCAGGGCCGCCTGTCCGAGCCGCAACCCGCCGGCGAGACCAATGCCGAGCAGATCGGCCTGCTGATGAGCGGGGCGTTCATCGCCGGCGGCGCGCGCAGCGAGCGGCATTTCTCGCCCGCCGGCGCCCTCGGGATCGACTGATGCGGTTTCGCCTCGAATCGCGCCCCGAGCCTTCGCACGCCGCGGCGTGGCTTTCCCCGCTCATCGCGGTCGTGGCAACGCTGCTTCGTCGGCTTCGCGCTGTTCACGGCGCTCGGCAAGGACCCGGGGCAGGGGTTCTACGTCTTCTTCGTCAAGCCCGTCGAGTCGCGCTACGGGGTCGGCGAGCTGCTGCTCAAGGCCGGCCCGCTGATGCTGTGCGCGATCGGGCTCGCCGCCGGCTACCGCGCCAACGTCTGGAACATCGGAGCCGAAGGCCAGCTCACGATGGGCGCGATTTTCGGCGGCGGCCTGGCGCTCTTGTTTCACGACGCGACGTCGCCGCTGCTGTTGCCGGCGATGATCCTCGCCGGCGCGCTGGGGGGGATGGCGTGGGCGGCGATCCCCGCGTTCCTGCGCACGCGTTTCAACGCCAACGAGATCCTCGTCTCCCTGATGCTGGTCTACATCGCCACGCTGACGCTGTCGCTCCTGGTGCACGGCCCCTGGCGCGACCCCGAGGGTTTCAACTTCCCGCAGTCGAAGATGTTCGAGCCGGCCGCGCTGCTGCCGAACCTGCTCGACGGGACGCGCCTGAACGCCGGCTTCCCGATCGCGCTCGCGGTCGTCGGGGCCGGCTGGGTGTTCATGGCGAAGAGCCTCGTCGGCTTCCAGATGCGCGTGGCAGGCCTCGCCCCCGCCGCGGCGAACTACGCCGGCATCTCGGCCACGCGCACCGTCTGGCTGGGCATGCTGATCGGCGGCGCGTGCGCGGGGATCGCCGGCGTCGGCGAGGCCGCGGGACCCATCGGCCAGCTGCTGCCGTCGATCTCGCCCGGGTACGGATTCGCCGCGATCATCGTCGCCTTCGTCGGCCGCCTGCATCCGCTGGGCATCGTGCTCGCGAGCCTGCTCATGTCGCTGCTCTACCTCGGCGGCGAGGCCGCGCAGATGGGGCTGGCGCTGCCCTCGGCGGTCACCGGTCTGTTCCAGGGCACGCTGCTCTTCTTTCTGCTCGCCGCGGACATGTTCGTCAATTACCGTCTGCGCGCGGTCGTGGGCGCGGCGCGAGGCGCGTGATGGACGTCGTCGCCGAGCTGTTCGTGCTGACGCTCGCCGCCGGCACCCCACTCGTCTACGCCGCGCTCGGCGAGCTCGTCACCGAGAAGTCGGGCGTCCTCAACCTCGGGGTCGAGGGCATGATGCTGGTCGGCGCCGTGGTCGCGTTCGCCGTGGCGGCCAACACCGGCCATCCCTGGCAGGGAGTCGCGGCAGGCGTCGCCGCGGGGGCGGCGCTGGCGCTCGTGTTCGCGCTGCTCACGCTGTCGCTGATGGCGAACCAGGTCGCGACCGGCCTCGCGCTCTCGCTGTTCGGCGTCGGTCTGTCGGCCTTCGTCGGACTCGACTACGTCAGCGTGGTCATCGAGGGCATCAAGCCGGCGCGCATCGAGGCGCTGTCCGACCTGCCGGTGATCGGCAAGATCCTGGTCGGCCACAACCCTCTCGTCTACCTGTCGCTGGCGCTCTTCGCCGGCATCCAGTGGTTCCTCTACCGCACCCGGCCCGGGCTCGTGCTGCGCGCGATCGGGGAGTCGCCGCAATCGGCGCACGCGATCGGGTATCCGGTGGTGCGCATCCGCTATCTCGCCGTGGTCTTCGGCGGGGCCTGCGCGGGCCTCGCCGGCGCGTATCTGGCGGTCGCCTACACGCCGTTGTGGGTCGAGGGCATGAGCGCCGGCCGGGGCTGGATCGCGCTGGCGCTGGTCGTGTTCGCCACCTGGCGCCCGTGGCGGGTGCTCGCCGGCGCGTATCTGTTCGGCGGAGTCACGCTGGCGACGTTCCAGGCGCAGGCGGCGGGCGTCGCCGTACCGTCGCAACTGCTGTCGATGCTGCCCTACGCCGCGACGATCGTCGTGCTCGCGGTCATCTCGCGCGACGCGGCGACGATCCGGCAGAACGCGCCGGCGTCCCTGGGGCGAGCGTTCCACCCCGACGGCTGACGCGGGCGCGTCGACGAGGCCGCAGGGTCGGGATTCGCGGCCCGGCGCACGCCCTCGGCAACCGCCTCGATCGGGGCCGCCCGGCACGTCGGGGGATGCGCGCAACCGCGCCGAGTAGAATGAACGCCGACTCCAGCGCCCCCGCCCCCGCCCGAGGCCACGTCGTTCCCCGCCTGCACCTCGTCCCTGCAACTCCCCGCCCGCCCCCGTCTTGCTGCCCGTGTTCGCGCGGGAACGGGAGCGGTTCCGGCCTTGCCGACATTCCACTCATGCCGATCAACCTCTGGTTTGCGCGTTCCCTCGCCGCCCTGCTCGCCGGTGCCACGCTGCTCGGCGGCTGTGACCGCGGGCAGTCCCCGGGGCCCGGCCCAGGCGGCGCACCGCCGGCGGTCGGCGTCGTCGCCGTGATCGCGCAGCCGGTGCCGATGGTCGCCGAGCTTCCCGGGCGCACCGCCGCCTACCTGATCGCCGAGGTGCGGCCGCAGGTCTCGGGCATCGTCGCCCGGCGTGCCTTCGTCGAGGGCAGCGACGTCAAGGCCGGCGCACTGCTCTACGAGATCGCGCCCGCGGCCTACGCCGCCACGCGCGACAGCGCGGTGGCGAGCCTCGCCCGTGCGGAGGCCAACCGGGACGCGGCGCGGGTGAAGGCGCTGCGCCACGCCGACCTCGTCAAGATCGACGCCGTCAGCAAGCAGGCGAACGACGATGCCCAGGCCGCCTGGCAGCTCGCCGACGCCGAAGTCGCGGTCGCCCGCGCGGCCGTCGCGAAGGCGCGCATCGACCTCGACTACACGCGCGTCAGCGCGCCGATCTCGGGGCGCATCGGCCGCTCGATGGTCACCGCGGGAGCTCTGGTCACCGCCAACCAGGCCAGCCCGCTCGCCACGATCCAGCAACTCGACCCGATCTACGTCGACGTGACCCAGACGACCACCGACCTCCTGCGCCTGCGGCGGGAGCTCGCGGCCGGGCGGTTGCAGACCGCGGGCACGGGGAGCGTCCCGGTCCGGTTGGTGCTGGAGGACGGCAGCGTCTACGGGAAGGAGGGCAGGCTTGCGTTCTCGGAGGTTGCGGTGGACCCGGGGACGGGCAGCGTGACGCTGCGCGCGCTGTTTCCGAACCCGAACGCCGAGCTCCTGCCGGGGATGTACGTGCGCGCCCGGCTGACCCAGGGCGTGCTGCGCGACGCGATCCTCGTCCCCCACGCCGCAGTGACGCGCAACCCGCAAGGCAAGGCCGAGGTGCTGCTCGTCAACGCCGAGAACAAGGTCGAGGTGCGCGTCGTCGAGACCGCGCAGACGCAAGGCCCGCACTGGGTGGTGAGCCACGGGCTCGCCGCAGGCGAGCGCGTCGTCGTCGAGGGCCTGCAGAAGGTGCGCCCCGGCATGGTCGTCGCGGCGCAGCCGGTCCTCGCGGCGCAGCCGGTCGTCGCGGCGCAGCCCGTGGGCGCTGCCGCGTCCACGTCCGGCGGCGCGCCCGCCGGCCCCGGCGCCACGAAGCACTGACGCCATGCCGCGTTTCTTCATCGAGCGCCCCATCTTCGCGTGGGTCATCGCCATCGTCATCATGCTGGCCGGAGCGCTGTCGATCCTGCGCCTGCCGGTGTCCCAGTACCCCCCGATCGCGCCGCCCGCCATCGTCATCAACGCGAGCTATCCGGGCGCCTCGGCGAAGGCCGTCGAGGACTCGGTCACGCAGGTCATCGAGCAGAAGATGACGGGGCTGGACGGCCTGCTGTACATGAGCTCGGCCTCGGACTCCTATGGCCGAGTCTCCGTCACGCTGACCTTCGACGCCGGCACGAACCCCGACATCGCGCAGGTGCAGGTGCAGAACAAGCTGCAGCTCGCGCTGCCGCTGCTGCCGCAGGCCGTGCAGCAGCAGGGCGTGCAGGTGGCGAAGTCCACGCGCAACTTCCTGATGGTGATCGGCTTCGTTTCCGGAGACGGCAGCCTCAGTGAGATCGACCTCTCCGACTTCCTCGTGTCGACCGTGCAGGATCCGCTGTCCCGGGTCACCGGCGTGGGCGAGGTGCAGGTGTTCGGCGCGCAGTACGCGATGCGGATCTGGCTCGACGCCGAGAAGCTCGCGAACTACAAGCTCACGCCGGCGGACGTCCGGGCCGCCGTGCAGGCGCAGAACGCGCAGGTGTCGGCTGGCCAGCTCGGCGGCGTCCCGGCGGCGCCCGGGCAGGGCTTCACCGCGACGATCACCGCGCAGAGCCGCCTGCAGACCGTCGAGGAGTTCGGGAACATCCTGCTGCGCAGCTCGGCGCAGGGTGGCGAAGTGCGCCTGCGCCAGGTCGCACGGATCGAGATCGGCGCCGAGAGCTACGGGATCTTCGGGCGCTACCGGGGCGAACCGGCGGCCGGCGTCGGCGTCAAGCTCGCCTCCGGTGCCAACGCGCTCGCGACGTCGGAGGCGGTCCGCGCCAGGCTCGACGAAATGGCGCGCTATTTCCCGCCCAGCGTGCGCCCGGTCGTCGCCTACGACACGACGCCGTTCGTGCGCATCTCGATCGAGGAGGTGGTGAAGACCCTGCTCGAAGCGATCGCCCTCGTGTTCCTGGTCATCTACCTCTTCCTGCAGAACCTCCGGGCGACGTTGATTCCGACGATCGCCGTCCCGGTCGTGCTGCTCGGCACCTTCGGCGTGATGGCCGCGCTCGGCTTCTCGATCAACACGCTGACGATGTTCGGCGTGGTGCTGGCGATCGGCCTCCTGGTCGACGATGCCATCGTCGTGGTCGAGAACGTCGAGCGGCTGATGTCCGAGGAGGGACTGTCGCCGAAGGAGGCGACGAAGAAGTCGATGGACCAGATCACCGGCGCGCTCGTCGGCATCGGTCTCGTGCTCGCCGCGGTGTTCGTGCCCATGGCGTTCTTCGGCGGCTCGACCGGCGTCATCTACCGGCAGTTCTCGGTCACCATCGTCTCGGCGATGGCGCTGTCGGTGCTGGTGGCGCTGGTGTTTACGCCGGCGCTTTGCGCAACGATGTTGAAGCCCGTCGCGCGGGGCCACGAACGCGGCGAGCGGGGCGGGTTCGGCGGCTTCTTCGGGTGGTTCAACCGCACGTTCCGGCGCAACACGACGCGCTTCGTCCACGCCGTCGGCGGCATCGTCGCCCGCCCGAAGCGCTACCTCGCGATCTACGTCGCGATCGTCGCGGCGCTTGGGTGTGCTGCTGGTGCGGATGCCGACCTCCTTCCTGCCCGAGGAGGACCAGGGCATCGTCCTCATGCAGGTGATGCTGCCCGCGCTCGCCACGCAGGAGCGCACGGTCGAGGTGCTGAAGAAGGTCGAGCGGCATTTCCTCGACCACGAACAGGCCACGGTCAAGGGGATCTTCGCCGTCGCCGGTTTCAGCTTTGGCGGAGCGGGGCAGAACATGGGCATCGCGTTCGTCCAGCTCAGGCACTGGGACGAGCGCAAGGGCGCGGGCCAGAGCGCCAAGGACGTCGCTGCGCGGGCGATGGGCGCGCTGTCGCAGGTGCGCGAAGCGCTGATCTTCGCCTTCGTGCCGCCGGCCGTGATCGAGCTGGGCACCTCGAGCGGCTTCGACGTGCAGCTGCAGGACCGCGGTGGCGTCGGCCACGAGGCGCTGATCGCGGCGCGCAACCAGTTCCTCGGCATGGCCGCGCAGGACCCGCGGCTCGTGGCGGTGCGGCCGAACGGCCAGGAGGACGTCGCCGAGTACGTGCTCGACATCGACCACGCGAAGGCCGGCGCGCTTGGCGTCTCGGTCGCCGACATCAACGACACGCTGGCGACCGCGTGGGGCGGCGCGTACGTCAACGACTTCCTCGACCGCGGACGGATCAAGCGGGTGTACCTGCAGGCCGACGCGGCGTCACGCATGCAGCCCGAGGACCTCGCCCGGTGGCACGTGCGCAACCGGCAGGGCGAGATGGTGTCGCTGTCGGCGTTCTCCAGCGCGCGCTGGGGCTTCGGCTCGCCGCGCCTCGAGCGCTACAACGGCCAGTCGTCGATCGAGATCCTGGGCCAGGGCCGCCCCGGCGTCTCGTCGGGCACCGCAATGGCGGCGGTCGAGGAGATCGTCGCCAGGCTGCCGGCCGGCGTCGGCTACGAATGGACCGGGACGTCGTTCGAGGAGCGCCGCTCCGGCGCGCAGGCGCCGGCGCTCTACGCGCTGTCGCTGCTCGTCGTCCTGCTCTGCCTGGCCGCGCTCTACGAGAGCTGGTCGCTGCCCTTCGCGGTGATCCTGGCGGTGCCGATCGGCGTGCTCGGTGCCGTGCTCGCCGCGAGCGCGCGCGGCCTTTCCAACGACATCTACTTCCACGTCGGCCTGCTCGCGACCATCGGTCTCGCCGCCAAGAACGCGATCCTCATCGTCGAGTTCGCCAAGGCCGAGGTCGAGCGCGGCCGGGAGATCGTCGCGGCGACGCTGGAGGCGTCCCGCCTGCGCCTGCGGCCGATCCTGATGACGTCGATGGCGTTCGGGCTGGGCGTGCTGCCGCTGGCGATCGCCCGCGGTGCAGGTTCCGGCAGCCAGAACGCGATCGGCACAGGGGTCCTGGGCGGGACCGTCTTCGCGAGCGTGCTGGGCATCCTGTTCGTGCCGCTGTTCTACGTGCTGATCAGGCGCTGGTTCGCTCGCGCGCCGGGCATTCGCGCATCGGCGCCGCGCGAGGCCCCGCGCGAGGAGGCGCGATGATGCGCGCCTTGCGCTCCGTCCTGCCGCTGCTGGCCGCGGTAACACTTGCCGCGTGCACGCTCGCGCCCGAATACCGGCGCCCGGAGGCAGCGGTGCCCGCCACGCTGCCCGGCACCGCGCCGGCCACGGCCGCCGCGCCCGACCTGGCCGCGATCCCGTGGCGAGACTTCTTCGGCGACGAACGGCTGCGCGCGCTCATCGACCTCGCGCTCGCGAACAACCGCGACTTGAGGATCGCGAGCCTCAACGTCGACCGCTCGCGCGCGCAGTACCAGATCCAGCGCGCAGATCTCTACCCCGCGATCGAGGTGACCGCGAGCGAGACCGCACAGCGCCTGCCCGGCGATTACACCGCGAGCGGGCAGCCGACGGTCGGCCGCGAGCACCGCGCCACCGTCGGCTTCAACGCGTGGGAGATCGACTTCTTCGGCCGCATCCGCAGCCTGAACGAGCAGGCGCTCGAGCAGTTCTTCGCCACCGCGGAGGCGCGCCACGCAGCGCAGATCGCGCTGGTGGCGGAGGTCGCCCGCGGCTGGCTCACGCTGGCCGCGGACCGCGAGCGCGTGGCGCTCGCCGTGCGCACGCTGGACGCGCGGCAGAGCTCGTACGACGTCATCCGCGGCAGCTTCGAGGCGGGGGCCTCGTCGGCGCTGGATGTCGCCGAGGCGCGCACCCTCGTCGAAGGTGCGCGCGCGGAGGCCGCACGGCTCGCCGCGGTCGTCGCCCAGGACGGCAACGCGCTCGCCTTGCTGCTCGGCGCACCGGTGCCGGCCGGCCTGCAGCCGGACAGCCTCGACGACGCGGCGGCGCGCCTCGTCGAGATTCCCGCAGGCATGCCCTCGGACGCGCTGCTGGCACGCCCCGACATCCAGCGTGCCGAGCGCGAGCTCAAGGCGGCCAACGCGAGCATCGGTGCCGCCCGCGCGGCGTTCTTCCCCCGTGTCACGCTGACCGGCGCCGCGGGGTCGGCGAGCCTTTCGTTCGACGGCTACTTCGCCAGCGGCTCCGGCCTGTGGAGCCTCGCCCCCCAGGTCACGCTGCCGATCTTCACCGCCGGCAGCCTCGCGGCCAGCCTGGAGGCCACCGAAGTGCAGCGCGAGATCGCCGCCGCGCAGTACCAGAAGACGATCCAGAGCGCGTTTCGCGACGTCGCCGACGTGCTCGCCGAGCGCGCGACGCTGGCCGAGCAGCTCGACGCGCGGCGAGCGCTCGTCGACGCGGCGGCCCGATCCCTCACGCTGTCCGAGGCGCGCTATCGCGGCGGTCTCGACAGTTTCCTCGGACTCCTCGTCGCGCAGCGCACGCTCTACGTCGCCGAGCAGGAGCTCATCGCGGTCCGCTACACCGAAGCCGCCAACCGCGTCGCGCTCTACCGGGCGCTGGGCGGCGGGTGGCCGTGACGGCAGCCCGCGGAGCCTGCGCCACCGGTTGATCCGGCGCGGACGTGCCGCAACGCCTGAGGAGCGCCTGCACACGCGAAGGCGCTCCCGCTTCCTTCGGGCGTCGCGCGGCGCCCCACGAGCGCGCACCCTTTTGGGTCGTTGCACAAATGCATCACCCGTTCTTGATCGTGATCAGAGCCCGCCGCGTTCCCGCCGGCGCGGGCGGTGATCGATCCGATAATGCTTCCTGCCCGCGGACCGGCCGCGCCGCGATGCCTCGCCGCCTTCGGGAGCACGCGCGCATTCGGACCGCGATTTCGGTTCGCTATTGGAGAATCACCGATGATGATCGGCCCATCCGCCCACGCTTGCGCGTCGGCTCGCCGGACCGGCCGCCTGCGGCTGCTGGTGCTCTTCGCCCTGGCCGTGAGCTTGCCGGCCATCGCTTCCACCCAGCACGTGAGCGAAGCGAATCTCGTTCTGCCGGACCTCGCCGACCGCTCGCTCGTGACCTTCCCGGGCGGCGTCTCCGGCTGGACGCTGCTGTCGTACGGCCTGTTCGTGGCACTGGGCGGTCTCGTGTTCGGCGGCGTGATCTATCGCCAGATCCGGCGCCTGCCGGTGCACCGCTCGATGGCCGAAGTGAGCGAACTCATCTACGAGACGTGCAAGACGTACATGATCACCCAGGGCAGGTTCCTGCTGATCCTGGAAGCGTTCACCGCGGCGATCATGATCGGCTACTTCTACTTCATCCAGAAGCTGGGCGTGCTCGAGGTCGCGCTGATCCTCGCGTTCTCGCTGGTCGGCATCGCCGGATCGTTCGTCGTCGCCTGGTTCGGAATCCGCGTCAACACGCTGGCCAACAGCCGCACGGCGTTCGCCTCGCTGCGCGCCAAGGCCTTTCCGGTGTACGCGATCCCGATCCAGTCGGGCATCTCGATCGGCATGCTGCTGATCTCGACCGAGCTCCTGATCATGCTGTGCATCATGCTGTTCGTCCCCAACGAACTCGCGGGCAAGTGCTTCATCGGCTTCGCGATCGGCGAATCGCTGGGCGCGGCCGCGCTGCGGATCGCGGGCGGGATCTTCACCAAGATCGCGGACATCGGCTCCGACCTGATGAAGATCGAGTTCGGCATCCAGGAGGACGACGCGCGCAATCCCGGGGTGATCGCCGACTGCGCCGGCGACAACGCCGGCGATTCGGTCGGACCAACCGCCGACGGGTTCGAGACCTACGGCGTCACCGGGGTCGCGCTGATCAGCTTCATCATGCTGGCCGTACCCGAGGCGGCAGTGCAGGTGCAGCTTCTGGTCTGGCTGTTCGTGATGCGCGTGATCATGATCATCGCCTCGGGGGCGTCGTACCTCGGCAATCAGGTCGTGGCCAAACACCTCTACGGCAACTCGCTGCGGTTCAACTTCGAGGCGCCGATGACGTCGCTGGTGTGGATCACTTCGGTCGTATCGGTGCTGTTGACGTTCATCGTGTCCTACGTCCTGATCGGCGATTTCGCGACGGGCGGCAGCCGCCACGAGCACCTGTGGTGGCAGCTCTCGCTCATCATCACGCTGGGCACGCTGTCCGGGGCGATCATTCCGGAACTGGTCAAGCAGTTCACGTCGACCCATTCGAAGCACGTGCGCGAGGTCGTCACCGCCTCGCGCGAGGGCGGCGCGAGCCTCAACATCCTCTCCGGGATCGTTGCCGGCTACTTCTCGGCCTTCTGGATCGGTGTGGTCATCGTCGCGCTGATGGCCGGCGCCTACCTCCTGTCGCAGTGGGAACTGACCGCCGTCATCAACCCCGACCACGGGAAAGCCGTGATGATGGCCGCGGTCTTCTCCTTCGGCCTGGTTGCGTTCGGCTTCCTGGGGATGGGGCCGGTGACGATCGCCGTCGACAGCTACGGCCCCGTCACCGACAACGCCCAGTCGGTCTACGAGCTGTCGACCATCGAGCAGCTGCCGGGGATCGAGGACGAGATCAAGCGCGACTTCGGCTTCGACGCCAACTTCCGTTCGGCGAAATACCTGCTCGAGGAGAACGATGGCTGCGGCAATACGTTCAAGGCGACCGCCAAGCCGGTGCTGATCGGCACCGCCGTCGTCGGCGCCACGACCATGGTGTTCTCGATCGTGATGCTGCTCACGTCGGGGTTGACCGAGAACCTCGAGAAGCTGTCGCTGCTGCACGCGCCGTTCCTGCTGGGACTCACCACCGGCGCGGCGACGATCTTCTGGTTCTCCGGCGCGTCGACGCAGGCGGTGTCGACGGGCGCGTATCGCGCCGTGGAGTTCATCAGCACGCACATTCGCCTCGACGAGGTCGTGAAGGCGTCGCTGAAGGACAGCAAGAAGGTGGTCGAGATCTGCACCATCTACGCCCAGAAGGGGATGTTCAACATCTTCCTCACGGTCTTCTTCGGCACGCTCGCCTGCGCTTTCATCGAGCCGTTCTTCTTCATCGGCTACCTGATCTCGCTCGCGATCGTCGGCCTGTACCAGGCCGTGTTCATGGCGAACGCGGGTGGCGCGTGGGACAACGCCAAGAAGATCGTCGAGACCGAGCTGCGGGCGAAGGGAACGGAACTGCACGACGCCTCGGTCGTGGGCGACACCGTCGGCGACCCGTTCAAGGACACGGCCTCCGTGGCGATGAATCCGATCATCAAGTTCACGACGCTGTTCGGCCTGCTGGCCGTGGAGATGGCGGTGGGACTGCGCCTGCAGGGCTTTGGCGTGCTCGTGATGGTGCTGGCGGCGGTGTTCCTCGCCGTCAACCTCTTCTTCGTCCACCGCAGCTTCTACGGCATGCGCATCGTCACCAAGGAGGACAAGCACTGACGAGGCTCCGCCGGTCGGACGCGGGTCGCCGCGGCGAGCCGAGGAAGCACGAGGGGTGCGCGAGGCAGCGCGTTCCGCGCTGGCGCAACAGCGGTACGCGGGGTCCCGATTCCTCGTCCACGGGCCCGGCCACGCGCCTCGAGAGCGCGACCCCGCCCCGCTCGCTCTGTCACGCGGCGCGCCACGAGCCCTCTGCCCGGCAGGCTTCCCGCCGGGCCTGCCCGCGGTTTGCATCCCCGCTATAATCGGACCAAGACGAATTCCCTCTCACCGCGCGCGGCCGCGACGGTCGAACCGCGTCGAATCCTTGCAAGGGGCCCTGAGGCATGTCGATCCATCTGTATTTCTCGCTGATTCCCGAAGCGCTGATCGCCTCGATGCTGACGCCGGAGCAGTTCGGCCAGTACTACGCGACCGGGCACAAGTTCAAGTCGAAGGGTCAGGCAGTCTTCTTCGAGGTGGATCCGGCGTACCGCCACCCGCAGTTCGACATCGAAGGATGCTACGCGCGGTGCCGGCCACGGGCGGACGGTTCGCCCAAGAACTCGGTGTACGTCTCGATGTATCGGGTCCTGGAGCACATGTCGCTCGGTGCGCTGGGCAAGCTCTATCTGACGACGGCGATGGGGGCGACCCTGGGGCTCGACCGTGGCGCCGCGCCGCCGGCACCGAAGCGCGAACTGCACATGTACCAGGACCTGGCGCCGATCAACAGCCTGGTCGTCAGCGTCCTCGATCCGGCGGGCTATTACGCCGACGTGACCACGAAGCCCTCGCACTCGTTCCACTTTCCGGGGATGTGCTTCGTCGAGCTGGACCTCGGCCCGCTCGCGATCGACCCGGTCAACGGACAGGAGGCAGACCTGCCCTATCCGTTCATGCAGCACTTGCGCGAGGCACTGATGGTGCTCGATCCCAAGGACAAGCAGAACAAGCTGGTCCACCGGGTCCACTCGCTCGAGTTCCCGTACCGCATGGTGAAGAACGGGTTCTACGTGGGCATCGGCGCGGAGCTCGTCTACTACCCGATGCCGTCGCACATGACGTTGCGGCGCGACCACATCACCTGGTGGCGCTCGGCGAATCTCTGAGCGCCTGATGACCTCGCGTCGGGTGCGCGCGCCGGCCTACGGGCTCCCGGCCTCGGAGCGCGAAGACTCACCGCGCTCCTCCGGGGCAACGGTCGGCTCCCGGGTGTCGTTGACCCACGCGGCGAGCAGCGTATAGCTGACCGCCAGCACCACCGGACCGACGAAGATCCCCAGCAGCCCCAGCGAGACGAGGCCGCCGATCACCCCGGCGAAGATCAGGAGCAGCGGCAGGTCGGCCCCCCTCTTGATGAGGAAGGGGCGCAGGAAGTTGTCCAGCGTGCCGACGAACGCGGTCCACACCAGCAGCACCGTGCCCCAGACGTTGTCGCCGCTCCAGTAGAGCCACGCCACCGCCGGGGCGAGCACCAGCAGCGGCCCGATCTGCGCGAGGCAGAGCATCAGCATCACCGCGGTCAGCACCCCGGCGAGCGGAACCCCGGCCACGAAGAGGCCGAGTCCGCCCAAGGTCGACTGCACGAGCGCGGTCACGACGACGCCCAGCGCGACGCCGCGAATCGCCTGCGCGGCCAGCACCGCCACGTCGTCGCCGCGCTGCCCTGCGAGCCGGCGTGCGAACTGGCGCACACCGCGCGCAGCGGTCTCCCCGCCCGAGTACATCACCGCGGCGATCGCCACCGTCAGCAGGAACTGCAGCAGCAGCATGCCGACCGTTCCCGCTTCGGCCGCGATCCAGCTCACGAGATTGCCGACGTAGGGACCGAGCTTGGCCGCGAGCGCTTCCGGCGGCATCGCCGCGACCTCGCGCCACGCCGACGCGATCCGGGCCCCGAACACCGGAATCATCGCGACGAATCCGGGCGGTTCCGGGATCTTGAAGTCCTTGAGGTGGCGCGCCCATTCGACGAGCCGGTCCGAGTAGTCGACGATCGCGCCGATCGCGGCCCAGAACGGCAGGACGAAGACCAGCAACATCGCGAGCGTCATCACCGCGACGGCGAACCCCCGCCGGCGCCACAGCAGGCGCTCGACCTTGAGCATCACCGGCCAGGTGGCGACGACGATCATCGCCGCCCAGATCACCGGCGCCAGGAACGGTCGCAGGATCCACAGCGAAGCGGCGATCAGCATGCCGATGAAGAGCACCGCGAGTGTGGTGCGCGTGAGGTCGCGTTGCATCGTTGGGTCTCCGGCCGGCGGGCCCCGCGGGGGGAAGGGGGCGGCCGCCGGACCCGCGCCGGCAGGCGGGGGCGAGGCCTGACGCCGGCATCGCGCCCATTATACGGTCCCGGGATCGCCCCCGTCCCGCCAGCGGACCCCGGGGCCGCGATACCCCCCGGCCCGCGATCAGTCGATCGTGCGATGCGCCGGCACGAGGAGTAGAATCGCGGCTTTTCTCGCCGCCCTGTTCCACCCCAGACCCTGGAGAACCACGATGCGTCCCCTTCCCCGCCGCAAGGCACTCCTCGCCACCGCCGCCCTGGCCGCCGCCACGCTCGGCCTGGCGCTTCCCGCCGCCGCGCAGACCAAGGCCGGCGAGCCGCTCAAGATCGGTTTCGTCTACGTGAGTCCGATCGGCGACGCTGGCTGGACGTTCCAGCACGACTCCGGCCGCAAGGAGATGGAGAAGGCGCTCGGCGCCAAGGTCACCACCAAGTACGTCGAAAGCGTGCCCGAGGGGGCGGACGCCGAGCGCGTCATCCGCGAGCTCGCGCAGAGCGGACACCACCTCGTCTTCACGACGTCGTTCGGCTACATGAATCCGACGATCAAGGTCGCGAAGACGTTCCCCAAGGTGCGTTTCGAGCACGCGACCGGGTACAAGACCGAGTCCAACGTCGGCATCTACAACGCCCGCTTCTACGAAGGCAGGTACCTCGCCGGCATCGTCGCCGGGAAGATGACCAAGTCGAACGTCGCCGGCTACGTCGCCGCGTTCCCGATCCCCGAGGTCGTGATGGGCATCAACGCGTTCACCCGCGGCATGAAGAGCGTCAACCCCAAGGCCGAGACCAAGGTCATCTGGGTCAACTCGTGGTTCGATCCGGGCCGCGAGCGCGAGGCCGCCGACACGCTGATCTCGCAGGGCGCGGACGTGGTCACCCACCACACCGATTCGACCGCCACGGTGCAGGCGGCGGAAGCGAAGAAGGTGTACGCGATCGGTTACCACTCCGACATGTCGAAATACGGCCCGAACGCGCACCTGACCGCGGTCACGCACCAGTGGGGCCAGTACTACACGAAGGTCGCCCAGTCGCAACTCGACGGCAAGTGGAAGCAGGACAATGTCTGGGGCGGCATCAAGGACGGGATGATCAAGATGGCGCCGTTCAGCAAGGTCGTTCCGCAGGACGTGCAGGACCTCGTCAACAAGACGTCCGCCGACATCGCGGCGGGGCGGTTCCACCCGTTCACCGGCCCGGTCAAGGACAACGAAGGCAAGGAGCGGCTCGCCGCGGGCAAGGCGATCGACGATGCGACGCTGTCAAAGATGGACTACTACGTCGAGGGCGTGCAGGGCAAGCTGCCGAAATAGGCTGCTGCCGGCAGCACCGTCACAGCATCGCCGGCCGCGGCCGGCGCGCTGTCCGACCCACGGAAGGAGCGATGTCCCACCCGGGCCCGGAGGGGAAACCGATCGGGATCCCGTTTCCCGGCGGAAGCCGCTCCCGTCGCGAACAATGGGAACACGGCCGGAACACACGGCCGCCTTCGCCGCGCGTCAGGCGGGAATCATCACCAGCGCCTCGCCGTCGAGCACGACCTTGTCGCCGACCGTGCACACGGTGGTCAGCACCACCCGGCGCTTCTCGGGGATGATCTCCTTGACGGTGGCGGTGGTCACCACCTCGTCGCCTGGGCGCACCGGAAAACGGAACGACAGCGACTGCCCCATGTAGACGGTGCCCAACCCCGGCAGATCGTTGCCGAGCAGGGCCGAGATGAACCCGGCGGACAGCATGCCGTGCGCGATCACGCCCTTGAACTGGGTCGTCGCCGCGAAGGCGTCGTCGAGATGCACCGGATTGCGGTCCCCGGACACGTCGGCAAAAGCGGCGATGTGCTCGCGCGTGACGACGTTGCGCCGCTGCGCGGACATGCCGACCTTGATCTCGTCGATCCTCATGGGGGCGAAGCTCCTGGCAGTATGACGGAGGAGGTTGCGGCGATCGGCCGCGCTCTCAGCCCTTGAGCTGGCTCAGCATGCCGAGCATGCGATTGAACAGCGCGCCGTAGGGCGGGTAGAGCAGGCGCGTCCCCGCGTAGCGCGACTGCGTGAACACCGGCTTCTCGTTGCTGAACAGCACGAAGCTCTTCTCGCCGTGGTAGGCACCCTGCCCCGAGGGACCCACGCCTCCGAACGGCAGCGCCTCGTTCATGAAATGCAGCAGCGTGTCGTTGATGGTGACCCCGCCCGACATGGTCTCCCGCAGTATGCGCTCGCGCCGTTTCTCGTCGTCGCCGAAATAGTACAGCGCCAGCGGGTGCGGCCGCGAATTCACGCGCGCGATCGCGTCGTCGAGGTCGCTGTAGGTCTCCACCGGCAGCAACGGACCGAAGATCTCCTCCTGCATCGCGCGCATGTCGTCGTTGACGTCGAGGATCAGTGTCGGCGCGATCTTCCGCGCCGACGCCGGCATCGCCTCGTCGGCCGGATTGATCGGAAGGATGCGCGCACCCTTGTCCCGCGCGTCCTCGATGATGCCGGTGAGGCGCTGATAGTGACGCGGATTGACGACGGCCGTGTAATCGGGATTCTTGGCGAGCGTCGGATACAGCGTCTTGACGGCGCGGCTGACCGCGGCGACGAACTCGTCGACGCGCTTCGTCGGCACCATCGCATAGCAGGGCGCGATGCAGGTCTGGCCGGCGTTGAGCAGCTTGCCCGAGACGAGCCGCGGCGCGGTGACCGAGAAATCCGAATCGCGGTCGAAGATCGCCGGCGACTTGCCCCCAAGCTCCAGCGTGACCGGGACGAGGTTCTCGGCGGCAGCGAGCGCGATAAGGCGGCCGACCATCGTCGACCCGGTGAAGAACAGGTGGTCCCAGCGCTGGAGCGCGAACGCGTGCCCCACCGCCGCGTCGCCCAACACCACGGCGAACTCGTCGTCGGCGAACAGCTTCGAGACGAGCTCCGCGATCAATTCGGAGGTCGCCGGCGTGAGCTCGGAGGGCTTGAGCATCACCCGGTTGCCGGCGGCGAGCGCGCCGATCGCCGGGGCCAGGCCGAGCTGGATGGGATAGTTCCACGGGCTGATGATGCCGATGACGCCCAGCGGCTGGCGCAGGATCCGCGACGACGCCGGCAGCAGGTGCAGCGGCGTCGACACGCGGCGCGTGCTCATCCATTCCCGCAGGTGCCGCAACGTCGTCCGCGCCTCGGCGGCGACGAAGAACAGCTCGGCGAGCCGGGTCTCGTGATGCGAACGATGGCCGAAGTCCTTCGCCACCGCCACGCACAACGCCTTCTCGTGCTTGGTGACAAGCTTGAGCAGGCGCTCGACGCGGCTCTTGCGCACGGCGTACGACGGAAAGCGCTCCCGCGCAAACGCGTCGCGCTGCAACGCGAACAGGCGGTCGAGCTTGGTGGGCTTGCTGAGGGCCTTGGAACTGAGTGGAGCGTTCATTCTGGAACTCCCGGAGGAGGCAGCCGTGGAAGAGTTGCGCAGGGGCGCCGAGGGGCCTTGCTCATGATAGTGCGCAGCGGGGCTTCTGGCAAATCCGCCCGCTGCCGGCGCGGCGCGCAAATGGCGGTTGTTTTTATTGCGTTTTCCTGCCTTCGGGCGGAGCCCTGCGCAGCGTGAACGCGGTGCCCGCCAGCACCAGCGCGCAACCGGCGAGCATCGGCCAGGTGATCGCCTCGCCGAGGATCAATGCGCCCCACAGCATTCCGAAGAGGGGGATCAGGAACGTCACCGTCACCGCGCGCGTCGGCCCCACGTCGGCGATCAGGCGGTAGTAGAGCAGATAGGCCCATGCGCTGCAGAACAGCGCCAGTCCGAGGACGTTGGCGACGATCGTGGGCGTGAACGCCGCCGCCTGCGGCCACGGCGCGAGGAGCGCGATCGGCAGCAGTGCGAGCCCGGCGCAGACCTGGCTCCACGCCGCGATCGCGCGCGGCGCGAGATCGCTCGCCCGCTGCCGGACGTAGATGCCGGTCGCCGCGTAGCAGAACGTCGCGCCGAGGCACGCCAGCGCCGCCACGACGAACCCGGCGTCGACGGTGACCGGGCCGGCGCCGCTCACCAGCGCCACGCCGGCGAGGCCGAGGCCGAGGCCGACGAACTGCGGCGACGACAGCCGCTCGGCGAGAAAACGGGCCGAGAGCAGCAGCGCGAAGAACGGCGTCGCCGCGTTGAGGATCGCCATGTACGACGCGGGCAGGCGCAGCGCGGCGTACGCGAACAGCGCGAAGGGCAGCGCCGACCCGACGAGCCCGATCGTCGCATAGCGGCGCCAGTGGCGGCGCATCCCGGCGTCGAAGCCCATCCATCGTGCATACGCGACCAGCACGAACCCCGCGATCAGCACCCGCGACATGGCCGTGAACAGCGGCCCCAGCGCCGGTGCAACCACGCGCATGAACAGGAACGATGCGCCCCACAGCGCAGCGAGCACGCCAAGGCGGGCGACGTCGGCGCCGGCGAGCTGCGAGCGCGCGGTCACGCCGCGGTCCGCCGCGGGGAACGCTCGCCGGCTCGCGGCGCGGCCGAGGCCGCCAACCGCTCGCAGTTCGAGCAATGCGGCCGCCTCGCGCTCGACGAGGCCCCAAGGCGATAGCCGGTGAGGCGGCCGCCAGCCACAGGCCGCTTCTCGACGCGCGTCAGCGCGAAGGCTCGACCGCGACGCTTTCGTTCGACACGATACACAGGCCGTTCTGCAGGTCGAACACGTAGATCGGCGCGCCCTTGCGGTCGTTCTTCCGCAGCACGTAGGCGCCCGGCGGCGGTTCGGCGAGGGTGACGTGATCCCGCTCGATCACCAGCCGTCCGTTCTGCCAGCAGCGCAGTATCGGGGCCTGCGCCGACTGGCGCTGGCTGACCGCAGGCGGGACGTCCTTGAGCGGCGGAACGATCGGCGCCGCCTGTGATTCCTTTACGACCAACACGATGGCAACGGGAATCGCCAGTGAAGACGCCCACGAGCAACACGACCACCGGCTAGCGCACGACGACATCGTACATCCTGGCCACCACCGGGGTGCCGGAAATGCTGCTATACGCGCTCGCCACTTCGTCCAGCGAGCGCACGGGCAATCGGCTGAACTCGCCGCCGCCGAGCTTTGCAGGCAGTTCCCGCGCCAGATCGCGGCCTGAAGCCACGCAAAGGATGCGTTCCTTCTGCCCCTTGTTGATTGGCCACCAACTGGAACGGCATGGCTGCCGGGAATCTGCAGCGGCTCGGCCGCCGGCGAGCATGCGCGCCAGCTGGCAAAGCGGTTCGGGAAGAAGCGCGACACGGCGCCGGTCTCGTCCTGCGACGTAGCAGTACGAGGTGAGCGCGTCGCGACTCACGGCGAGCGACAGGCGGATCTCCTGCGCCGCTCAGGAGAGGCCAGCTTCTGCGAGTTGCTCGTATCGTCAGGTCGAGAGTCGCGTCACGGGTTGCCTGCGGGCGGGGTGCGGGGGTGGCGCACGGGCCGGGCTTGGCGGCACGGCAGCGCGGGCGCGCGGCACCGAGGCGAGGACTGCCTGCGCCGCCTGCCGTCGCCCGGCCGTCGGTTGCCGCGTTCAGGTAGGAGGTGAAGAACTCCTGGTCGAGTGCGCGCCGGCGCCGGATCGAGGCCGAGCGCACGCCGATAGGCGCTGACGGAATCGCGCAACGCTTCGTCGGGCTCGCCGTTGATCTCGCCGTCGTAGAGGCTGCGCACCTTGATCTGCCACTGGAAGTAGGTGATCGAGGCGCGCCTGGTTGCTCGAATAGAGCGCGTAGTACCAGTCGGTGATCTCGGTTGGCGACAGCTTCGTTGGTCGAGTCGGCACCGAGGCAGGTCCAGTAAGGGATCTTCAGCAGCCGTCCGAACGAGCTCTACCGCTGCGAGCTCGATCAGGCCGCGCAGCGCCTGCGCCGTGCCCTCGCTCGTTCTCGATGCCGCGATCGAAGTTGATGCCCAGCGCCGGCGAGCGCCAGCGTCGCACTCGCATTGCCGTCGATCCACGGCCCTGGCCTGCCGCACGATCACCACCGAATTGCGCGACGCCACGCCAGGTAGGACGGAAATGATCCTCGGTGCGGATCACGGACGAGGTCGAGGGCAAGCATCTGCGCCGAACCCTGGAGCGTTGCCGTCCGCCGCCGACCGGCCCGATCTGCACGCCGGCGTTGCTCGGTGCTGCTTGGCGAGGTTGTCGTCCAGCTGCGACACCGAGCCGCGGATCGCTGTATTCGGGCAGGCTCAGGTACGGCCGACTTGCGTTCCGCCTCTTTGAGGAAGCCGATGATGTTGAGCCGAATCCGCGCCGTAGGCGACGAAGCGGATGGCATCGCTGCGCCGCGTCATTTCCGAGACGGCGGAGATCAGCATGTCGCGCGTGCGCCGGCGTTGACCTTCTTGGTGGCGTCGTGCATGTCTTCGACCAGCAGCGTTCACGCCCTTCACGCCGTACTTGATCATCAGGTTGTCCATGCAGCGCAGCGCCGGGGTGAACGACGTGAACGCTGGGCGCGGGCGGCGACTGCGGACCCGACGCGCGCCTGGTCGGTCGCGGACGAGGACTCGCGCCGCGATTTCCTCCATCTTCTCCTGCGGCGAAGTCGCGCATCGCCATGAGCAGCGACAAGCACCACGCATGCCGGCAAACCGCGCACCCGGCCGAACTCCTTGCGACGTCGCGCCCCGAGCGCTCGCACAGGACCCTCCTACTTCTTGCATTTGCCGAGGTTGATGACCGGGCCGGTGATGACGACGGTGGTTCTCGCGGGGCGTGTTGATGCCGGCTTGCCCGGGACCGGACTTGCTGGAATCGACGTTGCCGATGTTCACGCCGCACTCGTCGGGCTTGGACACGACCGTCTGCGTCAGGCGGCCACGGCTCTCCGCCCTTCACCCTTGCTCGCTGCGTTGGCCTTGGCCTTCTCCTTGGCGACCTTCGCGGCCGTGCGCCGGGTCGAGGTCGAGCGACTCGGGCTGCGGCGGTTCCCGGCATCGGCGCCAGATACGCACGATCGCCAGCGCGATGGCCGCAACACCACAGCCGGACCGCCGATGGCCGCGCATCGCAGCTCTCCTGGTGGCCGGGCTACGGCGCCGTCACCGGCTCACTTCACGTTGCCGATGTTGGTGTTCTGCGTACTGCTCGTTCCGCCCTGGCTGCTGCGTGATGCCACCCTGGACATAGACGCCGGAGGTGCCGTTTCCCTTGACGTTGCCGACCTGCAGATCCTGGGTGTTCTGCGAACCCTTTTGCGTCTGGCCCACGGGCCCGCCTATCTTGACGTTGCTGGTGCCGCCACCTTCGACGTTGCCGAGGCCCATGGTTTGCTTGCTCATGGTGCCGTCAGATCTGCGTCTGGGAGACGTTGCCGGTCTGCACGTTCGAACTTCCCGCAGCCGTTCACGTCTCCGATCTTGGCGTCCTGCACGGAGCCCATGCCGCCCGTCTGCTTCTGAGTGGGACCGTGCCGGTCTTCACGTCGGACTTGCCGGTGCCCGCGACGTTGCCCAGGCTCATCGTCTGCTTGTTGCCGCCGCCACCCGTCTGCAGCTGCTTGATGTCGCCGGTCTGCACCTTGGAGGCCGGTGCCCGCGACGTTGCCCACGTCCATCTTCTGCTTGTTCTCGGCGCCGCTGAGCTGCTGCTGGGTGATGTTGCCGGTCTTCACGTCGGACTTGCCGGCGCCAGCGACATTGCCGACGTTCATCTTCTGGACGTTGTCCCTGCCGCCCTGCTTGCTGCTGCAGGACCTTGCCGACCTTCACATCGGACTTGCCGCCGCTGGCTCGACGTTGCCGAGGTCGATGGACTGCTTGTTGTCCTGGCCGCTCTGTTGTCTGCTCGACGCTGCTCTGAACCTTGACATCGCTATCTTACGGCTGCGCCAGCGACGTCGACCGCAAAGAGCGTACCGGACGAGCGAAGGCGATGATGACTGAGCTTTGTCGTTTTCATGATTCTCTCCTTTGCGGCCTCGTACCGGGGTGATCGCGTGAAAAAACAGGATCATCGAGTCGCCTCAGGACGCCCTTCGACCACGACGCGCACGCGCCGGTTGGCGGCGCTGTACGGGTCGCGCGGTCGGCCAGCTCCGCTCTTCCCCTTGCCGACGGCGGGCAACTTGGCCTGACGGGATCCGGTGCTTCTGGATCGAGGTACTGCCGCGCTGCCTGCGCCCGCAGCAGCGACAGCGACTCGTTGTATTCGTCGCTACCCTTAGCGTCGGTATGGCCCTCCAGCGTCACTCGCCGGACGTTGGCGAGCTCGGCGGACTCGAGCGCCCCCCCGAGCGCGTCCAGCACGCCGCGCCCGTCGGAAGTGAGGCGTGCCGAGTCGAATTCGAACAGCACCTCGAAGTCGATGGCGCGTTTGGACGCAACAGCCGTGCCAGCCCCCTTGCCGGACCCTGCATCGAGCACGATGCCGCGCGTGCGCATCACGGGCTCGGGAGCCGGGGCGAGCGCCTTGGCGATCTCCCCGGCGACGGCGCGCCGCGCAGCGCTGGAAGCGCCGAGCCGCTCGCCGTCCCGACGAGCCGGCCAGCAGCAAAATGATGAAAAACGCTCTCATTGGGTCCACTCTTATCGACATCGCACGATTTCATCCTAGCCCTCCGGATGGACGTTGCGTTGACGCACGTCAAACACGTGCGCGCCGGGTGGGGGTACCAATGTTTGACATGGACGCCGACTTCGATTCGGACTTTGGGTCATGGTCTCCCGAAGCGGCGGTTACCGTCTGCCCCAGTTGCACGCGATGATCCTTCGCAACTCGTCGATGGCTTTTCGGGCGCTCGCCGGCCTCGCGATCCTGGCGTTTGCGCTGGTCGCCCTCCCCGCGCAGGCGGCGGGCCGCGTCGCCCTGCTGATCGGCAACAACGCGTACCCGAGCTCGCCGCTGCGCAACGCCGCCAACGATGCCCGCGACCTCGGGGCGGCGCGGCGCGAGCTCGGTGGCACGACGATCGTCAAGGAAAACGTCTCGCGGGCCCAGATGATCGCGGCGCTGCAGGAGGTCGGCAGAGCGCTGGACGCCGCGGAAGCCGCGCTGTTCTTCTACGCCGGCCACGCGATGCAGTTCAAGGACCGCAATTACCTTATTCCGGTTGACGCGACGCTGGCCTCCGAGGACGACGTGACGTTCTTCTCGGTCGATGTTTCGCAGGTCCTCGACCGCATGGAGCGGGCGAAGACGCGGTTCAACTTCGTGATCCTCGACGCCTGTCGCGACAATCCCTTCGGCGAATTCAAGGTCGCGGCCAGCACTTCGTCCGATGAGCGGCCCGTCGGCGGTGATCGCCTAGCGCCGGCGCCGGGCGGACGGCCGCCGACGGCTTCGGCCGCAACGGCATCTACACCGGGCAGATCCTGCAGAACAGCAAGGTTCCCGACATGCCGGTGGAAGTGCTGTTCCGCAAGGTGCGCGAGGGCGTGGAGCGGGACACCAAGCGGCTGCAGACACCATGGGAGCTCTCGTCCATCAAGGGCGACTTCGTCTTCAACCCGGCGCGCGCGCGCGCGGCGCAGGCGCGCCGGCGCAGGCGCCGGTCGGTGCGCAGCGGCGCAGCACGAAGCTCCAGTTCTGGAGAAGCGTCGAGAACTCGACCCGTGCCGACGACGTGCAGGCCTACTTGGACAAGTATCCGAACGGCGTGTATTCGCGACTGGCGAAGAACCGCATCGACACCCTGCTGGGGCGCGGCCAGGTCTCGATGGCGGCGCCGGCGGCAAGGCCACGGACGCCGGCCCCGGATGCGGAACCGCGGCCCACCCCCGGGGTGGCGGTGGATAAGCGGCTGAGCGTTGAGCCACCGCGGCCCGACACCGGCGGGCGGGCGGGGCCCGACTCGGCTGCAACCGCAGCTGCTGCTGCAGCTGCGGCCGCCAAGCCCAGGGACGAGACCTTGGGCAGGGAGATCGCGCCAGGCGTGAGGGAGCTTGTCTTTGCCGACGGCTCCGTCTACCGCGGCGCGATGCGCGGGGCCCAGGTGCACGGCAAAGGGGAGTACTCGTCCAGGACGCTGAAATACCAGGGCGAGTTCAAGGACGGCCTGAAGCACGGCACCGGCACGCTCGTCTGGACCAACGGCGACCGCTACGAAGGGGAGTTCGCACAGGACAAGCCCGACGGCAGGGGAAAGTGGCAGTTCGCCAACCGCGACAGTTATGAGGGCGAGGTCCGGGCCGGTTTGATCACCGGTCGGGGTGCCTACATTACGAGTGGCGGCGACCGGATCGAGGGCTCGTTCGTGGACAGTCGGGCGCAAGGAACGGGGGTCATGCGCTTCGCCAACGGGGACCGCTACGAAGGTTCGTTCCTCGACAGCCGACCGCAGGGAAAAGGGGTCATGTTCTTCGCGAACGGGGACCGCTACGAGGGCGACATGGAGCGGGGCACGCTGAGCGGACAAGGCGTCTATTTCCATGGCAACGGCGCCAGGTACTAGGGTGCGAGCGGGCGGACTGCCGCAAGGCCGCGGAACCTACTGGTTTCCCGACGGTTCGCGCTTCGAGGGCAGTTTCGAGCGGGGACTCGCCCGGGCGTCGGGAGCCGTGGTGACGCCCGACGGCCGGCGGACCAAGGCGGAGATCGTCGACGCTTCGTGCGACTACTCGAATCCGTGCGGGGGGCCCCGATTCCCGTTGCAGGGTCCGGCCGCGCGCCTCGCGGCCGTGATGCCGCGCTCGCCTCAACGGTGCGGCGCCTGCGATTCGCCGGGCTCGACGTGGATGGTCACCGCAGCCCGCGCGAGCGCCGCCTCGAGCGATGCCTCGATCCGGTCGCACAGCCGATGCGACTCGGCGACGGTCATCGCCCCCGGCACGGTCAGGTGAAACTCGAGAAAGCGCCGCGACCCGGCCTTGCGCGTGCGCAGTGCGTGGAAGCTCGCATCGACCGGCAACTCGGCAGCGATCAGCGCCTGCGCGCGCCGCACTTCACCGGGCGGCAGCGCCGCGTCCATGAGGCCGTCGGCGGAGCGCCGCAGCAGACTCGCGCCGGTAAACAGGATGTGCACCGCCACGGCGAGGGCCATCAACGGGTCGAGGATCGCCCACCGCGGCATCCACCACACCACCAGCAGCCCGCCGATCACGCCCACCGAGGTCCACACGTCGGTGAGGAGGTGCTTCGCGTCCGCCTCGATGGTGATGCTGTCGCGCTGCTTCGCGACCTTCAGCATCGTCCGCGCGGTGAGCGAGATTCATCACGCCGGCGAGGAACGCGACGGACAACCCGACGGCCAGGTTCTCGAGCGGCTGCGGCGCGGCGAGCCGTTGCGCCGCCGACCAGATGATCGCGATCGCGGCGACCAGGATCAGCGCCCCCTCGACCCCGCTGGAGAAGTACTCGGCCTTGTCGTGGCCGTAGTGATGGGTGTCGTCGGCGGGCTGGTGGGCCAGCGTGATCGCCCCCAGCGCCACCAGCCCCGCGGCGAGGTTGACCAGCGCCTCCAGCGCGTCGGACCACAGGCTCACCGAGCCCGTGACGTGCCAGGCGCTGAACTTGAGCACGATCGTGCCGATCGACGTCGCGATCGACAGCCAGGCCATGCGTCGTACGGCCTTCATTGCTTACCAACCTGCGCCCTGCCGGGCGCCACGCCGGGGAACCGCCCGGACCGGCGGGAACCGCGCCAGGCGCGATGGCGGCATCATCGCGCGCTCGCACCGGCGGCCTCGCGCGAGATCAACCCGCGGCGTGCGCTGCGAACCCTTCCTCGAAGTCCTGGACCAGCACATCTGCGGCGCCCAAGCGCTGGGCCAAGCCAAGAGTCCTGCCATCGCCACCGTTCCTCCGCGCTCCCGCCGCCCTGCCATTATGCGCTTCGCGCCGCCCGCCGCTCCGGGGCTCGGTCCCCGGGGGATAATGGGTAGTGGCAGCCACCCATCCTCGTTCGATGCCGCGCACCGCCGCCCGCTGGGACATCTTCTGCAAGGTCGTCGACAACTTCGGCGACGCGGGCGTCTGCTGGCGCCTCGCGCGCGTGCTCGCGCGCGAGCACCACCTCGCGGTGACGCTGTGGATCGACGACGTCGCCGCGCTGCTGCGTATCGCGCCCGGTGTCGACCCGGCGCGGGAACGGCAGTCGCTGGCCGGCGTCGGTCTGCGCCGGTGGACGGAGCCGTTCCCGGCGCTGGCCGCGGACGAAGTCCCGGAGGTCGTGATCGACGGCTTCGGCTGCGCTTTGCCGGAGTCCTTCGTCGCCGCGCTCGCCGCCCGCAGCGCTGCCCCGGAGTGGTTCGTCCTCGAGTACCTGTCGGCGGAGCCCTGGGTCGACGCGGCGCACGGCAAACCGTCGCCGCACCCCGTGCTGGGGCTGCCGCGGCGGTTCTGGTTCCCGGGGTTCACGCCAAGCAGCGGGGGACTGCTGCGCGAAACGGGTCTTGTCGACCAGCGGCGGCGCTTCAGTGCCGACGCCGCCGCCGAGGCCGCTTTGTGGTCGCTGCTGGGCGTCCCGGCGCGCGCCGAGGGCGAGCTCCGGGTGTCGATGTTCCGCTACCCCGACGCGCCGCTTGCGGCGCTCGAGGACGCCTGGGCGGCCGGCGGCGGGCGCATCGTGTGCCTCGTGCCCGACCCGGCGTCCTTCGCCGGCCCGGACGGGGCCGTACCGTCGCTCGCGCCGCCGCAATCCCGCGGCGTGCTCACGGTCTGCCGGATTCCCTTCGTGGCACAGGACCACTACGACCGGCTGCTGTGGGCCTGCGACGTCAACTTCGTCCGCGGCGAGGATTCCTTCGTGCGCGGGCAGTGGGCGGCGCGGCCGCTCGTCTGGCAGGCCTACCCGCAGGCGCAATCGGCGCACCTGCCCAAGGTCGCCGCGTTTCTCGACCGTTACTGCGCGGGGCTGGCGGCCCACGCCGCGGCCGCGGTCCGCGGGCTGTTCGCGGCCTGGAACGACGCCCCCGGGGCGCCGCCGATCGCCGACGCGTGGAGCGCTTACGCCGCTGCGCTGCCGGCGCTTGCGGCGGCCGCGCAGCGCTGGTGCCACACCCTCGTCGACCTGCCGGAACTGGCGGCAGGTCTCGTCAACGCGGCGGCGCACAGGGTATAATTTCGGGTTTCCCGCATCCACTCCATAGCGCAGGTGCCGCAATGAAAATCGCCCAGGAAATCCGTGCCGGCAACGTGATCATGGTCGGAAAGGACCCGATGGTGGTCCAGAAAGCCGAGTTCACGAAGTCCGGCCGCAACGCTTCGGTCGTGAAGATGAAGCTCAAGAACCTGCTTTCGGGCTCGGGCACGGAGACCGTGTACCGCGCCGACGAGAAGTTCGACGTCATCCAGCTCGAGAAGAAGGAAGTCACCTACTCGTACTTCGCCGACCCGATGTACGTGTTCATGGACGCCGAGTTCAACCAGTACGACGTCGAGAAGGAGAACATCGCCGACGCGCTGCCGTACCTCGACGACGGCCTGGCCTGCGAGCTCACCTTCTACGAGGGCAAGGCCATCTCGGTCGAGTTGCCGACCTCGGTCGTGCGCGAGATCACCTACACCGAACCCGCCGTGAAGGGCGACACCTCGGGCAAGGTGTTGAAGCCCGCGAAGATCGCCAGCGGCCTCGAGGTCGCGGTGCCGCTGTTCGTCGTCACCGGCGACAGGATCGAAATCGACACGCGCACCGGGGAATATCGCCGCCGCGTCTGACGGGCGAGCCCTCGCCAGTGCGACGACGGGCACCGCCAGCGCTGCCCGTCGCGTTCTCCGGCTCCTCGCAAGGCGGCGTTCGCGCTGCGCGCTACCGCGCGGCGGGGCCCGCCGCTGGTGCCTTCGCGGGTCGGTCCACGACGCGGGCTCCGAGGTCCTGCAGCAGCCGCTGGAACTCGGGCGACGCCAGGATGATCGTCCCCGCCGCGGCCCGCAGCCGGTCGACGGCCTCGTCGGGCAGCACGAACGACGTGGGCTGCAGGTTGAGATAGTCGCGCTCGGCGGTGTCCTTGAGCCGGGCAAACGAGACGTCGATGGCGTAGATCTCGGCGTCCGGCCCGCGGACCGCGACTGCGACCGCCGGATCCTTGTTCGCCGCCATCGCCGCCGAATCGCGGATGACGCGCATGTTCGCCCACCGCGCCGCGGTGTCCTTGAGCTGCTCGACCGCCTCGTAGGAATAGTGGTCGATCGGCACGCCGGTCGCCTTCAGCAGGATATCCAGCGTTCCGGGCGGCGCTTCCGACTCGTCCCAGTCGGTCGGCGGGGACGACAGCGAGTTGACGATAAGCACGACGATGCGCTTGACGCGGTCGAGCGGCGTCTTGTAGCCGGCGTCGTGCAGCGCCTCGAGGAGTTCGAGGGTATCGAGCACGCCGCGCATGCCGACGTTGTCCGACACGCCGCCGTCGACCAGGTGGATGTACGGCCGGCGGACGCCGTCCAGGTAGGCCTCGAGCGATTTCAGCGTCCTGATGGCGCGCGAGGCCGGCCGTGGTGGATCCGCGGACTCGGTGAACGCGCGCGCCCAGGGCGGCAGGCCCGCGCCGCAGGTGCCGCCGTGATTGTCGAGGGTGACGGGCGAGAGCACGACCGGCACCGCCGACGACGCGGCGGCGGCGCGGGAGAGTCTCAGGGCGTTGAGGTCCGCGCACAGGAAGTTGAGCGTCGCCTGGCTGAAGACGAATCGGGCGCCGGTCGAGATGTCGGTCGCCGAAGCCAGGATGAGCGGCCCCTTCCTTCGCTGGAGATCGGCGTAGGTCGCGCCGTTGAACAGGATCTCGTCGTAGAGGTCGGCGGCGAGTTCCGAGCGCCCCCAGGCCGTGGACCACAGCTTGCCCCAGTACGTCGGATCGACGACGCGGGCGACGATCTCGCCCTGCACGTCGCGCTTGAGGAAGCGCTGCTCGTACTCGGCAAACAGCCGGTCGCCGTACAGGCCGTAGGCGAGCGCCGTGAAGCTGCCGCCGGACACGCCAGTGATGACGTCGACCGCGTCGAGCAGGCGGTGTACCCTGCCGTCCGGGCCGCGGACCTCGGTGCGGGCGAGGAACTCCAGCACGCCGTAAGAGAACGCCGCCGCGCGCGTCCCGCCCCCGGAAAAGGCGAGGATGACCATCGCCTGCTTGTCCTCGAGCCCGGGCGTGCGCGTCTCGAAGCGGTAGCCGCCCGGCTCGGCACGGGCGATGGCGGGCAGCGTCGGACGGGTGGCACAGCCCGCGAGCAGGGACGCCGCTGCTACAACGACCAACAACCACGGCATGCGCATCCGCTTCATCGCTGAGTTCTCCATGGAGCGATCGTCGAGGATTCGATTCTATCCGCTGAGCGTGGAACCCCCGGTCGGTAGGAGCGGGGTCATTCGGCCCGTCAGGCCTTGGCTGGGTCGCTTCTGCAGCTTGCGCTGCAGCGTGCGCCGGTGCATCGAGAGCGCGCGCGCGGTGGCGGAGACGTTGCCGCCGTTCTCGTGCAGCACGCGCTGGATGTACTCCCATTCGAGCCGCTCGACCGACATCGGCTTGCTGTCGACGGGCAGCGAGTCGTCGCCGCTTTCGTGCGCGAATGCCGCCACCACCTCGTCGGCGTCGGCCGGCTTGGTCAGGTAGTAGTTGGCGCCGAGCTTGATCGCCTCGATCGCGGTGGGAATGCTGCCGTGCCCGGTCAGGATCACGACGCGCGTCTGCGGGTCGGCCGCCTTGAGCTGCGACACGAGCTTCAGCCCCGACTGCTCGCCGAGTTTCAAGTCGACGAGCGCGTACTCGGGAGACTCGGCCTCGACCGCGCGCATCGCCTCCTCGATCGAGTGGGCGACCGTCACGTCGAAGCCGCGGGCGCCGAGCGCCCGCGCCATGACCGTGCACAGAACCGGATCGTCGTCGACCAGCAGCAACGACGGCAGGTCGGAATCGGGTGCGTCCATCATTGCGCCGATGTAATGATGAGTTGCTCGAGAGGCACCCGCATTTCGGCGAGCGCCCCGCCCTCGGGAGCGTTGGACCAGCGGATCGTCCCGCCGAGCCGGCTCACCGCCGACGTCGCCAGGACGAGCCCCAGCCCGCTTCCCTTGCCCGGAGCTTTGGTGGTGAAGAAGACCCGGCCCAGCTTCGCGAGGTCGCTCTCGGCGAAGCCGGGACCGCGGTCGCTCACGCCGATCCACAGCGTCGTCACGTCCCAGCGCGCGGCGAAGTCCACATGATGCGGCGAAGCATCGCCCGCGTTGTTGAGCAGGATCAGAATAGCCTGCCGCAGCATCTGGTCGGTGAAGATCTGTGGCGCGGGCCGCGATCCATCGACGCTCCTCATCAGCGCGATTTCCGGCCGGGCGGCCGCAAACCGGTCCAGCGTCGCGTTGAGGAAGGTGTCCAGCCGCTGCCTGCCGCCGCCCTCCGCGCGCAGGTACCCGGCCGAGGCCGTGAATTGCGCCAGCGCGTCGCGGCAGGCATGGATCTGCGCGGTGAGGATCTCGGCGTCCTGCGCCACGGCCGGGGTGGGTGGCGCGCGCCGCAGCTCGCCGACGATCACCGCCATCGTCGACAGCGGGGTCCCCAGCTCGTGCGCAGCGCCGGCGGCGATCGTCCCCATGTGCATCAGCGCGGCGGCGTTGACCGCTTTCTGCGCCGTCCGTTCCAGCAGCCGCTGCTGGGTCTGAAACGCGGTGACGGCGCCGGTGATCACCCAGGTCAGCACGATCGTCGTCAACACGAACGCGAGACCGCGGCCGACCGCCAGCAGGTCGTGGGGGACGGCGCCCCCCATGGCGCCGCGCAGAGGCGGCGCGAACCAGCTCGTGACCGCGGCGGCGAACACGACCAGCATCGCGCAGTACATCGCGGCGCGCACCGGCAGCAGCAGTGCTGCGACGACGACGTGGAGCAGGAAGAACAGCGCGAAGGGGTTGCCGGCGCCGCCCGACAACCCCAGCAGCAGCGAGAACGCCACGAGGTCGAGCAGGATCTGGACGACGACTTCACCGGCGTCGAACCGGGCACGGGCGACGAGCCGGCGCCAGGTCCAGATGCTGACCGCGGTCAGCACCGCGATGACGGCGACCATGGCCGCGAGCGGCAGGACGACGCCGGCCGCGTGCGCGAGGCCGATCGCCGTGAGCTGTGCGATGTTGGCGACGGTGCGAAGCCTCAGGATCTGCCGCAGGCGGTCCGCGACCGGAAGGTCGAGGAGCGTGGCAGGGGTCGCCGTCTGGAAGTCCATCGGGGGATCGAGCTGCCGCGGTGCCAAGCCGCCGTCCGCGTCAAGCCCTGTTTGTAGCAGACTCGGGCGGTGCCGGCAACGCCGCCTGCGCTGGGGCTCACGGCTCGCGCGCCCCGCGTCCGATCCGCCTGGCACGCCTCGTCGCTCGCTCGTTCGGGCCCGGCATTGCGCCGGCGCGCGACGATCTCCTCTTTGCGTCGTCAGTCCCGCCGCAGCAGGTCGAGCGCCTGCGCCCCGGCGATGCCGCGCGAGGTGCAGCGGGGTCCGCGCGTGCGGCAGCTTGTGGACGAAATGGTGCCGCGCGACGTGATAGCTCGCGTCGAAGCCGTAGAAGTTGAGGCGCATGCGCTCCATTTCCGCGGCCCGATAGCTCTCGAGCGGTGCGGCGGCCTCGTCGGCGGCGCGCCGCTCGCCCTTCTCGGCCAGCACGTCGGGCAGCGACGGATCGGCCGCAAGCACCCGCGCGCGCTGGGCGACCGCGTCGCGGAAGGTGGCCGGCGTCCCCGCGACGTGCGCGTCGACCAACCCGACGCGCGCCGCCTCGATGGCCCCCAGCGGCAGCCGGTTCCGCGTGATCGAGAGCGCGCGCTCGGCGCCCACGCGCCGCGGCAGCAAATAGGTCCAGTACTCGGAGCCGTAGAGGTTCCCCATCGACTTGTAGTGGGGGTTGAGGATCACGCCCTCGCGGGCGATGACGCGATCAGCCGCCAGCGCGAGGAAGACCCCGCCCGCGCCGGCGTTGCCCTGCAGCGCGGCGATCGTGATCTGCCGCGGCGCGAGCAGGATTTCGCGCACGAGGTCGTTCATCGCCTCGATGTTGCGCCACGATTCGTCGGCGGGTTGGGCGGCGGCTTCGATGAGATTGAGATGGATGCCGTTGGACCAGAAATCAGGCCCCCCGAAGAGGACGATCACCCTCGTCGGGCGCGCTTTGGCGCGGGCCACCGCCTCGCGCAGCGCTGCGCAATGCCGGGGGCCCATCGCGCCGTTGTAGAAGGGGAAGTGCAGATACCCGACGCCTGCGTCCTCGTCGTAGCGAATCGGGCGCCAGGTCGCGCCTTCGGCAAGAGCCTCCGGCGCGAGCGGCGCCTCGGGCAGGTCGGCGATGGCCTCGCCCAGCACCGTTTACCGCCGGCAGCTTGAACGACGGTTCGGCGCCGTCGCGGCGGGCGAGGTGGGTGATCCACACCGCCCCGTCGACGGTCGCGCGACAGACGGCGCCGTCGCGCGTTGCGATGAGCTCGCCCGGTGCGACCTCCGGGTGGTCGCGCCGCAGCGCGTCTTCCGCATGCGCGTCGAACAGCGCCACCGGCAGCCCGCGGATCTCTCCGCGCACACCGGGGAAACCGTCCGCGGCGCGGACCTTGCGCAGCACCGCGGCCGTACTCTCGCGCCGCCAGTCGATCGCGCGATCGGCTTGCCGCATCGCCGGCCGCAGCCGGCCGCGCACGTCGGGGCGCGCGTAGTCGAGCGGCTCGGGCCGGCGGCCCTGGGCGAGACGTTCCAGGACCAGGCGCATGGCCGCCACCGCCGCTGCGGTCACCTCGTGGCGGTAGAGGCTCCCCTTCGCCGCGTCGCGCATCGGGAAGGCCACACTCGCCCAGACGTCCCCCGCGTCCATCTCGGCGTTGGCCTGCAGCGCCGTCACGCCCCACTGCGTCTCGCCTTCCATGATCGCCCAGTCGAGCGCCGAGGGCCCGCGATCGCCCTCGATGCCAGGATGGATCACGATGCAGCGGTGCGCCCGCCACACCGGCTCGGGGATGCGCCGCTTCAGGAACGGCGCGACGATCAGATCCGGGCGCCACAGCGCGACCGCCTCGGCGGTGACACGGTCGTCGATGTCGAACTCGACCGAGATTTCGTGCCCGAGCGCGGTCAGCTCGACGTAGAGCCGCTGCGTCAGGCTGTTGAAGGCGTGGACGAGGAACAGGATGCGCATCGGGCGAAGGCTCGCGCGACCCCCCGGTTCAGCAGATTCGGGGCAGCTGCTCGCCGGTCAGCCAATCGACGATGCGCCGGCCGCCGAACGCGGTCTCCATCTGCACGAAATGGTGCGGGTCGGCAACCGCCTCGCCGACGATCGCGGCGTCGCCCCCGAGCGGGTGCGCGCGCATCGCCGCCAGCAGGCGCGCCGCGTCGTCGGGCGCGCAGATTGCGACCAGCTTGCCCTCGTTGGCGACGTACAGCGGGTCGAGGCCGAGGAACTCGCACGCGGCCGCGACCTCGCCCTTCACCGGCAGGCTCGCCTCGCGGATCAGCATGCCGCAACCCGACTGCCCGGCGAGCTCGTTCAACGTCGTCGCGAGCCCGCCGCGGGTCGGATCGCGCAGGCAGCGGATGTCGGGGACCGCCGCGACCATCGTCGCGACCAGCCCGTGCAGCGCCGCGGTGTCGGATTCGATCGTCGTCTCGAAGGAGAGGTTCTCGCGCAGCGACATGATCGCCACCCCGTGGTCGCCGAGCGTGCCGCTGACGAGGATCGCATCGCCGGGCCGCGCGCGGTCGCCGGAGATCTCCACCCCCGGCGGCACGACCCCGATGCCGGTGGTGGTGATGAACACGCCGTCGCCCTTGCCGCGCTCGACGACCTTGGTGTCGCCGGTGACGATCGGCACGCCGGCCTCGTGCGCCGCGCGCGCCATCGACACGACGATGCGCTGCAGGTCCGCGAGCGGGAAGCCTTCCTCGAGGATGAACGAAGCAGCGAGGTTCACCGGCCGCGCCCCCGCCATCGCGACGTCGTTGAGCGTGCCGTGGACCGACAGGCAGCCGATGTCCCCGCCCGGGAAGAAGAGCGGCGAGACGACGTGGCTGTCGGTCGCCACCACCAGTCGCCCGGCGGGCACCTCGAAGCGCGCCTGGTCGTTCAGTTGCCGCAGCCAGGGGTTGTCGAATTCGCGCAGGAAGAGCTCGTCGATCAACTGCGCCATCGCGCGCCCGCCGCTGCCATGGGCCAGGTCGACGCGCCCATGCTTGAAGTCCACCGGCCGCACGTAGCCGTCGCGCACCTTGCTCACGGGGCTGCCTTCGCGCTGCGCGCTCTCCGGTGTTCGCCCTCGGGGCGGCCCTTCGGGCTCATCGGGGTCCCTCCGCCACCACGGCGACGTCCTTGAAGCGGCCGTAGGTGTAGTGCGCGGCGCAGGCACCCTCCGACGAGACCATGCACGAGCCGAGGGGGTTCTCCGGCGTGCAGACGGTGCCGAAGACCTTGCAGTCGGTCGGCTTCTTGACGCCGCGCAGGATCGCCCCGCACTCGCAGGCCTTGTGGTCGGGGACCGACCGGTAGGCGATGCCGTAGCGCGCCTCGGCGTCGAAGGCGCGGTACCTCTCCTTGATCGCCAGCGCGCTGTAGGGCACCTCGCCCAGGCCCCGCCACTCGAAGGTCTTGCGCAGCTCGAAAACTTCGGCGACCAGCGCCTTGGCCTTGGCGTTGCCCGCGCGGGTGACCGCCCGCGTGAACTCGTTCTCGACCTCGGCCCGGCCCTCGTTCAGCTGGCGGACGAGCATCAGGATCGCCTGCATCACGTCCAGCGGCTCGAAGCCGGCGATCACGACGGGCTTCGCGTACTCCTCGGCGAAGTACTCGTAGGGCTGGCTGCCGATGATCGTCGACACGTGCGCCGGCCCGATGAAGCCGTCGAGCGGCACCGTGCCGAGCTCGCGCACTTCCGGCGACTCGAGGATGTGGGTGATCGCCGACGGGGTCAGCACGTGGTTGCAGAACACCGTGAAGTTGGCGAGCCCCGCGGCCTCGGCCGCCTTGATGGCAACCGCGGTGGGTGGGGTCGTGGTCTCGAAGCCGATGGCGAAGAACACGACCTCGCGGTCCGGGTTCTCGCGCGCGATCCGCACCGCGTCGGCGCTCGAGTACACCATCCGGATGTCGGCGCCGGCGGCCTTCGCCTTCATCAGGGACACGCCCTTCGACGCCGGCACGCGCAGGGTGTCGGCGTAGGTGCACAGGACGAGCCCGGGCCGCGCCGCGAGCTCGAGCGCGTTGTCGATGCGGCCGATCGGCAGCACGCACACCGGGCAGCCGGGGCCGTGGATCATGCGCACGTTGGCCGGCAGCAGGTCGGCCACACCGTAGCGGGAGATGGCGTGCGTGTGCCCGCCGCAGAACTCCATCAGGTTGTAGCCGCGCGGGCGGGCAGCCTCGCGGCGAATCGCCCCGGCGAGCTGTCTCGCGAGCGCGCCGTCGCGGAATTCGTCGACGTACTTCATGTCACGACCGCGGCGCGTTGACGTCGATGCCGGCCTCGGCGAACGTGCGCAGCGTCTTCTCGGCCTCGTCCGGATCGAGTCTCGTCAGCGCGTAACCGACGTGGACGATGACGTAGTCGCCGACAGCGACACCGTCGACCAACTCGAGCGAGACGGTCTTGCGCACGCCGGAAAGCTCGACGAGCGCCGTTTCCGGCTCCGGGATCGAGACGACGCGCGCGGGGATGGCGAGGCACATGGCGGATTCCTGTAGCTTGACGGTGACGGCCCCGCAAGGACGCTGTCGGCAGCCCCCGCGGCGCTCGGTCCGGCAGCGTGGATCCCCGACCGATGCCTGCCCCGACCGTGGCCAAGGCCGCCGATCAGTGCAACGCGGGGCGATCGTGCGACCGCAGGCGCTCCCGAGGAAGTCCTGCCTGCACGTTGCCGGACCGACAGGCTAGCCGATCGCGGCCCGGTCACGCTACCCTTTCGCCACCCATGTCGATGCCGTGGTTACTCGTTCCCCGGGGCGATTCGGCCGCCATCGACCGGCGGCGGGCGCTGCGGCGTCGAACCCCGGCCTGGAGGTGCGCAAGCGTACCGGTGCCGGCCACCGACCTCGGCTCGCAGGCGCGGCCGTCGGGACGCGACGCGCAGGACCAAGCGCCCCCAGGCTCCTCGGCCGCGCGCGCCTTGCCCTGCGCCATTATTTATGCGCGATGGCCTTGTCGGTGAACAGGTAGTCCCGCAGTTCCTTCGAGAACGTCGGATCCTTGCGGCGTATCCACTCCAGCACCATCGCCGCGTGTTCCTTCTCCTCGTCGCGATTGTGTTCGAGGATCGCCTTCAGCTCGGGATCCTTGGCAGCATCGGCCCGCTGGTTGTACCAGTCGACGGCCTCCAGCTCTTCCATGAGCGAGACGATGGCCCGGTGCATGTCCCGGGTCTCGTCCGAAAGTTCCGATACCGGCTCGTGATAACCGACGCTTGCCATGGGTGCTCCTTGTCGAAATCCGTTGCGGTTGGGCTGCTCAAAGTCCCGGCCCGACCGACTCCGCCGCCCCCACCGCGCGTCTAGCGGTCGCGGTCGTATGGCATCGATCGGCTGCTGCCGCCGGTTCGTCCGGGTCCGGGCGCGCGCGGCGAGGTGGCACCGAGCGCGGGACGTCATGCTCGCGCGCGGATGCTCGCAGGCAATTGCACGCACTCACGACTCGGCCGGGTAAAGCGTCGTCCGCAACCCTTCGCGATCCTCGTGCTCCAACGTCGCATCGATGTCGCGGACCGCGCGGAACGAAACGCTCATGTTCCGCATTCTAAGCGCGTTGTCCAGCGCCAGGATGAGCACGCCCGATCTGGCGGACAGGCCTGTTCGGCTAGATCGATGAACCGTGGCGGTCGCGCGCCTCGGGCCGTGAGAGGGCAGCTTGCGCGAGGATTAGGGTAATGAACTCGTCGCGCGTGCGCAGCGCGAAGTACGGGTTGTGCGCCCGCTCTTCGCCGATCGTCGACACGGTTCGCCCGCGGTAGTCATGCGCCGGATAGACCAGCGTCTCGTCCGGGAGCACGAACAGCCGGCGGGTGACGCTGTCGAACAGCATGCCGGCATCACCGCCGTGAGGATCCGGGAGCCCGCAACCGCCGATCTGCAGCGCGTCGCCCGTGAAAACGCGGTCCTGCCACAGGTAGGATAGGCAACCGCGGGTATGTCCCGGCGTGCCGAGCACACGGATTTCCTGGTTGCCAAAGACGACGCTATCGCCGTGGTGAAGACCCTCGTCCACCCAGCGGGCACCGCAGTCGACCCCGAGCGCCGCCCGCGCCCGGGTCCGCGCCCGCAGCGCGGCGGCCGCGTCTTCTTCGCCATGATGGACGTGCGTCTGCAACGCGTAGCGCAGGCGAAGTCCCAACTCGTCGAGCAAGGCAAGCACGGTGACGGCCTGGGAACGCGTGCAGTCGATGATCACGGCCTCGCGCGCCCCGGCATCGGCGAGCAGGTACGTGTACGCCGCTGTGCACGGCTCGAAGAGCTGCCGGATGGGCGTCATCGCGAAACTTCGTCAATCGAGGATGTTGCGGGCGAACACAGGCATCGCCATGGCCATCATTGGCGGGGGATCGAGGCGGGGGCCGCTCGCCGCAACTTCGCGCGCCGCCCAAGGCTATTCGGCCCGCCGACGGCCAGGAGCACAGGCACGAGGCGTGCCGGCGGCGCGACGACGCCGATCCGTCTTTGCTTGCAAGGCGTTGCGCGCCCCGCCCGCCGTGCCGCTGCAGACCGGGCGCATCGGGACTTGCCGGGAATGGCATAATGCCGACAGCCGCAACTGACGTTCCTGGCAGTCGAACATGGGCTCCAAACACCCTCAGCTCCTCCCCGAGCTCGCCTCGTTTCTCGAGAGCCTCTCCGAGCCGCGCATTCTGATCGACCTCGATTACCGCATCCTGGTGGCCAACCGCGCCTACCGCGAGCGATACTCGCCGCGCGAGTCCGTCGTGGGACGGCGCTGTTACGAGGTCTCGCACCATTACTCGCTGCCCTGCGATCAGACCGGCGAATCCTGCCCGCGGCAGGCTGCGCTGGCGTCGCAACGCACGGAGCGGATCCTCCACGTGCACCACACGCCCCGCGGCGAGGAGCACGTGCAGGTGGAGCTCAATCCGGTGGTGGACGCGGCGGGTGACGTCACGTTCTTCGTCGAACGGATGGATTCGCTGCCCGTGGCGCGCGCGTCGACCTCGGCCCAGGGATTGGTGGGCAAGGCCCCGGCGTTCCTTGCCATGCTGCAACTGCTCGCGCGGGTCGCACCGACGGACACGTCCGTGCTGCTTCTCGGCGAGACGGGCACCGGCAAGGAACTGGTGGCCCGGGCGATACACGAATCAAGCCGACGCACCGACGCACCGTTCGTCGCCGTCGAATGCTCTGGGCTCTCGGAAGCGCTCTTCGAGAGCGAGCTCTTCGGGCACGAGAAGGGCGCGTTCACCGGAGCCGCCGTACGCAAGATGGGATTGGTCGAAGCAGCCAGCGGCGGCACGCTGTTCCTCGACGAGATCGGCGACATCCCTCTCGCGCAGCAGGTGAAGCTCCTGCGCCTGATCGAGACGGGTACCTACCGCCGTGTCGGAAGCGTGCAGCCCCTGCGCGCGGACTTCCGGCTCGTGGCGGCAACGCACCGGGACTTGCGGCAGATGGTTCGGGACGGAGCCTTCCGCAGCGATCTCTACTATCGGATCAGCGCCTATCCGATTGCGCTGCCTGCACTGCGCGATCGCCGCGAGGACATCCCGTTGCTGGCCGCATCGCTGCTGTCGCGGGTGCGGCCAGATCGGCGGCTCGCGTTGAGCGAGGAAGCACGGCGCCTCCTCTTGGCCTACGACTTTCCCGGCAACATCCGCGAGCTGCGCAACGTTCTGGAGCGCGCGAGCCTGCTCGCCGACGATGATTGCGTTTCCACCGAGCACCTGCCCGCCGAAGTGGTGCGCGGAGCGGGCTTGGACCTGGCGGCTCCGACGGCTCCACCCCTGCGCAACGAATCCGCGCTTCGCGACGCCGAGCGGCAGGCGCTCGCCCTGGCATTGACCCGGCACCGCGGCAGCCGGCGCTCGCTCGCGCAAGCACTCGGCGTCAGCGAGCGAACCATGTACCGGAAGCTTGCCTCGTTCGGCTTGTCGAACCGGCGCTGAGCGTGGGCGCCTTGGGCTCGCCGATCCTCTTCGTGCACGGCTTCGGGCACGGCGCATGATGCCGAAAGAAGCGCAAGGGGCCGCCCGCTGACGCTCGATGCGGGGCGGCAAGCGGGGGCCAACCGAATCGCCGTGCGGCTCGACTCATGCGTTCGCCGCGCTCGCCAGCGATTGCCGCGCGACCCACGCCTGGCCCAGCGCGAGGCCGCCGTCGTTCGGGGGCACCGCGCGCGCTTCGTGCAGCACGAGGCCGCGCGCGGCGAACTCGCGCCGCAAGCCGGCGGCCAGCACCGCGTTGAGCATGCAGCCGCCGGCGCAGGCCACCGTGCGCACGGCCCGCGCCTCGGCCGCGCGCGCGACCCAGTCCGCGAGCGCGCAGGCGAGGGTCGCGTGGAAGAGCGCCGCGCCGAAGGCCGGGTCGCCGTGCCCGGCGACGCGCATCACGAGCGGCAGCAGGTCGAGCCGATTGCCCGCGTCGATCGCATACAGCCCGCGGTCCGCGGCCACCGCGCCGTGCCGCTCGGCGAGCCCCTCGAGCAGCATCGCCGCCTGCCCCTCGAACGCCATGCGCCGCCGCACGCCCAGCGCGCCGGCGACGGCGTCGAACCAACGGCCGAGGCTCGAGGTCTGCGGCGCGTTGACGCCCCGTTCGAGCAGTGCCGCCACCGTGGCCGCCGCCGGCTCGTCGGCGAATTGCCGCCGGATGCGCGCCGGATCGCCCGCGAGATGGAAGGCGGCGGCGGCCATGCGCCAAGGCTCGCGCGCCGCTCGGTCGCCGCCGGGAAGCCGCAGCAACCGCAGGTGCCCGAGGCGCTCGCAGCGCGCGCCGTCGACGTGGAGCAGCTCGCCTCCCCACGCGGTGCCGTCGCTGCCCAGCCCCACGCCGTCGAGGGCAAGCCCCAGCACGGGGCCATCGACGCGATGCTCGGCGAGAACCGCCGCGACGTGCGCGTGGTGGTGCTGAACGGCGAGCGCCGGCACCCCCCACTCGTTCGCCAGCCGCGCGGCGAGGCGCGTGCTGAAGAAGTCCGGATTGAGATCGTGCGCGACCGCCGCCGGCCGGATGTCGAGGATGCCGACGAGGTGGTCGACGGCCTCCTCCAGCGCCGCGCAGGTCGGGGCGTTGTCGAGGTCGCCGACGTGCTCGGAGACGAAGGCCTCGTCGCCGCGCGTCGCGCAGGCGGTGCTCTTGAAGTAGCCGCCCAGCGCGACCACCGCGGGCCCCGTGCGCGACAGCGGAATCGCCTGCGGCGTGTAGCCCCGCGCCCGGCGGACGAACTGCGCACGGCCCGGGGAGGCCCCCGGTACCGAGCGCAGCACGCTGTCGTCGCAGCGGATCACGATGTCGCGGTCGTGGACGAGCCACGCGTCGGCGATTCCGGAAAGCCGCGCGAGCGCCTCGTCGTTGCCGGTCACCAGCGGCTCGCCGCCCGGGTTGGCGCTGGTCATCACCAGGACCAGCGGCTGCGCGGTCTCGAGCCACGCGGTTCCCGCCGGCCGGCCGGCCGCCTCGTGGAACAGCAGCGCCTGCAGCGGGGTGTACGGCAGCATCACGCCCAGCCACGCGAGCCCGGGGGCCACGCCCGGCAGCGTCGGGTCGGCGCGCGCGCGCTTTCGCAGCAGCACGATGGGGCGCGCGCGCGCGCGCAGCAGCGCTGCCTCGGCGTCGCCGACCTCGGCCAGCGCGCCCGCACTCGCGAGCCCGGCGACCAGCACCGCGAACGGCTTTTCCTCGCGGTTCTTGCGCGCCCGCAGCGCGGCCACGGCGGCGGCGTTGCGCGCGTCGCAGGCCAGGTGGAAGCCGCCGAGACCCTTGATGGCCACGATCGCCCCTTGCTGCAGCAGCCGGACGGTCGCGGCGACCGGGTCGCCGGCCGCCAGCGGGCGACCCTCGCCGTCGACGAGCGCCAACCGCGGCCCGCACACCGGGCAGGCGTTGGGCTCGGCGTGGAAGCGCCGGTCATGCGGTGAGCGGTACTCGGTGGCGCACGCGGGACACAGCGCAAAGCGCGCCATCGACGTCGACGCGCGATCGTAGGGCAGCGCGCGGGTGATCGTGTAGCGGGGACCGCAGTGCGTGCAGTTGATGAACGCGTAGCGATACCGCCGGTCCGCCGGCGAGAAGAGCTCGGCGAGGCATTCGGCACATACCGCGGCGTCGGGCCCGATCGCGGTCGACGCGGGCCCCCGCGCGCTCTCGATCACCGCGAACCCGGCACCGGGGGCCACCAGCCCGGGTTCCGTGCTGTCGTCGTGCAGGAGCGCGTCGACGCGGGCAAGCGGCGGCGCGTCGTCGCGCAACCGCCGCAACAGGGCAGCGATCGCCGCATCGTCGCCTGCGACCTCGACGGTCACGCCGGCGCCGTCGTTGCGTACCCAGCCGTCGAGGGCAAGCTCGGTCGCGAGCCGGTAGACGAAGGGGCGGAATCCCACCCCCTGAACGACGCCACGGACGAGGACACGACAGCGCCGCCGCGGCGCCGCGGGCCCAAGGGGTTGCATGGTGCCGTGCCCGCGGCGTTCAGCGCCTCGCCGCGAGCTCGGCTTCCAGCTCCGCCACTCGCCGGCGCAGCGCGGCGAGGTTCGCCTCGCGCGCAGCCCTCGCCGCTGCGACGCCGCGCTCGAGCCAGGCAAGCCACGCCGCAAAGCCCTCGCCGGTGCGCGCCGACACGCGAATCACTTCGAGTCCCGGCCGCACGCGCTGCGCGAAGGCGATCGCGGCGTCGACGTCGAAATCGACGTGCGGCAGCAGGTCGATCTTGTTGACGAGCAGCAGATCGGCAGCGTGGAACAGGTCCGGGTACTTGACCGGCTTGTCCTCGCCCTCGGTGACCGACAGGATCACGACCTTGTGCGCTTCGCCCAGGTCGAACGCGGCCGGGCAGACCAGATTGCCGACGTTCTCGATCAAGAGCAGGCTGCCGTCGGCCGGCTGCAACTGCCGCAGCGCCGCGCCCACCATGTGCGCGTCGAGGTGGCAGCCCTTGCCGGTGTTGATCTGCACCGCCGGCGCGCCGGTCGCGCGCACGCGGTCGGCGTCGCGCGAGGTCTGCTGGTCGCCCTCGATCACGGCCGCCGCGACCCGCCCCGCGAGCGCCTCGATCGTGCGCACCAGCAGCGTCGTCTTGCCGGAGCCCGGACTCGACACGAGGTTCAACGCGAAGATCCCGCGATCGGCGAGAAACGCGCGGTTCTCGCGGGCCAGTGCGTCGTTCTTCGCCAGGATGTCGCGCTCGATCTGCACGATGCGCCCGGACGCCATCCCCGGCGCGTGCACGGCGGCGAGCGGCGCGACCGCGCCCGGCCCGTGGTCGTGGCTGTGCCAGGTTCCGTCGGCGTGCTGATGCCAGCGCGCGTTGCCGGCCTGGGCGTGCAGGGGAGGGTCGAGCGGATGACCATGCGCGTGCGGGCCGGCGTGGTCATGCGCGTGCGTGTGCACCGTGCCGTCGGCGTGCCGGTGGGCGTGCGCGTGCCCATCCTCGACGTGCGCGTGCAGGCCGGCGTGGTCGTGCGCGTGGTCGTGCGCGTGGTCGTGCGCGTGCACGGTGCCGTCCGGGTGTGCAGGGACGTGGTCGTGGACGCCGATGGGGGCGCCGTCGATGCTCGTCGTAGCGTTGCCGCAACCGCAGCTCGTGCACATCTTCGTCCTCCTCGCGCGATCGGTCGCGGGTGCTGCCGCCGCTTACTCGACCGCGATCTCCCTGATCCGCATCTCGGTGCCCGACACCACCTGCAGCTGATAACTGCCGCAGCGCGGGCAGGCCTCGCCGAGCGCGACGAGGGCGACACGCTCGCCGCAGGGCATGCACCACGCCGCGCCCGAAACGTCGATGATCTCGAGTCGCGCCCCGTCGGCGATCCCGCCGCGGCTCACCGCGTCGAAGCAGAACCGCAGCGCCTCGCGCTCGACCTGCGCCAGTGTACCGATTTCCAGCCAGATCGCGCTGACCCTGGCGGCCGCGTTGTCTCGCGCCGCATCTTCGACGATCTGCAGCATGCCCTCGGCCAGCGCCATCTCATGCATGGACGATCTCGACGTTGCAGGCCACACAGGGATCGAGCGCCTGCACCGCGAGCCGCGCGTGCCGTTCGAGCGTGGCGGCGTCCGGCGCTTCGCTGCCTTCCAGCCCCTGCACCAGCGGCCCGGCGGGATGGAAGTTCCACTCGGTCGGCGCGACGATCTCATAGTCGGCGACGCACCCGTCGGCAAGCCGGGCGCGGTGCAGCAGCAGGCCGCGCGCCGTCTGCACGGCCGCGAGACCCTCGCCCGCCTCGAGCGCGTACGCCTCGACCCAGCGCGCCGCCGCGTCCTCGCCGAGCGGCCGCCGCGCGCGCTGCAGCAACTGCGCAAGCTCGGTGAGCCTTGCCGCCATCCGTACGGCCACCGTGTGGCCGTCGCGGGCGGCCAGCGCGGCCACGACCGGCTCGGTGCGCACGCGCGCGAGCGCGCCGGTTTCGACCGTCATTCCCTGCCAATAGGGCGTCGCCGGAAACGACGGGTCGCAGCGCAGTGCAGGAACGATCGATTCGAGGAGCTCCGCGCGCGTGGCCGGCGGCATCAGCATGGTGGCGCTGCGCCCGAGCGCGGGCGCGCGGGTCGTGAGCTCCCGGTGCAGCAGCGCGGGCAGGGTCGCCCCCGCGCGGGCCCAGGCGTCGAGCGCCGCCGCGTCCGTGCGCGCGCGCCAGACCTCGATCGGCTCTCCGTAGACGTGTTCCTCGGCGAGCGCCTCCAGCGCCGCGACGAGTTCCGGCGCGATGCGGTCGGCCCCGTCCGCCTCGCGCATCGGCTGCAGCGCCGGCGCGATCAGCCGGCGCAGGGCGCCGACCGCCGCGGGCACCGGCGAGCGCCCGGTCGCCCCTGGCCAGTCGATCAGCAGCCGCCACAGGTATTCCTGGATCGTCTCCAGCACGACCGCCGGCTCGCGCGCGACCAGCGTCTGCGCGGCCACGCCGCCGGCGGCCGCGTCCAGCGCCGACCGGGCCGCAGCCGCCTGGGCGCGACCGCATACGCTATAGAGGCGCGGCAGCATCGCGGCGGCCTCGGCGGCAAGCCGCCCGGCGACGAGCCGCCCGGCGATGAACGGCCGCGTGGATTGAATGTCGACGCGCAGAACCCTGCGGCCGTCCCACTCGATGCGGACGGTGAGATCACCTTGCAGGGTCACGGGACGCTCCGAACCTGGGCGTGCACCCTTCGCTCCGCCGGACGGCGGCGTGGGTCATGCGCTGCCCTCGCGCTTTTCGGCCGGTCCCCGCCCGAGCCCGCGCGCGCGCAGGAAGTCGCGTTTGGACATCGGCGCTGCGCCGCCGTCCCGCAGCTGCGCGAGCGCATGCGGGGCAGGCGCGCCGGCCGGCGGGCGCACCTCCGGCTCGGCGTTGCGGGCATCGAGCAGCGCCTCGCGCGCAAGTTGCGCCACCGCTCGGGCGCTCGCCTGGTCCGCGAATTCCTGCATGGGGGAGAACAGGGAGCACATCTGGAAATCCCCGATCCCCGGGTCCGTCGCGCCGATGAACTCGTACACGCCCGCCGGAAAGCGGTAGCTGCGTTTCTCGCCCGGCCGCAACGGCTGCCAGCGGTCCGCTTCGCGCGGCAGGAGCGCGAGGTTCATGAACCACGGCGTCACCATCACGCCCAGCCAGTGGCCCTCCCAGGGGGCGAACCCGACCGCCTCGACCGCGAGCTCGCGATTGACGCAATCGAGGCCCTGCATGCGCGCCGCCACCGCCGCGAAGGCGGCGCTAAGCCGCGCCGACGGGTCCCCAGGCAACGTCGGATCGTCACTCATCGGGCAGCGGAAGGAACTCATCCTGGGTGGCCGAGCAGTTCGGGCAGGTCCAGTGCGGCGGCAGCTGCGAGAATGCCGTCCCCGGGGCGATCTGCCACGCGGTATCGCCTTCCGCCGGGTCGTAGACGTACCAGCAGATCTTGCACTCGAAGCGCGTTCGCGGATCGCTGTCCGCGGCGTGGCCGAAGCCTTCGAATCCGGCCATGGCCGTCAGAGCGCAGCCTGTTCGGCGACCGATTCGCTCATCCACGCGATGAGCTCGGCGAGTCGCGCGCGACTGTCCGCGAGGTCCTCGCCGGACGCCAGCGCCACCTCGGGCACGTCGACCACCTCGATCGTGTTCAGGATCAGCGTATTCATGTTGTTGAAGTACTGGACCCGCCAGACGTCGCGCACGCCGGTCGAGGTGATCCGGCAGTTGCCGAATCCGCGCGAGATCAGCGCGACGGGGCCCACCGGCAACGTGCGCTCCAGGACGAAGTGGTCGTCGGGCGTCATCGGAAACAGCGTGAGGTTGAGGACGTGTGCGCGCTGCCCCGGCCCGCGGTCGGCGAGCTGGCCGGCGATCTCGCGGATCAGCGCCGGGGAGTTCATCGCCCCCGGCGGCACGGCGATCGCCGGCAGCACGGACGCCGCGCCCGCGCGCGAGCGCTCGAGCGCGATGGCCGGCACCGGGGCCGCTTCCAGCCAGTCGCGGCACAGCGCGCCGGCGGCGTCGAACTCGCAGCAGCGCCACAGTCCGGTGAACACGCTCTCCTGGATCCGGAAGGTCGTCGGCGCCCCGCCGATCTGGATCGACACCTCGCCCTCGCCCAGCACCTCGTTGGCGACGCCGCGCGCCTGGGCGGAGAGCGCGGTCATGTCGACGCACGGACCTTCGGGGTCGCGTTCGGGGTTCCACCGTTCCATCCGGGAAAGGAAGTCCGCCAGCAGATCGCGCGCGGCGGCGAGCGCCGCCGCATCCGCCCGCTCGGGCAGGCGCGGCATCGCGAACGTGTTCATGCCCCGGGGCATCTCCAGGTACTGCAGCTGCCCGGCCTCGTCGTCAGGCTGCGACCCGGCGCCGGTCGAGCGCACAGGAATCGGGAAATCGTTCATGGTGGAGTCCTCCGGGAGGGGGTTCAAGCGCTGCAGCCGCCCGCGCTCGGGTTCGGGCCCTTGACGGCGACGCCTACCGAGGGTGGACGGGTCGGCGCGCTCGCGAGCAGCCGTTGGACCTCGGTGACGTACTCATCCCAATTGCGCAGGCCGTCGACGGCCCCCACGTAGGCGCCGTCCTTGAGCATGACGAACGCCGGCCAGCGCCGAAACGCGTACTTCGCGTGCAGCTCGCGCGCGGCCTCCGGCAGCAGCACGCCCACCTTGATGCGGCCGGGAAACGCGCGTACGAGCTCGGGCACGACCACGGCGAGGTCCAGCGTCTCCTTGTAGCGAACCGGGTCCTCGGTGAAGAGCAGCAGCACGTGTCCCGGCTGCGCGACGAACGCGGCGAAGTCGCCGGGTCGCACTTCGGTGAAGCCGTGCCGGGAAAACAGCTGCGCGATGAGCGGATACGACGCCAGCACGTCGGCGCCGGCGGCGATGGGCAGCGGGATGGCGGTCATCCGCGGGATCCTCGGAGGTGCGCGGGCAGCTGCGGCTCGCGGTCGACCAGGTCGGCGAAATGGGCGGCGGTGTCCGACTCGCCGGCGAGGACCGCGGCGAGCGCGTCCAGCGCAGCGTTGGTCTGCGCCGCTTCCTCGGCGGAGAGCACGCGCAGCGCAGCCCCCTGGAACGCGAGCACCCAGGTCCCGCGTCGTTGCGCCCCGATCAGCAGGCAGTTGATCCGTGCACGGCTGCCGCGCCCTTCGCACAGCGCGACGTCCTCGCCGGGCTCGACAATCTGCATGGGGATGCCGATGCACATCGCTACGGCTACCCGTTGCCACGATGCGCGACGACCTCGAGCACGCGCGGGTCACCCACGCGGCACGCCGCCTCGGCGGTCGGCCTCCCCGCCTCGTACGCGTCGAGCGCGAGCGCGCGCGCGCTGAGCGGCTCCACTTGGCTGCCCGGCGCGCGCGGCGTCGCCGCGTGGCCCCAGTCGGCAAGCTCGCGCAGCGCGCGCTCCACCGCCTCGGGCAGGCGTGCGCGCACGGCAGGCCGCAGGCTGCCGCCGAAATCGTCGAGCACGACCGGCTGCACACCGATCGCGGTGATCCTCTCCGGCGCGCTGCCGCGCAGCTGCGCCAGCGCGAGGACGTCGTTGAAGCCGGTCTGGTGCGGGGAGATCTTCTTCGCGCCCCACGCCGGGACCTCGGCGTCGCGCAGCACCCGCAGCGTGCCGCCCGGCAGGCCGTAGTCGATGGCGTCGAACACGAGCACCCGCCGCGCCGAGGCGACGTCGTCGAACAGGTTGAGCCCCAGCGTGCCGCCGTCCATCAGCCGGACGCCGCCGGCGAACGCCCAGCCCGCGTGCAGCGCCTCGACGGCGCGGACGCCGAACCCTTCGTCGGCCCACAGCACGTTGCCGAGCCCCAGCACCAGCGCGTCGACCTTGCGCTCCATATCGCCCCTGTAACCCTGTAACTGCCACCGTTACAGCGCCGCACTGTACAGGAGCCGGCCCGACGCGTATTGCGCCAGATCAAACTGCGGCAAATTGTCGCGCCACTGAATGGGCAACGGGAAGCGCGCCGGCGTGCGGCGTGCGGCGTGGCTCCGAGGGGGGAAAGTCCCGGCTGCCGGATGGACCGCGGCGCACCCGCGGCGATCTTGCAGCGGGAAACGACTTCGGATGCGATCGCGCCAGGCGAAGCCCCGCTTCGCGGCTGAAGCCGCTCCCACAAGAAACGGCGCCCCGACCTCGCGGCTGAAGCCGCTCCTGCGGGAACCGAGGGCGTCAGGATGCGGCGAGCTTACGCTGGAGAGACCGCGGCGCGCCGGCGCGCCTTGGGGACCGTGGCCTTGCGCAGCGCGGCGTGCATGTCCCAGGCGACTTGCAGGTGCATCCAGAACGCCGCGTCGTTGCCGAAATACATCCCCAGCCGAACCGCCGTGTCGGGCGTGATCGACCGCCGGCCGTTGATCAGCTCGTTCACGCGCCGGCGCGACACACCCAGCGCGTCGGCGAGCTCGGTTTGGGTCATCGCGAGCGGCCGGAGGTAGCGCGTCTCGAGAAACGCGCCCGGATGCGGGGGTCTGCGCCCCGGCAGGGAAAGGCGCGCTGGCGGCTTGGCGCCGGCGGCCTTCCCTCTCCCTTCCTCCGTTCGTGCCAGCACCGCGGGTCCGTCCGGTGCGATCAGTGCTTCACTTCGCGCTTGAACATCCGGATGCCGCTGCCCATCACGCCGAACACCGTGGCGGTGTGCATGACGTCCTCGCGGATCACCATGTAGAAGTGGGTCATGATGAACAGCAGAATGGCCCACATCATCATATGATGCACCGTGCGCACCGCCTGGGGCGTGCCGAAGAGTGTGGTCACCCAGCCGAAGGCGTCCATCCACGGGCTGCCCCAGCCGTAGGCCTGCGCGTAAAGCCCGAGCCCCGTGATGATGAGCAGCACCAGCACGACGTTGAAGTTCAGCATCATCACGAACTGCGCCAGCGGATTGTGGCCGACGTAGTTGTCGGCGTGGTCGCGCAGGAAGACGTAGTACTTGAGCTGGCCGACGAGGCCCTTCCACCACGCGCCGCTCCACATCGCCGGCAGGAAGATCGAGCGCGCATGACGGTTGCCCGCGAACACCCAGTACACGCGCAGCGCGTACAGCACGATCAGGACCATCCCCACGCTAACGTGGATCATGCGGATCCAGCCCATCAGGAAGCCGTGCGTCGCCTCGCCGCCGATCGAAGGCGGCGGGGCGCCGATCAGGTATCCGGTCGGCGCCAGCGCGCAGATGCAGAACGACGTGATCCAGTGCCACAGGCGCAGCGGGGCCTCGTAGACGTAGACGTCCTCCAGCGGGCCCGAGAGGACCCGCCCGGTCGCATGTTCGACTCTCATGGCAGCCTCCCCGGTTAGCGCACTTTGACCGCGACGAGCTCCCTGCCTTCCGGGCTCATCACGTGCGTGGCGCACGCGAGGCACGGATCGAAGCTGTGGATGGTCCGCAGGATCTCGAGCGGCTGCTCGGGGTTGACCATCGGCGTGTTCAGCAGCGCCGCCTCGTAGGCTCCGATCTGGTTCTTCGCGTCGCGCGGTCCCGCGTTCCACGTCGTCGGCACCACGCACTGGTAGCTGTCGATCCTGGTGTCCTTGACCTTGACCCAGTGCGCGAGCGCGCCGCGCGGCGCCTCGCAGGGCGCCACGCCCTTCGCGTCGGCCGGCCAGGTCGAGGGCTCCCATTTCTCGATGTTCGCCGTCGCGAAGTCGCCCGCCTTGAGGTTCGCCATCAGCTGGCCGTGGAAGTACTTCATCTTGTGCGCCGACCACGACGCCTCGAGACCGCGCGCGGCGGTGCGGCCGAGCGTGCTGAACAGCGCCGTGACCGGAACGTCGAGCGTCTTCAGCACCATGTTGACCTGCTCGGTCATCTCCTTGTGGCCTCGGGCGTAGGCGATGACGTACCGGGCGAGCGGGCCGACCTCGACCGCGTTGCCCTTCCAGCGCGGCGACTTCACCCACGAATACTTCGCGCCCTCGTCGACGTTCTCGATGTTGGTCCGCGTGCCCTTGGTCTTCGGCCCGAGGACGAAGTTCGGGTCGGTCACGCCGTCGAAGGGATGCAGGCCCTTGTCGGCCTCGGCGTACTTGTACCAGGAGTGCGTCACCCATTCCTGCACCTGGTCGGTCGCCTTGAGGTCGACGTCGTGGACCTTCTTGAGGTCGCCGCCGAGGATCACCCCCGACGGGATCAGCATGCTCGCGTTCGAGTAGTCGTTCGGGATGTCCGGGAATTCGCCGTACGACAGCACGTTGGTGCCGGACAGTCCCCCGCCCCACTTCGCCCAGTCCTTGTAGAACGACGCGATCGCCAGGAGGTCGGGGACGTAGACCTGGTCGATGAAGTCGATCGTGCGGTTGATGATCTCGCCGATCATGTTGAGCTGCGTCATGTTGATCGCGCCCACGGCCCCGGTGTCGTCGAGGTTGATCGAGCACGGGACGCCGCCGACGAGCCAGTTCGGATGCGGGTTCTTGCCGCCGAAGATCGTCTGGATCTTGATGATCTCCTTCTGGAAGTCGAGCGCCTCGAGGTAGTGCGCGGTCGCCATCAGGTTCGCTTCCGCCGGGAGCTTGTACGCCTTGCTGCCCCAGTAGCCGTTGGCGAAGATGCCGAGTTGCCCGCTCTCCACGAACTTCTTCAGCCGGTTCTGTACGTCGCGGAAGTAGCCGGGCGACGAGTTCGGCCACGGCGAGATGCTCTGCGCGAGCTCGGAGGTCTTCCTCGGGTCGGCCGCAAGCGCCGAGACCACGTCGACCCAGTCGAGCGCGTGCAGGTGGTAGAAGTGGATCAGGTGATCTTGCGCGTACAGCGTCGCGTGCATCAGGTTGCGGATGACGTTCGCCTGCTTGGGGATCTTGATGCCGAGCGCGTCCTCGACCGAGCGCACCGAGGCGAGCGCGTGCACGCCCGTGCACACGCCGCAGATGCGCTCGACGAACGCCCACGCGTCGCGCGGGTCGCGGCCCTTCAGGATCACCTCGAGGCCGCGCCACATCGTGCCGGTGGACACGGCGTTGCGGATCACGTTGTCCTTGTCGACGTTGACTTCGATGCGCAGGTGGCCCTCGATGCGCGTGATCGGGTCGACGACGATCCGCTTGCCGCTGTCGTCGAGCGTGAAGCCTTGGGTCTCGATGGTCGCCATGTTATTTCTCCACCTCGCTCACCTTGTCGTTGCGCGTCTTGGCGCGCGCCTGCTTGATCGCGCTCACCGCGGCGTGCGCGGCGATGGCCGCTCCCATGGTGACCGCGGCGGTGAGTCCGATCCGGTCGGCGGTGCCCTCGACGCCGTCCAGACCCGGGACCTTGAGCGTCGTCAGGTGATCGTAGAACTTGCCCTTGTCCCAGAACGCGTCCTCGGAGCAGCCGATGCAGCCGTGGCCGGACTGGATCGGGAACGACGTGCCCTCGTTCCAGCGCACCGTCGAGCAGGCGTTGTACGTCGTCGGTCCCTTGCAACCGACCTTGTACAGGCAGTAGCCCTGGCGCGCGCCGGCGTCGTCAAAATGCTCGACGAACTGACCCGCGTCGAAGTGCGGCCGGCGATAGCACTTGTCGTGGATCCGCTGGCTGTAGAACATCTTCGGGCGGCCCTGCGCGTCGAGGTCCGGCAGGCGGTCGAAGGTCAGGATGTAGGTCACGACACCGGTCATGACTTCGGCGATCGGCGGGCAGCCGGGCACCTTGATGACCGGCTTGTCGGTGATCACCTGGTGCACCGGGGTCGCGCGGGTCGGGTTCGGCTTCGCGGCCTGCACGCAGCCCCAGGAGGCGCAGGAGCCCCAGGACACGATGGCCTTGGCGTCCTTCGCCACGTGGCGCAGCTTCTCGACGAACGGCTTGCCGCCGGGGATGCAGTAGATGCCGTCGTCGGCGAGCGGCGGATTGCCCTCGACCGCGAGGATGTAGTTGCCCTTGTGCTTCTTGATCGTGTCCTCGAGCGCCTGCTCGGCCTGGTGGCCCGCGGCCGCCATCAGCGTGTCGTCGTAGTCGAGCGAGATCATCGACAGAATGACGTCCTTGGCGAGCGGGTGCGCCGAGCGGATGAACGACTCGGTGCAGCAGGTGCATTCGAGACCGTGCAGCCAGATCACCGGCGTGCGCGGCTTGGTCTGCATCGCCTGCGCGATCTGCTGCGCGCCGGCGTTCCCCAGCCCCAGCGACGCGGCCGTCAGACTGCAGAACTTGAGGAAACTGCGGCGCGAGATGCCCTGACGACGCATCAGGTCGTAATACGTTTCGATCATTTGACTCCCCCGTGGTGGACCGCTTGGGCCGCCGCGCGCCCCTCGCTGCATGGCGACGTTTTGACGCACCGACGGGTATTACAAACCGCTGCGCGAGGCGTGCATTGATCTGGGTCAACCATGAGTCACGGAGGCGTCACATTGTCCAACCGCGCTTGGGCTGTAACGGGCCCCGTTACACCCCGCGAGGCCGGCGCGGCCGCCGGCAGCGTGTAAGCTACGCGCTTCCCCCCAGCCGGTGACCCGCGCCGCGATGGACGTCAGGAAGCGCCTTCTCGTCCCGTACTCCGCCGAACGGATGTTCGACCTCATCGAGGCGGCGGAACACTACCCGGAGTTCATGCCGTGGTGTGCGAGCACGGCCATCGTCGAGCGCACCGACGAGGTCGTCGTCGCCGACATCGTCGTCGCGCACCGGGGTGTGCGCTTCGACTTCCGCACCCGCAACCCGAAGCTGCGTCCGCACGCGATGTCGATCCGGCTCGAGCGTGGACCGTTCCGCCGGTTCGAGGGCGAGTGGCGCTTCGCGGCACTGGGCAGCGAAGGCTGCCGCATCGAGTTCGAAATGCGCTACGATTTCAACCACGTCATGGCGCGGTTGGCGGGTCCGGTTTTCGACCGCATCACGCAGGCGATGGTCGAAGCCTACGTCGCGCGCGCCGACGCGTTGTACGGCGCGCTGGCGGGGGGTGGCGCCAACGACGGCACCGCGCGCGCCGACGGGCAGTCGCCGCGGGCACGCGACGAGGCGTCGGAAATCGCCGGCCGGCCGGCAGCGCGAGAGGCCTTGGCGCCGGCGACCCCGTCGGAAGCCGTTGCCGTCGACGCGCATGCCGCCCCGCCGACCACGACCGACACGGCCTCCCGCCCCCCCGATCCCGACCCTCCACGGAGTGACCCCGCATGACCGCACAGGACCGCATCGCCGCGCTCAAGAGCACCAAGCTCGCCCAGGAGCTGACCGACCAGGAGGCCGCCGTGCTGGCCGGGCTCGTCACGCTGCACCATCTCGAGGCCGCAGAGGTCCTGGTGAAGGAAGGCCCGTCCGACAACCACCTGTACGTGATTCTCGAAGGCGATCTCGCGGTGATCAAGAACGCCGGCACCGACGCCGCCGAGACGCTCTTCACGCTCGGCGCCGGCGACCTCGTCGGCGAACTCTCGTTCATCGACGGCACGGCCCGCTACGCGTCGCTCGTCGCCGTCGACAACGCCAAGGTGCTGGGGCTCGAACGCGAGAAGCTGGAGTCGCTGCTCACGTCGCACCCGCAGGTCGTCTATCGCGTGATGCGCGCAATCCTGCGCACGGTCCACCAGATCCAGCGCCGCCTTTCGATCCAGTCGGTCGAGCTCACCAACTACATCTACAAGCAGCACGGTCGCTACTGACCGCAAGGCAGGCCATCGCGGCGTGCGGCCGCGCTGTGCGAAGCCGGCCTTGCGCCCGGCGTCCGCGGCAAGCGTGAGCGCCGGGCAGTCCGCGGGTGCGCCTATTGCCCGCCCTTGACCATCGCCAGCACCTTGCCGACGTCGAGGCTCCTCGCCTGCTGCTCGATCGCGCCGGCGTACTTGCCCTGCAGCGCCCGGGCCTCGCCCAGCATGCCGGAAAACGCCTCCTTGAGCGCCGCCGCGTCGAGGCGGCGTCCGCCGGCGTAGTAGCGTTTCGCGACGTGTCCCAGCGCGTAGGTCGTCGCGAACGACATCGCCGCGCCCGTGCCCACGCTCCCGGCCGTGCGCAGGATGCCGCCGCCGATCTTGCCCAGGAGCCCACCGATCAGCTTGCGCCCGAACTGCTCGACGTACTGCGAAGCGAGTCCCACGCCGACGGTGGCGAGGAAGTCGGTGACGTGCCCGCGGTCGAGCTCGAAGCCGTGCGCCTTGCCGACCCGGTAGACCATCTTCATCTGCAACGGAATGATCGCCATCGACGCGAGCGACTGCGGCAGGAGCTCCAGCGCGCCGTTGAGAATCGCGTAGTTGACGATCATCGCGTCGAGCTCGGCCGGGTTGGCCGGCACCGCCGCGACGACGCCCGCGACCGGGTCGCCGCCGGCCAGCGGGGCCGCGGCCACGGCGTCGGCGTCGGCCACCTGCTGCGCGGCGAGCGCCGGGTCGAGCGCCAGCGCGCGGGCGAGCGCCGCCAGGAACGCCGCCTCGGCGCTCGTGTGCGCGCCGTCGGCGTCGCACACGGCCACGGCGATCTCGTAGGCCTGCTGCTTGAGCTCGGGAGCGACGATGCCCGCGGCGACGTCCTCGAGCCGGGGTTTGCGAAACAGCACGTCCTGGTAGATCGCGGCGATCTCGGGGTCGCTGCTGTCCAGCGCGTCGGCTGCGCGCTTCAACGCCGCGTGCTCGGACTCGGCGTTGGCGCCATCGGCGAATGCGGCCATCAAGGCCACGGTCAGGATTGCCCGGTGCTGCGGGTCGTTCATGGGTGCGCCTCGTGGATTCGTTCGGGACATGCGCATAGGATGCCCCAAGGCGCCCGCTAGTTCCCTCGGCGCCGACGAACGGAGCGCATCAAAGGCGTGCCCGCAGCCCGTCAATACTTGAAGCCCCCGCCGACCGCTGGCGGCGGCGATGGCGACACGGCAGCAGCAGCGGGCGCGGCCACGGCGCCCGGTGCAGCCGTGACGTCGTTCATCGCGAATACGATCTTGTCTCCATTGCCGAGATACGCCGGGTCCTTCGACCCGTAGCGCGCGGTGCCCTGGACGACGCCCACACCGGCCTCGATCAGCTTCTTCGCGGTGAGGACGCCCGTGCAGTGGTTGCAGCCGACTTTCTCGAATCCCCAGGTCTTGAACACGGCGACGAGGTCGTCGTACTTCGGATCCCACTCGTCGAACGGCGACACGTGCAGCCCCCCGTAGATGCCGTAGAGCTTCTTGGTCTCGACGGTGCGCCGCGCGGTCGACGCGAACTGCAGGATGCCCTGGTGGCAGCATCCGGTCACGGTGACGAGCCCCTTGTCCTTGACGTTGAAGAACAGCGACTGCTCGCCGAACACGCGGCAGATGATCGGCGTCTGGAAGTTGTAGAGCGCCGCTCCAGGGAACAGCTTGTAGAGGCCGGGCGCGGTCTCGATCAGTTCGCCGCGGTGCCCGGCGACCTTGATGTAGTCGAGGCCTTCGGGATAGAAGCCCTTGGGGTACAGCGTGCGCACCGTCGGCGCGTACTTGAACGTCACGGGAATCGCCCACAGGTGGTCGAAGTGCTCGTGCGAGAGCACGAAGTAGTCGATCTTTCCGTCGGCCAGCAGCCGGTCGATGCCTTCGCGCCTGAACGCCTTGTCCATCCAATCGTACGACCAGCCGGAGTCGAGCAGGATCCGCTTCACCTCGCCCTCGAGCGTCTCGACCTCGATCAGCGCCGAGAAGCCCCCGGCGTTGCCCGGATTGACGGCGTTCTCCATCTGGAACGCCCAGGCGTCCTCGAGCCGGTGGGGCAGGAACGGCCTGATGTTCTTCACCCCCTCCTCGTAGCTGCCCTTGCCGAGCTTGCCCTTGACCTCAGCGAACGGCGGCCAGTTGTACGTGTACTGGTTGACGAGCAGCCCGCCGGCGCCCTTGATGTCGCCCATCAGCTTCCTGTTGTCGAACCAGCTGGTCTCGCTGATGTTGGTGACCTTGACGCTCTTCACCTCGCCGATGTCGATCTTCTGCTGTGCCGGCTTGGCGAAATGCTGCTTGCGCCAGGGCGAGTACGAGTAGACGCCCATGGCGCCGATGGCGCCGACCATCGTGCCGACGGCCGCCCCCTTGGTGAAGTCGCGGCGGGTGATGCTGCCGTTGTCTTGGGACATGGCGGAAGCTCCGTATCGAGGATTCGAGGAGGGCGGGCGGGGTTGCCCGTTGCGTGGCGCGTCAGCGCCACGGAACGGGCGATCGCGACCATGCATCAGGTCCAGATCCAGCTCATCTTGCCGAGCGTCGGCAACAGGTAAACCACCAGGAAGTACAGCCCCACGCCCGCGCCCACGCCGACGACGAAGCCAAGCCCGTACGCTTTGCTCATGGTTGGAACTCCTCAATCGGCGGCCGAGCCGACCGTCCCGCCCAGCATCGACGCGCGTCTGGGAGCAGGCGCCGGCACGGCAGCCACCTTGCGCCATGCCGGCCAGTTGTCCATGTACCAGTGGTGGACCAGCATGATGTTGATCAGCCAGATCGTCGGGATCATCGGGAACTGCTCGGGCTGCGAGATCCCCTTCTGTGTACCCAGCACGAGGTGGCTGATGTTGTAGTAGAGGACCATCAACGCGACCCCCGCGACCGCAACGATCAGCGACCGCGCGAGCAGGTTGACCGGCACCGAGAACCGGGTCGGCCAGTTGCCGCAGTAGAAGTTGAGGTACAGCGCGGGCAGCAGGAAGAAGATCATGATCTCGCCCACGTGCAGCCAGCGCCAGTCGGGCGCGTTGTCGTTGCGCGTGCCGCGGATCGGCTCGCCCAGGAAGAGCTCCTGCGCGAAGTAGAGGAAAAGGTGGAACGCCCAGGCGATCGCGAGGATCCCGATGAACGTCGCGATCCGGCGCAACCACGGACGCTTGATGAGGCGGAAGGGGTAGCGCTCCCAGATCGTCTCGACCAGCCACACGACGACCGTCGCGCACATGATCCACGCGACGTGGAAATTCCCGCTCACCGTCCCGGCGAAGTCCTCCCAGTACGGCGGGGCAAGCGCCGTGAAGTACTGCCATGGGTAGTAGAGAATGCCCATGTGCGGATGCATGGTCACGAAGTACAGCACGACCGCCAGGAAGAACGTGACGATCAGGATCGTGAAGCCCTGCACCGGCTGCCTTTCGTTCTGCCACGGCGCGCGCTCCATCCCGATCACCCACGCCGGGGCGAGCCACGATGCGAGTGCGGCGAACATCAGGATCGCGAGTGCGGCGTACTCCTCGGCGAAGAACGGCGTCATCCGCGGCAGCGTCGCGGTCCGGCCGGGATCGAAATAGGCGATACCGAGCTTGCCGAGAAAGCCCTGGAAGAAGCCGTGGATCACCACCCCCATGATCGCGACCGCCACCGGCACGGCGATCGCCGCCTTGAGCAGCGGATGCCACGACTCGAGCTGGGCTCGGCGCAGCGGCCAGAACTGGAAGATGTACGCCATCCAGATGAGCACGATCAGGAACCAGCGCGTGTACATGTAGCCGACGTAGGGTGTGTACAGGCGCAGCCAGCCGCGCGGATCCTGGAACAGCCACCAGGTGGCGTAGAACACCGCCAGCAGCAGGACGACGTTGACGAGCTGCGCGACCGGCGCGGGCCAGCGGGGCGCGAGCCGTCGCGTCTCGAGGTAGCCCACCCCGTAGCGTTCGTCGTCGGCAAGGGTCATGGAGAACTCCGTTCGGTGGCCAGTCAGGCGCGCTCGCATCCCGCGCGGGCCCGAACCGCGTTCAGGACCGCGACGTCGTGCTCGCCGTCGATGTCGCTAAGGGCGTTGAGCCGCCGGGCGTCGGCGGCAGCGCCAGGCCAGCGCTCGTCGAGCCGCGCGGCGGTGGTTTCGTCCGCACCCGCTCGGCCGGCGACGGACGACCCGCGCCCGTCGCAGCGCGCAGGGGCGATCCCGCCTGCACGAGCGCGCCCGTGCCAAGCCTCCGGCGCCGCAGGCTCGACCGCCGGCGCGCCGTGCGGAGGGAATCCCGGGCGCGACGGCTCGGGCAGCGCGATCGCGAGCCGTTGCCACTCGAGAGGATCCACTGCGTAGCGTTCGTCGGTGGCGCGGGTCATCGTGGGCTCCGTTTCTTCGTGGGTTGTGAGGCTGGGTTGTCGGTGCGCGGATGCCCCGTCGAGGCGAACACCGCTTTCAGGATCTCGAGGTCGCTCTTTGCCTCGCTGTCGATGCCAAGGCGCCTCGCCTCGTCGGCGAGGAAGGGCCGGGCTTCGCTGACCTGCGCGCAGGCGATCTCGTAGGAACCGAAGTACTCGTCCCAGGGATCGGGCTCGGGCCGCGCGGCCGACTGCCTGCGGCCCAGCAGGAAGCCGCGCCGCGCGAGGTCAGGCGCTTTGGTCATCGCGGGGTTCCTCGCAGCGGCGGGCGAAGGAAAGCGCGCCAGCGTGCGCGTGCGCCGACGACGCGGCACCGCGGTCGGCTTCCGGGTCCCATTCCTCGGCGGCACAATGGCCGCAGAAGCTGCCGACCGGATCGAACCGCCACGCCGCGGCGTTCCACCACAGGACGCGGACGGGCCACGGCGCCGCGACTGGAGCCGCCGGCGCCGCGTGCACGAACCACGGCACGTCGGCCCGCGGCGGGTCAACGCAGGCGGCGTCGTAGCCGGTGCCGCGACCCGGCACCGCCAGGCCGGAGAATTCCAGTTCCCAGTCGTCCTGCTCCTGCGCGTCGTCGCAGGGACTCGCTTGCGTACCTTCGCGTTGCGAGCGTGCGCTCTCGCCGCCGGCGCAGGCCACCCCCCCGTGCCGCCGCCATACCGCCACCGACGACGGCGCCGCGCGGCCGAGGTAGGCGACACCGCCGACCAGCGCGTCGGCGAGGGACAGCGCGAGTTCCAGGGCGGGCACGTCGCGCAGGCGACCGCGGCCATCACCGTCACCCGACGCCTCGGTCCAGCGTCGCGGGGCATGGAGGCGAAGCGCGAAGCGGCCCTCACCCTGCGGCGCGAGCGCGATGACGCCGATCCGGAACAGCTCCGGCGCGAGATCATCCGCGCCCGCGCGCGTGGGTGTGCCGGTCGCATCGAAGACTGCGGAAACGCGGGCCGCCTGTTCGGCGGGCGAGAACCGGCCGAATACGCGCTCGTCAGGACTCGGGTAGTAGCGCAGCGTCAACGGCACGCTGCCGTCCGCCTCGTCCGCCCCGTCGGCATCGAACGCGATCGCGTGCGCCCCCGCACGATCGAGCGTCCACAGGTACCACGTCATGGCGCCGACCGGCGCCCGGCTGATCGCCCTCAGGCGCAGCTGCCGCCTTGCCTGCGGATCGGGGAAGAGCAGGCCAAACGCACCCTCGACGATCCCGTGCACGAAGTCGTGCGGATCGAGCCGGCCGCCAGGCGCCGGGGAGCGCACGCCGGCGGCGTACGCAACCGCGCCGCACTCAGGCATGCACCTGCCTCGCGCGCGTTGCCGCGCCTTTGCCTCGGCGCGGCGGTGCGGCACCGGTGGGCGGACAACGCCGCCGGCTGTGGCACGCCGATGGAAGAGCGCGCAGCCGAAGGGCGGGCCGCCGCGGCGCCGGGAGGGTTGGGAACGTTGCCAAGGCTCGAGGTCCGTCGTGTGCTCTCGTGCGCGCGACGAGCAAAGGCTCGGCGCCGGCGGACCTTCCCGATGCAAGGCGCGCGCCTGTGAACCGCGGTTCGAGCTTTCCCGCAAAAACAAGAGCTTGAAACGCTCCGGTCGAGGCCCGCGGACCCCATGACAGCCCGACGCTGCAACCATTGGCAGCGGTTGCGTCATGATTGTCAGATCGATGGCAGCCGTTGCCTCACCGCTGGCCGCACGCGGGTCTTGCCTCGTGGTCTTTCCTCGACGCGCTGCCCGGGCCGCACGTGGTGTGCGAACGAGGTGACCGGACCCTCGCCGACCGCCCCGCCGGGGGTTGCGTCCGCGGCCCGGCCGCACCGGGGGCTACAACGCCAGTGCGACCGTCGTGCCCTGCTCGATCGCGCGCTCGGCGTCGAGCTCGGCCGCGACGTCGGCGCCGCCGATCAACACCGGCTTGACACCCACGGCCTCGAGGCCGGCGACGAGCTCGCGCCGCGGCTCCTGGCCGGCGCAGATCACGACGGTGTCGACCGGAAGGACGTGCTCCTTGCCGCCGGCGCGGATGTGCAGGCCCGCGTCGTCGATGCGCTCGTAGGCGACGCCGGAGAGCATCGTCACGCCCCGCTTCTTGAGCAGCGTGCGCCGAATCCAGCCGGTCGTCTTCGCGAGATCGCTGCCGACCTTGCTCTCCCGCCGCTGCAACATCCACACCTGCCGCGGCGGCGGCGGTTCCTTGGGCGCCTTGAGACCGCCACGCGCCGCGCACTGTAGGTCGATGCCCCATTCGTCGCGGAAAGTGTCGACGTCGTCGCCCCCCGCATGCGTGACCAGCTCGGCCACGTCGAAGCCGATGCCCCCGGCGCCGATGATTGCCACTCGCGCTCCGACCTGGCGGCGCCCCTCGACGACGTCGACGTAGCTCGCGACCTTGGGGTGATCGATGCCGGGGATCGCGGGCCGGCGCGGCACGATGCCGGTCGCCAGCAGCACCGCGTCGAAACCGGCGAGATCGGCGGCCTCGACCCGCCGGCCGAGCACGAGCCTGACGCCGGTCTGCTCGATCCGGCGGCGGAAATAGCGCACCGTCTCGGCGAACTCCTCCTTGCCGGGGATCCGGCGCGCGAGGTTGAACTGGCCGCCGATCTCGGCCGCCGCTTCGAACAGCGTGACCTCGTGGCCGCGTTCGGCGGCCGTGGTCGCGCAGGCGAGGCCCGCCGGCCCCGCGCCGACGACGGCGACGCGCTTCGCCGGCGCCGCGGGCACGAGTCGCAGTTCGGTCTCGCGGCAGGCGAACGGATTGACGAGGCACGAGGCAAGCTTCTGCTCGAACACGTGATCGAGGCAGGCCTGGTTGCAGGCGATGCAGGTGTTGATGTCGTCGGCGCGGCCGGCGGCCGCCTTGGCGACGAAATGGGCGTCGGCGAGGAACGGTCGCGCCATCGACACCATGTCGGCGTCGCCGCGTGCGAGCACCTCCTCGGCGACGGCAGGATCGTTGATCCGGTTGGTCGTGACCAGCGGGATGCCGACTTCGCGCTTCATCCGGCGCGTGACCCAGGTGAACGCGGCGCGCGGCACCATCGTCGCGATGGTCGGGATACGCGCTTCGTGCCAGCCGATCCCGGTGTTGATGATCGTCGCCCCGGCGGCCTCGATCGCCTTCGCCAGCGCGACGATCTCGTCCCAAGTGCTGCCGCCTTCGACCAGGTCGAGCATCGACAGCCGGTAGACGATGATGAACTCGCGGCCGACCTTCTCGCGCGTGCGGCGGACGATCTCGACGGGGAACCGGATCCGGTTCTCGAACGAACCGCCCCATTCGTCGGTGCGCTGGTTGGTCTGCGGCGCGATGAACTGGTTGATGAGATAACCCTCGGAGCCCATGATCTCGACGCCATCGTAGCCCGCCCGCTGGGCGAGCACGGCGCAGCGCGCGTAGTCGGCGATCGTCTTGCGCACACCCCAAGCCGTGAGGGCGCGCGGCTTGAACGGTGCGATCGGCGCGCGCAGCGCGGACGGAGCGACCGCCAGCGGGTGGTAGGCGTAACGTCCCGTGTGCAGGATCTGCATCGCGATCTTGCCGCCGGCACGGTGGACGGCATCGGTCACCTGCCGGTGACGCTCCACCTGCCAGGGAAACGACAGCTGCGCCGCCTTGGGCTTGACCCGCCCCGCGAGATTCGGCGAGATCCCGCCGGTGACGATCAGGCCCACGCCGCCGCGGGCGCGCTCGGCGTAGAACTCCGCCAAGCGCACGAAGCCGTCCGGCGCCTCCTCGAGGCCCGTATGCATCGAACCCATGAGCACGCGGTTGGCAAGCGTGGTGAAGCCCAGATCGAGCGGGGCGAGGAGGTGCGGATAGGTGGTCATGGTGGCGTGGCCGGGAAGGCCGAGCGGAGAGGATCGGCGGCCGACATTATCGCACTCCGCGGGCACGGTTCGCCGTAGCGCGGCGGCGGCGCGGCGCGGACCGCCGCCCGCACCGCCGGGTTTCCGGCCGACCGGCTTCGCCGCCGGCCGCTGCATGGTGCGCACGCCGCGGCCGCCCCGGCAACCGTATGGCGCTGCGTTGCCGCAGGTCGCGCAATGGCTATACTGCCCCTTCCGCGAGCCGCCGGCAGCGCCCGGCGCCGTCCATCCTCACTGGAGACCGCCCATGCGCATCGAGACCATCGCCGTCCACGGCGGACAGAAACCCGACCCGACCACGAAGGCGGTCGCGACGCCGATCTACCAGACCGTCGCCTACGCTTTCGACAACACCCAGCACGGCGCCGACCTCTTCGACCTCAAGGTCCCCGGCAACATCTACACGCGGATCATGAACCCGACCAACGCGGTACTCGAGCAGCGGCTCGCCGAGCTCGAAGGCGGCCTCGCGTCGCTCGCCGTCGCCTCGGGCATGGCCGCGATCAGCTACGCCGTCCAGACCATCGCCGAGAGCGGCGACAACATCGTCTCGGCGTCGACGCTCTACGGCGGAACCTACAACCTGTTCGCGCACACGTTCCCGCAGCTCGGCATCGAAGTGCGCTTTGCCGACCATCGCCGGCCCGACGCCTTCGGGCCGCTGATCGACGAGCGCACCAAGGCGGTCTTCTGCGAGTCGATCGGCAACCCGCTCGGCAACATCACCGACTTCGCGCAGCTCGCGGAGCTCGCGCATCGGCACGGCGTCCCGCTGATCGTCGACAACACGGTGCCCAGCCCCTACCTGTGCCGGCCGTTCGAGCACGGGGCCGACATCGTCGTCCACTCGCTGACCAAGTACCTGGGCGGCCACGGCAACAGCGTCGGCGGCGCGATCGTCGATTCGGGCAAGTTCCCCTGGGCGCTGCACAAGGCGCGCTTCCGCCGCCTGAACGAGCCGGACGTTTCGTACCACGGCGTCGTCTACACGGAGGCGCTGGGGCCCGCGGCGTACATCGGCCGCGCGCGCGTCGTGCCGCTGCGCAACATGGGGGCGGCGCTGTCGCCGATGAACGCCTTCCTGATCCTGCAGGGGATCGAGACCCTGCCGCTGCGAATGGACCGCATCTGCCACAACACGATGCGCGTCGCGCGCCACCTCAAGGCCCACCCCAAGGTCAACTGGGTCAACTACGCCGGGCTGCCCGACCATCCCGACCACGGCCTGGTGCAGAAGTACCTGGGCGGCCGCGCGTCGGGCATCGTCAGCTTCGGCATCGCCGGAGGGCGCGACGCCGGCGCCCGCTTCCAGGACGCGCTGCAGCTCTTCACGCGGCTGGTCAACATCGGCGACGCCCGCTCGCTCGCCTGCCACCCCGCGTCGACGACCCACCGGCAGCTCGGGCCCGACGAGCTCGCCCGCGCCGGCGTCAGCGTCGACATGGTGCGCCTGTCCGTCGGCATCGAGCACATCGATGACCTGATCGAGGACATCGACCAGGCGCTGGCCGCGGTCTGACGCCGCTTCGCTCCACCGCCGGGACTGCGTGGCGGGCCGGCGCCCGCCGGCGCCGTCGGGCTCGGAGCCTGTGAACGAATCTGCAGCGCGGGCGGTCGGCGTCGTTGCCCGCCCGCTGCGGGGGTCACTCGACCGCGAGCGCGTCGCCGTTCCAGACCTCGGCGCGGTTGCGGCCTGCGCGCTTGGCGGCGTAGAGCGCCTCGTCGGCGCGGGCGATCAGCTCGCGCGTGGTCAGGCCGTGCGCCGGATAGGCGGCGACACCGGCGGAGAGCGTGGCGCTCAGCCGGAACGTCCCGAAGGCGATCGCCTTCTCGCCGAAGGCCGTACGCAGCTCGCCGACCCGCTGCGCCGCCGCCTCGAGATCGGCGCCAGGCAGGAGCAGTACGAACTCCTCGCCGCCGAAGCGGCAGGCGGTGTCGCTCGACCGCGCGTGCTGCTGCAGCAGGCGGGCGAGGGCGATGATCACTTCGTCCCCGGCCGCGTGACCGTAGGTGTCGTTGATGCGCTTGAAATGATCGAGGTCGAACATCGCCAGCGCGACCGGGTAGCCTTCGCGCTGGGCGCGGGCGAGCTCGCGGGTGCACGTCTCCTCCAGGAACCGCCGGTTGAAGAGCCCCGTCAACCCGTCGCGGATCGCCTGCTCCTTGAGCGACGACTGCAGCTCCTCGATCTCGGCGACGTGCTGCTGCAGCTTCGCGTTGGCCTCGCGCAGCGCGTTCTCCGTGGCCAGCCGGGAGCTGATGTCGCGGATCGCCGCGATGTGCACACCCTGTCCCCCGAGTTCGAAGAAGCGCCCGGTAATCTCGACCGGAATCTCCGTCCCGTCCCGGCGTCGGTGCATCCGCAGCGGAATCATGACGACGCTGCCCGGATCGACGGGCGACGCGCGTGTCACCCGCTGCGTCTCCTCGGGTTCGGCGGACAGCTGGCGGTTGGTCATGTCGTGGAGCTCCTCGACCGTGTAGCCGTAGAGCCGCGCCGCCGCGGCGTTGGCCTCGAGAATGCGGCCGGTCTCGTTCGCGATCAGCAGAATGGCGTCGGATTCCGCTTCGAAGAGCTGCAGGTAGCGCTGCCGGCTGTCGGCCAGCGCGAGCTCCGCCTGTTTGCGCTCGGTGATGTCGACCAGCGAGGCGATGACCGCGGGCGCGCAGGCGAACCGCGTGACGCGCGCGGCCATCAGCGCGTCGATCTCCCGCCCCCCTGCCGCCCGCAACCGCACTTCACCCTCGCTGTGCCCGTGCTGGCGCAGCGCCGCCAGGATCGGCTGGATCCGGGTGGGATCGACGAAGAGGCGCTCCGCCGGCAATGCATCGACCGCCCCGCACTCGATCCCGAGCAGCGCCAGGAACGCGGGATTGCCGTAGTCGAGCGCCCCGTCGGCAAGCCGCAGCACGACGATGGGAAACGGCGAGTCCTCGAGGATCTGCAGGTGCTCGCGCTGCCGTTCGGCGAGGCGCTCGGTTCGCTCGACGACCTTCTGCTCGAGTTCCGCGTGGCCTTGCACGAGTTCCCGGGCGACGACGCGCCGCTCCTCGAGCACCCGGGCAACCCGGTAGCTCGCCAACAGCCCGAGCAGCAGCACGAAGGCCAGGCCTGGCGCGTACTGGAACCAGACCTCCTTGCGCGACGCCGCCAGCTGCTCGGCGGGAATGCGCAGAACGGCCTTCCAGTAGTAGTCCGCCCCGGCCAAGCGCGCGGTGCTGGGCGCGAACAACTCGCCCGCAACCGTGCTCGACCTCGCGCCGGCGGCGAGCGGACGGACGGTCGCGAACGTCCAGACGCCCTGGTCGTCCTCGAACTGGCCGCGCTCTTCCGCCTGCACGCGCGCCCACGCCCCCGGATGACGGGTCGCGAAGCGCTCGCGCGCCCCGAACATGAAGCTCCACTCGTCCTGCGGATTCGGCGCTTTCAGCCAGTCGCCGTCGCGATTGAGCAGTTCGATACGCTCGGCGCTGGTCGACGCCGCGCGCTGGAATGCGCCGAGCAGCTCGCGTCCGGAGTAGTTGAGCAGGAGGATCCCTCTCGGGCGCCCGATCCGGTCGAACAGCGGCGTACCGACGCGCAGCGTCGGCTTGGGGGGAACCTCGATCCGGTCTTGCTCGGCGGCAAGATCGAGCGGCGAGACATAGATCTCTCCGGGCGCCGCCGCCATGGTGTCGGCGAAGAAATAGCGCCGCCCCATGTCCTGCAGGGCGTCCTGCGGCACGACCGCCGCCTCGCCTTGCACGAGGTCGACCCGCACCCGCTCCATCCCCCGCTCGTCGATCCAGCGGATCTTGTCGTAGGCGCGCTGGCTGTTCGAGAACGAAGCCAGGCTCTCGCCCAGCGCCGGGAGCGTTTCCGGCGCCTGGGCACCGACCGCATGGCGAAGGACCTCGTAGCTCGCGAGAAAGCGGACGTCGCGCACCACGTGGTCGACGGCCGTGGAAAGCGCCTCCGCAGCCCGGGTGACGTTGCGGATCTCGGCCTCCTTCGCCAGCGCCCGGCGGGACCCGATCTTGTCTTCCGCGAGCCACCAGGCAACGCCGCCGAACAGCGCCACGAGCAGCAGCCACTGCAGCAGCGTCCAGCGGGCGAGGCGCAAGGTGTCCATCGTTCCCAAGGGCGGCAGTCGGCGCGACCGACGCCTGCGTTCGGCCCCGGGGTTCTGCGCCGGAGCACGTACGCCGATTGTGACGGCAGAAGCGACCGCCGATCAAGGTCTCGCCCCCCATCCCGTCGCGTCGCGCCAGGGTGCCCGCGGCCCCCCGCCGACGGGCGGCACCGCGCCGCCGCCAGACGGAAGGCGCCTCCGCGCGCCGGGCGCGGATCACAACAGGATCGCGCCGACGACCAGCAGCAGGAACAACAGCGGCCCGACGTCGACCGGGATCTCGAAGCGCTGCGGATCCGACCAGGGACCGGCATTGCCCGCGGCGTCGACATCGCGGACGCGGACGAAATGCTCGCCCGAGGGCGGTCGCGGCAAGCGCAGGCTCGGCTCCGCCGTCGCGTAGTCGCGTACGTCGGAGGTGAACGCCGCGTCGCGCGCCATTTGCACCTGGTAACGTCCCCCGTCGATGCCGGGCCAGCGCAGGGCGAGCTCGCGCTCGCCGACGCCCGGGTCGTCGAGTTGCGCGGCCTGCGGCCGGCGCTCGAACCTGAACACCTCGCTCCACGGCCCCTGCCGGCCCGTCGGATCGATGCTCGCAACACGCCAGTGGTAGTCGGCCTCCGTCAGCGGGAGCTCCACGTCGATCCGCGTTGCGGCCACGCGCGGCTCCTCGCGCAGCAGCGTGGTCATGCCGGCGTCGCCGGCCAGCTGGAAGCGGTACGCGACGGCGCCCGCCGCGCCGGTCCATTCGAAACGAGCGTCCTTCGCCCGACCCTTGCCCGCGTCGGGGCCGACCAGCGAGAACGGTGGACGTGGGCGGGCCGCGACCGTGAACGCGCCGACCACGTCGCGGCCCTCGAGCCCGCTGCCTTCGATCGCGCGCGCCGCGATCGAGTAGCCGCCGTCGGGAAGGTCGGGCGTTCGATACTCCGCCGCCTCGACGACCCGTTCGTCGATCACCCGGTCGAAACGGGGGTCGAGCGCGAGCTGGAACCGATAGCCGATCGCGCCGTCGACCGCAGTGACCCGGATCGCCACCGACGGCTCGACCTGCGTCGCGGCAAGCCCGTCGAACTCGGGGGCGGGCAACAGCGGCACGACCCGCGGGGCGCCGGCGGCGTCGTAGGCGACACCCTCGCCGGCCCGCAGGTCGATTGGAGCCGCGCCGCGTCCGCTTCCCTTCGCCTCGACGCCGCCCGCCAGGACTTCGACCAGACTCGCGCGATCGCTGGCGCCGACGCGGAAGTCGGTGCCGCGAACGCCCGCGACGGCGCGCGGCGTCACGATCTCGAGCTTCGCCGCCGGCCCCTTCTGCGGCGCGGCGTCGACGTCGATCCGACCCTGCCGCACGACGAGCCGCTGCTCGAACGTCCCGGTCTGGATCACCCGCTGCAGTCGCGCAAGCTCGACCTCGGTCGCGGCTTGCACGCGCAACCGGGTGCCGTCGGCGAGCTGCAGAGCGACGGCGCCGTTGCCGCCGGTGACGACCTGCGCTCCCGGCGGCAGCGCCGCACCCGCGGCCAGCGTGCTGCGCGCGCCACCGACGACCGCGCTCGCGTCGCCTTCGGCCGCGATCACCGATGCCGGGGCCGCCTCGCGGCGCAGCCAGGCGACCGGAACGCGGAGCGCCTGCCCGGGCTTGAGGCGCGTCGGGTCGGCGATGTCGTTGCGCTGCTGCAGCGCCTGCCAGGCCGCCGGCGCTTCGAGCAGGCGCTGCGCGATGCCATAGATCGTCTCGCCGCGAACAACCGTGTGCACATAGTCGGCACCGGCCGTGGGGCTGGCCAGGGCGCCGGCGCTCGCGCATGCCCACAGCAGGACAGCCAGGCGCCGTACCCGATCCGGGGCAACCCCGGGGGTCAGTGGTCGTAACGCTCCACAGGCGACGAGGATTCGCATCGGCAGGGTCGCTGCGGCGCCAGCGCGAGCCGCGGAATCCGGCAGCGCGCTCGCCGCGCCCGACGATTGTACTGCCGCGAGCAGGGCGATTGCGACCTTCCGCGCAACGCGAGCCCCGCAGGGTGTAGCGTCGATGCGCCCAACGCGCCCGCCGAAGCGCCGGCCGCGCACGAGGGGGGCGAAGACGGCGTTCGGCGAACTGCTCGACGGCGCCGCGACAGGCAGTGCTGCGGGCAGGGGCAAAACCGCTATCATGGGCATGCTTTGCCCGGGCGAACCTCGTTCGCCGCGACCGTGCCGACGCCGATGCCCGCCAAGCCTCGCATTGCCCTGCTCGAAGACGACCCGGCCCAGGTCGACGCGCTCGTGGGCTGGCTGGTCGACGCGGGGTTCGAAGCGACGGCTTTCCGCGCCGGCTACGATCTGGTGGCGAGCCTGCGCCGCCATCCCTTCGACCTCCTGGTGCTGGACAAGCTTGTGCCGGACCTGTCCGGCATCGAGGTGCTGAAGTGGGCCCGCAGCGACCTGTCCTTCCGGTCGCCGATCCTGATCATCACCAGCCACGACGCCGAAGCCGACGTCGTCGCGGCGCTCGAAGCCGGCGCCGACGACTACCTGTTGAAGCCGCTGCGCCGCTCCGAGTTCATCGCCCGCATCGAAGCCGCATGGCGGCGCCACACCGGAGCGAAGTCGGTTGCGACCGAGATCACCCTCGGTCCCTACCGGCTCGACCGCACGCGTTCGGCTGCCTGGCTCCGCGGCGAGCCGGTCGATCTGACGCAGAAGGAATTCGACATCGCCTGGCACCTGTTCCGGCACGTCGGCTCGCTCATCTCGCGCGACGACATGCTGCGCGCGGTGTGGGGACTGAACGACAACGTGCAGACGCGCACCCTCGACGTGCACATGAGCCGCGTCCGGCGCAAGCTCGCGCTGCAGCCGGAGAACGGCGTGCGGCTGCAATCGATCTACAGCTTCGGTTACCGGTTCGACACGGCGGCCGACTGAGCGCCGGCGCACCCCGGCCCCCGCGCCGGTTGCCCCGGCTTCGGATCGGCCCGTGCCTGACCACGCGCTTTCGCCGTCGTCGACACGCCCCCCTCCCGCGACCGGACGCCGCCGTGAACGAGCCCACCGCAGAGCCGAGTACGCCAGCGCGCTCGCAGCGCCGGCGGCGGATGTGGCAGGAGTGGAGCGCGCTGGCCGCGCTGCTCGTCGCCTTCGTCGGGGTCGCCGTGGGAGGCGACTGGTTCGCGCGGCTCGATACCGCGTTCTACGACTCGGCGCTGCGCCTGTGGCGGCGTCCGCCCGCCGGCGACATCGTGATCGTCGCCATCGACGACGAAAGCCTCGATCGGCTCGGGCGCTGGCCCTGGCCCCGGGTGCTGCACGCGACCCTGCTGCCGCGACTGGCCCAGGCACGCGCCGTCTTCCTGGACGTGCTCGTCTCCGAACCCGAGCCGGCGAGCGACGGCGACGCGCTGCTCGGGGCAGCGTTGCGCGAGCACGGCCGCGTCGTCCTGCCGCTGCACTCGGTTCCCGTCGCCGAATCCGGCTGGCTCCCCGTCCTGCCGGTGCCCTCGCTCGCCAGCGCTGCGCGGGCGATCGGCCACATCCACGTCGACACCGACGACGACGGCCTGCTGCGGCGCATCCACCTGCGCGAAGGACCGCCGGACCTCTCGTGGCCGCATGCCGCGCGCGCCCTGCTGCAGCTGACCACCGACGGCGCGGACGGCGCGCCCGGCGCTGTCCGTCGCTTCGCGGCGGCGAACGCCGTGGGTCCCTGGTCGAAGGCGGACGAGCTGCCGATCGCCTTCGCCGGCCCGCCCGGCCATTTCGTCCGCCTGTCGTACGTTTCGGTGCTGCGCGGCGACGTGCCGGCGCAGTTCTTCCGCGACAAGTTCGTGCTGGTCGGCGCGACGGCGCCCGGCCTGGGGGATCTCTTCTCCACGCCCGCGAACGTCGCGGGCCGCCTGATGCCGGGGGTCGAGGTCAGCGCCCACGTATTGCAGCAGCTGCGCGAGGGCGTGGTGCTCCGGTCGCTGCGAAGCGCGGGCACGACCGCATTCGGCGCGGTCGCGGTGCTGCTGGCGATGGCCGCCAACGCGCTGCTGTCTCCCCGGGCGCGCCTCGTCGCGACCGCGGCGCTCGCGGCGCTGTCGATCGCGCTCGCGGCGCTGCTGCTGCGCGCCGGCGGCGTGTGGATCGCTCCTGCCGCGGCAATGGTCGCCGTCGTTCTCGCCTACCCGCTGTGGAGCTGGCGTCGTCTGGAGGCGGCACAGGGCTTTCTCGACGGCGAGCTCGCGCGTCTGCGCGCTGCGTTGCACCGCCGCGGCGCGCTGCCGCACAGCGCGGTCGGGGACCCGCTGGAGCAACGCATCGCCGCGATCGAGGCCGCCAACGCCGAGCTGCAGCGCAACCTGCACGCCCGCGAGGAAGCGATCTCGTTCCTGTCGCACGACATGCGCGCGCCGCAGGTGTCGATCCTGGCGCTGGCCGACCTGTATCGCAATGCGCGGGGCAGCGAGGTCGATGACGCGTTCTGGCAACGTCTGGACGCGCATGCCCGGCGCACGCTGTCGCTGGCCGAGGATTTCGTCCAGATCACCCGTGCCGAGCATCTCGACACGGCGTCACTGGCGACGATCAACCTCGCCGATACCGCGACCGAGGCGATCGACGACGCCTGGCCGCGGTTGCGGGCGAACGACCTGCGCACCTCGATCGCCCTGCCCGTCGAAGCGTGGGTCCGCGCCGACCGCGCGCTGCTTGCCCGCGTATTGCGCAACCTGATCGACAACGCGATCAAGCACTCCCCCCCGGGCGCGACCCTCGCCATCTCCCTCGACCGCCGGGAGGCGGATTGGCGACTGAGCGTCGCCGACCAGGGCAAGGGCGTGCCCGACGACCGCAAGGCCACGATCTTCCGCCGGTTCGAGGTTGGGCCCGCCGAGCCCGGGGTACTCGGCAGGCCCGGCGCGGGACTGGGGCTCGCGCTCGTGCGCGCCGCGGCCGAGCGGTTCGGCGGCAGCGTCTCGGTGGAGGATGCGCCGGGTGGGGGAGCGCGGTTCGTGCTCGTGCTGCCCGCGGTCCCGGCCCCAACGGGGTGACCCGGGCGGGCCCGCCGCACGCTTCGCGCCGACGGGCGCCGGCGACCTGCGCACCGCGCTGCGATCGGTGATGCTCCCGCCACGCGCGCGGCAGCCCGTGCTGCGGGCGCCGCGCGGGGCTAGAATGGGGCATTGTCACGCTTCGCGGCCGGAGTGCTCGGCCGCGTGGGTTGGCCCCGCCGGCACGCGCCGGGGGACGGAGGGGGCGAAGCGTTGCCCCAGGGGTTCGGCATTGGAGTCCGGAGCCAGGCTCATGTCGCGACGCGACGATTTCGCCGGGCAGTTGGCGCTGATCGAGGCGCTTCGGAACCCTGCGGTCTTCGGTGGCGACTGCTCGGCGGTCGAAGTCGTCGAGACGCACATCTCGTGGGTGCTGCTGACCGGCACCCACGCCTACAAGATCAAGAAGGCCTTGACCCTGGCCTTTCTCGACTTCGGCTCGCTTGCGGCCCGGCGCCGGTTCTGCGAGGAGGAGTTGCGGCTCAACCGGCGGCTCGCCCCCGCACTCTACGTCGACGTCGTCGCCATCACCGGCAGTGCCGCGCAGCCGGTCATCGACGGGCCGGGGCCGGCGATCGAGTACGCGGTGCGGATGCACCAGTTCGACCCGTGCGCACTCCTGTCGCGCATTGCGGCGCGCGGCGAGCTCGCCGCCGCGGACATCGACGCGCTCGCCGCCGCCGTGGCGGCGTTCCACGCGCGGATCGCGGTCTCGCCGCCCGAAGGCGAGCACGGCCGGCCGGAGGAGATCCTGCGCTTCGCCGACGACAACTTCCGGCAGATCGCGGCCGCCGGCGAGGATGACGGCGAGCACGCCGCACTCGCGCGGCTGCGCGCGTGGACCCGCCGCGAGTACGCGGCGCTGCGGCCGGTCTTCGAAGCGCGGCGGCGAGCGGGATGGGTGCGCGAGTGTCACGGCGACCTGCACCTCGCCAATGTCGCAAGGATCGACGGCACGATCACGATCTTCGACGGCATCGAGTACAGCGCACCGCTGCGCTGGATCGACGTCGCCAGCGAGATCGGCTTCACCGTGATGGACCTCGAGGACCGCGGGCAGAAGGCCTTCGCGCATCGCTTTCTCAACGCGTACCTCGAAGCCGCCGGGGACTACGGCGCGCTCGCCGTGCTGCGCTTCTACGTCGTGTATCGGGCGCTGGTGCGCGCCAAGGTCGCGCGCATGCGGGCGGGCCAGCTGCCGCCGGGCGTCGGGCGCGACGAACTGCGCCGCGAGTTCCGCGATTACGTCGGCCTGGCGCTCTCCGCCAGCCGTCCGTCGCAGGCGGCGATCCTCGTGACCCGCGGCTTTTCGGGCAGCGGCAAGACGACGTGCACGCAAGCCCTGCTGGAGGCGCTCGGTGCCGTGCGGGTGCGCTCCGACGTCGAGCGCAAGCGGCTCGCCGGCCTCGCCCCCGGCGCCGCCAGCGCCTCGCCGCTCCACGCCGGCCTGTACTCGGAGCAGTGGACGCGGACGACCTACCATCGCCTGCGCGAACTCGCGCGCTGCATCGCGCGCAGCGGCCGCATCGCGATCGTCGACGCGACCAGCCTCGCGCACTGGCAGCGCGAGCTCTTCCGCGGGCTCGCGGCCGAACTCGGCGTCGCGTTCGCGATCCTCGATTTCCGGGCGCCGGACGCCACGCTGCGCGCCCGCGTCGCCGCCAGGCGCGCCGCCGGCGGCGACGCGTCGGAGGCGGACCTCGCCGTGCTCGACGCGCAGCTGCGCACGGCCGAGGCGCTCTCCGAAGACGAGCTGCGGCACACGCTGCGCGTCGACACCTCGGTCACGCTCCCAGCCGTCGCGGCGGGGCTCGAGCGGCGCGTCCTCGACCTGCTGGGGGCCGCGGCGCCCTCTTCCCCGGCGCAGGCGGCGCCGGCCTGAGCTCCGGTGCACTACGACGTGTTCAACGGCGACGCGGACGGCCTGTGCGCGCTGCACCAGTTGCGGCTTTGCGAACCGCGCGACGCGGTGCTCGTCACCGGTGTCAAGCGTGACATCGCGCTGCTCGCGCGGGTCCGCGCCGGCCGCGGAGACACGCTGGCGGTGCTGGATGTGTCGCTCGATCGCAACCGCGAAGCACTTGCCGCGTTGCTCGCCCGCGGCGCCCGCGTCCAGTACTTCGATCATCATCACGCCGCGAGCCGCCCCTCGCATCCGGCCCTCGACCTCCATCTCGACACCTCTGCCGACACCTGCACCGGGCTGATCGTCGACCGCTTCCTCGGCGGCCGGCAGCGGCTGTGGGCGATCGTCGCCGCGTTCGGCGACGCCCTGCCGGGGCCGGCGGCCGAACTCGGTCGCGCGATGGCCCTCGACGCCGGACAGCTCACCGCGCTGCGGGAACTCGGGGACGCGCTCGGTTACAACGCCTACGGCGAACGCGAGTCCGACCTCGTCATTGCCCCGGCGGCGCTCTACCGGACGCTGTCCCGTCACGCCGACCCCTTCGACTGCCGACGCAACGAGCCGGTGATCGAACGTATTCTGGCTACCCGGGAAGACGACCTCGCGTGCGCGCGGGCGGTCCTCCCCTGGGCCGAGTCCGCCGGCGGCGCGCTCTACGTCCTGCCCGACGCCCCGTGGAGCCGCCGGGTGCGCGGCGCCTTTGGCAACACGCGGGCAGAGGCAGACCCCGAGCGGGCCCATGCGATCCTGTCGCCCGACGGCCGCGACGGGTTCGTCGTGAGCGTGCGCTCGCCGCGGCAAAGCCGCCGCGGCGCCGACGCCCTGTGCCGTCGCTACGACGGCGGAGGCGGCCGCGCCGCCGCCGCCGGCATCGACTGCCTGCCAGCGGCGGACCTGCGTCGATTCGTCGCGGATTTCTTCGCCTGCTTTGGCTGACGACGACGGCAACGCAGGCGGACGGCGCACGCTCGCGCCTGCCGCCCGACCGCCACTGCTGCCGAGCAGGGCTTGAGCGTGCAAGGCGCGCTTGACGACCGTCAATACGCAGTCCCGGCCGCGGGGTTAGGCTTCTTACGCCGGGTCGGTTGGCCAGCAGGCTTGTGGTTGCAGCAGCGAGGAGGCAGCGTCATGCGAGCGATGGTATTGCGTGGGCCCGAAGCGAGGCTTGCGCTCGCCGAGGTGCCCGTGCCCCGCCCCGGCCCAGGACAGGTGCTGATCAGGGTGCACGCGTGCGGAGTGTGCCGCACCGACCTGCACATCCTCGACGGGGAAATCCACGGCGTCCGGCGTCCCGTGATTCCCGGGCACGAGATCGTCGGTGTCGCCGCTGCGGTCGGCGCCGACGTTCGAACCCTCCGCGTCGGCGACCGGATCGGCGTGCCCTGGCTGGGCTCGACCTGCGGCGCGTGCCGCCACTGCCGCAGCGGCCACGAGAACCTGTGCTCGGCGGCGCAATTCACCGGATGCACCGTCGACGGCGGGTACGCCGAGTACGCCGTCGCCGACGCCCGCTACTGCTTCCTCCTGCCCGCAGGGTTCTCCGATGCCGAGCTCGCGCCCTGGCTGTGCGCCGGGCTGATCGGTTACCGTACGATGCGCATGGCTGGCGACGCACGCCGCCTCGGCATCTACGGCTTCGGCGCCGCCGCGCACATCGTCGCCCAGCTCGCCCGGCACGAGGGACGCGAGGTGTTCGTATTCACCAAGCCGGGGGACGCCGCCGCGCAGGCATTCGCGCGCGAACTCGGCGCGGTCTGGGCGGGCGGCAGCGACCGCGCAGCGCCGGCCGAGCTCGACGCCGCGCTGCTGTTCGCGCCGGTCGGGGCGCTGGTGCCCAAGGCCCTCGGCGACGTCGGGAAGGGCGGCATCGTCGTCTGCGGCGGCATCCACATGAGCGACATCCCGCAGTTCCCCTATGAACTCCTGTGGGGCGAGCGGCAGATTCGGTCGGTGGCCAATCTCACCCGCAAGGATGGCGAGGAGTTCATCGCCCTCGCCTGCCGCGTGCCCGTGCGCACGACCGTGGTCCCGTTCCCGCTCGAACGCGCCAACGACGCGCTGGAGGCGCTGCGCGAGGGCCGGCTGACCGGTGCGGCGGTGCTCGAGATGCCTTGGGACGCCGAAGCGGCGACGCCGGCGGACGCGGTCGCGAAAGACCGGCTGCGCGAGGTGGCGTAGCGTCCTGGCCGGTCCGCCGCCTGACGCGTCCGGCCGCCCGGCGTCGACCGCCATTCCCTCCCGCGCGGTGGGGGCGCGGCGCGCGCCGCGCGCGACGGTTTCTTCACCGGCGCTCAGACCCCGCGGGCGCGCACCGGGCGCCCGGTCTTCGTGTTCTGCGCGAGCCGGGTCGGGGAGGAATTCGCCTTCCTCGAAACCGCTTTCACGGGGGCCGCCTTGGCCGAAACCGCCTTGGCCGAAGGCTGCCTTCACCGGGCCGCGGGCGGCGAACCGCGGCTTCATCGCCTTGGCGAAGATCGCGCGCGGAGGTCGCGGCGCCCGGTAGTCGAACGCCGCCGACTCGGGCAGCGCGTCGCCGGTCTCGAGCCAATGCTTGACGCGCTGCGCGTCGGCCAGGCGCGTGAGCTTTCCCACCGAATCGAGCAGCACGATGATGACCGGCTTGCTCGCGATGTTCGCGAGCATCACGACGCAGCGTCCCGCCTCGCGGATATACCCGGTTTTCTGCAGCTGAATGTCCCAGTCCGTCGCCGAGACGAGGCGATTGGAGTTGTTGAAGCCGAGCAGGCGGCCGGTGGGCTGCACCTCGACGAAATGCGACGGCGCGGTCGAGTACTCGCGGATAAGAGGATACTCGGCCGAAGCCCGCACGAGACGCGCGAGGTCGCTCGCCGTCGAAACGTTGCCGGGCGACAGCCCGGTGGGATCCTCGAACCGCGTGCGCGTCATCCCCAACGCCCGTGCCTTCGCGTTCATCGCGGCGACGAACGCCGGGACGCCGCCGGGATGGTTGCGCGCGAGGCTCGAAGCCGCCCGGTTTTCGGACGACATCAGCGCGAGCTGCAGCATCTCCCTGCGCGACAGCGTCGCGCCCATCGACAGCCGCGAGCGCGATCCCTTGACGTAGTCGAAATCGCCCATGTCGACCTCGAGGGCCTCGTCCAGCGGCTGCCCCGATTCGACGGCGACGATCGCCGTCATCAGCTTGGTCACCGACGCGATCGGCGTCACTTCCTCGGCGCCCTTGGCGTAGAGCGACTGCGCGGTTCGCGCATCGATGACGAGCGCGTTCGCCGACGCCAGCCTGAGTTTCGCCGGGTCGAGTGCAATGTCCGGCTCGGCGCGGGCCGCCGCCGCCGCAGTTGCGGCAAATATCGCCGCCAAAACAATCAGAAAGCGAGGTTTCATAAGGCCCCACCTGAGGAGTTCTTCGGTTTATAGCACAGGCCGCAGGCAAACGACAACTGAAAAGAAAGCGGGCGGTGCAACGGCGGCGGCGCTCACGGCCTCCCCCCGCTGCCGCGCAACGGCGTCCGCGCGCGGTGCCCCGCGGACGCTGCAGGCGCGATCGCGATGTCGATGGCGCGCTGATTCCCCGCCGAGACCGCCGCTTGCGCAGGCTCCTCAGTCGATCTCCCCGCTCGCCTCGGTCTGTTGCAGCTGCCACATGCGCGCATAGCTGCCGTTGGCGGCCAGCAGCGCGGCGTGGGTACCGCGCTCGACGATGCGACCGTGCTCCAGCACGAGGATCAGGTCCGCGTCGACGATCGTCGACAGGCGATGCGCGACCACGAGCGTCGTCCGGTTCTGCGCGATCTTGCGCAGCTCCGCCTGGATCGCCTTCTCGGATTTCGAATCCAGCGCCGACGTCGCTTCGTCGAAGACCAGGATGCGCGGGCGCTTGAGGATGGCCCGGGCGATGGCCACGCGCTGCTTCTCGCCACCGGAGAGCTTGAGGCCGCGCTCGCCGACCGGAGTCGCGTAACCCTGCGGCGTGCTGGCGATGAAGTCGTGGATCTGCGCGAGCCGTGCGGCCTCGACGATCTCCTGCTGCGCGGCGGCGGGCCGGCCGTAGGCGATGTTGTACTCGATCGAGTCGTTGAACAGCACCGTATCCTGCGGCACGATGCCGATCGCCGCGCGCAGGCTCGCCTGCTGCACGTCGCGCACGTCTTGCCCGTTGACGCGCAGGCGCCCGCCGGTGACGTCGTAGAAGCGGAAGAGCAGGCGTGCGAGCGTCGACTTGCCGGCGCCGGAGGGCCCGACGACTGCCACCGTGTGCCCGGCCGGGATCGTGAAGGTCACGCCGAACAGGATCTGCCGGTTCTTCTCGTACGCGAAGTCGACGTCCTCGAAGCGCACTTCCCCGGCCCCCACGTCGAGCGGCCGGGCGCCCGGCGCGTCCGCCACCTCGGCGCCCTCGGTGGCGAGCGCAAACAGCCGCTCCATGTCGGCAAGCGCCTGCTTGATCTCGCGGTAGATGACGCCGAGGAAATTGAGCGGAATGTAGAGCTGGATCATGAAGGCGTTGACCAGCACGAGGTCGCCGATGGTCATCGTGCCCTCGACCACGCCCACGGTGGCGCGCCACATGATGAGCGTAACCGCGACGGCGATGATCGCGCTCTGCGTGACGTTGAGCAGCGACAGCGAACTCTGGCTCCTGACCGCGGCGCCCTCCCAGCGCTGCAGGCTCTCGTCGTAACGCCGGGCCTCGAAGTCCTCGTTGCCGAAGTACTTGACGGTCTCGTAGTTGAGCAGGCTGTCGATCGCGCGCGTGTTCGCTTTCGAGTCCAGCTCGTTCATCTGCCGCCGGAAGTTCGTCCGCCACTCGGTGATGAGCACGGTGATCACGATGTAGAGCGCGAGCGCAGCGAAAGTGATCGCGACGAAGGTCCAGTCGTAGCGCGCGACGAGGATCGCGGTGACCAGCGCGATTTCGACCAGGGTCGGCAGGATCGAGAACAGCGTGAAGTTGATCAGCGTGGACACCCCGCGCGTGCCGCGCTCGATGTCGCGCGTGAGTCCGCCGGTGTGCCGCGCGAGGTGGAAGCGCAGCGACAGCGCATGCAGGTGGCGGAACACCTCGAGCGCGATCCTGCGCACCGCGCGCTGCGTCACCTTGGCGAACAGGAGCTCGCGCAGCTCGGTGAACAGCGTCGTCGACAGCCGCAGCAGGCCGTAGCCCGCGAGCAGCGCGAAGGGCACGGCGAGCAGCGCCGGCTCGCGGTCGAGCGCGTCGACGATCTCCTTGAGCAGCATCGGCACGCCGACGCTGGCGAGCTTGGCGGCGACCAGCGCGGCGAGGGCGGCAAGCACACGCCCCTTCCACGCCCAGAGGTACGGCAGTAGCGTGCCGACGGTGCGCCAATCGCCGCGGTCGGCGGGGCCCGGCAGCGAGGACGTCGAGGCGGAATGGCGGCGCATGGCGTGGCGCCGGGCGAGGCGTGCGGCACGGCCGCCCGTGCCGTCGCGGCCGGCTGCTGGCGCGAGTGTAGCAGCCCGCCGCGCAACCTCCGCGGGTCAGCTCCGCCGCCAGGGCGGTGGCACCGGGCTCCTGCGGCGGCGCGGGCCGCGGAACCACTCGTTGCCGCCGTAGCCCAGGACGCCCATGGCCACCCGCACGACGCCGTAGGCGATCCACACCAGCCCTTTGTACAGCCGGGCCCGGCGCTCCCAGTCCTGGCGTTCGACCGCGCGCGCCCCGTCGTCGATCATCCGGGCGAGCTCCTGGCGCAGCTGGCCCGCGAAGTCCGGATCCCGCACCACGAGGTTCGCCTCGCGCGCCATCAGCAGGCTGTAGGGATCGATGTTCGACGAGCCGACCGTCGCCCAGTGGACGTCGACGACGGCGACCTTCGCGTGCAGGAACGACTGCCTGTATTCCTGGATGCGCACGCCCGCGGCCAGCAGCTGGCCATAGAGCGCGCGGCTCGCGTAGTGCAGCAGCACGTACTCCACCCGCGCCTGCAGGAGCAGCGTGACCGCCACGCCACGCCGCGCCGCGGCGATCAGCGCCCGGCGGAACCGGATTCCGGGGAAGAAGTACGAGTTGGCGATGATGATCTCGGACTTCGCCGTGCGAATCGCCGCCAGGTACGCGACCTCGATGTCGTGCCGGTGGCGCAGGTTGTCGCGGATCACGAACTTCGCCGTCTGCCCGCCGGCGCGCCGCGCACGCCGCGCCGGCGGGAACAGCGGAACCTCGCCCCGGCGGAACTGCACGAGCTCGTTGACGGCCCACACGCGCTGCATCGTGCGCACGATCGACACCAGGACCGGGCCCTCGACCCGTACCGCGAAATCGATGCGCGGCGGCTTCTGGCCCGGAGTATTCATGTCGTCGATGACGTTGATGCCGCCGACGAACGCGACGCGGCCGTCGACGTGGCAGAGCTTGCGGTGCAGCCGCCGCAGTCGGTGCGAGCGGAACTGCCAGGGCGCGACCTCTGGGCGGTAGATGAGAAGCTGCACGCCGCCGCGCGCGAGGTCGCGCTCGATGGCGTGGGTGAGGTAGTGCTTGGCGCCCCAGCCGTCGACCAGCACGCGGACCAGGACGCCGCGCTGCGCCGCGCGCATCAGCGCCTCGGTGACGTTGCGACCGGCCTCGTCGTCGGCGTAGATGTAGGTCTCGAGCCAGACCTCGCGCTCGGCCCGGTCGATCGCGCCGACCAGCGCCGGGAAGTACTCGCCGCCGCTCTTCAGCAGCGCCACGCGGTTGCCCGGCATGAAACGATTCATCGCCGGCGCTTCGGAATCTCGAAAGTCGCCGCCAGCGCCGCGTGATCGGAGAGCAGCGCCCGCGGATACGTGTAGTGGACGTGGGCGTCGACGATGTCGAGTCCGCGCGCGTAGATGCGGTCGAGGCGGAACACCGGCAGTACCGACGGGAACGTGCGCGCCGGGCGCCCCATGACGGCCTCGAACACCTCGTCGACGCCGAGCTCGGTGACGAGCGCCCGGTTCGCCTTGTGCCGCCAGTCGTTGAAGTCGCCGGCGATCACCAGCGGCGATCCCCTGGGCACGGTCGCGTTGATGCGCTCGCACAGCGCGCGCACCTGCCACTGCCGTCCGCGCTCGAACAGGCCGAGGTGGACGTTGATGCAATGCAGCGGCGGGCGGCTCCGGGCCAGCCGGATCTCGCAGTGGAGCAAGCCCCGGCTCTCGAAGGGGTGCGCCGAGATGTCCTGGTTCTCGTGCATGACGATGGGGAACCGGGACAGCACCGCGTTGCCGTGGTGACCGTCCCGGTAGATCGCGTTCTTGCCGTACGCGATCTCGTGCCACACCGTGCCGGCGATGAATTCGTGCTGCGGCTTGACCGGCCAGTCGACGTGCCGCGCCGCGTGCCGTTGGTGGCCGCCGACGACTTCCTGCAGGAAGAGGATGTCCGGATCGAGGCCGACCAGCCGGTCGCGCAGCTCGTGAATCACCATCCGCCGGTTGAGTTGCGTGAATCCCTTGTGGATGTTGTAGGTGGCGATGGTGAAGCGCATGGGGCGTTCGCGGCCGCGGTCGGCACCGATGATACCGGCTTCCGGCGCCGCCCGTCGCGGTGACCGGTCGGGATCCGGCTCGAGCGGATGGGTGCGCCTGCGGGGCACGCGGCGTCCGGTCGACTCCCGTCGTCGACTCGCGATTCATCGTGGCAGTCGCGATCATGCGTGAGCCGCACACTCGCGCAGCGAGTCCGGCTGATCGGAAGCGTCCGCGCGCCGGGGGCAACCGCGGTGCGACCTGGAGGACCTCTACCGCGACGCCCTGCGGTAGGGGCGAGAAGGCGCGGGAATCGCCCGTAACGGCCGCGCTAGCGCTCCTGGCGCAGCTCCCGGGCGCTGTTGCTGTCGGTCACCAGATGGGTCACCAGCCGGGTCGCTTCGGGGAGCTCGAGGATCGTGCGGGTGATGTCGGCTTTGGACCGGCGGCAGACGTGGCACATGCCGCCGACCAGAACGACCTGGGCGCCGCGCTGGATGTAGCCCGGCAGGTCGGAGAGCTCGATGAGCACCGTGGCCTGGTCGGAATGGCGTGACCGGTCGATCGGCCCGCTCGCCGAGAGCGGCAGCCACAGCATGCTCCCGACGCAGCCCTGCTCGGTCAGCGTGGCGACGGTCGCCGGCGAGAACAGGTTCGGGTAGCGATTCAGCATGTTGTCCGGGTCACGGATGCTGCCCGCGGAGGTGAGGATGATGTCGAGCCGGTCGCGTCTTGCGTACGCGTCGCGGCATCCGGGCAGATCGCGCAGCTGAGCCATCTGCCCTGGCCCGACGACGGCCGGGGCGCGCAGGGCGACGAACTTCAGCTTCTTGCGCAGTGCTTCGTACTCCGCGCCGAGCATGTCGAGATACAGGAAGAACGCGCTCGGATCGGTGCTGGGGCTGTCGAGGTCGAGGCCGACGCTCAGCGCGTGGAACCACAGCGTGGGCAGTCGCGCCGGGTCGGCACCCTTGAGCACCTCGGCCAGATACCGAGCCACGAGCCGCATCGAGAACCCGGCCGCAAAACCGACGTGGACCTCGTCCTTGTTGAGGAGGTTGTGGTACGCGTCGATGAGTTCGAGCGCGAGGTTCGCGGCGCGGTAGGCGACATCGCCGGGGTTCGCGGAATAGACCACGTCGACGCCCTTGAGCCAGGGGCACTGCCGTTTCAGCTGCTCGCTGAGGTCATCGGCGCGGGGCGCGATGAAGCGGAGCCAGTCGCGCGCCGCCGCATCGCGGATGAGCCGGTAGGGCTCCTCGCGGCTCATCTCGACCCCGTACTCCCGGCGCATCAACTCGACCATCTGGGCCGGCGCCACGCCCTCGCAGAGGAGGTTGCAGACGGCCGCGACCTTCTCTTCATGGGTCAATTCGCGTGCCGACACGACCCGCTTGTTCCGTCTGCCCAGCAGCATGGTTCCTCGCCACTCACCACGGAGGCGGTTCGTCCTCCCACTTCGCCCCGACGCCGGGAAGTCGGCCCCTTGCGCGGTCGATTCGGCTTTCGCTCCTGTCGGGTCGCCCGGGCCAACAGATAGCACCCGGCCGCGGAACGGTCAAGGCCAAGCGGAAACAGGTTGAGAGTAAACTGTGAGCCTGGTACGAACTGATGTATTGACGGTTCACCGCAAAGAGCGCACAATAGTATCAGTAGTGATGCACACTTTATCGTACCGTGATCGACCTGATGATGCTCGATCAACCTGGCGACGCCATCGCCGCAGTCAGGCAGGTAGCGGAACTCGTTTCCAAGGCCACGGGGCACAACGTCCAGGTCGCCGCCGACGGCGCCTCGTTCCGTACCGTCGACGCTCCGACCAAACCCCGCCCCGGGATACTGGCGATCGAAGGTCGCTTCGACGCGGCGACGTCCGCGATCCGCGTGGATTGCGTCCTGCTGCGCGCCCACCCCCAGCAAAGGCTGCCGGTCGCGCTGTGCTTCGGCTTCGCGTCCCGGTGGCTCGCGGAACCCGGCGACCGGGCGCGGCTGCTCCCGCCGGAAACCCAGCGTGACGGCATGCTCCACGCCGGGGTCGCGCTGCAGGTCCAGGCGTCGCCTCTGTCGCTGGTTCGCGCCGACCGCCTGACCGGCCAGCTCGGCGAGCTGCAAAAACTCGCAGTCGAGGCCCAGGCAGAGCTGCCTGCCCCCGACGCCGACGCCGCCCTGGCGAGCCAGTACGCCAAGCTCGCCGACCACCTGCGACCCATCCTCCCCCTGGACAGCGACCTTGAGGTCGAGGCGGCGGCATTCGCCCCTTGGGCAAACGACTGCGGCGAGCTCCTCGCGGCGGGTTGCCCGATCGCGCTGTGCGCGCCCAGCGACTCGGAACAGGCGCTGGCGCTGGCGTCGATCGCGGCCGCGGTGCGGCCGCGGCACGCATCGCTGGGAATGCTGCAGCCCCCGGCCGTCAACGCGCGGGCGATCCTGGATCTTGCCCGCTCAGCACCCGGCGTGCTGGTGATCCCGGCGCTCAGCCTGTCGCTCGGGACGAGCCCCTACGAAATGGGTCACGAAATGCGCGGCCTGTTGACGAAGCTCCAGGCGGACCGCTGCCGGGCGATGTTCTGCGGGCGCTGGGAGGAGCTGCAAACCGTCCTGTCAGGCGGACAAGGCGCCCGCCAAGACCCCTTGTCGCCGGCGGTGTGCCACTCGCCGGAGTTCCCGCTACCCCTTCTCGCCCGGCACACGGCGCGCGCGACAGCCCGCGCGGCAGGCGGGCTGTCTCCGGCGCACGTGGCCCGCGTCGCCGAAGCTGCGTTCGACAGCCTCGCCAACCTGCCGCCGCCCGAGCAGCGGCGGCTGCTCATGCCGACCATCGCCAAGCTCGTCGCGGACTGTCTTTCCAGCGGCGCACCTTCCCAGTGCCAGCCGGAGCTGGTGCGCCGTCTCCACGGCCGCTCCGAAACCCTCGGCGGCCTCGTCACCGCCGCGCCCGGGGGGCGTCCTGCCGCGGTCCAGCAGAATTTCGCGCGCCTCGGCGAGCCTGCCTTCCGCGAACTGCTGCTCAGTCAGCTCAGCGGCCAGGAGCTCGCCGTGGCGGGGTTGTGCGAACGACTGCGCACCGAGGCGCTGACGCGTCCCGCCCGACAGCCGCTGCGCTACTGTGCGCAAGGCACCCCCGGAACGGGCAAGACGGCGAGCGCCCAGCTCATCGCGGACTACCTCGCCGTATCCCGTACGTCAACATCGACGCCGCCAGCATGTCCGACCCGCACACCGCCGCGAGCCAACTGCTCGGCGCCGGGCGCGGCATCGTCTCGTCGTACCGAGCGGGTCGCATCGAGCAGGCAGCCCGACACCATGCCGGCGTGGTGCTGGAGGTCAGCGATCTGGACCACGCTCCCCCGCCCGTGCGCTCGGCGCTGGCCGACCTGTTCCTCCAGGTGCTGGACCAGGGCGTCGTGCAGAGCGCCGTCGGCGATTCGATTCCCTGCGCGAACCTGATCGTGGTGTTCACCGTGAATCTTCCCGCCGGTCGCGACGAGCGCCTGCGCAGCACGCTGGGCTTCACCGGCGAACTCACGCGACGGGAGATCACCGCGCGCGTCAGCGCCGAATTGAAGGACTTCACGTCGAGTGCGTTCTTAAGCCGCGTGGGAACCCCGATCGTGTTCGATCCGCTCGGCTCGGCGGCGCTGGCGGCGATCGAGGAACGCGCGGTGCGCACCGCGGTGGCGACTGCCGCCGAACGCCTGGGCTTGGGCTGTTGCCCGGTCGACCTCGAACCGGGGCTCGGCGCGCGGCTGCTGAGCCTGTTCGGCGACGACGCCAAGGCCGTTGGAGCGCGCGCGGTCATCGAGCACGGCTGCGCCATGGCCGCCGCTGCGATTGCCGGGCTCGCGCAGGGCGACCGCGGTGCAACGCTCGCCGTCTGCCTGGGCAGCGAAGGCAAGCTCGTCGTCACGCAAGGCAACTGAAGGAGGTCTACAGATGGCAACGCGCGTCCACTGCGTCGAGAACCACAACGCGTTCCGGCAGGCCGGCCCCCGCAGCTTCATCCGGCTTCGCGCCCGGCCGGGCCAGTGTCCGCTGATCCTGCTCAAAGCGGACCTCGAGGCCCTGGTCGCGGGGATCGTCCACGGCGAACGCATCCATCTTTCCGGGCCGACGGGCACCGGGAAGACCGCGCTGGTCGAGGCGCTGAGCCAGAACTGGCGCGACCTCTGCGCAGGCCTGGGCTTTCCCTACCTGCCGCTGCGCTTCCGTTCCATCGAAATGGCGATCTTCGAAGCCCCGGGGGAGCTCTGGTCGCGCCGCGCGGTCAAGGACGGCACCACCTACGACGAGCCCAGCGTCCTCGTGCGCGCGCTCGAGGACGCGAGCCGTCACCCGAGGAGCCATCGCTTCATCTGGATGCGCGAAATCGGCCGGGCGCACTCGGCGAGCGTGCAGGGGGGCCTCCTCGACCTCATGAGCAAGAGCCATGTGCAACTGCCCGAAGGCACGCTCCTGGACGTCCGCGGCATCGCGTGGGTCGCCGACAGCAATTACCAGGCGGTGCAGGACTACACGCACACGCTGGTCACCCTCGACGTCGCGCTCGCACGGCGCTTCACCGTGAACATCACCCTCGACTACTTCTCGGCCGAACAGGATGCCGAGATCCTGCGCGACGTCTACCCCGAGGTGGTGCAGGTCTCGGCCCTCGATGCCGCCGCCGAGGAGCTCATCGCCAAGCTCGTCCAGCTCGTGCAGGTCGCCCGGCGCTACCAGGCCGAAGGCAGCCTGCGGTCGGTCCCGCCGCCCACGTTCGACGCGTATTTCACGTCGCTGCGGATGGCGAGGGCGCTGCCGCGGTGGGACGTGGAGAGCATCGCGCGCTACTGCCTCTTCGGCCACGCCAGCGCCGAGGACCGCAAGCTCGTGGCCGCGATTCTGAGCGAGGTCCTGGGTTTGACGATCGACACCGAAGAGGAGATGCCGGCCGAACTGTTCTGAGGAATCGCCATGGATGATCAGCACGCGACCCGCTACCGCTACGGCTACGCTCACGACCGCCGCTCCAAGTGCGATTGGGCGCCCCCGGGCCCGGGCGACGCCTGCAAGCCCGGCATCGCCTACCCCTACCGCCTGGCGGCGCAGCGGAAGCTCTACGCCGCGGTAAAGACCGCGCAGATCGGGGTCGCGCGGCACACCGGCGCCCGTGTGCCGGCCGCGCTGTTGCCCAGGGTCAAGCCGCAGATCAGCCCGCTGTACACGGACTACCCGTCGACGCTGGCCGCGCACGCCGCGATCGGGCTCACGGCCTTCCTCGAGCTGCAGGAGCGCGCCAAGGCGAGTGCGCTCCAGGCGAGCCTCGCCGGTTACCTGGCGAATCCCGCGGCGAGCGACCGGGTCGCGGTCGACCCGGAGGTCTACAAGCACGTCGCGAACACGGTTGCCCGCGCCGTTCACGTACGTCTGTGCCTGGAGGATCTGTCGCGCTGCGAGTTCGATCCGACGTTGCGACTGGCGGTGGAGCTGTACCGGCTCTACGCCGCGTCGCAAGCGGATCTGGGTTTCGGGTCGCTGGGCGAGATCGTGCGCGGGGTGTTGCTGTACGGCGACGTGCTGCCCGGCGTCGAGTGGCTCGACCTGCATCCGCTCACACTCGACATCATCGACACGCTGCAGCGCACGAGCGGGCCTTTCTTCGCCGAACTCCCGCAGACCCCGTCCACGGAGCTGATCCCGTTGGGCATCCGCTGGACCGGCGCCATCAACCGGCAGCTGGCGAAGTACCTGCCACCCCCGGCCGGGCCGGCCGGCTCCAACGCGGGTCCGGCGGGGCCCGGCGCTGCCCACGGTTTCCAGCGAGCGGACGCCGGCGCAGCGCCGAGGATCGGGCCCCTCGAAGGCCGCCGGCCGCCCGCACTCGACCTGCCGCAGACACCGAAACAGGCGGCCCTGGCAGCGCTTCGCGCCCGCGCAGCGAAGGCCGACGACCCGGCGTCCGCGGCGCAGAGCGAGCGAGCGAAAGAACTCGAACAAATCGTTGCCGGCTTCGACAAGGCGGTCACGGAAGCCGCCGGCCAGGCGCGCACCTACGAGGACCTGCGCTCGGACCTCGTGGTTCGCGGCAGCGCGTTCGCGCCGTTCGAGCCGGGACCGATCGAAGGCAGCGCGAGCGAAGGCCGCGAGGTCTCGCTGCGGCTCGACGCCGACACCGTCGCGGCCGGCGAGATCTTCGACCGACCGCTGCCCTTGTCCGACGACCTGCTCGCGGTCGACCGCCTCAGGGCCGAGTGCGCGCCGCTCGCGCACAAATTGCGCCGCGGCATCTACCCCACCGTGGAGCAGGTGCCGGAACTGCAGCGCCTGCGAACCGGCGGCAGCCTGGATCCGTCCCGGTTGGCGCTCGCCGGCGTGCAGTCGACCATCTACCGGCGATACCGCATGCGCGAGCGCGCGGATCCGCGCGGATCTCCCGTGCTTGCCATCGCCTGCGACGGATCGGGCTCGCTCAACTCGGATCAGATGAAGATGCTCAAGCTGCTCGCGTCCGCCTGGCTGATCGCGACCGAGCGCTCGGGCGTCCAGGTCCTCGCCGCGCTGTACCACAGCGGCACGATCCGGCAGGGCGTATCCGGCCCGCTGGTGCAGTGGCTCTACCACCCGCGCAAGACGCCGGCGCTCGGTCGCAAGGACGCGGTCCGCGCGATCGCCTCGCTGCCCGACGGCGGCACGGGGGCGCAGAGCGACGCGCTCTCGATCGCCTTCATGCTCGACGAGGCGAAACGTCTTGCCCGAGGCGACACGGTCTATCTCGTGCTGCTGTCCGACACGGCCTGGAACCGCAGCTTCAATACGCAGCGCAGCGGCAAGGACGAAATGCTCGCGTGCTTCGAGCAGGCCCGGCGCACCTTCTCGGGCAAGCTGCACACGACGATGGTTGCGCTGGGCGTGGGCGGATCCACCGGCTTCGAAGCGCACGTGGACGAGGTGATCGCGGTCTCCGCCGCCGAGCTCAAGGACGCCTGCGCCGTCGCCGACAAGATCGGGCTCTACGTTGCACGCTCGATGCGCCTCAGGCGCCGGGCCCTGGCCGGGGATTGACGACAGCGAGCCGACCGATGACCACCGAATGGGAACGGCATCACCCGCGACGCGGCCGTGACGGGTCGCGCGGCTGGGACCGCTACGAGTATCGCGGCGACCTGCAGCCCGACGAGATCCGCGACGCCATCGCGCCGCTGCTGCAGCACCTCGCAATCTACGACCGCGGACGACTCGCGCTCGCGAACGAGGGCGGGACGCTCGCCGATCTGCAAGCGATCACGGCCCATCTGCAGACCGCGGTCCGGATTCGCGGCGGGTTTGCCGACGGGCTGGCGCGACTGACCGAACAGGTGAAACTGGACCGGCTGCTGCGCGACGTGCACGCAGGCGTGCGCATCGACGTCCGGCAGCGGCTGTCCGGAATGCCGGTGTACTACGTGTGTCGCGTGCAAACGGACTACTGGACCGACACGCGCCTCATCGTGGAGGATTATCACCTCGGCGCCGGTTATCCGTTGGCCGACGAACGCTTCGCGCGGCTCATGCAGTCGGGGCACGAAGTCTACTTCCTGCGGGTTTCGACCTTCCGGCAGGCGGTCGCGGCGGGCATCGATCAGGAGCGACGCACGGAACGCGAAGTGGACGCGGTCCTGTACGAGGCCGCGCGGACCGTGCTGCTGTCGGCCTGGCACGAAGACCAGCGCCTCGCCATCAAGGTTGCCCGGCATTTCAAGGTTCCGCGCCTGGTCGAGGCGATCGAACTCCTGTACCTGTGCTTGAGCGCCGACCTCGCCGAGTTGCGCGACGAAGCCACGCCGGCGGTCGCCCGCTTCTTCGAGCACGCGCACCCGCAGCCGGCGATCTCGCGGCTGCTTCGCCTCCTGAGCGGCGCCGACGGCACGGCCGTCGCGGCGCTGCCGCAGCGGGCGAAGCGCCTCTACGGCCGGCTGCTAGCCGCGTTCAGCCGCTTCCTCGCCACCGAAATCCCGTGGGGGCAGCCCGCGCTCGCGATGCCGCTGTGGAAGGCGGTGTACGGCAACTACGCGCGGATGGCGGTCGTTGGCGAGGCGCTGGCAGCGCATCCTACCGTGCGCCTGGCCGCCGCCGCGCTCGAGGACGTCGCGAACTCGATCTGCGGGGACCTGCTGGAGGTCGACCCGCGTCCGGGGGTCAGGTCTTGACATGACACATCGATCGATCCTTCATGACCGATGCGCCATTCATCGAGACCTCGCAGATCCCAGGTCTTGACACGACACCTCTGCCCAGACCCGCTCGACCGAAACACCACTCGCCAGCGGGTAGCGGCTTGCGCAACGTTGGATTCGAGTTGAAGATCCGCGCGTCCACGCGGTCGCGAACGAGGCGGGAATGTTGCATGTCAAGACCTGACCCCAGAGCACCCTCAGAACGCCACCCGCACCTCCCCGTACACGCGGTCCCGATCGTTGTACCGTCCGAAGTAGCCGTCGCGGCCGCCGGTGAAGATGTCGACGCCGACGCTGAACGTCGCGTTCTTGATCCCGGTCCAGTTGAGGCGCGGCCGCACGAGGCTCCCGCCGCCGCCGAAGGTCTGGATCCACAGGAGCTGCGGCTCCCAGACGCCGGCGAGCTTCGCCGACACCAGCGCGCTCACGCCGAAGCTGCCCGACTTGAGCGCCACCGCGTCGTCGCCGCCGTCGAGATAGACACGCTGGAAGACCTGGAGATTCGTCCGCCCGTCGATCTCGACGAAGGGGATGTCGAGGCTCGCGATCCAGTCGACCGTCGAGCGCGCCACGACGCCGTCGGGCGCCGTCGGATCCAACGACGCGTAGTTGGCACCGTTGGCGTAGACGACTTCCCCGTGCAACACCATCTCGCCGAAGTCCTTGTTGAACGTCGCGCCCGCCTGCCAGATCCGGTCGTAGCGCGGCTGGTAGACGAAGGGCTGCGCCGGGTTGCCCGTGAGTTCGCGATAGAACGTCGGCGAGCTCGCGAAGCTGCGGTAGTAGAACCCCGCGATGTCCCAGCCGCCGACCAGCGTGTTCGCGCGCACGCCGTACGCCGAGTTGTCGAGCGAGCTCGACGGGCGGTCCGGGTTCTGAAACGTCGCGGCGACGTCGGCGGGGGTGGGCGATGGCAGCGGCGCAGGGTAGAAGTCCGAGCCCGGCTTGCCGATGTTGTCGAAGGATTGCACCGGAATCCAGACCAACTCGACGTGCGCGTCGCCGGTCGAGTACTCGGCCCGCGCCGCCCACTGGGGGATGCGGATGACGTCGAAGCTCGGCAGCAGGAAGTCGCGCAGGTCGCGCGCCGAGACGACGTCGGCGAAGAAGAGCCCGACGACGTCGCCCCAGACGATGTTCTGCGCGCCGAGGCGAAAGTCCCAGCCGCCCGCCTCGAAGTCGAGGTAGTTTTCGCGCCAGATCGCGGTGACCCGCTGGTTGTCCTTGACGTCCTGCAGGTAGAAGTTCGAGCCCATGTAGATCGGATCGACGTCGACCCGCGCGCCCAGCTTCCACTTGACGCCGTTGCCCGCCGCGCCCCGCGCGTCGAGCGCGAAGCGGTTGACCGCGCGCGACCAGTGCTTCGGGTCGCCATAGGTGTAGGCGGGCGTGAACTCGTAGAAGCCGGAGATCTTCGCCTCGGGGTTCTCCGCCGGCGCGTCGCCGAACAGCGCGTCGCGGGAGACGGGTGGGTCCTGGGCGGCAGGCGCCGTCTGCGCGTTCCCGGCGAGCGGGAGGGCGAGCCACAGGGCCAACAGCAGCCGGCAAACTGGGGTCAGGTCTTGACATGACGGTTTTTCTTGCCTTCGTCGCCATCGATTCTCCAAACATCACCGGTCGCGGTGCGGCTGCGTTCGTCGGGGATTCGCGCAATGTTGCATGTCAAGACCTGACCCCACGATCGGCGTCAGGCAGCGGCCTCGGTTGCCGGCGGGGGCTTGCGTTCGCGCACGGACTTCCACCGTCCCTCGGTGCGCACGGCCAGGAACGCAATCGCCCCATCCTCGACCCGCACCAGGCGATCGGCCATCGCCATCACGCGGCGATCGTGCGTCGAGAAGATGAACGTCGCACCGAAGCGCCGGTTGATGGACTTCATGAGCTTCAGGATCTCCTTGCCGGTGGCGCGGTCCAGGTTGGCCGTGGGCTCGTCGGCCAGGACGATCGACGGCTGGATCGCGAGCGCGCGGGCGATCGCCACCCGCTGCCGCTGGCCCCCGCTCAGCTGATTCGGCCGGTGATGCGCATAGGTGGTGAGACCGACCACGTCGAGGTAATACTCGACCCGCTTCCTTCGCGCCGCCTTGTCGATGTCGGAGCGCTGCAGCAGCGGGTATTCGACGTTCTCCGCGGCGCTCAACACCGGCAGCAGATTGAAGGTCTGGAAGATGAACCCGATCGAACGCGCGCGCAGGTCCGCGAGCTGGTCGGGCGTCTTGCCGCTGACGTCCTGCCCGTTGATGTAGATCTTGCCCGAGGTCGGCGTGTCGATGCAGCCGATCAGGTTCAGGAGCGTCGTCTTGCCGCTGCCCGAAGGACCGGCGATCGCCAGGAACACGCCCTTCTCGATGGACAGCGTGATATCTTTGAGCGCAGGCACCTTCTGCTCGCCGAGCAGGTAGTCCTTCCAGACGTGTTCAACGCGAACGAGGCTCATCCCAACCCAATGTGTTCGACCGCCCTGTCGGCAGGCGTCTCCCGGCGTCTACCCGGCGTCTACCCGACTGGGCCCGGAGTGCGCGTGATGCAGACAGTTCCTTTCTTCATCGGCCGGCCGGCGTTGCCGCAGCTGATCCCGCCACTGCTTTCGGCCCTGGCGCTGTGCCTGGGATTGGCCGTGGCCATCTCCGTCGGGGCGCAGGCGCCCGCCGAACCCGTCCTGCCCGACGATCCCGTCGCCCGCAGTATATTGGAAAAGTCCGACCAGATCCGCTTCCCGCAGGAGGGGTTCCAGGTCGACATCGCGATCGTCACGACCAGCCCGAACCAGGCACCGGAGGAGCGCAAGTTCCGGGTCCTCTCCAAGGGCAACGAGAACACGATCGTGCAGGTGACCGAACCCGCCTCCGAGCGTGGGCAGATCATGCTGATGAAAGGGCGCGATCTGTGGATCTTCCTGCCGAACGTCTCGCAGCCGGTGCGGCTGTCGCTCTCGCAGCGGCTCACCGGGCAGGTGGCCAACGGCGACCTTGCGCGCGCCAACTTCGTCGGCGATTACGCGCCGAGGCTGCTGCGCACCGAGGTCGTCGACGGCGAGAAGATGCACGTGCTGGAGCTGATCGCCGTCGATCGCGGCGTCACCTACCAGCGCGTGCTCTTTTGGGTGCAGCAATCCAACAACCACCCCCACAAGGCCGAGTTCTACACCGCGTCCGGACGCCTGCTCAAGACGTGCAACTATCAGAGCTTCGAGCGGATGGCCGGCAAGACTCGCCCGACCCGGCTGGTGATGGAGGACGCGCTGCGCAAGGGCGAGCAGTCGGTGCTCGAGTACAGCGCGATGAAGCTGCGCGACCTTCCCGACAAGATGTTCACCAAGGACTACCTCAAGCGCCTTGAATAACCTGGGGTCAGGTCTTGACATGACGGTTTTTCCGCGTCAACGTTGCCTTCATGGCCCGCCCTCTGCGCTTCGATTTCCCCGGCGCCGTTCACCACGTCACGACGCGTGGCAACGCACAGGCCCCGATCTTCCTTGACGACACCGACCGGAACGTCCTGCTGCGGGTCTTGCAGGATGTCATCGGGCAGTGGCATTGGCGATGCCACGGCTACTGCCTGATGGACAACCACTACCACCTGCTGATCGAGACGCCCGAAGGGAATCTCTCGGTCGGCATGCGGCAGCTGAACGGCGTCTACACGCAGCGCTTCAATCGCCGTCATCAGCGCGTCGGTCACCTGTTCCAGGGCAGGTTCAAGGCGATCCTGGTCGAGCGCGACAGCCACCTCCTCGAGCTCGCGCGATACGTGGTTCTGAACCCGGTGCGTGCCGGCATCGTCGCCGAGGCTTCTCTTTACCCTTGGAGCAGTTGCGCCGCGACGCTGGGGATCGCCACGCGTCCCCCATGGCTGACCGTGCAGTGGATCCTGGGCCAGTTCGGTCGGAATGCAGCGGAGTCCCGGCGCCGCTATGCGGCCTTCGTGGCCGACGGAGTCGGCGCCGCGTCGCCGTGGAAGAAGCTCAGGGGCCAAGTAGTGCTTGGCAGCGCCGCATTCGCCGAGCAGATGCGCTCACGAGTCGGTACCGAGGAGACGCTGCACGAGAGTTCCGCGCGCTCAGTTGCACGCGCACCGACCGGCGCTTGCCGAGCTGTTCGCCGATCCGGCACGCATCGACAAGGCCGCCCGGGATGTCGCCATCACGCGCGCCCACCGCGAATTCGGCTACTCGCTCGCCGAGATCGCGCGCGCCGCGGGGATTCACTACTCGACCGTCAGTCGAGTGATCAAGGGGGAGCGGTAGCGACCGCGGCGATGCCGGATATCAAGACCTCGATGGGCACAGACCTCGTCTGGCACCTCCCCCATTGGGCGCGGGCCGGCTACGGGGTGACGCCACTGCGAGCAATGGCAGGATGATCACGGACGAGCGGCGGGGATTCCCCAGCCGAAATGTTGCATGTCAAGACCTGACCCCGTCCTGTCATCGGGCGGCGCTCGACTCAGGTATAGGCTCCGGAAATACTCCACGAACTCGGCGGCATTCCAGGCTGCGGTGTCGGTCACCTTGACCGTGCCGCCCGTGATCACGGTGTTGAAGGAGGTGATGATGTGCTGGGCGGGATAGGGATAGGTCGAAGGATCCTGTCAGAGCGCTCATCAGGGCCGCCAGGAATTCCGCGCCTATGGTGATGTCGAGCATTGAACCCTGAGCTGGCCTCCAATACCCAATTCAAATTGCAATGCACCAGTATTGTTGTTGACGTTACAGCCGGCCAAGACATCCCATACGTTGGCATCCTGAGTGGTGCCGATTGGGGGATTTCATCGCCGCTGACTTTGCGGACCTGATAGGCATTCACGAAGTTCGGCAAAAGCCCGTCCGGGGAATTCCTGAAGAGCCTGGCGCCGCCATTGGCGTTGATGAAGTAAGAGTTGCCTGATGCTCCCGTCAGGCCAAGTGGAGGGCCCCGCCGCTGAAGTAGCTGGGCGCTCTCCCAGGTTGACGCAGTTCTCCTGGTTGTTCGCCGAAGCGAAGCCGGAGACGTGGCCAGACGGCGTGCACATGTGATTGTTCTGCGCCAGCACCGGCCGGCTGGCCAGCACACCCAGCACGGCGGGGCCGGCCAGACCGGCCTTCGTCAGTCGACGGCGGGTGCCGTCAATGCGTTGCCTGTCCTGCGGATGGTCGTCTCGCTGATTCACGGGGCGTCTCGAATCCTGTGTATGCGCAACAGCAGCATGAATGCCGAATCCTGAGCAACAATCATGCCCCAAATTGCCTACCTCTACAAATCATGGACTTGAATCGGCCCTTGGTTAAAACGACGGCCAAGTGTAAGAAAAACCGACAGGTCTGCGGCTCTTTCGATCAATCCAAGGGCTTATCCCCACGGATGGATAGCCAGCCCTTGTGCACCAAATGGGGCAACAGCAGGTGCAGCGGCATGCGCAGGGCGTGGGCGCGAACGTAGAGCAATACGCCGGCCAGGCCCGTTCCGGGCGCTCGGCACAGCGGGTGGAACGAGGTCAGGCCGCGCAGGAACAGTCCATCCAGCCAAATCCAGGCGAGGCGGCGATGGCTCTCCGCCGTCTCTGCCAGCACCTCGGCCGGCACCGGCGTCGCCAGCAGCTGATGGCAGTAGCGCAGAGCGAGGGCCAGGGGGCGCGACAGGTTGAGGTCGGCTGCGCGGCGCAGCAATCCTCCCCACCATTCAGCCTGCGCCCCGGCGCCTTGACGCAGCAAAGCGTCCAGGTCCACCAGGTCGCGCAGGCCATGCTGCCATTCGCCCTCATGGAACAGATGTGTCGCCGAGTGTAACACCAGATCTTCCAGAATCGGTACGTGCAGAACCCGGTATCCAGGCAGGGGGCGGGCCGCGGCGATGACCCGGTCCGGTCGCGTCCGCAGGCGCGCGGTTTCCGGCAGCAGATTGTGGTGCACGTCGAGGTGGCTGCCCCGGCGCAGGTGAGTGAGCGGCGGCAGCTCGTGCATCCAGCGCCGGTAATAGCGATCGTCATAGGGTGACTGCTTAAGGGCATGCCAGCCGCGCAGGCGCAGGGCTGCCTCCACGTTACCCAGGTGGGGCTTGTCCACCAGGATGTCCACGTCCCCGAACAGCCGGCCCCGGGCCGGCGGCAGATCGGCGAGGGCGTAGGCCGCCCCCTTGAGCAGCAGCACGGGGATGCCCAGAGCGGCGAGGGCCTGGTCCAGTTTGCGTGCCTCCCAATGGACAGCCCGGGTCTGCCGTTCGGCGATCCGGCGGCCGGCGTGCAGGTGGCGTTGGATTTCGGATGACAGCCCGTCCATAAGCCCGTGGGCTTCGGCCAGCACCGCCAGGCGCGGAAGCAGGATCGCCGACCGGGCTTGGCGCAACAGACGGTCCCAGGCCGCCGGGTCCAACCCGGCCATGACGCGTGGCTCGGCCAGCACCCGGAGCAGCGGGTGGCAGCCGGGCCTCACAGGGCCAACCCGGCAAAGGTCCGGATGGCCTCCGGCAATCGGCTGTAGCTGAAATCCCAGCAGTCGCAGCCATCCATGAGGGCGCCGACCTGTTGAAACCCGGTCGTGCCCAGCAGGCTGTAATTGAACGCGTGGCTGGCCAGGTGCAGGAAGGCAGCGGACTTGGGGTGGGAAGTGAGGTTGGTGTTCGCACCGGCCTGCCAGCGAGGGAAGACGATCCACCGGGGCCGGGCAGGCTCGTCCACCCGGCGGACGCAATCCGGTGTGGGTTTGAGATGGGCTACCGTGCCCTTGTGGGTGTCGCGCGCCACGTCGCCCAACACCGCGGCGGGAGTGTGGTGGCGGATGATGTCGATGGCAGCGTTCTTGAGGCTCACCGGCCGGGCCAGGCCACGCAGCAGGCCGTCAGCCGGGTCGATGAGGGCGATCTCGTCGGACAGGAGCCGCCACCCGGCCAGCATGAGGGCGGCGGTAAGGGTGCTCTTGCCAGCCCCCGGGTCGCCGGGCAGGATCAAGGCGGAGCCGGCCTTTTCCAGCACGGCGGCATGCAGCATGAGGCGGTCGTGGGCGTGGCTGGTGATGCACCAGTTCATGCCCCACTCCAGCATGGCGAAGGCCTGGTTGGCGGGCAAGGGCTTGAAGGGAGTGTGGCCATCCATCCAGAACTGGGCCTGGGGTTTGAACCAGCGGCGGGCGCCGGTCACCCGATCGATATCCACGTGGAAATCGGCGAAGGGCCCCTCCGCCAGCAAGAAGTCCGCGTACAGGCGGGCCAGGTTGGCGGCCACGCCGGGCAGGCGGGAACGGATGCGGAAAACGAAGGGGCCGGTGACCAGCGCCAATCCTTCCCGCAGATGCGCGGCCAGCGCCTCGGCGCTCAACTCGCCTAAACGCATGGGCAGCGCTCGATGCATTCGTGGGAGAGCAGCAGGCGCACGCACTCGTCCACCCGCGCGGCCAGTTCGCCAGGTTCAGGCACCTCGTCGAACAGGGCGGCCAGGGCTCGCATCAGTCTATCCCGGCCTACGGCGGGCTGGCGCTCGATGTGGTCCAGGATGGCCAAAGCCAAGTCCGAGACGCGCAGGGTCTCGCCTGTGCCGGTGTGGTAGATAACCCAGTCGCCGTCGCCCGACCAGCGCAGGAATTCCACGCCGGAGGGGATGACGTAACCATCGCCGGCAACTGCGCCCGTCGGGTTCATGGCATCGCCTGTTGGAGGCTGAGCCGTGGCTGCTTGGCCAGATTCGCCAGGGTGCCCACTTTGGCCAGCCCGGCTGCGTCCAGCAGATCGCGGTAAGCGCCGCCCTGGTCCCAGCCGTGCTCTATCCGTAACCAGCCGCCCGGAGCCACGTCGTCCGCGCGGGCGGCGAGGTGGCGGCTGTCGTGCAGCCCATCCGGCCCGGCGGCATGGACGACGCGCGGCTCGCGGGGCAGATCACTGTAGCCGAGATGGGGGGTCATCTGCCGCCACGTCGGGAGGGTTGGCGACGATGAGGTCGAACCGCCCGCCTTCCAGAGCGATCACTGTGCGACGGATCGTCCACGCACCAGCCTACGGAAACCCAGACTCTCGCTGATCACGGCTGCCGCCGCACTCTTCATTGGTCAGATGGGGGGTGTCCCCGTACGATGGCAAGCGAAACCAATGGCGCCCTTCGATCTCCTCCTCCTGAACAAACCTACGCAAGCCAGGCGGATGAAGGGGGATCGGTGTGCATCAGCGGCTGGAACTGGAGCCCTCGTGCTCCAGCCACGACACTCCGTCGACCACTTCCGCACCGGTTGGGTCAGCCGAAAGCACGATTACTTCGCCGCGCCCAACGTGGCGTCCCGCCGAATCAACGCATCGAGGTACTTCGCCGGGATCGCAAAGCTGATCCCCGTCGGCGCGGTCAGCGCCGCCTCCTTCGTCCCCTTGACGAAGACCATGTTGATGATCCCCCGCACTTCTCCCCGCTCGACGTCGTAGACGGGGCTGCCGCTGTTGCCGGGGTAGGCGATCGCGTCGAGCTGGAACACGTCGAAGGCGCCGGTTTGCACCCGGCGGATCGCCTTCGCATTGAGTTGCTGCGCAGTGGCGCTGGGGATCACGATCGGCGTGATCGACGCGATGATCGCCCGGTGGGTGACCGCGTGGAAGCCCATGACGTTGCCGATCGGAAAGCCGGTGAACGCCACCGCGTCGCCTTCGCGCATTGCCTCCGATTCGCCGAGCTTCAGCGCCGGCAACGCGGCTCCGGAGATCCTGAGCAACGCGAGATCGTGCTCGCGGTCCAATCCGGCGACCCTCGCTTCGCGCACCTGCACCTCGCGGCCGCTGCCCGTGCTCGCCAGGATCGCGATCGTCTCGAGCTTGTCGGAGTCGATGGTGTCGGGCACGACGTGCGCGTTGGTGGCAACGAGCGTCCCGTCACCGACGACGAACCCGGTTCCCCGGAAGGCGAACTGGGGGCTGCGCGTGCGCTGATGCGTCCCCACGGCGACGACCGAGGGCTTGATTCTCTCGATCTGCTCCGGAAGCGCGGCTGCGGCTGGCCGCGGCATCGCCAGCGTGGCCGCGAGAACGAGCATCAGGATCAAAGTCGTGGGGGCGAACGGGCGGTGCCATCTTGTCTGCCGGATCGCGGCTGAAGCCGCTCCCACCGAACCAACCGCACGGCCACGATCGCTCGCGGCTGAAGCCGCTCCCACAAGTCCAACCGCGCGACCCCCACCTGTGGGAGCGCCTTCAGGCGCGATGCCGTTCGCGATGCGCGCAGGCTTGCGATCGCCGTTCGCGGCTGAAGCCGCTCCCACAGGACCAACCGCAAGGCCAAGATCGCTCGCGGCTGAAGCCGCTCCCACAACACCACCCCCCGCACATTGCCCTCCAGGGATAAGAGCAACGCTCGCCGTCGCGATCGACTCGCGCATGCGATACCTCCTCAGGACGGTGCGTTGGCGCGCATCCGCGCCAGCTCCGGCGACGGGTTCGCGGCGCGCGGGTCGTAGGGATGTTGTGGCTGCCGATAATACGCGCGGATCTGCTGCACGTAGCTGCGCGTCTCGGCGTACGGCGGCACCCCGCGGTACTTGTTCACCGCGCCCTCGCCGGCGTTGTAAGCGGCCAGCACCAGCGTCACGTCGCCGCGGAAATACGCGAGCAGCCAGCGCAGGTACGCGAGCCCCCCGCGGATGTTCTGCACCGGATCGAAGGGCTTGGTGACGCCGAACCGCTCCGCGGTCTCGGGGATCAACTGCATCAGCCCCTGCGCGTTGCGGTTGGAGACCGCGGCGGGATTGAAGTTGGATTCGGCGCGGATGATCGCGAGTGCGAGGTGCGGCTGGACCTGGTACTCGGGCGCCCACTTCGACACGATCTCCACCGCGCGCAGCTGCTCGGGCGTGGTGGCGACGAACTCCTCCTCGAAGCCGGACCCGCGGTACGTCGCGTCGAGCTCGGGCAGCGGCGCGTCGCGCATGCACTCAGGCAGCTCCGCCGCCGTCTCGCCGACGACGCGCAGCATGTTGCGCGCCGGCACGTGCCCCTGCCCCGCGGCCATGCCGAAGAAGAGCGACGCCGAGAGCGTCGTCGCGCACGACGCCACGGCCGTTGGCGTACATCCAGCCGAGGCTGTACTGCGCCTCGGCGTCGCCTTCGCGCGCCGCCTCGCAATAGAGCTCGACGGCGCGGACCGCGTCGCGCGAGCGGCCCTCTCCGTGCTCGTAGCGGCCGGCCTCGGCCCGAAGCTGCGCGAACCGCTGCAGGGTGGCCGGGTCGACGTCGGCCCGCGCCGGCGCCGCGGCGGCGAGCAGCAGCAGTCCTGCGACGATGATCGCGCGCCAGCGATGGGGCAAGGTTGACGGCGGCCTGGCACTCGCAGGAGGAGCAGGAGCGCCCCGCCGCGCGGGGGCGGACGAGATCGCGGCTAAAGCCGCTCCCACCGGCCCACTCGAGCGCCTCGCGGACAAGGCCGCTCCCACAGAACCACCCGCGCGCATCGCGGCTAGAGCCGCTCCCACAGAACCGCTCGAGCGCATCGCGGCTGAAGCCGCTCCCACAAGAGAACCCGAGCGCTCCCGGCCTGTGGGAGCGCCTTCAGGCGCGATGCCTCTTGTGGCATCAAGACCACTCCCGCAAGAAGCGAACGCAGCGGCGGCGGATGCCACTTCGCAAAAGATGGGGATTCGCGATTTCATGGTGGCGGACAATAGCACGAGTGCGCCGCGGCAGGCGCGCGTCGGCGCGCCGGATTATTCAGCCGCCGACCGTGCGCGGCGGGCGTCGGCGGCGAAGCGCGCGACGTACCAGGGCATCGCCTCGCGCAGCCCTTCGGCCAGCCGATGCGTCGGCGCGTAGCCCAGCAGCCTGCGCGCCTTGCCGATGTCGGCCTGCGAGTGGCGGACGTCGCCGGGGCGGAAATCGCGATGCACCGGCACGCGGTCCAGCGCGGCAGGCATCGTCCGCCCGACCTCGGCGCGCACGAGCTCGAACAGCCGGTTGAGCGAGGTCCGGTCGTCGACGGCGACGTTGTAGACCTGGTTGACGGCGTCCTCGCTCGTCGTCGTCGCCGCGAGCAGGTTGGCCTGCACCGCGTTGCCGACGTAGCAGAAGTCGCGGCTCGTCTCGCCGTCGCCGTTGATGACGACCTCCTCGCCGGTGAGCAACGCCCGCACCCAGCGCGGAATCACCGCCGCGTACGCGCCCTCGGGGTCCTGCCGCTCGCCGAAGACGTTGAAGTAGCGCAGCCCGATCGTCTGCAGGCCGTAGCAGCGCGCGAACACGTCGGCGTAGAGCTCGTTGACGAGCTTGGTCACCGCGTACGGCGACAGCGGCCGGCCGATGACGTCCTCGACCTTGGGCAGCGCCGGGTGGTCGCCGTAGGTCGAGCTCGACGCCGCGTACACGAACCGCGCAACACCGGCGTCGCGCGCCGCGACGAGCATGTTGAGAAAGCCGTCGACGTTCGCCGCATGGGTCGCGATCGGGTCGGCCAGCGAGCGCGGCACCGAACCCAGCGCCGCCTGGTGCAGGACCACGTCGATTCCGGCGCAGGCGTCACGGCACGCGGCGAGGTCCCGGATATCGGCCTCGATGAAGCGATGCCGCGCGCGTTGCGCAGGAGCGACGTTCGCCTCCACCTCGTCGACGTTGCGGCGATGGCCGGTCGCGAAATTGTCCAGGCCCACGACCGTCTGGTCGCGCCGCAACAGCGCCTCGACCAGGTGCGAGCCGATGAATCCCGCGCTGCCCGTCACCAACCAGCGGCGCCGCATTGGGGTCAGAGCCGTAATCCTCTCCGAAGCCGCAGCCTTCCGTTCACAGCCGCCACACGGTTGCGCCGGCCGCCTGCAGCGCAGAGAAGTCGAACATGCTCTTGACGTCGGTCACCACACCCTTGGGCTGCAGCAGCGCCGCGTAGTCGGCAACCGGTCGCGCCTTGTACTCCTTGTGCGCCACCGCCGCGACGATCGCCGCGGCCTTGGGCAGCGCCTCCCACGGCGTCAGCGACACGCCGTACTCGTGCACCGCCTCGCCCGAATCCGCGACCGGGTCGTGCACGACGACGTTGGCGCCGTAGGACTTGAGCTCGTTGATCACGTCGATCACGCGCGAGTTGCGCAGGTCCGGGCAGTCTTCCTTGAACGTGAGACCGAGCACGATCACCGGCGCGTCCTTCACCTGCCAGCCGTTGCGCACCAGGTGCTTGACCGTCTGCTCGGCGACGAACTTGCCCATGTTGTCGTTGATGCGCCGACCGGCGAGGATCACCTCGGGGTGGTAGCCCAGCATCTCGGCCTTGTGCGTGAGGTAGTACGGGTCGACGCCGATGCAGTGCCCGCCGACCAGCCCCGGGCGGAACGGCAGGAAGTTCCACTTGGTGCCCGCCGCCTGCAGCACTTCCAGCGTGTCGATGCCGATGCGGTCGAAGATGATCGCGAGCTCGTTCATCAGCGCGATGTTGAGGTCGCGCTGCGTGTTCTCGATCACCTTGGCCGCCTCGGCGACCTTGATGCTGGTCGCCTTGTGGATGCCGGCGGTGATGATGTCGCCGTACATCCTGGCGACGAGATCGAGGGTCGCCGGCGTGTCGCCGGAGACGACCTTGAGGATCCTGGTGAGCGTGCGCTCCTTGTCGCCCGGGTTGATGCGCTCCGGCGAGTAGCCGACGAAGAAGTCCTGCTTCCACTTCATCCCCGAGTGCTGCTCCAGCACCGGGATGCAGATCTCCTCCGTGGCACCGGGGTAGACGGTCGACTCGTAGACGACCGTGGCCCCGCGCTGCATGTGCTTGCCGACGGTCTCCGAGGAACGCAGGAGCGGCGTGAAGTCGGGCTGGTGCGCGATGTCGACCGGGGTGGGCACCGCGACGACGATGAACTCGGCCTCGGCGAGCGCGTTGGGGTCGGTGCTCATGGTCAGCTTCGTCGCCGCCTTGAGGTCGGCGGAGGACACCTCGCCCGTCGGGTCCACCCCGCGGTTGTAGGCGTCGACCTTCGCCTGCGAGAGGTCGAAGCCGATGGTGCGGTGTTTCTTGCCGAACTCGACGGCCAGCGGCAGGCCGACGTAACCCAATCCAACGACTGCAACGGTGGTCATGATGAAAGTGCTTTCCGTGTTGTTCTTCGAAATCGATTCCGATGGATCTTCAGCTGTGCGATTCCAATCAATCTTTAGCTGTTCGATTCCAATCATTCCTCAGCTGTGGCTTCGGCCGCGGTTGATCTGGTTGATCTTGGTGGGAGCGGCTTTAGCCGCGATTGCCCGATCCGGCAAGCCTTCTCCTTTGTGGGAGCGGCTTCAGCCGCGATTGCCCGATCCCGCGTACCGCTCACGCCGATCCCGCTTACCGCCAGCGCCGATCGCGCCTGAAGGCGCTCCCACAAGCAACCGCCCAACCGCCCGCCCGCCTTTGTGGGAGCAGTTCTAGCCGCGATTGCCCAGTCCGCCAAGCCTCCTTTGTGGGAGCGGCTTTAGCCGCGATCTGCCCAATCCGGCAAGCCTTCTCCTTGTGGGAGCGGCTTTAGCCGCGATCGCCCGATCTTGCGCATACCCAGTCCGGCGAACCGCCAGCATCGCTCGCGCCTGAAGGCCCCACAAGGCCGTCAGTTCCGGCAGGAGCGGCACCCCCCGAAGACATGAGGCAAGAATCGCGCCCAACGCCACCTGGCACCGGCTACAACCCCTGCATGAGCTTGGTCACCTCCGCCTGCCCGGCGAACTTGTCGCCCAGCTTCTGCAGCGTTTCCAGCTCCTTCTTCGCGGCGTCCTTCTGGTCGGCCTTGATCAGTGCCTTGGCATAGTTCAAACGGATGCCGTTCGCCTTCGGCGCGCCGTCGACCGCCTTCTTGATCAACTCCAGCCCGCGCGCCGTCTCGCCCTTGTCGACCAGGATGACGCCCAGCGTGTCCATGATCATCGGGTTGTCCGGCACCAGCTTGTTCGCCTGCTCGGCGTATTCGAGCGCCTTGGGGTCCTTAAGCTGCGCGGCGGTCCAAGCGGCGTTGTTGAGCACCATCGCGTTGCTGGGCTCGATCGCAAGCACCGACCGGTACTGCGCCAGCGCCGTCGCGTAGTCCTTGCGCGCGAGCGCCGTCTGCGCGAGATAGAACCGGAAGCCGCTGTCCTTGGGATGGTCCTTCGTCCAGGTTGTCGCAAACCGCTCGGCGTCCGCGGCTGCGCCCGACGCGCCGAGCGCGGCGTGCACCTTGAGCGCCGTCTCGGTGGATTCGGGGGCGACCTTGAGCCCCGCCCGGTACGCGGCGATCGCCTCCTTCCACGCCTTCTGCGAGGCATGGACATCGCCCTCGAGCAGGAACCCGACGGGCTGCGTCGGCCGCTGCCGCTGGATGTCGCGGGCGACCGTCAGCGCCTCCTTGGGCTTGCCATCGGCGATCTCGAGGCGCATCAGCGCGACCTGCGCGTCGACCAGGTCCGGCTTGACCGCGAGTGCACGGCGCAGGCTCTGCATTGCCGCGCCGTTGTTCTTCGCCTGCACCTGGACTTCGGCGATGCGGATCCACGGCAGTGGCGAACCGGGCGCCAACTGCACGAGCTTGTTGAACGTCGTCAGCGCGGCCTCGGTGTCGCCCGCCGCCTGCTGCGCGCGGCCGAGCGCGTGGACGAGCTGCGGGTTGTCCGGCAGCGCGGCGAGGCCGTCGTTCGCGGCGTTGATCGCCTTCTTCGTGTCCTGGTTCTTGAGGTGCAGGCCGATCAGCGCCAGCCGCGGCGTCACTTCCTTGGGATCCGCGGCGATCGCCTTGTTGATCAACGCCGCCACCTCGTCGGCGGTTCCCCCCGCGTTGGCGCGCAGTTCGGCCAGCGCCAGCAGCGCCTGGACGTTCTTCGGATCCTTCTCCAGCACGGCCTCGAAGCGCTTCTTCGCGTCGTCGGGCTTCTTCTCGGCAATGTCGAGCCGGGCCAGATTGGCCGCGGCCGGCACGTAGCCCTTGTCGATCGCCAGCGCCTTCTCGAAGCTCGTGCGCGCGCCGGCGACGTCACGCTTGGCGAGCGCCACGCCACCGCGCAGGTTCTGCGCGAGCGGGTTGTCCGGCTGCTTCTTCTCCAGCGCGTCGATCGCGGTCAGGGCGCGGGCGTAATCGCGCTTGCGCATGCTGGCGGCGATGAGCGCCAGGTCCGCCCGCGTCCCGGTGTCGGCCGCCGCCGTCTCCTCGAGCTCGCGGAACGCGCGGTCGGTTTCACCCTTGGCGAGGTGCGTGAGTGCCAGCGCCGTGCGGGCCGGGGCGCTCTTCGGGTCCATCTTGGCGGCCATCTCGAAGTAGCGCGATCCCTCCTCCAGGTTGCCGTTCTGCAGGTACACCTCCCCCGCGAGCGAGGCGAGCGCCGTGTCGATCTGGTTGGTCTCGAGCAGCGGCTTCAAGGTGTCGAGCGCCTTCGCCGGCTGCCGCTCGCGCAGGTAGGTTGCGGCCAGGACGCGGCGGGCGAAGGCCGCGTTCGGTGCGCGCTGCAGCACTTTGGTGAGGCTCGCCTCGGCCTGCGCGTACGACTTCAACTCGTAGTCGATCGCCCCGGAGAGCAGCAATCCAGGCAAATAATCGGGGGCCACCTGCAGCACCCCCTGGATCGCCTCCTTCGCCGCGGCGAAGTTCTTCTGCCGATAGGCGAGCGTGGCCTGGAGGTAGAGCGTCTGCGGGTTCTTCGGCGCAACCTTCTGCATGGCCTCCAGCTGCTTGCCGGCGTCTTCGAGCTTGCCTTGCGAAGCGAGCTGGCCGACGATCGCCGCGTGCGCGGCGACATAGTCCGGCTTGACGGCCAACGCCTCGCGGTACGCGGCGATCGCCTTGTCGGTCTCGTTCTGCGCGACGAAGAGGTCGCCTTTCAGCTGCCACGCTTCGACGAGTTTCGGGTCCTTGGCGGTCGCGCTCTCGGCGAGCGCCATGGCGCCGGGAAGGTCACGCGCGCCGGCCTTGGCGTACGCCTGGCCGAGCATCGCGCGGCCGTAGTCGGGCCTCGCGGCGAGCGCGGCGGCAAACGCCGTGTTCGCCGCCTCGGCGTTGCCAGTGGCGAGGTAGGCGTTGCCCAGCACCGTCTGCAGCTCGGCCTTGCCCTGCGCGTCGGTCACCTGGACGCTGCCGAATTCGTCGATGACCTTCTTCGCCTGCCCCTGCAGCAACATGACTTCGGCCAGCGCCGGCGCCACCTGCTCGATCGGGACCTTGAGCTCCAGCGCCTTGCGCAGCTCCTTCTCCGCGGCGACGATGTCACCCGCCCGAAGCTGGCTCTTGCCCAGCAGCAACCGCGCTTCAGGGAGGTCGGGGTTCTCCTGCAGCGCGTTCTTGAGCTGGATGATCGCGGCGTTGCGGTCGTTCTTGGCCAGGTATTCCTTGGCCGAGGCGAGCATCTGCTCGGGGCTCTGCTGACTGCAACCGGCGAGCAACAAGGCCGACAGCGCTGCGGCAAACGCGGTGCGCCGGTACGAAATATTCCGCTGCATGAGCATCCTCTCCAATGATGGGGTCAGGTCTTGACCTGCGTCCCGTTCGTTGCCTTCCGCGCAGCCATCCTGGCGTGGCTGCCGCGCTGCTGCTGCGCTCGCCGCCAGAGGCAGCTCATGCCGCCACCACCCAGTTCTCCACGGCAAGTCCCGGCACCCGCCGGAACGCGGACTCGTTGTTCGTCACCAGCGTCAACGCCGCGGCCCGCGCATGCGCGGCGATCCACAGGTCGTTGTTGCCGATCATCGTTCCCGCGGTTGCCAGCGCGGCACGAATGTTGCCGTAATGCGCGGCCGTATCGGCATCCATCGACAGCACCGGCACCGCTTCGACCAACCGGCGAATGACCTCGGTCGCCTTCGCCCGCTGCGAGCTTCTCTCGGCGCCATCGAGCAACTCGCCACAGGTGACCAGCGACATCGCCACCTCGCCCGGATTCAGAGCCTCGAATCGACGCAGAACTTCCTCCGGCTTGCGCTTGGCGATGTAGATGCAGATGTTCGTGTCGAGCAGGTAACGAGGCATCAAAGCAAATCGCGTTCCTGCGGCGAGCGATCGTCGCGGCCACCCTGCAGAAAATCGTCGGGAAGCGACGCCAACAGCCGGAAGGCGTCCGCAGGCGAAGCCCGTCGCTCACGGAGAACGATCTCGTCGCCGCGGCGAAAGATCTCGACCTCCGTCGAGGCGATCCGGAATTCCTTGGGCAAGCGCACGGCCTGGCTGTTGCCGGACTTGAAGACACGGGCGGTGGTCATGGGGCGGGTCGGTCAGAGGTGTATATACGCGGAGTATATCCATCGGTCGTGTTGTCGTCCAGCCGATCGCGGCTGAAGCCGCTCCCACAGGTTCTTTGGCGCGCGTGTCGCTCTGTGGGAGCGCCTTCAGGCGCGATTCGTCTTCCCGCACGATGCATTCGCGGCTGAAGCCGCTCCCACAATGCCTACCGCATTCGCGGCGAAAGCCGCTCCCACAGGCTGGTTGGCGCGCGCATCGCTCTGTGGGAGCGCCTTCAGGCGCGATTCGTCTTCCCGCACGATACATTCGCGGCTGAAGCCGCTCCCACAATTTCAGGCGCGATTCGCCCTGCGTACAAACCGATGCCGTGCATCCCTGCGCCCCTCCGCCCATCCGCCCACCCGCCCCCCCTACTTCAATCCCAGCTTGCGCATGAGGTCGTAAAGCGTCGGCCGGCTCACGCCCAGCACCTCGGCCGCGTGCACGACGTTGCCGTTGACGCGCCCCATCACCGTCACGATCGCCCGGCGATCGGCCTCGTCGCGCACGCGCTTGAGCTCGAAGGCCGAGAGATCGTCGTCCGGCGGCGGCGGGAGCCCGACGTCCTCCGGCGTGATCAGGTTGCCCTCGGCCATGATCACCGCGCGCTTGATGCAGTTCTCGAGTTCCCGCACGTTGCCCGGCCACGGGTGTGCGTCGATGGCGGCGACCGCGTCGGGGCGGAGCGAGATCGACCCGCGCTTTTGCTCGGCGGCAAAACGCTGGACCAGCGCATGCGCGATCAGCGCCGCGTCGCCCGGCCGCGCACGCAGCGGCGGGATGGTGACGACGATCTCGGCCAGCCGGTAGTACAGGTCCTCGCGGAAACGCCCTTCGCGGATGAGCGCCTTCAAGTCCTGGTGCGTCGCGCAGACGATGCGCACGTCGACCGGGATCTCCCCCCGGCCGCCGATGCGCTCGATGACCCGCTGTTGCAGGAAGCGCAGGAGTTTCGCTTGCAGCGGCTGCGGCAGATCGCCGATCTCGTCGAGCATCAGCGTGCCGCGGTTCGCCGTCTCGATCTTGCCCAGCGTCTGCTTGACCGCGCCGGTGAACGCGCCCTTCTCGTAACCGAAGAGCTCGCTCTCCAGCAGGTTCTCGGGAATCGCCGCGCAGTTGATGGCCACGAAGCGCTCGCTGCGCCGCGGCGAGAGCTCGTGCAGCGCTCGCGCGACGACCTCCTTTCCGGTGCCGCTTTCTCCCAGGACCATCAGCGTCGCGCTGGTGCCGGCCACCTTCTCGACGGTCCGGCACAGGCGCAGGAGTTCCGGGTCGCGCGTGATGAGCCCGCCGAACGCGTCCGGCTGGCGCGCGAGCTGCAGGCGCCGATTCTCCTGCTGCAGGTCGTGTAGGCGAAAAGCGCGCTCGATCGTGAGGCCGAGGAGTTCGGGCTCGAACGGCTTGGCGAAGAAGTCGTACGCCCCGAGCCCGACGGCGCGCAGCGCGTTTGCCCGGTCGTTCTGCCCGGTGAGCACGATCACTTTGGTGTCCGGCGCGGCGGCGATCATCTCCTCCAGCAGGCGGAAACCTTCGGTGACGCCGTCGCGGTCGGGCGGCAGACCGAGATCCATCGTCACCACCGGCGGCGCGTGCCGGCGCAGCTGCGCCAGCGCCGATTCGCGATCGGCGGCCGGCAGCGTCTCGTACTGGTCGAAAGCCCAGCGGATCTGCTTCTGCAGCGCCGGATCGTCCTCGACGATCAGCAGCGGACGTCCCTTCTCACTCACTCTGCCGCCTTTACCTGTTGCTGCGGGGAACCGGACCCCGCGGGTTTGCCCGAACTCCGGCCGTCGAACAGCGGCAGCCACAACGTCACGCGGGTCCCGGCGCCTGGAGTGCTGTCGACCGCGACGCGCCCGCCCAGTTCGCGCACGTACTGCATGCTCTCGTAGGCGCCGATGCCCATCCCCGCCTGCTTGGTCGTCTGGAACGGCTTGAACAGGCGGTCGCGGACGAACTCCGGAGTCATCCCGTGCCCGGTGTCGCCGACCTCGACCGTCGCGAAGGCGCCATCGCGCCCGAGTCTCATCCACACCCGGCCGCCAGGGTCCGTCGCGTCCTGCGCATTCTGGACCAGGTGCCCGATCACCCGCTCGATTCGGTCCTCGTGCCCGCGGACGTTGACGGGGCCCTTGGCGTCGACGACCGGCGCGGGCTGCTGCGCGGACTTGGCCTGGCGGATGCGCTCGACGACCTGCAGGAGCTCGACGCCCTGTGCCGCGTCCACGGGCGTGGTCCCTTCGCGCAGCTGCAGCATCAGCTGCTTCATGCGCTCGACCGAGTGCTCGACCGTCTCCAGCATGTCCTTCTGGAACTCGGGGTTGTCGCGGTGCCGCTCGGCGTTCTTGAGCATCAGCGACAGCTGCGAGACGATGTTCTTGAGATCGTGAACGACGAACGCCGACATGCGGTTGAACGCGTCGAACTTGCGCGCCTCGAGGAGCGCCTCGGCAGCACGCATCTGGCCAAGGAAGCTCGCCGCCTGCCGCGCGGCGGTCTTGAGCAGGTCGTTCACCTCCCAGTTCACCTCCAGCCGCGTGCGGGCCGTGGCAAGAACCACGAAGCCGATGAGATCGGCGCCGACGCCGAGCGGCACGACCAGCCACGCGTGCGGCGTGCGACGCAGCCACTCCGGCAGCTCGAGTTCGCCGTAACGCAGCGGCGACGAACGGAATTCCTCCAGGTTGACAACCCACCCGCTCTCGCGCAGGAACGCCGGCATGGAGCCGTCGATCGGCTCCTCGGTGCCGTCCTCGGGCATGTTCCAGTGCGCCGCCTGCACGAACACGCGACCGCCCGCGTCGCGCACCCAGAGCGCGCCAGCCGGGCTCTCGACCAGATCGGCGAGCGCACGCACGATCTGCATCCCCATCTCGGGCTGGGTTCCGGTGGCGGCGAGCGCCTGCGTGAAGCGCAGCCATTCGTCGCGGTAGTCGTAGCGATAGCTGAAGAAATGCTTGGCGACGAGGACGCGCAGCCTTGCGCGCATCGATCCCGAGACGACGACAAGGCCCAGCGCCAGCGCGGCACCGAACAACAGGGCCACCTGCACCGCACGCCCCCATTCGCCCCCGAAGAAACGGACGTAGTAGCCGACACCCGCCATGAACAGCAGGTACGCGCCCGCCGCCACCAGCGTCGCCGTGTGGAAGACCACGCGGCGGGAGAGCCGAACCCGGAAGACGTCGGCGCGCACCCGGAACGCGGACACGGCCAGCACCGGAACGACGAAGGTGTGGGCGAAACCTCGCGCCACCCACAGGTCGGGGTCGATGCGGCTAAAGAGGAGCGCGTCGGCAAAGTAGTAGACGTCGAACACCCACATCGCCGCGAGCCCGAGGCACAGCGGCTTGATGCTCCAGCGCGCCTCGTTGGCGGTGTTGCGCCAGAGCTGTTCGACCAGCACCAACCCGTAGATCGAAAGCGCGAGGGCGCCGAACAGCGCAAGACGGGCAGGCTCTCCCAACGCGCGAAAGCCGGCGAGCGCCATGGCCTGTGCCGCCAGCGTCGTCACCGTGAGCACCAGCGCCGGCGGCCAGAGCCGGCCAAACGCGCTGCGCTCGCCGCCAGCGCCGCCCTCCCCGCCCGGCACGACCGGCACGCGCAGCAGGAGCAGGAGCAGCACCTGCCAGAGGGCCACCCGCAGCACGTCGAAGGCGCTGCCCGCCGCGACGAGCAGCGACTGGCGAAAGACGATGAATCCCCAGTTCGACACCGCCCAGAACGTCGTGGCGGTCGAGAGCGACGACGAGCACCAGTCCGCGCAGCCCCTTGCGCGCGCTATCGCCGAAGCGCAGTGCCAGCAGCCCATAGGCCACGAAGGCTACGCCGTAGCTCCAGGCGGCGAGTGTGGCGGAGGGGAGGTCCATGGATGGGGCGTTGGCGGCGGGCAGTCCGGCAAGAACCAAGTTTTGACCGCGGGCGTCCGGGCCCCGGGGGTCGCGCGGCGCGGCGACTGCCGACATTCTACCGGGCCGGCGACGCGGGCCATCGCGCGGCGCCTGTGGGAGCGGCTTCAGCCGCGATTCCCCGATCCCGCATACCGGCCAGCACCCATCGCGCCTGAAGGCGCTCCCACATCGACTTGCGCCTCTCGCCGGTGGGAGCGGCTTCAGCCGCGATTCCCCTTCCAACAGACGAAGCACCCGCTTACACCCTTCAGCGCGCGCCCTCACCCGATAGCACCACACCCACGGTCTCGAACAGCACGACGATATCGAGGAACAGCGTGTGGTTCTTGACGTAGTAGAGATCGTACTGCAGCTTCTGCACGGCGTCGTCGATGGTGGCGCCGTATTGGTACCGCACCTGCGCCCAGCCGGTCACCCCGGGCTTGACGCTGTGCCGTGCGGCGTAGAAGCGGATCTGGCGCGACAACTCGTCGACGAAGTAGGGACGCTCGGGACGTGGCCCGACCATGCTCATGTCGCCCTTCAACACGTTGAAGAGCTGCGGCAGCTCGTCGATGCGCAGCTTCCGGATCATCCGCCCCACGCGCGTCACGCGATCGTCGTTCGCGCTCGCCCAGCGCGGCTTGCCATCGCCCTCGGCGTCGATGCGCATGCTGCGAAACTTGATCACGTTGAACACGCGCCCGCCTTGTCCCACGCGCTCTTGCCGGTAGAGCACGGGAAATCCGGTCTCGAAGATGATCGCGAGCGTCGTAAACAGCATCACCGGGGCCGCGAGCGTGAGCAGTATCGACGCCGACACGATGTCGAACACGCGCTTGACGAAGGTACGCACGAACCCCTGCCGAAATCCTTCGCCGAAGATCAGCCAGCTCGCATGCAGCGAGTCGACCCGCAACTGCCCCAGCGAACGCTCGAAGTAGCTGGAGAGGTCCAGCACCCTGATGCCCGCGAGCTTGCAATCGAGCAACTCGCGCAGCGGCAGCACGCCGCCGCGCCGCTCCTTGACCGCGACCACGACTTCGTCGGCGTAGTGCCGGCGCGCGGTTTCGGCCAGGTGCTCTCCGCCACCCACGACGCGCTCGCGCGCGACCCGGATTTCGTCGGTCGAGTTCACCGGAACGAACCCGATGATCCGCAAGCCCGGACCCAGTTGGGCCAGCGTCTGTTCGACCGCTATCGCCTCCGCGCCGGTGCCCACGACCAGAACGCGGCGGGTGAGCATCGGCTGCGTCCGACGGTGCGACGCCAGGCCGCGCGCGGCGACGACTGCGCCGAGCGCCGCCAACGCCGTGAGCTTGAGCGCTTCGTGAGGCACGCCCTCGAGCGGCCCGAGCTTGAATGCCACGTAGGCCACCGGCAACGTGAGCGTGAGCGACAGCAGGACGCGCGCCGTCGTCTGTCCCACCGATCTGCGCGTGCGGCGCTGGTAGAGGCCGAGCGCGGCGTTGACCGCCACCATCGCGACGGCGAACAGCAGCGCGGGAGGCCACAACAGGTCGACCCTCGGCAGATCACCCTGCGCCAACCACAGCAGCGCGACAACGGCCGACCCGAAGAGCAGGAATGCGTCGAACACTACCTGCAAGACGGTGTTCGTCGGGAACCAGTGATTGAACAACCTGACCATGCCCTTCGTCCGAAGCTACCGCGATTGGGTTCGACTCAGGACCACACGCTTCGCGTGTCGTATTGCCTTGTGATCGGGTCCGTCACTGAGGCGGTCACGGGTGAGCCGGCTTCAAGTCGAACGCCTCCATGGATCGCGCTGTCTGCCCGGCGTACGGTGTAGGCCGTTGACTCATCTTCCGTCGCGTTGTGGTTCAGTCGCATTGTGCTTCCATCGCATGTCACGGTTGCGCGGATGTGAATATTCACGACGCACTCGCGGCTTCCTGGTCATGACGCACGCTCACCGGCACCGCCGCGACAGCCGCAACAGTGGCTGCGGTACGGCCGCCCCTGACTCGCCACGTCCTCCATCGCTCCCCGGGAAACGCCCGCGCCGTCCGGCTCCGCCGTGCGCCCGATCCAGGGATGGCCGTGTTCGCTTCGCTGCCACGGCACCCTAAGCACCAATCGCGCCACGACCTGGGGGCGCACTCGGCGCGCCACTCTAACACGCTGATCCCAATGCACTTTCTCGTTCGCGTTCGACACGCCTCAGTGCTGCGCCAATGGCCCGCGGCGGCGGGTTCCTGCCGCGAATCGACCCGTCGCGAACGCCGTGTCGCCCAGCGGTCCAAGGATACGTCTCGTCACTCACATCGACCCGCCCTCCGGCGGCGCGCGATGATTCCTTCACGGACGCTCACCTCGAATACAGCCTCGAAGAGCGGGGCCCGCCGGTCCCGCCGCAGCCTTTTCCCGCCGGTTCGATGCTTCAGGGCGCCGACGATACCTCGTTTCCGCGGGTTGTGCGACATGCCGCCGACGTACGTGCTGATTGTGTCGGACACGCGGTACCCGCGACAATCCGCTAACGGTAACGTTTGGTTGCACCGAAGCGCACTTCCGATCAGATCAAGCCACCGCTTCCGCGGTGGCGGCGGCCCTCTCCACCCTGTGGCGTCCGCCTTGTCGTCTACATCACCATGCCCGACGTTGTCCTCGTCAAAGCCCTCGCCAAGACCCTCCTCCTGCCGCCGACGGGTCCATTACTACTGGTCTTGGTCGGTCTCGCGGTGGTCGGACGACACCCTCGCAGCGGCCGAATCGTCGCCGCGGCGGGTGCATTCGCCCTCCTCGCGCTGTCGCTGCCCATCGTGTCGACCACGTTGATCCGCTTCCTGGACGATGCACCGCCGCTCGATCTCGCACAGGCGCGGACCGCACAGGCGATCGTCGTACCCGGCGGCGGTGTGCGCCGCAATGCATCGGAATACAACGGCGATACGCTGGGCAGATTGACGCTGGAGCGCGTTCGCTACGGCGCGCGTCTCGCGAGGCAGACGGGGTTGCCCGTGCTCGTCACCGGCGGCAGCCCGACCGGAGACACGTTACCGGAAGCAACGTTGATGAAGGCCGCGCTGGCGGAGGAGTTCTCCGTTGCGACGCGCTGGACCGAGGAACGGTCGCGCAACACGCGCGAGAACGCGGTCTACACAGCCGCGATCCTTCGCGCCGACGGAGTCCGCAAGATCGTATTGGTCGCGCACAGCTTCGACGCGCGCAGGGCACGCGCCGAATTCGCGCGCGCCGGCATCGACGAGATCATCGTCGCCCCGACCGGAATTCCCGGCACCGAGATCGACTGGCCCGGCGACTTCCTGCCCAGCATCGCCGGATTGCAAGCGAGCTATTATGCGTGCTACGAGTTGGCCGCGCTCGCGCTGAACTCGCTCACCAACCCGTAGGATCTGCGGGGTCAGGTCTTGACATGATGCATTTGCACTGCGCGCGCGGACCACGCGGAAGGGTCCATGGGATCAGGTCTTGACATGACGTATCGTTACTGCGCGTCCGAGCGTCAGCGAAGCGCTCGTCTGTATTCTTTGCGTCCCCGCAGGAATCTGCCGGCTGAAAACCGTCATGTCAAGACCTGACCCCATGTATACGTGGTTCGCGGCTAGGCACCCTAGCCGTTGGAGTCTTGCTTGTGGCAATGGCCTCATTCCTGTTGATGGATTTGATCTCGCCGGACGCACCGGAGCCGTGTCGCGATGAGCTACGAGGAGCTGACAGGCAGCATCTTCCTGCCCGGCGCCGAAGGACCCCTTCCGCGCTCCGAAAGTCCGCGAGCTGCACGCTTCCCCCTTCGACAACGCGACGAGCGTTTGGGGTGCATTGGGCCGCGACGGGCGGGGACACATCTGGGTTGGCGTATCCGCCGCAAACCCGGGCATGAGCGCGCATCTGTTCGAGTACGATCCGGCGACGGACGCCTGGCGTGATCACGGCAGCGTGACCTCCCAGCTCGAGGCCGCAGGCCTGCTGCGCGACGGCTTGGGGCAAGTCAAGATCCATTCGCGGATCGTCACGGCGCAGGACGGCTGGCTGTACTTCGCCTCGACCGATGAAGAGGGCGAGGACCCGCGAACCGGCAGCGTTGCCGAAGTCAGGTGGTCATCTGTGGCGCATCCACCCGGTACACCATTACTGGCAGCACTTGCTCGCCGTTCCGGAGGGTCTGGTCGCCGTAAGCGGCGTCGGACGCTACGTGTACGCGCTGGGGTACTGGGGGCACGTTCTCTACCAATACGACACCGCGACGCGGGAATCGAAGCGTGTGGCCGTGGGTTCGGTCGATGGGCACGTTTCGCGCAACGTCCTGTCGGACATCCGTGGCCACGCCTACGTGCCGCGCGTCGCGCGAGGGGCGGGTGGCGAAGCGATGGCCCACTTGGTCGAGTTCGACGAGACGCTGCGTGAAGTGGGGTCTACCGCGTTGACCTCCTACCTCGGCCGAGGATCGCCGGGCAATAATCATGGCATCGTCGGACTTGCGTACCTGCCCGATGGGAGAATCGCGTTCACGACGCATATCGGTCACCTGTACCTGATCGACACAGGTGCCTCTGGGAAGGCATCGGTGACCGAAGTCGGGGCATTGCATCCCAAGGGCGAAGCCTATGCCCCGTCGCTGTTTCATTTCGCCAATACGTCGATGATTGCCGGCGTCGCGCAACGGCAGGGACGGTTCGAGTGGCTCGTGTACGATCTTTCCAAACGGCTCGGCGGCGCATTTCCGATTGATACGGCAGATCTGCAGAAGGTTCTCTTGTACGGCTCGGTCGCGCGCGACAACGAGGGCCGCGCCTATGTCGGTGGCTGGGCGGCGGGCTCTGGAGGAGGACAAAGACCGCTGGTGTTGCAGATCGATCCGGAACCGTAGGCAGGATGTTCATTGTCATGTGGGAGATTGTTGTGTGGGAGATTGTTGTGGGAGCGCCTTCAGGCGCGATCGCTGTTGGCGATGCCCCGCTTCGCGGCCTAAGCCGCTCCCACAGAAGCGCGAGCCGCGTTCCTGTTTGTGGGACCGCCTTCCGGCGCGATTGAAGTTGGCTATGCCTCGCTTCGCGGTTAGAGGCGCTCCCACAACCCCGCTCCCGCAGTACCGCTCCCACCGAGCCGCTCCCACAACACGCATGGCGCATCGCGGCTGAGGCCGTTGCCACGGCGCTGCCGAGACTATCATTGACGCCTTGCTCGTCAATCGCGAAAAGATGTCTATTGCATCGACCCTAACCGGGTCGCCCGACCGCCCGCCGACGACTCAGCTCGCGCTCGTGGCGCTGATCTACGCGGCGTTCGTCGTCTACGGCAGCCTGGTACCGCTCGAGTTCAGGTACCGCTCCTTGCAGTCGGCATGGAGCGCCTTCCAGCACATCCCGTACCTCAAGCTGGGTGTGGCGTCCCGCGCCGATTGGATCGCCAACATCCTGCTGTACTTGCCGCTCGCATTCCTCGCCATGGCGAGCCTTGCTGCCGGCGCGCGTACTGCCGGGCAAACGGCCTTTGCGACGGTCGTGGTTGTAACGGCATGCCTTGCGCTCGCGTTCGGGATCGAGTTCGCACAATTGTTCTTTCCGCCACGCACGGTTTCGCGGAACGATCTGATCGCGGAGTCGATCGGCACGGCGCTCGGAGTCACTCTCTGGCTCTTCGCCGGTCCTCAACTGCTGGCGCTCGCCCAACGATTGTCCTGGGGCGGCGCGCACACCTGGCAGGCGCTTGCCGCGCTGTACGCGCTCGCCTACGTCGCGTACGGGTTGTTTCCGTTCGACTTCCTGATCTCCTCTGCGGAGCTGCAAGCCAAGTTCAACGAATCCGGACGGACCGCATGGCTGCTCGCCGATTCGTGCGGCGGTGTGCTTGGCTGCTCGGTCAAGCTTGGCGCGGAGATAGCGCTTGCGGCCCCCCTCGGCGCGCTGGCCGGACTCGCGCTGCCGCGGCTGGGCGCGGGAGCAGCGTTCGGCATGGGAATCGCACTGGGGATCGCCATCGAGACGGCACAGATGCTGCTGGCCTCCGGAACGAGCCAAGGATTCTCCGTGCTGGCGCGAGGGGCAGGAATGGCCTGGGGCCTGGCGCTGCAGCACCGGTTCCGCCTCGAATGGCTGACGCGCCACACCGACCTCATGCGGCGGGCGCTCGCGTTCGCGTTCCCCGTCTATCTCGCCTTGCTGGCGCTGCTAAACGGTTTTGCAGGCAAGCTCGAGCCGCTCTGGGTTGCGCGACAGAAGCTGGCGGGAACGCGTTTCTTACCGTTCTACTACCACTACTTCACGACCGAGACCGCGGCGACGGCGAGCCTGCTCGCCAACGCCGGTGCGTACGCGATGGTCGGCGCTGGCATGTGGCTGTGGAGCCCTCTTCGCCGCGCCGGCGTGCGCAGCGGGTTGCTGGCACTGGGCATAGCTTTCGGCGTCGAGTGCCTGAAGCTCTTCCTTCCCGGCAAGAAGCCGGACCCCACCAACCTTCTGATCGCCTTCGCTGCGGCAGCGCTCGTCAACGTCCTGCTGAGCCGATTACCCACCGCGGCGTCGGCCGGCGTGCCGACGCGGCCCCGTAGCGGGCCGGCCCCTCGTAGAAGTGCGCGGCCATGGGTGGTGGCCAGTGTGACGACGGTGGTGGCGATCATCGGCGGCGCGCTGCTCGTCGCCTCGCCCAATCCAGAGCGACCGGTCGACGAATCGACGATGCCGCAGCTTCCCCCCGGCCACGAGCTGCCGGCGGTCTTGCTGCCGCGCTTCCGGTTCGAGCATCCCCGGCTGCCACACCCGTCGCCGCAGGAACTCGCGACGCTCGCATTCAGCAATCCAGGATACCTGCGCGAACTGCGCAGCCAGGCGCGCGGAGGCAAAGGTTCGATCGAAGCCTCGGCGCTGCTGGAGCTGGTAGAACCCGGCAGCGTCGACCTCGACGCACTGCACGCTCGCTTGATCTCGCTGCGGTTCGAATGGCGCGGCCACGAGCAGGGCCGACCGCTGGCCGTCGCGTACGACTGGCTGTATTCGCGCTGGACCCAGGCCCAGCGCCGGCAGCTCCAGGACAAGCTGGCCGAGGGCACGGAGCATTTGATCAAGGTGATCCGGGAGGAGCGCCACTCCCCCTATAACGTGATTCTCTACAACAGCCCGTTTCAGGCGCTCGTCGCCTGCACACTGGCGCTCTATGGCGACGACCCGCGGGCCGAGCCGGCGATGCGCTTCACATTCGACCTTTGGATACGCCGGGTGCTGCCGGTTTGGCGGCAGATCATGGGCGTCAATGGCGGCTGGCACGAAGGCGGCGAATACGTCGGCATCGGCATTGGCCAAGCGATCTATCAGGTCCCAGCGATGTGGCGCAGTGCAACCGGCGAGGACTTCTTCGCTTCCGAGTCCGGAATCCGCGGCTTTCTCGATTTCCTGGTCTACCGCACGCGGCCCGACGGCACGCACTTCCGCTGGGGCGACGGCGCGTTCTTCGATCGCATCGTCTCCGACACGACTGCGCTCGCCTTGGTGTTCCGCCATGCCGCCGCGTATAGCCTGCGCCCGCCGCGCAAGGACCCGGCGCCGTCCGGCTGGCCGTGGGGACCGCTGACCGATCCCGCGCTCTTCGATCCGACAGCGATCAATCTACTGCCGCTCACCCGGTTCTTCGACGGTATCGGCCTCATCGTGGCGCGCAGCGACTGGACACCGGAGGCGACCTACGTGACGTTCAAGGCCGGCGACAACTTCTGGTCGCACGTCCATCTCGACCAAGGGGCGTTCACGATCTACAAGGGTGGCGAGCTCGCGATCGACAGCGGACTCTATGGGCCTGGGTACGGATCCGACCACCACATGAACTACACCTACCAGACCATCGCCCATAACACGATCACCGTCACGGACCCGGACGATCGCGTACCGGCCCCGGCGAACCAAGGCGAGCAGCGGCGCGCATTCGCCAACGACGGCGGACAGCGACGGATCGGGTCCGGCTGGGGCGTGGAGGCGGCGCCCCTCGATCTGCCCGAATGGCAGGAGAAGCGCGACATCTACCACACCGGGAAGATCGAGACGCTCGTCGAAAAAGAGGGGATCGTCGCAGCCGTCGCGGACCTCACCCCGGCGTACACGAACGCGCAGTCCGGAAAGGGAACGTTCTCGCACCGCACCCGGCGCGTCGAGCGCTTCTGGAGGACCTTTGGTTACGATCGCATCGACGACGTCGTCGTGATCTTCGATCAGGTGAACGCCACCCGCGCGGATTACCGCAAGCGCTGGCTGCTGCACACGATCGAAGCACCGCGGGTTCAAGGCAACCAGTTCGCCGTGGGCATCACGCCGCAGAACGGGCCCGGACGGGCGGGCGGGCGGCTCGAAGGCCGGGTTCTGCTGCCCAGGAACGCGCTCATCAACACGATCGGCGGGCCGGGATTCGAGTTCTTTGTCGACGACAGGAACTACGACGAGGGCGGGAAGCTGCAGGAGATCATCAAGCGCCTGGGCCCGGGTCGGGGCGAGCCCGGCGCGTGGCGAATCGAAGTGAGTCCGGCCAGCGATGCCAAGAGCGATCTCTTTCTGGTCGTGCTGCTGCCGTCGGCGTTGACGGCGCAGCCCGTGCACCGGGTCCGGTATCTCGAGCGAGACGGGCGCATCGGGTGCGAAGTCGTCGGGCCGAAACGGACCACTCGATGGTGGTTCGTGCCTGGCAAGAACGACGTCGAAGTCGATGTGGTCGAGAGATGACCCGATCCGCCCGACTCTGCTTTGCCGCCTGAGAGAGGCGCCGCCTGAGAGGCGTTGACCCTGTTGATGATCTGCGGCAATATGATCATATCGATTATAGTGATTGAACGTCATGATCACCGAAACCAGCGCGGTCAAATTCAGGCAGAACTTGGGTGAAATGCTCAACCAAGTGCAGTACCGGCACGATGCCGTGGTGATCAACAAGGACGGCAAACCGGTGGCCGCACTGGTCGACGCTCGATTGTTCGAGCGCATTCGCCGTATGCAGGATCGCTTCGACGCGCTATGCCAGCGCATCGAGACCGGGTTCGCGAACACTCCGGAGGCCAATGGCGTGGCGGAGATCGACGCCGCCGTTACGGCGCAAAGGGCGCAGGTGCGATCATCAACCGCAATTCTATGATCCAACGTGGCCAATCTGCGGGTAGTGCTCGATACGAATGTGCTCCTTTCGGGCATTGCTTATCCTTCCAGCGTGCCTGGGAAGATTCTCACAGCCTGGCGTCTCGGATCGGTCGACGTGCTGCTCTCTGCTTACATCCTCGACGAGCTGCGACGCGTGCTTCCTCGGTTGGTACATCGCCATGGCTTGACGACGGCGGAGAGTGACGACTTGGTCGATGCTCTTTCCATACAAGCGGACGTCATTGAGCCGGCGCCTGGTGCACAACCGGATTTGCGCGATAGCGATGACGACCCTGTGTTGGGAACTTTGCTGGCAGCGCTCAATACATCAGGGGCTGACTACCTCATTACCGGCGACAAAGACCTGCTGGCGCTCGCCGACCGTTACCCGATCGTGACTCCGGCAAAGTTCTGGGCGACCCACGGGGGGCTCGGGCTCTGACCGATACCGAAACAAGGGCTATCGGGGCGCGGTCCGGCCCGACATCACAGCCCCCTGCTCGCCGGCGCAGCAGGCAATCCGCAGCCCCGTGAACCGCCATCGCCCGTGAACTTGTGCGGCGGCTGGTCGATGTATATCTTTGTCTGCACATCTTATGGGAGCGCATGCGATGACTGCCAAAGCAACCCTCACGGTTCAGAGTTGGGGCAATCGCCTTGCCGTGCGCATCCCGGCGCGCGTGGCCCGCGCGGCGCGCTTGGTCGTCGGTCAACCGGTCAGCATTGAGCTGGCTGGCGACGCGATCATGATCAGGGCGACGGCCAAGCCCAGACTCAAGCTCGAGCAGAAACTCCGAACCTTTTACCCCCAACTCCACGGCGGCGAGGCGATGGCGGATGATCGCGTGGGCGCAGAGGTTTTCTGATGTCGGCACCCGGGAAGTCGTGGGCGCCGGACCGTCATGATGTGATCCGGATCGACTTCGACCCGCAAATCGAAATCGCAAAGCGGCCTTTCGCGGCTAAAGCCGCTCCCACAAGGGGAAGCGCCGGTGGATGGCCTGTGGGAGCGCCTCCAGTCGCGATTGCTTTGGTAGGGCGGCCTTTCGCGGCTAACGCCGCTCCTGCAAAAGCCGGCAGCGGTAGATTTCTTGTGGGAGCGACTTCAGTCGCGAATGACTGGCAGCCCATTCCACGTTAGAGTTTGCCATGCCGGCCTCAAGCGCTTCGACGGTGTCCAGTTCAAATTGAGTGGCGCAAGTCGCATCAGACTCGACGACGCCCCGAACCCACATTCATGCTTCCCACAGCGAACCTCTCTGCTCGCGCCAGATTCCCGGGCCCCTTCAAGGGTCATCAGGGCAGCGCCCCACCTGAGGGGCCCGAAGTCGATCTGGCCGAACTGCCCACCCCGACTCAGCGTGCGAACCGCCGCAAGCTGCTGGTTTTCCTGGGCGTGTTCCTGGTCGCCTGCTCGATCAGCCTGATCTACACTTTCGCCCGTCCGGCCGAATACCGCGCTTCGGCCCGTGTGCAGATCAATCCCGGCGCGGTGCAGGTCGAATCAATGAGGCCCATCGGCGGCTCGCAGGGGACCGACGCGCCGAGACCCTTCCTGACCGAATTGCAGGTACTCACAAGCCGCCCGATCGTGGAGGCGGCCGCGAGGCGCCTTGACGGAGTGTATGGCCGGAAGATCGAAGGTCTTGGCCCCGACCCGATCTCCACCCTGCAAGCCTCCCTGGTAACGAGCCCGGCCGGCGGCACCGACGTGGTCGAAGTGGCTGCGACCGGCGCCGACGCGGGACTCACCGCTGCGCTGGTCAACGAAGTAATCGCCACGTACAAGGAACAACTCGCGAAGGCCTACCGCGACACTTCAGGTGAAGCGCTGGCGCAAGTCGACGAAGAGCTGGCCAAACTGGCGACACGCGTCGCCGCCAAACGCAAGGCCGTCGACGAATTCAGCATCCGGCACAATGTCGTGTCGTTGGAGCGCGAGGAGAATGAGATGCTCTCGCGCGTCCGCGGCGCCGGCGCCGCGCTCAACAACGCCAACGAGAAGCTCGCTAACGCCGAGGGCAAGCTGCGTTCGCTCGAGGAAGCCGCCGCCCAGGGAAGGTCCGTCGTGCGGGCGCGCGACAATCCGACACTGGCCAACCTGGAACAACGCGCGTCGCAAATCCGGGAAGAGCTGGGTGAACTCGATCGCTCGTTTACGCCCGATTACCTGGCGATGGACAGCCGGGTTCGCGCGCAGCGGGCGCGCCTCGCGGAACTGGACCGACAGATCGCCAGCCAGCGCCAGCTGTCGCAGCAGTCCTCCCTGGCGGAGGCGCAGGAAGAGGTGGCCAACGCGCGGGAGGCCGCGAATCGCATCCGGCAGCAGATCGCCAGCGACCGCGGTGCCGTGCAGGCGTTCAGCGCCCGCTTCAACGAGTACAAGTCGCTGCGCGAGGAGTTGACGCAACTCGAATCGCTCCATCGCGATGCGGTCCAGCGCAAAGCCCGGCTCGAAGCCGGTGAACGCGCCCGCCGACCCGCGGTCAACGTGGTCGAGGCCGCGACCGTTCCGCAAGAGCCCTGGCGGCCGCTCTACCTGCGCGACGCGGGCATCAGTGTTGGCGGTTCGCTGCTGCTCGCGCTGCTGGCGATGTGGCTAGTCGAGCTCTTCAACCGCCACGACCCGCAACCGACGATTCTGGTGCCGCAGCCGATGGCCTATCCGATCGGCGGCAGCGGGTACGTTGGCCAGTTGGGCGCACCACGCGGCGGACAGCCTGCACTGGTGGCAGCGGCAAGCCCGGCGTTGCCCGCCGGACCGAGCGGGTTGCTGGCCGCGGAACCGATGTTGCCCCGCGAGCTCGGGGCACAAGAAATCAGCGCGCTGCTGGCGGCGGCGACCCACGAAATCAGGCTCGCCGCGATGCTTCTGCTGAGCGCCGTGAGTCCGGACGAGCTGCTCGCCTTGAACTGGGACGACATCGATCTCGCCCGAGGAGAGATTCACGTCGGCGGTGCATCGCCGCGCATCATCGCGCTGCTCGCTCCAGTGAAGACGCTGCTCGAGCACCTGTCGCCGGTCCCCGGCGCGCGCCTGCTCGCGCTGCACGGCGCCGCCGCCCCCTCGCAGGACGACCTGACGTCCGACCTGCTGTGCGCCGCCCACGATGCCGGGATCGAGCGCCCGTCCGAAGTGACGCCTGCCGCGCTGCGGCACACCTATCTCGCGTTCCTGGCGCGCCAGGGCATCCGCCTCGCCGACCTCGTCAAGCTGGTCGGACGACTGCCGCCGGAGGAAATGGCAGCCTACAGCGGATTCTCGCCCCCAGGGAAGCGATTGGGGCTGGACGAGGTGAATCGCGTAATCGACGGGGTCGCGGAAGCCCCGGCGCTCTGAGCGGTAAGGATTCGATCATTCCGCGGGAGAAACGCTTGCCAGCGATCAGCATGTTCTACGGCATCGTGATCCACCGCAAATTCTATCGCGATGAGCACCGGGAGTTGCTGGTGTCGCGCATTCACGCGCGGTTCGAAGGACTGGAATTCTCGCTCTCGATGTTCTCTCGAATCCTGATTGCGCTCAGGGTGGAGGGCCGCAGTTGAGCATGGGCCGCCAGAGTGGCGGAACCCCGAAACTGGAATTCACATGGGACCCGGCCAAGGCAGCGTCGAACCTCCCCAAGCATGGGGTGTCGTTCGCTCAGGCGGCAACCGTGCTGCTCGATTCGCTGGCGTTGACGGTGTTCGACACCGAGCACAGCGAATTCGAGGAACGTTGGTTCACTCTGGGGCTATCCAGCGAGGGCCAGCTACTGGCCGTGTCCCTCACCTATACCGTGACAGGGCTTTTCACGGCAAGCGTGAGGATCATTTCGGCGCGCGACGCCACTCGCAACGAACGCCGGCAATATGAGAACGAGCCGCAATGAGCGCGTTCACCAGCGGCCCAATCAGCAGCCAGAAGAGCAGGTGCCATCGATGGGAACACAAGCCAATTCGCACGACGACGAAATGCCCGCCGAGATCGACTTCTCCAAGGGAACCCGCGGCAAGTTCTTCAAGCCGGGCACGGCGCTGAACCTGCCGGTGTACCTGGACGCCGACGTGCAGGCGTACCTGTCGGCCCGCGCCAAGGCCCGCGGCGTCGAGGTCGGCCAGCTCGTCAACGAGTTGCTCAAGAAGGACATCGAACTCATCGAGGCAGCACGGTAGCCAGCCAACACAGAGAGCCGTCCCGCCACGGCGGCGCGAGGCGCGGGCGTGAGTAGTCCAACCGCCGTGGGGCTTCCTCTCTGCCGGTGACCGGTGCTGTTCGAATCATTGAACCGGACGATGCCAGGCAAGAAGTCAAGATCCTGCGCCGACGGCGAGTTGGCGGTGAACGGCCAACCGCCGTTTGCGATCGACCCTCTGCGTTAGGACAGCACCATTATGGAAACGGTAATAGGCGTACAGGTCCGCGAGAACTACCATCTCGAATTGCAGTTCAATACCGGGGAGACGCGCCTATTTGACGCGCGCCCTTACCTTGACCGGGGCGTCTTTCAGCGTCTGAAGGATCCTGCGCTGTTCCAGCAAGCATACGTGGCGTTTGGCACCGTTTGTTGGCCTGGCAATCTGGACATCGCTCCGGAGACGCTCTACGACCGGTCGCGCATCATTGAACCGGACCATTCCCAAGTAGAGGCCAGCAGATCCCGAACATCACGAGCGTAGACCGGGAAACGGCCGCGCGGACAGTCGCCAACATCATCGCCCGACGCGCAGACGTAACGCTCGGAGGTCTCGGAATCAAAGACCTCGTCGAAGAGGGCCGTAGGTGAGTCTGGTCATCGACAGCTCGATCACGCTGTCGTGGTTCTTCAAATTGGTGTCACATTGCTGGCGTGATCAACTCAACAGCCGCACGCCGACAAACATCAGCACCACCGCGATCATCGTTCGAAGCAGCCGATCCGGCACGACCGAGCCGAAGTAGGTGCCGATGAGGACGCCGGGCAGCGACCCCAACAGCAACCACCCCAGCAGCGCGAAGTCGATGCTGCCCATGAAGAAATAGCCGGCGCCGGCGACTACGGCGAGCGGGATCGCGTGGGCGATGTCGGTGCCAACAAGCTTTGCCGGCGTCAGGCGCAGCGGATAGAGGTAGGTGAGCATCACCGCGCCTAGCGCGCCCGCGCCGATCGATGTCAACGTGACCATTGTCCCCAGCAGAGCGCCGGCGACGACGGTCAGCGTCGGCTGCATCCGCTTGAATGCCGCGGGCGTGCGGATGCGCAACTTTCGCCCAAGGTCGTGCAGCGCCGCCTTGAACAGCGTTGCGAACGAGGTGACGACAAGGGCGACCCCCAGTGCGCCGATGATGAGCTTGTCTTCCACCTTCGAGACCGTGTTCGTCTGCAGCAGCAGCAACGTGGCGATCGACGCCGGGATACTGCCCCAGAGCAGACGCCGGACGATCGTCCAATCCACCATTCCCCTGCGGTTGTGCGAGAACGCCCCCACCGTCTTGGTGATGGCGGCAAAGATCAGGTCCGTGCCGACCGCCGTCTGCGGGGCAACGCCGAAAACAAGCAGCAGGAGCGGTGTCATCAACGCGCCACCGCCAACACCCGTCAACCCGACGACAATGCCGACACCGAGCCCCGCGATGGACGTGACGTAGTCGGGGTACATCTGCCAATCAGGGCAACTTGCGAAGAGCGAAAATGGGGTCAGGTCTTGACATGACACAGATAGGGGGTCAGGTCTTGACATGACATATTCGTGGGCATTGCGGCGTACCGCCTTTTCTTGGCGAACTGGCCGAACACGGACGGATGCGCCATGTCGAGACCTGATCCGGCGCGCTAGACGCGCGCGCCAAACGCCACAAAATGCGGGTTTTCGAAGCCCGGCTTGCCGTAGCCGAGCTCGTTGCCGCGCAAATCGGCAACCCACCCGCCTGCAGCCCGCAGCACCGCGTGTCCTGCGGCCGTGTCCCACTCCATCGTACGCCCGAAGCGCGGGTAAAGATCCGCCTGCCCACTGGCGACGAGGCAGAACTTCAGCGAGGAGCCGGCGTTTACCGACGCCGCGATCTTGCGCCCGACGAGGAACCGATCCAAGGCCGCAAGGTCGCCGTGCGAGCGGCTCGAAACAACGGTAAGTCCATGGTCGGGGACAGCCCGCACGCGGCTGACGCTTCGACTTCCGCACGCGCCCTCGACCACGGAGCCAACGCCTTCTGCGCCCGCATAGATACGCCCCAGGGCCGGCGCAAGCACGACCCCGAGAACGGGTGTGCCGTGCTCGACCAATGCGACGTTGACCGTGAACTCGCCGTTGCGGCTCACGAATTCCTTGGTGCCGTCGAGGGGATCGACGAGCCAGAAGGTCGTGTCGACGTCGGGCACGAAGCCCTTTGCGGCGGCTTCTTCCGAAACAGCGGGTATGTCGGGTGCGAGTTGCGCCAGGCCGCGCAGGATGATCGCTTCTGCCTTCTCGTCGGCTTCCGTGACCGGTGAGGCGTCAGCCTTCCCGCGCACGGCGAAGTCCGATGCGTACACTTCGAGGACGGCCTCGCCGGCTGCTCGCACCAGGGGCAGAAGCTGCTCCAGGAGATCGCGGCGCCGTTCAACCTTGGATGGGGGCACCAGACTGCTTGGGCTCATATGCTTGCGTTCAGTTCGTTGGATCGAAACCAAGAATCGCGGCTGAAGCCGCTCCCACAAGACGAGAAGCTGCTTTGTGGCCGAAGCGGATCCTGCCAAGCGGGAATCCGCTTCGCGGCTGAAGCCGCTCCCACAAAGCCGGCTTCCAGAGCTTCGCGACTGAAACTGCTCCCACCAACCTGAACCCGCTCCCACCACGACCCGCTCCCACCACCACACCGTTCCCACCAGACCCGCACCAGCAACCAGACCTGCGGCACCAGCCCCGCCGCATGCGCGCTCATTGCTGGCCGGCCACGCCGCCATCAGTCATCCCTCGCCGCTGCAACTCCTCGACGATGCGCTCCGCCGCTTCGTCGGGGCTGCATTCGGCGCTCGCGATCGCGACCTCCGGGGCGTTGGGCCGCTCGTACGGCGAGTCGATGCCGGTGAAGTTCTTGAGCTCGCCTCGCCGCGCCTTGCGGTACAGCCCCTTGGTGTCGCGCGCCTCGGCGACCGCAAGCGGCGTGTCGACGAAGACCTCGATGAATTCGCCCTCGGGCAGCAGCGCCCGCGCCATCTGCCGCTCGCTGCGGAACGGCGAGATGAACGCCGTCAGCACGATCAGCCCGGCGTCGGCCATCAGCGCCGCGACCTCGGCCACCCGGCGGATGTTCTCGACCCGATCCTCCGCCGTGAAGCCCAGGTCCTTGTTGAGCCCGTGCCGCACGTTGTCGCCATCGAGCAGGTAGGTGTGCTTGCCCAGCGCGTGCAGCTTCTTCTCGACCAGATTGGCGATCGTCGACTTGCCGGCACCGGACAGCCCCGTGAACCAGAGCACGCAGGGCTTTTGCCCCATGCTCGCCGCCCGGGCGTGCCGGTCGATGTCGACCGCCTGCCAGTGGATGTTCTGCGAGCGCCGCAGCGCGAAGTTGAGCTGCCCCGCACCCACGGTATTGTTGGTCATCCGGTCGATCAGGATGAACCCGCCCAGATCGCGGTTGGCCGTATACGGCTCGAAGGCAATCGCGCGATCGAGTTCGAGCTCGCAGACGCCGATCTCGTTCAACTCCAGCTTGTCCGCGGCCAGGCGCTCGAGCGTGTTGACGTTGACCTTGTACTTGAGCGGTGCGATGGTCGCCGTCACCGTCTTGGCGCCTATCTTCAGCAGGTAGTTGCGCCCCCGCAGCATCGGCGCCTCGCCCATCCAGACCATCGTCGCTTCGAACTGGTCGGCCACCGGCACCGGATCGGTCGCAGCCACCAACACGTCGCCGCGACTGATGTCGATCTCGTCGGCGAGCGTCAGCGTGACCGACTGGTTCGCCACCGCCTGCGGCAGGTCCCCGTCGGCGGTGACGATGCGCACCACCCGGCTTTCGCGCCCCGACGGCAGCGCCTTGATCCGGTCGCCAGGGCGGACGACGCCGCTGACGATGGTCCCGGCGAAACCGCGGAAGTCGAGATGCGGACGGTTGACCCATTGCACGGGCATGCGAAACGGCCGCACCTGCAGATCGTCTTCGACGGGAACGGTCTCCAGGTGCTCCATCAGCATCGGTCCCCGATACCAGGGGGTGTTGCCCCGCGGTTCGATGATGTTGTCGCCATGCACCGCCGAAATCGGGATGCAGACGATATCGTCGAGGCCGATGCGGGCGGCGAACGCGCGATAGTCGGCCTCGATGCGCGCGAAGACCTCCTGCGAGTAGCCGACCAGGTCCATCTTGTTGATCGCCAGCACGACCCGCCGAATGCCGAGCAACGCCGTCAGGTAACTGTGTCGCCGGGTCTGCGTCAGCACGCCCTTGCGGGCGTCGATCAGAATGATGGCGAGGTCCGCGGTCGACGCTCCGGTGACCATGTTGCGCGTGTATTGCTCGTGACCCGGGGTGTCGGCGACGATGAACTTGCGCCGGTCGGTGGAGAAGAACCGATAGGCGACGTCGATGGTGATGCCCTGCTCGCGCTCCGCCTGCAGGCCGTCGAGCAGCAATGCGTAGTCGATCTCCTCGCCGCGCGTACCGACCTTCTTCGAGTCCCGCTCCAGTGCGGCAAGCTGGTCGTCGAAGATCATCTTCGACTCGTACAGGAGCCGTCCGATCAGCGTGCTCTTGCCGTCGTCGACGCTGCCGCAGGTGATGAAGCGCAGCAGGCTCTTGTGCTGGTGAACGGTGAGGTACTGCTCGATGTCCTGCGCGATCAAGGTGGAGACGTGTGACATCAGAAGTACCCCTCCTGCTTCTTCTTCTCCATCGACCCGGTCGAATCATGGTCGATGACCCGCCCCTGGCGCTCCGAGGTGGTCGTCAGCAGCATTTCCTGGATGATGGCAATCAGCGTATCCGCCTCCGATTCGATCGCTGCAGTCAGCGGATAGCAGCCCAGCGTGCGAAATCGCACCTTCTTCATGACCGGCACTTCGCCGGGAGCGAGCGGCATCCGCTCGTCGTCGACCATGATCAGCCCGCCTTCGCGCTGCACGACGGGGCGCAGCTTCGAGAAGTAGAGCGGAACGATCGGGATGTTCTCCAGGTGGATGTACTGCCAGACGTCGAGCTCGGTCCAGTTCGAGATCGGGAACACGCGGATGCTCTCGCCCTTGTGCTTGCGCGTGTTGTACAGCCGCCACAGTTCGGGGCGTTGGTTCTTCGGGTCCCAGCGGTGCTGCGCCGAGCGAAACGAGAAGACCCGCTCCTTGGCCCGCGACTTCTCTTCGTCCCGGCGGGCGCCACCGAACGCCGCGTCGAAGCCGTACTTGTCGAGCGCCTGGATCAGCCCCTGCGTCTTCCAGATGTCGGTATGCACGGCCGAGCCGTGAGTGAACGGGTTGATGCCCTAGCGCCTGCGCCTCGGGATTGGCGTGAACCAGGAGCTCCATCCCCATCTCGTCGGCCATCCGCGTGCGCATCGCGTACATGTCGCGGAATTTCCAGGTCGTGTCGACATGCAACAGCGGGAACGGGGGCGCGGCCGGATAGAACGCCTTCTTGGCGAGGTGCAGCATCACCGAGCTGTCCTTGCCGATCGAGTACAGCATCACCGGCTTTTCGACCTCGGCCACCACCTCGCGCATGATGTGGATGCTTTCGGCTTCGAGGCGCTGGAGGTGGGTGAGCGTGGTCATCTTGGTGCTGGCAAGTCGGATAAGTACGGATTGACGGCGGAAATCGACGGTATTCGGCAACCGGCTCTGTGGGCGAGGCCGCTCCCGCGCGAGCTCTTATGGTGCTGAAAAAACATGCACTGTAACGGCATGGCCAAATGTCTGTGACAAGCAATTTTCACGCCAGTAACAGTTCCGCCGCGGCCGAAGAGGTCGAGATCAAGCCTCACCGGCCAACGGCCTCTTCCGCCAGTTGACGCGTCGGGAAGCCATCCTCCCAGTCGGAATACGGGACATCATACATTGCATTTTCAAATACAAGCTTTGATAATGCTGTAAATGAAACGCCATGCCTACCCGCTGCTCGAAGAACTCCTCACGTTGTTTCCGTGTGTCGTCATCGTCGGCGCACGGCAGACCGGCAAGACCACCCTGCTCCGGCAGCTGTCCGCGCCGTGGAAGATCTTCGACTTGGAGAACCTTGCGGACCTGGCGCAGATCAGCCGTGATCCCGACGTCTTCTTCCGGCTCAACCCGCTTCAGGTGGCCATCGACGAAGGGCAACGCCTGCCCGCGCTCTTTCCAGCACTTCGTGTCGCCATCGACAACGACCGCGATCGTCTTGGCCGGTACATTGTCACCGGATCCAGCTCACCTGACCTGATTCGCGCAATCTCCGAGAGCCTGGCCGGACGAGTCGCGATTATCGAGTTGTCGCCTTTCTCATCCGCGGAGGCCTATGACCAACCTCCGTCGGCTTTCTTCACGCTGCTAACCGAGCGTAGGGCTGCGCACGACTTTCTGGAATTGCCAACGCGGGTCGATCTGCCGCAACTCTTCACGTACTGGCTGCATGGCGGCTACCCCGAGCCGTGGATCAGGAACCAGCCTCGATTCCGCACGCTGTGGATGCAGAGTTATCTGCAGACGTACCTTGACCGCGATCTGCTGCAGCTATTCCCCGGGCTTGATCGGCAGAAGTTCCGTCTCTTCCTGCAGCTTCTTGCCAATCTATCGGGCAACATCATCAACTACTCTGAAGTCGCTCGCGCGCTGGGAGTGTCGCAGCCGACCGCACGCGAATATTTCCACATCACCCATGGCACGTTCCTGTGGCGCCACTTGCCCCCCTATGAAAAGAATGCGACCAAGCGCGTCGTCAAGCATTCCAAGGGCTACCTGCGCGACTCGGGGCTGCTCCACTACCTCCTGCACGTCAAGGATCTCGACGGGCTGCAGGCGCATCCGCGAATGGGGCAATCGTGGGAAGGCTTGGTCATCGAAACCGTACTGCGCGGCCTGCATGCCAGAGGCACGGCGTTCGACGCGTTTCACTATCGCACCGGTGCCGGCGCAGAAATCGACCTCATTGTCGAGGGAGAGTTCGGCGTGATTCCGATCGAGTCCAAGCACGCCCAGCAGCCAGACTATCGACTCCGCGCGATCCGCGATTTCGTGCTCGAGCGCAATTGCCCCCTTGGTATCATCATCAACAACGACGAGCGGGTGAGGCTCCTCGACGATCGACTGATCGGAGTGCCGCTGGCCGCGTTGTAGTATGTCGCAAGAACGCGCCTTCGGGCACGCAGCTTGCTTAGATCCGTTGGTTGAACCCGAAAGCACGCCTTGGGGTCAAGTCTTGACATGACAGTTCTTGCCTGCACCCGGGCATGCTACCGGCCGAGCAGAACTCGCGCAGCCTTGAGTTCCTCGTGCTCGAACGCAGGGGCGAAGTCGTCCAGGTCGCGAACGTTCATGCCGACCTCAGCGCTTTGTGCCACTTCGCGCCAGCGCTCCACCGAGCGGACCACATCGCCCAGCGCCAAGAGCGCCTGCGCCTCATCGAGATGGAAGTAGGGCGCCTGCACCATCAGGTCGTGCACGGACGTGACAGGTCCCGTGTCCTCGCTCAGCCACGTTTTCGACTCGTGGGCCTTGTCGGGGAAAGGGTTGAGGTCGAATGCAGGTGCCAGGCGCCACAGTCCGTTGCCCGCATACAGGAAGCCCATGTTCTGCAGGTGGTCGTCGACGTTCGTGATAAGGTGGTTGAAGACGACGCGCCGCCACAGCTGCCGCGCGTCGTCTGCGGCGTGGGCACAGCGCGAGCGCATCGCGTCCACGATTTCAGTGTACGCGCGCTCCTCGTTTCGCCCCGCCTGCAGTATCGTTGTGCCGGACCAGTAATGAATGCGGCCGTCATCGACCGTACGGTCAAACCGCCGGATGATGGCAACGGGCGTGCCCTGAACCAACTCCACCCGCGCGCTCGCGGCATCCACGCCCGCGCGAGCCGCGAGCTGGAGCGCGAGCACCTCGCCGCGCACAACGGCTCGGTCGTCTTTCACCGAGGGAAATTTGCCGAGCGCGAGCGCCCCGTCCTTGTCGAGAACCGAGCACTTGGGCCGCATGCCGCCGAGCGACGTGCCCTTGCCAAGAAGGTATTTCAGGTCCTCCGCAGTTTCCTCGCTCCGCTCGACGGCGCGCGAGGCGTGCAGCATGTGTTCGAGCTCGAGCAGCGGCGGCGTCGTGCGGCGCCCTTCCTCGACGGTGCGCAGGAAGCCGCCAGCAGAGCGAATGCGCAGCGCACCCACACGGCTGAAGTCGTCGACAGCGCAGAGATAATCAAGCTCGTTGAGCACTTTGAGCGTCGGGTTCTTCTTGCGCTCCTTGGCGTGGTCACGCGCGATCACGCGCCGGCCCCAGGTGTCGGGTTCGGTGTCCCCAAGCGCCAGGAAGAAGCGCGAGTCGTCCTTTGTGGGCGCCCTGCGCAGCTGACGGCCGCTGTGCAGCGGAAGGTCAGGCGAAATTTCGAAGCGTGTCGCAGAAGCGAGCCACTCGTCGGTGTAACCGAAACTCGAGAACTCGCGCGCGCCGTCCTTTACATAGACAAGCTCGCCACTACGCACGCCAGCCTTACCGACGCAGACGTCGAGGGTGACCTTGGTGGAAGCCGTGACTTTCATCGCGATGGCTCAGAGCGCACCGCTTACGTCGGAGCGTTTCGGCTTACGGACGCGCTGCGGCAGGCGCTCGTCCATCAGCGCAAGCCCTACCTCGTCGGTCGACGTGTCGAGCAACGCGTTGAGCTTTTCGAGCTCGCCAAAAACATGCAGAGCGCGCGCAAGATGTTGGAGCGCGGTCCCCGGGTGGCCGTCCTCCATACGGCGTACGGTGGCCACCGAGGCTCCAATGCGCTCAGCAAGCATATCCTGCGAGATGCGCCGCCGCCGCCGCGCAAGCGAAAGGCTGTGGCCGAGCCGCTTCAACGCTCGCTCGACCGGCAGCGGGATGGGTGTATCAACCATATATCGCGTTTTAAGTGTTTTAATAGTTTATATCTGAATTGTTATAGTCAACAGAAGTCCATCGGTCAAGCGGTGTCGCGCAATATCGCATATTTGATCTCAAACGGCCAATTAACCACCGTATTTGCTTCGTTGGTTGCAACGAGACCAGCCATTTGGTGGCCGCGGTCGCTGATGCCGCTGCTGCCCCGATTGAACCATCGCCATGACTTGACGGCGGCGGAGATCGACGCTTTGGTGGATGTTCTTTCGATGCAGGCGGAGGGTCATCGAGCCGTTACCGCGCGCAGGACCAGATTTGCACGCGATCCTGACGACCGCCGGTGTTGGGAACGTCGCTGGCAGCGCTCAAGACATCGCGCTGATTGCCTCGTCACCGGTGAAAAAGGACTGCTGGCGACTGCCGATCGCCACCCCTTCGTGACGCTGGCGAAGTCTCGGGCAACGCACGCGGGACTTTGATCTCAAGACCCCGGCGCCTCTCCTTCTGACTCATCCGGACGGCCTATTGCAATGTCCCATTTTGGGACTATACTGCCCTGATGAGACTGGTCTCGGTCAGGGCACTGAGGGTATTTTGGTCCCAATTTCCGGATTCGGAGCAGCACCTCAAGGCCTGGGCCGATGAAATCAAGCGCGCTGCATGGACCCAACCGTCCGAGATCAAGGAGAAGTATCGGAGCGCAAGCATCCTGAAAAATCGGCGCGTTGTCTTCAATATCAAAGGTAACGACTATCGCCTTGTGGTGTCGGTTGCTTACCGTTTTCAGGCAGTCTACGTCAAGTTCATTGGCACCCATGAGCAGTACGATGTGATCGACGCCGAGACCGTAGAAATGGAGGACTGATCATGGAAATCCGCCCGATCCGCACGGAAGCCGATTACAACGCAGCCTTGCACGAAGTTTCTGCTTGTTTTGAGCACGAACCCGAACCCGGCACGCCGGAGGGAGATCGGTTTGAGATCATGCTGACTTTGGTGGAAGCGTACGAGGCCAAGCACTTCCCGATTGACCCACCTGACCCCGTTGAGGCGATCGAATTTCGTATGGAACAGGCGGGTTTGTCCGCCAAGGATCTGGTGCCGGCGATCGGAAGGCTCAATCGGGTGTACGAAGTCCTGAATCGAAAGCGGCCTCTAACGCTGCACATGATCTGGAAGCTTCACGAGACCCTTGGCATTCCCGCCGAAAGCCTGATCCGTCCGCAACGAAAGCTCTTCCCCACGTAGGCTTCGCGAACCGGGCGATGGAGTGCTCGAGGCGCAGCGCGAAGCGGTCGAAGAGGCGCTGTACTACCGGCTGGCCAATCTGCTCAACCTCGACGTCGAATTCGTCTTCTAGTACACCACGTCGCTGCAGTTCGAGGTCGACGAGGCGGATGTCGGACGCGATGAGCACGACGAGGTACATCGCAGTGCTGCGACCGGACGCAAAACCTACCTACGATTCACCAAAACCGGGCAACCGCAGATCGACGCGGCGCGCATTGCCGACCTGGCCAAGCTCGATGGCAAGCTTGTCTTCCACAGCAACCACGACAGCTTGATGGCGGCCGCTTGCCCTCGGCTGCATGCAGTTGCAGCGCGTCGAGACGGCTTGGCGCACGCTCGAGACGACAGTTCCTGGCTTGGCCGCGGAGACTCCGTTGCGAAGCTGTGGTGCCCGGATCAGTGTCGAAATGTGTCATGTCAAGACCTGACCCCGGATCTCCGGGCACGGATTCTGCTTTACTCGATTGGATGAACCCGAAAGAGATCCTCATGTCGCTGTCGAAACTGGCCGGCGCCGCTGCCGTCGTGTGCGCACTCGTCGTCTCCTCCGCCGCCGGCGCCCAGGAAATCCTCAACGTCTCGTACGACCCCACGCGCGAGCTCTACCAGGAGGTGAACGCCGCCTTCGCCAGCCAGTGGAAGGCGAAGACCGGGAAGGAGGCTCAGCATCCAGCAGTCGCACGGCGGCTCGGGCAAACAGGCGCGCGCCGTGCTCGACGGTCTCGCAGCGGATGTGGTGACCCTGGCCCTCGCCTACGACGTCGATGCGATCGCGCAGGCCGGGCTGATCGCCCCGGGTTGGCAGAAGAAGCTGCCGCACAACGCCTGCCCCTACACCTCGACGATGGTGTTCCTGGTCCGCAAGGGCAACCCCAAGGGCATCAAGGACTGGGGCGACCTCGCTGCGGCCGGGCATTTCGGTCATCACCCCGAACCCCAAGACCTCCGGCGCCGCGCGCTGGAATTACCTCGCCGCCTGGGCGTGGGCGCTACGCCAGCCGGGGGGGAACGAGGCCAAGGCCAAGGCGTTCGTGAACCAGCTGTTCAAGAACGTGCCGGTCCTCGATACCGGCGCCCGCGGCTCGACCAATACGTTCGTCCAGCGCCGGATCGGCGACGTCTTGCTCGCCTGGGAGAACGAGGCGTTCCTGGCGGTCAAGGAACTGGGGCCCGACAAGGTCGAGATCGTCGTGCCGAGCCTGAGCATCCTGGCCGAGCCGCCGGTCGCCGTCGTCGACAAGGTGGTCGACAAGAAGGGCACGCGCGCGGTGGCGCAGGCCTACCTCGAGTTCCTGTACTCGCCGGCGGGGCAGACCATCGCGGCCAAGCACTATTACCGCCCGCGCGACCCGGCCGCGCTGGCCGCGGCCCCGGTGAAGTTTCCCGAGCTGAAGCTCGTGACCATCGACGAGGTGTTCGGTGGCTGGGACAAGGCGCACAAGGTGCATTTCGCCGACGGCGGCACGTTCGACCAGATCTATGTGCCGGGAAAGTGATGCGCTCGATGTTTGTCGATGCCACGATTCGCTGCTGAGCCGCTCCACGGGCAGGCTCCCCAGGCGCGATGCCTCACTTGGCGCATGCCCACGACGTGGAGCGCCTTCGTGAAGACCAGCTCCGATGCGCACCGCTCACCGTTGATAGATCATGATCCGCTTCGAACGCCGCCACAGCGTCCTGCCCGGCTTCGGGCTGACCCTCGGCTTCTCCCTCTTCTATCTGTGCCTGGTGGTGCTGATCCCGCTGGCTGCCCTCGCGCTCAAGGCGGCTTCGTTCGGCTGGGATTCGTTGTGGCAGGCGACCACCGCACCCCGGGTGCTGGCCTCGTACCAGCTCACCTTCGGCGCTTCGCTCGCCGCCGCGCTGGTCAATGCCGTGTTCGGCCTCGTCCTCGCCTGGGTGCTGGTCCGCTATCGCTTCCCGGGCCGACGGGTCGTCGACGCGCTGGTCGACCTGCCGTTCGCCCTGCCCACGGCCGTCGCCGGCATCGCGCTGACCACGCTCTATGCCGATACCGGATGGCTCGGCCAGCCCGCTCGCCGCGCTCGGCCTCAACGTCGCGTTCACGCCCGTCGGCATCGCCGTCGCCCTCACCTTCATCGGCCTGCCCTTCGTCGTGCGCACGGTCCAGCCGGTGATCGAGTCGCTCGACGCCGAGGCGGAAGAAGCGGCGGCCAGCCTGGGCGCCAACCGCCTCAAGACTCTGTCCGCGTCGTCCTGCCGGCGATTGCGACCGGCCTGGGTCACCGGCACTGCGCTGGCCTTCGCCCGCGCGCTCGGCGAGTACGGCTCGGTGGTCTTCATCTCCGGCAACATGCCGATGAAGACCGAGATCGCACCGCTGGTGATCATGACCAAGCTCGAGCAGTACGACTATGCCGGGGCGACGGCCATCGCCGTGACGCTGCTGGTCGCGTCGTTCCTGCTCCTGGGCGCCATCAACCTCCTCCAGACCTGGAGCGCGCGCCGCGGCGGCAATGGAATAGACGATGGCCCGCCCGACCTCCGAACCCCGCGCCGTTCGCCTGCTGCTGATCGCAGTGGCGCTCACCTTCGTCGCCCTGTTCCTGGTGCTGCCCCTGGTCGTGGTCTTCCAGCAGGCCTTCGAGAAGGGCCTGGATGTGTATCGTCGCCGCGATCCGCGAGCCGGATGCCCTCGCGGCGCTGCGGCTCACGTTGCTGACCGCCGGCATCGCCGTCCCGGCGAACCTGCTCTTCGGCCTGGCGGCGGCGTGGGCGATCGCCCGCTTCGAGTTCACCGGGCGCAACGTGCTGCTGACGCTGATCGACCTGCCCTTCGCGATCTCGCCGGTGATCTCCGGCGTGATCTTCGTGCTGCTCTTCGGCCGGCAGGGTTGGCTGGGGCCGTGGCTCGCCGAGCACGATTTCGAGGTGATCTTCGCGGTGCCCGGCATCGTGCTCGCGACCATATTCGTCACCTTCCCGTTCGTCGCCCGCGAACTGATCCCGGTGATGCAGGCGTCGGGCCGCGAGGAGGAAGAAGCAGCCGTCGTGCTCGGCGCCTCCGGCTGGCAGATCTTCTGGCGGGTGACGCTGCCGAACATCAAGTGGGGGCTGCTCTACGGCATCATCCTCTGCAACGCCCGCGCGATGGGCGAGTTCGGCGCCGTGTCGGTCGTCTCCGGCCACATCCGCGGCCTCACCAATACGCTGCCGCTGCAGGTCGAGATCCTGTACAACGAATATCAGTTCCAGGCCGCCTTCGCCGTCGCCTCGCTGCTCGCGCTGCTCGCCATCGTCACCCTCATAGCGAAGAGCATCGTCGAGTGGCGAGGGCAGGCCGGCACGCAGGAGCCGCCGGAAGAGATGGAGGCGCTCCCGTGCGCTTCGCCGGAGCTGGAGTCGAGGGCATGAGCATCGAAGTTCGCGGCATCACGAAGCTGTTCGGCTCGTACACCGCGGTGGACAACGTCAGCCTCAAGGTCGCCGACGGCGAACTGGTGGCGCTGCTGGGCCCTTCCGGCTCCGGCAAGACCAGCCTCTTGCGCATGATCGCCGGCCTGGAGCGCCCCAACCAGGGGCAGATCCTGTTCGAAGGCCAGGACGCCACCCGCCGCGACGCCAAGGACCGCCGCGTCGGCTTCGTCTTCCAGCACTACGCGCTCTTCCGCCACATGAGCGTGTTCGAGAACGTCGCGTTCGGCCTGCGCGTCCGCCCGCGCCACACCCGCCCTGCCGAAGGCGTCATCCACGACAAGGTGATGAGCCTGCTGCGCATGGTGCAGCTCGACTGGCTCTCCGACCGGCTGCCCTCGCAGCTCTCCGGCGGCCAGCGCCAGCGTGTCGCCCTCGCGCGCGCACTGGCCGTCGAGCCGCGCGTCCTGCTCCTCGACGAGCCGTTCGGCGCGCTCGATGCCAAGGTCCGCCAGGAACTGCGCCGCTGGCTGCGGCGGCTGCACGACGAGATCCGCCTCACCAGCGTGTTCGTCACCCACGACCAGGAGGAGGCGCTCGAAGTCGCCGACCGCGTCGTGGTGATGAACCAGGGGCACATCGAGCAGATCGGCTCGCCACAGGAGATCTTCGACCACCCCGCCACGCCGTTCGTCATCCGCTTCATGGGCAACGTCAACGTCTTCCACGGCCGGGTGCAGAGCGGCAAGGCGCTCCTCGGCCCGCTCGCCATCGACTACCCGCAGCACCCGCACGCCGAGGAGCGCGCCGCCGCCGGGTTCACCCGGCCGTACGACCTCGACGTCGAGCGCACCGACGAGGCGGGCGAAGGCTTGTGGGCCACGCTGCGGCACGCCACCCCTGCCGGCGGACTGGTCCGGCTCGAGTTCGAGGGCGCCGAAGGCGCGCTGCTGCAGGTCGAGATTGCGCGCGACCGCGGCGAGGAGCTGTGTCTGCAGCTCGGGGAGCGGCTATATTTGCGACCCAGGCGGGTGAAGGTGTTTGTCGATGCTTAGACGTTCGACATTGGACGTTTGACATCGGCGGCGGATCGCAGGTGTACGACATCGGCACTCAACGTGTAAACTCGCCGTCCCGTCTGTCGTGCACAGTTCCTGCCGAGAGATGATATCGCGCAGCACACGGCGACCGCACGGTCCGATCCCTTGAGGAGGCAATCGTGTCGCCGCGAGCAGCCGAAGCGCGGCAAGAGCCGCAGTGCGCCCGAGTGATCACGATGAGTTTCCCAGGAAAACGATGATGCGAACCCCAATCTGCGTTGTGCCCTGAACACTGCTGCTTGCCGTCGCACTGGCATTCTCACACTCGGTCAGCGCGGACTTCGAGCTCACAGGTCCGGACGGGCGTCGCATCCTGCTGAAGGACGATGGGACATGGCGACATGTGGAAGGGGAAGACAAGGAAGGTACGGAAGGCAAGAGCAGTTCGGAGGGTGAAGCGGTGCTTTCCTTGGAGCGCAAGATCGAGGTCGAGCGTACCTGCCGCTATTCTCTGTTGTTGGTGAACAACCTTCCCTACGAGATCCGTAGCTTCGTCCCGCAGTTTGTCGCGTATCGCGAGAACGGTATTGCTTACGATACGGTCAGCGCGAACTCGGCATTCGCCTTTCTGAGGCCCGGTGACAGTCAGCGCCGGGAGGTTCGTTTCCACGGCATCGCCTGCAAGGATATCGCTCGGGTTCAGGTCATCGGGGGTGACAGGTGCGCGATGGGCGACCTGAACAAATGGTCCCCAGGGCAAGGGCAATGCCTGGCCCGGGTGCGCGTCGTGCCGAGCGACGTCGTGCGTTTCGAGAAATAGCGTCTCGCGTAGGTTGGTTGCTGGTCTGAGCCGTTCAACACGTTCGTTCGTGGCGACCCGCGATTCGCGCTGCGACAGGTTTCGCAGACTCAGGTGCAAGAAGGAGGTGCAATCGGGCGTGCGCAGTCGAGGTGGATTCCGCCGGCCTGTAGCGCCTTCTGCCGCAGCCGAGCCGAACGGCCGTGCGGCATTCGCTCACTCCGCTGTCGACGCGGCATCGGCAATGCCTCGAGCCAGCCGGTCTGTCTCGAGCGGCTTTGGCGGCAAACCTGCAGGCCAAACAAGGGTTCGCGCGGCTGAAGTGCTCCTGCAGGTCTTCAACCTCTTCCGGGCGGGATCGATAGGGCCGACGCCGTCAAGATCAGAAACCTGCCGTGTGGTCGTGTCGGGCTCGGCCCACGGGACGACGCTGGCCGGCGCCTCAGGAGTCAATGAATGCTTACAGCGTCACCCCTGCTGCTTGTCGTTGCTGCGATCGTTGCGACGGCGGCTGCACAAGTACTCCTGAAGAAGGCCTCCGCGTTCGAGATCAAGACTTCGCAATGGATCGCCTACATGGCGTTGAGCGCGATCGTGTACGGCGCGTCCTTCGTGCTGTACTCGCGCATCCTCAAGTACTACCCACTGAACAAGATCTATCCGGCGATGACGGTCGCGCAGATCGTGCTGATAACGGTGGTCGGCCTCGCGATCGGCGAGGCCATCAACGGCCGCCACGCTCTGGGGTTGCTTTGCGGGATGCTATCGATCTATCTGATTCTCTCGTGATCGCCAACTCGCCAGGTTCGGTTCGCGAGAAGCCGCGGTGAGGATCATCGTTGTCGGCGGGGGGGTGTCGGGTGCTCATGCGGCGCTGACCTTGCTGGAGCGCGGGCATGCGGTCGAACTCTGGGACGTAGGCCGGGCGGAATCGGCGTTCTCTCACCCAGGAGTGACTTTTCACGATCTGAAGATGCAGTTGAACGATCCTGTAACCCACCTGCTCGGCGCCGATCTTCGTGCCCTGATTCCGCCTGCAGCTGACGAACTGCTGCGGTACCCTCCCTCACGGCAGTTCCTTGCGTCACCCGACGACCCACTCCTCGGCTACGCGTCAGACGGCTTCTCGCCGTTCGGTTCCTTCGCGAAGGGCGGGTTGGCCAACGGCTGGGGTGCGAACGCACTCGGCTACGACGAAGACGATCTGTCCGAATGGCCGGTTTCGTCCCTGGACCTGGAGCAGGCCTATAGAACGGTTTCCGGTCGCATCCCGGTGGCCGGCCCCATCGATGACGATCTCACGAAGTACTTGCACGGGGTCTACCCGTCGCAGGACCCCATCCGGCTCTCGGCGGCAGATGAGTGCATGCTGCGCTGCTACCGAAGAAAGCGGCGGGCATTGCAGAAGACGGGAGTCCTGATCGGCCTTGCGCGCCTGGCGGTGGTCACGGACGCGACAAGCGATGGCCGATGCGACTATTGCGACCGCTGCCTGTGGGGTTGCCCCAGGGCTGCGATCTACAACCCCGCCCATAGCACGCTTGCGCGCTGCGAGGCATCGAACGCGTTCAGGTACGTTGCCGGACGCCTGGTGCTTTCGCTGCTGACCGCTGAGAATCGGGTGAGCGGCATTCGGTATCTGGATGTGTCGACGAATGAAATTCGGCAAGAGGCCTGCGACGTCGTCTTCCTCGCCGCCGGCGCGTTGCAGACGGGTGCGATCTTCCTGCGCACTTTGGCCGGCGCCCGTGCCGATCTCGCTGCCGAGAGTGACGGGCTGATGGACACTGCGGTCGTGAAGATCCCGTTCGTTGCCCTGCGGCACCTAGGCCAGCCGCCCGATGCCCGGTCCTTTCAGTTCAACCGCTTGATCATGGGTGTGATTGGAGCGTCGCCACCGTGGCCCCGCTACCTTCACGCTGAAATCCTGCACCTGACCAGCTTGGTCTACCACCCCCTGATCGAACGAATGCCATTCGACAGCCGGCTGTCCAAAAGGCTCTTCTTCACACTCAAACCTGCACTTGGCGTCGCTACGCTGTTCTTTCCCGACCGCGTCACGCGGGGCAACCGCCAAGTCCTGGTGCAACGCGGTGGGCGATGGCCGATCGTTGAGCTCCGCTATCGAGAAACGGCGGACAAGGAAATCTATGTCCGACGTTCGGTCTCCCGCGTGCGGTCCGCGCTGTGGCGGCTTTCCTGTTTACCCAAGGGCGTCGTACGGTCGTCGCCTGGGGCAGGCATCCACTATGCCGGAACCGTGCCGATGGGCCCGGGGCCGAAACAGTGCGACGCGACCGGTCGGTCCAACCTGCTCTCGAACCTCTACATTGCTGATGGTGCTGCCTTTCCGTCGCTGCCGAGCAAGTCCATCACCCTGTCACTGGCGGCGCACGCCACGCGCGTCGCCCGCGGCGCAGACCTGTAGCGGGCGGCAAGTGAACAAAGTCGCCCGCATTGCCATGCGGACCCATTGGCTGCCGAATTCGTTCCCGCTCCTGCTGCCTGGGCGCGCCCCGCGCACGACGATGCGGCAGGAGGGCTCTACCGCTCGGATTCCGGGAGCAGTTATGATTCCCAGGCGCGAACGACGATGAGTCGGCTTCCGTTCCCGCTCTGGCAGATCGACGAGCAGGTGTACGGCGAAGTGTGCGCTTACATTGGCGTCACCCCCAGGCGGCACCTCTACGAGAGGCTCACCGATTACCTTGCCAGCGCCCCGTTTCGCTTTGCTCGCCCAGCCGGGTTCTCGCGGCATCTGGCAAGACTCCGCCTGACTCGGTTCACAATTGCCCGCCTCGACCTCGTCACGAAGCTGTTCTTTCCGGACCATCCACTGCGGCACGCGCTCAATGGCGTGATCGCGCTGCACGAATGCGACGATTCTGGCTTCCGGGAGATGGCGTCGTCCCCCACGGGCTGGAGAGCTGTGGTTGCGATGCTTGGCTGGTTGGCGAGTTTCTGCCTCGGCGCCGCGCTGACCCTTCCTTGGCTTGCATGGCAGTTCGTCACGTACGTCGCCGGCGTACCGTTTCGGCCGGCAGTTCGCGTTGCTGGAAAGCGTGTCCTCGTGACCGGTGTCAGTCGCGGGCTGGGCCTCGACCTGATGCTAGACTGCCTGGAAGGAGGCGCCGAGGTAATCGGTACGGTCAGAAACCGGCAGTCACTCGCGGATGTGCAAGCCTTGCTGCCCAAGGAGGCGCCGGCAAAGCTGCTGATCGCGGAACTCTCCCAGCCGGGCGGCCTCGTGCAAGCGCTGCGGGAGGCGGGGATGCCGGCCGAGTCGTTGCATCTCGCGATCCTGTGTGCCGGCGTCAAACACGACGGCGAGCCGGTGTGGTCGCTCGGCGCCCTGCGCGAAACATTTCAGGTCAACTTCTTTGCCGCTGCAGAGTTCGCCGCCTGGTTTTGTACGCCGGCAAGCCCCCCGATCAATGCCGGAAATGGGGACAGCAGCGCCGCCCTAAACTTGCCCCCGCCGCAGTTCGCCGCAGGTTCCGGGACGCGCGCCGAAGGACCGCCGAGATCTCGCGCTTTGGTGCTGATTTCAAGCATGGGGCGTTGGCACGGCATGCATTTTGCTGGAGGCTATAACGCCTCGAAAGCGGCTCTGAGCATCTGGGGCGAAAGTCTCGATATGGAACTGCGCTGCTGCCAAACGTCGTCTCTCACCGTGACCATCGTCGAGCCCGGCATTTTCGATTCGGGAATGACGCGGCGGACTCCCTTGACTCGCTTCCTGTTTGCCTCCCGACGCGATGTCGCAAGTCGTATCCTTTCCGGTGCCCTGGCCGGACGAAGGACGATCCGGCCACCCTTTTGGTTCGCGCTGCTCACGTGGGGAGTGTGTCTGGCGGGGCGCGACTTGCGCTTTCGGTTGTTCGCCCGCGCCAAACCGGTCAGAGATCGCTGATGGTCGCGGGCTGGCGAAGGGGCACTTCTGATCGTCAATGCCGACGACTACGGCTATTTCCGTTGTGTCAGCCAGGGCATCCTGAAGGCGGCGAAGCAGGGTATCGTTACTGCAACCGGCGTTCTTGCCAACATGCCGGACTTCGACGAGCATGCCGCATGGCTACGCGACTATGGCACCCTGGACGTCGGAGTCCATCTCAACCTCACCGCCGGTGAACCGCTCACCGACGCCATGAGGACCAAGCTTGCGCGCTGGGGCGGCCGATTCGCGGGAAAGTTCCGGATGGCCATGGCCGTGCTCGCGAAGAGAATCAGTGTCGACGACGTGAGGCGCGAATGGCGAACGCAGATCGAACGCTGCTGTGCGGCCCGTCTGCAGCCCGTCTTCCTCAATTCCCATGAACATATCCACATGCTCCCGGCGCTTTTTCCGGTGGCAAACGCGTTGGCACACGATTACGGCATTCTCCACCTCCGATTCCCGAGTTCACGAATCGGACGCACCACTTCTGCCGCCTCGCTGCCCCGCGCTGTCGTCATGCAAGCGCTCGGAGCGATGAATCGGCGCCACGTCGGCGCGCCCCCCTTGCGTTTCCTGGGCATGGAAGCAAGCGGCAAGCTGGTATCGTCCTATCTCGAGCGCGTGGTCCCGCAGCTGCGCGCCAACGAGGTCTACGAGTTGATGTGTCATCCCGGGCTCTTCGATGCAAACGAAGTTCGCGATACGCGCCTTACCGCCTATCACGATTGGGAGGGCGAACTGCGGACGCTGACCAGTCCCGCCACGCGCGAGCTGCTCGGCGCGCCATCATATCCAGGTCATCGGTTACCGGCATCTAGAGCCAACGCGCGACCGGACGCGTCGCCGCGCCTGCAGCGTCACCAACGGCACCCTGACGACATGGACGCACGACGACCAGAACTTCTGAGCGTCGTAGTCCCGGCGCACAACGAGGCGTCGGGTATCGCGCACGCTGTGGAGGTCATCACGCAGACCCTGTCGTCCTGCGGAATGCAACTCGAGCTCATTGTCGTGGATGATGGCAGCCGCGACGACACATTCGAACGTGTTCTCGCAATCGCGCGGTCCGATGGTCGGGTCAAGGGAATTCGATTCACGCGGAATTTCGGCAAGGAAGCAGCGCTGCTTGCTGGGCTACAGGCCGCGAGTGGCGACGCAGTCGTTACCATCGATTCCGACCTGCAACATCCGCCACAGCTCATCCCGACCATGATCGAAGAGTGGCGCAAGGGCAGCATGGTCGTCGATGCAGTCAAACGCAGCCGCGAGAACGATGGCGCGTTCACGCGGGCGCGAGCAAGGCTCTTCAATTCGTTGTTGTCGCGGTTTGGCGGCATCGACTTGCAGAACGCATCCGACTTCAAGCTCCTGGACCGCCGAGTGGTCGACACGATCACTTCCGAGCTGCCCGAACGACAGCGCTTCTATCGCGGTCTCGCGGACTGGGTTGGCTACCGTCATGCTAGCGTCCCATTCGACGTCGAGCCCAGGGCGGAAGGCAAGGGAAGTGGACGCTGTGGAAGCTTTGGACTTGGCGACGACTGCAACAGTGTCGTTCACCAGCGCCCCATTGCGCATCGTCACGCTCCTCGGCATGGTTACGCTTGTTTTCGGTTTTGGCGTGGCGGTCGAGGCATTGGTCGGCTGGCTGCAAGGTCGCGCGGTTTCGGGCTTCACGACTACGATCACGACGCTTGCTGATCATTGGCAGCTTCATCATGATCAGCCTGGGGATCATCGGCGAGTACATCGCCAAGATCTACGACGAAATCAAAGCGCGACCAATCTACCTAGTAGAGAGCACGGTGGGTATCGAGCGCAAACAAGTGCAAGCCTCCGACGACCTGACACGGACCTCGGTTGCGACTGCGTCAATGCCGCGAACACCCCACTAACGATGCGGCGTGTTCTTCCCGTTACGAGAAATCCCCCTGCCGCAACCAAAGTACCCTCAGGCCCGCGAACGACAACGCGCTTCACTCGGCAGCAAGCCCCGATGCCACCTCACACTCCCCCACCTGTGGCCGGATCAACTTACCTTCGCCTCTCATGCAGCTCCGCCAAGGCACAGGCTGGATTTGCTGACTCGCTCGGCAAGTTCGCCCATTGGCGCCGCGCGGACCAGCCTCGCGAGTTGGCTATGCGTGGTCGCTTCGACGGGTGAACCGCACGGGACCTATCCTTCGGCCCTTTCCCGACGTCACGACGAGGTTGGCATCCCCATGAACTTCTTGACCCGACTTCCTGTGGAGCAACGCCTCGTCGCGTGGTGGAAGAGCATCGACGGCTCGAGCCGCGCGGCGCTTCTGCTCCTGTTGTGCGTCAACGTGCTGGCGTTCGGGTTCGAGATGACCAACCTGACGCTGCATCACGACGACCTAAACCACATCCTCATCGAGGACACGATCCTGGGTTATTACCTGGGGCGCTTCGGCCACGGTTGGCTCCACTACTATACCCAGAACCATCATGTGATGCCCCTCCTGCAAATGGTTCAGGGCATCGCGATGATGAGCGCGTACGGGATCGTCGTCGCGCGATTCTGGGGTGCGCGGCAGACGACGGACCTCGTCGTCGTCGGCGCGATCGTCTGCGTCTTCCCCTACATGGCGCACGTCTACCAGTACAACACCGCGATGGTAGCGTATCCGGCCGCGCACCTTCTGGCCGCGCTGGCCGTTGTGCTGGCGACGCGGGGAACGCTTGCCGGAGTGACTTCGGCCGCGGTGCTGTTCTTGGCCGCGTTCTCGATCTACCAGGGCGTGGCCTCCGTGGCCGCGACGATGTTCGTGGTCTGGCTGGTCACCCGATCGGTCTTCGGCGGGGTCGACGAATCGGTCCTTGCGCGCGGTACGGCTCGCTCGACGCTCGCAGTGCTGATCGCAGTTGGCTTGGGGGGGGCCATCTACCTCGCGATCGTCTCGACCATGAATATCCCCCCCGATACGATTCATTCGTCCGACGACGCGTTCCACCTCCGAGGCGTTCTCACACCCACGGCGGCGATTCCCGACGTCCTGCTCGGCTCGCGCGCCTTCTTCCGCTGGCCCGAGCCCTACTTCCCGGCCTACCTCAAGAACCTGCAGCTCGCTTTCCTCGTCGCCGCCCTCGCTTTCTGCCTGTGGCTTCCGCGGGGCATCGTGGCCAAGCTGCTTGCGGCCGCGCTGCTGCTCGTTGCCTGCTTCACACCGCGTGCACTACAGTTGCTGCACCCGAAGGGTCACTACCACACGCTAACCCTCACCGGCTACGCGCTGGTCGTCGCGGCGAGCGCGATGATCGCGATTCGCTCCGGTCGCATGCTGTCGCGTAACGTCGCAGTCCTCGCGGCGGCGCTGCTCGTCGCCGGCTACGTCGTGCAGTGCAACTGGGTCTCGACAGTAAACTACCTGAACACGCTGGCTCATTTCTCCACGACGACCCAGGTGCTTGCCAGGTTGAGAGCGCTGCCGAACGCGGACTGGGACGGGAAAACAATCGTCGTGGTCGGAAGCTACGACATGCCCTCCGGCTACCCGTTTAGGAGTGCCACCGGTGTTGCAACCGCGTTCATGCGCGCCACGCACATGGAACGTCTTGCACGGCTCATGCGCGACGAGGCGGTCTTCATACAAGCCAACAACACCATGTCGGGGATTCTCGAGTACGCACGGACACACCCTACTTGGCCTCACCCCGCCAGCGTGGCGGTTGTTGATAGAATGGGCGTGGTCGTCTTTGAGAAGGCGAGTCCTCTGCAAGCGCGGCCCTGATCCCTGCTCACCAGACTATGTTCAGGGATTTCCTGTTGAGCGCGCGTGATAAGGCAGGATTGTCGAGCGCAAGGAGATGATCAATCGTAATGAAGCGTTGATGACCGGTTCACTCATTATTCTGATCAGCACGCACAACCGCGCCGAGCTGCTCGAGCGCACGATGCGTCACCTCAATGCTGCGAGGCGCCCGCAAGGCTGGCAAATTCGGATGCTAGTAGTGGCCAATGCCTGCTCGGACGGCACTAACGCCCTCCTGGAGCGGTATCTACAAACGGCGTCGAAACCGGTGACAGCGTCTCAGATCGATCCGCTCCCGCTTCAGTGGCTGATGGAGCCGACGCCAGGGAAGTCCCACGCACTGAACCGCGCCATCCCACTGCTTGAATCAGACCTGGTGGCGTTTGTCGACGACGACCACCGAGTGGACACCTGCTATCTGGAGAACGTCTGCCGAGCGTCGGGAGAATACCCGAAAGTGGACATCTTCTGCGGTCGAATTCTGCCGGACTGGGACGGTTCGGAACCCACCTGGGTTCACGACCAAGGGCCTTACCGCATCTATCCGCTGCCCGTGCCGCGTTACGACCTGGGGGAAGCGCCGCATTCTTCACCGCAGGACAAGGCGATTCCCGGGGGCGGCAACATCGTGGTAAGGGCGCAGTTGTTTCATCGCGTCGGTGGGTTCTCGACCGACTACGGCCCGGTCGGCGGCAGCCTGGGAGGCGCGGAGGATCGCGAGTGGATCGAGCGCGCGATTTTGGCAGGCGCTCAGCTGCAGTATGTTCCCGATATCGTTCAGTACCACTACGCTGATCCGGCGCGCCTGACGCTGCGTTACCTCGTGCGCAAGGCCTACGAGCGGTCGGCATCGGTTGTTCGGCTTTCCGCGGTCAACGCCGGGGACTCGACCGTGCCACGCTACATGATTGCCAAGACCGCTCGGCGTCTCGCCCTCACGCTGTTAGCGCTGGACGCGCGAAAGCGGCGGTTCCAGCTCGTCCGGCTCGCCGCCGCGGCGGGCGAGATAAAGGGAAGGCTCCAAGCGCGCGAGGATATAAGGTCGCGGGTGCCGGGAGCTCGCAGCCGGGGCGCCTGACCGCGGCGCCGCGCGAGCCTACAGGTAGATGTCGCATCTTCGCAATCTCCACAAGCTCTTCGACCCCGAGATTCGGGCAAAGAACCTGCGCGCGCTGCGCTACCAGGTGCGGGAGTGGTATTGGAATCTCGCGCGGCCAGAGGCACCCGACCCAATCTTTATCATCGGGTGCTCCCGTTCAGGGACGACGGTCACCTACGAGACGCTTGCAGCTACGTCGGGGTTGCTCACTTTCGGCTTCGAGATCCCCCAGTTCTGGGACATGCTGTGGGGACCGCGGACCAACAACTGGGAGTCGGAAGCCGCCGGTGCCGAGCACGCCATCCCGGCGCACCGCGATGCGGCGCGGAGGCACTTCTACGCGAGACTCGGCCACGGTCAAGTGCTGGAGAAGACCTGCATCAACGTGATGCGCGTGCCCTATCTCTTGCGCCTGTTCCCCAAGGCTCGCTTCGTCTTCATCCATCGTGACGGCCGCGACAACATCAGCTCGTTGATCGACGGCTGGCGCCACGACGGACATTTCGGCCTGACCAAGTTCCTGGGGCCGTTCCCCTGCGAGGTTCGCATCAACGATGGAACGTTCCGGGATTGGTCGTTCTTCCTTCCGCCGGGATGGCGCGACTACAACCACGCGCGGCTGGAGGACGTTTGCACGTTCCAGTGGATGGCGGCGAACCGAATGGCGCTGGATGCCGGCCGGTCGGTTCCCGCGGAATCAGTGGATCCGACTGCGCTACGAGGACATCTTCGACCGGCCAGTCGAGATGTTCCGGGATGTCTTTGACCGGCTCGACCTTCCCTTCGACGAAGCGACGCGCGACCGTTGCGCGAAGCTCGTCCAGACGCCGACGAGCATCGTCAAGGGCAAACCGGCGAAGCAGAAGTGGAAGCAATCCAATCCGGAGGTGATCGAGCGAATCCTCCCGACGATCCGGCCGCTGATGGACGAACTGGGTTACGAAGCGGTTGCATGAGCGCCGGCACCGAACTCGTCACCGTAGTGATGCCGGCGTTCAACGTCGGCTGGTGCGTCGGCCGTGCAGTCGACAGCGTGCTCGCCCAGAGCCTGCGCGAACGGGAGCTCGTCGTCGTCGACGACGGCAGCACCGACGACACGGCCGCGCGTGCTCGCCCGTTACGGCGACGCGGTCCGCGTGATCCGCCAGGCAAACGCCGGCATGTCGGCGGCGCGCAATGCGGGCATCCGCGCAGCTCGAGGGCGACCTCGTCGCGTTTCTCGACGCGGACGACTGGTGGCATCCGGACAAGCTCAGCGGCAGGTGACCCTAATGCGCGACCGTCCCCGGGTCGGCTTCTGCTCGACGGCGGCGCGTGTCGTGAATCCGGAGGGCGTGCTCCTCAACGTCTGGCGCTGCCCGGGTCCGAGCAACGACATGCTGCGAACCCTCTTCGCCGAGAACGCGGCAATCGCCGGCGGCTGCTCGGCGGTGATGGTTCGCCGCGAGCTGCTCGACCGCGTCGGCCTGTTCGACGAGAGCCTGCGGGGCTTCGAGGATCCCGACCTCTGGATTCGGCTCGCGGCGGTGTCGGGCTACGCGTGCATCGACGAGCCTCTGGTCGAGATCCTGCGCCGCGAGCACAGCGTCAGCCGCAATCTCGAAAACATGCGCAAGGCGGCACTCGCGTCGCTTCGCAAGAACCGCGACCTGCTGCCCCCTGGCCTGCGCGGCGGCTTCTGGCGCTGCTGCCTCGCCAGCGTCTACACCGACTACGCGAAGGGCGCCTATCGCGCGGGAGAGGTGCGCGCGGCGATAGCCGACGCGCTTCGCGCGTTCGCGCTCTCGCCTAATGGTCGCGGGCGCCTCTGCCTCGGCCTGCTGCGCGACATTATGCTGAGGCGCCCGCTATGACCGAGGCGCAATTCCAAGCCCGCCCCGCACGGCCCACTTCGAAGATCAACGAGACGTTTCCGATGATCATCCGTGCACGCGCCCCCCTTCGCCTCGGCCTCGCCGGCGGCGGCACCGACGTCTCGCCCTATTGCGACCTCTACGGCGGGCTCGTCCTCAACGCGACGATCGACAAGTACGCCTACACGGTCATCGAGCCGACGCCCAGCCCGGGCGCGTGCGCTTCGTCGCGGCGGATCGCCAGGAGGCCTGGGAGGGCGACGCCGAGGCCCCGCTGCCCTTCGACGGGCGCCTCGACCTCCACAAGGGCGTCTACAACCGCATCGTGCGCGACTTCAACGGCGGGCGGCCGCTTCCGTTGACGATGACCACGCACACCGACGCGCCGCCGGGCTCCGGGCTTGGCTCGTCGTCAACGCTGGTGGTGTCGATGGTGAAGGCCTTCGTCGAATGGCTCAACCTGCCGCTCGGCGAATACGACATCGCGCGGCTCGCCTACGAGATCGAGCGGATCGACGTCGGCCTTTCCGGCGGGCGCCAGGATCAGTATGCGGCGACGTTCGGCGGCTTCAACTTCATGGAGTTCCATCCGGATGAGCGCGTCGTCGTCAATCCGCTGCGCATCAAGAACTGGATCATCTCCGAGCTCGAGGCCTCGCTGGTGCTCTACTTCGGCGGTGTTTCGCGCGAGTCCGCGAGGATCATCGACGAGCAGGCAGCCAGCGTGAAGCGCAACGACGCCGACGTCGTCGACGCGACGCACGCGCTCAAGGGCGAGGCGATGGCGATGAAGGAGAACCTGCTCAAGGGCGACTTCGACGGACTGGTGCGAGTCGATGCAGGCCGGGTGGGAAGCGAAGAAGCGAATGGCCCGCAGCATCTCCAACCCGCAGATCGAGGAGACCTACGAACTCGCGCGACGGGCCGGCATGCGCGCCGGCAAGATCTCCGGCGCGGGCGGCGGAGGATTCATGATGCTGCTGGTCGACCCGGTCCGGCGCATGGAAGTGATCCGCGCGCTGCGGCAAACGCAGGGCGAGGTCGTGACCTGCCACTTCACCAAGTACGGCACGCAGGGCTGGAAGATCTCTGACCGCGCCCGCGGCCGAGTCACTGGAGACATCGATGGACCATTCCCCGCAGACGGCGGTCCGGGACCAACTCCTGGCGACGGTCCGCAACCTCGAAGCCATGGCCGGCGACGCCGCGTTGGTCGGCTTGGTCGCCGCGGTCGCCGGATGTGCAGCGAAGCGCTGCGGCGCGGCAACAAGATCCTGTTCGCCGGCAACGGCGGCAGCGCCGCCGACGCCCAGCACCTCGCCGGCGAGCTGGTGAGCCGCTTCGCCTACGATCGTCCCGGGCTCGCTGCCTTCGCCCTCACGACAGACACGTCGGTGCTGACCGCGATCGGCAACGACTACGGCTACGAGCACCTGTTCGCGCGGCAGGTGCAGGCGGTGGGCGTGGCAGGCGACGTCTTCTTCGGAATCTCGACCTCCGGGCGCTCGCCGAACATCCTCGCCGCCCTGCGCGTGGCGCGCGAGAAGGGGCTCGCCACCGTCGGTCTGACGGGCCGGCTGGGCGGGCAGATGCCCGAGCTGTGTGACCATCTGCTGCGCGTACCCTCGGATTCGACGCCTCGTATCCAGGAGGGTCACATCGCGATGGGCCACGCGATCTGCCAGATCATCGAGGCGACGATCTTTCCGAAGGCGTGAGTCTTTCCGAAGCGTCGATGGAAGCGGTCGTACTCGCCGGGGGCTTGGGCACGCGATTGCGCAGCGTCGTCGCCGACCTTCCGAAGGCGATGGCTCCAGTCGCCGGGCGCCCCTTCCTGGAACACCTGCTCGACTTGCTCATCGAGGCCGGCTTCGATTCGGCCATTCTTGCCGTAGGCTATCGCTCGGACGCGATTCGCGAGCATTTCGGCGGGCGCTACCGAGGCCTACCGCTGACCTACTCCGTCGAGAGCCATCCCCTCGGCACCGGCGGCGCGATCCGTCTGGCGCTTCGGAGCGCCACGGCGCGCGACGTCTTCGTCGTCAACGGCGACACGTTCCTCGATGTCGACTTCCGTAGGATGCTCGAGGCGCATCGGCGGGCGGCCGCGGCGATGACCGTCGCGGTGCACGAGGTACCGGATACCGCGCGATACGGCGCCCTCGCCCTCTGCGGAGACCGGATACAGGGGTTTCGCGAGAAGGGCCGCCACGGACCGGGATGGATCAACGCCGGGGTCTATCTCGTTCCCCGATCGCTGTTCGACCGCGCGAGCCTCGCCGACGCGTTCTCGTTCGAATCCGACTTTCTCGCTCCCGGTGTCGATTCGCTGAAACCCCTCGCGTTCCCCGCGCGCGGACTCTTCATCGATATCGGCGTGCCGGAGGACTATGCGCGCGCGCAGAACCTGCTGCCGGCGAGGGCGGCGGCGCCCGGTCGGCCGGAGGCGAGGTCGTGAGAGCCGCGCTGTTGCTCGATCGCGACGGTGTCATCAATGTCGACCGTCACTACGTCTGGCGCATCGAGGACTTCGAGTTCCTGCCCGGAATCTTCGAGTTGTGCAAGGTCGCCATGCCAGGGCGGCCTGCTGCCAATCGTGATCACCAACCAGGCCGGCATCGGACGCGGCTACTACACGGAGGCGGACTTCCGCCGGCTCGACGAGTGGATGCACGAACGGTTCCGGGAGCGCGGCGTTGCCATTGCCCGGACCTACCAGTGCCCGTTCCATCCGACCGAAGGAATCGGCGAGTACCGACGCGAATCGTTCGATCGAAAGCCCAACCCCGGAATGATCCTGCGGGCGCAGCTCGACTTCGACCTGGACCTGAGTCGCTCGGTGCTGGTAGGCGACAAGGAGTCCGACATCCGGGCAGGCCGCGCTGCAGGCGTGCGATACAACGTGAAGCTGGGCGAGCCGATCGCCGACGCGGCGCCGACGGACACGCTCGTGCTTCCCGATCTTGCGGCTGCCGTCGCCTGGTTGCGCGAGGGCTATGGGATCGATCGCACGCCCGCAGCCTCATGGCCGTGATCGCAGCGCTTGTCGCCTGGTTGACGGCGTGCACTGTCGTGCTCGCCTTGGGGTTCCGCCATGCGGTGGCCGCCGCCTGGCGCGAGCCGGTGCTGCGCGCCCCGGTCCTCATCCTGGAGAGCGACGACTGGGGCTATGGCCCGGTCGAACAGGCGCAAGCGTTGCGCCGGATCGCCGACGTCCTTGTCCGGTTCCTGGACGACGCAGGCCGACATCCGGTCATGACGCTCGGTGTCATCCTGGCGGGACCCGACACCGCAGCGTTGCGATCGCTCGGACTGGAAGGCTACTGCAGGCTCACGCTAACCGACCAACCGCTCGCTTACGGTACGCGAGGCAATGCTCGACGGAGCGAAGCGGGGCGTACTCGCGCTGCAACTCCACGGCCGTGAGCACTACTGGCCAGATTGCCTGATGCGCGCCGCAGCCGAGCGACCCCAGGTGCGGGACTGGCTCGTCTCGACCGGCCTGCCCCGAACCGAGGAGTTGCCATCCGAGCTGCAGAGTCGGTGGATGGACGCCACTGCCCTGCCGTCGCAGCCCCTACCCCTCGACCGCGTTCGTTGCGAAGCGGCCGATGAAGTGCGTGCGTTCGTCGATGCCTTCGGTGCCGTCCCCGAAGTCGCGGTTCCACCGACGTTCGCTTGGACACGCGACGTCGAAGACGCGTGGGCGCGAGCAGGCGTGCGCACGATCGTCACCCCCGGCAGGCGCAGCGAGTCACGCGACGCGTCCGGGCGGTTCGTCTACGAGGATGGCGAGATCCGCAACGGAGATCGTGGCAGAGGGGACTGCCTGTTTCTCGTCCGGGACGTGTACTTCGAGCCTGCGCTGGGACACGACCACCGCCGCGCGGTCGGCGACGTGGTCGCGAAGACCCGCCTCGGCCGCCCGGCGCTGATCGAGATGCACCGGATGAATTTCCTTCCTCCGGGCGACGCGGCGGACCAGGCGCTGGACCAGCTCGGGCGCCTGATCGACGAGGTTCGCATGCTGCTGCCCGACATACGATTCATGACCACTTCCGAACTCGCCGGGCACTACCGCGAGGAATCCGACCTGCTGGAACGGCGGATGGCGGTCCGGCTCCACTTCCTGCTTCGCCGCCTCGCGAACGTTTCGAGACTTCGCAAGCTGGCCTGGATCACGGGCGCGATCCTGCCAGCCTCCATCGCATACGCGATCACCCGCCCTCGCTGCCGGTAGAATCCACCGCGCGGGTGCGCCCTCGAAACACACCCCACTGGACCCCCAATGAGCGCGATCTTTGGATGGATGAACGTCCCCAACCCGGGGAATGATGCATCCGCGGCACGCGACGCGATGCTGCACGCTTGCGCGGCGGCGAGCGCGCCGCGATCCGAATACGCCGGACTGAAAGACACTGCCGCGTGCGTCGTTGCGAGGGCTGCTCCCTGTCTGCCTGCATCGCGAGGGATCGGTGCTCGCCGTCGTCATCGGACAAGTAGCCTGGGACGTACCGGACCTCTCGCGCCTCGCCCGCGATGCCGGGGACGCCGTAGCCGTCGCGCGAGCCTACGAGCAGCATGGCGCGGACTGCCTGTTGCGCATGCACGGGCCCTTCGCCATGGCGGTCGTCGATGCAGGCCGCGGCCACGCCGTCTTGGCCATCGACCGGGTAGGGATTCGGAGCCTCTTCTACGCGCGGGTCGGAGACGGCGTCGTCTTCGGGAACACGGCCACCGCCGTCGCCGCGCACCCCGCCGTCGGTCGCTGCCTCTCGAACCAGGGCATTTTCAACTATCTCTACTCCGAGAACGTGCCATCGCCGGGCTCGATTTACGACGGCGTATGCAAACTGCTACCCGGACAGCGGCTCGTCGTGGAGGGCGCGTCGATCCGATCGGATTTCTATTGGCGTATCGCCTACGGATCGGATGGCTCGACGGAAACGGCTCTGCGCGAAGAGTTCCGAAAACTCCTCGGCGCTTCAGTCGCGAAGGCGGCGACCACGGATAGCGTGGGGGCGTTCCTGAGCGGCGGTACGGACTCCTCTACCGTCGCCGGTATGCTGACCAAGTTGAGCGGAAAGCCCGCGGAAACCTACTCGATCGGATTCGACGCCGAAGGTTTCGACGAGATGGGCTATGCGCGGATCGCCGCGCGGCACTTCGGCTGCCATGCGCACGAATACTACGTGACGCCCCGCGACGTGGCGCAGGCGATTCCCTTGATCGCCGCTGCCTACGATGAGCCGTTCGGCAATGCTTCGGCGATACCCACCTTCTTCTGCGCGAAGCTCGCCCGTGATGACGGCAGGACGCTGCTGCTCGCCGGCGACGGAGGCGACGAGATCTTCGGTGGAAACGCGAGGTACGCGAAGCAGAAGGTATTCGAGTGGTACGGACAGGTGCCCTCGGCCGTGCGCCACGGACTGCTCGAACCGTTGCTCTTCAGCGGTAACTGGGTCGGACGGATACCGCCGCTACGCAAGGCCCGGAGTTACGTGCAGCAGGCGAATGTGCCCCTGCCCGACCGGCTCGAGACCTACAACTTCCTCGAGCGGGAAGCGCTCACCGAGATATTCGAGCCCGAGTTCCTCGCTGCGATCGACCCTCACCAGCCACGTGATATCGCGCGGGAGGTCTACGAGCGGACGACCTCCTCTTCCGCAATCGATCGGATGATGCACCTGGATCTCAAGGAAACGCTCGCCGACAACGATTTGCGCAAGGTCAACAGGACCTGCGAGCTGGCGGGCGTCGAGGTGCGCTACCCACTGCTGGACGAGGAGATGGTCGCCTTCTCGGGTCGACTGTCGCCTTCACAGAAGGTCAAGGGAACCCGACTACGTCCGTTCTTCAAGGACGCGCTCGCCGACTTCCTGCCCCGCGAGACCATCACGAAGACCAAACACGGCTTCGGATTGCCCTTCGGGCTCTGGATGGAGCGCGACCCGACGCTACACGAGATTGCCCTCGAAAGCTTGACGAGCTTCACGCGCCGCGGCTACATGAAGCCTTCGTACATCGACCATCTGCTGCAGCAGCACCAGACCACGCATGCGACCTACTTCGGAGTGATGATCTGGATCGTCATGATGCTCGAGTGCTGGCTCGCTGCGCATGAAGCGAGGTAACTCTTCCGGATCATTGCGGGTTTTCACGCTGGACGACAACCAGGCGGTTGGCTTCCACGTCCTTCAATGTCCGCTCATGCCCGTCGGACCAACGGACGGTGACTTCCCTCGCGCGAGGAGCGGCGCCAAGGCCGTAGTACAGGCGATAGTGCCCCTGTGAGAAGAACGCGCCGTCCGTGGACCCGACTTCCTGAGCCTGGCGCCCGCCCTCCGTGGCGACGGTGACGACGGCGCCGATCGCTTGGGGATTGCCGCCGGTGCCCTCCACCCTGACCTGCAGCCAGTTGCCCGTGGGGCCCGAATTGCGGAAGCTTCTAAGATCCCAGATCGCCGCCGACCTGGGTTGTTTGGAGAACTCCCACCACCGCTTGAATCCAGGCCGCTCGTGCAATGCCACAAGCACGTCCTGCCGCCCGTCGTTGTCGCGATCGAACCAGTTGACGATCGAGGCGTCGTACCGGTCCGGCTCGACCGCCAGCAGGCCGGCGGACTCGAAGCGCTCCCTGCTGGTCTGACGATAGAGCCCCTGCGGCACCAGGTGAAGGTCCGGAAGCCCGTCGTTGTCGTAGTCGACCCAGCCTGCGACGAGGCTCGCCTTCGGGAGCCCGACGGCTGCCGGCTCTAAGACCGTGAAACGACCCTTGTCGTTCCTGAGCAGGACGTTGCCGCGCTTCGATGCAGAGAAAACGTCGAGGTCACCGTCGGAATCGTAGTCCGCAGCGGAGAGCTTCCCGTCGTACTCCCACTCGTCGGCTGTGGTCCGCCCCACCTTCACGGCCTCGTCCGCAACGCGCTGCAGGATGACTTCCTGGACGTACCTGCCGCTCTCGTTCCTGTAGAGAAACAGGCCCTCATGCTGGAATGCGACGAGATCCACGTCCCCGTCGGCGTCGGCATCGAGCCAGGCGAATCCGCCGATCTGCTGGTCCGGCAGGCCAAGACCCACTTCCTCTGCCACGTCTCGCACACGTCCGCCGTCACCCTCTTTCCAGAGCTGCTTCGGGTACCGCCCCTCGACGTTGCCACGCTCGTAGCAGTTGACGAAAAGCTCGAGCCGGCCGTCGCGATCAACGTCCAGCCATCGCGCATGACGGCCTGAACATCCCTTCTTCTCGATGCCGAGCCGCGCGGCCACATCGGAAAACACCCCTGCCCCCTCGCTCAGGAACAACTCGTCGCGGAACTCCCGCCGGCTCGCTTCGGAGCGCGCCCTGAGCGTCCCTCCGAGCGCGCCACGGTTAACGAAGAAATCAAGGACACCGTCACCGTTGTAGTCCGTCCACGCCATCGCATGGCGGTCCAGCATCGCGAGCACGAACGTCCGGGATTTCGGCGTAATCCTTCCCCGTCCCACGAAAATCTGATCAAGCGAAAGCGGCTCGTCGAAACGAAAGGCGATCGGCAATCCCTGCCCCCCGGGTCGCAGCCGCAACAATCCCTCTCCCTCCGCCACAAGCCGGATTATCGTGTCGTCCGATAGGGATGTGGCCTCCTTCATCTCGATCGAAACGCCGTCGGACCTCATGACCTTGACCGGATCGTTGGTCCGGATCTCACCGGTCCACCTCGCGGCTCCGCCGATACCGTGACCTTGTATCAGCAACTGCGCGCCGAGCCAGAAAACATAGACGCCGGGCTTGTCCATTGACGGGCCCGTAAACGACAACTCGGCAAGTGGGAAGTCCCTGCTCTGATCGAGGCCCCAAGGCGCGACGACGTCGCGATACTCCCCGTTCTCTGCTGCAAGGAGTAGCGACTGGCGAAAGTGGTGGTTCGTCGTGAATATGTCCAGCCGATCGTCGCTGTTCGCATCCACTACTCCGATGTCGAACAGCCGATCCATCTCGATCCGGTCTACCGGCCAGTCGGCGAAGCGAGAATCGGACGCAAGCAGCATACCAACGGCCACCAAAACGGCGACCAGCATAAGCACCACGAGAAACGCGCCCCGGCGACGGCCAGCTACCATTTGTCTACTCGCTTCTCCGGCGGGCAATCATCGCGCTTTCGCCGCACTGCGTCTTGATCGATGAGCTGAACGCTCTCAAAGACTGCCCGCCGTGTTCGATTGGACACAAGATCGAACCAAAAAGTAAGGCCTGCGTTAGGAGAGTCTTACACGGCGCCGCGTGTGGCGCAACCCGCGCACCCGAGCGCGCGACGCGGTGGGAAACTCGGTGGGAATGCATTGTGTCGCAAGCTTCCGCAGCCGGGTACCGATAGACCTCAAGCGATGCGATCGGCAGTGCGCCTGACGCTTGGGCGAGGTGGTTGGCGGTGGCGTTCGGCGCTGGACAGAAGGACCGGGGGTGAACGCACCGAGGCCATCTATCTGCATCGGCCGCGGATTCACCGACCAGGCGCACTCTTGACTTCGTTGCGCGCGAGGAACAGAACGCCGCAGGGTTACGGCTTAGTGCACTTCGTCATGGTTTCGCCAGAAGGTCAGCAAAAGATGCGTTTCGTCGTCCATACGTTGTAATGGCGCCGAATTGGAGGTTGCCGGCAATCAGCACGTTGCCCGATCGTGATCTCAAGCATGGGGTAGACGATCTAGCAGACTCATCACGTTTTCGGGTGCAACCCAAAACCCTTCTGAACGTTGGTATCCGACTACGAACGCGTAACGAAAGCCAAATCCGTCGCAATAGGTCTTTAGGATATTATTGAAACGATTGGGTGGTTGGAGCACCAGGAGCGTTCCTTGATCCTGCATGACGAACAAAGCATGAATCATCTGGCTACCTTCGACACCTAGTACGACCTTCGCGCCCATACAAGCATCGAGAATTTCCTCGACCGTATGTTCAGTCGGGCACATGGTCCTGAAGCCGCGCTGTGCTAGACTCTTGGCTAGTTCCTCTTCGTTGACTAGAATCCGTGACACGCCGGTTTGTCTGCGCAGCAGCATCACACCCTCACAGGGAACCACGTTCCGACCGCGCCGCGCTCGCCTGCGCAGCTCTTGGTAGCGTTCGCGTCTGTCGGAATTCTGGTTCCGTTCGTCTGTGACGACCAACTTCCGGAAGCGAACGTCCGACCGTTCAGCCCGCGCGAGGCCCAAGAGCTTCAAGTATTCCCGCTGATGGTTTGAAAGAGGGCGAGGTGGCGCAACGGGTTGCCCGATGCGTGGCGCTGCAAGTATTCGTGTCAACTCGTCCATCATCCAGTGACCAAAGTAACGTGACCCGTTGAACGATGCGGTCAACAGCGCCGGTTCGACTTCCGTTTCAACGTAGCGCCCCCAAAACGGCAAGGGATCGGTGGTCACCGGGCGAAGCAACTGCGGAAGGATGACGTGACCCTTCGACAGCACAGCGTTCCGCAGTTGGTACGCAATAGACGCCCGGTAGTCCAGAGCGCCCCCGCGAATTCGGCACCACTCGATTTCTCGGCTGGAGTCGACATCGACAGCAGTCACACGCGCCAGGTCATCCTCGTCATAGTAGGCCGGCGGGATGATTGTGGCCTCCGCTGGTTTTAGGATCCATGACTTCTCGGCCACATCCGCGAGGCGGGGTTTGCGCCCCAATTGCAGCGCCACCCGGCTCCAGCTGGGGACCGATTTCCGGACCATCTTCGCGAGTCGGGGGCGCCGCCTCAACTCCATGGCCAGCCGAGTGAACGTAGGTGAAAGTGTGATCATCGAACCACGCGTGGGGTCACGTCCCCGGGGGTCTTGTAGAAGTGCCAGCTTGTAGCCGAGTGGATTCCCCACTTCGCCGCCAACCCGCTGTGCTCCGATCTCGAGAACGTCGCCCCTCGCTGAGCAATGGGGCCGTTTGCTTACCGGTTACGAAGTGCAACCATTGTCGCCCTTCCTATCCAACACGCTAGGGTCAGCATAGCGAAGATTGGCAACCATCACTCGTCAATGAGCTGGGGACAAGTCTCCCTCATGAGTAATCGAAAACAAGTCTATTCGCTCTACCTCCTAGGCATGCGGTTCGCCGAAGGCGAAGAGCGAAAGAGAACCATGCAAAAGACCACGCTTGAACAGACAAAGACTCCGCATAAGGTTGATGTCATCAATGACTTGCTTAATAGCTTAATAGATTCGAACGTCCAACCAGTTACCTAGAAATTGGCGTCAGAAACCCCGACGATAATTTCAACCGCATCCAAGCCAATGTCAAACACTCCGTGGATGCCGGAGATGAGTATAGGTCGAATCCTGTTGACTTCAAGCTAACTCAAGAGTGCCGAGTTCTCCCCCGTTTTCGCGTAGCCTCGGCTCGCCGCTCGTGGTCCTCGATCCAGCTCTCGGTGAGCCGATCGAGCTCGTCCAATTGCTCCGGAGAAGCGGAGGGTGGGACGAAGTCCATTTCGACCCATCCGATCAGATGCGTTGCGATGAGCTCGAGCGGAAAGTCTGGGCAGCCGGCGTGAATGCGTTGCACGGACTCGGTGATCGAAAGCCGTTGCCCATCTTCCCAGATGATCTTGCGATTCTTGGCGTCGACATCTACCTTTTCTAGCAACGTCCACACCGCATGCAACACTTCACTGGAAAGCTCCCCTGCGGGGCTGTCCATCCAGGCGGCAAGACCTTCGAGGAAAGGATTGTCCTCAAAGGGATGTTGGTCATGCTGTTTGCCCATCAGGTAAGCATAACACCGCTGGGTTAGCCAAGGCCCAAGGCGATCCGTTCTGCGCTCAGGGCCTTGCAGCGCTCGTGGCTGGCGATCTGCCGGCGCACAGCGCGCAGGCTCGCGCGGGCAATGGATTCAGTAGGGCCCCTCCTCTCCCGTGTATAGCTCCCGCTGGTCGTAGGCCGCACCGTGGCGCGCGGAATCTTGGTCCTGGCGTATTAGCGACCCGTAACGACTCGCTCCCCTGGCCGCCCCTGCCGGTGCGCGGGCAGGCAATGCGCACGAGTCATCGTTGACAGCATAGCAGGTCGCGGCTGCGATGGGTCCGAGACCTCTGACGGGCCAACTGCGATGGGCGGCTATTTCGGCTCCAAGGCGACCTCCGGCTTGTGCCAGCCGATCATCGCCCTCATGCCGCCGCACCACACCTATATCGAGACCCACCTCGGCGGCGGGGCCATCATGCAGCGCGATGAACGACTGTGGAATGACCTGAAGAACAACAAGCTGGGCCGCATAATAATCAGCACAAGAGCTCAAGGACGCGGTCATCAGCCTGCTACGCTCGATCCAGCGCTCAGCCGAACGCGTGCGTGGGTATTTCAACAACGCCACTACCCGCTACGCCGTGGCATAACGTCCATATTATTCCCGTGAGCGCCAAGGACTCGAGCGCCGGAATGCTGTTCTTGAAATGGGAGAGTGCCTGGAACACTGGGAACCATCGGGTCAGCGGCGGTTTGCCGGCTTCGAGAATCATGCCGCCGATCAACCGCGCGGGCTGGCGAAGGTGCGCGAGCCCACCGCTCGTCAGCGTGGACAGAATCAAACAAGGGAAGCCCGATTTTATCGTAGCGCCTCGAGATAGGCCCTACCCCATTTCTGACAGGGTTCGAGGTGATTGCCTTCAGCCCACTCGTTCCAGGCATTGATGAACACAAAGCGGTCATGACCCTGCAGCCCCTGGAATTTTCCGGCTTTTCCGCGATACCATTTTTTGAAGGCCTCCGGCGTGGAGCCATCCAGAATAATCGCGTGTAGATTTGCCCTTCTCGAAGAGTTATCCCACATGGGTGAAACTCCGGGATAACAGGGCTGAATCGGAGTCTGACGATCAAGGTCGAAGTCCACAAAATCAGGGTACGAAATCATCTGGTCTTTACGCTTCGCAGCGGAAACGCGAAGGTTCAATTTCTCGCGAAGCTTTCGTTGATAACTCTCTAATCTTCTGGCGAGCTTGCTGTACGCAGGTTGCGACACCCTGCTTGATTCCAAGAACTCTTTCATCGATCTCGATAGGGGCTGAAACTCAATGGCTGCATCAAAACCCACTCTCTCAGCTTCATGACCGCGCCAGCCCACCCAGCGTTCGAACCATGTCAGATACAGCTCCAAATTTGCTTTCGCAGCTTCCTCTCTAAACACTTCCAGCGTCTTACGCATATTTGGAAAGACATTGGGTTTGTAGAATGCAAAAAACGGTTTGTTGTTGACCCGGATGTAGCGCGAGTCCCTAAAATACGGAATCAAGTGCCGGACATGCTCACGGTCATCTTCCTCTGAATAGTTCTGTTTGAGCAAGATCTGGTTGTCTCCACCGTCCCACGCGCGGGTCCAATTTTCATTGGCCCAGCACATCATGAATGGAAGGTCTTCTCTTGGATTCTGCAGCTTGCGGTCCAAGGGCTCATGCAGTAAACGATGTCCATTAAACCAATAATGATAGTAACAAAACCCATAAATGCCATATTCTTTGGCCAGAGCTTCCTGGGCCATACGAGCTTCCGCCAAACGTAGATCATAGAATCCCAGATCTGACGGCAAATGAGGCTGGTAGTGTCCGGGGTAACGGGGCACTCCTTTTACGACATTAGTCCATTCAGTGAAACCCTTTCCCCACCAAGCGTCATTCTCCGGTATAGGATGGAATTGGGGTAAGTAGATGGCTATAGGCTTAATCGCTTCTTTCATAGCTTGCATCACCAGTGTCACGACGTTTTCAGAGGAGAACCAGTTCAAGCGGCTCCGAATCGTTACTTGTGGGGCATTGTATTTCGTTCTTGCCCACTTGCCACCCCAACTGGTTGGTAGCGTTGTCATTCGGAGGCCGGCCAAATGCGCTCCGCTTGGGGATCGGTTAGCCCTTCTTTCTCAATTGGCCCGACGGATCAATGCCAAGTGCTGATTTGCTTCGCCGAGGGGGCGAAGGTCTTCACTACACGGTGGCCGGTTCCGGGTGCAGTCGGTGCACCTCTTGGGCCGAGATCTTCGGCGGTGGTTGCTCGGGCAGGCTCAGCCGCAGGTGCTGCAGCAGCATTCGATGCTCGGGCTCGGGCTGGGTGTAGCGCGACAGCAGCAGCTCGACCGTCGGTAGTCGGCACGTGGACGTCCACCATTTGCATCGTCTTGAACTTGGCGACGACCTCTGCTGGCGTCAGCCCTGCGGCCACAGCGCGCAGCTTGGCCTTCAAGGTGACCTGCAAACAGTAGGCAAGGAACGCAACGAAGATGTGCGCCTCTATGCGATCCTCAGTGCGGTGGAAGATCGGCCGCATGGCCAAGTCCCTCTTCAGTTCCTTGAATGCTTGCTCGACTTCGGTGAGCTGGATGTAGAACGTCCACAATCGCTCTGGCTGTTATTACCTGTCTCATAATAATGTTGACACTATAGCCGAGGCGCGCTATGCTGTTGGGCATGAAGACAGATGCCCGACAATTGAGCCATGAGCAGCTGACGGAGCTGCGCAAACGAGCGGTGGCGAGCGTGCAAGCAGGGGAGTCGCCGGAAGTGGTGGCCCGAGTGTTGGGCGTCAGCCGGCAGGCGGTCTATGGCTGGTTGGCGAAGTACCGGGGCGGCGGCTGGCACAGGTTAGACGCGAAGAAGCGCGGCGGCCGGCCGCCGAAGCTTGATGCGAAGGCGCTGCAGTGGGTTTACGAGACGGTGACGCTGAAGAATCCGCAGCAGTTGAAGTTCACCTTTGCACTCTGGACCGCGAAGATGATCGGTGAGCTGATCGCGCAGCGGTTCGGGATCAAGCTCAGCAAGGCGTCGGTGTGTCGGTTGCTGGGGCAATTGGGACTGACCGCCCAGCGTCCGGTGTGGCGGGCCTACCAGCAGGATGGCGAGCGGGTCCAGCGCTGGTTGGACGAGGAGTACCCGCGGATTCGGGCCTTGGCGAAGCGGCACGGGGCGCGGATCTTCTTCGGTGATGAGGCGGGGATTCGCTCCGATCACCACGCCGGCACGACGTGGGGAGTGAAAGGGCAGACGCCGACAGTGCGCAGCACCGGTGCCCGGTTTGGGTTGAACATGGTTTCCGCGGTAAGCGCCCAGGGCGAGATGCGGTTCATGGTGGTCCAAGGCACGATGACGGCTGGCCGCTTCATTGAGTTCATCAAGCGCTTGCTGCAGGGTGCCGACCGCATGATCTTCCTGATCGTAGATGGTCATCCGAGCCACAAGGCGAAGAGCGTGACCAAGTACGTGGAGTCGGTGAAGGACCGCTTCCGCCTGTTCTTCCTGCCGCCCTATTCCCCGGAACTGAATCCCGATGAACGACTGTGGAACGATCTGAAGAACAACAAGCTGGGCCGCATGGTTATCAGGACCGCACAAGAACTCAAGGACGCCGTCATCGGTCAGCTACGCTCGATCCAGCGCTCAGCCGAGCGCGTGCGTGGGTATTTCAACAATGCCACTACCCGCTACGCAGCAGCATGACGTCCAGATTAATATGAGACGGTTAATAACTCGCGCGCGTATGGAGTCATTCGATTCGCGGCCGAATGGAGCCAGGTGATTCGCGGCCGAATGGAGCCAGATGATTCGCGGCTGAATGAGGCCACTGGATTCGCGGCCTAATGGAGCCATTCAAGGTGTAGCGGGTCGCGATCTCGAACTTCCGTGATCGGGTTACCCTCCGGGCTTTTTTGCTCGAAGGGGGCGCGATGGGCAATAGGGGGTTCGAGATGCATCATTACCGTCAGGTTATTCAACGGCTGCGGTTGGGCGAGTCCGACCGGGCGATCGCTCGTGCAGAGCGGGTGGGCAGGGTAAAGGTCGCTTCGCTACGGGAGTGCGCGGCGCAACGCGGCTGGCTGGACCCCGCCGGTCCGATGCCGGACGACGCGAGCTTGGCCGCTGAGCTCGGGACGCCGCAGCGTCCACCGCAGAATCTCTCCAGTGTCGAGCCGTTCCGGGAGCAACTGCTCGCCTGGCATGCCCAGGGGATCCAGGCCACGACCATGCACCGGGCCCTGGTGCGCAACCATGGCTACGGCGGCAGTGTGCACGCGGTGTACCGCTTCCTCGAGCGCGAGGTGACGTCCACGCCGCAGGCCACGGTGATGCTCGATTTCGCCGTCGGCGAGAGTGCGCAGGTGGATTTCGGCCAGGGGCCCGAGATCACCGATCGCCGTACCGGCGAAGCCTTCAAGACGTGGATCTTTGTGATGACGTTGGCTTGGTGTCGTCATCAATATGCCGAGTTGGTGCGCAACCAGAAGGTCGAGACCTGGCTAGCGCTGCACCGTCACGCGTTCGAGTGGTTCAACGGTGTTCCGCTGTCGGTGCGGATCGACAGCCCCAAGTGCGCCATCACCCGGGCCTGCTACTACGAGCCCGAGGTGCAGCGGGCCTATGGCCAGCTGGCGTTGGGCTATTCCTTTCGCATCGACCCGTGTCCCGTGCGTGACCCCAAGAAAAAAGGGGCGCGTGGAATCGGGCGTGAAATATGTCAAGTCGAGCTTTGTGCCGCTGCGCGAGTTTCACAGCCTGGAGCACGGCAACGAGCAGCTGCTTGAGTGGGTCATGGGCGAGGCCGGCAATCGGATCCACGGCAGCACCCGCGAGCGCCCGTTGAAGCTGTTCACCGAGACCGAGCAGGCGATGCTACAACCGCTGCCCGCGATCGCGCCGGAGTCCCGGATGGCCACCTCAAACTCCTCCACCTGTGGCCGGGTCAAACTCCTCCACCCCGGCGACGAGACAGGGTGGACTTTAGTCGGTTGACACGGCCTTGGCAACGCGGGCCGCGGCCTCCTTCAGGCGCCAGCTCTTGCCCTCGAACTTGAGCAGGTGACCGTGGTGCATGAGACGGTCAAGGAGTGGGCCGACGACCACGACGTCGCCGAGCAGCTTCGCCCAGTCCTCGAGGCCGCGGTTTAATGCGGCGGATATC
>CAVQLG010000011.1:0-230893 GCA_963713275.1 uncultured beta proteobacterium
AGTCCAGGCAATCGGCATGGCGGGTGATGGTGATATTGAGCGCCAGCCCATCGATCAGCATTGACAACGGATACTGAGCCACTAACTTGGCGCCGTTGAGATAAAGCGCTTCCCCCGCACCGGGCACGTTGGAAATCACCACATTGGCCGGCGGCGCAACACATGCGGTTATCCCAAGCTGCTGCGTGAGCATCAGCAGTCCACCGAGCAGCAGATTGTGTTGGCTGGTGACCTCCAGCGTGCGTTCGCCGAACTGGGTCTTGGCCGCGCTGGCCGAGGCTTTGATGGCGCTGAAACGCTGCAACGGATCTTCCAGCTCGGTGGCGAGGGAACATAGAGAGAACGGCGACCTGATTACCGGCTTGGTCGCCCTCTGCCGAACGCACCGAGACCGGCATCCAGGCGACCAGGGACTGCTCGGGCAACGCCTGCTTGGCGCCGAGGTAACGCCTGAGCGCACCGGCACAAACGGCCAGGATTACGTCGTTCACGGTGGCGTCCGCGGCCTCGCCCAGGGTCTTGACCGCGGTCAGGGACAGGGATGGACGGCGAATCGGCGCTGAGCCGAAATCGGCACGTTGATCAAGGTCCTGGGGTCGTGAAAGGCAGTGTGACCTTGCTTTCGCGCAAGTTCAGGGCCCGCAGACCGATATTCGCCAAGGTGGCCCAAAGCTCAGGCAGGGAGCGAATTCGCCCAGCACGCTGGCGTAAACCCCGCCCACCCTGGCCAGCAATCCGCTTGGACGATCCTCAGCGGACGGCTCGGGCAGCGGCTGCCACACGGGCCGGACGGCGCGCGCTTCGGGGGATTGCCCAAAGGTACTCACCATAAGCTCCAGCCTGCCATTCCGTCGACGAGAGCATGGTGAATCTTGCAGTAGATGGCGACGCGCCTGCCCTGCAAACCCTCGATGAAGTGGAGCTCCCACAAGGGCCGGGAGCGGTCCAGCAGGCAGCTATGGATGCGCTCGACCAGATCCAGCAGTAGGTCCGGCGTTCCCGGTTTGGGCAAGCTCGCATAGCGGACGTGGTAATCCAGATCGAAATGCTCGTCTTCGATCCAACTCGGCAAGTCGAGCATGGGTACGGGGATCTTGAGTTTCAGGTTGAAGGGTGGGTTGACCCGCTGCCAGTCGTCCAGACCCTCCATCAGGTGACGGAAGTAACTGCCGCGATAGCCCTTGGGCAACTGGAAGATCCATAGGCCGGCCACATGCGCCGGGCTTTCGGGCGTCTCCGCTTGTCAGGGATCCCCAATCAATCAGGCTCAGCTTTCTCATCGTCTTTTCCTTGAAACCCGGCAATGGGGTCACGCTCCAGTGCCGCTGGCCAGGGATCGATTACGTTCCAAAGGAGGCCGGCGGCGTGGTATCAGGCTCTCGGCTTCGACGGCGCGCCGAGGTCTCATCGAAAGCGCGAAGCACCCGGCCAGGACGGCCAGCACCGGACGAGCGATGCCAGGAGGGCAATTTCGCTGCAACGTTGCCAAAGCTCGCCAAGAGGGGCGTCACATACACGGCGCAAGCGGAATCCGGTCCGGCAGAGCACCCGCCTGCCGGTCTTGCTTTCGGCGGGGTCGTTGACATCGGTGAACATCCCCTCGCGTTTGGCAGCCGCTGCAGGGCATCGCCAGGAACCCAACTGCAGCCTCCACTGGGTGAGCCCCCATTTTCGCGTACGGCGTTCCGACGCTTGTCGCTCGCCCGATCCGCGACGGCAGCGCCTTCCGCAACAGGCTGCCATCGAGGCGTGTCTTCCAGGAATGGTTCTGGGCGTTCGCCCCCTCGGGTCCCCACGCCTCCCCATAGCTGCCATTGCAACAGATGGGGGAGGCGTCGTCCGTGCGGTAGCGCACAGTCGCCCCCCTTCCGGGCCGGCCCCAGGCGGGCTGCAGAGAACGACGCGCGTTCTCGCTTGGCCGCGGGCGCCCTTGGGCCCATCCGGCGGTACGGAGCTGCCGGACGACCGGGCGGGGCTGTCCGTCAGATCGTCTCGGGGACATCGCACGGCGTCCACCGCCCTCCCCTCGCCGTGCTCGATCGATATGCGCGCTGTCGCACCGACCGCATCCGGCGGCAGTGGTGTACTGAGTCGAGTTTCGAACGCGCACGGTCGAAAGCCGAATTCGCATGGGCGTCGGTGTTTCGTCGATGAAAGTCGGCGCCGGCAGAGCGAGGCCCCATGAAATCGATTCTCGATCCCTCCTTCCGGTATTTCGCGAGCTTCGACACCAACCTAAAAAGGACCTTTGCCCGCGTCCGACGCCACCAGCGACGGGAAGCCAAGCTTGCGAGCCCGCCAGTTCAACGGACTCGGCAACGTTGCGTCGATCGTCCGGAAGACGGCTGCCGGCCACGATGACGTGAACGGACGCTCTCCGCAGTATCCTCTGCAGGCGGCGCTGCCGAATCGGTCAGTGCCAGGACTCGCCGCGCATGCGTCGACCTCCACCCCTAATTGGCAGCCGCGTGGAACTCGATCAGGACCCGGTGCCCGGCACCATCGTCGACGAGCAGCGCGGTGCCGTCGGGTTGCGCCCTGCCATCCACCGTCACCGAGGTCGACGGGTCGCTGCGCTCCCATCCTCGGGCTTTCGCCGAAGGTCGATTTCGTAGGTCGTCGCACCGTATCGATAGCGCATCGCAAAGCCCGGCCAATCCGCCGGCAGGCACGGCGTGAAGCGCAGCCGATTCCCGTCCCGTGTCACGCCGAGCAGGGAATCGACGATGAGCCGGTACATCCACCCCGCCGAGCCCGTGTACCAACTCCAACCGCCACGGCCGGTGTACGGTGCCACCGCGTAGACGTCCGCGGCCATCACATAGGGCTCCACCTTGTAGGTCTCGACCCCGGCGGGCGAACGGGCGTGATTCACCGGGTTGATCATCGACGTCAGTTCCCAGGCTCGGTCGCGATCGCCGAGCGCCGCAAAGGCCATGGCCGCCCAGATCGCTCCGTGCGTGTACTGGCCCCCGTTCTCCCGCACACCGGGCAGGTAGCCCCGGATGTATCCAGGATCGAGATCCGATCCATCGAAGGGCGGATCGAGCAGCTGGATGAGTGCGTGGTCCCGGCGCACGAGGTGTCGATCGACGGCGTTCATGGCCGTTCGCGCGCGTCTCGCGTCGCCGGCGCCGGAGAGCACCGACCAGCTCTGGGCGACCGAGTCGATCCGGCATTCGACATTGCTCGCCGAGCCCAGCGGCGAGCCGTCGTCGAAGTACGCCCGGCGATACCACTCGCCGTCCCAGCCGTGCTGCTCCAGGTTGAGGCGCAGCGCGCCTTCCTGCGCGAGGCAGCGCTCGGCGAACACCGGGTCGCCGCGCAAGCGCGCAACTTCGGCGAAATCCCGCAGCACCGTGCAAAGGAAGAACCCGAGCCACACGCTTTCGCCCGCGCCCTTGATCCCACCCGGTTCATGCCGTCGTTCCAGTCGCCGAGCCCATCAACGGCAGGCCGTGCACCCCGAACCGAAAGCCGTGCTCGATCGCACGCACGCAATGCTGGTAGAGATCGGCCGCTTCACCGGAGCGGCTCGGCAGGTCGTAGTACGAGTCGTCCCGGGGTTTACCGGACGCCCCTCCAGGAGGGGATCACGGCGTCGAGCACTTCGGCGTCCCCCGATGCGTGAACGTAGCGCGCGGTGGCAAGCGCAGCCAGAGGTAATCGTCCGAGCAACGCGTGCGCACGCCGCGGCCGGACGGCGGATGCCACCAGTGCTGGACATCGCCCTCGACGAACTGCCGAGCGGACTGCGCAGCAGGTGCTCGCGCAGGAGCGCCGGTTCCGTGTGCACCAGCGCCATCGCGTCCTGCAGCTGGTCGCGGAACCGAAGGCGCCGCCCGACTGGTACGAGCCGCTGCGCGCCCACAGGCGGCAGGCCACCGTCTGGTACATGAGCCACCCGTTGGCCAGCACGTCGACCGCGGCGTCCGGCGTGATCACCTGCACGGCACCGAGCGTCCGCTTCCACTGCGCCCGCACCGCGTCCAGCGCCGCATGCGAGGCGGCCGCCCCACGATAGCGGCGACGAGGCGGCCGGCGTCGGCGGCATCGCGCCCGACGCCGAGCCGGAAGACGATTTCGCGTTCCTGCCCATCGGCGAGGTCGAAGTGCACCTGCAGCGCCGCGCAGGGGTCGAGACCTGCCCCCACCCTGCCGGAAAGACGCGAGCGCGTCATCGCCGCCGGGTTGCCAAGCGAGCCATTGCGCCCCAGGAACTCGGTGCGGTCGCCGCTCGCGCTGCGCGACGGGTCGTCCACATCGAAGAAGCCGACGCGGTCCGGGAACTCCGTGTTGTAGGCGTTGCGCGCCAGGAGAGCGCTGCTCCGCGCATCGACTTCCGTGACCACGTGCATCGTCGTCTTCGGCCGCAGATCGCCCAGCACCCATTCGACGTAGCCGGTGGCCGAGAGCCCGCGCGCGCGCCCCGAGAGGTTCTTGACCTTCAGTGCCGAGAACTTGACCGATGCGTCGGCTGCCACGTACACGCACAGCTCGGAGCGGATGCCGCCTTCCTGGTGCTCGAAGATGCTGTAGCCGAAACCGTGCCGGGTGACGTAGGTGCCGGATCCCGGCCGCGGGAGCCTCGTCGGGGACCAGTAGTGTCCGGACTCCTCGTCGCGCAGGAACATCGCCTCGCCGCTGCCGTCGCCCAGCGGATCGTTGTGCCATGGCGTGAGCCGGAACTCGTGCGCGTTCTCGCTCCACGAATACGCGCTCCCCGCCTCCGAGATCACCGTGCCGAAGTGCGGGTTCGCAAGCACATTGGCCCATGGCGCGGGCGTCACCTCACCCGGTTGGAGCTTGACCACGTACTCGCTGCCGTCGACGGTGAATCCGCCCACCCCGTTGGCGAGGATCAGCTCCCGCTCCGCTCCGCTGGGCGGAACGGCTTCCTCACGATGTTCGTGGACCCGCTTGAAACGCCGAATCCTCGCCGCCACGGGCCCCCGGCGGCCGACCTGCTCGGCCAGGCTTCCCCTGCGGTCGCTGACGATCGCCCGGGCCACCGATTGGAGAAGGACGCGGTCCTCGTCCGCGATGTGCTCGCCGCGCCGCACGAAAATCCCGCCCGGCCGGTCGATCACGTGCGCTTCGATGCCGGCCGCGATCAGTCCCATGATCTGATCCTGGAGGAGCTGGCGGTAGCCGCCCCGGTCCTCGTTCCAGATGACGAGGTCCACGGCCAGGCCTTTCAAGCGCCAGTAGGCGTGCGCCTGCACCAGCTGCCGCACGAGGTCGATGTTCGCGGTGTCCCCGATCTGCAGCAGGACGATGGGCAGATCGCCGGAGATCGCATAGCTCCACAGGCCGGACTGCCCGCGCCGGTTCTGCAGCAGGACGTTCGCCTCGGCGCGCATCGAGGCATTGGCGTAGAGGATCGAGCTCGCGAGCCGCGCGTAGAGCTGGGCATCGGACTCGGTCGCGTTGATCTGGCGCAGCGTCACCCAGCTGTGCGTCCACGCGAGGTCGAACACCCGGTCGGCAAGGTGCCGATCCTGGTACTTTCCGACCAGGTGCAAGGCGGCGTCGCGCGTCTCGGCCATGCCGGAGACGATGTCGATCGTCGCCGTCTGGTGCGATTCGAGCGTGATCCGATGCCGGATCGCGACGATCGGATCGAGGACCGGTCCTTGGCCGCCGGACAATCGCGCATCGTCGGTCATCGCCCGCGGCGAAGCGACCGTGCGTCCGCGGCCGATGAACGCCGCCCGATCGGTTTCGTAGGACACGTCCTGCGCTTCAGACCCGCGCGCGACGACGAGGTGCAGCATCCACGGCGCCGGCTCGTCCCGCGAACGCGGCCGCCGCGTGCACAGGATCGCCTGTCGCTGCGGGATGATCTCCGTCTGCACGAAGAGATTGGAGAACGCCGGATGCAGCGCATCGGCGGCCGCCGGTGCGAGGACGATCTCCGCGTAGCTCGTGACCTCGATCACCCGGCGCGTCCGCGAGCGGTTGGCGATCCGAACCCGGCGCAGCTCGATGTCGTCCTCCGGCGAGACGACGATCTCGGTGTGGGTTTCGAAGTCGTGATCGCGGCGGCGAAACTCCGCGCGCGCCTCCGTGAATATGGCCTGGTAGTGCGCCGAGCGCCGCAGCGTCGGCTGGTGCGCAATCGACCAGAAGTCGCCGCTCGCCACGTCGCGGAGATAACAGAACGTTCCCCAGTTGTCGCAGGTGCTGTCTTCGCGCCACCGGGTCACTGCGAGGTCCTTCCAGCGGGTGCTGCCGCCGCCCGCGTTCGTGACCATGACGTGCAACCTGCCGTTCGACAAGAGCTGCACCTCGGGCGCCGGCGTGTTGGGGCTGTCGAGCAGGCGCACCGGCGCCTCGGGCCCGCCGGCGACTCCGCGTGCGGCCGAAAGCTCGGCGGGCTGCGAGAACAGCGCCGCGGTGCTCGGGACCCGCTCCTGCAGCAGCAGCAGGGTTGCCTTGCACGCCGGATCCGACGCGAAACGTCGCTGCATCGGGCGGTCGAGGAGCACGTGCGCGAGCGAGAGCAGGATCATGCCCTGGTGATGCGCCATGAACGAGCGAACGACAGCGCTGGTCTGGCCGCGCGGCAGGCGCGCGGGCGTGCAGTCGAGCGCCTCGTAAAGGCCGTACCGGCTGGCGAGTCCTTCGGCGGCAAGCCGTTGCAGGTTGGCGCAGGACGCTTCGGGCGCCACCATCAGCGCGAGCGCCGACGCGTACGGGGCAACCACGAGGTCCTCGGCGAGTCCGCGCTTCAAACCCAGTCCCGGCACGCCGAAGGCGCGGTACTGGTAATTGAGGTTCGCATCGACCGAGTTGTAGCCGGATTCGGAGATGCCCCAAGGCACGCCGCGGAGCTTGCCATAGGCGATCTGCCGCTCCACGCTCCGGCGACAGGTCTGGTCGAGCAACGTGCCCTCGTAGGTCGGCATGACCAGGAGCGGCATCAGGTATTCGAACATCGACCCGCTCCAGGACAGCAGCACTGAATGGCCGCCTGCGGACGTCAGCAGCCGCCCGAGCGTAAACCAGTGCTCCTGCGGCAGCCGGCCCTGTGCAATCGCCACGAAACTGGTGAAGCGGGCCTCGGAGGCGAGCAGGTCGTAATAGCTCGGGTCGACCCGGTCGCTCGCCGACGTTGTACCCGATCGCCAGCAGGTGGCGCGTCCGGTCGTAGAGAAAGCCGTACTCCATGCGCGCCAGCTCGTCGCATTGCACCGCAAGGCGTTCGATCTCGGCGATCCGGCCGGCCGCACGCCGGCTCGCTTGCGCAATCGCGGCGTCCCACTCGTCGAGCAGTGCGCGCTGCGCCGATGCCTCCGCGGCCTCGCGTCGCCCGGCCGCGGTCGATTGCCATTGCGCTGCGAGTGCGGCGACCTCGCGCAAGGTCGGAATGCTGCGCAGCGCCTCGAGATCACCGATGCCGTCCGGCACTTGCGCGAGCAGGCTCCACGGGGCGAGGTCGTCCAGTTCCTGCCGCAGGCTTCGGCACTGCCGGACGAGAGCCTCGACCCAGAAGACCGGGTCACCCGGCGCCGCGGTCTCCGAAGGGGCCCCGGCGTCGATCGGGCCCGCGACCTCGGCGGCAACTTCCGCGACCTGCGCGCCCACCCGGTCGAGCCACTGGCGAGCGGCGGCGATGGTGGCGGGTCGGGAATCGAAGGCCGACTCCAGTTCCCGCTCCAGGCGCACGAGCACCGGTAATGCGGAACCGCCGACGGCGTCCGCGAGTACCCGCAACGTGTCGCTCAGGCCCTCGAACCACCGCGGGTCCAGGATTCTCTGGTCGGCCAGCGCGAGCAGTCCGGGTCGCAACGTCATCAGGTGCCCGGCAAGGTTCCCGCTGTCCACCGACGAGACGTAGAGCGGCGACAGCGGCTTCAGCGTCTGGGTGTCGTACCAGTTGTAGAAGTGGCCCTCGTGCCGCTCCATGCTCGCCATCGTCGTCAACGCGTTCGCCGTTCGTGCCACCAGGACGCCGCCCGGCAGGTAGCCGAAGTCGTAGGCGGCGAGGTTCGCGAGCAGCGACAACCCCATGTTCGTCGGCGATGTGCGGTGCGCGAGGCGCGCGACCGGGTGCTCCTGCAGGTTGTCCGGTGGCAGCCACTGGTCGTCCGGGCCGACATACGCCTCGAAGAACGCCCAGGTCTTGCGCGCGAGCGTGCGCAGGAACCGCGTCTCCTCGCTGGACAGCTGCACCGCGCGGCGAGCGAGCGGTCGACTGATCCACCAGGCGATTCCGGGTGCGAGGAACCACAGCAGGAGCATCGGCGCCGCCACCACGCCCGCGGTGGGGGCCAAGAGCGCCAGCAAGATCGCGGTCGTCGCCGCGATGAACGGGGCGATCCACATTGCCCGGGCGGAGGCTGCGAGCGCGCAGCGTCCGGTCGCGCCATCGCCCCGCTTGGCGAACGCGCCTCATCACCCACCGACGGATTCCATTCCAGCAGCCGCCGGCGCGACACGAACAGGCGCCACCCGGTGCGCGCGATCGCATCGAGGTTCACCGTCGCCTCGTACGGGAGGAACGCGAGCGCCAGGAGAAGTTGCCCGGCATGCCGGCCGGCCGTCCGAAGCGTGGCCGCGAAGTGCTGTCGCAGCAGGACCTCGTCCGGTTTGCGCGCAAGATCCAGCAACAGGGCACTTGCCGACGGCAGTGCGAGGACCCCGATCACCACCACGGTCCAGAGCCAGGCATGCGCCAGCACCACCCAGCCCAGCAGCAGCAACAGCGTCAGCGCGACCGGGACCAGGCTGCGCCGCAGGTTGTCGGAGAGCTTCCACAGCGAAAGCGCCGACAGCGGGTTCGCGACTCGTCGCTTGCCGGGCCCGGGGACGAGCGGCAGCAGCCACCCGGCCAGCTGCCAGTCGCCGCGGATCCAGCGGTGCCGCCGGGCGACGTCCGCGCGATACGTGGCGGGGTATCCCTCGTAGAGTTGCACGTCGCTCAGCAAACCCGACCGCGCATAGCAACCCTCGAGCAGGTCGTGGCTCAGGATCCGGTTTTCGGGAAAGCGTCCATCGAGGGCGCGTTCGAACGCGTCAACGTCGTAGATCCCCTTGCCGATGAAGGAGCCTTCGCCGAACGCGTCCTGGTAGACGTCGGAGACAACGCGCGTGTACGGATCGATTCCCGGATCGCCGCTGTTCAGGCGGGCGAACCACGACCGGTTGGCGCCGGGGAGCCCGATGCTCACCCGCGGCTGCAGGATCCCGTACCCCTCGGTCACCCGCTCGCCAGGTTTGCGCTTGCCCGTCGCGCCGAAGCGCGGTCGGTTCAGCGGATGTGCCATCGCGCCGACGAACTGCAACGCCGAGTCGCGCGGCAGCTCCGTGTCGGTGTCGAGCGTGATCACGTACCTCACGCCGGAGAGCACCGCCGTGGCGCCGACGACGAGCGAAAAGTCGTCCCTTCCGGCATCGCGCAACAGCGAGTTCAGCGCGGCCAGTTTGCCCCGCTTGCGCTCGTACCCCATCCAGACCCGCTCCTGCGCGTTCCAGCGACGCGGGCGATGGAACAAGAAGAACGTGCTGCCGCCTGCGGACTCCCCATCGCCGTCCGACGGGCTCCCGTATCTCTGATTGAGACCTTCGATTCCCTTGCGCGCCAGATCGACCAGGGACTCGTCCCCCGGCAACGTCTCGACTGCGGCGTCCGGGAAGTCGGTCAGGAGGCCGAAGTGCAGATGGGGATCGCGATTGGCGAGGTAGCGGACCTCCAGCATCTCGAGCAGGGCGGCGATGCCCTCTGCCGTGCTGAGCATCGTCGGGACCACGACCAGCGTGCGAAACCGCGGCGGCAGCCCTTCGGAGAAGTCCATGCGCGGCAGTGGACGCGGGGTCACCAGCAGCGTGGCCACCCAGTTCACCATGCCCACGGCCAGCTGGCTGGTGGCCAGCAGCAGCAGGACCCCGAGGCCTGCGAGCGCGGCGTCGCCGACGCCCTCGCCATGGGCTTCGACCAGCAGCGCCACCGTGAGCCCGCCGGCGATCGCCGCCATCGCGCCGAGGTAGAGGGGCAGGCCCATCCGCCTTCCCGCGCGACGGAGCATTTCGAAAGCGGTCGGACGCTTCATCACCGCCTGCTCGAGGCGGGGAAGTCCCTTGTCGATCAGGTAGAAGCCGACGTGGGCCGTCCGATCGCCATCGCCATCGCATCGCCGTTGCCTCCGACCGCGCCAACGGCCGCCTCGTGTGCCAACTGGATTGCCTTGCGTGCCACCTCGGACTCGGACAGGGGGCTCCCCTTGGCGATCGCCTCGACGACGTGTCGGTAGCGATCGCGGGTCGCGAAATCCATCCGCCCATAGAGGCCGCCGGGGTCCTCCCTGAGCTTGTGCTCGACGATGCTCATCGCTTCGACGAAATCGCGCCAATCCATCGAGCCCAGCAAGCGCAGGCTGCCGATCGTATTGCTGACCGACACCTGGACGCTGGCCTGCTCCTGCGTCTCCGATTGCACCAGCTGCTCGATCGACAGCCCGTCCTCGGCGAGCCGCTGCTCGATCCAGGTCAGCGGCAAGGCGAGCGCAGCGCCATGACCCTGCAGGCAACGCGCGAGCTCGGATACGAACGAGCTCGCCAGCGGCGGGTTCGAGCGCGCCATGTCGGAGATCACCAGGATCAGGCTCTTCGGATCCTGCTCGGCCACCTTCAGCATCTCGTCCGCCCACGCGGCGGCCCGGTTGCGATCGATCGTTCCGGCACGAACGCGAACGGCCACGCGACGGAGGTTCTCGATCAATGCCAGTCGCAGCATGATCGGAATGGCCCACAGCTCGCCCACCTTGAGCGGTGTCACCGTCTGGTAGGCCCCGACGAAGCGCGACAGTCCTTCCGCATCGACCCGGCCGTCGCCATGCGAGATCGCGTCGAACGCGAGGTCGTAGACGCGTGGCAGCCCGGCGGAAGGCCCCTGCGCCAGGCGCGGAAGCTCGCGGCTGTACCCCCTCGGCAGATGCCGCTTGGCGGTGCGGATCTGCTCCTCGATCAGATAGAAGTTGTCGAGCAGCCATTCGGCGGCCGGGGTGACGCGGCGGTTGGCCGTGACCGCCGCCGCCAGCAGGTCGCACGCATCGACCAGGATCTCCTCGTTCTCGGCCAGCCGGGCGAGCAACCGGTCCCGGCCGCGGCCCGGGGCCAACCGGTGCGTCGCCGCGAGAGTCTTGCCGTGCTGCTCCATCTGGTCGGCGCTGAAGAGCTCCAAGCGCAGCGGAGGCTCGTCGTCGCCACGACTCTCCAACGCATCGCCGCGGCCGAACAGCGCCGTCAGCACGAGCAATCGCTCGAAGACCGTTCTTCTGCCCAACGACAGTCGAGGAATCCTCGTCATGGCGATAGCGCCACGATCGGAACAGTCACCCGAAGGTTCGGGCGAGCCCGAGCGCCGCCAAGACCGCCATCATCGTGGGAATCGTCAGCGCGACGTCGCTGGGCGCCGACGGGCGCCCCGATCGCGGGGAGGGTGTTCATCGTCGGCGAAGGATTGGCAGGTGCCAGCCCTGACGCACCGGCCCGGTCGGGCAAGGCCGTCTTTGGCGGAGTTGTCGGGAGCGTGGGACACACCATTGGCGATCTCTGCAGGGAACGGGTCAACCACCCAATGCGGGCTTCCGATGAGCTGCGATGCAGGTTCAGGCCTGAGCGGGGCGGAAGCCCCCGCGGCGAACGGTCGGGCGGGACGATCGGCACACGCAACCCCACTTACCGCCACGGACCCGCCGAACGCTTGGCCGCAACATAGTTCCGGGGCGAGGCAGCGTCTGTGCGGTCGCGTACAGACGTACGATGGAGCGCTTCTCGCGCCAGGCCACCGCGCCACTGGGAAGCAGGAGGCTTCCAGAAGCCTGTCGCACGAAGCCCGTCGTAGTCGTAGCGAGCCGGGTGGGCGACCCTGGGCGAAAGGGCCACGATTTCGAGGCGCATGGCGGGACCACGAAAAGAAAGACCGGGTGCCCTATGGCCCGTTCTCCCACCGTCGCAGCCGAATCATCCCAAGTCCGACAGGCTCCCGGGTCTGGCAGCCTCTTAGGTGCGACGGCGAACAGACAGCGAGTGCGCGGAGCCGTACGTTATTTGATGCTGCCGCCGCGCGGCCCGGTCGTCGTCTCGCGGCAGGTTGCCGCCCCCCCCGCCAACGCATCGGAGTCAGGATGAGATTCGTTATCGCAGTTGCAGTCGTACTGTCGGCGCTGGCATTGGGTGCGTGCGACCGGACATCCGTGATGGCCGCGCCGTTCGCCCCTCCCAGCGTGGCGGCACCATCGCCTCGCGACGGCCCCGCTGGCGGAGTCGGGCCTTTCACACGCTCGGCAACCGACAGCCCGGGCGCCCCGATGGCTCCTTACTGGGCAACGAACCCGGCGGCAACTCCGCGCGCCGGGAGCATGCGACACGAGCAAGGCATGATGGGAGGGCCCGCGATCGTCGAGATTCCGCTGCTCCTTCCGCAGCGCTGATGCAGCGCAACGAGAGCCTGTGAAGAGAGCGTCGCGAGCGGCCGGAGTGCGGGACGACCGCGCACGGCGAAGCAGCGGCCCCACTTCCAGGGTGTCAGCGGCAAAGATGGATCGCTGCGGGTACCTGCAGTTCGCCTGGGCGAAGGCGTCCTTCGACACCGCTGATGGAGTAGTGCTCGGCGCGCTCGCCTGGGCTGCGACGACGCGCCCCCCTGCCCCAGGCAGCCATTCGCGCGGTTGTGCAGCGCAGCCTCAGCCGAGAATCTGCTGGTACGACTCTCTGTCGGCTTGATAGCACCCGCACGAAGCTGCCTTCAACCCGCGCCGGTCGATTACCGTGACGTCGCCGCGGCTGTAGCGGATGAGACCGCGCTTCTGCAGCGAACCCGCTGCCTTGGTGACCCCCACGCGGCGAACGCCGAGCATCAACGCCAGGAACTCCTGGGTGACATGGAAGGCTTTCGCATGCGCGCGATCCTGCGTCATCAGCAGCCAGCGGGCGAGCCGTTTCTCGACGACGTGGAATCGAGTGCAGCCCGCGGCCTGCGCGAGCTGCGTCAGCTGAACGTAGACGTAGCGGTCGATCTCGCGTTGCAGGGCCGGACTGCGCGCAAGCTCGCGTACGAACGACGCCGCGTCCATCCGCCATGCGGCGCCTGCCCCCTGCACCACGGCATGCATCGGCGACACGTCGACGCCCAGCGCCAGCGGGGCACCGAACATGCCTTCGTCTCCCACGAGGCCGACCTCCAGCGAGGCGGCTTCGTCGACCGGCATGATCAGCGAGATGAAACTCGTGGTCGGGAAGTAGACGTGGCTCAGGCGCTCACCGGGACGATAGAGCATGTCGGCAAACGCGAGCTCGACCGTCTCGCAACCATCCAGGAACCTATCGAGGTCAACCGATGGCAGCGCCTCGAGCAAGCGATTGCCCGCGGGGCCGTGGCGGGTCGATGGCATGCGGTGTTCTCCTCCGGAGTCGGCGACCTCCACCCGTCGGCAACGCGCGGGGCTGCGGCGCAGTCCCGAACCCGATACCGCCGAAAACGGTGCGGTCATCCCACCCGCGATCGATACCACCTTAGGGCGATCCCCGGGCCCCGTCTGTCCGCTGGCGCACACAAGCGACCCGCGCCACGAGGCCGGCCGCGTGCGAGTCCGGGGAAACGGAACTACCTTGCGACGTACGGCAGGAGCCGATCGAACTCGGTCTTGACCACCTGGTAGCACTCGCAGGACCGCCGCTCCAGGCCGGGCCGATCGAGCACGGTGATCTTCCCCCTGCGGTAGCGGATCAAGCCGGCGTCCTGCAACTTCCCCGCGGCCTCGGTGACCCCCTCGCGACGCACGCCGAGCATGTTGGCGATCAGTTCCTGGGTCATCGAGAGCTCGTTCGAGTCCAGCCGATCCAGGCTCAGCAGCAGCCACCGGCACAGTTGCTGATCGACCGAGTGATGGCGATTGCAGACCGCGGTCTGGGCCATCTGGGTGATCAGCGCCTGGGTATATCGCAGCAGCAGGTGCATCGTCGGTCCGAAGCGCTCGAACTCCGCCTTGAGCAGGTCGGCCCGGAGCCGGAAGGCATGCCCGGCGCTTTGCACCACGGCGCGACTGGGCGTGGTCTCGCCGCCCATGAACAGCGATATGCCGAGCAGGCCCTCGTTGCCGACGATGGCGATCTCGGCCGACGCGCCGTCCTCCATCACGTACAGCAGGGAAACGATTGCGGTGGTCGGGAAATAGACGTACCGCATCTTCGCGCCGGACTCGTAGAGCACGTCACCGAGCGGCAGCGCCACCCCTTGCAGATGCGGCGCGATCCGCTCGTAGTCGGCCTTCGGCAGTACGTCGAGGAGGTGGTTCTGATGGGAGCTGGGGCGCTCTTGCGCGGCAACCGGCGGCCGCTCGCCGGTCGGCGACCCGGAGCGCTTGACGAGCCGGCCGGGCTTGTCCGTGGTCATATCGTCATCGTACGCTGTTTGCCCGCCGCTGTGTTCGGTAGGGCACCGAGGCCGCCGTTCACGGACTGGGGGCGCGAAATCCCTCGGACAGCCCGGACTCCACGGTCATCATCGTGCCGTCGCTTTGGTCGGGGGGCGAACTCGCGCTGCGTCTGCGCAGTCGAAGGATGCCATCGCGCCCGCGCAAACGGCCCCATCGCCTGTGTGCGTCACCGTACCGACGGCGGAGGTGTCCACCGTTAGCCTCAACGCCGGTAGCCAATCGCATGCACCTTCCCTCGATCATTGTTGCGCTTCTCGTGGCCGCAGTTCTCGCGTCCGGATGCGCCGGCACGGCGACCCGCCACTTCGGGAATGGCTTGCAGGACGGCACGACCCACGCCAACGACAGCCATTACGGCGTCATCGATTCGATCCGCTCCGGCTCACCCGAAGGCGACTATGCGCGCGAGGGCGGGGAGATCCACGCCATCCGCATCCGGTACGACGACCGCAGCTACCAGACCGTACTGCAGGCCGGTCTTGACGGACTGCGCGTCGGCGACGGCGTGCGCATCGAGCAAGGTCGCGTCCGGCCCTACTGATGCCTCGGTCTGCCCCGATTCGCTGCCGCCTTCGGTGCGGTTTCGCACCCAACCGCTTGACCCAGATCAAGAACCGTCGGAGTGGCGCCCGATACATTGAAGGTGCAGCCAGTGGCAATCGGAAAGGCGGGCGTTGTGGGCTCCCAAAGTTCCGGAGAAGCGGCGCGAGTTCTAACGCTCTGTTGCGCCCAGCGCGTGCTTGCATGGAAGTTCCGGCGACTACTTTGAGACAGGCTCCCGACGGTGAGCCTGCGCCATAGCGAGCGGCATCGCACCGACCGCATCGCCTGGCTGCGCGCCGCAGTCCTCGGCGCCAACGACGGGATCGTTTCCACGGCGAGCCTTGTCTTGGGTGTCGCTGCCTCCAATGCAACGCACGGTGCCGTGATGGTGGCGGGCATCGCCGGCCTGGTCGCGGGCGCGATGTCGATGGCGGCAGGAGAGTACGTTTCCGTCCGCTCGCAGGCCGACTCGGAGCAGGCGGCGCTCGACATGGAGCGCAAGGAGCTCGACGCCGACCACCAGGGCGAACGCGCGGAACTCACCGCCATCTACGTCGGCCGCGGCCTCGACCCTGCACTGGCGAAGGAGGTCGCCGAACAGCTCATGGCCCACGACGCGCTCGGCGCGCACGCCCGCGACGAGCTCGGCATTTCCGACACGCTGAGCGCACGGCCGATCCAGGCGGCGCTCACCTCGGCGGGGAGCTTCGCCGTCGGCGCCGCCCTGCCCCTCCTGGCCGTTGCCGCGGTCTCCGAGGCCGCACTGATTCCGGTCGTCTCGGGAACGTCGCTGTTGTTCCTCGCGCTCCTGGGCGGCGTGGCTGCGGGCGTCGGTGGCGCCAACGTAACGCGGGGTGCCGCGCGGGTCGCTTTCTGGGGTGCCCTGGCCATGGCGCTGACCGCAGGCGTCGGCGCGCTGTTCGGAACCCTCGCCTGACCCCCCGACGCCCCCCGCCACCGGTTCGAATGCCCCGTCATCGACTGCGTCCGGGATCGATGCGCCAACCGGTCCAATTCCGCGGTACTGCCGCCCGCTGAGCCCGTCGACCCATCATGGTTCGAGCGCTGATCCGGCGTATCGTCGACGGGGTCGCCGCAGGTGCCAAGTACCACGTGAGGCTCGTCTTTTCCGACGAAACCACCTACGACACCACTCGCCTCGGCGAACCCGACGTCACGATCATCTTCCGCAAGCGGACCGCGGAGTGGTGCATGGTCTTCGGCGGCATGTTCGAGTTTCTCGAGGCGCATTTTCGCGGTGACGTGGACATCGTCGGCGAACAGGGACTGCGCCGGCTGGTCAACATCGGCTTCCGCAAGCCCTTCGGACGCATCGAGCATCCGCTGACCTTCGTCAAGCGCCGTCTGCTCGAGTGGCGACAGAACAACAAGGACCGCGCACAGGCGAAGCGCAACGCCGAGTTCCACTATGGCCTGCCGATGGAGTTCTTCCACCTGTTGCTCGGGGAAACCTATGGCTACAGCGAGGGGTTCTGGACGGACGACACCCAGACGCTCGACGGGGCCCAACACGACAACTTCGACCGGATCTGCCGGAAGCTTCGTCTGAACCCCGGCGACAAGCTGGTCGAAGTCGGCCCCGGGTGGGGATACCTGTCGATGCTGGCGGCAGAGAAGTACGGCGCGGACGTGACCTGCTACGGACTCGTCCGCAACCAGAACGACGGCTTTCGCACGTTGATGCGCCGGCGCGGCTTTCGCGGCAAGCTGACGCTGGTGGAGAAGGATCACCGCGAGCTCGCAGACGAGCCGTCACGCTACGACCGCTTCGTCTCGGTCGGCGTTCACGAGCATGCCGGGCGCGACTGCAACGAGGAGTGGGTCCGCAGCATCGCCGCCGGCCTGCGCCCGGGCGGCATCGGCCTGATCTCGGCGACGTTCAACATGCGGAAGCGGCCGACCAACTACTGCACCATCAAGCACATCTTCCCGGGCGGCTACATTCCAAGCCTGGCCGAGACGCTGATCCTCATGGAGAAGCATGGCCTCGACCTGCGATCGGTGGAAAACACGTCCTACCACTACCATCGCACCGTCGAACGCTGGCTGCGCAATCTCGAGTCACATTGGGAGCGGATCCGTGCCATCGACCCTCTTCGCTTCGATGAGAAGTTTCGCAGGACCTGGCTGTTCTACCTGGGTGGCGCGGTCGAGACCTTCGAGGCTACCCGCGAGATCATCAACTGCTTCCACATCACTTTCGTGAAGGGACACTTCTCCCGCAGAGGCCGGTCCGTGCCCCTCGACCGCTTGTGGTGAAGCCACCTAACGCCCTCGGCATCCGCTTCCGGAACCGAATGTCTGCCCGTGCCGTCTAGGGCTCGGGGTGTCCGTCACGCGCAAGCACCATCCCCAGGGCGACCCCCGCAGCGGCGAAGATCGCGATCACCGGCCAAGGGTTGGCATGGACGTAGCGGTCGGTCTCCCGCCCCGCGGCGCGGGCTTTCGCCAGCGTCGCATCCTGCAGGCTCGCGAGCCGCGCCTTCGCGGATTGGAGCGATTCCACCGCATTGCTGCGCACCTGCGCGATGTCCTGTCCCGTCTGGTGGGCCGTCGCGGCCAGCAGTTGCTCCATGTCGGCAACGAGCACCCGCAGATCGGCCCTCAGCTTGTCCATGGTCACCCGCTCGCCGCCTGCATTCACCATCCACTCTCTTGCGCTCATTGGCATCATCCTCGCGTTCTCATGTTGTCGTTCCCCAGTCGCGGCCAACCATCACCGCAACCACTTCGTCACTTCCCAAACCGCGTTACTCTCCGGTGCCTCGACGCCGGCAGCGCCGCGTGCGGCCGCGGGCTTCACGCACTTGCCCGGCGTCGCCGGCCAAGGGTCCTGTCACAACGAGCGCCGCCCGCTGATGAGGTTGACCAGAACCATGACAACCGCAATCACAACCAGAACGTGGATGAAGCCGCCCATCGTGTAGGACGTGACCAGCCCCAGCAGCCACAGGACGAGCAGGACGACCGCAATCGTATAGAGCATCGAAGGCACCTTTCCCTTGATCGGTTTCCCGGTGGTTGGCTGACTTGATGCTTGGCATGCATCGGCACAGGAGAAACCGCGATCCACCCCCTTACGGTGGCGAGCCAGATCGCTACAGACCGAACTACCAACGCTGCCGTGCACCGTGGCAACCAATTGCAATATGGCGCTGCGCGAGCACGGCGTCTGTTCGGAAGCGTACACAGCAGCGAACTGGCGTTCGACGCGGCCGCGTGCGCAACGCGCAAGCCGGGCCGTCACGCCGCAGCGACCGACCGGGTGTTCGTAGGCGAGGAATCGCCCGGCGAGACTGTCGCAATTGCGCCGCGTGGCACCCAGGGCCCGCGACCGCAGGCCGTGTGCACGCGGCTTGCTTGCTCGGAACGCAGCCCCCCACCCCGGCCGGCTCTGTGCCGACGCGGCTCCGGCAACGGTGCGGTCAGCCCAGTCGCGCGCGCAGCGACCTGATCTCCGTCTCCAGGCGCTCGATCCGCTCGACATAACCGAGCACGACGCTGACGGCATAGGGATCGAGCTCGAAGTCGTGGCGAATGCGCGACGCGGCCCTGGCGACCACCAGCCAGCGCGCCTCGAACGTCCACGTCGGGGCCTCGGGGTCGCGCGGAACCAGCGCGCCGTAGCGCACCAGCTCGCGCAGTTCTTCCTCCGGGAGTCCCGCGGCGCTGACGAGCTCCGTCCACGTCACCTCGACGTTCGCGTCGAGGCACACCGCGTCTATGGTGGCGTGGGTCATCGGGCAACCTCCTGCTCCAGGTGGGCACGCGGGTTGAAGTTCGTGGTCTCGGCGAGCTTCCGGTACAGCGCACGCTGCGCGTCGTCGACGACGGTCGGCACCTCGATACGCACGATCGCGTACAGGTGACCGGCCGCGCTGCCGACGCGAGCCATGCCCCGACCCGCCAGGCGCAACTGCTGTCCCGCCCGCGTGCCGGCCGGCACCTTGAGCGCGACGGCACCGGCGGGAGTCGGCAATTGCACGCTGGTGCCGAGGATCGCCTCCCAGGGTGCCAGCGGCAGGTCGATGTAGAGATCCTGGCCGGACACGCGATACAACGGATGATCGGTCACCTCGACGTCGAGGTAGAGGTCGCCGTCGGGACCGCCGTTGACGCCCTTGCCGCCCTTGCCGGGGACCCGCAGCTTCTCGCCGTCGGTGACGCCGCGCGGAATGCGCGTCTTCACGCGATGCGGTACGCGCCGCGCACCGCCGTCCGGACTCCATTCGAGCACCGAAAGCTCGAGATCGATTTCCGCGCCATGGAAGGCCTGCTCGAGCGAGATCCGCACGACGGCCTCGTAGTCGCTGCCGGCCATGGCACGGTCGGGCCGCCGCGCACCGCCGCGGCCCTGGCGGGCGGAAAGGCCTGCGAACAGGCTGGACAGGTCGAGATCGTCGAACCCGCCCTGCCCTCGCGCGAAGTGCTCGCCCCAATCCGGAGATGGGCGGAACTCCTGGCCGGGTGTGTAGCTGCCGAGTTGATCGTAGGCGGCGCGCTTCTCCGGGTCCTTCAGCGTTTCGTACGCCTCGGCCATTTCCTTGAACTTCTCCTCGGCGTCCTTCTCCTTGGACACATCGGGGTGGTACTTGCGTGCGAGCCGGCGATAGGCGGCCCTGATGTCGTCGGCGGTCGCGTCGCGTTTCAAGCCGAGGATCGCGTAGTAGTCCTTGTACTTCATGCCGCCTCTCCTGCCCCGATCGATGCCCGCATTATGACGGCGGCAGCCCGCGCCTCCCAATCGGCGTCGGGGCGATCGAGCAACTGCGGCGGCGCCAGGCGCAGCGGGCCGGTCCCGCCAGGGTCGGGCTTGTTGCATTCGTGGAGCAGATGCTCGGGCTCGCGCAGCCGGTCGAGGGCCAACGGTGGCCGGGCGCTGGCGCTGCTGGCTGCCGCCGCGGCCTGCGCGGGTGCCGGTCGACTGCGCGGGCAAGCTCCCGTCGCCGACGCGCTGGCCGCCTGCGGCGACTGCCATAGTATGCACGGTCGGCGACGGGAGCGGCGATCCCCTTCCGCAAGCATCCCTCTTCTACACCGCTGGTCCGATGCCGCTTTCTCGCGGGTTCGCCATCGCTCCGCCGCTCATGCTGACGGCCTTTGCCTGGGGTGCAATGCCGCTGCTCGAGGCGCTGATGCAGCGCTGATTCGGGCGCGACCTCGGCAGCATCCCATCAACCCGTCTTGGTCGCCAAACGATCACCGGACCGCCAGAGGCTGATGCGATTGAGCTTGCACCAGCCCGTCCGTCCGATGCACGGCGCGTGGGCATGACCCCACACGCACAACCCTGCCTCGAGCGAGGGACCTGCCCGCGGAGGAAAGCAGCGCCGCTCAACTACCCTTCTTCGCGTCCTCGACGTCTTGCTTGAGGTCACCAAGCTTCGCCTGCGCCTCCCCGCCGAGCTTCTGAATGGTGCCCTTCGCTTCCAAGGTCTCGTTTCCCACGAGGTTGCCGACGACTTCTTTGATCTTGCCCTGAATTTCCTTGACTCGGCCCTCGACCTGGTCTTTGTTGATGGTCATGTCCTGCTCCTTACGACGGGTTCCGGCAAACGGCCGGCGCGCCTTGCTCTGTCCTGCATCGAAGCCTGCAGTTGGCCCTCCTCCGGTCGCGAGCAGCGCCCCAATTACAACTGCTTTGCTATTTGGCGGCGCCACCCCATTCGTCTCCATCCATAGTGAAGTTTAGGGCCAACCCGTTGACGACGTCTGTGCGCTGTCGCACACAGCCTGAGGTGCCCACTATTCCCGACATGCCCTCTCCCACCGCGCATGGCGTCGTGACTCCGCGCAATTCCGAACGTGCGTCCAAGAGGAACGCGGCGGCCATGACGATGCGGCTTGTACGCACGCCGCCGGCTGCCCCCTCCGCGTTCGGACCAGCGAGCCGTCGTGGAAGGGTTGTTTCCGCGGCACGGAGCCCTCGTGCAGGGCGGAGCAGGTCGGTGATTGGCGCCGGATCAGTCGGCGCCGTAAGATGTCCCGTAGAAGGTGTGGACGCCGCTGGCCCAGGTTCTATCCGACATCGACGGCCAGCGCTCCTTGTTGAAGCCAGGAGCATCTTTCAAGGTTTCCTTCGTGACGTTGAGCGTAAAGCGTTTGTTCACCGTGTCGAGCGTCAGCGCCGCCCACGGCACGGCGAACAGCTTATCCCCCATGCCCAGCACACCGCCGAAGGACAGCACCGCATAGGCGATCTTGCCCGAGGCCATGTCAATCATGAACTCCTTGATGTCCCCGAGGTTCTCGCCGTCCTTGTTGTAGACGTCGTTGCCGAGAAGCGTGTTCGCACCCATCAACGCCGGGCCGGGGCCATCACTGCTGTTGGCGTACATGCCGAAGTTGTCGCGAGTTACGTAGTTCGTTCCCATGTTCTTTCCTTGTGTCAGAGATGAAGGATCACGCGTCAACGCGTCCGATCGGTCGAATGCGGGGCGCAACATAGTTATCCGGAAGCGCGGCATGCATAGTCTGCACTCCCGACCCACCCACGCTCGAATCTCGAGACCCCGAAGACCGCCCTTGCAGCATGCCTGCCGGGTCGCGCGGTGTCTGTGCGGTAGCGAACGATGCGGGCAGGTAGGCGTTTCGATTTCCCGCGGCGGCCGGCGGTGCGCGTTGGACTCGTGGTTCGCGAGCGCGATCTTCTTGTCCAGGAGGCTCGCCACCTGCTCCGCGTCGACCACCAGCACCGCTTGGCGCGGGAGCTGCTCGGTGAGATGTCTCGACAACGGATGTATGATGCCCGCCACCTGCCCCTAACGTACTCATTCTCCGCCTTGATGCCTTGTCAGCAGTTCCAAGAGACCATCTGATCGGCGCTGACACCTACCCGATTTCGTTGGCCAGATTGCGGTCTTCCGAACAACGCCTGTTGACTGAATTGGACCGCTCCGCACGCTTTCGGATGCGGGCGTTCGAGGACGAAACGTATGCTGCACGAAGGGCGAAGCTGCGCCAATGGCAAGCTCACCGCCTTGCGCGGACTCATGCCGATCTGCTCGAATCCCCCAAGTTCCATGCCGGCACCGAGTTCTTCCTGAACGGATCTCTATGGATCGAAGGACCTAAGTCAGGGCATCGACCAAGTGCGGCGCATCGTGCCCGCGATGGTCAAGGTCTTGCCTGGATCGGCGCTCGAGACCATCGCCGACGCCATCGAACTCGACGCTTTGTCCGAGGATCTCGACGCCGCCATGGTGAGTGCGCTTGGTCCACACATAACTCGCATCTCCCCGGCCTTCTACGCGGACGCCTATCGCAAGGTCGGCCGCCGGAGCGACCGCGAGCGCCAGATCGGCCTAATCGCCCATCTTGGCCAATCGCTCGAGGGCCTAAAGCGAAAGCCGTTCATAGGCGTCGGGTTTCGGATGATGCGCAAGCCCGCCCAGCTTGCCGGGTTTGGCGGGCTGCACAGCTTCCTCGAGCGTGGCTATGCAGCCTTTCGCATGATGAGCGGCAGCGACGAATTCCTGACGATCGTCGCCAATCGCGAGATGCAGGTCTCAGACGCCCTATTTGCAGGCGACGACTCCGTGCTCGGCTGATCCTATTGATTTCGCTGTCCGGAGGCGCGCCTCGCCGAGGGTCACGCCGTAGATCGCGACACTGACCACCTTCCACGGGTCGCCTGCCGACGCTGCCGGCACCACGAGTACGATTGCACCTGCGATGCCAAGACTTCCCCGACGAGGTGAGTCACCGCGTTGAGCCGTCGCCGTAGTACATGGGTTGGCCGCTTGCCCGTTGAAAGCGCCGTCTCGCTTCGACGAGGCAGGTGACGTTTTCTCAGCCCGACCCGGCGTCCTCCTCGCCGCAGTGCGCCAGGATGTGCGCGCGAGCCGTGTCGCGCAGAGTCACGGTGGCGGCGAAGGCATCCGGCGCGGACGAGGGGGGAAAGACCGGGCTGCCGACGGTCACGGCAATGGCGCCGCGCCGTGGTAGCCACTGACCTGCCCGGAGCATCGCCCGGGTGCCACGGATGGCGACCGGCAGCACCGGAACCTGCGCCGACACAGCCGCCGCGAAGGCGCCCAGGTGGAAAGACCCCAGTCCCGGCATGCGCCTGAAAGTGCCCTCGGGAAAAAGCGCGGTCGAAGTACCTGCCTTCAACGGCGCCGCCAGCCGCCGTGCGTCCTCGACGCTCTGCCGGGCTGCGAAGCGCTCGACGAACTGGACGCCCAGTCCGCGCAGATAGATGCGTGCCAGCGGATGGTCCAGAAACTCGCGCTTGGCCACGAAGCTGAAGTGCGCTGGAAAGGCGGCGAACAAGGCGATGCCGTCCAGATAGCTGGCGTGGTTTGCCACCAACACGCAGGGCCCCCGCGGCAGATGGTCGAGACCGCGCACCGCGAGCTCGATGCCGGCGAGCCGCAGGATGACCCGCGCCGCCAGCCGGTTCACGCGCCAGGCCGCAGCGGGGCGCGGCGCGAGGGCGGTCACCAGCCACGTCGGCGGCGCGATCAACGCGAACAGCAGCCAACCGTAGAGGCCATAGACGAGGTGGGCAGCCGCTGTCGCCGCATGCTTCGCTTGCGGCAGCAGCGAACCCGCGATCAAGCGGATCACTTGCCACCAGCCCGCGTGCACACGCACACCCAGCTGTCCAGCCTCGTAGAGTTCGCGACACGCAGTGCGGCGGATCTTTCCGCTCGAGGTCTTGAGCACTGTCTGGGGCCGTGCGAGCACCACCTCGTCGGGCGGCTCTCCGAGCACAGCCACGGTAGCCTCGACGATCCGCGTGCGCAACGCGTCCTGCTCCGCCGCCCCGGTTGCGCGGGTTTCGGCGAGCACCACCAGACGCTCGGTGCCGCTGTTCGGATCGGTGCTGCCGAACACGGCGATACAGCCCCGACGCACTCCTGGAACCGCGCCCACCGCATTCTCCACCTCGTGGGGATAGATGTTGCGCCCGCCGCGGATGATGATGTCCTTGACCCGGCCGGTGAGATGGACCTCGTCGTCGGCGAGGTAAGCGCGATCCCCGGTGTCGAGCCAATCGCCATCGAACAGGCGCCGAGTCTCTCCCGGATTGCGGTAGTAGCCAGCGGTGGCCGAGGGCCCCCTGAACTCCAGTCGCCCTTCGACGCGTTCACCCAGCTCCCGGCCGTGGACATCGACGATGCGCACCTCATGCCCGGGCAGCGGGCGTCCGCAGGAGACGAAGCTCAACGCGGTGGCATCGTCGGTCGCAGCCGGGTCGGCCCGGCCTGCACGGCTGAAGGGCTGACGGCGGACACGGTCGATGCGCGGCCCGCGCCCCAGTGGCGGACACAGCAGTCCGACCGTGCATTCGGCCAGGCCGTACACCGGCGTCATGGCTGCTGGACGAAAGCCGCAGCGGGCGAAGCGCTCGGTGAAGCGGCGCAGCGTCTCGGGGAGCACGGGCTCGGCCCCATTCGCGGCGAGGCGCCAGGAGCTCAGATCCAGGCTGTCGATCTGGGCGTCGTCGATGCGCTTGACGCACAGCTCGTAGGCGAAATTCGGCGCCGCAGAGACGGTGCCGCGGAAGCGCTGGATCGTTCGCAGCCAGCGCTCCGGGCGTGCCAGGAAGGCGAGCGGAGACATGACGACCAGCGGAATCGCGAAGTACAGGCTGGCGAGCCACATGCTGATCAGCCCCATGTCGTGATACAGAGGCAACCAGCTCACCAGGACGTCGTCCGGCCTGACGTCGATAACTTGGCCGATGGCGCGGATATTGGCCATGAGGTTGGCGTGGGTGAGCATCACGCCCTTCGGATCACCCGTGCTGCCTGAGGTGTATTGGATAAAGGCGATGTCGTCTCGTCCGACGGGCACCGGCAGTGGCTCGCGCCCGTAGTCCTTCAGCTCGGCCACGGTCGTAACGCGGCGCAGGCCGGGCACGCGCGCCTCCAGCAGACGCGCCACGCCCCGCGCCTCCGGCACGGTGACAAGGATCGAGGTTTCCGCGTTGGACAGAATGCCCGCATGGCGGCGTACATGCTCCTCGATCTGGGACAGGCGCGCCGGCGGATAGATCGGTACCGGAATGCCACCCGCTCGAAGGATGCCGAAATAGGCATCAAAGTATTCCGGGCAGGTAGGCAGCATGATCGCCGCCGTCCGGCGTGGCTCCAGGCCTGCTCGCTGCAGCCCGGCGGCGACGATGTCGACCTGCCGTTGCAGATCGCCATAACTGATGTTCGTCTCGCCGCTGTCGCCGAGGTGGACGATATGCACGCGATCGGGGTGCGCGCGCGCGTGCCAATCCAGCGCCTCGATCAGGGTCTCGGCATCTTCCGGGACGGCCTCGCCGGGCTCCGACCAGCGCGCCGGCCGAGCGGCAGCCGTGGTGGCTGAAGTAGCCCGCGGAGCACCCTGCAAAGCATTGAGCAGATCGCGCAGGGTCACCGCCCCGCCTAGCGCCTGTTCCGGGAGGGTTGCCGCGCAGGCGCGCTCGATACGCACCGCGAGTTCTACACGGCTGAGGCTGTCCAGCCCCAGATCCTGCTCAAGGGCGCTGTCCAACGTAATCGGGCGAATCCACGCCGTGCCGGGATGCAGCTCGGCGAGAAACTGCCGGGTCAGCGCCAATACGGCGTCAGGCGTTCGCCCGGCCTCGGGAAGGTCATGATGCGCCGTCTTGCCTGCCATCTGACTCTCTACTCAACGAAGCGAGTGCCCCTTTCCGGCACCTCTGGCGCCAGATGCGTGACCGTCCCTCAACCAGCCGGTGGCGATGGCCGCATGCGATTGCGGCTCGGCGCCGCGGCCGGTCCCTTGATCCTACTTGGATTTGCGTGCTGCCGTGGTCTTGGCACGTTTCGCGGTCTTGACACGCTTGGCGGTCTTGGCCGTGGTGCGCTTGCCTGCCTTCGTAGTCACGCTCTTGGCGGCCTTGGTGATCTTGCGTCCGGTTGCTGACTTGGCTTTGCTTCTTGCAGCAGCAGGCTTGGCTCCCAGACCCGCGGACATGCCAATCAATATCCCGCTTGCCAGGGTCGCGAAGTTCTGGGTGAGCAGATGCGCGGTCTTGAAACCCGTCTCGCGCTGCTCACGCATCGCCGCCTGTGCCCGCTTGGCGTAATCCCGGATGGTTGACGCCACCTGAGTGCCAGTGGCGGTGCCAGACCGCTGGGTCTTCTCCAGCACCCGTCCCCAAGGCGCCTTGAACTTCTCGCTGGCACTGTCCGTCGCCTGCACAATGCTCTGGAGCAATTCGTCCTCGAACTTCTCCAGTTCGTCGAGGGCCTGCTTCAGGTTGGAGTCTTCGTAGTCGTAACCTTCGCCCGTCAGCCTATGGAGCGCGACGTTGCTCGCCTGGACCGCCTTGAGTAATGCGTCGTCGATCCCGGCAACCGTATCGGAAAGCGCTTTCTCGACCTTGATCTCGCGTTTGGCCACGCCGAGACTCACCCCTTCGGTGACGCTTCGGAGGACCTTCCGGATCTGCTCCAGCGTGAGCTCCCGTTGTTGCAGTGCCTTGAGGGTCAGGTCCCGCACCGCGGCGCGCACGTTGCTGCCTTGCTTGATCGACTGGGACGCCAAGCTCTTCAGCACTTGGTCGATATCATTTGTAGAATCTGTCATGACTTGCTCCTCTGTCACACGGTAGACCGGACCCAACACAGCGTTGCATCCCGACTGCTACGGGCAGATGGGACGGCCGCGCAGCACGGGCCCTCACGAAGGTGCGTCGACATGCACCGCACGACCGCGAGCGGCGGGGCCGGGCGATCCGAACCACCACGATCGGGTTGCGCCAATCCATCCGCTCGTTACAAGGATACCTACAACTTCGATCCAAGCCCCCCCCCCCCGCGCGAGAAGAAGTTCCGCCCACCAGCGGACGCCCTTCTCGCAAATAACGCTGAACTGCAGCCAGGCACTGTTCACTGCGTCCCTTGCATCCTGCTTGAGGTCGCCACCCTCCTCCTTACGGTGCGCCAAGAGCATTCTGGATCTTCCCACGATTTTCCAGTGCCTTGTTACCCGCGAGCTTGCCCGCGACCTGCGACTTCCATGATCATGCCTTCCACTTGCTTGACGCGGCCTTTGACCAGGGTCTTCTTGTCCATACTGCCAATCTACTCCTGACAACTTGCGCCGGCAAACACCAGCCGGCACGCCGTGCTGAACGTTTGCTTCGCAAGTCACGAAGCTCGGCCCGCTCGTCGGGTGAGGCTCTCGGGCCAGATTCGCTTCCGTCAAGGAATCTGGTAGCGGCGGGCAACAGGACTGAGAGTCCTCCTTCAGCCGCTTTGGCTACACTTTGAAAAGCAGGTGCAGCCGGATGGCAGCTCGGCCCTTTGTTCGCTTTCGCATTTACCAAGCGCTGTCTGCCAGCCCTACGTCTTGCCGTCGCGAGGCCCGAGGAAATACCACAGGATCAGACCCAGCACCGGCAGGAGTACGACTGCGAGCGTCCAGATCAACTTCTTCTCGTTGGATGCGGAGCTTTGGAAGATGTTGATTATCGCCCAGATGTCGCCAGCGAGTATCAACACGCCCCATAGGCTGTGGTAGCCGAAGTTCATCATGCGTGGTTCCTTCCGTCGTGTGGTGCGGTCGTCAAAAGGGGTGATCGCGCCCCGCCTTAGCCGTGCGCAACCGGGCCTGATACGGGACCGCTCCGGTCATCCGGCGCCACGAGGTCGAAGAAGTAATTGGTGGCATCGCGGAAGCCGCGGAGGGTCCCGCAGTCGAACCTCCTGCCACGGAATCGGTATCCGAGCACATCGCCCCGGCTCGCCTGCACGCGCAATGCGTCGGTGAGCTGAATCTCCCCGGCCGCGCCGGGTTCGGTCTCCCGCAGCACATCGAAAATGTCCGGGGTAAGGATATAGCGCCCGATGATCGCGAGGTTCGAGGGCGCCTCCCCGGCGTTGGGCTTCTCGACCATGTGCTCGATGCGCATCAACCCGGACTCGATCTCGGGTCCGGCCACGATTCCGTAGTTGCTGGTCTCCGATCGCGCCACCTCTTCGATGGCCACGACGCTGCAATGATGCGCGTTGTACACCCGGATCATCTGGGACAGCACGTTCTGGCCATCCGCCACGCACAGGTCGTCCGCGAGAATCACGCCGAAGGGTTTGTCGCCGATCAGCGTTTCGCCGGTAAGGATCGCGTGCCCCAAGCCCTTTACCGAATTCTGCCGCGTGTAAGAAAAGCTGCACTTGTCGATCAGGTCCCGGATGCCGGAAAGGTACTGCTCCTTCGCCGTGCCGCTGATCTCGTGTTCAATCTCGTAGCTGACGTCGAAGTGATCCTCGATCGCGCGTTTGCCGCGCCCGGTCACGAAAGCGATGTCGAAAATGCCGGAGTCGACCGCTTCTTCGACGGCGTACTGGATCAGCGGCTTGTTCAAAATCGGCAGCATCTCCTTCGGCATCGCCTTGGTCGCGGGGAGAAAGCGGGTGCCATAGCCAGCAACGGGAAACAGGCACTTCTTGATCATCTGCGCTTCCTCTCTGAAAGTGCATCCTCGCGGTGAGTCGAGGGCCGGTAACGACCATCGTCGAGCCGATGGCAGAGTCACGCCATCTTCTACCAGGTGCAGGGGTCATGGTCTTTACCGGCGGTTGGCAAGGCGCTCCCGGAGTCAAAGCCTGTGAATCACGCTGCTGCGCGGCCGGATTGCTCCGTTGCTCACTCGCTCCCTCCTCGCCACTCTACTTGATATGTCTCGTCGCTGGCGTCGTTCGCGCCTTGCACTCCGGCCGCTCGCGACGACTTCTTCGCAGGCTCTCAGCGGCTCAGATCGCCGTCGTTGCCGGGAGCAGGCGTTGGTACTCCTTCCTGAGCGCGGCATAGCACTCGCAGGTGCGCCGTTCGAGCCCCGCCCGATCCAGGACCGTGATGTGGCCGCGGTGGTAGCGGATCAGCCCTGCCTCATGCAAGTGACCGGCGGCTTCGGTGACCCCTTCGCGCCGCACGCCGAGCATGTTGGCAATGAGTTCCTGCGTCATCACGAGTTCGTTGGACGGCAGCCGATCCAGGCTCATCAGCAACCAGCGGCACAGTTGCTGGTCCAGCGTATGGTGGCGGTTGCACGCCGCCGTCTGTGCCATCTGGGCGATGAGCGCCTGGGTATAGCGCAGCAGCAAGTGCAGCACCGGCCCGACGCTTTCGAACTCCCGCAGCAGGAAACGCCCCCGCAGCCGGTACGCTTGGCCGGCGCTTTGGACTATCGCGTGCTGGGTCGTCGTTTCGCCTCCGAGGAATACCGAGACGCCGACCAGGCCCTCGCGTCCAACCAGCGCGATCTCGGACGAGGCGCCGTCTTCCATCACGTAAAGCAACGAGACAATGGACGACGTCGGAAAGTACACATGCCCCAATGGCCTGCCCGGCTGGTAGAGCACCCCGCCGAGCGGCATGTCGACGAATTCCAACTGCGGCAGCCAACGCGCCCAAATGGCGTCGGGCAGCATGGCAAGGAGTTGGTTCTGCCGCGGATCTATGCCACAAGCCATCCCGCGCTCCGCATTGACCACTACGAGACTGCAATTTTACTACTGCCGCGCGCGACTGGGTTTGCAGGGCGCGGGACGCCGTGAGCGCGATCAAGAGGAGCGACGTGCGCCGGGCAAGTCTTGTCAGAATGGCTGCGGGTCTACAGGCGGGTCTGCGGATGCGCGAGGCGGGACCCTTTTGCCCGCATTGAGCGAAGTCAACTCTTGCGGCCGGCTCGACGGCGATCCGTGAGGCTGGTCCAAGTCTTCGGCGGCATCTAGCCGGCCCACTCCGACATTCCAACACGAGATGGTGCCGTTCGTGCGGTTGGAATTCCAGTCCTTCGCGAATTGCTCGCCTGAACCGCGCCCCCTAAACGATCGCGTCGAAGGCCCGTGCGATCTGCGCTCAATAGCGGATACCTTCCCGCCGATGGCGAGCCGGCGGCGCACCAGTCGCCTTGCCGCAGAGCGAACTCGTTGCAAGCGATCTCACGAAGGCGCAGACTCAGACTGAGCCCCGCGCGTGTCACACGGGCGCAACCATAAAGGGAAAGACATTTCGCCCACTTTTCCGCGCCGCCGGCGCAGCGCCGGCTGCGATCCGCGACGGTCAGTGCTTAGACGTCTGTCGACGTGATCGAAATCGTCGGAAACAAATCACATGGCACCGTCCGACCAATTCGCCAAATCAGCATGGATGCTGGCATCGATCGCCGTGGTCGTCGCGGCACTTTATCTTGCCAAGGGTGTGCTGGCGCCCATGGCACTGGCCGTGCTGTTGAGCTTCCTATTGAGCCCGGTGTGTGACTGGCTCGAGCGGCTCAGGCTCGGCCGGATTCCGGCGGTGCTGGTAACGGTCATTGTGGGGTTCACGGTGCTGGGCGCGGCAACATGGACGGCCGTTGTTCAAGTGACCGACCTGGCCCCCAAACTGCCGGAGTACGAGAGCAATCTGAAAGCGAAGCTGCACTCGGCGAACGCCCGTGTCGGCGACGCGCTGAGCAAGGCAACAAGAACAGCGCAGGGAATGAGCGAGAACCTGCCGCAGATAGGGCCGGCCCAGCCGCCACAAGGGACGACCGAATGGCCGTACTCGGTTCGGGTGATCTCCTCGCCGGCAAGCCCGCTTCAGGTCTTTGGTGGAATGTTCGGCACCGTGTTGGAAGTGCTGGGCTCCACCGGTGTGGTTCTTGTTCTTGTCGTGTTCTTCCTGGTTCGTCGTGACGACCTGCGCGATAGGTTCATCCGCTTGGTCGGACGGGGTGATGTGACCCTGACCACGCAGGTGCTGGAAGATGCCGCTACGCGGGTCAGCCACTACCTCGCGACAGAGTTCCTGATCAATGCGCTATTCGGCGCCGCGGTGGGAATCGGACTCTACTTTATCGGCATACCCAACGCCACTCTGTGGGGAATCCTGGCCACGACCTTGAGGTTCATTCCCTATATCGGCCCGTGGATTGCCGCTGCAATGCCGATTGGCCTGTCGATGGCCATTTCGGGTGACTGGATGGCGCCGAGCCTTACGATTGGGTTGTTCGTGGTGGTGGAACTCGTCAGCAACAACGTCCTGGAGCCTTGGCTCTATGGCAAGAACACGGGCGTGTCGGCGGTGGCGGTACTGCTGGCGGCGGTCTTCTGGACTTGGTTGTGGGGCGTGTTGGGGCTGCTGCTCGCCACGCCGTTGACCGTCTGCCTGTTGGTGATCGGCAAGCACGTTCCCCAACTGGCCTTCCTGGACACATTGCTGGGCGACCAGCCAGTGTTCGAGCCGAAGAAGCGGGTCTATCAGCGCCTCCTGGCGGGAGATCAGGAGGAGGCGACCGAACTGGTCGACGAGTTACTCGAGCACACGCCGCTCGTCGAGGTCTACGACACGGTGCTGATCCCGGCGCTTGCTTCTGCCGAAAGTCACTGGCATCGGGGCGAACTGGCGGAGGGCCGGCACAAGTTCATATTGCAGAGTTTGAAGCAAATGATTCAGGAACGGGGTGAGCGTCAGCAGGAACTGCAAGAGAAACACGGCGGTGACGGCAGGAAGGACGTGGACGGAGCTTCCAGTGCTGCCGAAGGGACCGGATTGCCGGCGCCCTGCATCGTCTGTCTGCCCGCTCACGACGAGGCGGACGAAATTGCCGCAATGATGCTCGCGCAAGTCGTGGAGCCTCGTGGCTGCCTCGTGGAGACCGTGTCCTCCACGGCCACGGCCAGCGAGGTGGTTGAACTCATCGGGCAGCGCAAAGCCGCTCTGGTCTGCATCTCCGCCACGCCGCCCGCGCCCGTGGCGCACGCGCGTCACCTGTGTATCGCGACTTCGCCGTCGGTTTCCGGAAATGAACCTGGTTGTGGGGTTGTGGGACGCAACAGGTGACCTGAGCAAGGCAAGAGAGCGGATCGGTGGTGGCGCGACAACGCATGTCGTTGCGACGTTAGCGGACGCCCAAGAACAGATCCGCATCCTCCTGCAGCCGCTGTTGCTGCACGCCGAGAAAGCAAAAACTGCCGGATGGCGGTTAGATGGTCGTGGCCGGGGCGTGCCAATGAGGTTATCGGTCCATTCACCCTGTTAGCAGGTGCGCGCTGCCCCGCCCGGGTCCGTCGTCGCCCAGGTGCTGACGCGGCGCGATCCGCCAATTTCACTCGCGCCTCGTCGCGCCATGTATACCGCCATCGCAGAGCGGGGCGACATGCAAGGTGCCGGGACGTTCCTGCCGATCATTCACCTCGTCTCTCAAGTCTCAGGACCTGGCGCTGTGCATCAGCACCCATCACGGTGTCAGTCCACAGCACCCGCAAGCCGATTCAACGAATTCACCATCTGCTTCAACCGCCGCTTCTACCCCTTCAACGCCTGCCGCTCCTTGCTTGGCATCGCCGGCGGCGTCACCGCGCCGACCTATGCCGAACTCCATGCGAAGAAAACGAAGGGAGGAAGAGCAGAGAACGGCAACGGAGAGCTCTCTTCGCTCTCAGGGCTTGCCGTATTGTGACTTCGCGCTGCTGACGCACGCATCCTTTGCCGGGCCCGCGAGCGCGTCGCACTTCTCGATCGCAACCTTGTATTCCGCCTCGCGCTTGTCTGCGCTCGCGTCCTTGCGGGCTTCAGCCTGCTTCGTCGCCGCCTCCTTATTCGCATCGGCCGCGACACGGTCGACCTTGGCGTTCGCCTCGCCCTTGACCCGTTCGGACTTTGCTTCCTTGACGCAGACATCCTTCCGGTTGCCGGCCAGGTCGTCGCATTTCTCGATGGCGACGCTGTAATTCGCCTGGGCGTGCGCAATGCGGGCGTTCTCGCGCGCCTTCGGGGTGTGCTTGTAGGCGGCTTCGGCTTCGGCCTTGGCAACGCTGGCCTTGCCCTTCGCTTCCGCGACGCAGATGTCGTTGGCGTTTCCGGAGAGCGACGCGCATGCGTCCTTGGCGATCTTGTACTGCGCATCGGCGTCCTTTACCGCCTGGGTGTAGGTCGCCTTCGAGATCGGAGCGGTCATGGGCGCGTTCATCTGCGCCGCGCTGGTGCCCGCAAAGCCCAGGCCGGCAGCGATAAACAATGCAATCATCAATCGGGACATGTTGTTTCCTCAGGGTCTACCTGCGGCTTCGCGGCCTTCGTCCCCAGCCGGGGAGAAGACCAACGAGTCGCCACAACGTCTCTTCCCACCTTCAAGCGCAATCCATTACCCCGCCTCAGCCCACCGCACGGTGGCACTACGCTGGACGGGGTTCCGGCGCCGGAAAGCGTCCTCGCTCACTTCAGGCGCATGTCGTTCTTGACGGACTTGACGCCCTCGATCTTGCGGGCCACGGCCACGGCCGTGTTCTCGGCCGCCTGTGAGGTCACGAATCCGCTCAGCTGGACCACGCCTTTGAACGTCTCGACATTGATTTCCGCAGACTTCAGGGTGGGTTCATTGAGGATCGCCGCCTTGACCTTGGTGGTGATGACGGTGTCGTCGATGTACTCGCCGGTACCTTCCTGCTTTGCCGTCGAGGCGCAACCCAGCGCCACCGCTACGAATAGGACGCCGGCCAGGGATGCCAGTTTGCGAGTAATGCTTGTCATATCTTCTCCTTTGTGTGGAACGCCCGCGCCGCAACGGTGCGGGATTACAGGCGCCCCGTTACGAGCAGGACGATCAAGATGATGAGTACGACCCCGGCGATTCCGCTGGGTCCGTAGCCCCAACTGCTGGCGTGCGGCCAAACTGGCAGCACGCCGACGAGCATCAGGATCACAACAATCAACAGAATGGTGCCTAGCCTCATGGCTTGCTCCTTTGCTTTCCGCCAAAACCGCGCGGGCACCGCACCGATGCGGCGAAATGCGCCACGCATCAAGGCTCGCTCGGCCGGTACGTCTTCAACATATGTCCGCTGCCGAGTCGCGTCTGTTCGCTAGCGCACAGAGCGTGAAGCGAAACCCGGATCCGGCTTGGTTGCGCGCGTACTGCTCGCGCGACTATCCCTCCCCCGCTCCGGCCCAATCGCAGCGGGTTCGCAACAGTCCATGCGCCCTCTCCGGGGCGCATGGACATTCCCCGCCACGCGGACTCGACCTATGGCGGCGTCGGCGCGGGAAGAGAGCCCGCAGCGCGGGTCAGCCGCCCTTTTTCGCGTCCTTCACGTCTTGCTTGAGGTCACCGAACTTCGCCTGGGCTTCACCCGCGAGCCTCTGCACCGTGCCCTTTGCTTCCAGAGTCTCGTTTCCGACGAGATTGCCGGCGAGCTCCTTGATCTTGCCCTTCACTTCCTTGACTCGACCCTTGACTTGGTCCTTGTTGATGGTCATGCCTTGCTCCTGACGACGGTGCCGGCAAACGGCCGGCGCGCTCCGTTCTGCTGCGCGGGAGTTCTTCGAACCATCCTCCCGCCGGGATGGCGGCGAATCCGCACCGGCTACGAGACATTGCGCACACTCGGCGCTGGATCACCACATTCCTGCCAACCACGCGATCAGTTTCCACTTGGACGTCGCCGCGGTCTGTGCGTTGTCGAACATAGACCGGCGATCGGGTCGGTGCCGAACGACAGCAGCCTGAGCCCGGACGGGGTAGGAACGATGTGGAGGGAACGATGCTGACAAGGCGCAGCGCAATGTGAATAATGGAAGGTGGCTCGGTGCAGTCTCGCGCCGACGCTTCCGCATTCCCGACAGGAGGTTTCATGGCCACGCGTCGCACCACAATGAGAAGCAAGACCGGCACCAAGCTCTATGCCGTCCGCGACGAGAGCGGACAGTTCAAGGACATCCAGACCTACAAGCGGGCGCATGCCGCCGACCTTCGCCACAAATCGAAAGCCGAGAAGGAAGCCGCGCAGGGGCCAATCGAGAAAAGGGTCAGGAGCGTGGCCACCGCTGCCGTCGATTCCGTCAAGAAGTCGATGCACAGCGCGGTCGCTGCGGTGGAGCGGGCGGCGAAGCGCGCGGTGAAACAGGTCTCGGACCCGCAGCCGCCGGTGAGGCGGGCGGCAAAGAAGGTCGCCAGCAAGGTCGCCTCCACGCCGCTGGCGAAGGCGGTCGAGAAAAAGACAGCCAAGGCGCCCGCGAAGAGAGCGCCCAGGACGGCCACCCGGAAGCCCCCAGCAACAAAGGCCGTCAAGAAGGCGGCGGAGAGGAAATAGACGCGAACGAACGCGAGCCTCCGCGACGACGACCCGGTGATGCCCCGGATCGAGCCTGGCGGGGTCGCACCGGTCGCAGTGTGCGGTCCCCGCCTGGCCGGCGCACGTGCCGGGGCGTGCGGTTCGTCATGCGTTGCGATGGCGGAGCGCTCGACACCGATCGCGACAAATCGGCATGCACGAAGGGGAGAAATTCAACGCCGTGACGCACCTCGTCGGCGCCGTGCTGGCTATCGCGGGCACGGCCCTGCTCGTCGTCAAGGCCGCGTCGGGCGGGGATCCCTGGAAGCTTGTTGGCGTCTCGATCTACGGCGCCACGCTGGTCGTGCTGTATTGCGCCTCGACGCTCTACCACGGCCTGCAGGGCCGCGCGAAGAATATCCTGCGCGAATTCGATCACCAAAGCATCTATCTGCTCATCGCCGGCAGCTACACGCCGTTCTGCCTGGTGACGTTGCGCGGTCCCTGGGGCTGGTGGCTGCTCGGGACCGTCTGGGGCCTTGCGCTCCTCGGCAGCCTGCAGGACCTGCGGCCCAACAACGGGGCACGCATCCTGTCCGTGGTGATCTATGTCGTGATGGGCTGGGTCATCGTGGTGGCCCTCGTGCCGCTGCTGCGGTCACTGGGCCCGGGCGGTTTCGCCTGGCTCTTGGCCGGGGGGCTGTTCTACACGAGCGGGATCGTCTTCTACGCACTCGATGCCCGGCTCAAACATGCGCACGGGGTCTGGCATCTGTTCGTGATCGCCGGCAGTGCCGCCCATTACTTCGCGATCCTGCACTACGTTCTGTGAACGACCGGCGCGCTGGAGCGCCGGGGACGGCATCGGTACGCTCACCATAGGCGCCGATGGCTCCATCACGCGGCAGCGTGACCACCACCGCCGTTTCCGGTACGGCGGCGCACAGCCACGAAGCGGCAGCCGGTGCGAACAGCCCCGTGATCATTCCCCTCGCCAAGGACGGCAACACCTACACGGTTCCGGCAGGCGCAAGGCTGACCGAACTGCAACTGGCGGGCCTGCGGGCCGGCAACCTCTACATCAACGTCCACGCCGCTGCGAACCCGCGCGGCGAGATCCGCGGGCAACTGAAACCGTGACGACACGGCATGGAGAACGGAGGTTCTCGGTGTTCTACAACAGGGTCCGGGCAACGGCGGCTTACGGATTCGTGAGCGACAGCAAGATGTCCGCGTACCACGCGCAGTTCAAACCCAGCGACTCATCCTGCTGCTCGTCGCGGGTGCGCATGTCCAGCCGGCCTGAATGAACTCCGAGCAGCTTCCAGGGCAGTTCGTCGCCGCCATCGCCTTGCGGCGCCGCGCGCATCACGACCGCGGCCCCGCTGGTTCCGCGGTGCGTGCGGCCGTCGGTGAGGAACATCCCCTGTCCCTGGAACCTGACCCCGAAGGACGAGGCAATCGTTGCCTGGCGGACGACGGGCAGGTGGTGGAGCGTGTCATAGAAGCCCAGAGGAAAACCCACGATCAGCAACGGCGCGCCCACCCCGATATCCTGCAACGAAGCCTGCAGATGCTGCGCGGTGAAGGCCCGCACGACCACCGGATCGGGAAGGGCCTTGCGCTCGAGTTCGACGACGGCCACGTCGATATCGCCCGCCGAATCCGCGCCCTGCCGCCAGACGGCGCGGCCGCCGTCGTACAAGAGCACCGAGAAGCCAGTGACCCGCGTCAGATTCGACTCGTCGACGTGAAAGACCATCTCGATGCGATCCGGGAAGTGTCCGCTCGGCTCGTCGTAGACCACGTGGCGACTGGTGACAAGAAACAACCGGTCATCTCGCGCAAAGAAGAAGCCGCTCGCCTTGGTGAGCAACCGCCCGCCGTCGAAAGTGGAGACCGGGGTCGCCGTCAGAAACAAGGATTCGGTCATGGATGAAGTGTACGAAAGGCGTTCGACGGCATCAGGGCGGCTCGAATCAAGAACTGCGATCCGCGGAAGTCACCGCCCGGCCTCATGCGCGCGCTCATGCCTGCCGCGAAGGGTCGATAGCAGGTTCGCCCGCCGCCCTTGGCATGGTACATCGCCAGGTCCGCGTTCTTCGTCAGCGTCGGTGCATCGATGCCGTCTTCCGGGTACGTGACGACGCCGATGCTCGCGGTCAGCTGGAGTTCCTGCCGGCCGATCCGATGGGGAGCCCCGGACGCCCGGAGTCATCTTGTCGGCGCCGGCGGCCGTATTGTGCTCGCGTCCGTCACCTCCGCGCGCACGATCACGAACTCGTCGCCACCCTGCCGACTGACCGTGTTCGATCCGCGCGCGCTTCCCAGCACGTCGCTCCGACCCCGATTGTAGCAAGCGGTCGCCGGCGGCGTGGCCGAGGGTGTCGTTGAGGCCCTTGAAATCGTCGACGTCGAGCAACTTGGGAGCGCTCTTTCTCCGATGCAGCGCCTCGCCTACCACCCGCTCGATTGCGCTGCGCAGCGCCTTCGGCAGCAGGCAGCCATCCACGCGCGATTTCAGAGGATAGTCCTGCGCTCCGCGGTGCGCCGCCAGCTTGCCGATGCCTTCGCCATCGGACTCGCAGAGGACCACGATGCCGAGATGTGGCGCGACGCGGTAGACCCGATCGCAGGTTTCGATGCCCTGGCTGTCGGGCAGGAACAGCTCGACCAGCACGGCCGCCGCGTCGTTGCCGCCCTCGCCGGCCCGCTCCGCTTCCGCGGCCAGGTGCTCGAGGCCCGCAGCCAAGTCGCGGACCCAATCGAGCGCAAATGCGCCGCCTGCCGTGTGGACCAGCGCCTCGCGGACAACAGATGGACGGGGCGAGTGTCGGTGCGGTAGCGCACCGTCGACATCCGGCTTGTCCGCCGGCCATGTGCGCCGTCGCACCGACCCGGCCGGGCCGCTCTGAATCCCTGCGCCTTGATTTCCAATGCGCCGATAGCCACGAGTCGCACTCCCGGGCCGGCTGCCCGCTACGTTCGCCAGCGCACAGACGGCGGGCGACGGCGCGCCCATTCTTCCCTTGTAGTTGCAGCCGGCCAACCGAACGGCAACCGTGGGCAGGCACTTGTGTCGTGACCCGCGAACCGGCGGCAGCGTACCAAGGAGCAAATCATGAGTCTTGGCACCATCCTTCTCATCGTCGTGATTCTGGTGCTCATCGGCGTACTTCCGACTTGGCCGCATGCCAGGAGCTGGGGGTACGCGCCGAGCGGCATCGTCGGAACGATACTGATCGTGCTCATCGTGCTGTTCCTGATGGGACGTCTTTAATCGAGTGCCGTTCCGGCATCCATCAAGCCTTGCCGGAACGGGCTGCGGCGGCGGTGCTCTGCGCCGCGCGGCAGCACTCACCCCCACGAACCCCGGTCCAGCGGTCCGCCGGTCGAAATCAATCATCCGAAGCAAGAACCGCCCCATGCCCAAGACCCTGCCCCTGACCGACACCCCGACGCTGCGCGAGCGAGCGCGCAAACACATCGACAAAGGCTCCGTGACCGCCGGCTATTCGGCAGACCGCGCCGTGGTGCTGAAGCTCCTCAACGACTCCCTCGCGACCGAGCTCGTATGCGTGCTGCGCTATCGACGGCACCACTTCATGGCGCGCGGCATCAACTCGCAAAGCGTGTCCGAGGAGTTCCTCGCTCATTCGAACGAGGAGCAGGGGCACGCGGACGAGATCGCCGAGCGCATCGTTCAGCTCGGCGGGGAGCCCGACTTCGCTCCCGCGAGTCTTGTCGGCCGCAGCCATGCCGAGTACGTCGAAGGCGACACGCTGACGAGCATGATCAGGGAAGACCTGGTGGCCGAGCGCATCGCGATCGACAGCTACCGCGACATCATCCGGTATCTCGGGGACCAAGACCCGACCACACGCCGCATGATGGAAGGCATTCTCTCCATGGAGGAGAGCCACGCCGACGAGCTTGCCGACCTGCTGGTGACGGTCCCGGACGAAGCGGGCGCAGGAAGCCCTTCGTCGCGCGCCCGTTGAGCGTCCGTCGTGTTCCCGCGCTCGTGAGACTCGTCAACCAAATGCCCGACGTCGAAGCTGCGATGACGACGTTCGCGTCGGTCGATCACGCGCGGCCTCCGCACCGCGGCGGGCCCCCGCCGTCGAGCAGCCTTGCGCAGAGCGTGAGCACCTTCCTGGCCTCGCCGCCGGCCATCGCGCGTGACTCGCTATGGTCGGCGCTGGGATGCCGGCCGCCGCCCGACGCCAACCGGGGTTCGACCGTGGCCGCGGGAAGCTGGGTCCGCGCGATGCTTCTATCGCTTGGGCGTCGCCCGAAGTGCTGAACCAGGGCGACAGCCACACAACCATGGTGAGACGAATGCCCCATGCCGGATCGCGGAGCACCGCAGTCACTCCGGCGACACCCTGCGTGCCCATGGCACCTTTCCTGCCCGCGTAGCGCCAAATCGATGTCAGCGAGTTAACCCCGCGTTGCTTGGGTGCAGGAGCGGTAGGTGCGGGTCCGTTCGGGGTCGCTGGCCAGTGTGCCTCCTGCATCTGGCCGCCCCGCAATCGCACCCCCACCCGGGCAGTCGGCAATTCCGCGCCGGGCACGATCGTCCCCGTCAGAGATCCTTCTTGCAGTACGTCCAGTGCCCCCGGGCGAGTACGCCCAGGGGCGCGGTCAGCGCCACGGCGATTGCGCGGGCATCGACGACCGCGGGCCAGAGCAGACCCACCAGCACGCCGGTTGCCGCCAGCGCGACCTGCAGGTGCTTGGCGCGGTGGTACAGGCTCGCCGACTCGCGCCCCGCGGAAGCTCGACGTATCGCGCGCTGGGTCAGTCCGTCCGCCGCGACGACCAAGCAGAGCAGGATCAGCAGCGCCAGCATCAGCGCCCGGGTCGCGATGCGCACGCCCAGCAGCTGCGTCCCCAGCATCGCCACTTCGATCGCGTCCCGGTTGGCGAGGTAGGTGCTGCGCACGATGGTGTCGGGGATCGACAGCGCTGCCCCTGCGGCGAAGCGCACGCCCATGTCGTGTACGCCAGTCACCTGGAAGATCAGCGCATACAACAGGTTCGCCGTACCGGTGATCGCATCCGGGGCCCCGCCCTGCCGCGTCGCAAGCTCGCTTCCGCGCCCCAACTCGGCGGCGAGGACGAACCGCAACCGCGCGGCACCCGCCGGCCAGATCTTGCACACGAACACTCCCTCGATGGCCCAGCCGACCAAGAGGATTGCGACCATTGCCAGGGCAAGCGCGAAGAGGAGCTTGAGCGGAGCGCACAACACGCCGGCCAGAACGCCTTCGGGGAAAGACGCTTTCCTGGACGTCACCGCGCTTCCCCCGGCGCAACGGCGGTAGGGCGCCGCTGCCAGTCCCCGGCGTGGCGGCGCCGCACCTCCTGCCCGATGGCTTCAAGATCGGCCGGCATCAGCGAATCGTCGCTCGCGTCCGGCAAGGGCAGACGCAGCTTGTGGAGCTGCCCGCCGTAGATGAGCGCGAAGGCTTGCCCCTTGGGGAGCTGGACCAGATCGCTCGGCGAAAGCATCGGCGCGCTCTCCGTGGTGATCCGGTCCTCGTTGCGTCTGGCGAAGTCGGCGAAATCGCCCGGGCCGTTGGTGTCGGAGACGGAGGACGAGACGACGGGCGAGACCACGCGCACTTCGGGCAGCTGGCTGGTGAGCAGTTCGGCGGTGGCGACCTCCTTCACCCGCAGCATAATGAGGGTGTTCAAGTTGCCGGCGATCTGCCGGGCCTTGGCCTGCGATCCGATGCGCGCCTCCATGTCCGACCAGGTCTGGGTGTACGCCGTCGTCTGAAACCCGACGCCGCCGGCCTTGTTGAGGAGCAGGATGAACTCGTCGCCGATAAGCTCGTTGAACTCGTCGGCGTGGATCGCAATGCGCCGCGGCGCGGTCTCGCCCGGCAGGCCGCTGCCAGGGCCGCACTTGTGAAGACTGCCGGCCACGCTGGTGAGATCGGCGAACATCGAGTTGCCCACCGCCGCCACCTCTTAGCGCGAGAGAGAATCCAGTCCAATGTCGACGATGCCGCGCAGGTTGATCACGGAGGCCCAGTCGAACACCGGGCGCCAGTCGCTCGGGTCTTCCAGGTCGGGCCAGAGCAACGCCGCGGCGCGCCCCGTGGTGAGCTTCTCCAGCAGCGGCAGTAAGGGATGGCAACGCCACGCTCTTTGCCGCAGACTCGCCGACGGCGCCGTTGACCGAGCTTATGACCTTTGACAACCCCGAGGCACGCGCGAAGCAGATAGAACTGACCAGCGACCGCCCGGGCCGCAGCGTCGACAGCCACGTTGAGCGCCGCCATGCGATGGAGGTCGAGGTCGGGCCCAAGGAACAGGAGCAATCAGGCCCCCGTGATTCCTGCAGGCGGCAGGGTGTCGATAGCCTGCTGCTTCTTCGGGTGTTCGCGGGCCCTGCCATCACGATTCAACCGGGAGGCATGACCGGGTGCGAATGACAAAGATGGACCGTGCACGATGAACAGGCGAAGCCGGCTTGGCCAGAAGACACGCAGGGTGTGGGCGATATTCCGTCTCGCGGTCAACAAGTTTATGGGGATCGACGGGACGGAATGGGCGGGAGCGTTCGCCTTCAATGCGTTCTTCTCGCTGTTTCCCTTGATGGTCCTGCTGGTCACGATAGCCTCGGTCTTTATCGACCGGGACCGGGCTGCAACGGAGGTCATCGCTTACGTGGAAACATACGTCCCGATCAGTGGTGACATGCAAAGTTACATCTTTGACACGGTCGCTGGTGTGATCAAGTCGCGTGGGCAGGCGGGCATGGTCGCTGTCCTCATCTTGGTGTGGGTCACCCTCCAATGCTTCACCACGCTCATCAGCGCGACCAACCGCGCCTGGGGCTTGGCGGGGTATGGCTGGTGGCGGCTACCCCTCAGGAGCCTGGTGCTGCTGGGGATTACCGCGGCTGCGGTGCTCTTGGGCATCGGGGCCCCGATGCTTGCGCAAGTGGCGAGGGACTGGCTGTTCCCGATGAACGATTTTCGTTCCTGGGTCTATACCGTGGCGCGCTTCTTCGTTCCCTTGCTGGTGGTGTTTTCAGGCCTGAGCCTGTTTTACCGGATGGCGCCACGCCGGCCCACGCGCTTTTCCGAAGTCTGGGTCGCCGCCCTGTCCGCCACGGTGCTCCTGCTGGCGGCCGAAGCGCTATTTGTGATCTACCTGAAGAATTTCGCCACCTTGAACGCAGTCTATGGCGCGTTCGGCGGGATCATGGCATTGCTGCTGTGGATCTACCTTTCCGGTAGCGTTTTCATCTTCGGAGCCTGCCTGTGTGCCGCGCAGGCCGAGGAGTGCTCCGGGTCAGCGGAGACTGTGTTGGCGCGGCAACGCGCAAAAGCATGACGCCCGCGACGGGCACGCGCGTTCGAGTTGCCGCAAACCACGCAGAGCGGGGCCGCTAGAATGGTCACCAGAATGGACCAGACCAATGTCCAAGAAGCTTAGAGCCATTGCCTATGCTGTCGGCGCGCTCGTCGGCCTGTTGGTCCTCGCCGCGGTCGTCCTGCTGTTTTTCTTTGAGGGCAACGCCTACAAGCCGCGGTTCGAGGCGGCGATCTCGGAAACCTTTGGGATGGAGGTCAAAGTGAGCAGAGTTTCGGGGATCAGCTTCTTCCCGAACGTGCTCGTCTCGCTCAAGGACGTGCACATCCGCAACCGAGGGGCGGAGATTGCCACCGCAAGGGAGGCGAGGATTGCGATCGACCTCCTCTCCCTGCTCCACAAGGGAATCCAGATCAAGCAGATCGCGCTTGAACACCCGATCGTATCCATCGAGCGGGATAGCGACGGGACGTTCAACTTCGAGAACCCGGAGCAGGCCCGCGGATCTTTGCCCAAACTGAACCTGGCAAAGGTATCTTTTTCGAACGGAACCCTCCGCTACCTGGACAAGCGTACCGGGGCGGGGTTCGAGGCTGTTGATTGCCGCCTGGACCTGAACCGCCTGCAGCTTTCAGGCAAGGACCCCAAGGACATCATGAGGAACCTTTCCCTGGCGGCGGAACTCGTCTGCAGCGAGGTGCAAACAAGGAGTCACAGGGTATCCGACCTGAAATTCACGCTCGCCGGGCAACACGGGGTCTTCGAACTCAAGCCGCTCACCCTGCGTGCCTTTGCCGGGCTGGGCTCGGGCAGTATACGGGCGGACTTTACCAGCGCCGTTCCCCAGTACCACGTCCGCTATTCCCTTTCACAATTGCACATCGGCGAGTTCCTCAAGACCCTGTCGCCGCCAATTCTTGCGGAAGGTTCGATGGACTTCGCCGCGACCCTGTCTCTGCAGGGCAAGACCTTGCACGAACTGAGGCAGAGCATGGAGGGGCTGTTCTCGCTGCGCGGCAAGAACCTCCTCCTCAATGGCTGCGATCTCGATCAGCAGTTCGCCCGTTATGAGTCCAGTCAGAACTTCAACTTGGTGGACGTCGCCGCTCTGTTCTTTGTCGGCCCGGTCGGACTGGCGGTCACCAAGGGGTTCAACTTCGCCAGCATCCTTCAAGAGTCGGAGGGCCACAGCGAGATCCGTACGGTCGTTTCGGACTGGAAAGTCGAGCGCGGCGTTGCACATTCGCGGGACGTGGCCATGGCGACCAAAGAAAACCGGGTCGCCCTCCAAGGCGAGCTCGATTTCATCAACCAGCGGTTCAATCACATGACTGTGGCGTTGATCGACGCCAAGGGCTGCGTCAGGGCGCAGCAACACATCCATGGCCACTTCAAGAAGCCGGTGCTGGACAAGCCGAGCGCCCTCAAGTCGCTTAGCGGGCCGGTGGTCAAGTTGCTCGAGAAACTGGGGAGCCTCTTTCCGGGGGGGGAGTGCGAAGTGTTCTACGCCGGTTCGGTCGCGCCGCCGAAATAGGTGGTCTGCGATCCAACCGGCGGACTGACACGACGCAACTTGCTCCCCCGGGTGCATGAGGAAGGGGCGGCAAGGCCTCTTTCATCCGAGCCTGTTGGATTGTGATTACTGAGGTTTAGACACTGACCGTCGCGGACCGCAGCCAGCGCCGCGCCGGCGGCGCGGAAAGTTGTGCGAAGCCACTTTCAACAAGGCGCGAAAGACACTTGACATGACGATCGATTTGCGAGGTCGCCGCGCTGCTCGCCCGCAGTTGGTCTTGGAGCGAGCAGCGCGGCGACCAGTGACGGATCTCTCTCGATCACGGATGGTCCCTCACGCCGCTCGCGGCCGCGGTTTGTCTGCTGCTCTCGCAGTGGGATTCATTTCTCCTGGTGGCCGTGCCATCGCGGTCCCGTCGTACCTTTGTCGAGCTGCTGATCGGATGCCTGCTCACCCCGGAAGGACGGGTCACGCGCGCCATCGGGGGCATTCGCCGCGAGGCGCACTGGACCACCTATTACAAGCTGATCGAGCGCGCGCAGGCGTCGGTCGCCGAGCTGTCCGTCCGCTTGTTCCGGCTGGTGCAATGGGTGTTCCCGGCCGAACTGGTGAACGTGATCATCGACGATACCCCGGTGCCGCGATGCGCCAAGACCGGACCGGGCATCAGCATCCAGCACTGCCAGAGCAGCAAGGCCAACCGCCCGACCTTTTTGCACAGCCAGTGTCGCGTCACGCTGGCGCTGGTGGTGCGCGTCCGGCTGGGCTCGGCGCTGACGGTAACGATTCGCTCCTGGCTGGTCGAGGCGTCCGGACAACGTGGCAAGCTCTGGGTGGCGCGGCAGTTGATCGACTCGGTCCGGGGGAATGTCGCGGACGCGCGTTTGCTGATCGATGCCTGGTTCATGCGCCGGAGTCTGATTTTGCCCTTGGTCGAACAGCGGGTGCGGATCATTGGCCAGGTGCGCCGGGATGCCACCCTGTTCTTCACGCCCGAGCCGGAGCCGCCGCGCCGTGAGGGGAAAGCGCAAGTGCGGCCTGCGCATCGATGCGGCGGTGCTCGATACGTTGCCGGCGACGGCGATGGAGTTGGCGCTGTACGGCAAGGCGCAGTCGGTACGGCTGCGCTCGGCTATCGCCGTGGCGCGATTCCTGACGGCGCCCCCCGGTCCGGGTGGCGTGGTGCGAGATGCGCCAGGCGGACCACACTGGGTCGCGACCGCGCCTGCTTCTGGCGACCGAGACCGCGCCGTCGGCCCAGGCGGTGGTGGAGATCTATGCCGAGCGCTGCGGGCATCGAGCCGTTGTTTCACACAATCTGAAGCGCTGGTGGGGCGTAACCAATCTGTGGCAGCAGTCCCCAATGCCAGCAAGGCGAGCCTCTACCGCCGCGAGGTGACCCGCGCCGCCGCCGAGGCCGCCGCGCTGGCCTCGGAACGTGATCATACCGAGCGCATCGCCACCCAGCAGCGCGAACGTGCCGGGCGTGAGGCGCTCAAGCCGCTGTCGGCCTACCGGGCGCGGGTCTGCCGCAGATTCGCCGCAACTTCTACGGCTTCGACCCGCGCTACCATGTGGCGCGGCACCACTTCGTCACCCGCAAGACGCCTGTGCGGACGCCACGGCAATTGGCGACGCATCAGCCATAATGCGCACAGCGCAGCCCTTGGACGGCAAGGCGCGCGCGACGCTGCTGCGGCATGGCTGGAGCAGGACGCGCGCTGCCCGCGTCCGCCAGAACATCGCAAGCAGACAGCGGCAGGGCCGGTCATTGCCAACCGAAGCAGCGGATGTAGAAATGCTTCATCACGGTGGTCAGCGCGCCGTACCCGAGCAGGATGCCCGCCAGCCACAGGAAGTATGCCGGTGGCAGCGGCTGCAGCTTGAAGTGATCAGCGAGTGGCCCCATCGGCAGCCAGATGCCCACGACCATGATCGCCACGGTCATGATCATAAGCGGCGCCGCGGCGCGGCTCTCGATGAACGGCAGCTTTGGCGTGCGGATCATGTGCACGATCAGCGTCTGCGTCAGCAGCCCCACGACGAACCAGCCCGACTGGAACAACGTCTGCGCGGCTAAGGTGTTGGCGGCGAACACCCACCACATGACGGCGAAAGTGGTGATGTCGAACACCGAGCTGATCGGCCCGAAGAAGATCATGAAGCGGCCGATGTCGGCCGGGTTCCACGTCAGCGGCGCGCGCACCAGTTCCTCGTCGACGTGGTCGAACGGGATCCCGGTCTGGGCGATGTCGTAGAGAAGGTTCTGCACGAGAAGGTGCAGCGGCAGCATTGGCAGGAACGGCAGGAACGCACTCGCCACCAGCACCGAGAATACATTGCCGAAGTTCGAGCTCGCCGTCATGCGGATGTACTTCAGCATGTTGCAGAAGGTGGCGCGGCCTTCGACCACGCCATCGTCGAGCGCCAGCAGGCTCTTCTCCAGCAGGATGATGTCGGCCGCCTCCTTGGCGATGTCGACCGCCGAGTCGACCGAGATGCCGATGTCGGCGGCGCGAAGCGCCGGCGCGTCGTTGATCCCGTCGCCCATGAAGCCCACGACGTGCCCGCCGGAGCGCAGCGCGCGCACGATGCGCTCCTTGTGCAGCGGCGTGAGCTTGGCAAAGATCCGGAACTTCTCGACGGCCTGCGCCAGCGCCTCGTCGCTCATGTTCTCGACCTGCGAGCCAAGCAGCACCTTATCCGCAGCCAAGCCGACCTGGCTGCACACGCGAGTGGTGACGAGTTCGTTGTCGCCGGTCAGCACCTTGACCTGGATGCCGTGCCCTGCCAGCGCCTTCAGCGCCGGGGCGGCGGAATCCTTCGGCGGATCGAGGAAGGCGATGTAACCGACCAGCGTGAGGTCCGCCTCGTCGGCCACCGAGTAGGTGACCTGGTCCGGCGGCAGTTCCTTCATCGCCACCGCCACCACGCGCAGCCCGTCCCGGCCGAGTTCGCGCGTGATCTGCTGCACGCGTTCGAGCAGGGGCGCATCCAGCGGCAACACCTTTGAACCGCCATCGTCCTCGCTGCGCACGCGCGTGCATACCGCCAGCACCTCCTCGAGCGCCCCCTTGCAGATCAGCTCGTGGTGGTGGTCGGCTTCCGACACCACCACCGACATGCGCCGGCGCACGAAGTCGAACGGGACCTCGTCGATCTTGCGGTAGTCCTGCTCCAGCTTCAGCTCGGCCTTCAGCTCGACATGGTCCAGCACGGCGCGGTCGAGCAGATTATTCAGACCCGTCTGGTAGTGGCTGTTGAGAAAGGCCAGGTTCAGGACCTCGTCCGACGGGTGGCCGAAGACGTCGACGTGGCGAGCGAGCGCGACCTTGTCCTGGGTTAGCGTACCGGTCTTGTCGGTACATAACACGTCCATCGCGCCGAAATTCTGGATCGCATCGAGTCGCTTGACGACGACCTTCCTGCGCGACAGCAGCACCGCGCCCTTGGCCAGCGTCGTGGTCACGATCATCGGCAGCATTTCCGGCGTGAGCCCCACCGCCACCGACAGCGCGAACAGGAAGGCCTGCAGCCAGTCGCCCTTGGTGAAGCCGTTGACCAGCAGCACGATCGGCACCATCAGCGCGGCGAAGCGGATCAGCAGCCAGCTCACGCTGTTCACGCCGGCCTGGAAGGCGTTGGGCGCGGCGTCCGTCGCGGTCACCCGCGCGGCGAGCACACCGAAGTACGTGCGTTTGCCGGTGGCGACCACCAGCGCCGTGGCCGAGCCGGAGACGACGCTGGTCCCCATGAAGACGAGGTTTCGTTGTTCGAGTGGCCCCGCATCGTCGCTGCCGCGCTCGGCAAGCTTTTCGACCGGCAGCGATTCCCCCGTCATCGCCGACTGGGCCACGAACAGGTCCCGCGCCGTCAGCAACCGGCAGTCGGCAGAAACCATGTCCCCCGCCGACAGCGCGACCAGGTCGCCCGGCACCACCTCACGCAGGGGGATCTCCAGGCGCGATGCAAGCGCCTGGAGGCCGGCCGCTGCGGACCCCGGGGCGCGCCGGAGCACGGTGGCCTTGTTGCCCACCATCGACTTCAGGCTTTCGGCCGCCCGGTGCGAGCGGCCCTCCTGCACGAAACGGATCGCGGTGCTCAGGACCACCATCGCGCCGATGACGATCGTCGCCTGGGCGTCTTCGGTCAGGTACGACACCACCGCCAGCACGGTCAGCAGCAGGTTGAACGGGTTCGCGTAGCAATGCCAAAGGTGCAGCCACCAGTGCAGCGGCTTCTCGTGCTCGACTTCGTTGGGCCCGGTGCGCAGCAGGCGCTGTGCCGCTTCGGCGGCGCTGAGGCCGTCTGCGTGCGATCCGAGCCGGGCGATCGCGGCCGCGGGCTCCTCGCGAGCAGCGCGCAACAGGTCCGACGCGAGTCGGTCGGGAACGGGTTGGCCCGGGCCGCGGGCAGCGAGCAGGCCCGGCAGCGCATTCCGACCGAAGTGCCTGAGCCTGCGATGGCGGCGCAGGAAGCGGCTGAACCATTGGGTCAGGATGTCGAACACGGGGCCTCAGCCGGTGACGTCACCATCGACATCAGCCGGCGCAAGTATGCTGTTCACAAGGGATAGTAAACCCTACCCCGTCGCGCTGTCGGGACCGGCGTAGCACCCCGTGACTCACCCGGACCGAAGGGAAGCTGGGGTGACAAGCGGTCGCTTCGGGGCCCGGGCAGCCCCGGGGACGGCTATTGCACGTGTGTCAGCGAACTCGCATCGCGTGCCGGCGGCCACAGACATGCGCCTGCCCGGCGTCGGACGCGGACGGCGGTCGACGGTCGGGGTTACCAGGCGACGCGTTGATCGAACTCGTATGCCTGCACCGGCCGGGCGTGGGGGTCGCCACCGCCCGCTCCGGCAGCGGGCAGATCCCGTAGCGGCGGGCCGCGAGGCCGGGTCGGCGGTGGGTGGCCCGGGCGGGAATACCGGAGCAGCCGCTAGCGCCTGGCGTGGCGGGCGGCCGCGATGCGCGCCGACGCATCGACCGCGAAGCCGCCGCCGTGTTCCCATTCCGCAGCACCTGCGCGTCCTCTGCCGGCAGCAGGCCGCGGCGCGCGAACCCGCGCAACAGCCGCTGGCGCACCGACTGCTGCACCTGCGCAACGGCGTTGGCATCGAAATCGCTGGCGGCATGGAAGACCACTTCGTCCGGCGGCGCCGGCTCGAACGCGCCGTCGATGACGACACAGTGGAAATGGAGGTCAGCCCGCTCAATCAATGGATCGAGGACTTCCAGACCTTCGCTGCGCTCTTTGGTTTCAATGCAGCCATTGGCCCGTTGGCGTCTTCAATGGCTCGCCGTGGCCTGCCTCTGGATCTGGGCTGGGTTCATGGCGATGAGCGCTTTCTCAATGCGTGATCAGATGTGGGGTGCCAGTTCCAATACCATACCGTGGAAGCCGTATCGACGCGGAGGCAAGCGATGGATTGGTTCCGGGACCTGACTGGATTCGCCGAATCCTCGCACGACTCCACCCGCCGTCGACTGCGGGTGGGGTCGGGGCGGCTCTACTCCGACGCGCACGACCGATCGTACGCGATTGGCACGCTCGAGACTCCGTCGCTGCGGGAATTGCGGGAACGCGTGCAGGCCGTGGGCGCGCCGGCGCCGGGACCACCGCGACTATCGATCGTCTAAGGCGATGTCCGAACGATCCACAGCGCTGCAAGCAGCGCGGGTGCGTTATTTCAGGTCGCCTCGCAGTTCAACCTGCTGGAGATGGTAGCGCCGGATGTACGCCCCGAGGACGGGGTTACGCCTTACCAGTTCGACCACACCCAAGGTCCGGCCTGCGCGATCGCGGCGGGGGCGGCGACGATCTACCGCAATTACTTCGTCCCGGTCGGCGACCAGATCGGGCAGACCGCGCAACGCCAGATCGACTGCCTGGAGGACATCGGCGCCGCGCTGGGCAACGAAGGAGATCGCCTATGGCGGATGCGCAACAGCTATGCCGAGTGCACGCCGGAAGGCTTGCGAGAGATTGTCAACCACCTCCATCGACTCGACGCCCATGATCGCGACGTTCTGCGCGACCGGTTACGGATCGGCGTCCACTGGAACGTTGAGGTGACCGACGCCGGAGCGCCCGTCGACCACCGCGTCAGCCAGGCGTTCTGCTCGGCATTGCCAGTGGGGTATGACCCATTCCAAGCCGGCCCGGACGCCTGGCGCGAGTTCGCGACGCTGGTACTGGAGGGCGCCTACGAGGCAACGCTGTGGGCTGCCGCCCTCAATGCCGCGGAGTTCGGGTCCGGGGTGGTCTTTCTCACCCGCCTCGGCGGGGGTGCGTTTGGCAATCCCGATACGTGGATCGACGCCGCGCTGCGCCGTGCCCTGCAGTGCGCCGCCAATACCGCGCTTGACATCCGAATCGTGAGCCACGGCCCGCCGGATCGCGCCCTCCAGCGGCTCGTCGCCGATTTCTAGGCCTGTGTCGCAAAGAGCAGATGGCAATCGAGCACGCGTCGACGGTCGCCATCATTCGCTGCATTGCCGGTGTTGGTGGGCGCCCCGAGTGAAATGGAGCCAGCCTCTGCAACCCGAGCGTGGCACCCTGAGACCTGGACTGGCCAACATCGTTGGCGGCGGTAGGAATGGCTCGCTTTGCGCTAGTCGCTACCGCGAGCGGATGCAGATGGAAAACCCGCGCTCCCAACCGTCGCTGAGTAGCAGAACTCCGCGCCAGGATTGATCAAACTCGCGCCGTCGCGTTCGGGCCCGATCCACCTTTCGCCGGCCGGCAATCACAAACCGCCGGGAGGGGAACGTTTCGATCGACCGAGACCGCCCCGCTCCTGGCGGTCAAGCCGTCAGCGCTTCGACGGCCGGCAACGGAGCGAAGCAGTCGCTGGGTACGGTCAGTGAAGGACATCTGCACGGCCGCAACTGCCATTGGGGTGTGTCGCCACCGATGGCCGCAATCTGGTGGTCAGCTGTCGTAGCCCTGGAGTGCTGGCCGAACGACCGGTTGGCACGTCAGGCTACTACCGCAATCGACCCACACCGGCCGTTGCTCTCTCCGAAGAGGGCACATATGCGTGTTCCGTCATACTGCGTTCTTGGACCTGCCGGCGACCGTAGATTCGCGGCCGTTTCCGGGCCCGCCGGCGTCTCCTGCGGTGTAACATCGAGTGATCCATGGCAAGCGGACAGGGACTCATGCCTGTTGAAGGCGCGGCAGACGGTCGATTAGCGGCGCCACTGGCCTGCCGAGTCGGCGATAACGCGACTGCGGCGCAAGTCGCCGCCGCGATGGTCGCGATATGGCAGGAGATCGACGAAGCGCTGGCTCCCATCCTCGGGCAGGGTGGGGTCGCCGCGCTCCACAACCGGGCGTTCTACGCCATGGGGAAGGCCCATCCTTGGCTGGCGGCGGGGCGCGAAGACCTGTCGACCGGCATGGACCTCGTGACACTGAAATCGATTCTCGCGCAACAGAGCAGCGCCGCTGCCGCTGCCGCCGGCAGCGACTTCTTGCAAACGTTTGAAAAGCTGCTGACCAGCCTGATCGGCCTCGCCCTGACCGAGGCGTTGCTTCGACCCGTTTGGGTGAAAACTTCAAGCGGCGCGCCCGCAGAGGACACTTCGCCATGAGCACCAAAGTGACCATCAACCGCCTGGCGACCGGCGTGCCGGGCCTGGACGAGGTGCTGGGGGGCGGCTTGCCGGAATACTCGTTCAATCTCATCGCCGGGCCACCCGGCTGTGGCAAGACAACGCTCGCGCACCAATTGATGTTCGCACTTGCGACGGCGCAGCGACCGGCGCTCTATTTCACCGTGCTGGGCGAGCCGCCGCTGAAGATGTTGCGCTACCAGCAGCAGTTCGACTTCTTCGCCAGCGAGTCGATCAATCGTACGATCCGGTTCGTCAACTTGTCCGACGAGGCCATGGCCGGCGACCTCGACCAGGTGCTGCAGCGCATCATCGACGAAGTCGTGGAATACAACCCGGCGCTGGTCTTTGTGGACTCGTTCCGCTCCGTGGTGTTCGCGAGCGACACCGGGTCCGGCCCGCACAAGAACCTGCAGCAGTTTGTGCAGCAGCTTGGCATCCTAATGACGAGTTGGCAGGCCACGACCTTCCTGCTGGGCGAGTACTTCGCTGAGACCGACGCCAACCCAGCGTTCACCGTGGCCGACGGGCTGATCTGGCTGCGCCAGAGCGTGCAGCGCAACTCCATGGTCCGCAAACTAGAGATCATGAAGATGCGCGGTCAGGCGACGCTGCCGGGACTGCACACCTATCGCATTGGGACCACCGGCATCGAGGTGTTCGCGCCCGCAGGCAAGGCGGCAGCGGCCGAAGCGCGAGCGGCCCCGCCGCCAGCCGGTGAGCGTCTCAAGGTGGGCGTGGTGGGCCTGGACGACATGTTGGGCGGCGGCTTGCCGCGCGGGTATTCGATGCTCGTGGCCGGGCCTTCGGGATCGGGCAAGAGCATCCTGGCAGCCGCATTCCTGGCCGAAGGTGCGCGCTGCGGTGAGACCGGCGTCTTGGCGGCGTTCGAGCAGCACCCCAACCGTTCCCGCAACCGCACGCTCATCGACTTGATCGACAACGGTCGAATGGGCCTGGTGGACAACGGGGCGTCCGATCTTTCGATTGACGAGATCCTGCTGCAGATCCTGAGCGAGGTCCGCCGGCTCAAGGCGACCCGCGTCGTGATCGACTCGCTGTCGGGCTTCGAACTCGCGCTGGCACCGACCTTCCGCGACGATTTCCGCGAATCGCTGTTGCGCCTGGTGACCATCCTGGCCGGCCAAGGCGTCACGGTGCTGATGACCTCGGAGCTCGAGGACCGTTACACCGACCTGCGCTTCAGTCCCTACGGCGCCGCCTTTCTTACGGATGCGATCATCGTGCAGCGCTACATCGAAGTGGATAGCCGGCTGCTGCGCATGTTGGCGGTGGTGAAGGTACGCGCAAGCGCCCATTCCAACGAGTTGCGCGCATACACCATCGACACTGGAGGCATTCGCCTCGGCGCGACGCTGCCGGACCAGGAAGGGCTGCTCGGCGGCAGGCCGACGCGAAAACGCGTCGGCGATCGGGTCGTCCCGGCCCGGGATACCAACGAAGGTTAGGCGGATCGGGTTGGGTTTCGCCACCGTGAAGACAACGCCCCACCGGCCGGACAGCGAGGCGGCAAGAGCCGCACAGGAGCTTGCCCATTTGCAGGAGCAGATCGAGGCGGCGCGAACGGTCCTGATCCGACTGCTGCAGGTCACGGCTCTTGTGGAGAGCCGTCACGGCAGCAGTAGGGCATCCCAACTCGTTGCGGTCAACGAGCAGTTGGTGCTCGCGGCCTTGCGCGCCCAGACCGAAGCCGAGGCAGCGGTGCAGGCGTTGAGCGAAGTGGCGCAATTGGCCGAACACGATCCACTGACCCAACTGCCCAATCGAGTGCTGCTGCGCGATCGGCTCGCACACGCCATGGCCAATGCCAGGCGGCGTGGCACCCAGTTGGCTCTGCTCTTTCTTGACCTTGACAACTTCAAGCAGATCAACGACACCCTCGGCCACCCGGTCGGGGATGAGGTGCTCAAGCTCGCGGCCCGTCGCCTTGCGGCGTCGATTCGAGCCGGGGACACGCTCAGTCGCCACGGCGGGGACGAGTTTCTGATCCTGCTCACCGAAGTTTCGGAGCCGCTCGACGCCGCCAAGATCGCCAAAAAGCTGCTCGACGCACTCGGGGCACCAATCAGTGTCGGCGATCACCTGGTGCGCCTGACCGCGAGTGTTGGCATCAGTCTCTATCCCGACGATGCGGAGGATGCCGAAATGCTGATCGCCCGTGCGGACGTCGCCATGTACCGCGGGAAAAGGAGTGGACGCTCTGCCGTTGCGCTGTATACCCAAACCTCGGGGGGCGTTCAAGATCTGTAGTCGCGTGCGGCCGCATCGCGACAGCAGCCTGTCGCCCAGTGCGACTCGACACTGTCCGAGCACCAGCGCAGCCGACCACCGCCAACCTCCGCGGCGACCCGAGCGGCCGCGGAATGCCGCGCTGGCGACCCCATCTTCGCACGCTCAGTTCGATCCGCCCGCCGCTTCCCTGTACACATCGCAACCTCCTATAAGGACGTGTTGCGACGATGGGTTGAATTCGCCCTGTGAGCCGCCGTTCGCTGGATTCGCCAGCTGGTGTTGTGCTTGGATGAAGAGAGCCAGATCCAAGCGCTGGATCGTACCCAGCCGGGACTGCCGCTGAAGAAGGGCCGCTGCGCGACGATGACGCACGACTACAAACGCAATGGCACCACCACGCTGTTTGCGGCGCTCAACGTGTTGGACGGCAAAGTGATCGGTGAATGCTACCCCCGGCATCGCCATCAGGAGTGGCTAAAGTTTCTGCGCCGGTTGGACCGGGAGTTTCCCCAGGATATCCAGTTGCACTTGGTGATGGACAACTACGGCACGCACAAAGAGCCGCACGTGAAGGCGTGGCTAAAGCAGCATCCGCGGTTTGTGTGCCACTTCGTTCCGACCAGTTCCAGCTGGCTCAACCTGGTGGAGCGCTGGTTCAGAGAACTGAGCGAGAAGGCGATTCGGCGCGGTAGGTTCGCGAGCGTGCCGGATTTGCAACGGGCGATCGAAGAATTCATGCACGCCTGGAACCAGGACCCCAAACCCTTCATCTGGACGGCCACCGTCGAGGAGATCCTCAAGAAGATCGACCGGGCGCAGGCGAAGGTCGAGCAGATCAAACCCGGAGCTACCCTGCCCCGAGGGACAAGGAAGGCAGCTTAGCTGTAAATGTATTTGCGGGACACTACACTAGATACAACCGAACCACTATGCGCGGGCGAACATCGAGAGCAAGCGGCGCGCCCTCGAACAAGTGGATCGCTCGACCCGGCCTGGCAGCCCACCGCGATGGCGGCACAACCCTGACTTGCTGAACTGGCTCGACTCGCTGTGGACCCCACAGTAATGCGAAGCAGGATTGCCCCAGATGCTCGTCAGAATCGTCGTCAGAACCGATTTCCGAGGCGCGTGCTCGCATTACGAACTCCTTCTCACTAAAGCAGTCTGGCCTCTCCACTTAACCGGAGTTCCTCCACGACCGGAGTTCCTCCACGGTCGGTCTGCGGGAGGGCGCTCAAACAAAACCCGCCGGCCACCATGCATGGCCTTCTGCCACGCTTCGGCGACAGCCTTCAACGTGCGGGCAGCAGCAGCAGCGGCTTCTTCCCGGGCGCGGCGAGCGGCTTCCTGCTTCTCCTGGTTTTGCCGGCGGAGTTCCGCCAACTCGGCCTTGCTCGCCTCGGACCTGATCTTTCGACGGGTCGCCGGATCGGAACCTACCTTGATCTGCGTCCGCTCGGCGTCGCGCTTCTCCCTGGCGGCCTTGAGCCCGAGTTGACTGTCACCCGAGCCGTAGGAGCCGAGCACGACGGCCCGCACCTGTCCGCCGGACTTGTATCGGCACTCCCAGGACTTGGCGCCGCTCGGTCGAACGACGAGGTAGAGCGAACCGCCATCGTTGAGCCGGTAAGGTTTCTCCCGCGGCTTGGCTTGCTCGATCTCCCTGACCGTCAGCATGGCTGCTCCCGGTAGTGTTTTCGGATAGTGCCTGGTGCCGTCCAGTGGTGATCTTGCAGGAGACGCGCCAGAATCACTACCTAAGACACTACCGGAACGCCGGCTTCGGTCGCAACTCGGCGGACCGTGTCGTACCCACTGCCCGCCTGTTTGCCTTTGATTTTGATGGGAATAATTCTTAGAGGAGGCCGTCTTTAGACGATTTCGGCCGGCTTTGGAACAGCGGACTGGCGGAGACGCAGGGATTCGAACCCTGGATACAGGTTTTGGCCCGTATGCTCCCTTAGCAGGGGAGTGCCTTCGACCTCTCGGCCACGTCTCCGTAAAAGCTGACGATTGTAGACGGCTGCGCCCTGCCCGGTCAAACCGCGGGCGCGGGCGCCAGTGCCGACGCACGTCTTTTTGGAAGTCGGGCGGTAGCGCGATTTCGAGGCAGAATCTGCGGCCGCGGTCGCCAACGGCTGGCGCTGAAGCGGCGACAACGGCCCGGCAGAAGGGGTGGAGGGGGCTGCTTCGACCTTGTGGGGAGCGTCCGGCAATAGGGGCGCGCCCCCGCTGGCGACCGCAGGGGTGGCGAACGTGGTTGGCTGCCGATCAGGTGAAGCGGAGGCGGAACGGGCGCTTCAGGTACTGGTGGACGAGGTCGAGGTCGAGCCAGGGGCCGGCGTAGGTGTCGCGCACGAAGCGCAGGAAGGCCCGCACGCCGAGCGTCTGGTGGGACGCGGCCAGCGCGGTCGAGAAGCGGGCCAGGGTGTTGAGCAGGTGGGCCAGGCGCATGAGGTAGTGGTAGCCGCGCATCGCGTTCCAGTGCTTGGCAAACAGATGCTCGTAGCGGTAGCCCTGGTGCTTCTCGACCAGAATGCAGCTTTCGATGCCCCACCGGTGGCGCGCGGCGAGGTTGCAGCGTTGATGGACATTGTCGCGCCGCAGCTTGTGGCTCGAGATCCAGGCGTGGTTCGCGGTCTTGGTCACGATCTGGCCGTCCTCGGCGACGGCTTGCCATTGTTCGGCGCAGGCCACCACATGCACGGTGACGTGCTGCCTTTGGTTGGGGCCGTATTCGTAACGGATGTCATTGACCCAGCGGAAGTGCTGGTCGCGCTCGCCCCAGCGGTGGCGGTATTCATTGTCTGGCTGCAGGCGGAGCAGGCCGTGGTATTCCGCCCAGACCGAGGGCAGCGAGTCGTCTTTGAGGACGATCATGAACTGCCAGTGGTAAGCGCGGCACCGGGCCACCACCGGCCCGTTGGGATACAGTCCATCGAGCAGCAGCATCACCGGCAGCCTGGGGAAGGCCTTCTTGAGGCGTGCGGTCAGGCGCTGAAAGGCGCGCAGCTCGCAGTCCTGCTTGCCTTCCTCGGTGTCGCCTTGCTGATAGTCGAGAAACTCGCTCAGCAATGGAATGACCATGCCGTTGTGAAAGCACAGGTTCGCTTCCAGGACATAGACGTGGTACTGATAGCGCGCTGGCGCGTCCGGATCCGCCCCTGCCACCCGGCGCTCTTGTAGCGACTCGCTCCACAACCTGGTGCTACCGAGTTTCTGCGTGCCGTCGATGGCGATGGGGTAGTGGTTGTCGATGCGATAGGCAGCGAACTTCTTCTTGCGGATGAGCCGCGCGACCAGCTCGAGATGGGCCTGCTCGATTTGACTGACGTCGATCTTGGTCAGCAGCCGAAACAACGTGTCGGCATGGGGCAAGCTGTCCAGCTCGGGGAACAGCAGCCGCAGGTTCTCCTCGAACTGCGGCCGCGTGATCTCGGTGTTGGCTTCCCGCCGGGAGCTGCAGTGCAGGACAAACACCAGCATACCGTAGAGCATCAAGCTCACCAGCCCGTGCTTGAGCTTGTTCGGGTTGCGCGGGTCCTCGATCTGCCGCAGTCGTTTGAGCAGCGTTGGCAACTGCGCTCTGAACACCTGCGCTTGCGCGGTGACGGCCGCGATGCGCGCGTGGCGTTCTTCCGCGGTGCTTTGATAAGGGCAACAACGGCTGGCGGGGGTGGACTCCGTGGGCAGGATGAGACCCGCGGCTTGCTGTTGCCGCCGTAGTTCACGCTGCTGGAGTTTTTTTTTGCAGCGCTTGCTTGGCTGCTTCTCGTCCCGGGCGGTGACTGACTTTGCTCATGGTGGGGGCCTTTCCTGGAGTTGATCGGAACACAGCAGGCGCCGGCAGTCCGCCTGCAGCGCCTTGACGAAGATCAGCTTGGGCGCACTCTGATAGTGCTGGCCGGGGCGCGCCAAACCGCGGCCGCTGGTGTGCCCCAGCAACTGCCAGCCGGCAGCGCGGTAGCAGGTGCCGCGATAGTGGGCGGGATCGACAAAGCTCTCCAGCAGCAGCGGCCGGTAGCTCCAGCACGCCTGCCAGTCAGTGGCCAACTGGCGTGCCAGCTGGCCCAGCACATGGCTGGCCAGATGCTCGACCTGAATCCAGGGAAAAACCAGGAAGCGACTGTTGTTGACCACCCACGGCAGGTTGGCCAGCCGCTGGCGCGCACTCCAGCCGATCCAGCGATCCCGCGGCGCGATGGCCCGGGCCGCACCACCCAGCAGCAGATAGCCCAGGCTGCGCTCCGCCGCCTCAATGCGGTAGCGCGCCCAATAGCCAAACGGCTTGCGGTAGCCCAGCGGATGAAAGCGCTCCAGATAGGCGTTGCACTCCGCCACCTCCGGCCCCTGCCCCAGCAGGCGCACGCGCACCGGCCCCAGCGCGGCCAACGCGCACTGCACCGGCTCGCCCGGCAGCACCGGCACCCGCGGCGGCGCCGCCCGCTGCCGCCCAGCCGTCCGCTCGCCACCCTGTTGGCGCCGCGCCGGCAGCCGAATCTCGCCACCGGCTTCCAAGCGCGCCAGCAACTTCCGGCACGCCCCCGTCTTCGGCGCCCCCGCCGGCGTGAGCCAGCCCAGATGCTCGCACAGCGTGTCCGCCAACTCCGAGCGCGGCAACCTGGGAAAGCGCTGGATCAGCATTCGAATGTAGGCAATATCCTCCGCGCCAAACTCCCGGTTGCCTTGCCATAGCACCGACCCTTCAAATCCGGACATCGCGTGACAGCCCTTGAGGCGATCTGGGTCACGCTCGATTATCCAAGACCAAAATCGGAATGTCTAGCCCCTTTGCGAAGAAATATTTTCGCCCCCACTCCAATGCCTTATCGCATCAGCACTTTTTCACATGTGCGTCAGCGCTGCGCGGGCGCTCGCTCGAGCTCGAACGCCTGGTGGAGCACCCGCACCGCGAGCTCGAGGTACTTCTCGTCGATGACGACGGAGATCTTGATCTCCGAGGTGGAGATCATCTGGATGTTGATCCCCTCGTTCGCCAGCGCCTTGAACATCTTGCTGGCGATGCCGGTGTGCGAGCGCATGCCGATGCCGACCACGCTCACCTTGCAGATGCGGTTGTCGCCGATGACCTCGCGCGCCTTGAATGCACTCGCCCGCTCGCGCGCGAGCACGTCGAGCGCCTTCTGGTATTCGCCGCGGTTGACCGTGAACGAGAAGTCGGTGTGCCCGGACGCGCCGATGTTCTGCACGATCATGTCGACGTCGATGTTGGCGGCGGCGATCGGGCCGAGGATGGCGAACGCGATGCCCGGCCGGTCCTCGACGCCCATCACCGAGATCTTCGCCTCGTCGCGGTTGAACGCGATGCCGGAGATGATGGCCTTTTCCATGTGCTGGTCTTCCTCGTAGGTGATGAGCGTGCCCTTCGACGTCGATTCCGGTTCCTCGAACGACGAGAGCACCCGCAGCCGGACGTTGTACTTGCCGGCGAACTCCACCGAGCGGATCTGCAGCACCTTCGAGCCGAGGCTCGCCATCTCGAGCATCTCCTCGAAGGTGATGGTGTCGAGCCGGCGCGCCTCGGGCACAATGCGCGGATCGGTCGTGTAGACGCCGTCGACGTCGGTGTAGATCTGGCACTCGTCCGCCGTGAGCGCCGCGGCCAGCGCGACGGCGGAGGTATCGGAGCCCCCGCGACCGAGCGTGGTGATGTTGCCTTCCTCGTCGACGCCCTGGAAGCCGGCAACGATGACCACCGTTCCGGCGTCGAGGTCGGCGCGCATCGGGGCGTCGTCGATCGACTGAATGCGCGCCTTCGTGAACGCGCTGTCGGTGAGCACCTTCACCTGGCCCCCGGTGTAGCTCTTCGCCTTGATGCCGATCGCCTCCAGCGCGATCGCGAGCAGCCCGATCGTCACCTGCTCGCCGGTGGCGGCGACGACGTCGAGCTCGCGCGGGTTCGGGTGGGGCGCGAGCTCCTTGGCGAGCGCGAGCAGCCGGTTGGTCTCGCCGCTCATCGCCGAGACCACGACGACGAGCTGGTGCCCTTCGCGGTGGTAGCGGGCCACGCGCTGCGCGACGTTCTTGATCCGGTCGGTGCTGCCGACCGACGTGCCGCCGTATTTCTGTACGATCAGTGCCATTGCGTCTGTCTGCCGCGTTGCGGGCGCGTGCCGCCTCGCTGCGGCGCCTCGAAGTCAGAGGTTGCGGAAGGCGAGCGTCGCGTTGGTGCCGCCGAAGCCGAACGAATTCGACAACGCCGCGCCGATCTTCATCGGCCGGGCCGCGAGCGGGACGAAGTCGAGGTCGCACTGCGGATCGCACTCGAACAGGTTCGCCGTCGGCGGCGCGATCTGGTCGCGCAGCGCGAGCACGGTGAACACCGCCTCGATGCCGCCGGCAGCGCCCAGGAGATGCCCGGTCATCGACTTCGTCGAGCTCACGGCGAGCCTGCGCGCGTGCTCGCCGAACGCCCGCTTGATGGCCACGCACTCGGCGATGTCGCCCAGCGGCGTCGAGGTGCCGTGCGCGTTGATGTAATCGATGTCCGTCGCGTCCAGGCGGCCGTTCCGGAGCGCGTTCGTCATGCTGCGCGCAGCGCCGCGGCCGTCCTCCGGCGGAGCCGTGATGTGGTGCGCGTCGGCGCTCATGCCGTAGCCGGCGAGCTCGCAGTAGATCCTGGCGCCACGCGCCTTCGCGTGATCGAGCTCCTCCACCACCAGGATGCCAGCGCCCTCGCCCAGCACGAACCCGTCGCGTCCGATGTCCCAGGGCCGCGAGGCCGTCGCCGGGTCGTCGTTGCGCGTCGACAGTGCGCGCGCCGCACAGAACCCGCCCAGGCCCAGCGGGCTCACGGTGGCCTCGGCCCCGCCGGCGATCATGACATCGGCGTCGCCGTACTCGATGATGCGCCCGGCTTCACCGATGCTGTGGTTGGCGCTCGAACACGCGCTGACGGTGGCGAGGTTGGGTCCCTCGTAACCGTATTGGATCGACACCAGCCCCGAGACGATGTTGATGATCGACGCCGGGACGAAGAACGGCGAGATCTTGCGCGGCCCGCTCGCCAGGACGCTCTTCTGGGTCTCCTCGATCATCGGCAGGCCGCCGATGCCGGAGCCGATGCACACACCGATCTGCTCCTTGCCCCCCGTGTAGCTCTCGAGCCCGGCGTCGCGGATCGCCTCCATCGTCGCCACGAGTCCATAGTGGACGAAGGTGTCGTAGCGCCGCGCGTCCTTGCCCGTGAGGTATCGGGAGACGTCGAAGTGCTTGACCTCGCCCGCGATCCGGGACGGCAAGGATCCGGCATCGAAGCGGGTGACCGGGGCAATGCCCGAGCGCGCGTGCAGGATCGCGTCCCAGGCGGCAGCGACGCCGATGCCCACGGGCGAGACGATGCCGAGCCCGGTGACGACCACGCGACGGCGGCTCATCGCAGGTTCCTCGTGCCGCGCGCTGCGGCCCTCGCCCTCGGGACGGCCGATCGGGCTCTCATGGCGAATGATGGCGGGTCGACGGGTTGGGACGAAACGGCAGGTGGCGCCGCGCGGATGAGGGGTCCCGCGCGGCCGGGAGGTGGGGCCTCCCGCAGGCGGGCGGCCCCCCGGGAGGCTATTTCTTGATGTGCGCGCTGATGTAGTCGATCGCCTGCTGAACCGTGGTGATCTTCTCGGCTTCCTCGTCGGGGATCTCGGTTTCGAACTCCTCCTCGAGCGCCATCACGAGTTCGACCGTGTCGAGCGAATCCGCACCGAGGTCGTCGACGAACGAGGACTCGTTCTTGATCTCTGCTTCGTTGACGCCCAGCTGCTCAGCGACGATCTTCTTCACTCGTTGCTCAATGTTTTCCATGCTTCTCCCCCTTGCGGGTGTGACCGTAAACTTTGCGATTTTAGCAGATCGCCTGCCGGCGCAACCAAGCCGCACTGCGCGCGACCCGCGCGAGCAGCGGGGTTTCCCGTCGGGTCCGCAGCGCGTGCACGACCGCGCGGCGCCGGCGCGTCGCCGGCCCGCACGCGGGTCCTGCGCTCCTGTCAACCCGAGGCGCATCGTCGGTCGCGTGGTTGGCGAGCGCGCCCCACGGCGTCCGCTCGCGACGATCTCGTCTCAAACCATCAGCATGCCGCCGTTGACGTGCAGCGTCGCGCCGGTCACGTAGGCCGCCTGCGGCGAAGCGAGGTACACGACAGCGTGCGCGATGTCCTCGGGCGCGCCCAGCCGGCCGAGCGGAATCCGCTCGAGCAGTTTCTCCCGCTGCGCGTGCGGCAACGCTCGCGTCATGTCGGTGTCGACGAAACCCGGTGCGACGCAGTTGACGGTGATGTTGCGGCTGCCGACCTCCTGCGCCAGCGAGCGCGTGAAGCCGAGCAGCGCCGCCTTGGCCGCAGCGTAGTTGGCCTGCCCGGGGTTCCCGCTGCTGCCGACGACGGACCCGATCTGGATGATGCGACCGTGGCGCGCCTTCATCATCCCACGCAGCACGGCCTTGGACAGACGAAAGACGGGTTTGAGGTTGGTCGCCATGATCGCGTCCCATTCCTCGTCCTTCATCCGCAACAGGAGGTTGTCGCGGGTGATGCCGGCGTTGTTGACGAGGATCAGGATCGCCCCGTGGCGCGCCTCGATGCCGGCGAGCGCGGTGTCCACCGCGGCGGCGTCGGTGACGTCGAGGCGAATGCCTTCACCCGCGCGGCCGGCCTCGGCGAGATACGCCGTGATGGCCGCCGCGCCCCCGTCGGTCGTCGCCGTGCCGACGACCGTCGCACCTTGCGCCGCAAGCGCGAGCGCGATCGCGCGCCCGATCCCGCGCGTGGCGCCGGTGACCAGCGCCGTTTGCCCCGCCAGCGTCCCGCTCATCGCTGCCCTCCCGGCGCGGTGATCCCCAAAGCGGCCAGCGCCGCCGCAATGGCGTCGCCGTCGTCGAGCGCATGGCCTTCGACGGCGGGCGCGATCCGCTTGCACAGGCCGGTCAGCACGCGACCCGGACCGCACTCGCAGACCCGGCCGACGCCGCGCGCCGCGAACGCCTGCACCGTCCCGACCCAGCGCACCGGGCTTGCCGCCTGCCGGGCCAGCGCGTCACGGATCGCGGCCGGGTCGCGATGCTCCGCGACGTCGGCGTTGTGCAGTACCGGAATCGCCGGCGGTCCGAACGGGACGCCCGCCAACCGCGCGGCGAGCCGCTCGGCCGCCGGCTTCATCAGCGACGTGTGGAACGGCGCCGACACCGGCAGCAGCACGCCGCGCTTCGCGCCGCGCGCCTTGGCGGCCGCGATGGCACGCTCGACCGCGGCGGCGTGCCCCGCGATCACGATCTGTCCGGGGGCGTTGAAGTTCGCGGCCTCGACGACCTCGCCCTGCGCCGCCTCGGCGCAGGCTGCCGTGACGCCGGGCTCGTCGAGGCCCATCACCGCGGCCATCGCGCCGACACCTGCCGGCACCGCCTCCTGCATCGCCTGGGCCCGGAAGCGCACCAGCGGCAGCGCCTCGCGAAACGCGAGCGCCCCGGCGGCGACCAGCGCGGTGTACTCGCCGAGGCTGTGCCCGGCCACGACGTCGGGCCGGGGTCCTCCCGCGGCGAGCCACGCGCGCCACACGGCGACCCCCGCCGTCAACATCACGGGCTGCGTGTTCACCGTGCGGTCCAAGGCGCCCTCGCTGTCGGCGGCGACGAGCGCCCACAGGTCCTGGGAGAGCGCGTCGGACGCTTCCGCGAACGTCTCGCGCACGGCCGGATGATGCGCGTAGCCGGACATCATGCCCACCGACTGAGACCCCTGTCCTGGAAAGACAAAAGCGAGTTTCATGATCACCATTGCATCAGTAGCGAACCCCAGGTGAAGCCACCGCCGACGCCGAGCAGCAGCACGCGCTGCCCGGTTTCGAGACGGCCGTCGCGTGCCGCCTCGTCGAGCGCGAGCGGAATCGACGCGGCCGAGGTATTGGCGTGCCGATCGACGGTCGTCACCACGCGCGCCATCGGCACGCCGAGCCGCTTCGCCGTCGCCTCGATGATGCGGATGTTCGCCTGGTGCGGCACCAGCCAGTTGATCTCGGCAGCGGTGAGTTGCGCCTGCGCGAGCGCTTCTCCCGCCGCCTCGGTCAGCGCGTTCACCGCGAACTTGAACACCGCACCCCCGTCCATCCGAAGGAAGGGCGAGCCGACGACCTGTCCCTCGGAAAGCGCGCCTGGCACGCAGAGATCGTCGGCGTGGCGGCCGTCGGCGTGCAGGTGCGCGGCAACGATCCCCGGGGTCGAGGAAGGCACCACGACGACGGCCCCCGCGCCATCGCCGAACAGCACACTGGTCGAGCGGTCGGACCAGTCCAGGATGCGCGAATAGATCTCGGCGCCGACGACCAGCGCGTTGCGCGCAAGTCCGCGCGCGAGCATGCTGTCGGCGACCGCCAACGCGTAGACGAAGCCGCTGCACACCGCCTGGACGTCGAACGCCGGGCCGCCGCGCGCGCCCAGTTTCGCCTGGAGGATGCACGCGGTCGACGGGAACACCATGTCCGGCGTGGTCGTGGCCACGATGATGAGGTCGACCTCCTCCGGCGACATGCCGGCCGCGTCCAATGCCGCCCTCGACGCGTGCAGCGCGAGGTCGCTGGTGACTTCGGCCGGCGCCGCGATGCGCCGCTCGCGGATGCCGGTGCGGGAACGGATCCACGCGTCGCTCGTGTCGACCCTTCGCGCGAGATCGTGGTTGCTGAGCACCCGGGTCGGCAGATAGCTGCCGGTGCCGGCAATGCGGCTACGCATCGCGGGTGGCCGCCACCCCGGCCGCGGTGGCGTCGAAGGGCACCGCGGCGGTCTTCGCGTGCGTCGCAGCCATCCGCGTCGCGATGCGCTCGAGGATGCCCTCGGACGCCTCGGCGTGCGCCTTGGTCAACGCGTTGCGGAACGCCATCACGTCGGCGCCGCCGTGGCTCTTCACCACGACGCCGCGCAGACCCACGAGCGTCGCACCGTTGTAGCGCCGGGGGTCGATGCGGCGGCCGAACGACTTCAGCACCGGGTAGGCGACGGCCGCGGCGAGCCGGGTCAGCGGATTGCGCGTGAACTCCGCCTTGAGGAAGTCGTACAGCATCGTCGCGAGGCCCTCGGACGTCTTCAGCGCGACGTTGCCGACGAAGCCGTCGCAGACGACGACGTCGGTCGTTCCCTTGTAGATGTCGTCGCCCTCGACGTTGCCGTGGAAATTGAGCCCCGAGGCCTTGAGCAACTCGGCGGTCTCCTTGACCACGTCGTTGCCCTTGATCTCCTCCTCGCCGATGTTGAGCAGCCCCACAGTCGGTCGCTCGACGTGGTCGACGGCCGAAACGAGCGCCGTGCCCATCACGGCAAATTGCAGCAGCTGCTGCGGGGAGCAGTTGACGTTGGCGCCGAGGTCGAGCACCGTTGTCACGCCCACCCGGGTCGGCAGCTGTGACGCGATGGCCGGCCGGTCGACCCCCGGCAGCGTCTTCAGCACGAAACGCGAGATCGCCATCAGCGCGCCGGTGTTGCCGGCGGAGACGCAGGCTTCCGCGCGGCCGTCCCGAACGAGGTTGATCGCGACCCGCATCGACGAGTCCTTCTTGCGCCGCAGCGCATCCGCCGGCGGTTCGTGCATCTCCACCACTTCCGACGCGGGTTCGAGCGCGAGCCGCGACTTCGCCGGAGACTTGATCCTCGCGAGCGCGGCAGTCAGAGGCGCGAGCAGGCCGACGGCGATGACGCGCGCGTCGGGTGTCGCCTCGAGGAACTCGATCGCCGCGGGCAGCGTGACCTTGGGACCGTGGTCCCCTCCCATCGCGTCCACGGCTACCGTGACCGGCATGTCGGGTTGGCCTTGTGATCAGGAAACGCTGCCGGCACCGCGCGGCCGCGGCACGTCGCCGCGGTCAGCGTGCAAACACCCAGCCCGAGTGTACCCGAGACGCCAAGGCGACGAGCAGCCCGGCGTCCGGCGGCGAACGCGAGCGTACGCCCTCTACTCGGCGGTCTTGGTCTTGACCACCTGCTTGCCGCGGTAGTAGCCGCTCGGACTGATGTGGTGGCGCAGGTGCACTTCGCCGGTCACCGGCTCGACCGCAAGCGCGGGGGCGCAGAGGAAGTCGTGGGCGCGGTGCATGCCGCGCTTGGACGGCGATTTCTTGTTCTGCTGGACTGCCATTTCAGTTCTCCAGTGTCGGGAATCTCCCGCCGTCGCCGGGGACGACGTCAATTGCCGCCTTTCGGCTTTCCGGCCACACCCAACTGCAGGTCCGCCAGCGCCGCAAACGGCGCGCTCGCGCGCGGCAGCGGGGCCGCGGGGCCCGGTGCCACCGCCGCACACTGGCCGTCGCCGCAGCGCGGCACGTAGGGCAGCGTCAGCAACAACTCGTCTTCGACCAAGCCTCGCGCCTCGAGCGGTGCGGCGGCGAGCACGACTTCGTGTTCGTCCGCATCGTCCAGCCGCGCGAGCTCGCGCTCGTCGCGCGCCAGCAGCAGCAGCGTCCGCTGCCGCACCGGCCAGGTGAACACCCGCAGGCAGCCCTGGCATTCGAGGGGAACGCCGCCCTCGAGCGCGATCTCCAGAGCCGGCCGTCCCGCTGCATCGTGCGTGCCCTCGATGCGCCAGACCAGCGGCACGACGCCGTCGCCCGCCAGCCGCTCCGCGGCGCGGGGCAGTGTTCGTGCGTCCAGCGTCCCGCCGAACCCGTGCCGCTGCGCTGCAAGCTGCAGCGCGTCGAACTCGCCCCGGGTTCCTGCCGCGCGCCTCATCCGCACCTTCGCCCCCTGCCCTGCGCCCGTTGGCACCGGCCTCGTCCGTCTGCAAACCACTGCGCGAGATGCGGCCCTCGCCCGTGCGCGGGATGCTTGACAAAAACGTTGCATAATACCGGACTCACGCCGAGATGTCAAAATTCGCTGCGAAATCAACCATGAACCCCATAAACCTCGCTCCGCCGGCCCGCACTCTCGTGCTCGCGTCGACGTCCCGGTATCGCCGCGCGCTGCTCGAGCGCCTGGGGCTTGCGTTTGCGACGGCTGCGCCCGACGTCGACGAGACTGCGCCTGCGCACGAGCCCCCGGCGGACACTGCGGTGCGCCTCGCCGAAGCCAAGGCCCGCAGCGTCGCTCCCGCGTGGCCGGCAGCGCTGATCATCGGCTCGGACCAGGTTGCCGACGCCGACGGCGAGGTCGTCGGCAAGCCGGGGCACCGGGCGGCAGCGCAGCGCCAGCTCGCCCGCCTGTCCGGGCGCAGCGTCGTCTTCCACACGGGGCTCGCACTGCTCGACGCGGCAACGGGGGTCTGCCGCACGGCGCGGGTCGACGTCCGCAGCCAGTTCCGAGCGCTCACCGCGGCCGAGATCGACGCCTACCTCGATCGCGAGCAACCGTGGGACTGCGCGGGCTCGGTCAAGTCGGAGGCGCTCGGAATCGCGCTGTTCGAGTCGATCGCGAGCGACGACCCGACGGCGCTGATCGGACTGCCGCTCATCCGGCTGACGTCGATGCTGCGTGCCGCCGGGGTCTGCGTGCTCGCCGAAGGGCGCGCTGGGGCACCCTAAGAGGCCGGGGCGAGCGCAGGGAGCCGCGCCGTGTCCGCCGCGACGCATCGTCGAGGGGCAGCTCGCGCACGCGGCGCATCAGCCGAGGCGTGCGGCGGGTTGCCCCGAGGCTGGCCGCCGAAGGTCGCCTGATGCCACGCGGCCGGCTCTACCTCGTGCCCAGCCTCCTCGGCGCCACCGCACCGGCCGACGTGCTGCCGCAGCGCACGATCGACGTCGCGCGCGCGCTCGGCCACTACGTCGTCGAGAACGCGAAGCCGGCGCGGCAGTTCCTGAAGGCGCTGGGACCCGCGCGGGGTCTGCAGGCGATCAGCATGGTCGAGATCGGGTCCTCGCCCAGCCGGGAGCGCTGCGCCGAACTGCTCGCGCCGGCGCTGGCGGGAGAGCCGCTGGGCGTGCTCTCCGATGCGGGATGCCCCGGCGTTGCAGATCCGGGGGCCGCGCTCGTCGAGGCGGCGCACGCGGCGGGGATCGTCGTCGTGCCGCTGGTGGGACCGTCTTCGCTGTTGCTGGCCCTGATGGGGTCCGGAATGAACGGCCAGGGTTTCGTCTTCCACGGCTACCTGCCGGTGCCGCCGCAGGCGCGCGGCGCCGCCCTGCGGCGCCTCGAAGCCGCCTCCGCGCGCGACGGGCAGGCCCAGCTCTTCATCGAGACGCCGTACCGCAACGAGGCTATGCTGGGCGCGGTAGTCGCGCACTGTCGGATGGCGACCCGGCTTTGCGTCGCGGTCGACCTCACCACCGCCACCGAATCGATCGAAAGCCGTGCGGTCGGCGAGTGGCGGGGCCGCGACTTCGCGCGCTACGCGAAGCGTCCCGCCATCTTCATCCTGCAGGCACGATGAGGGAAGCCTTCGACCGCCTGCCCCCGCCGGGACCCGCGGCCTCTCACCGCAGGATATACGCCTCGAGCTGCTTGATGATGAATTCCTGCTGCGAGATCGTCTCCTTGACCAGATCGCCGATCGAGACGATGCCGACGATCTTCCCGTCGGCGTCGAGCACCGGCAGATGCCGCACCCGCTTGTTGGTCATCAGCGCCATGCCCTCTTCCGGGGTGGTCCCGGGGTGGACGTAGAGGACCTTTTCGGTCATCACCTCGCGCACCATGATCTCGCGAGAGGACTTGCCCTGCAGCGTCACCCTTCGCGCGTAATCACGTTCGGAGAAGATGCCGATCAGCTTGTCGGCGTCCACCACCAGGACCGCGCCGATCTCGTGTTTGGCCATCAGCATCAGCGCATCGAAAACGGTCTGGTCGGGCGCGACATGGACGACCTTGCCCTCCTTGGACTGCAGCAACTGACCGATTGATTTCACGACCACCCTCCCGACAAACCGGCTGCCAGTGCGAAGCATAACCGAAACCGGCGCCGCTCGCTCGGGTGGCGCCCGGCGGCGCCGCCTGCGCCGCCGGGCAACAAGACCGCCACGTTCAGGGCTCGAAGGCACGGCGCTCGCGCACCGCCTGCGCGAGCGTCCCCGCATCCACGTACTCGAGTTCACCGCCGACCGGCACGCCGCGGGCGAGTCGAGTGACGGCGAGGCCGCGCGCGGTCAGCAACTCGCCGATCGTGTGCGCCGTGGCCTCCCCTTCGTTGGTGAAGTTCGTGGCGAGCAGCACCTCGCGCACCGTCCCGTCGGTCGCGCGCTTGAGCAGGCGCTCGAGGTGGATCTCTCGCGGACCGATGCCGTCGAGCGGCGACAGCCGCCCCATCAGGACGAAATAGAGGCCGCGGTAGGCCTGGGTCTGCTCCATCATCATGAGATCCGCTGGCGTCTCCACGACGCAGAGCAGCCCGGGATCGCGCCGCGGCGAGCGGCAGAGCGCGCAGACGGCTTCCTCGGTGAACGTGTTGCACCGCTCGCAGTGCCGCACGAGCGTCGCCGCGGCGTCGAGCGCGCCGGCGAGCCGCTTCGCCCCGTCTCGGTCGTGCTGCAACAGGTGGAGCGCCATTCGCTGGGCTGCCTTGGGGCCCACCCCGGGCAGGCAGCGCAACGCGTGGGCGAGCTCCTCGAGGCTCGACCCGGGCTCCCCGGCCGGGGCCGGACGCATCTGCGGCGAACGCTCCAAGGCCGTGCGGCAGCGCGCCGGGTTCAGAACGGAAGCTTGAACCCGGGCGGCATCGCCATGCCGGTGGTGAGTCCGCCCATCTTTTCCTGGGCTGTCGACTCGACCCGGCGCACGGCGTCGTTGATCGCCGCCGCGACCAGGTCCTCCAACATGTCCTTGTCTTCCCCCAGCAGCGACGGGTCGATGGAGACGCGTTTGACGTCGTGGCGACAGGTCATGACGACCTTGACCAGTCCGGCGCCAGACTGGCCTTCGACTTCGGTCTGCGCCAGTTCCTCCTGCGCCTTCTTGAGGTTCTCCTGCATCTGCTGCGCCTGTTTCATCAGGCCGGCAAGCTGGTTCTTCATCATCGGAATCTGCTCCTGCGGACTGCGTTGCGCGCCCGTGGCGAGCGCTGAGGCTCCTGGGGATCTGCCGAACCTGGAACGATTCGGCTGCAACGGCAGGAGAACGGTCCGCACTGCTCCGATGTCTCCTTGCCGATTCCCGACAGGCGTGTCGAAATCGTCAAGTCCTGTCCTCGCGCTTCCACCGTTTCGGGTGCGAACCCCTCTCAGTCCGCCAGGCTTTTAAGGTAGCGGCTTGATCGAATCCGCGCGAATCGTCGCCTCGAAGCGCTCGAGCACGTCGCGGACGAAAGGTTCGGCCCGGAATCGCGCCTCGTTCCTGGCCTTCTCCTCCTCCCGCTCGCGGCGCTCGCGCGCGGCAAGCGATGCGTCAGCGGCCGCGCCGACCTCGAACGCGAGCAACAACCGGCGCCCCGTGGCCTCCTCGAGCGCCTGCTTGAGCTTGTCGGCGTAGGGACGATCGGTCAGGTGCTTGTGGGTCGGCGGCAGCGCCAGCGTGAGGACGTTGCCGGAGAGCCCGCGGAACTCGGTTTGCCCCGCGAGCTGCGCGGCGATCCCCGTGAGCTTGAGACCGGCGACGAACGCCGGCCAGTCCGCCGCGTCGGCCGGCAGCGGCCGCAGCGCTCGCACCGGATCCGCAACGCTGGCGGGCTGCGCGACGGGGGCCGGCGAGCGGGCCGAAGGCGGCGCCGGGGTCGGCCCGACGGGCGACGCCGGCGCGGAAGCGCGGGGTTCGGGGACCCTCGGTGCGGCGGATCCGGCCGGCGTTGCCGACCGCCGCGGACGCGACGACGGGGCCGGCTCTGCGTGCCGCGCTGCGGGCTCGCCGCCGCCGGGACGGAACGCGAGCAGACGCAGCAGCGTCATCGAGAAGCCCATCGCTTCGTCGTGAGCCAGCGCGAGATCGGCCCGACCCTGGACCGCGATCTGATAGGCGAGTTGCACCTCGTCCGGCGCCATGCGCGCTGCAAGCTCGCCCACGCGCTCGGCGTCGTCGAATGCGGCCGCGGCGGCCGGGACGATCTGCGCCACCGCGATCCGGTGCAGCAGCGATGCGAGCTCGTCCAGCGCCGGCGCGAACGCGACGCTGCGCTCGACCATCGCATCGCACTCGGCCAGCAGCGCCGGGCCGTCGCCGGCCAGGAGCGCCAGGACGATGCGCGGCGCATGGTCGCTGTCGACCGTGCCCAGCATCGACCGCACGCCCGCGTCGCGAACCTCGCCCGCGCCGCAGGCGATGGCCTGGTCGAGCAACGACAGCGCGTCGCGCATCGACCCGCGCGCGGCACGCGCGATCAGCGCCAGCGCCGCGGCATCTGCTGCCACGCCCTCCGCATCGAGGATCGTTCGCAACCGCTCGGCGATGGTCGCCGCCGGCAGTTGCTTGAGGTTGAACTGCAGGCAGCGCGACAGCACCGTGACCGGTATCTTCTGCGGATCGGTGGTCGCCAGGACGAACTTAACGTGCTCCGGCGGCTCCTCGAGCGTCTTCAGCATCGAGTTGAACGCAGCCCGCGACAGCATGTGCACTTCGTCGATCAGGTAGACCTTGTAGCGCCCCGACGTGGGCGCGTAGCGCGCGTTGTCGAGGATCTCGCGCATGTTGTCGATGCCGGTGTTGGACGCGGCGTCGAGCTCCAGCAGGTCGACGAAGCGACCGGCGTCGATCTCGCGGCAGGCCGGGCAGGCGCCGCATGGCGTGGCGGTGACGCCGGTCGCGCAATTGAGGCTCTTGGCGAGGATCCGCGCGATCGTCGTCTTGCCGACACCCCGCGTGCCGGTGAGCAGGTACGCGTGGTGGAGCCGTCCGCGTTCGAGGGCGTGCGTGAGCGCCTGCACGACGTGCTCCTGGCCGGAGAGCTCGGCGAAGACCTTCGGCCGCCACTTGCGAGCAAGTACCTGATAACTCATCGAGTGCGCACGAGGACACGTCGGGATGCCCGGGTCTCGCCGCACCGGCAGCGGCGCCCTGCAGCCGCATCGCGCAGCGGCCGCACCCGGGGCAGGGCGGGACGGCGCATAGGGTGGCGAGCCGTTCCCCCGGCACTTGCAGTGAGTCGCTGTGGCTGCTTCCTTCCGGACCTGACCAGGTTCACGACGCTGCAATGCGGGGCGACCCGCCGTTGATCTTGTCGCACGCCGGAGCGCGAAGACTGATTATCGGCGAACCGCCGCGCCGGGGCAAGCCGAAGCCGAACGCCGCAGCCGAACGCCGAGGCCGAACGCGGCAGCCGACAGCTGCGGTTTCGCCGCCGCCAAGGCGAAGCGCAGCAGACGCCGAGCGCGCCGGGAGGGCACCTGGCACGGCGCAACCACGCCCGGCAGCGCGTTCCTCGGCTATCATCGCGTGCTTGCAGCATCGCGCCCGCCGCCCACCCGGCACCAGAACCCGCCCCCGATGGCTCTCCCCGCACCCGGAAAGCCCTGCGCGACAGACCTTTCCGGACGCGCCGTCCTCGTCACCGGTGCCTCAGGCGGACTTGGAAAGGCGGTCGCGCTGGCCTGTGCTGCCCGGGGCGCGACGGTCGTGCTCCACGGCCGCGTCGTGCGCAGGCTCGAGGCGCTGTACGACGAGATCGTCGCCGCCGGGCACCCGGAGCCGACGATCCTCCCGCTCGATCTCGCCAGCGCCGGTCGCGAGGAGGTCGATCGTGCTGCCGGCGCGCTGCGCGCCCAGCTGGGCCGTCTCGACGCGCTGGTCCACGTCGCCGCGATGCTGGGGTCGCTCGGCCCCGTCGAGCACCAGTCGTTCGACCTCTGGCAGAAGGTGCTGCGGGTCAATCTGAGCGCACCGATGCTGCTCACGCAGTCGTTGCTGCCGCTGCTCGCCGAGGCGCCCGACGCCGCCATCGTGTTCACGCTCGACACGCGCGGGCAGGACCCGCGCGCCTACTGGGGCGCCTACGGCGCGAGCAAGGCGGGCGTGGCGGCGCTCGCCATGACCCTTGCCGACGAGACCGAGAACCGCGCCAACCTCCGCGTCAACGCCGTGGTTCCGGGACCGATGCGCTCGCCGCTGCGCACGCTGACGCACCCGGGGGAGGACAAGCAGGAACTGCCGCCGCCGGCGGCGCTGGCGCCGCTCTACCTGCACCTGCTGGTCGACCAGACCAAAGCCGACAGCGGCCGGGTCTACGACGCGGCCGCCTGGCTTGCCGGACGTCCGGCGGTCGCCCCGCTGGTGGCGCGCGCGGCGGCCTGCGCCCGCCCGTAGCGCAGCAGCACCCGCAACTGCCGGAATTCCTCCGGCGGCAGCATGTCCGGCAGCACGAGCAGCGTGGCGCTCTTGCGACACCACCTCCCCGGCCGCGCATCGGCGCGCCAGACGACGATCGTGAGCCGGGGCCCGACGTACGATTCGGTGCGCACGACACCGCTCGTCGATCGCCCGTCCTGTCCGGTGACCGTCAGCCTGCGGTCGGCCCCCAGGTGCACGAGCGCCGGCAGGCCCCGACCCAGCGTTCGGTGGACAGCCCGCAGCGCGACGAGCAGCACCGTCAGGATCAGCACGAGGCGAATCGCCCACGGCAACGGCAGGCAGGCCGCGCAGGCAGCCGTGGCCGCGAAGGAGCCCACGAGCGAACTGCGCAGTCGGCGCGAAGGCCGGAGCTCGAGGTGCAAGCGCGCTGTGGTCGGCATCGGGCCGATTACACGACGGGCTCGGGCGTCCCGTCGATACGACTTGCGGCTGACCTCGGCGAGCGGCCTGCCGTGGCGCCACCGCGGCAGACGGCAGTCCAGGCGTTGCGGGCGCAACCCGCTTGCACCCCGACTCCTGCGGCGCGCCCGCCGGGCAGCGCCTCGCCATGAACGGAACGGGCCGGCGCTCAGGAGCCGCTGGATTGCCGCTCGGCGGCAGCAGGGAGATCGATGAGGTCGTCCCGTGCGTCGACCTCGGCATTGCCCGCGGGGCCGACGCGTGCGCGTCCGCGCGCGGCCCGTCTCAGGCTGCGGTACAGGTCGGGATGGGTTTCCTTGAGGTAGCCGATGATCTCGAAGTCGACGCGCTTGACCTGCGACAGGTCGATCTGCTCGACGTGCACGAGGCGCAGCAGCTCGCGCACGGGCTTGGGCATGTCGCGCCCGCTCTCGTAGCGGGAGCCCCCGCTCTGCGTCACGCCGATCTGGGTCCAGAACTGCTCCTGATTCAATCCGAGCCGACGCCGGATTTCTCGGGGGTTGAGGACGCGATCGAAGAGTTTCATGTGTCGACTGGAATCGGTCTGCGAGGGCGGACTGCCGTAGCCCTCCACGGACTATACCGTTGGCATAATCACGCCGCAAGGTCCGGGGGTCCGCGATGCACGCCCTCGCGCTCTGCGCGCGGCGTCGGCGCCACACTGCCGGTCGCGCCGGAAACCCGCACCCCAGCGGCGCGGGCGCGCCCCGTCGCCCCGGCGCCCGCGCCCGGCCGCGGAAAGGGGAGGCCCCACTCTGGTAAGATCCGCGGACGGCAACACCCCATGCCCCGTTACGACCTGCACTGTCACTCCACCTGGTCCGACGGGCTGTGCACGCCGACGGCCGTCGTTCGGCGGGCGGCGGACCGGGGTGTCGACGTCCTCGCGCTCACCGATCACGACGAACTGGGCGGCCTCGCCGAGGCGCGCGAGGCTGCCGCTCGGCACGGCATCGCGCTCGTCAACGGCGCCGAGCTTTCGGTTTCCTGGGAAACGCACTCGATCCACGTCGTGGCGCTCGGCGTCGATCCGGCGCACCCGGCGCTGTGCGACGGCCTCGACGCAGTGCGGCGCGGCCGCGCCCAGCGCGCGCGACGCATCGCCGCTGCGCTGGCCGCGGTCGGCATTCGCGGCGCCCTCGAAGGCGCGATGAAGTACGTTACCTGCGACCGGCTCGTCTCCCGGACGCACTTCGCACGGTTCCTGGTCGAGGCGGGCTACGCCGGCGACGTCCGCGACGTGTTCAAACGCTACCTCGCACGGGGCAAGCCGGGCTACGTGCCGCACGCGTGGACTACGCTCCGCGACGCGCTGTCCTGGATCCATGCGGCCGGTGGCCAGGCCGTCCTTGCGCACCCGGGGCGCTATCCCCTGACGCCGGCGTCGATGCGCCGGCTGCTGGACGAGTTCTGCGAACGCGGCGGCGACGCGCTCGAGGTGTTGTCGTCGGCGCATACGCACGCGCAGGCCGGCGAGTTCGCGACCTACGCGCGCCGCTATGGGCTCGGCGCGTCGGTCGGGTCCGACTGGCACGGCCCGGGCGAGGGCTGGCTCGACCTCGGCGCCCTGCCCGAGCTCCCCCTCGATCTCGAACCGGTCTGGCGACGCTGGTGAAGCGATCCGCGGCGATGGCGGACCGGCGCGAACGGGCGATTCAGCGGCGCTGCCGAACGCACTCGAACAGGCAGACGGCCGCGGCCGCCGCGGCGTTGAGGGACTCGGTGCCGCCGGGCATCGGGATCGTGACGCGGCAGCTCGCGAGCGCGAGCAACCCGGCCGACAGGCCCGCGCCTTCGTTGCCGATCGCGACCGCGACGCGGCCGCCGAGCGGCGCGTCGAACACCGTCGTGCCCCCGCGCGCGACGGTTGCCGCCAGACGGCCGCCGGACGCGACGAACCCGGCGCCCCACGTTGCCAGATCGACGTCCTCGTAGAGCTCGAGATGGAAGTGGGCACCTTGCGCCGCGCGCAGGACCTTGGGCGACCACACGAACGCGCAGTGCCGCGACAGGTGCACCTGCGCGACCCCGGCGGCAGCCGCCGAGCGGAGCATCGAGCCGACGTTGCCCGGATCCTGCACGTCCTCGAGCAGCAGGCAGAAGTCCGCGGCGGGCGCCGGCGGCCGCGCCGGCGCGGCGATCAGCGCCAGAATGCCGACCCCCGCCGGCAGCGTCGCGAGCTCCGCGAACAGCGGCCGCGCGACGACGAGCGTGCGCTCCGCGTAGTGCACCGCGAGCGCGCGGACCGCTTCGCGCCCAACGCAATCCTCGGCGACGACGAGCAGTTCCGGTGGCCCGAATCGCTCGGCGTAGGCGCTGATCAGGTGCTCGCCCTCCAGCACGCACTTCCCTGCCTTGCGCCGCTCGCGCGCTGACGTGAGCAGGCGCGCGACCTCCTTGAGGCGCGGGTTGCCGCGGGAGGTGATGCGCAGCACGGTCGCGCCGGAACGGGAGCGGCGGCGCGGTCAGCGCTTGGGCACAGGGGCCGGCGTCGCCACCGCCGCCGGCGCGGCCCCGTCCTGCAACTGAAAGAACACCTCGTCCTGGCGGATCATGCCGAGTTCGGAACGTGCGCGCTCCTCGATCGCCTCGTAGCCGGTCTTGAGGTCGCGAACCTCGGCGTCGAGCGCTTCGTTGCGCTGCTTGAGCCCGGCGTTCACCGCGCGCTGCGCGACGATCTGCCGGTCGAGCTCCCGCACCTGGAGCCAGCCCCCCTTGCCCAGCCACATCGGGTACTGGAGCGCGGCGATCAGCAGGGCGAAGACGATGGCGAGGATGCGCACGGCGTTGCGGGGTCGGCTACCTGAGCTGGAAGAACGCGCCGCGGCCGGGGTAGCTCGCGGCCTCGCCCAGGTCCTCCTCGATCCGCAGGAGCTGGTTGTACTTGGCGACCCGGTCCGATCGCGACAGCGAGCCGGTCTTGATCTGGCCGGCGTTGGTCCCGACGGCGATGTCGGCGATGATGCTGTCCTCGGTCTCGCCGGATCGATGCGAGATGACCGAGGCGTAGCCGGCGCGCGTGGCCATGGTGATCGCGCCGAAGGTCTCCGACAGCGTGCCGATCTGGTTGATCTTGATCAGGATCGCGTTGGCGAGCCCCTTGTCGATGCCCTGCTTGAGGATCCGCGTGTTGGTCACGAACAGGTCGTCGCCGACGATCTGCACCGCCGTGCCGAGCCGGTCGGTGAGCAGCTTCCAGCCGTCCCAGTCGTGCTCGGACATGCCGTCCTCGATGCTGATGATCGGATACTTGTCGCACCAGGTCGCGAGCATGTCGGTGAACTGCTGCGAAGTGAGCGCGACGCCCTCCGCCGCGAGCTGGTACTTGCCCTCCTTCCAGAATTCGCTCGCGGCGCAGTCGAGCGCCAGCGCGATGTCCTTCCCGGGAACGTAGCCGGCCTTGTCGATCGCCTCGACCAGAAGCTGCAGCGCTGCCTCGTTCGACGGCAGATCGGGGGCGAACCCGCCCTCGTCGCCGACCGTGGTCGGCATGCCCTTGCCGTCGATGATCTTCTTCAGCGTGTGGAACACCTCGGCGCCGTAGCGCAACGCCTCGCGAAACGTCGGCGCGCCCAGCGGCACCAGCATGAACTCCTGCAGGTCGACCTTGTTGTTCGCGTGCGCGCCGCCGTTGATCACGTTCATCAGCGGGACCGGCAGCTGCATCTGCCCGGCGCCGCCCAGGTAGCGGTAGAGCGGCAACGACGACTCCTCGGCCGCCGCCTTCGCGACGGCGCAGGAGACGGCGAGCAGCGCGTTGGCGCCCAGGCGCGACTTGTTCTCGGTGCCGTCGAGGTCGACCATCGTCTTGTCGATGAACGCCTGCTCCGTGGCGTCGAGGCCGATGATCGCCTCGCAGATCTCGGTATTGACGTTCTCCACCGCCTTCAGCACCCCTTTGCCGAAGTAGCGCGCCGGGTCGCCGTCACGCAGCTCGATCGCTTCCTTGGAGCCGGTGGACGCGCCCGAGGGTACGGCCGCGCGGCCCGAGACGCCGGACTCGAGCACGACGTCGGCCTCGATCGTGGGGTTGCCGCGGGAATCGAGGATCTCGCGGGCGATGACATCGACGATGGCGCTCATGGTTTGTCCGTTCGTGTTGGGTCTTGCTGCGGTGATGACGATCGACCGGCCCCGTCGTTCTCGGCGAAGCCGGCGCGCTTGACGGTCGCGTCGAGCTCGCGCAACGTCGTCAGCAGTTCGCGCATGCGGTCGAGTGGCCAGGCGTTCGGCCCGTCGGACAGCGCCTGCGCGGGATTCGGATGGGTCTCCATGAACACGCCGGCAACGCCCGCCGCGACCGCGGCCCGCGCCAGCACCGGCACGAACTCGCGCTGTCCGCCGCTCGACGCGCCCTGCGCGCCGGGAAGCTGCACCGAATGCGTGGCGTCGAAGACCACGGGGCAGCCGGTCGCGCGCATGATCGCGAGGCTGCGCATGTCCGACACCAGGTTGTGATAGCCGAAGGACACGCCGCGCTCGCAGACCATGATGTTGTCGGCGCCGCTCGCGCCGCGCGCTTTCGCCACCACCTGCTGCATGTCCTCCGGCGCGAGGAACTGCCCCTTCTTGATGTTCACGGGCCGCCCCGCGCGCGCCACGGCCTGGATGAAGTCGGTCTGACGACAGAGGAACGCGGGAGTCTGCAGCACGTCGACCACCGGCGCGACCACGGCGATCTCGGATTCGGTGTGCACGTCGGTCAGCACCGGCACGCCGACCTGGCGCCGGACTTCCCCGAGGATCCGCAACCCCTCGTCGATCCCGGGACCGCGGTACGACGCGCCGGAGCTGCGGTTCGCCTTGTCGTACGACGACTTGAACACGAAAGGCATTTCCAGTTCGGCACAGACTTCCCGCAACCGACCCGCGACGTCGACCTGCAACTGCAGCGATTCGATCACGCAGGGGCCGGCTATCAAAAACATCGGCCGCCCGATCCCCACCTCGAACCCGCACAGCCTCATCGCCGCACCATCACCACGCCGGCCGCTTCGCGCGCGCCCGGTCGCCGCCTGCGGCCCTCCTCGGCGCGCGCTCGCCCGGCGATCAGAGAACATCCGCCGCCCGATCCCCACCTCGAACCCACACAGCCTCATCGCCGCACCCTCACCACGCCGGCCGCTTCGCGCGCGCCCGGTCGCCGCCTGCGGCCCTCCTCGGCGCGCGCTCGCCCGGCGATCAGAAACATCGGCCGCCCGATCCCCACCTCGAACCCGCACAGCCTCATCGCCGCACCATCACCACGCCCGCCGCCTCGCCCACCCTCGGGTCACAGCGCGGCCGCGAACGGAACCACCGACGCCCCCCCGTCCTCGGCGCGGCGCCCCTGCTGCCGCTCAAGGGCGGCGCGGACGAAGCCGATGAACAACGGATGGCCGCGCCGCGGATTGGACGTGAACTCGGGATGGAACTGGCAGCCCAGAAACCACGGGTGGCCGGCGTACTCGACCGTCTCGCACAGATCGCCGGCCACCTCGCTCTTCGCCCGCGCTCCGACCACGAGTCCGGCCCGCTCGATGCGCGGCAGGTAGTGATTGTTGACCTCGTACCGATGCCGGTGGCGCTCGGACACCGTCGTCGCGCCGTACACGCGATGCGCAAGCGATCCGGGAACGACCTCGCAGGGCTGGGCACCCAGCCGCATCGTTCCACCCAAGTTGGAGTCTTCCGTGCGCCGCTCGATCGAGCCGTCTCGATTCTGCCACTCGGTGATCAGCGCCACGACGGGATGCGGCGTCGCCGGATCGAACTCGGTGCTGTTCGCCTTCGGCAAGCCGGCGAGGGTGCGCGCACACTCGATCACGGCGAGCTGCATTCCCAGGCAGATGCCGAGATAGGGAACCTCGCGCTCGCGCGCGTAGCGAATCGCCTGGATCTTCCCCTCGACGCCGCGCTTGCCGAAGCCGCCGGGAACCAGGATCGCGTCCATGCCGCCGAGGCAGTCGGCGCCCTCGCGCTCGATCGCCTCGGAGTCGACGTAATGGATGTGGACCTTGCTGCGGGTGTGCATTCCCGCGTGGATCAGTGCTTCCGACAGCGACTTGTACGACTCGGTCAGGTCGACGTACTTTCCCACCATCGCGACGTGCACCGCGTGCTCGGGATGCTCGAGCGCGTCGACGATCCGGCGCCAGACGGTGAGGTCCGCGGGCCGCACGGTGAGCTCGAGCTTGCGGCAGACGATTTCGTCCAGCCCTTCCGCATGCAGTGCCGCGGGGATCTTGTAGATGCTGTCGGCGTCAGCCGCCGGGATGACCGCCTCGGGCGGGACGTTGGTGAACAGGGCGATCTTGCGCCGGTCGCTCTCCGGCAGCGGGCGATCGACCCGGCAGAGCACGACGTCGGGCTGAATGCCGATCTCGCGCAACTCCTTCACCGAGTGCTGGGTCGGCTTGGTCTTCATCTCGCCGGCGGTGGCGATGTACGGCACCAGCGTGAGGTGGATGTAGCAGACGTTGTCGCGCCCGAACTGGATTCCCATCTGGCGGATCGCCTCGAGAAACGGCAGCGACTCGATGTCCCCGACCGTCCCACCCACTTCGACGACGGCGACCTCGGCGTCGCCGGCGCCGGCGGCGATCCAGGCCTTGATCTCGTCGGTGATGTGCGGAATCACCTGCACGGTGCCACCCAGGTAGTCGCCGCGCCGCTCGCGCCGGATCACGCTCTCGTAGATCTGGCCAGTCGTGAAGTTGTTGCGCCTCGTCATGCGCACGTCGACGAAGCGTTCGTAGTGCCCGAGGTCGAGGTCGGTCTCGGCGCCGTCCTCCGTCACGAACACCTCGCCGTGCTGGAAGGGGCTCATCGTCCCCGGGTCGACGTTGATGTACGGATCGAGCTTGAGATTGGTAACGCGGACGCCGCGCGTGGCGAGGATCGCGGCCAGGGAAGCGGCGGCGATGCCCTTCCCCAACGAGGAAACGACGCCGCCTGTAACGAACACGAACTTGGTCATGGGCGACAGGTTCCTGAAAGCTGCATTCTAGCCGCAAGCGCCGCGTTCCGACAATTCGGGCTTGCCGCGCCGCCGCTGAACCTCGGCGGTCGCGATGCCGAGCGCGCCGGCCGGCGGCAGCGGGCCAGGAGCCCGCCCACCCCTGCCCGCCACGGCCTGCCTGCGGCGTCGGCGCGCGCTGCGCGCCGCGCTCGCGGCGGCACCCCCCTGCGTCAGGCCGGGCCGCAGAGACCGGCCCGCAGTCGCTGGCGCACGGCCGCCCGCGAAAGCAGCGCGAGCACGGCGTCGATGGCGGGCGTTTCCTTCGTGCCGGCGACCAGCACCCGCATCGGCATCATCACCTGCGGCGGCTTGAGGCCGTGCCGTGCCGCGGCAGCCTTGAGGGCGGCGCCGAGGGCAGCGCGCGTCCAGTCGAGCGTCTCGAACTCGCCGAGCAGCTCGAGCAGCGCCGGCCGGTTGGCGTCGCTGACGTGCTGATCGATCTCCGCCTGCGACGGGTGGACGGGGGCATAGAAATAGCGCGCGGCGGCCGCCATCTCGGTCAGTGTGCCGACGCGCCCGCGCAGCAACGCCGCCACCGGCCCCGGGGCCGGTCCCGCCGCGGGATCGAAACCCGCGCGCTCGAGATAGGGCACGAGGCGCCGGCCGAGCTCGTTGTCGTCCATGCGCTTCATCTGCTCCTCGTTGACCCAACGGAGCTTGTCGGGATCGAAGCGCCCCGGCGACGAGGACAGGCCGCCGAGGTCGAACCAGGCGACGAACTGCTCGCGGCTGAAGATCTCGTCGTCGCCGTGCGCCCATCCCAGCCGCGCGAGGTAGTTCACGATTGCCTCGGGCAGGTAGCCGTCGTCGCGGTACTGCAGCACGCTCTTCGCGCCGTGCCGCTTCGACAGCTTGTCGCCCTCCGGCGTGAGGACCGTGGGCAGGTGCGCGAACACCGGCGGCACGCCGCCGAGCGCGACCATGATGTTGATCTGGCGCGGCGTGTTGTTGACGTGGTCGTCGCCCCGGATGACGTGCGTGATGCGCATCTCCAGATCGTCGACCACGACGCAGAAGTTGTAGGTCGGGGTGCCGTCGGGTCGGGCAAGCACGAGATCGTCGAGCTCGGCGTTGGCGATCTCGATCCGTCCCTTGACCGCGTCGTCCCAGGCCACCGTCCCGGCCAGCGGGTTCCTGAACCGGATGACCGGGTCGACGCCGGGCGGCGGGCGCAACCCGAGCGCGTTCTCCGGCCGCCAGCGGCCGTCGTAGCGCGGCTTCTCCCCGCGGATCATCTGTTCGGAGCGCAAAAGGTCGAGTTCATGCGGCGTCATGTAGCAGCGGTACGCGAGCCCGCGCTCGAGCAGGTCGGCGAGCACGGCGCGATAACGGTCCATCCGCTGCATCTGGTAGAACGGCCCCTCGTCGTAGTCGAGCCCCAGCCAGTCCATCGCGTCGATGATGGCGCGTACCGCCTCGGCCGACGAACGCTCGGTGTCGGTGTCCTCGATGCGCAGGATGAACGCGCCGCCGTGCTTGCGGGCAAAGGCCCAGGGGAACAGGGCCGAGCGGATGTTGCCGAGGTGGATGAAACCGGTGGGGCTGGGTGCAAAACGGGTGCGTACGGCAGTCACGGCGCGGCTTTTTGGCGAAAGAAGGGCATTCTACGCGAGGCCCTCGTCGGCGCCGGGGTCGTCAGCGCCGGCCGGGCTGCCAGCGCAGGTCGAGCGTCGCCGGTGTTGCCGGGTTCAGCGGCTCGTCGGCGAGCGCCATGGCGCCCGGCGTGTGCCCGTGCGACCAGAAGCGGGCGAAGCGCCGCGCCTCGGCCTCGTTCGCGTTGACCGGGAACCGGTCGTAGCTGCGCCCGCCTGGATGCGCGACGTGATAGGTGCAGCCGCCCAGCGCGCGGCCCGCCCAGGTGTCGACGAGGTCGAACACCAGCGGCGCCTGGACGCCGATGGTCGGGTGCAGCGCCGAAGGCGGATTCCAGGCGCGAAAGCGCACCCCTGCCACGAATTCGCCCGGAACGCCGGTCGGCACCAGGGGCAACGTTCGCCCGTTGCACGCCACACGGTGCCGCTCGCCGGTCATCCCGGTCACCTTGACCTGCAGCCGCTCGAGCGACGAATCGACGTAACGGGACGTGCCAGCCGCGGTCACCTCCTCGCCCAGCACGTGCCAGGGTTCGATTGCCTGCCGCAGCTCGATCGTGACGCCGTCGTAGGTGACGTCCCCGAAGCGCGGGAAGCGGAACTCGATGAAGGGCAGGAACCACGACGCCGAGAAGGCGTAGCCCGCCGCGACGAGGTCGGCGACGACGTCGTGCAGGTCGGCCGCGACGAAGTGCGGCAACAGCCAGCGATCGTGCAGCGACGTGCCCCACCGGACCAGCGTCCCGCGGTACGGCCGCTGCCAGAAGCGCGCCACGAGCGAGCGCAGGAGGAGCATCTGCACCGCGCTCATCCTGGCATGCGGCGGCATCTCGAAGCCGCGGAACTCGAGCAGGCCCAGGCGCCCGGAGGGCCCGTCCGGCGAGTAGAGCTTGTCGATCGAGAACTCGGCGCGGTGCGTGTTCCCCGTGAGATCGGTCAAGAGGTGCCGCAGCAGCCGGTCGACCACCCAGGGAGCCGAGGATTCCTGGCCGGGAGTGAGCTTGCGGCTCATCTGCTGAAACGCGATCTCGAGCTCGTAGAGGCGGTCGTCCCGCGCTTCGTCCACGCGCGGCGCCTGGCTCGTCGGCCCGATGAAGGTCCCGGAGAAGAGATACGACAGCCCGGGGTGATTCTGCCAGTAGGTGATCAGGCTCTGCAGCAGGTCGGGCCGGCGCAGCAGCGGGCTGTCCGCGGGCGTCGCGCCGCCCAGCGTCACGTGGTTGCCGCCGCCGGTGCCGGTGTGCCGTCCGTCGAGCATGAACTTCTCGGTGCCAAGCCGCGCCGCGCGCGCTTCATCGTAGAGCGCCCCGCCGATGGCGACGAGCTCGTCCCAGGTCGACGCCGGATGCACGTTGACCTCGATCACGCCCGGATCCGGCGTGATGTTGAGCACGCGCAGCCGCGGATCCCGCGGGGGGATGTAGCCCTCGAGCGCGACCGGATGCCCGCGCCCTTTCGCGGTTGCCTCGACCGCAGCCAGCAGCGCGACGTAGTCCTCGAGCCGGTTGAGCGGGGGCATGAACACGTAGACGTGTCCGGCGCGCGCCTCGACGCACGCCGCGGTCTTGATCACCTCGCGCGGCGCCGGCGGCGTCGGCGTCGGCGCGCGCCGGGACGCGGCCGGACGGGCATGCACCGCCGGATCCGGAAGCGGCTCCCGCGGCGCGAACGGGTCGACCGCGTGTTCGACCTCGGCGTCCTCGGGCAGCACGTCGGGCAGCGACGCAAGCGGCAGACGCAGGCCGAGCGGCGAGTCGCCGGCCAGCGCGTGCAGCCGCTCGCCACGCAGCGGCCAGGCGCTGCTGTGCCAGGCGACGCCGCCGTCCGGTCCGGGCTGCGCCCTGAGCGGAAGCACGTACCCTGCAGGCGTTGCGAGCCCCTGCCGCAACAGGCGCGCAAGGCGCGCTCGTTCGTCCGGCTGCGTGAGGTCCGCGGCCAGCGGATCGCGGTTGACCGGCAGCGCCGCCTCGACCGCCAGCAGTCCGGCGACGTCCTCGTACGCCGTGAGCACGAATCCGGGGCCGAGCCCGAGGTTGGCGGCGAGCGCGTGCGCAAAGCCCAGCGCGGCCGCGCCGTCGAGGGCCCCGGGACGGCGCGTGTCCGCGAGCAGGGCGGGCGACCCCCACAGCGGCTTGCCGTCAGTGCGCCAGTAGACGCCGAGCGCCCAGCGCGGCAACGGCTCGCCGGGGTACCACTTGCCCTGCCCCAGGTGCAGGAAGCCGCCGGTGGCGAAGCGCGCGGCCAGGCGCCGGATCAAGTCGTCGGCGAGCTCTCGCTTGCGCGGCGAGAGCGCCGTGTAGTTCCATTCCGCCCCGTCCATGTCGTCGACCGAGACGAATGTCGGCTCGCCGCCCTGCGTGAGGCGCACGTCGTGCCGGGCGAGGTCGTCGTCGACGCGCCGGCCGAGCGCTTCGATCGCCGCCCACTGCGCGTCGGTGTACGGCCGCGTCACCCGCGGATCCTCGTGGACCCGGGTCACCGTCATCACGACGTCGAATTCGGCCTGGCAGGGATCGGTGAACCCGATCACCGGCGCGGCGTTGCCGGGGTCGGCGGTGCAGGCGAGCGGAAAGTGGCCCTCGCCGGCGAGCAGCCCCGAGGTCGGGTCGAACCCGACCCAGCCGGCGCCCGGCAGGAAGACCTCGGCCCAGGCGTGCAGGTCGGTGAAGTCGCGGTCGGTTCCCGCGGGCCCGTCCAGCGGCTTCACGTCGGCAACGAGCTGAATGAGATACCCCGACGCGAACCGCGCCGCGAGACCCAGATGGCGCATGACCTGCACCAGCAGCCACCCCGAGTCCCGACACGAGCCGCAGGCGCGGGCCAGCGTTTCCTCGGGCGTCTGCACGCCCGGCTCCATGCGCACGAGGTAGCGGATCGACTGCTGCAGTTCGCGGTTCAGGCGCACCAGGATGTCGACCGTGTGCTCGCCGGGCCGCAGCGAGGCGCGGAATCGCTCGACGAAGGACACGAGCAGCGGACCGGCCGGCGCGGTTTCGAGGAACGGGGCGAGCTCCTTGGCCAGCGCTGGCGCGTAGCGGAACGGATAGACCTCGGCGTAGGGCTCGACGAAGAAGTCGAACGGATTGATCACCGTCATGTCGGCGGTGACGTCGACGACGATCTCCAGCCGGTCGCAGGGTTCCGGGAAGACGATCCGCGCGAGCCAGTTGCCGTAGGGATCCTGCTGCCAGTTGAGGAAGTGACCGCCCGGCTCGACGTTGAGCGAGTACCCGAGCACCGCGGTCCGGCAGTGCGGCGCCGGCCGCAGGCGGACCTCGTGCGGTGAGAGCGTCACCCGCCGATCAAAGCGATACGTCGTGCGGTGGTGGAGCGCGACCCGGATGGCCATCGGTCTGCGGTCGGTCAGCCAGTGGGCGGGCTCACGTCCACTGGGGATCGGGCAGCTGCGCGAACACCCGCCGCAGCCCTTCGCCCCACTGCGTATGCACGAGCTGGTAGTAGGGATCGCTCTCCTCGATCCGTCGGCGCAGGGCGATCGCCAGCGCGTCCGTCTCGTAGATCAGGAGATCGATCGGCAGGCCAACCGAGATGTTGGAGCGCATCGTCGAATCGAACGAGACCATCGTGCATTTGATCGCGTCCAGCAGCGACGAGTCGGGCGTCACCATGCGGTCGATGACCGGCTTGCCATACTTGGTCTCGCCGCTCTGGAAGTAGCAGGTCTCGGCGGTGGCCTCGATGAAGTTGCCTTCGCTGTAGACGTTGAACAGCCGCGGCGGCTCGCCGCGGATCTGCCCGCCGAGGAGGAAATTGGCGCTCGAGTCGATGTTGTTCTGCATCAGGTACGGGCCGTCGCGGATCTTGACCTCGCGCAGCGCGTCGCCGAGCAGCCGCGCGACGTCGAACATCGACGTCGCATTCCACAGGCTGAGCGCGTTGTCGCCGGCGCGCGCGCGCTGCTCGACGGTGTTGATCGCGTTCTGCGTGATCGACAGGTTGCCCGACGACAGCATCACGACGACGCGATCGCCCTCGCGCACGAAGCAGCGCATCTTGGAGAATCGCGACACCTGATCGACACCGGCATTGGTCCGTGAATCCGAGGCGAAGAGCATCCCCGCCTCCAGCGACATCGCTACGCAATAGGTCATGGCCCGGCGCTGGCGGAAAAACGATGATTCTACCTTGGCCGTCGGGGTCAGGCGCCGGGCACGAGGAAGTGCCGGCTGATGTCGTTGCCGAGCGCCGAGATCCGGGCCAGGAAATCGACCAGGTACTCGTGCAGACCGAAGCGGATGATGTCGTCGGTCTTTCCGTAGTGCAGCTTGGCGTGCAGTTCCCCGCCCGAGCGTTCGATCTCCCGGCTGGAAGCGTCGCAGATGCGCTCCAGCGTCTCGTGAATGGCATTCATGCAGGCGTGCAGCGACCGCGGCATGTCCTCGCGCAGGATGAGGAGCTCGGCCACCCGGCGTGGCGTGATCACGTCGCAGTAGATCTTGCGGTAGGATTCGAAGCCCGACAGCGAGCGCAGCAGCGCGCCCCACTGGTAGTAGTCGACGGCGCCGCCGACGTCGGCCGCGCTGGGCAGCAGCGTGTGGTACTTGACGTCAAGGATCCGCGCGGTGTTGTCGGCGCGCTCGAGGTGGGTGCCCAGGCGGATGAAGTGGTAGGCTTCGTCGCGCATCATCGTCCCGAACGTCACGCCGCGGAACTGGTGCGAGCGCATCTTCACCCTGTCGAAGAACCCGGACACCCCTTCGGCCTCGACCCGTGCGAAGTCTACCTTGCGGATCTCCAGCCAGGCCGAGTTGAGATCCTCGTACATTTCCGAGGTGATCGCCCCGCGCACCGAGCGGGCGGACTCGCGCGCCGAGCGCAGGCAGCAGAAGATCGACGACGGGTTGGTGGCATCGAGAATGAGGAACCGGAGCACGTCGGGACCCGAGAGTGCCGGGAACCGCTGATAGTACGCGGTCGCAAGCCCGGAGGTGACGAGCGGCACGGCCCAAGGCTGCGCCCAGGCGAGGCCGGGTTCGATCCCCTCATAGGGAAGCAGCGACATCCGATAGGTGACGTCGAGCATCCGCGCCATGTTCTCGGCGCGCTCGATGTGGCGGGCCATCCAGAAGAGCTCGTTGGCGGTGCGGCAGAGCATCGATCTTCCCCCTACCCGGCCAGCACCCAGGTGTCCTTGGTGCCGCCCCCCTGCGACGAGTTGACGACCAGCGACCCCTCGCGCAGGGCCACCCGGGTGAGCCCCCCGGGCACGAGCGTCACGGTCTTGCCCGAGAGCACGTAGGGACGCAGGTCGATGTGCCGGGGCGCGAGGCCAACCCCGACGAACGTCGGGCAGGTCGACAGCGCCAGCGTCGGCTGCGCGATGTAGCGGTCCGGATGCGCGAGGATGCGCGACCGGAACTCGTCGCGTTCGGACGCGGTCGACGCGGGCCCGATCAGCATCCCGTAGCCGCCGGCGCCGTGCGTCTCCTTGACCACGAGCTCGGGCAGGTGCTCGAGCACGTACGCACGATCGTCGGCGCGGTGGCACAGGTACGTCGGCACGTTGCTCAACACCGGTTCCTCGCCGAGGTAGAAACGGATCATCTCGCCGACGTACGGATAGATCGACTTGTCGTCGGCGACACCGGTACCGATGGCGTTGGCGAGCGTCACCCGGCCGGCGCGGTAGGCACCGAACAGCCCCGGAACACCGATCATCGAATCGGCCCGGAACGCGCGCGGATCGACGAAATCGTCGTCGACCCGCCGGTAGAGGACGTGGACCCGCTGGGGCCCGCGGGTCGTTCGCATGTAGACCGTTTCGTTCTGGACAAAGAGGTCCTGGCCCTCGACCAGCTCGACGCCCATCTGTTGGGCGAGGAACGCGTGTTCGTAGTACGCGGAGTTGTACGCCCCGGGCGTGAGCAAGGCGACCGTGGCGGCCTCCTCGCCGGCCGGCGCCACGGCGCGCAGGTTCTCGAGCAGCAGGTCGGGATAGTGCTCGACCGGACGGATCGACTGGGTGGCGAACAGCTCGGGAAACAGCCGCATCATCATCTTGCGGTTCTCGAGCATGTACGACACGCCCGACGGCACGCGCAGGTTGTCTTCCAGTACGTAGTACTCGCCCTCGCCAGCGCGCACGACGTCGACCCCGCAGATGTGAGCGTAGATTCCGCCGGGCACGTCCATCCCCTGCATCTCGGGCCGGAACTGCGTGTTGCCGAGGACGCGCTCGACCGGCAGGCGGCCCGCCTTCAGGATCGCCTGCCCGTGATAGATGTCGTGCAGGAAGAGGTTCAGCGCGCGCACACGCTGGCACAGGCCGCGTTCCAGCAGCGCCCACTCCTCGGCGGGAATGATCCGCGGCACGATGTCGAACGGAATCAGGCGCTCGGTCCCGTCCTCGTCGCCGTAGACCGCGAACGTGATGCCGAGGCGGTGGAACGCACGCTCGGCCTCCTCGCGCTTCTGCGCGATGCGCGCCGCAGGCGTCTTCTCCAACCAGCCGGCGAACGGCAGGTAATGGCTCCGCGCCGCGCCGTCAGGCGACAGCATCTCGTCGTAGGGGGTGCGGGACACGGTACGTTCCGGGATGGGTGCGGGGACTTCCCGACACCGGTTAGCAATTCCCGCGCCAGGAAAAAAACGTCGCAGTGAGCGATGGTTACGCGTTGCCGTCCTCCCGGACAGGTGCGATTGCACCAATCGTGTGCAATCAATGCACCAGACTGGTCATTGTTTTGTCCAAGACATGAGTGGACGGAAGGCGGTGTCGAGTTTGACCCTGGTTTGCGGGCTATGGTCTAATCCTTCCTCCTGTCTGGGTTCGCGGGCGGTTAGCTCAGCGGTAGAGCATTGCCTTCACACGGCAGGGGTCACTGGTTCGAACCCAGTATCGCCCACCACATGAACCGCGGGGTTACAGCAATGTAACCCCTTTTTTTTTGTCCTGGGGACTTCCGCGGCCGCTCGCCTATCCGCTGCCAGCAACGCCTTGCCGTGTCCGAACGGCGGTCGCACGGCAAAGCCTCCCGGCCGCAAGCACGCGCCTGCGCGGCCTCGCCCGCGGACGACGGTCGGGGCTGGCATTCGCCGAGGCCCATGATGGGCCTTCGCCACAGACCCGACGCGAGTCGCACGTTCAGCCGACCCGGGTGCGCAGGAAGGCCAACAGGTCGTCGAGGGTGACGAGGTTCGCGTAGTCGGCCTCGGGTATCTCGACCCCGAGCTTGTCGTGCAGGCCCACCAGGAAATTGAGCCAATCCATCGAATCGAGATCGACCTGGTCGCGCAACGGCCGCTGCGAGTCGAGCCCGTCGGGCGCGACCTCCGGCGCGATGCGGCGCAATGTCTCGAAGACGGCTCGGCGCAGTGTAGGTTCGTCCATGAGTGCTCCGCGTTTCCCTCAACCCGCTGCGGTGTCGAGCTTTTCGGGTTGTTGCAGCAGCGTCGCGACCTCGGCAAGGAAGAGCGCGCCGCGATGGCCGTCGCTCACGCGATGATCGGCGGACAGGCTGGCGGTGACGATCGGGGCAGCGATCAACTGCCCGTCGTCGACCCAGGGTCGCAGTCGCACCTTGCCGAAGCCCACCAGCGCGACCTGTGGCGGATAGATCACGCCCTGAACGACGTCGACGCCCTGATCGCCGAGGTTGGTGACGGTCACGGTCGCATCGCTCATCTCCGAACTCTTCAGCGTGAGCGCCCGCGCCCGCCCGACCAGATCGGTCAGCGCCCGCATCAGGTCGTCAAGGCCCATCCTATCCACGTCGCGAATGGCCGGTGCGATCAGCCCGCCCTGGCGAAGCGAAATGGCGACGCCGAGATGGATGCCCGGGCCCGGTTGGAACGCACCGTCCTGGAAGAAGCCGTTGAGCTCGCGGTACTTGCGCAGGGCAATCGCGACCGCCTTGAGCAGGGGGACCGCCATCAGCACTCGCTGGGTCACCGAGCGTCCGACGTTGCGCTCGGCGAGCCATTGGCCCGCCTTGATGAGCGGGACGTCGGTGGCGAGATAGTAGTGCGGTATCTCGCGCTTGGAGCGGGCCATCGCGGCGGCGATCGCACGGCGCATCCCGGCGGCCCGATCCCGCGGTTGCGCGGCAGCCGCGGCTGCGTTCTCGACGTCCGCGACGGTGACCGCGCCCTGGGGCCCCGTGCCGGTGACCGCAGCCAGATCGACGGCGAGTTCCTGCGCCCGTGCTCTTGCGGCCGGTGAAATGCGCCGCCGCACGCCGGGCGTTTCCAGAGCCGCCGCAGGCGTGCGCGCCGGCGCCGGCGACGACACCGCTGACGGGACAGGCGCGGCGGCATAGGCCGCCGCGGCCGGCGTGGCCTCGGCGGCCTTCCGGCGTTTCTCCTCCTCGGCGTGGGCGGGCGTTTCGCCGGCTTCCAGCAACAGGGCGAGCACGGTCCCGACCGGCAGCGTCTCCCCGGGTTGGTGCACCAGTTCGTAGATCTCCCCTTCCGCCCAGATCTCGACGTCGATTGCCGACTTGCTGGTGTCGATCACCGCGACAACGTCGCCTTTCTTGACATGGTCGCCGGGTTTCACCTTCCACTCGAGCAGCGTGCCTTCGTCCATCTCGGCGCCGAGGGATGGAAGCTTGAACTCGATCATGGCGTGGTGCTCCGGTCAGGACCTGCCGAGCAGCCCCATGGCGGCGGCGACGATCTTCGGTGGCTGCGGCAGCGCTGCATCCTCGAGGTGCTTGGCGTAGGGCATCGGCACTTCCTCGCTGCACACGCGCGCGGGCGGCGCGTCGAGCTCGTAGAACGCCTGTTCGACGAGGCGGGCCACGACCTCGGCGGCGAGGCTGCCCGTGCGCCAGCCTTCGTCGACGACGACGGCGCGGCGGGTTCGGCGCACCGAGGCCATGATCGTCGCATCGTCGAGCGGTCGCAACACGCGCAGGTCGAGGACTTCGGCGTCGATTCCCTCCGTCGCCAGCGCCTTCGCCGCATCGAGCGCCTTCCACACCGTTCCACCATAGGCGATCAGCGTGACGTCGCGCCCTGGCCGGAGGATCTTCGCCGATCGGATGTCCGCAGCCTTCCACGCATCGGTCAGTTCGCCCTCGAAGTTGTAGAGCAGGGCATGCTCGAAGATGACGACCGGGTCGGGTTGCGCCAGCGCGGGCCCCAACATGCCGCGGGCATCGTCGATCGTGGCCGGGGCGAGCACCGTGATGCCTGGCACGTGCGCGTACCAGTTCTCCAGGCTGTGCGAGTGCTGTGCGGCCAGCTGGCGCCCGGCGCCGGTCGCCATGCGGATCACGACCGGAACACTGAACTGGCCGCCCGACATGTGCCGGTAGAGCGCCGCCGTGTTGACGATCTGGTCGAGGGCCAACAGACTGAAGTTGACGGTCATGACCTCGACGATCGGCCGCATGCCACCCAGCGCGGCGCCGATGCCGGCGCCAACGAACGCGAGCTCGGACAGCGGGGTGTCCCGGATCCGCTCGGGTCCGAACTCGTCGAGGAATCCCTTGGAGACCGCGTACGTGCCACCGTAGCGCCCGACATCCTCGCCCATCAGGAACACTCGCGGATCGCGCAGCAGCGCGTCACGGAGTGCCTGCCGGATCGCTTCACGATAGGTCATCGTCATCGCGCCGCCTCCGTGTGCACATCCCGGGTGAGATCCTCGACCGGCTCCCAGGTGCCGTTCTCGGCGAAAGCCACTGCGGCCTCGACTTCGCGCATCGCGTCGGCGTCGATGGCGAGGAACTCGTCCTCGGTGAGCTTGCCCTCCGCCTTGAGCCGCTGGGTCAGGTTGTGGATCGGCCCGCGCCGCTTCCAATCCTCGACCTCGGCTTTGTCACGGTAGAGTTCGGGATCGAACATCGAATGCGCTCGGTAACGGTAGGTCTGGAACTCGACGAAGAACGGTCCCTTTCCATCGCGCACATGAGCGAACGCCTGCCTTGCAGCTTCGCCGACGGCGACCACGTCCATGCCGTCGACCTTGAGCGTCGGCATGTTGAAGGCGGCGGCCTTCACGCAGAGATCGGTCTGCGACTCGGACCGCGCGAGGGCGGTCCCCATCGCATACCAGTTGTTCTCGCAGAGGAAGGCGACGGGCAGGGTCCACAGGGCGGCGAGATTCATCGATTCGTGGAACACGCCCTCGGCGACCGCGCCGTCGCCGAAGAACACGGCGGTCACACGACGCCTGCCCTGGAGCTTGTCGGCGAGCGCGAGTCCCACGCCGAGCGGCAGCCCGCCGCCGACGATCGCGTTGCCGCCGTAGAGCCGGGTGGCGGCATCGAAGATGTGCATCGAGCCGCCGCGCCCGCGCGAGCAACCCTCGCGCTTGCCGTACATCTCGGCCATCACCGCGTTCGCCGACACGCCGCGGGCGAGTGCGTGCCCATGTTCGCGATAGGTCGCGACGATCGCGTCGTCGGGCGCGAGCGCGTGAATCGCGCCAACGGCGACGGCTTCCTCGCCGATGTACAGATGCAGAAACCCGCGGATCTTCAGCTGCCCGTACAGGTCCGCGCAGCGCTCCTCGAACCGACGGATCCGCACCATGTCGCGCAGCATCGCGAGCGCGGCCTCGCGCTCCACGGTTACCGGTTTCAATGCCGCCGCATCGCTCATCCCGAACCCTCCAGCGTCGATGTATCGCCCTCGGCCAGACCGAGTTCGCGCGCCTTGAGCAGCCGGCGCATGATCTTGCCGCTGCGCGTGCGGGGCAGCGTCGGCACGAAGACGATCTCCTTCGGCGCCACGGCCGCACCCAGCCGCTTGCGCGCGTGCCCGAGCAGGTCCAGGGACAGGTCCTCGGACGCAGAGAAACCGGCCTTCAGCATGACGAACGCCTTGACGGTTTCGCCGACGACGGGATCGGGCTTGCCGATGACGCCGACCTCGGCGACGGCCGCGTGCTCCATCAGCACGCTCTCGACCTCGAACGGCCCGATGAGATGGCCGGCGGACTTGATGACATCGTCGGCCCGCCCGACGAACCAGAAATAGCCGTCCTCGTCGCGCCTGGCGAGATCGCCGGTCAGGTAATAGTCGCCGGAGAAGCACTTCCGGTAGCGCTCGTCCTGTCCGAGATAGCCGCGGAACATCGACGGCCAGCCTGCGCGCAGGGCCAGTTCGCCCTCGACGTCCGGTTCCCGGACCTCCTCGCAGCTTCCATCCTCGCGTTTCCTCATGATGACGGCGTCCACTCCGGGCAGTGGCTTGCCCATCGAGCCCGGCTTGATGTCCATCGCCGGCGTATTGGCGATCATGATTCCACCGGTCTCGGTCTGCCACCAGTTGTCGTGAATCGGCAGGCCCAGCGCCTCCGCGCCCCACCACACCGCCTCGGGGTTGAGCGGCTCGCCGACGCTGGCGACAAAGCGCAGTGCCGGATAGCGGTACCGCCTCGCGGGCTCGACCCCGGACTTCATCAGCATCCGGATCGCCGTCGGTGCCGTGTACCAGACCGACACGCGCTCGTCCTGCAGCAGCCGGTACCAGCGCTCGGCGTCGAAGTCGGCCTCGTCGACGAGGCTGGTCACGCCATGGAGGAGCGGCGCGATGATGCCGTACGACGTTCCGGTGACCCAGCCGGGATCCGCGGTGCACCAGTAGATGTCGTCGGGATGCAGGTCGAGTGCGTAACGACCGGTCGCGAAGTGCGTGGCCGCCGCGCCGTGAACGTGGATGGCGCCCTTGGGCGTGCCGGTCGTTCCGCTCGTGAAGTGCAGCAGCGCCACGTCATCGGCGGACACGCGCTCGATTTCGAACGTGTCCGGCGCTTCGTCGAGCAGCCTCGCGAGGTCGCGCGTCCCCGGCACTGCCGTCCGTACGCCGTCGTCGCCGACCAGCAGCACGTACTGCAGACGGGGGAGGTCGCCGACGATCCCTGCCACCTTGCGCCGATAGAGCGCCTCGGTGGTGACGAGCACGCGGCCCTCGCCGATGGCAAGGCGGGTCTTGATCGGCTCCGGGCCAAACGCCGAGAACAGCGGCGACACCACGGTGCCGTTCTTCAGCGCGCCCAGGGCGGCGATGTACAGCTCCGGGATGCGACCCGCCAGCACGAACAGACGATCGCCCTTCCCGACACCGAGGTGGCGCAGCACATTGGCGAAACGGTTGGTCAGCCGCGCAAGCTCGGCGTAGGTGAGCTCGCGCCGGCCGCCGTTGCGACCGATGAAGCGGAACGCGATGTGGTCCCGGACGCCGGTGCGGAGGTGGCGATCGACGGCCGCATGGCCGATGTTGAGCACGCCGCCCGACAGCTCGCAAAGCTCGCGGCGCACGCTCTCCCACGAGAATCGACGCCGTTCCGCGTCGTAATCGGCGAGGTTCGGAGGCACCGGCAGTGCCGCGACCTGCTTGCAAATGACCGAAGCGCGCATCCGGTTTCCTCCTTGTTGGAATCGCGCGCCGCTCAGGCGACAACCGGCTTCAGTATGGGCCGCGGGACGGGCACGCCTTTGACGAAGATCAATCTGGTGTTCGCGGTCGGTCGTGCCGGTGCGTGACCCTTCTTCTTGCGCACTCCGCGCGTCGAACCGGTGCGCGGGCCCGTACGCGCCGCTATCGTTCCCGCGCTGCCGCCGGGGCCGGGCGGCACGCGCCGATCGCCGCGCGAATCGCGGCGATCGCCTCGGGGCGAGGAAAGCTCCGCCGATGGGCGAGCGCGACCCGCCGCGACGGCGCCGGACGCGCGAACGGCACCGGCACGACCAAGCGGCTGTGGTACTTCGGCGTCAGCGCGTCGCGGGGCAGCACCGACACGCCCAGCCCCGAGGCGACCATGTTGCGGGCCGTTTCCAGCGAGCTGGTCCGGGTGACCTGCGAATCGTTGCGGTTGAGTTCGGGACAGGCGTCGAGAACCTGGTCGCGAAAGCAGTGCCCGATCCCGAGCAGGATCGTGTGCTCGCCGACGAGGTCGCCGGGGCTGATCGACTTGCGCTTCGCCCACTTGTGCCCCAGCGGCACGACGACCTGGAACGGCTCCTCGTACAGGTAGTCGGTGGCCACCCCGGGGAGCTCGAACGGCAGGGCGATGATCGCGGCGTCGATGCGCCCGCTCTTGAGCTCCACTTCGAGGTTCTCGGTGAGGTTCTCCTCGATGTCGAGCGGCATCTGGGGTGCGATGACGCGCAGCTTGGGGATGAGGTCCGGCAGGAGGTAGGGAGCCACCGTGTAGATGACGCCGAGCTTTAGCGGGCCGGACAGCTGATTGCGGCCCGCCTGCGCGATCTCCTTGATCCGCGCCGCCTCCTCGAGCACCCGCTGCGCCTGCTCGACCACCTGCTCGCCCACCGGAGTGATCCCGATCTCCCCCTTGCCCCGCTCGAAGAGCTGCGTCCCGAGTTCATCCTCGAGCTTGGCGATCGCGACCGACAGCGCCGGCTGGGACACGAAGCAACGCTGCGCCGCGCGCCCGAAGTTGCGCTCGTGCGCGACGGCGACGATATAGCGAAGCTCCGACAGCGTCATCGGCAGCGCGCGCGCAGGAACGCGGCGAACAGATCGGCGAGCTCCGGGTGCTTGAGACCGTAGTCGACGGTCGCCTCCAGGTAGCCGAGCTTCGCGCCGCAGTCGTAGCGCCGCCCCTCGAACGCGTAGGCCAGCACCCGCTCCTCGGCGAGCAGCCGGGCGATGCCGTCGGTGAGCTGGATCTCTCCGCCCGCGCCGGGCGCCATCGTCCGCAGGTGGTGAAAGATCCGCGGCGCCAGCACGTAGCGGCCGACCACGGCCAGCGTCGAGGAGATCGTGCCCGGACGGGGCTTCTCGACGATGCGGCGGACGGGCGCGGCCCGGTCTTTCGGCTGCGTCGTCTCGACGATGCCGTAGCTCGCCGTGTCCTCCGGCGCAACGTCCATCACGCCGATGACCGAGCACTCCTCCTCCTCGGCGAGGTCGGTCATCTGCCGCATCACCGGCACCTCGGCATCGATCAGGTCGTCGGCAAGCAGCACCGCGAAGGGCTCGTCCCCGACCGCGGGCGCCGCGCAGAGGACGGCGTGCCCCAGCCCCAGCGCCTCGGTCTGGCGGATGTAGATGCAGTTGATCCCGCGCGGCGTCGCCGCCTGGACGAGGGCGAGCAGCGCCCTCTTGTTGCGCAGTTCGAGTTCGGTCTCGAGCTCGTAGGCTTTGTCGAAGTGATCCTCGATCGCCCGCTTGTTGCGCCCGGTGATGAAGACCATGTCGGTGATGCCGGCAGCGGCGGCCTCCTCGACCGCGTACTGGATCAGCGGCTTGTCGACGATGGGCATCATTTCCTTGGGGCTCGCCTTGGTTGCCGGCAGGAAGCGGGTGCCCATCCCCGCCACCGGAAACACCGCCTTGGTGATCTTGAACATGCGCGTTCCCCGGAAGTGTCTGCTATCGCGCCCGCACGGTCAGCGCGCCGGCCCCGCGGCTTCGAGCAGCGCGAGCAACTGCGCCTCGTCCAGCACCGGGATCCCGAGCTTGGTCGCCTGCGCCAGCTTGCTGCCCGCCTCGGCGCCGGCGACGACGAAATCGGTCCGGCCGGAGACGCTGCCCGCGACCTTCCCGCCGGCGGCCTCGATCCGCGCCTTCGCCTCGTCGCGGGTGAGGTGCGGCAGCGTGCCGGTGAGCACCAGCGTGCGTCCGGCGAGCGGTTCCCCGCCGCGTGCCGGCGCCGCGCCCTCCTCCCAATGCACGCCGGCCGCACGCAGCGCGGCGATCACGGCGCGATTGTGTGCCTCGCCGAAGAAGCGCACGATGCTCTCGGCGAGGACCGGGCCCACGTCGCGGACTTCCTGCAGCGCCTGCGCGTCGGCGCCGATCAGGGCGTCGAGGCTGCCGAAGTGGCGCGCGAGGTCGCGTGCGGTCGCCTCGCCAACGTGCCGGATGCCGAGCGCGTAGACGAACCGCTGCAGCGTGGTGGCGCGGCTCGCGGCGATCGCGGCGATCAGATTGCCGGCCGATTTCTCGCCCATCCGGTCGAGCGCGGCGAGTTCGGGAAGCTCGAGCCGGTAGATGTCGGCGGGGGTCTCGACCAGGCCGCCGTCAACCAGCTGATCGACGAGCTTGTCTCCCAGCCCCTCGATGTCCTGCGCCCGCCGGCTCGCGAAATGCAGCAGCGCCTGCTTGCGCTGCGCGGGGCAGACGAGGCCGCCGGTGCAGCGCGCCACCGCTTCGCCGGCCAAGCGCACGATCGCGGAATCGCACTCCGGACAGCGCTGCGGCAACGCGAACGGATGCGTCCCCGCAGGGCGCCGCTGCGCCACCACGCGCACGACCTCGGGGATGACGTCGCCCGCGCGGCGAACGATGACGGTGTCCCCGACGCGCACGTCCTTGCGCCGGACTTCATCCTCGTTGTGCAGCGTGGCGTTGGTGACGGTGACCCCGCCCACGAACACCGGCTTCAGGCGGGCAACCGGCGTGATCGCGCCGGTGCGTCCCACCTGCACGTCGATGCCGAGGACCTCGGTGGGCATCTCCTCGGCGGGGAACTTGTGCGCGATGGCGAACCGGGGGGCCCGGGCGACGAAGCCCAGTCGCTCCTGCAGTAGCAGCCGGTTGACCTTGTAGACGACTCCGTCGATGTCGAACGGCAGCGCTGCGCGGCGCGCCGCCATCGCCCGGTAGTAGTCGAGGAGGCCGTCGCCGCCGCGCACGACGCGATCGGTCCCGCGTGACGGGCAGATGCAGCGCGGCCAGGCGGTCCAGGAGCTCCTGTTGCGTCGCGGGTGCTGCGACCGGCCCCCATTCGACGTCGCCGACGCCGTACGCGAAGAAGGTCAGGCGCCGTCCGGCAGTGACACGCGGATCGAGCTGCCGCAGCGATCCGGCGGCGGCGTTACGCGGGTTTGCGAACAGCTTCTCCCCGCGCGCTGCCTGCGCCGCGTTGAGCGCGGCGAAGTCGTGACGCAGCATCAGCACTTCCCCCCTCACCTCGACCCGCGGCGGCACAGCCTCACCGGACAGGCGCAACGGTACCGCGCGCACCGTGCGCAGGTTGGCCGTCACGTTCTCGCCGCTGCTGCCATCGCCGCGCGTCGCGCCGGTGACCAGCACGCCCTCCACGTAGCGCAGGCTGACCGCGAGTCCGTCGAACTTCGGCTCGGCCAGGTACTCGACGTCGCCCTCGCCCAGTGCCTCCCGCACCCGTCGGTCGAAAGCCCGCGCCTCGTCCTCGTCGAACGCGTTGTTGAGCGACAGCATCGGCAGCGCGTGCACCACGGTCTCGAAGGCGGCGGCCGGAGCGGCGCCCACGCGTTGCGTCGGGGAATCGGCCGCGGCCAGCGCCGGAAAGTCGAACTCGAGCGCCTGCAGCTCGCGCAGGAGCGCATCGAATTCGGCGTCGCTGACAACCGGCGCGTCGAGAACGTAATAGCGGTAGTTGTGCGTCTCGATCTCGCGCCGCAGGACCGCGGCCCGCTGCGCGGCCGCCGCGGGAACCTTCGCCGGCCGGTCGCTCGCCACGCCGAGGCTCCGCCTGAGCGAATCAGCCGCCGAAGAGCGCCAGGGCGCGAGAGCCCCCCGGGACGATGTGCATGTCCCCGAGCGCCGTCGCGGTAGCCTGCACCTGCTGCCGGATCGCGGCCAGCGCGGTGTCATCCAGCACGCGCCGGTTGTCGTCGACGAGAACGGCATCCAGCGTCTGCGCCATGCGCTTGGCAACCTGCTTCATCTGGTCGAACACGCGCGCGGGATCGGCGATGCGCGGCACGTCGAGCAGAAGCACCGCACCCGGAGTGGACATGAGCCTCAGGCTGTCGACGGTGAACGGCTCCGACCGGTAATTCTGCAGCGTGAACAGCATCGTGCCGGTGTCCTCGTGCACCCACTCGAACCGACCGCCGGAGGCGAGACGAAAGCCGGCCGCTTCGGCGACCCCGCGCAGGCGCGTGCCGGCAATCATCGCCGGCCCCGACTTGAGCAAGGTGACGCCGATCTGCACGTCGAGATCTGCGCAGATGCGGTCCAGCGCCTCGGCGCGCTCGGCCTCGGCCCGAGGATTCGGGGCGACGAAGGCGCCGGGCAGCGACGACGCGACCTCCTCCGCGAGCCGAACGAACGCGTCGAGCAGCGGCGCGCTCGCGGCCCCGGTGCGGTCGGCAAGCAGCAGGCAGGCGGCAATCTCCGCGAACTCGCCGCCGGTGTCGGACCGCAGCCGCTGCCAGGAATCGTTGGCGCCGCGACGGCCGAACCAGCGCAACGGCTTGCCCAGCCGGGCGTGCAATCCCGCCGCCAGCGCGCCGGCGGTCACGGGCTGCACCGGCTGCAGTAGCACGATGCTCTCGATCTCGGGGTCGGGCGCAGCGTCGTCTCGCAACCCGGCGGCGGCGCGCGAATCCGCGGCTGCAGGCGCCGGAGTCGCGAGCGGCGCCACCGCCAGCTCGCCGGCGTCCTCCACGCTCGCGCGGCGCACGACGTCGACGGGGAGCTCGCGCGGCGCTGCCTCGGCAGCGACGGCGGGCGTCCCGGAAGGTCGGTTCTGCGGCAACGGCGCGGCACCCGCGGCGGCGGCAGCGTCCTCGCGCAACGTCGGCTCGACCCGGCCGCTGCGGACCGCGCCTCGCGCCGCATCGTCCAGCAGGACGTCAGAACCCGGCGATCGGGGCGCGAACGCCGCGTCGATGCGCCGCCGCACGCGCCGCTCCTGCAGCCAGTTGTAGAGGAGAACGGCTGCGACCACAACGACTCCCGCGACGATCAGTCCGATTTGCAGCGAGGTCATGAGCGGGCGATCACCGAAGCCAAGAAGTAAGCGCGCGCGGACTCGCGCGCGGCGTCCCGACGGATTATAGCGCGCCGCCGCGGCGCGCCCACGGCGCACGCGCGCAGCGCTCAGGCCGCGCCTGCGTCCGCGAGCTCCAGCGCATCGGCGATGTCGACCGCGACGACCCGCGAGACGCCCGCCTCGGGCATCGTGATCCCGATGAGCTGGTGCGCCATCTCCATCGTGATCTTGTTGTGCGAGATGAAGAGGAACTGCGTCTGCCCCGACATCTCGCGCACCAGCCTGCAGAAGCGATCGGTGTTGGGATCGTCGAGCGGCGCGTCGACCTCGTCGAGCAGGCAGAAGGGCGCCGGGTTGAGCTGGAACAGCGCGAACACCAGTGAGGTCGCCGTCAGCGCCTTCTCCCCGCCCGAGAGCAGGTGGATCGACGTGTTGCGCTTCCCGGGCGGCTGCGCGAACACCTGGACGCCGGCATCGAGGATCTCCTCGCCGGTGAGGACGAGGCGGGCCTGCCCGCCCCCGAACAGCGCCGGAAACAACCGCGCGAAGTTCTCGTTCACCGCCTCGAAGGTCTGCCGCAGCAGCTGGCGCGACTCCTTGTCGATCTGCCGGATCGCGCTCTCGAGCGTCGACAGCGCCTCGGTCAGATCCGCCGCCTGCGCGTCGAGGTAGGCCTTGCGCTCCTGCGCGACGCCGAGCTCGTCGAGCGCGGCGAGGTTGACCGCGCCGAGGTCGGCGATGCCGCTGCGCAGGCGCTCGATCTCGCCGGGCAGCTGCGCCTTCGGGCCAAAGGCCTTGAGCTCCGCGGGCAGGGCGGCCAGATCGGCGCGCGCCGCGGCGAGCTCTTCGGCGCACTGCTGCTCCTGCAGCGCGGCCGCCTGCTCCTTGAGCCGTGTCTCCTCGATCCGCGCGCGAGCCGGTTCGAGACGCTGCAGGGCACCCTGCCGCGCCTCCTCCAGCGCCCGCAGCTGTGCGCCCAACCCTTCGAGCCGGTCGCGCGCCGCCGCGAGCGCCGCCTCCGCCTCTCCGCGCAGGACGAGCTGTCGTTGCAGCGCCTCCTCGACCGGCGTCCAGTCGATGGCCGCCTTCTCCGCGGCGAGCTGCGCCAGCAGTGCCTGCTGCTGCGCCGTCTGCGCCGCGAGCGCCTCGCCGCGGCGCGCGAGCTCGGCCAGCCGCTCGCCGCAGCTGCGCTCGGCGAACACCGCCTCTTGCGCGGCGCGCTCGGCGAGGCGCAGGCACTCGCGTCCGCGGGCCAGCGCGACCTCTGCCTCGTTGCGCCGATGCCGCGCCGCGTCGCGACGGGCAAAGGCGTCGTGCAGCTGCGACTGCCCGTCGGCGAGTTCGCCACGCAACCCATCGGCGGCGGCGCGCTCCGCAGTCTCGAGCGCTGCGAGCTCCGCGAGTTCCTGGTCGACCTGCGCCCGCCGCTTCGCGGCCGCCTCCGCCGCCTGGCGCCGCTGCGCGAGCTCGAGCTCGAGATCGTGGCAGCGCCGCTGCCGCGCCGCAAAGGCCACGCTGTCGGCGTGCCACGCCTGCTGCATGCGGTCGAGCTCGGATTCCGCGGCCGCAAGCGCCGCGCCCGCACTGTCGGCAGCCACCCGGGCGGATTCGATCGCCAGGGCGAGCGCCTCGAGCTCGCGCTGCCGCGCGAGGACGCCGTGCAGCGCGCTGTCGGGAGCGAAGAAGACCACGCCCTGGGCCGCAACGACGTGCCCCTCCGGCGTCACGAACACCTCGCCCAGCCCCAGCGCCTCGCGCTCGGCGAGGGCGGCGGCGAGCTCGCCGCGGCAACGGACGCCGTAGAGAGCGTCGGCCAGGAACCGCCCAATTTCCGGCCGCTTCGATCGCACTCGTGCCAGCAGCGCGTCGGGGCCCATCTGCGGGCCGTGCCGCGCCGGCGCCGCGGCATACAGTGCGAAGCGTCCGGGCGGCCCGGTGCGCTCGCCGGCGCGTTCGCCCGCCCAGTCGAGCGCCACGTCCAGGCGCTCGACCTCGATCGCGTTGAGCCGCTCGCGCATCACCGCTTCAAGCGCGTCCTCCCACCCGCTGTCGATCTCGAGCGCCTGCCAGAGCCGCTGCGCGCGCTCAAGGCCGTGGCCGGCGAGCCAGCCGCTCGCGTCCTGGTCCCGCCCGATACGCGCCTGCAGCGCCGCAAGCGCTCCGCTGCGCGCCTCGAGATCGGCGAGCTCGCGGCCGGTGCGCTGGGCGAGCTCGCTCGCGTCGCGCTGCCGCTCCTGCAGGCTCTGGACCGCAGCGCGCAGCGCCTCGAGCGCCTGCTCCGCGGCGCCGAGCTCCACCTTCTCCTGCGCGAGCTGCGCCTCCACTTCGGGCGGCGGGTCGACCACCGGCGCAGCAAGACCCGCGAGCTCGTCTTCCAGCCGCTCGCGGCGCTGGCCAAGCTGCGCGAGCAGGCGCCCGGTGCTCTCGCGCCGGGTCTCGATGACGCGCAGCGCCTGCTCGCGCAGGGCGATCTCCTGCTGCAGCCCGGCCACCACGCGCGCCGCTTCGCGCACGGCCTCGTCGGTCGCCGGCAGGGCGGCCTTCGCCGCCGCCTCCTCGGCGGCGGCGGCCTCCCGCGCCGTCAGCGCCGCCTCGATCGCGGTCTGCGCCGCGGCACGTTCCGCGGTCAAGGCCGCGTCCTGGCCCGCGATTGCCCCGAGCTGGGCGTCGAGCTGCGCGACCTGCTGCGTGATGCGGTGCTCGCTGTCGCGGGCGAACGCGAGCTGCTGCTCCAGCCGCGAGACTTCCGCGTTGGCCTCGTAGTAGCGTCCCTGCCGGTCGTGCAGCGCGTCGCCCGCCGCATAGTGGTCGCCGCGCAGCGCCGCGAGCTGCGCCTCCAGGCTGCGCACTTCCGCCTGGATCGCCTCCAGGGCGACGGCGAGACCTGCGACCGCGAAGGCGTGGCGCTCGCGCGCGTTCACCGCGTCCTGCTGGCGCGAGAACCAGAGCAGCTGCTGCGCCTTGGCGAGGCGGGCTTCGAGCTCGCGGTACTCGGTCGCCACCCTCGCCTGGGCCGCCAGCCGTTCGAGCTGGCTGCCGAGCTCGTTGCGGATGTCCTCCACCCGCGCGAGATTCTCGCGCGTGTCCGCGATCCGCCCCTCGGTCTCCTTGCGCCGCTCCTTGTACTTCGATACGCCGGCAGCCTCCTCGAGGAAAACCCGCAGCTCGTCGGGCTTGGCCTCGATCACGCGCGCGATCATCCCCTGCTCGATGATCGCGTAGGCGCGGGGGCCCAGGCCCGTGCCGAGGAAGAGGTCGTGGATGTCGCGCCGGCGGACCGGGATGCCGTTGATGTAGTACGTCGAGTCGCCGTCGCGGGTGAGCACGCGCTTGATCGTGATCTCGACGTACTGGCCCCACTGCCCGCCGATGCGACCGGCGCTGTTGTCGAACAGGAGCTCGACCGCCGCCCGGCCGACCGGTTTGCGTTCGCCCGCGCCGTTGAAGATCACGTCCTGCATCGATTCGCCACGCAGCGCCGACGCCTTGGACTCGCCCAGCACCCAGCGCACGGCGTCGATGACGTTCGACTTGCCGCAGCCGTTGGGCCCGACGATGCCGACGAGCTGGCCGGGCGTGGCGATCGTCGTCGGATCGACGAACGACTTGAAGCCCGCGAGTTTGATCTGGGTCAGGCGCAATTGGGCGTCGCGATGGTGGTGATCGGGGGCAGGCGGGCGGCGCGCCAGGCATCGGGAGCGGGGGAAGGCCCGCCGGGCGCGCGGCGCCCGGTAAGCCGCGGATTATAGCGGATTCCCTGCCGCTGCCCGCCCCGCGCGCGGTCCGTCAGGAAGCAGCGGCAGCGGCGACCCGCACGTCGAGGCGCCCTTCCTCGACCGCATGGCACGCCACCTCGCCACCGGCCGCGCAACGTCGCAGCATGGGCGCCTCGCGGCGGCAGCGATCCTCGGCGGAGGGACACCGCGGGTGGAACGTGCAGCCCGGCGGCGGGTCGAGCGGATTCGGGACCTCCCCGGCCACCGCCACCCGCTCGCGGCCCACGATCGAGAGATCCGGCACGGCCTCCAGCAGCATCCGCGTGTACGGGTGCTGCGGCAGCGCGAACAGCCGCCGCGTGGGGGCGATCTCCACGACGCGGCCGAGGTACATCACGCCGACGCGGTCGGCGACGTGGTGCACGACTGCGAGGTTGTGCGAGATGAAGAGGTACGTGAGCCCGAGCCGCCGCTGCAGGTCGCGCATCAGGTTCAGCACCTGCGCCTGCACCGAGACATCCAGCGCCGAGGTCGGCTCGTCGCAGACCAGGAACCGCGGCTCGGTGGACAGTGCGCGGGCGATCGAGATGCGCTGTCGCTGGCCGCCGGAAAACTGGTGCGGATACTTGGCGCCGTCCGAGGCCGCGAGGCCGACCTGAGTGAGCAGCGCGGCGACCCGGGTGTCGATCTCCCGCGGCGGCACGGCGGATGACCGCGCGAGGATCGGTTCGGCGACGATGTCGCGCACGCGCCAGCGGGGGTTGAGGCTCGCGTACGGATCCTGGAAGATCATCTGCATGCCCCGGCGCGCCAGTCGGCGCGCGGCCGGGGCGACCGCGCCCGCGCCGTCTCCGGCCAGCACCGTGCCGTCGAAGCGGAGGGTACCGCGCGTGGGCGCGTGCAGCCCGACGATGAGGCGGGCGACCGTCGACTTCCCGCAGCCGGACTCCCCGACCAGGGCCAGCGTCTCGCCGCGCTCGATCGCGAGGCTGACGCCGTCGACCGCGTGCAGCAGCGTGCGCGGCCTGCGCTCGAGGACGCGATTGAGCCACGGCGGCGAGACGTCGAACGTACGCGCCACGTCCTCGAGGACCAGCAGCGGCGCCCCCGCGCCGTCGCCGGCCGGCCGGACCGCGGCGCCTTCGATCGGGCGTTGGCCGCCCTTCATGCGCCCGCCCCGACGTTGCGCCAGCAGGCGGCCTCGGTGGCTTCGACCCGGGCCAGCACCGGCAATTCCTGCCGGCAGCGCTCCATCGCGAGCGGGCAGCGCGGGTGGAACGCGCAGCCCTGCGGTATCGCCCCCAGGCGCGGCATCGTGCCGTCGATCTGCATGAGGCGCTCGCGCTCGTCGCGGATCGACGGAATCGACCCCATGAGTCCGACCGTGTACGGATGCGCCGGGTGATGGATGACCTCGGTCACGGGGCCGATCTCGACGATGCGCCCGGCGTACATCACGGCCACGCGGTCGGCGGTCTCGGCGATCACGCCCATGTCGTGCGTGACCAGCATCACCGCGGTGCCGTGCTCTCGGCACAGGCGCTTGAGCAGCTGGATGATCTGCGCCTGGATCGAGACGTCGAGCGCCGTCGTCGGCTCGTCGGCGATGATCAGCCGCGGGTTCGCCGCCAGCGCCAGCGCGATGACCACCCGCTGCCGCATGCCGCCCGAGAACTGGTGGGGGTAGTGACCGACGCGCCGCGCCGCCGCCGGAATGCCCACCTCGTCCAGCAGCGCGACGGCGCGGCGCCGCGCGTCCTCGGCCGTCACCGGCAGGTGGGTGGTGACGGTCTCGACCAGCTGCCGCCCGACCGTATACAGGGGGTTGAGCGAGGTCAGCGGGTCCTGGAACACCGCGCCGATCTCGCGGCCGCGGATCTTGCGCATCGCCTCGTACGGCAGATTGTCGATCCGTCGCCCGCCGAGGCGGATCTCGCCCCCGGCGATGCGGCCCGGCGGATCGAGAAGCCCGATCACGGCCGATCCGGTGAGCGACTTGCCGGCACCCGACTCCCCGATCACGCCGAGCACTTCGCCGGGCAGGATCGAGAACGAGATGTCGTGGACGGCGGCGAGTGTCCCGCGCCGCGTCGGGAACTCGATCCGCAGGCGGTCGACGACGAGCAGCGGCTGTGCCGCATCGCCGGACGCTTTCGCCACCGCGGTACTCATCGCCTTGGCGGGCGAGCGCCGGTCACTTCGCCGGTGGGTTCGCCGGAGTGGCGGCCGCGTCGGACCCCGTGCAGCCCGCCATCGTCTGGATTCCGTCGCCGAACGGAGTCCGCGACGCACCGGGTGGGATCTCCTGACCGGCCCGGGGGCTGGACCGCCCGCGCGAGCAGCGTCGTTCGTCTGCTGTCCATCGTCGTCTCCGAGGCTTCGGCGCAGCGGCGGCGGGCCCCGCCCGCCGCGGACCGCCGCGCGTCAGCGCAGCTTCGGGTTCAGCGCGTCGCGCAGCCAGTCGCCGAGCAGATTGATCGACAATACCATGACAACCAGCGCTGCCCCCGGGAAGATCGTGATCCACCATTCGCCGGAGAACAGGAAATCGTTGCCGACGCGGATCAGCGTGCCGAGGGAAGGCTGCGTCGGCGGCACGCCGACACCGAGGAACGACAGCGTCGCCTCGGTGATGATGGCGGTCGCGATGTTGATGGTTGCGAGCACGAGCACCGGTCCCAGCACGTTGGGAAGGAGATGCCGGTGCATCACGCGCAGCGCCGACAGCCCGATGACGCGCGCTGCCTGGATGTACTCCTTGTTCTTCTCCACCATGGCCGAGCCGCGGACCGTGCGCGCGTACTGCACCCAGTTCGACAGGCCGATCGCGAGCACCAGCACCAGCAGCGCGACGTCGGCGTGGGCGTCGCGCGGCAGCGCAGCCCGCGCCACGCCGTCGATCAGCAGCGCGATGAGAATCGCCGGGAAAGACAGCTGCACGTCGGCCACGCGCATGATGAACGCGTCGACGCGGCCGCCGACGTAGCCCGCCACCAGGCCCAGCGCGACGCCCAAGACGACGGCGAGGGCGACCGACGCGAGGCCGACGAGCAGCGAGATCCTGGCGCCGAACATGATCGCCGACAGCACGTCGCGACCCTGGTCGTCGGTGCCGAGCAGGTAGCCGGCCCCGCCGCCCTCGAGCCAGGCCGGCGGAAGCAGCGCGTCGTGGAGGTTGAGCGTCCTGAGGTCGAACGGGTTGTGCGGCGCGAGCCAGGGCGCGAGCAGCGCGGCGGCAAGACACGCAGCGAGGACCAGCGCCGAGACGATGGCGACCGGCGAGTGGCGAAAGCTCCACGCGAGGTCGCCGTCCCACGCGGCGGCGACGCGCGCCCGCCAGCGGAGCGCCGCCACGTCGCCCGCAGGCGCCGCGGTGCTCATCGCCCCGCCTCCCGCGCCCGCGGCGGTAGCGCCGGCGGCTCGGCGCGCCGGCGTCGGTGCGCGGACAACAATCGCGCCGGCCTGCCGGCCCCGGCCGTCATCCCGCCGCCCCTGCGCGCGGCAGCGGCAGCGCCCGCTCGGCCAGCGCCGCCAAGTAACCGGCACCGAGCGGAATGACCGCGTCGTTGAAATCGTAGCGGCTGCTGTGCAGGCAGGCTCCCGCTTCCGCCCCGCCCTGCCCGAGCCGGAGAAGAGCGCCCGGCCGCTCGCGCAGCATGAACGAGAAATCCTCCGACCCCATCGATGGCTCGAGATCGCGCACGACGTTCTCCGCGCCGACCAGCGCTTCGGCGACGTCGGCCGCGAAGGCGGCCTCGCGCGCGTCATTGACGGTTGCCGGATAGATGCGCTCGTACTCGAGCGCCGCGCTCGCCCCGAACGCCGCGGCGATCGCGCCGACGAGCTCGCGCAACCGGCGCTCGATCAAGTCCTGGGTCGCCGGCCGAAACGTGCGCACGGTGCCGACCAGCGTCGCGCGCGCCGGAATCACGCTCATCGCGCCGGGGTTGCCCGCCTGCAGCGCGCACAAGCTCACGACTGCCGCGTCGATCGGGTTCACGTTGCGGCTGACGATCGACTGCGCGGCGGTGATCACGTGGCCCGCCACGAGCACCGGATCGACCGCCGCGTACGGGTGCGCCCCGTGGCCGCCGCGACCCTCGATCGTGATCTCGATCCGGTCGGCCGCGGCCATCGCCGGACCCGGCGTCACGCCGATCCGCCCGCGCGGAAGCGCCGGCCAGTTGTGCAGCGCGAAGATCGACTCGGCCGGAAAGCGCTCGAACAGGCCATCCTCGATCATCGCCTTGGCGCCGGCGTGGCCTTCCTCACCCGGCTGGAAGACCAGGAACACCGTTCCGGAGAAATTGCGCGTCTCGTGGAGATAGCGCGCCGCGGCGAGCAGCATCGTCGTGTGCCCGTCGTGCCCGCAGCCGTGCATCCGGCCGTCGTAACGGGAGCGGTGCTCGAAGCGATTGTCCTCGTGCATCGGCAACGCGTCCATGTCGGCGCGCAAGGCGACGCTGCGTCGGCGGCTGTCCTCCTGCCCGCGCACGACGGCGACGATGCCGGTGCGCGCGATGCCCGGGTGATGCTCGATGCCCAAGGCGCGCAGGTTCTCGCACACGAGCCGAGCCGTCCGGCGCTCCTCGAACCCCAGCTCGGGGTGCCGGTGCAGATCCCGGCGAAACGCCGTGTACTCCTCATGCCAGCAGCCGATGCGCCGGACGGGCTCGGGAAGCGCTCGGGTCATGATGGCTTCGCTTCGGTGCGTCCTCAGTGCCCGGCGCCGCGCTCGACGCGCAGCCTGGGGTCGACGACGTAGTAGAGCAGGTCGACGACGAGGTTGATGACCACGAAGACGAGGGCGATGAAGCACAGGTACGCCGCCATCACCGGGATGTCGGCGAAGTTGACCGCCTGGATGAAGAGCAGCCCCATGCCCGGCCACTGGAACACCGTCTCGGTGATGATCGCGAACGCGATGATCGCGCCCAGCTGCAAGCCGATGATCGTGATCACCGGCACGAGCGTGTTCTTGAGCGCGTGCCCGAAATGGATGGCGCGATCGGTGAGGCCGCGCGCCCGCGCGAAGCGGATGTAGTCGGTGCGCAGCACCTCGAGCATCTCGGCACGGACGAGGCGCATGATCAGCGTCATCTGGAAGAGCGAGAGCGTGACGGCGGGCAGGATCAGGGCCTTGAGGCCCGAGGGCGTCAGCAGGCCCGTCGACCACCAGCCCAGCGCGACGGTGTCGCCGCGGCCGAAGGAAGGCAGCCACCCCAGGATCACCGCGAACACGAGGATCAGCAAGATGCCGATGAGGAACGTGGGCAGGCTGACGCCGATCAGCGACAGCGTCAGAAAGAGTTGCGCGAGCCAGCTGCCGCGCCGCAGCGCCGCGTAGACGCCCATCGGTATGCCCGCGACCAGCGCCATGAGCGCCGCTGCGGTCGCGAGCTCGATCGTCGCCGGCAGACGCTCCTTGAGCAGCACCGCAACACTCCTCCCCTGGCGCAGCGACAAGCCGAATTCGCCCTGGACCGCGTTCCCGACGAAGCGCGCGAACTGCACGTAGGAGGGTTGGTCGAGCCCCAGCTCGCCCCGCAGGCGCGCGCGGTCCCCGGCCGTCGCGTCCTGGCCCAGCATGAACGCGACGGGGTCGCCGGTGAAGTTGAACAGCCCGAAAGCGATGAACGCGACCACCGCCATCACGACGGCGGACTGCAGCAGCCGCCGCAGGACGAACGCGAGCATGGGGTTCGCGGCCGGTGCGCGCTTCGGACCCGCGAGGAGGCCGGCCGCGTCCGTCCGTCAGAGCCGGCGGACGAGCCTGCGGGGCGGTCGGACGGCCGCGCCGCTCACTCGATCTTCACCCAGCGGGTGTCGAGGCGGTTGTCCGCCCGGTGGTACACGCTCACGTTGGAGCGCATCGCCCACGGAATGACCTGCTGGTGCAGCGGCAGGTGGCCGATGTCGGCGTTGTGGATCTGCAGCACCTCGCGGATCATCTCGTTGCGCTTCTTGTCGTCGATCTCGGTCTTGACCTTGTCGATCAGCGCGTCGGCCTTCGGGTTGCTGTACTTGCCGAGATTGAAGTTGCCGTCGGCGCCGCCTTTGGGGTCGACGCTGCGGATCAGGCTCTGCAGCGTGTACAGCGCGTCGAAGGTCGTCGTCGCCCAGCCGAGCAGGTACAGGCTGGTGTCGAACTTCTGGATCTTCTGGAAATACGTCGCGCGCGGCATCGCGTTGAGCTTGGCCTTGACGCCGATCTTCGCCCACATCGCGGCGACGGCCTGGCAGATCTCCTCGTCGTTGATGTAGCGGTTGTTCGGGCAGTCGAGCGTCACCTCGAAGCCGTCCGGATACCCGGCGTCCTTCAGCAGCGCCTTCGCCTTGTCGACGTCGTAGGGCAGTCGCCTGGCCGTGTCCTCGGTGAAGCCGTTCACCTGCGGCGCGACCATCGATCCGGTCGGCACCGCGAGTCCGCGCATCAGCGAGCGGCGGATCGACTCGATGTCGATCGCCTGGTAGAGCGCCTGCCGGACGCGCAGGTCCTTGAACGGGTTCTTGCCCTTGACGCTCGAATACTGCAGCTCGTCGCGCGCCTGGTCCATGCCGAAGAAGATGATCCGGGTCTCGGTGCCGTCGGCGATTCCGAGGTTCGCCGTCTGCCGCAGCCGCGGGATGTCCTGCGGCGCGGGGTCGAGCACGAGGTCGACCTCGCCGGAGATGAGCGCCGCGATCCGCGTCGCGTCGGACTTGATCGGCGTGTAGACGATCTCCGTGACGTTGCCTTCGGCCTTGTCCCACCAGTTCGGGTTGACCGCGAGCACGGTCTTCACGTCGGCTTCGCGCGACTTCAGCATGAACTGGCCGGTGCCGTTGGCGTTGCGGGCGGCGAAGTTCTCCTCCTTCTGCGCGTAGTTCTGCGGGTTGACCGAGTTGTTCTTCGTCGCCCACGCCTTGTTCATGATCTTGATGTCGACCAGGCCGCGCAGCAGCACCGGGTTCGGGCCGTCGGTGACGATCTCGACGGTGCTGTCGTCGACCTTCTTCACCTCCTTCACGCCCTGGGCATAGACCTTCATGTTCGACGAGGGCTTCAGCACCCGCTCGAAAGAGAACACGACGTCGTCGGCGGTCAGCGGCGAGCCGTCGTGGAACTTGACGCCCTTGCGCAGGTTGAAGCGCCAGACCGAGGGCGAGGTCCGGGTCCAGGAGGTCGCGAGTGCGGGCTCGGGCACGAACTGCTTGTCGTAACGGACGAGGCCCTCGTAGACGTAGTCGGAGAAGGTGTTGTTGAGTCCCTCGTTCTGGGCCATCGGATCGAAGGTCAGGATGTCGCCCTGGCTCGCCCAACGCAATGTCTTGCCGGCGGCCGGCAGCGCGAGCGTCGCCAAGACCGCGGCCGCGGCCAGCGTGCCGATCAGCAGTTTGCGTCGCATCGGTGGTTCCTCGAGATGAAGGGGGTCGCACTGCCCGTGTGGCAGGAAAAGCGCGATGATGCCGGATCGGGCGTCCCAGCGTCAACGCGCGCGCGGCGCGGCGGCCGGCCGGGGCAGCGGCGCGCGTGGCGAAAAGGAACGGCAGGTCAGCGGGTGCGGGCGAGGCGCGTCGCGTACAGGCACACGCCGCACGCCACCGCCACGTTGAGGCTGTCGACCGTGCCGACGAGCGGGATGCCGACGATGCGGTCGCAGCGCTCGCGGGTGAGCCGGCGCAAACCCTCGCCTTCCGCCCCGAGCACCCAGGCAAGCGGGCCGCCGAGGTCGGCGTCCGGCAGGCGCTCGCCGCCCGCGGCGGCGCCCAGCACCCATAGTCCGAGCTCCTTGAGCTCCCCCAGCGTGCGCGCGAGATTGGTCACCGCGATGACCGGAACGGTCTCGGCGGCCCCGCTCGCCGCCTTCGCGACCGTCGGATTGACGCCAACTGCCCGGTCCTTGGGAACGATCACCGCGTGCGCACCGAAAGCGTCGGCGTTGCGCAGGCACGCGCCCAGATTGCGGGGATCGGTGACGCCGTCGAGCACCAGCAGCAGCGCGGGCTCGGCCAGCGCCTCGAGCAGCGTGTCGAGCGATGCCTGCGGCGCCACCGCGTCGACGATGGCGACGACGCCTTGGTGCCGCGAAGTCCCGGCAAGCTCGGCAAGGCGCGCGTCGGCGACGGCCCGCAGGGGCGCGCCCGCTGCCTCCGCCCGCGCCAGAAGCTCCCGGGCGCGCGCGTCGTTGCGTGCCACGGAGAAGTACAGCGCGCGTACCGACTCGGGCCGCTGCCGCAGCCGGGCCGCGATGGCGTGGAAGCCGTGCAAGGTGCGGGTGGAGGGCACAAGACCCCGTCGGCCGGGACACCCCCGGCGTGTGGACTCCGCCAGTCTAATCGAACGCGTCCGCGTTGCCGCTGCACCCGCCGTCGGCGCCGCCCCGTACGCGCAAAGAGGGAGTCGGCGGCACGTGCGCGACCGGGGCGCGGGCACGGCCGCCGCCACGAAAGGCCGCGATCGTGCAGGGGCCCCGCCGTCGCTGCCGGGCACAGGGCTGCAGCCGGCGCAAACCTCATCCGACGGGCGCCGCCGGGCCGGCGCGGCGTGGTATGGTGTTGCGTCCTCAGCCATTGCTTTTCGCAGCCTTTCCTGCGCGCTCGATGGGCGCCGACTTCCGTCACATTGCCGAGAGCGCGCTGCTCCTGTTCGCGGCGTTGCTGCCAATCGTCAATCCGCTGGGCGGCGCGCCGGTGTTCCTGGCGATGACTTCCGACTGCTCCCCGGCGCTGAGAGCGACGATGGCCAAGCGGATCGCGGCCAACGCCTTCGCGCTTCTGCTCGGCGCGGTGTTCGTCGGCAGCTACGTGCTGGAGTTCTTCGGGCTGTCGGTGCCGATCGTTCAGGTCGCCGGTGGCGTCGTCGTCTGCGCCGCGGGCTGGGATCTCCTGCACGCGCACGACGAAAGCCGTGCCGCGCCGGCCGCTCCGCCCTCGACGTCGGTCATCGCGAGCCGCGCGTTCTACCCGCTCACGCTGCCGCTGACCGTCGGACCGGGTGCCATCTCGGTGGCGATCACCCTCGGGGCGCACCACCCTGCGAGCATGCGCTCGCTGCTCGTTTCCGGAATGGGAAACCTGGCCGGCGCGGCGCTGATCGCGGCCACGATCTACGTGTGCTTCCGCTACGCCGACCGGATCATGCGCCGCCTTGGCGCCACGGGCACCAGCGTCGTGTTGCGGCTGTCGGCGTTCATCCTGCTCTGCATCGGCGTGCAGATCTGCTGGAGCGGCGCGCTGGCGCTGGTGGGAACGCTGCCGGCGGTCGGTCTGGGCGGCTGACGCGCCGGCGATGCGCCGAGAGGGGTTCCGCTTCGCCCGTTCCGGTTAAGTTATTGCCGCCGGAGCGAGGCCGCGGTTATAATTTTCAGCTTCGCTGTTGTAGCTCAGCTGGTAGAGCAACTGATTCGTAATCAGTAGGTCGGTGGTTCGAATCCACTCAACAGCACCAATAAACAATGCGTTAGCACCTCATAGCGCTAACCCATTGCCTATACTTGGCTTATTTGCCAGTTATTTGCCAGTTACCGCCAACGAAAAGCCCCACCAAACAGCAGCGGGGCTGGGGGCGGTCACGGGGCAATGCTGCAAGAAAAGCCCGCTAACTGCGGCAGGCCGAGTGTGCGTGCGGAAGGATGCGCGGAGAGGTCGGAACTTGACGGACAGAAGAACGCCAGGGGAGAGCGGCGCGGATGAGATTGGGGATTGCACTTTCGAGCATATTTGCATCGCTGCTTTGGGCAGCCGCCGGTCCGGCAGGTGCAATGCTAATGCAGGGGCATGTCGTTGAGTTCCAATGGTACTTGGGCAACGGACTCGACAGCCCATACGATCCGCCTGAGTTACTATCCATTACGCCTACGGACACACTCGACCTTGTCCATTCGATGTCATTGCTGACGGTTACGGACAATCAGGTCATCTTGGCGTCGCAAATGCGGTTCAGTTCGTACTGGAATGCGGCGCCTTTCAACGGATTCGTCATACGCGACATCTATGGGGAGATCCCTGCATTTACAGGCTTCACGGTTGACCCGGTAACAAACCTCCATCCGGGTTTCGATACGAGCCGGATCACTCTTAAACCAGATAGCATCACAGTCAATCTGCAGCGACTCGACAATGAACCGGGAACCGTTCTGTCGATCACCCTCTACGGGCAAAGCGTTCCGGAGCCCAATTCGCTGGCACTCCTCGGGGCCGGCCTCGCCGGCATCGGCTTCTCCCGCGGCCGTAGGCAGCGGCGAGCGTGACGTTGTAACGCCAGCACAGCCCGGTACGTGAACGAAGCCGCAAGAAAAGCCCGGTACGCGGCCGGGCGAGGTGCGTCGGGGAGGAGGTTAACGCTCGCGTCCATCATGCCGACGGTCCGCCCGGCGGGCACCTGTCAAAGGTGACAGGGTGCCAATGCTGACCGCGCCCGTCCGCGCCCGGATCGCGGCGTCGCCGTCGGAATGGGCGACTGAGTTCGGCCATCAGTTGTCGTTGGCCCGCCCTGACTGGCCGACCGCTTAAGACGGATTGCAGCCGTTGCCGGCGCGGGATCGAACTGGCGCTGTCGACCCTCTGCGGCCGGCCACATCGCTTAGTTCGTCGCCGAGGAGCGGACGTTCAGGTCGAAATGTGACCCACTGCCCAGTGCGATCAAACGCATCCAGTTCTCCAACGCCCGCCCTCCGCGGGGGCCTGCGAAGCCATGATTCCGGGAATACCGCTGGAGGTGTCGAGCAGTGCTGCGGGGGATTAGACCGCCGCCGACTGGCGCGACCAGGACCGTTTACGAGCTAGTATGAGGCTCGCGAACCCAAAGCTGAGTAATGCGAGCGTGGCAGGCTCGGGAACAAATTCCACTCCGGAGACGCCGCCGAGGTCGGTCGTCGTCTCCGAGGTGAAGAGGTCGACCCCATAGTTCGGATTGAAGTCGCCAGTTATCACAACCTTGTCGCCAACAACATCCGCTTCGTAGAGCAGGCTCGCGTCGATCAGAGCCGCAAGCTCAACCATAATTTGGTCCGCCGAAAGGCCCTCATACGACGACAACGCATAGACATCTGGTATCGCAAAATTGAAATCTGTGGATTGATTCAGCTTCACACCGATCAGATCCGAGGCGGCGGCAATCTCGCCCGACAGGGAGAAGAATCCTTCCGCGTGAAACTTCAGCGATGCGTGGAACCCGCCTCCGGACGTCGAGATGTTACTGACCAGGTCGGTGTTCTCGAGCGAGACGCTGATTACCTGGACGCCGGCCTTACCCTTCGCCTTCACGTAGTGAAGTCCGGCAAGTCTTGACGAATCCTCCTTGAAGTCTTCAAAGTCCTTCGAGACCTTATTGTCGTTCTTGAGGGCGTTGGTGATGTGGTCACGTATCGTTTCCCGCGTCTCGCCCTTCTTGACCGGCACCTTGATGCTGACGTCCTGGGAATCTCCGTTAGCATCCTTGTATTTGATTTTAATCGTGATATCGCCCGAGCTATTCGCTTTGCCATCGTCCACGTGAACGCTGATCGAATCGGCGCGGGCATCGACCGCTGCCAACGACGCCACAACGACGACGGCGACAAACATTCGGGTCGCGACTCGAGCCACGCAGATCCCCAAGTTCGAGATATGGTTGAACATGCCAAGTCCTCTCATTGATTGGTCAATGCGTCGCGGGTGATTGCAGGACACTTGATCTAGGCGCCGCCGCCAGCCGACAAGACGTGGAACAGCGCGTGCGGTTGAACTTACACATTGGTCCGCGTGCTGGAAACTGGGGGACGGCCGTTAGTATAGGCTCCTTTGCTGCTGGGCTCACCATCGATTTGGTTGATTTGCGCGGACGAGTAAACACGGGATGACTTGGTAAATGGAGCGAGGAGTGGGGTGCCGCAAGGCGAGTAGCAAAGCGGCCCGTCGCGAACGGCGGCTGATGGCCGAGGCCGTGTAAAAACGCGAATTCGGTCTGTTTTCAGGAGTAGCAAAACCCCTCCCGACTCCGAATTAATCGCATACAGCGCGTTCTACGAGGTCGTCGTCCCCAACACCGCGTTTCGCGCGGAGTTTTTACACAGACTCGGCCGATAGCGTCAGTTGACGGGTTTCGGCTGAATGGCCGCAACCGCGGCGTAGCGGACGGTCGCATACGTCGGACTTGTGACCGGAAAGGGTCGCTTCCGGCCAATCGACGCTCCGCCGAATCGGCCTGCAGCGCGGCGCTACCTCTGCCCATCCGCCGCGACGATCGTCGTTCCTGGCGCGATTGGCGCGTCCTCGCGGACCGCAAACAGCGCCTCGACCGCCTCGTCCACAGCTCTCGTAAACTCGCGCACGCGATCAAGCAGCCCGGCCGGTAAGCTGCCGCGGGTGCGCGGCGTACCACTCGGCAACCGCCAGCGCCAGTTGCTCCTCGCCGGCTACCGCGTGGCGGCAGAGCGCGGCCTCGAGATCGCGCTCGGGGCTCGGCGGTGTCGGTGTGCTTTCAGGCTCATCGGTCCCGAGCTCGGCGTCGTAAAGGTCTTCGGCCAGCCCGTATTCTAGCGTTTGCATGTGTGATCCATTGGGTGAGGGGCAGCGCCGCGCGGGATCACCCTCACGCGGTCGGGGACAGGGGGGTGCCGGCGCCCGGGTACGTTCCCCGTCGCCGGCCGCGAGTGGCGGTCGCCGTGGCCACGATAACCGCTCGCCTTGCACTGGCGCGTCGCGCTAGCATCACGACTCGACGCGCGCGCCATGCTCGGAACGTCAGGCGGCTGCCGCCATCTGGTGCGCGAGCCCTAGCTTATGCGCCGGGGCGAGCCGCCGGCCGGTAACCTGCGCTTCAAGCATTTCCGCCTCGGCCACCGCGGCCTCCGCCACGAAGCGGATGTTTGCCAACGCCTCATCGGCCTCGGGCACGCGCAGGCCGGGCAGGTCGATCGACTGGTTGTACACCCGCTTCGCCGCTTGCCGCGCCTCATAGGCGAGCGCGAGATTGCCCGACGCGGCGGCCTCCTCCGCGGCAAGCTTTAGACTGTCGAACGGTAAGCGACTCAGGTTAGACGCGACGGCGGCGCGAACAACGGCATCCTGTGCGGCATCGCCCTTCACGAACGGCACGCGAGACAACTGGAAATCCTGATCGCTCCAACCGGCGCGCGCCCCCCGCGCCGTCTCGCCGCGCTGGTGCAACGCAGCGCGCAGCTTGCTGACCTCGGGTAACACGCGCTCGCGCGCCTTCTTAATCGACTCCTCGGCGTGCTGCCGCGAGAAGCCTTCGGCCTGCGCGCGCGCCTCGATGGTGGCGGCCTCTGCCTGCACGTTGTGGGCAATCTGGCGCAGCTTGCGTAACTCCGTCGCGCTGGCTTGCTGCATGATCTGTAACGTTTCGCGTTGCATGTAATGCTCCTTAGGTTAGTGGGTCTGGCCAGCCGTCTGGATGCAGCCGCCGGCGTTTGGGGGGTGATGTGCTCATGGGGGGCCTCAGGCCAGCACCGCAGCGCGCCTTGCTGTCGGCGGGGCGGGCCGCCGGGGACCGTCGAAGATGTTCCAGGTCTGCGCCTCGGCGCCCCCGCGCTGGAGCACGCCGTAGCGCACCGCGTCGGCAGCGTGATCGGCGCCGCGGGTGTCGAGATCCTCACCTGCGCGGGTCGCGACCGAGGTAGGGCACGGTCGCCCAGAAGTACTCGCAGTGCCGCGCGATGTAGAGCCGGGCACGTCGGGCTTGCCCGCGTCCTGCAGCAGGCGGCGCATGACGTTCCAGCCGGTGATGCGGTCCGCTTTCTTCGCCGGGTAGAAGCGCACGCCAGCGCGGCCGAACTCCTCGGCGATGGCGCCGGCGCCGCTGCCGGTCCGGGCGAAGATCGCGTCGTCGGCGCACGCCCTGCGGCCTCACGCCCCAACGCTTGCACATCGCCTTGATCTCCTCGGCCAGCACCGGCACCGTGTAGCCCATGCCCTTGTCAAGCTCGCCCGGCTCGTTGGTCGCCAGTTCGTCGACGAGGACAAGCGAGTCGCGGGGGTACCAACTTGCCGACCGGCCTCGGCGCCCGGGGACTCGGGCGACGATGTAGGTCACGCTCGGCGCGCTGCTGCCGAAGTCGTGGGCGAGGTACGTCGCCCAGCGCTCGCCGTGCGTCATCGGGATCGCGGCCACGTCGGCATGGCGTTGCGCTCCTCGTCGAGCACCGCGCCGAAGTAGGCGCCGCGCGCGACCGCCCAGTCGCCCTCCAGCCACGCCCGCAACAGCTCGGGGTCCGCTGGGCAAGGACGACTCCAATTGCTTGCGGTATGCGCTTGGTCGATGAATGGGTTGTCGATGAACGTGCACGGCGCGTAGACAAACATGCGGCCCGCTGCGCTTCCTCAAGAACGGCGTCCACGGCGCGGCCTTGAACACGTAGCGCTTGGCCAGCCATTGGTGCCCGACGTCGCCGGGGTTGGCGGCGAGCACGCGCGGATCGGCAAACCCGCCGGCCCGCGCAGGTTGGAGCGCAGCCGGTCGAGCAGGTCGGGCATCGGGTACTGCCCGGCCTCGTCGATCAGCAGCAGCGTAAACGAGCGCCCCTGATACTTGGCGTAATCCTCGGCGCCCTCGAGCTGATTGACTTCGAGCGTGCCGCCGTTCGGGAAACCGGAACATGCCCGCCTGCGCGTTGAAGCGCAGCGCGCGGCCGTAGATGCGGCCGAACAGGTCGAGGCAGAGCCCCTCGAAGTCGGCGCAGCCTTGGTGCGATCTGGCGGATGTAGAGAATCGCGCGCCTTCGCCCCGTACTGCTCCGCGTGCCGCAGCGCGAGCACCGCCAGCGTGTACGACTTCGCGCCACCGCGGCCGCCACCGAGGAACACGTCCATTCCTCGGGGATCCACAACACGCGCTCCTGCAGCGGCGACAGACACAGCGTCTCGTCGGCGTCCTGCACTCATCGGCCGGCGAGCTATGCCCTGTAGCTTGGCATCGTTGAGATGCACCTTCGCGGACGGCCACGCTAACGCCGCGGCAACGGCAACCGCGCTACGTTGCCACGGCTTCACCTTCGAAGGCTTCTCAGCTTCGCCGGGATCGCCAACCGCTCACCGCCCTGCTCAATCGTTACCCCGCGGAAATCATCCAGCGTGGACGCACCAGGCAAGTTGATAGTGATCATAGGCCGGGTTCGCCCGGGGGATCGCCCTGCGTAGCCCACAAAGCGCCTTGAGAAAGTAGATCCCGGCAATAACATTGCCCCCCTTCGCCAGCGCCATCAGGTAACCGACGATCTTCTCGCGCAGCAACTCGTGCCCTAACGCTACCGCGTCAGCAACCTCGGGCTGGTCACGCTTACGGGCAAGCCAGGTCGGCTCGGATATTTTCAGTTCAAGCGCAACACGCCGCTCGCTCTTGCCCTCCGAGAGCATTTTCGTAATCAGCGGTAACGCGTCCGCGGGGATCGGATGGGGTTATCGGTCCGCGCGGATTGCGTACCTCGCCGGGCTTGATACCGCCTTTAAAACGAGGCGCCGAGACGCGTGTTTCCGACTGTGTGTGTATCATAAAAAGGTTCTATCGTTATAGCATTTATGATAACCGAATTGTATAACCGCGGGGTCGCCAAACGCAACTGATTCTCAGCTGAAAGTGTGTGCGGGAGCGCTTTTGCGTGAGGCTTTTAGGCACAAATGGCCAGTAACTGGCAAGCAACTGGCAAACTTGACGTTTAGCACCTCACCCATATTGTGAGAAATTATAGATAAAACCTTGTTAATGCTATATTTAAATGGTTACCAGCGCGCGGTTTTTTGCGGATTGTCAATCCGTAGGCAGCGGTCGCGGGCTCACCGGGTGAGCTCCTCGGCTGCGAGCGCCGCCAGGTGAAGCGCCTCCGCCCGGCCGTGATCCCGAGCACGCGCTAGCGCAGCTGCAGGCCACCGGCGGCGGGCCGACTCCAGCGCTTCCGCCTTATCGGCGGACGCCAGGCCGGCGGCGCGCTTCCAGCACTGCGGGGTGGCAAGGCGGTAGGTGATCCCGAGCCCGGCCAGCACCCCTGCGACCGCGCCTGCGCTATGCCGAACGAGAACAGCCGCTACGCCTTGCCCGGGGCGCGCGGCCACCGCCTCGACCACGGCCAGCGCGATGCTGCCAGCGCATGGACGGAGCAGGCGGCAGAGCTCTACCGGGTGAACGACATGGCGCACGCGTCCCCGCCCCTGCTCCCGCGTTGGCATGTCCGCGAGAGCGTACATCGCGCCGTCCGCGTAAAGCAACGCGAGTGCGCCGGAAAGGCCAGGCAGTCAACGCCTAGGGCGAGCCGCGCGTCCCCCGCGTACGGTTAGGGCTCCGGGCCCGGGGAAGCGCCTGCGCGAGCCATTGAGTCGAGGCTTCCGCGGCAGCGCCCAGAGGCACCGCACGGCGCGTGACGGGCTGGGCGTCACGCGGCCGTACCGCGCGCACCGGCGGCCGTCGAAGCGCTTGCAGTCGATGCAGCGCGTGAGCTCGACGCCCAGCGCAAACGCCTCACGCCCGCCGGGCCACTTCGCCGGGGCATCGGCCGTACCGGGCCAGCGCCAGCCGCGGACGTCCGCCATCGCGGCGGCCAGCCCCTGCCGCGATACCCTCCCCGCGTCCAGCGCAGCGACTAGCCGCGTGATCGCTGGCCCGTGCTCGGCGAGGATTGCCTGCGCCCGGGGCGTTTCCTTGCCGATCAGGAACAGCTGCCCGTGCAGCAGCAGGACGTCCACGCCTTCCGCCAGTAGCGCGGCTAGGTGGGGCGCGTCCCCCAAAGGCGTTGGGCGCGGCGGCGGGGGTGGCGGCGGGGGCGCGGGTGCCGGCGCGGGCGCCAGCTCAAGGGCGTTTTCCCGGGTAGCGGCGAGCCAATCGGCGAGTCGGCCCATCGGTTACCCCAATCCCGCTTCCACCGTTTCCCCCAATTCCAACTTCCCTAGAGCGGGAGACGGCTGCTCGCGGCCCTGCCACACGTAAACCTGCGGGCGCAGCCCGTTGGGGGCCGGCGGCGCCAGCAGTGCGCGTACTTCCCCCGCCGCGCGTAGGGTCGCGATGGCGGCGTCAAGCTTCGCCGCGGGCACTTTGTGCCCTACCGCTTTCCACAGAGCGTGTCGCGGGACGGCGGCGCCGCGCCCCTCCCTCACAGTGTCCGCCACCTTTTGCGTTACCGCGTCGGGGTATGCCCCGTCGCCGAAGACTAGCCGTAAGCTGCTGCCGCAATAGTCCAGCACGGCAACGGCCGCGCGCAGGTGCTCCACGCCAATCGCGTGCGCGCCGTCGAGCAGGGCATACAGCAACGCGATCCGCTTGGCGTACGCGGGAAAACGTACGGTCAGCGCGTGCGCGGTGCCCCCTCGCGTATCGGCTTGCAGCTCGGCATAGAGCGTATTGCGCCACAGCGCCGCGGCCGCGGGCGTTAGCGGCATTGCCGTGCGCTCCCAGGACACACCCGGTGCGTACGCGTAAGGGGTTAGCCTCTCGCGCAGTCGTACCGCGAGCGCCTCCTCGGCGGCCGCGTCCGGCTCCGCGGGTCAGCGTCAACGCGCCCGCGCTCGACGTACGCGAGCAGCCAACGATTCATGGCGCCGTTCACTAACTCGGTTGCGTCTAGCCGCTGCGTGAGTTCCGCCGCCGTGACATGCGCGACCGCGGCTACGTGCGACCGGCTCGCAAACAGCGGCTCCCGCTTGGTCGGGAATTGCAGCGCGCCCCCGTCATGGATAGCGCGCAGAATCTCGCTGATAACGTTGCCCTCCCGCCGTGCGATCTTGAGCAGCAGCGAGAACTCCTCCAAGACCACGAGTAGGCGCTTATCGTCAACGCCCGGGTCTACGTCCTTCCCGAGCACCCGCGCGTCGCGGATCGCGTTTACCAGCCCCTCGCCCGAGGATAATCCGTACAGCATCCGAGGCGCGGCGGGTATAACGAGCCCGTCAGAGCTTGCCGGCACTCCATCGACGAACGCGGGGAACGCTGCGCGCACCAGTGCCCGGCTATAGCTCCACGCGGTGCCTTTGCGCCCGCCCGCCGTTTCCCCGACCAGGACGAGCTGCAGCGCGCTACCGCCCGGCTCGCGGCGCCCGATCCGAACGCCTGCGCGGTCGGGTACCGCCGAGAGCGCGACTAGCGTTTGCCGTAGCAACGCCTCCCGGCTCGCCTCACAGCATGGCGCGTAGAGCTCGACCGCCTCGCCCAGCAGCCCGCGGAACGCCTCGGGCGCCATCGCCGACGGCTTGGGCGTTTGCGCCGTTGCGGGCGCCTCGTCATACCCGGAACTCGCCGCCCGCACTTCTAGGGAAGTTGGAATTGGGGGAATTGGTGGAACCGGGATTGCGCCAAAGTCGAGCACGGGCTCCGCCGGCTCCCGGACGCCCAACGCCTCCCGGAACTCCTCCTGTGTCCGCCCGGCGCACGACGCGTGCCTGCAGGCAATGAAGCCCGTACCGTCGCCGCCCTCGGCTAGCGGCGCCAAGTACGCGGTGCTGCTGTCGCCCTTGTTCTGCCGGCTGCTGTGCCCACCATCGAACGGGCAGCGGATCGCCGCCTTCCCGTTCCGCAGCTCGAACAGGACATCCCGCCGCGTGACGAGCGCCCGCCAGAGCGGGTCGGCTTCGCGAAGGTCCGGGTCGCGGTCGAGCTCGCCGCCGTGCCGAAGCGCGCAGCCCCGACGAGCGCGTACCCAGCGGCTGCAGCGCTGTGGCGATCGCGGCGCCCAGCGCGTCCGGGTCGAGTACGGTTACCGGCATCGCGGCCAGGTGCGGCGGCCGGTCCCAAATGATCGGCGCCCCCGAGGAGTGGCGCGGGCCGAACACGACTTGCCCGGAACCGTGAAACAGCTCCAAGCTGAAGCTGTCCCGGCCGCGGGCGAAGCGCCACACTTGCTTACCATCGCCGATACCCTCGGTCCGGAAGACCGCCGCGAAGCGCGTAGTCCCCTCCCTGCAACGCCGCGGCGCCGGCCCGAGCAGCGCCGAGGCGGTGTTGAGTACCACGCCCGCCGCGTCGGCGGTTGGGCCCTCCGCGTCGCAGTCGAGCACCGCCGCGGCGATGCGGTTGAGCCGCACCCCGAACGACAGCCGGCCGCTTCCGCGGCGGCGAGCTCGGGGTCCGAGTAGTCGCGTGTCGGCCAGCCCACCGCACTGATGCCGGGACCGCCGGGCAGCTGCGAGCCCGGGCGAATCGGCACCAGCGCGGAGGCCCAGCCAGGCGCGCGCAGGTCTTCCAATGCGAGCGTGAGCATGGGGTAACTCGGCACGTCGGCGTCGTCGTACGCGGCGACCGGCGCCCGCGTGGCCGTGACGTGCAGGGCCCCCGCGATGGCCATCTGCGCCATCGGGCAGCGCCGCCAACGCGCAGCCGGGGTACAGCAACGGCTCGGCCGTGAGCGGCGGTAACCCCCTCCCCGAGATTACGCGTCAGGCTGGCGACACGGGCCGACGTCGAGCCGTCCATCCGTTGCGTGTGCTCGACGGTGACGGTAACCGCTTTGCCAATCCACGCGGCCGGCGACAACCGCTCGCCGGGAACCGGCTCCCGCAGCAACACGGCGCGTAGCAGTTTGGGCAACTCGGCTTTGGGCCCAAAACTGAGCGTGTAGCGCCGGAACATCACCGGGGGCTCGGGCAGGTCCACTCCCGCGCTTGTTGCGCCCAGCAACTCAAAGCCAACGGCAAGCTGCCGCCGCGGCACGCCCTTCCCGCCGGGCGGCGGCTGCTGCACACCCAGGTCGATCACGGCTGCGATCAAAGCGCCGTACGCGCCTTCGTCAACTGGCGCGGCGCCGGCGCCAACCTCGATTACGAAACCGGCCGGCGCGGTCGGGGTTGCGGGGACGGGCTGCTCGGCGGCGGTAGCCGGCGAGGCGGCTTTCGTGGTAGGTTTGGTCGTCATTGTGTTTTCCTTAATGGGTAGGACACTTTCGCGGCGCTTTCGGGTGCCGCTTTCTTTTGCCGTGAGCCGCACGGCGCGGTCAATCAAACAGCAGGCGCTGCCGCGGGTGCGGACTGCGCGGCGCACGCGGGCGGAAAAGCGCACCGAGCTCCCAGCGGTCGTCGCCGCCATGGTGATCGTCCAGCAGCCGTCGCGCGCCAGGCGCCGCACCCATCGCCCGTGCGCGCGCAGTGCGGTGTGGGCTGCAGCGGGGAAGTCGCCCGGGAACGTTCCCAGGGATAGTTTGACTGGACCGTTCACCAGGAAGATGGGACGGGCGCGGTACAGCGCAGCCCGCGCGGCAGCGAGCGCGGCGCGCGTGGGGACGACGTAGGCGGGCGCGGTGCGGATCATGCCGCCGCCTTCGCGCCGCCGCGCGAGCCGTTGATGCGGGCCTCGATCCACTGCTCGACTTCTTCTTCCAACCACGCCGAGGACCGCTCTCCCACCTTTACCGGGCGCGGGAACTCATTTCGCTGGATCCGCCAGTAAATGGACGCCTTCGGCGTGGCGGTGCGCCGCGCTACCTCATCAATCTTGATTAGTCTGCGCATCATTTGCCCCTGTTAGCCGCCGCCCGATTGGGCGACGCATGGGACAAAAGTTAGCCGCGTTGGCGGCCCCTGCGAAGGTGCATTGGGTAGGGGGGCATTGCACCCCCGCTACGGTTTACAGCCGGCGCCGCTTGCGTGCGCGTTTGACGATGCTGCGCACGGCTTCCTCGCTACGGTCAAACTGCTCGCCGACGAACGCGTACAGTTCGTCCAGATTGGTGAATCGCACCTGGTAGCCGGGGTGCGCTTTGACGCCTTCGCGGTCGAGCCTGTAGGCAAACACACACGCGCGCCACAAGCCGAGAATGGCGAGCTCGCGCGGCGCGTTGGCATCGCGTTTCGAGCGCCGGTACGCGCCCGCGAGGACGTCGGCGACGAACCCCGCCTCTTCAGGGTGCAGCCCGTGCGCGCGCACATAATCGGCGAGCGGCAGCGGGTTGCCGGCGCGGTGCTCCATTTCGGCCTGCAAGAGTGCCGCGTCGGTCGCCATCAGCGACTACGCAGCGGCAGCACGTTGTCGGCCGGCGCGGTTTCGAGAGAGGCGCCCCAGGCTTCGAGCGCTGCGCCTTTTCGTCCATGTAGTCGTGCCGATCATAGCTGCGCTGCTGCACCCCGAGCCCGTGCGAGAGGATTTGCGCCCTCGCCTCGCGCGAGATTCCCAGCGCCGCAAGCCGCGTTTCGCAGGTCCGCCGAATGTCGCGCAGCTGGAACGGTGCGCGGATGATCCGCTCGCCCTCCGGCTTGGCGGCTAGAGTCACGGCGATGTCGCCCACCTCGTGCGCTAGGGTCATCGGCGTAACGGCGGCCGATCCGTGCGACGAAAACAGCCAGCGCGGGCCGTCGCCGCCGCGCTTTGCGCGCTGCTTGTCGGCGCGTGCGATGCAGCGCTGCACTACCTCGAGCGTGGGATCGGTGAGCGGCAGGACGTGCGCCCGGGGTTGCTGCCGCCGGCCCTTCGCATCGAACAGGCGCAGCGTCCGCGCCGTCACATCAACGTCGGCCACGGTCGCCCGTAGCAGCTGTGCCGTACGCTGCCCGCCGAGCAGCAGCCCGAGCAGCAGCGCATCGCGGATCGGCGAATCCGGCCGTGCCTTGACCGCGGCGTAGTATGCGCGCAGCTCCGGCTCGCTCAAGGCGCGCTCTAGCGTTCGGTTGAACTTGGCGAACGTGCCCGTGGCGGCGAACGGGTTGGCCTCGACGGCGAACGGTATGAACGCCGCGGCCACGGTCGAATCGACTTCGGTCTTGACGGCAAGCGCGAACGCGGCCGCCCCGAAGCTGCGCAGCTTGCCGGCGGTGCGCCCGTGGCCCGCCTCGACCAGCGGGCGCAGCAGCGCGGCCGCGTCGCGCGTTGTGATCTCACGGGCGGGCTTCTGTGCGAGCTCCGGCGCCGCTAGGGTAACGTGATTGCGGACGGTGTTTGCGACGTCGTAAGCGCTGGCCTTGCCGGCTTGGCGCAGGTGCGCGACGTACACGTCGAGCAGAGCCTGTAGCGTTAGCCGGCCGGCCTCCTCGGTGGCCTTCCGCGCAACCTCGGCCCGCTGCCGTTCCGCCTCCTCAGCGGCTTGCCGCTTCGCCTCGGTGCGCACGCGCTGCGCCTCCTCGTACGCCCGGACGTCGCGGCTTTCCGGTTGCCGGTAGAGCGCCGCCTTCGCTGCCACAGCCGCGCGGGCAGCGGGTAGCATTAGCCCGCCGGTGCCTTCGCCGGCGAGCGGCCCCAAGGCGATGCGCGCTGTGTGGCCATCCGCTGTGCTGTACCGCCAAAACCAGCGCGCCGAGCCGCTGGGGTGCGCGTACAGCTGCAGCCCGCCATGCGAGCGCGGGATCGCGCCGTCGGCGGTCCAGGTCGGCTTGCCGGTTCGTTTCGCCCGGGCGAGCGCTGCCCGAATGCCCACTTCGGTGAGAATCTTTCGCGCCGCCATGTCCGCCCTTTACGCAGTCCGTAGGCGGGGCGCGCGCCAGCCGTTTGCCAGTTACTTGCCAGTTTGCCCCCCACTTCTGCCTCGACTGTACCATAAGCCGCTGGACTACGGATAGAAATAAAGTTATGACTTATTTGCTTAAATGTGGCGGTTGGTATGTATGGCGACGTCTAGCGTGAACGGGTATTTGCGGATTTGTAATCAGTAGGTCGGAGGTTCGACTCCTCTCAACAGCACCAGCGAACCCGTCGGGGCCGGCAACCTGGCACGTTGTCCGGCCCGCCTCGTTATCGAGGCCCGCCCTCGGTCGGGTGCACTCGACTCGCCGTTTGGGCGCCGCGCGCTGGCAGTCGTATACTCGAAGCCGCGCAGACACCGTCTCCTCGCGGATGTTGCTCACCGGCCACGACTCATGCCCGCCCCGCTGTGCCCCCTCTGTGGCGAGCCCGTCCAACGCACCCATCGCCGACCGATCGACCGGGTGCTCAGCATCTTCTGCCCGGTGCGACGCTACCGCTGCAAGCAGTTTCGTTGCGGCTGGGAAGGAACGCTCAAGCACGGCACGAACCCCTGGCGGTGGGCGAACTTGCGGTTCTGGAGGCGCTAGCAGCCTCGCGGTCCAAGGGTAGGTCGACCGCGCCAGTCCGGCGCACCGCGGGCGGTGTTGTACGCTTCAGAGCGCTTACCACCATTCTGGGCAAAGTTTGACCTGGGTCGAACTTTCACCGCCGTGAATGTCCTAAAAGGACAATGGTAGAGTGTCGAGGGAGTACTCGCGAATGGACATCAGCTTCGGATGGGTCGTCTTGGGCCTTGTCATCTGGGCGCTGGGCTCGGTGGTGGCGTTCGCGCTCTTCTCGATGGCCCGCGAGCAGGATCGCGCGGCGCGGCACGAGGAGCGGGAGATCGTGCCCTACTCGGACGTGACGATCACCAACATCACCGGCAGTTAGCAGCCAACCCGACCCCTCGCACGGTGCGGGTTTGAGGCGCGCGCGCGCGGAGCGACCCCGAAGCCGGGTGGGGGTTCGCGGCGGGGCCGGTGCGGTGACATCGCGGCGCTCGGCGCGACGGTCGAGGGGGCGGCTCGCCGCGTCGCTCAAGCGCCGGCAAGGATCGCGCCGAGCCATTGCGCCGTCAGCCTCTCCTGCACCGCGTTCTGCTTGAGCCTCGCGTCGAGACCGGAGAAATCCACGCGGTCTAGCGGCTGGTCCTGATTGAAGCAGGAGAAGACGTAGCTCACCTTTCCCGTGTCCGGGTCGCGGTGCGGCTGCAGGCACTGCGCGCAGATCTCCTTCATCATGCACTGCATCGGCGAGTTGATCGAGCCCAGCGCTCGGTGGCTTGGCTTGAGATAGGGTGCGAGCACCGAATGCCGTGCGGCGCCCACGGCCGCCATCATCCGGTCGGAACCGATGACGATGACGCGATCGCAGGCGGACAGCGCGGGCGCCGGCGCCCCCAGCTCACCGGCCCCGTACGCACGCATCGCGTCGACGATGTTGCCGACGAAGCTCCTGTCCTGCCCTCGCCGCGGCGGGAAACCCGGACCCTCGTCGCAGCACCACACGACGGTGTCGGCGGCCGCCTCGATGTCGTCCACCTTGTAGCGGTCGACGACTCTCTTGTAGCCGGCGAAATAGAGCACGCGAGACCCCGCGCGCCGGAAGGCCTGCCCGATCGAGAACAGGACGGCGTTGCCGAGCCCGCCGCCGACCAGCAGCACGGTCTCTCCGGCCGCGATCTCGGTCGGCGCTCCGGTGGGTCCCATCAGCACGACGGGCTCGCCGGGCTGCAGCGTCGCGCAGAGGTTCGACGAGCCGCCCATCTCCAGGACGATCGTCGATACGAGCCCCTCTTCGCGATCGACCCAGGCCCCGGTCACCGCCAACCCCTCCATGGTGAGGCGTGTACCTTGAACGCGGTGCGCGAGCACCTCGTAGTTCTGCAGCCGGTAGAACTGCCCCGGCTCGAATCGCCGGGCGGCGGCCGGGGCGCGAACGACGACCTCGACGATCGTCGGCGTCAGGCGTTCGACGCGAACGACGGTCGCCCGCAGCAGGTCGTCGAGCCGGGCGAAGAAGACCGGGTCGGCGTCTGCCGAGGCCGGCAGCCGCCGGGCCAGGACGCGGGAGACGATCGGGTAGCCGAGCCTGGCGCTGCCCATCGCCTTGACGACGTTGCCGAAGAAGGAGGGATGCAGGTCGCCGAAAAAGCTCGTCGCCCTGCCGTCGGTGCGGATCGCGGTGAGCACCGCCGGCCGCGCCGGCTTGGCGAGACCCATGACGGGGACCACGGGCACCCCGTCCTCGTCGAGCAGGCGGAAGTACTTGCCGCCGAGGGCGAAGTGCGCACCGTCCTCGCGGGCGAGCACGGTGTTGGGCGAGGTGCCCGCCGCGATCAGGATCGTGCGCGCCGGCAGCGTCGTCGGCACCGGATCCGACGCGGTGCCGTCGGCCGCGAACCGCCGCGCAGCGACGCGCAGCCCCGACGCATGGCCGTGGGCATCGACCTCCACGGCCAGCGGTGTCAGTCCCTCGGCGAAGCGGATGCCCTCCTCCAGCGCCTTCTCGATCTCCTCGTGGTTCAGCGTGTACGAGGGGCTGTCAACGAGCCGCTTGCGGTACGCGATCGTTGCCCCTCCCCATTGCTGCAGGCGTTCGACGATCCGCGGCGCGCGGCCTTCGGCCCGCGCCGCGGCCCGCTCCTGCCGCAACGCCCGCGCGTGGTCGAGGAATTCGCCGGCGATGGCCCGTTCCTCGTCGGTCCAGCCGGCCTCGACGGCCGCCGGCCCCTTGCGCGCCGCGAGGAACTCGTAGCGCGCCAGGAACTTCTCGACCTGCACCGGATAGTAGGCGAGCGACTCGGTCGCCGTGTCGACGGCCGTCAGCCCGCCGCCGACGACGACGACCGGCAGGCGCACCTGCATGTTCGCCACCGAGTCGCGCTTCGCGGCGCCGGTGAGCTGCAACGCCATCAGGAAGTCCGACGCCGTGCGCACGCCACGGGCAAGGCCGTTGGGCAGGTCGAGCACGGTCGGGCGTCCCGCGCCCATCGCCAGCGCGACGTGGTCGAAGCCGAGGGCGAACGCGCCCTCGACGTCGAGCGTGCCGCCGAAGCGGGTGCCGCCGTACAGCGCGAAACGGTCGCGCCGCTGCAGCAGCAGGCGCACGATCTTGAGGAAGTTCTTGTCCCAGCGAACCGTGATGCCGTACTCGGCGACGCCGCCGAAGCCCGCCATCACCCGGTCGTCGAGCGGCTCGACGAGCGTCGCGGCGTCACGGACCGGCTTGAACGGCGTGCGAGCGCCGGCGATCGTCACCCCCGCGAGGTCCTCGGGGAGAGGCTCGATCTTGAGACCGTCGATGCCGACCACCGTGTGGCCGTCGTTCATCAGGAAGTGCGCCAGCGTGAAGCCGGCCGGCCCCATGCCGACGACCAGCACGCGCTTGCCCGTCGGCGCAGCCGGCACGGGCTGCCGCAGGTTGAGCGGGTTCCAGCGCGTCAGCAGCGAGTAGATCTCGAAGCCCCAGGGCAGCGCCAGCACGTCCTTCAGGACCCGCGTTTCGGCCTGGGGAATGTCGACGGGGTCGGTCTTCTGGTAGATGCACGACTTCATGCAGTCGTTGCAGATCCGGTGTCCGGTCGCCGCAACCAGCGGATTGTCAACGCAGATCATCGCCAGGGCGCCCAGCGGCACGCCTTGGGCGCGCAGCTTGTGGAACTCGGAGATCTTCTCCTCCAGCGGGCAGCCGGCGAGCGTGACGCCGAACGGGCTCTTCTTGAACGGGTTGGCGGGCACCGAGCCGGCGGCCGGTTTCTTCTCGGGCAGGCCGTGCGAGCAGGAGTCCTTGCCCTGCTCGTGACACCAGATGCAGTAGTGCGACTGGTCGAGCGCGGCGACGAGGTCCATCCCGGGGTCGGTCAGCGCGAAACCCTCGCGCCGGCGGAGGTGGTCGCCGGCGAGCTTCCACGCCGGCACGTCGTGGACCGACGTCTCCTGCAGCGGCACGAGCCTCATGGGGTCGAGCTTGCGCGGCGCGCGGAACAGCACGCCGCCGCGGTGGTCGGCGCGCCCGGCCTCGGTGTGGGCCGCCCAGGCCGCATAGCGCAGCGCGAGGTCGAGGGCGGCGGCATTGCCCACCTCGTCCTGCTGCCAGCGCGTCACCGCCTGCGCCAGCGCGAGCTCGCCGTCGCTGCCGGTCACCGGGCCGCCGACGGCTGCCTCGAGCTTCCGGCGCAGCGCGGGGCCGTCGAATCCCGCCGCCACGCCGGCCGGGTAGGCGTTCATCGCCTTGCGCTGGACGAACAGGCGCTTGACCGAGTACAACGGCGCGAGTTCGTGGTGGCGCGCGGCGAGCGCCCGCGCTTCGGCCTCGATCCCGAACAGCGCGACGAGAAAGTCCTCGAGGTGCGGGGCGAGCGCGAGGAGCAGCGCCGACTCGTCTTTCGGCGCGAGCTGCGAAGGGTTCCCGCGCCCCGCGACGAGCCGTTCCAGCAACGCCGCGTCCGCGATCCGCAGGTGGGTGGCGAACAGTGCGTCGATACGCGCGATCCCCTCGTCGCTGTAGAGATCGGGAAAGGTGAGACCGTGGGACAGCGCAAGGTCGGCGGAGGCAGCGGCGGGCATGATCGGCGGGCGGGATGGGGCCGGCAGCAGGGTCCTGCCGCCAGGGAGCCAGGCGCCCGGCGTCACCGGGCACCGCGCTATTTTACCCCCTCGCATCCGCATGCGGCGGCCGACCGCACGCGAGCGGTACCCGGCTTGGCTCGCCCGGCACCCGGCGGCCGGGTTTTCCGTAGAATGCGGTATCGCGCGCCTTCGTGTCCTGGCGACCCGCCCGGGAGTCAACGCTCGTGAACCGGTCCGCGTTATCGCGCTCCGGGGCCATGCCCATTCCTCGGAGCCTCAATGAGCCTAGCCTACCCCCTGCGCCTCCTCGCCGCGGCCTTCGTCACCGCGGCGCTGCCGCTGATCGCTTCCGCCCAACCGATCAAGCTCGGTGAGCTCAACAGCTACAAGACGTTCCCGGCCTTTCTCGAACCTTACAAGAAGGGCATGGACCTGGCCGTCGAGGAGATCAACGCCGCCGGCGGCGTCCTTGGCCGGCCGCTGGCGATCGTCTCGCGCGACGACAACGGCAACCCCGGGGACGCCGTCCGCGTCGCCGAGGAGCTCGTCACGCGCGAGAAGGTCACGCTGCTGATGGGCACCTTCGCGTCCAACGTCGGGCTCGCCGTCGCCGACCTCGCGAAGCAGCGCCGCATCCTGTTCATCGCCGCCGAGCCGCTGACCGACAAGATCGTCTGGGAGAACGGCAACCGCTACACCTTCCGTCTGCGCGCCTCGACCTACATGCAGACCGCGATGCTCGTGCCGGAAGCGGCGAAGCTGCGCAAGAAGCGGTGGGCGATCGTGTACCCCAACTACGAGTACGGCCAGTCCGCAACCCTGGCGTTCAAGAAGCAGCTGCTCGCGCTGCAGCCAGGGGGCATCGAGTTCATCGAGCAGGCCGTCCCGCTGGGCAAGATCGACGCCGGACCGGTCGTCCAGGCGCTCGCGGACGCCAAACCCGACGCGATCTTCTCGTCGCTGTTCGGCCCCGATCTCGCGCGCTTCGTGCGCGAGGGCGAGCTGCGCGGGCTGTTCCGCGACCGCCCGGTCTTCAACCTGCTCGGCGGCGAGCCCGAGTATCTCGACCCGCTGAAGGACGAGGCGCCCGTCGGCTGGTGGGTCACCGGCTACCCGTGGTACGCGATCGATACGCCGGCGCACCGCCGCTTCCGCGATGCCTACCAGGCGCGGTTCAAGGACTACCCGCGACTGGGTTCGGTGGTCGGCTACAGCGCGGTTCACGCGGCGGCTGCGGTGCTGCGCAAGGCGGGGTCGACCGACACCGAGAAGCTCGTCGCGGCAATGAAGGGTCTTACGTTCGAGACGCCGTTCGGCAAGGTGACCTTCCGGGCCCTGGACCACCAGTCGACGATGGGCGCGTACGTCGGCCGCACCGGGCTGCGCGAGGGCAAAGGCCAGATGATCGAATGGCGCTATGCCGACGGCAAGGACTACCTGCCTGCGGACGACGCGGTGAGGGCGCTGCGCCCGGCCGACTGACGAGCGCCTGCGCTGGCGCCGGCGCAGCCCCGGATGACGCTCGCGTCGCTCTTCGCGCAACTGCTGAACGGCCTGGCCGGCGCCGCGTCGCTGTTCCTGGTGGCCGCCGGCCTGACGCTGATCTTCGGGGTCACGCGGGTCGTCAACTTCGCCCACGGCTCGCTGTACATGCTGGGCGCCTACCTCGCCTGGACTTCGGTGGAGTGGTTCGGCCGCGGTGCCCTGGGGTTCTGGGGAGGGGTGGCGCTCGCGACCGTCGTCGTCGCGGCATTCGGCGCGCTGATCGAGGCGCTGCTGCTGCGGCGGATCTACTCGGCGCCGGAGCTCCTGCAGCTCGCCGCGACCTTCGGCGTGGTCCTCATCGTGCGCGATGCCACGCTCGCGACCTGGGGGGCCGAGGACCTGTTGGGGCCGCGGGCGGCCGGCTTCACGGGTGTGGTCGCCGTGTTCGGTCGCCCGATTCCGACCTACGAACTGCTGCTGATCGGCGTCGGCCCCCTGGTGCTGGGAGGCCTGTGGTGGCTCCTGGTGCGTACCCGGTTCGGAGTCCAGATCCGCGCCGCAACGGAGAACCGGGTGCTGGTGGGTGCGCTGGGTATCGACGAGGCGCGGCTGTTCACGCTGGTGTTTGCGCTGGGCGCGGGTCTGGCCGGTTTGGCCGGTGCGTTGCAGCTCCCGCGGGAGCCTGCGAACCTCGGCATGGACCTGTCGATCATCGCCGAGGCGTTCGTCGTCACGGTCGTCGGCGGGCTGGGGTCGATTCCCGGCGCTTTTCTCGCGGCGCTCCTCATCGGCCTCGTCAGGGCGCTGTGCGTGGTTGCCGGGACGGTCGAGCTCGGTGGCCTGGCGATCGCGTTTCCGAAGCTCACGCTCGTCGCGGAGTTCGTCGTGATGGCCGTCGTGCTCGCCGTGCGTCCCTACGGCCTGCTCGGTCGTCCGGCGAGCGTGCCGGCAACGACGCCGATCGCCGAGTTCCGGGCGCTGGTCCGTCCTCCCGGACGCCGCAGCCTCGTCGTGGCGCTCATGTGCGTGCTCCTGGCGGCCCTGCTGCCGCTGACCGGCGACGAGTACCGGCTGATTCTCCTCACCGAGATCCTGGTGCTGGCGGTGTTCGCAGCGAGCCTGCAGTTCCTGATGGGCACTGGCGGCATGGCGTCGTTCGGGCACGCCGCCTACTTCGGCCTCGGCGCCTACGGCGCGGCGCTTGCCACCCGGCACGGCGCGCCGATGGCCGTCGCGCTCGCAGCGGCGCCGGCGCTTGCCCTGGCCGGTGCCACGGTCTTCGGCTGGTTCTGCGTGCGCCTGTCCGGCGTGTACCTCGCGATGCTGACGCTCGCCTTCGCGCAGATCGTCTGGTCGATCGCGTTCCAGTGGGATGCGGTCACCGGCGGCTCGAATGGGCTCGTCGGCGTCTGGCCCGCGCCGTTCTTGAGCGAAACGCGCGTGTACTTCTGGTTTACGCTCAGTTTGTCCGCCGCCGCGCTCGCGGCGCTTGCGTGGCTCGCCCAGACACCGCTCGGCTACGCGTTGCGGGCGGGCCGCGACTCGTCGTTGCGCGCCGAAGCGCTGGGCATCGACGTTCGCCGGACGCAGTGGCTGGCGTTCGCCGTCGCCGGGACCTTCGCCGGGCTCGCCGGCGGCCTCCACGTGTTCTCGAAGGGGAGTCTCTCGCCGGAGACGCTGGCGATCCCGCGCTCGGTCGACGCGCTGGTGATGGTGCTGCTGGGGGGACTCAACGCCGTCGCCGGGCCCTTGCTCGGCGCCGCAGCGTTCACCTTCCTCCAGGACGGGCTCGCCCGCGCGACCGAATACTGGCGCGCCGTGCTGGGCGCGGCGATCCTGCTCATCGTTCTGGTCGCACCGATGGGGATCGGCGGCGCATTGCAGCGTCTCTACGGCAGGATGCGCGGATGACGCCGCCGCCGCTGCTCGAGATCAAGGGGCTGCGCAAGGCGTTCGGGGGCGTGGCGGCAGTGGACGACGTCTCGTTCGGCGTCGCCGCGGGCGAGATCGTCGCGCTGATCGGGCCAAACGGTGCCGGCAAGAGCACGTGCTTCAACCTGGTCAACGGCCAGCTCTCGCCCGATTCCGGAACGGTCCTCTTCGCCGGTGCGCCGGCGACGAACCTGCCGCCGCGTGCGATCGCCCGGCTGGGTGTGGGACGAACCTTCCAGGTCGCCGCCACCTTCGCCTCCATGACGGTGCGGGAGAACGTCCAGCTCGCGCTGCTCGCCCACGCCGGGCTGCAGCAACGGTTCGATCGGCGCGCCGCGGCGGCCTTCGCGCGCGAGGCGGACGCGCTGCTCGAGCAGGTGCGCATGGGTCGCTTCGCGGACGTCGGCTGCGCGACGCTCGCCTACGGCGACGCGAAGCGCGTGGAGCTCGCACTCGCGCTGGCCAACGAGCCGCGTCTGCTGCTGATGGACGAGCCGACCGCCGGCATGTCGCCCAACTCGCGCAACCGGATGATGCAGCTCGCGGCCGATCTGGCGCGCAGCAAAGCGCTGGCGGTGCTGTTCACCGAGCACGACATGGACGTCGTGTTCGGCCACGCCGATCGCGTCATCGTGCTCGACCGCGGGCGGATCATCGCCGCCGGCAGCCCGGAGGCGATCCGCGCCGATCCACGGGTGCGCGCCGTCTATCTCGGCGCGGACGAACCCGGCTGAACCCGGCTGATCCGTCGCTTCCCGCCCGCGCCGGCCCGCGGGGCGGCCGGCCGATGCGCGTGCCGCGCAGTCCGCTGCGCGCCCGTCCGGCTCACGCGTTCAAACGGTCGAGGCCGGCGGCGAGGTCGGCGATGAGATCCTCGGGATCCTCCAGGCCCACGTGCAGCCGCAGGCAGGGCCCGCCCGCGTCCCAGCGCGTGGCCGTCCGGATTCGCTCCGGCCAGATCGGGATGGCGAGGCTCTCGAATCCGCCCCAGCTCCAGCCCATCTTGAACAGCGCGAACCCGTTCAGCAGCGCGTCGACGCGCTCCTTGGGCACCGGCTGCAGCACCACGGCGAAGAGCCCGCTCGCGCCGGAGTAGTCGCGTCGCCACAACGCGTGACCGCGGGCACCGGGCAGTGCCGGATAGATCACCTCCCGGACCTCCGGGCGCGCGGCAAGCCACGTCGCGACGTGCAGCGCGCTCGCCTCGTGGCGCGCGAGGCGCGTCGGCAGCGTGCGCAGCCCGCGCAAGCCCAGGAAGCAGTCGTCGCTCGACGCCGTCACCCCCATGTCGGTCCACAGACGGCGCAGCGGCGCGGTCGCCGCTTCGCTGGTCAGAATGAGTCCCAGGAGCACGTCGGAGTGCCCGCCGATGTACTTGGTGGCCGCGTGCACCGAAACGTCGACCCCGCGCGCAAACGAAGGAAAGAAGAACGGGGTCGCCCAGCTGTTGTCCAGCACCACCCAGGCGCCGCGCGCGTGCGCGACCGCCGCGATCGCAGGGATGTCCTGCACCTCGAAGGTGAGCGATCCCGGCGACTCGGTGAACACGAGGCGGGTGTTCGGTCGCATCTCGCGCGCAACGGCCTCGCCCAGCAGCGGATCGTAGTAGCTCACCTCGATGCCGAGGCGAACGAGGTGCAAGTCGCAGAAGCGCCGGGTCGGACCGTACACGGAGTCGGTGACCAGCGCGTGGTCTCCCGGCTTCAGAAGCGCGAGCAGCGGCAGCGTCGTGGCGGTGAGGCCCGAGGGCACCGCGAACCCCGCGTGCGCGCCTTCGATCGCCGCGACGGCGGACTGCAGATCGGCGACCGTCGGCAGACCGTGCAGTCCGTAACCGATCGTCTCGGACTCGCCGCGGGCCGACTTCTCGAGCTCGGCGACCGTCGGGAACACGATCGTCGAGGCGCGAAACACCGGCGTGTTGACCGCGCCGAGGAAGCGCCGCGGGTCGCGGCCCAGGTGCACCGCGAGCGTCTCCGGGCGCGGATTCTCTCTATTGTCCATGGGGGTTGGCCGCGAGGTTCAGGCGGTCGCGTATGCGCTCGACCTGGGTGGCAACCGGGGCCGCAACGTCGATTTCGACGGCGTCCGCCGGCGGTTCGAGCGCCGCGATCTGACTGTCGAGCAGCGCGGCCGGCATGTAGTGGTAGCGGCGACTCGCCATGCGCGCGGCGAGGGTCGCCCGATCGCCGCGCAGGTGTACGTAGCGCACCGGGCCGGCTGCCGCCAGGCGGTCGCGGTAGGCTTGCTTCAGCGCCGAGCAAGCGAGCACGGCGTTGCCGCCGGCCCGATCGATCGCCTGCATTTCGGACGCGAGCCGGTCGAGCCAAGGCCAGCGATCGGCGTCGGTCAGCGGTACGCCGGCCGCCATCTTGCCGACGTTGGCGGCAGGATGGAAATCGTCCGCGTCGAAGAACGGCCAGCCAAGCGCCGCCGCCAGCGCCATGCCGACGGTCGTCTTGCCGCAGCCGCACACGCCCATCACGATGACGATCATGCGCCGTTGCGCCGAGGGAGCCCGGCGCCGCGGCCGGTGCCGGAATGCGCGATGTCCACTGCAGGAGGCTCTCTCGGTCCGGGACGAGCCCCGATGCTACCGAATACGGCCCCGGCCGCCAACGGGAAGTTGCCGCGGCTTCAACGCTGGCCGCCGCCGCGACCGCTGGCGATCATCGCCGCCGCGACGAGCGCGACGCCGCCCGCGAGCGAGCGTGCTCCCGGCCGCTCACCCAGGATCAGGAAGGCGAGCGCAATGCCGTATGCGGGCTCGAGCGCCGCGACCACGCTTGCCGTGTGGGCGGTGATCGAGCGCAGGCTGCCGATGAACAGCGTGTGGGCGAGCGCCGTGCAGAACACCCCCAGCGCCAACAGCAGCACGATCTCGCGCGCGCCGACCGCGCCGGCGGGCAGGGCGTATTGCGCCAGCAGCGCGGCCGGCAGCAGCGCGAGCATCGCCGACAGGTTCTGCCAAAACGCGATGTCGGACGCCGCCTGGCGCGTGGTGTGGCGGCGGTTGAGCACGGCCAAGAGCGCAAAGCTGAACCCGGAGACGACGCCCCACAGCAGGCCGACGACCTTGCGGTTGGCGAAGGTGAACTCCGGAACCATCAGCGCGAAGCCGGCGACGACCAGGAGCGCCGTCGACACGTCGCGGCGGCTCCAGCGCTGGCGCCCGGGCAGACGCTCGAGCAACAGCGTGAACAGCGGGAAGCTCGCGTAGCCGAGAAGACCGGTCGCGACGTCGGCGGCGTCGATGGCGGCGAAGAAGCTCACCCAGTGCACCGCGAGCACCGCGCCGCTGGCGAAAAGCCCCAGCTCGAACGTCGGCGTGCCTGTCGGTCTCGCGAGCCGGAACAGGCCCAGGGCGGCGGCGGCGATGGCGGTGCGCGCCAGCACGATCAGCAGCGGGGGCAGCGCGACCCACTTGCCGAACAGCCCCGCGAAGCCGAACAGCAGCACCGCGGCGTGCAGCGCGCACAGCGCAAGCGCGCGATTCACGACGGCACGAGGCAAGGGAGCGGCATCGCCCCCGATTGTGCCACTCCGACACCGCCGCCGCCCGCTTACAATAGGCTTTGCCGGCCCTTCTTCCGCCCTTCGCGTCTCCCGCCATGCTCAAGATCGGCATCTCTGCCTGCTTCTTCCACGCGGACCCGGCGCGGCCGATCTTCAAGGGCATGACGCTGCAGTACATCGAGCAGAACGTGGCCCACTGGCTGATGCAGCGCGATGTGTTGGCGCTGATGGTGCCTTCGCCCGAAGGCAGCACCCGGCGCCCCGGCAGCCGCGCGACCGTGGGCGCCTACGCGGACGAACTCGACGCTCTGGTATTGATGGGCGGGTCAGACGTCTGCCCGGCGACCTACGGCGAGATCGCACTGCAGCCCGAGTGGAACGGCGACCGCGTCCGCGACGACTACGAGATCGCCCTGCTCCGGGCGTTCGTCGCACGCCGCAAGCCGGTCCTCGGCGTGTGCCGCGGCGCCCAGGTGATCAACGTCGCGCAGGGCGGCACGCTGTACCAGGATCTCACGACGCAGGCGCGGTTTGCGCTCAACCACCGGAACTGGGCGATCTACGAGCAGAACTGCCACGCGACCTCGCTCGTTGGCGGTTCCGGGCTCGCGCGGCTGTATCCCGGCCTGGCGCTGACCAAGACCAATTCCGTCCACCATCAGGCGATCAAGGACCTCGGCCGCGATCTCGTCGTCGAGGCCTGGTCGGAGCCCGACCGCGTTCCGGAGGCGATCCGCTGGACCGGACCCTCGTACCTGTTCGGCGTGCAGTGGCACCCTGAGTTCCACGATCCCACCGATCCTTCGCTGCTCGACGACACGCCGATTCTCGACGAGTTCCTGGCCGCGGCCGCGCAGCACAAGTCCGCCGCGTTCGCGCTGTGATCGACTCGGACCTCGCCGCCCCGCGCCGCTTCAGCGGGCGGCCGCGTCCTGCAGCTCGGCGGCACGCAACGTGTTGGCGAGCAGGGTGGCGATGGTCATCGGCCCGACACCGCCGGGCACCGGTGTGATCCACCCGGCGACCTCCTTTGCCGCGGGGAAGTCGACGTCGCCGGTGAGCTTGCCTTCCGCCGTGCGGTTGATTCCCACGTCGATGACGATCGCTCCCGGCTTGATCCAGTCGCCGCGCACGAATGCCGCCTTGCCGACGCCGGCAACCACGATGTCGGCCTGGCGGACGAGGCCCGGCAGGTCGCGCGTCGCCGAGTGGCATACGGTGACCGTGCAGCGGGCCATCAGAAGCTCCAGGGCCATGGGCCGGCCCACGATGTTCGACTGCCCGATCACCACCGCGTGCTGGCCCACGAGATCCTCGCCGGTGTCGCGCAGCAACGTCATGCAGCCATACGGCGTACAGGGTCGCAGCGTCGGACGCTTCAACACCAGGCGCCCGATGTTGTAGGGATGGAAGCCGTCGACGTCCTTGAGCGCTGCGATGCGCTCGGTGACCGCCTCCTCGTCGATGTGCTTGGGCAGCGGCAGCTGCACGAGGATGCCGTTGACGGCCGGATCGGCGTTGAGGCGATCGACCAGGTCGAGCAGCGCCGGCTGCGACGTCGAAGCCGGCAGGTCGTGCGCGAACGAACGCATCCCGAGCGCTTCGGTCGTGCGGCGCTTGTTGCGCACGTAGACGCGCGAGGCAGCGTGGTCCCCGACCAACACCACCGCGAGACCGGGGGGCGCAGCCCCGCCCGCCGCGCGCGCGGCCACCGCCGCGCCCACTTCGGCCAGCAAACGCTCGGCGCGCGCCTTGCCGTCGATGATGCGTGCGGCCACGATCCCTCCTCCAGCGTGGGTCAGGCGAACTGTACGCAAGCCCGCTGCCGGGTTCGGAGCTTGGCCACGAGCATCGGGCCGGTGAAACGCCGGACCGCTTCACCCGGCAACGCAGCCCCCCGACAAGGACCGATGCGAACGCGTCGGCGATCCGGATGCTCCGGCCGACCGCCGGAACGTAATGCCACAAACCGCCACGCCCCCGATTCTAACGCCGAACCGCGTGCGACTCGGCGGCATCGTGCCACGCGTCGACACGGAACCGGCCACCGCGCGCCCCGACGGGGCTCGATCCGTCGTCCATCGCCCGCGCCACCGTCCCGACGGCGCGCCACGCGCGCAACCGACTGACGTCGACCCGGCAGCGGACACGGACATGTCGGTAGACAGGCGAAGCGTGAGCGGGTGAGCCGCGCAGCCTCTGGGCCGCGTAGCAGATCGGTGCGCACGCTCCGCGTGGGGACCGCGCGTGGTCCGGTCAGCGCCGCGGCCGGGGCACTTCGCCGCTCCGATCGGCGCCGCCCTCGGCGCTCGGCAGCCTGTGCTGCGCCTGCGCGAGCAGCGCCTCGGCGCGCAGCGAAGCCTCGACCGGACATGCACCCGGCGTCCAGCCCTCCATCTGCGCCGCGCGCCGCGCGAAATCGACGTCGACCGTCGGCTTCCACCGAGCGAGCAGCAGGTCGGCGCCGGCAGCGTCGTTGCAGGCGAGCACCATGTCGCAGCCGGCGGCGTGCGCAGCCTCCGCCCTCGCGACGATGTCCCCGGCCCCGCGTGCACCCGCCATCCCGAGGTCATCGGAGAAGATCATCCCGTCGAAACCCAGGCGCCGGCGCAGATGTTCACGCAGCCAGCGCTGCGAATAGCCGGCAGGCAGCGCGTCGACCGCCGGGTAGACCACGTGCGCGGGCATGATGCCCTCGAGCCCCTGACGGCACAGGGCCGCGAAGGGAACGAGATCGTCGGCGAAAAGCGCCGCGAGGTCGCGTGCGTCGACGGGCAGGTCGGTGTGGGAATCCGCAGCGACGTGGCCGTGGCCCGGGAAGTGCTTTCCGACGGCCGGCATCCCCCCCGCGCGCAATCCGTCGTGCAGCGCGGCGCCGAGGTGTGCGACGGCGTTGGGATTGCGATGGAATGCGCGGTCGCCGATGACGGTGCTCGACCCGTAATCGAGGTCGAGCACCGGCGCGAAGCTGAAGTCGATGCCGTGCCGGCGCAGCTCGCTCGCCATCGTCCAGCCGATTCGCGCGGCCTCGTGCGCCGCCGCGACGACATCGCGGTCCCAGAGCTCTCCCAGTGCGCGCATCGGCGGCATCGCGGTGAAACCCTCGCGAAACCGTTGCACGCGCCCGCCTTCGTGGTCGACTGCGATCAACAACCGCGGACTGCGCAGGTCCGCGATCGACCCCGTCAGCGCGACGAGCTGCGTGGGCGACGCGTAGTTGCGGGAGAAGAGAATCACCCCCCCGACCAGCGGCTGCAGCAGGCGCTCGCGATCCGCCGCGTCGAGCACGACGCCGTCGATACCCAGCATCAGCGGCCCGCGAGGCAGGTGGGCCTCGTCGCGCGGCCTCCCGCTCACCGCCGGTGCCGAGCCGCGGAACTTCGCGCGTCGGCCGTCGCGCGCGCATTCGCCTTGCCGTCGATCCCCGCGCTGCGCGCGGGGCCCCTCGCCGGGTGGCTCATCGCGCGGCCTCCGACCACCGGCTGCGCCAGCGGACCGCGCGTCGGCCGCCCGCGCGATTCGCCTTGCCGTCGATCCCCGCGCTGCGCGCGGGGCCCCTCGCCGGGTGGCTCATCGCGCGGCCTCCCGCACCACCTGTGCTCCGCCAGCGGCCGCGCGTCGGCCGCCCGCGCGATTCGCCTTGCCGTCGATCCCCGCGCTGCGCGCGGGGCCCCTCGCCGGGTGGCTCATCGCGCGGCCTCCCGGATCAACTCCTTCATCTGCCGGACGGCCTCCCGCAGACCGGCGAAGACCGAGCGCGAGACGATCGCGTGACCGATGTGCAGTTCCCGGATTCCCGGCAGTGCCGCCACCGGCTGGACGTTGGCATAGTTGAGCGCGTGCCCGGCGTTGAAGCGCATCCCGGCTGCGCGGATGGCCGCCCCGGCGTCGCGAATGCGGTCGAGCTCGGCGACGACCGCGGCGCTCTCGGGGTCGCGCCCCCTGGCGTGGAACGCGTGCGCATAGGGACCCGTGTGCACCTCGCAGACGCGCGCGCCGATGCGCGCCGCGGCCGCGACCTGGTGCAGCTCAGCGTCGATGAAGACGCTGGTCACGATGCCCCTCGCTGCAAGCTCGGCCACGACGCCGGCGAGCTTGCCCTCCTGCGCGGCGACATCGAGCCCGCCCTCGGTCGTCACCTCGTGCCGGCCTTCAGGCACGAGCATCGCCATCTCCGGCTTGAGCGCGCAGGCGATGGCAACCATCTCCGGCGTCGCCGCCATTTCGAGATTGAGCTTGATGTGAACGAGGTCGCGCAGCCGGCGCACGTCCTCGTCCTGGATGTGGCGCCGGTCCTCGCGCAAGTGGACGGTGATGCCGTCCGCCCCGCCGAGATGGGCCTCCACGGCGGCCCAGACCGGGTCGGGCTCGTAGGTGCGCCGCGCCTGCCGCAACGTGGCCACGTGGTCGATATTCACGCCGAGTTCGATCACTTCGCTGGCTCTCCCCAGAAGGTCACCGCCGGAACCACCGCGCCCCGGCCGTCATCGCCGCATCGCTTCCTCGCCCAGCGCCTGCAGGTCACGGACGACGCGCCGGCTCTCGACGCCGCGCTGCTCGAGATGATGAGCGAGGACTTCGCGCATCAAACGCTTCGCTTGCGCTGCGGTCTCGGCATCGGGGTAGCGGCCCTCGGCGAGCGCGAGCAGGGTCGCTCCGCGCACGACGACCCCGCCCGCTTCCCCGTGCGCGCGCCGCGGCCCGCAGTCGAACGCGTAGCGGTACTCGGCCGCGGGATCGAGCGGTGCACCGGTGTCCGCCTCGCGCGCGAGCATCGGCGCGTACCCCAGCTCGGTGAGCAGCGCGAGCTCGAAACGGCGCAGGAGGGCCCCCTGCTCGCTGCCCACCGCGAGCTCGCCCAGGGCCGTTTCGTACGCGGCATAGAGCTGCCGGTGGGGATCCTCGCGGGCGACGAGCTTGAGCACGAGCTCGTTGAGGTAAAACCCGCACATCAGCGCGGACCCGCGCAGCAGCGGCATGCCGCCGCGCCATTCGGCCCGAACGAGCGTCTTGAGCTCCGCCTGCCCTTGCCACGACAGCAGCAGCGGCTGAAACGCCTGCAGCAGCCCCCGCAGCGCGGAACGCGGCCGCCTGGCGCCGCGGGCCACCATTCCGACCCGCCCGTGGTCCGCGGTGAACGCTTCGACGATGAGGCTGGTCTCGCGATAGGGCCACGCGTGCAGCACGAAGGCGGCCACGTCGTCGTGTCGCGGGGATGGGGCGCGCAGGGCCATCGACGTCAATCGGGCCGGCGCTAGTGGCCGAAACGATCCAGCATCCCGTCGTCGTCCGGCCACCCGTGCTTGACGCGCACCCAGACCTCCAGGAACACCGGGCCCCCGAACAGCCGCTCCATGTCGGTGCGCGCGCGCGATGCGATCTTCTTGATCCGCGACCCGCCCTCGCCGACGACGATCGGACGCTGGTTGTCGCGCTCGACGTAGACCGTCGCGCGGATGCGGCGCAGCCCCCCTGCCGTGGTGAAGGAGTCGACACCCACCGTCGTGGCGTAGGGGACCTCCTCGCCGAGCAGGCGGAAGACCTTTTCGCGGATGAACTCGGCGGCGAGAAAGCGCTCGTCGCGGTCGGTGATCGCGTCCTCGCCGAACACCGGCGGGCCTTCGGGCAGCAGCGCGCCGACCTCACCCAGCAGGCGATCGAGGAAGCGCTCCTTCTCGGCACTGACCGGAACGAGGGCGACGAACGGGAACAGCGCCGCGAGCTCGGCCATCTGCGGCAGCATCGCCTCCTTGTCGCCCAGCAGGTCCACCTTGTTGAGCGCGGCGACGGCGCGGTTGCCGCGCGGCAGCAGCGCGATCACCGCGCGGTCGGCGTCGGTCGTCCGGCCCGCCTCGACCACCACGACCGTGGCGTCGACGTCGGCGAAGCTCTGGCGCACGAGGCGGTTCATCCGGTCGTTGAGGCGGGAACGGCGCCGCGTCTGGAATCCGGGCGTGTCGACGAACACGAACTGCGCCTGCGGCGTGGTCAGGATGCCCGTCACGCGATGGCGGGTGGTCTGTGCCTTTCGCGACGTGATGCTCACCTTTCCTCCGACCAGGTGGTTGAGCAGCGTCGACTTGCCGACGTTCGGCCGGCCGACGATGGCGACGTGCCCGCAGCGGTACGCCCCCGTCGCGGCTGGCGCGTCAGGCATCGTCGGCTCCGGCGAGCCGGGCGTAGGCCAGCCGTGCCGCGGCCTGTTCAGCGCTGCGGCGCGAGGATCCGCTGCCCGTGGTCTCGACCGCAAGGGCGCCGATGCGGCAACTGACGGCGAAAGTCTGCGCGTGCGCTTCGCCCGACACCGCGGTGACGGCGTACTCCGGAACCGCGAGGCGGCGCGCCTGCAGCCATTCCTGGAGCAGCGTCTTCGGATCCTTGCCGAGCGCGGCAGGATCGGCTTCGGCGAGCAGTGGCCCGTAGACGCGCTCGATCGCCGCGCGAGCGGCGTCGAAGCCCCCGTCCAGGAACACCGCACCGAAGACCGCCTCCAGGGCGTCGGCGAGGATCGACGGCCGCTCCCCGCCGCGCCGCTCGCCTTCGCCGACGAGGAGCTCGGCGGCCAGACCCACGTCCCGCGCCAGCCGCGCCAGCGTGTCACGGTTGACCAGATGCGCCCGCAGCCGGGAAAGGTCGCCCTCCGGCAGGTCGCGCAACCGCCGGTAGAGCGCTGCGGCCACCACGCAATTGAGGACCGCGTCGCCCACGAACTCGAGCCGCTCGTTGTGCGCCACGTTCCGGCTGCGATGGGTCAACGCCTGCGCCAGCAACGCGGGCTCGTTGAACGCGTAACCGATTCGGTCACGCAACGCGGCGGACACCATCCTCCGGCAGGGCCTCGACGGACGGCGCCCCTCAGCGCGTCGCCTTGGCCTCGAACTCGAGCAGCAGGCTCGCGTTGGCGACCAGGTGCAGCCGGCGCGTCCACTCGACGCGGGCGGTGATCTCGTTCTTCTCGCGCGTGATCTCGAGGTCGCTCGCGCGGACCGACTCGATATAGCCGGCATTGACGCGCTGCCCGAAACTCCGGCGGACGTCGGCGATCGAGCTGCCGGGGTCGCGGATCTCCTGCAGCGAGTCGACGAGCGCCCGCTGGATCGAGTAGTACTCGATGATCGCGGGCGCGATCCGGAACCCGATCATCGCGACGATCACCACGACGCCGGCGACGAAGAGGAAGCCGATGATCGACAGGCCACGTTGCGTCGATGGGTGCGCCATTGCGGTGTCTCCCTAGCGGATTCCCGAGCCGACTCGCTTGAAGGCCAGGCTGCTGATGTCGTCCCAGTTGAACCAGATGAAAAAAGCCCGGCCGCGGATGTGATCGTCCGGGACGAAGCCCCAGTAGCGGCTGTCGTCGCTGTTGTCGCGGTTGTCGCCCATGACGAAGTAGTGGTCCTGCGGCACCCGGCACACGAACCCGCGGTCATTGTAATCGCAGTTCCCGCGGCCCGGATACGGCCGCACGTTCTGGAGGTGGACGGGCGGCGCCTGCGGCGTCCGGGCGATGTCGTGCGCCGGTTCGCTGCCCGCTCCCGCCACCTGCTCGCGGAAGCGCTCGGTGGACTCGAAGCGCAGCCCCTCGAGATAGCCGTAGCTGCCGTCGGCCGTCTGCCGCCAAGGCTTGCCGTTGACCGTCAGCTGCTTGTCCCGGTAGACGATCTCGTCGCCGCCGACGCCGACGACGCGCTTGATGAAGTCCTGCGACGGGTTGACGGGATAGCGGAAGACCACGACGTCGCCACGCTCGGGATCGCCGAGCGGGACGATCTTCTGCTCGACGATCGGCAGCCGCAGGCCGTACACGAACTTGTTGACCAGGATGAAATCGCCTACCTCAAGGGTCGGGCGCATCGACGACGACGGGATCTTGAACGGCTCTGCCAGGAACGAGCGCAACAGGAACACGATAAGCAGCACCGGAAAGAAACTCTTCGGATACTCGACCCACCAAGGCTCGGGCCTGGCGGAACCGCGGCGACGGGCGAGCACCAGCCGGTCGGCGAGCACGATGACGCCGGACACCAGCGTCGCGAGGAACAGGATGAGGGCGAAATTCATCGGGAGAGGCGGGAAATTTCGGGCGCAAGGCGCAGCGGGGCAAGCAACCGGGCGTGAAACCCGCAGCGCCGGGACCGCGCAGCGGCAGCGGCAGTGGCCGTGCGGCCCGCCGCTGGCCCGCACGTGGCCGGCGGCCGAAGCGCGCAGGGCCTCACTTCTCCCCCACCTGCAGGATCGCCAGGAAAGCCTCCTGCGGGATCTCGACGCTGCCGACCGCCTTCATCCGCTTCTTGCCGGCCTTCTGCTTCTCGAGCAGTTTCTTCTTGCGCGTGATGTCGCCGCCGTAGCACTTCGCCAGCACGTTCTTGCGCATCGCCTTGATCGTCTCGCGGGCGATGATCTGGGCGCCGATCGACGCCTGCACGGCCACGTCGAACATCTGCCGCGGGATCAGCGAGCGCATCTTGGCGGCGACCTCGCGGCCTCGGTAGGTGGCGACCGAGCGGTGCACCATCACCGACAGCGCGTCGACCCGCTCGCCGTTGATCAGGATGTCGAGCTTGACGACGTCGGCGACGCGGAACTCCTTGAACTCGTAGTCCATCGACGCGTAGCCGCGCGAGACGCTCTTCAGCCGATCGAAGAAGTCCATCACGACCTCGGCCAGCGGCAACTCGTAGTGCAGCACGACCTGGCGCCCGCGGTAGGTCATGTCCTTCTGCACGCCGCGCTTCTCGGTGCACAGCGTCAGCACCGGGCCGACGTAGTCCTGCGGCACGAGGATCGTGACGTTGATGATCGGCTCGCGGATCTCCTCGACGCGGGAGAGGTCCGGCAGCTTCGACGGGTTCTCGATCTCCAGCACGTTTCCGTCCTTCAGCAGCAGCTGGTAGACGACCGTGGGTGCCGTGGTGATGAGCTCCTGGTCGTACTCGCGCTCGAGCCGCTCCTGCACGATGTCCATGTGCAGGAGGCCGAGGAAGCCGCAGCGGAAGCCGAAGCCCAGCGCCTGCGAGACTTCGGGCTCGTAGTGCAGCGACGAGTCGTTGAGCTTCAGCTTGCTGAGCGCGTCGCGCAGCGCCTCGTACTGGTTCGCCTCGACCGGGTAGAGCCCGGCGAACACCTGCGGCTTCACCTCCTTGAAGCCAGGCAGGGCGCTCGCAGCGGGCCGCTGCGAGTGGGTGATCGTGTCGCCGACCTTGGCCTCGACCAGCTCCTTCACGCCGGAGATGACGAACCCCACCTCGCCGGCCGACAGCACCTCGCGACCTATCGACTTCGGCGTGAACACGCCGACCTGCTCGCACTGGTGCACGACGCCGGTCGCCATCAGCAGGACCTTGTCCTTCGGCCGCAGCGTGCCGTTGACCACGCGCACCAGCATCACGACGCCGACGTAGTTGTCGAACCACGCGTCGATGACCAGCGCCTGCAACGGCGCCTCCGGATCTCCCTTGGGCGGCGGAATGCGGGCGATCACCGCCTCGAGGATGTCGTCGACGCCCAGCCCGGTCTTGGCGCTGGCCAGGATCGCGTCGTGGGCGTGAATGCCGACGATGTCCTCGATCTCCTCCATCACCCGCGCCGGGTCGGCCGCCGGCAGGTCGATCTTGTTCAGGACCGGCACGACCTCGACGCCCTGCTCGATCGCCGTGTAGCAGTTGGCGACGGTCTGGGCTTCGACGCCCTGCGAAGCGTCGACGACGAGCAGCGCGCCCTCGCAGGCGGCGAGCGAGCGGGACACCTCGTAGGCGAAGTCGACGTGGCCCGGGGTGTCGATCAGGTTGAGGCGGTAGGTCTCGCCGTCGCGCGCAAGATAGGTCAGCGCCGCAGTCTGCGCCTTGATCGTGATGCCGCGCTCGCGCTCGAGGTCCATCGAATCGAGCACCTGCGCCTCCATCTCCCGATCCGACAGCCCGCCGCAGCGATGGATGAAGCGATCCGCCAGCGTCGACTTGCCATGGTCGATGTGAGCGATGATCGAGAAGTTGCGAATCCGGTGCATGAAGGGGACAACAAAAAGGGCACGCCGAGTGCCCTCGCTCCCGCAGGAACCTGGGATACTAGCGGAAAACGGGCCTCGACGCGAGCAGCCGCCTGGGAGCGGGTGCAATCGGAAGTGCGAATGACGCCGGGGGAGGTGGATGGCGGTGGCATTCGGCGCTGGACAAATGGGCGCAGGTAAGGTAAATGATCGTGGGTAACTTCACCCTGGAGCGAAACCCATGGCGGAACATTGGTCGGAAATCGAGGGGCGACTGAGGCCGAGTCGGAGTTTGGAAGAGCGGTTGCGGGATCTTCCCGAGCTCAGGGCCAAGTTCGAGTCGTTGTTGGTGGTGGTCGAGAACGCGGCCGGCGAGGTGGAGAAGGCGGCGGAGGCGGAGCGGCGGGTGACCGAGGAACTGCGGCAGCTGGGCAACGAGGCCTTGCACGGCTGGGCGCGACGGCAAGCGGAGCGGAAGGCAGGAGAGCTGGCGCAACAACCAGGCGTGCAGCGGAAGGAAAAAAAAACGTCTACTGGCAGACCCGGTACGGCAGGATCGAAGTAGCCGAGCAGATCTTCCGGCAGGGGAGCAGCGGGCCGGAGATCCGGCCGTTTACGCGTTCGGCGGAGGTGGTCTGCCGCGGCTGCTCGGAGCCGCTGCAGCGAGCGATCGTCGATTTTGGGGCGGACGCGCCCGCGGCGCGCATTCCGCAGAAGCTGAAGGAGCATTACGGTATCGAGGTGTCCGCCAGTACGTGCTGGCCGATCGTCTTGCGGCATGCCGAGGCGATCGACGAGCGCCCGAAAGCGCCCGCGCAGATCCCGGAACGAGACGGGGTGGCGCAACTGATCGGCGAGATCGACGGCAGCATGATTCCCGTCGTGGAGACGGCCGCACCGAAAGCAGAGAGCCCGCCAGTGGACCGCCGCAAGACCCGCCAGGTGGGCTGGAAGGAAGCGCGTTTGAGTCTGGTCCATCCGCCGGGCTCGGTCACCCCGGTGTTCGGCGCCACCGTGGGCCCGCCCGATCAGGTCGGAGCGACGCTGTTGCGCGCTGCGGTTCGGGCCGGACTGGGGCGGCAGACAAGGTCCACGTGGTCGGCGACGGCGCCGAATGGATTGCTGATCAGGTGGATGAGCAATTCGGACTCCACGGCGAGTTTCTGGTCGATTTCTACCACGTTTGTGACTACCTGGTGGCCGCCGGGAAGACCATCCCCGGCGCGGAGCCGAGGGCCTGGCTAGAAACGCAGAAAGAGCGGCTGAAACAGAACCGTCTCCAGGACGTCGTCGCGGAACTGCAGCCCTTTCTCGAGGACGACACCGTTCCCGATGCCAACGCCCCGGTGCGCGCGGCGCATCGTTATCTCACCAATCGCCCGGGGCAGTTCAAGTATCAAGACGCGCTCGTGGCCGGGCTGCCCATCGGGTCCGGCGAAGTCGAAAGTGCACACCGTTACGTCATCCAGGACCGTCTCAAGCGGGCCGGCGCTTGGTGGAAACTGAAAAACGCCAAGCACATGCTGGCACTGCGTGTCTGCCGTGCCAACCAGGACTGGGACACCTACTGGCAATCCAGGCGTCAACAGGCCGCCCCTGGGAGCCGGTGGGACTCAGGAGGGTTCGGCTGCAACGGCGGAACAGCGGTCTGCGTTTCGCCGGCTTCTCCTCACCGATTCCCGCCAGGTGCGTCGTAATCGTCGAGACCTGTCCCCGCTCTCCCGCCGTTTCGCTTGCGAAGCCCGAAGCTCCTCGGGCTTCCCGCGACGGATTTCGAGCTACGCGGACCCCGTTCGCAGCGCGGCGCGGACGCGCGCGACGTCGAGGCGATAGTGGCAGAGCTCGTTGCCGGGTGCCGGCGGTCCGAGAAAGAGCACCGGCACGAGCTCGCCCCAGACGGCCTCGAGGTCGCCGTCCGCGTCGACGTCGACCACCCGGACCGCCGCGCCGGTCGCCGCGGCGAGCGGGCGCAACGCTTCGAGCATCTCGTCGCAGAGGTGGCAGTACGCGCGATGCAGGAGCGTCAGCTCCAGCCCGGGATCGCTCCCCGTGGCGGCCTCACTCACCGTTGTTGATGCGCAGGGTGGAGAAGAACTCCTGCTCGCCGCGTTTGAGCCGCAGCGTCACCGAAGCGCCCTTTTCGAGCTTCGCCAGCACGGCGTTCAGCTGCTCCGCCGACCGCACATCGGTGCTCTGGCCGCGGTTGACGATGGCGAGGATAACGTCGCCCGCCTGCACGTTGCCGCGGACGCCGCCGGCGATGTCCTCGATCAGGACCCCATGCTTGACGTCGAGTTCCCGCTTCTGCTCGTCGGAGAGATCCGACAGGATGAGCCCCATGCGGTTCGGCTTGGCCTTCTCCTTGGGCGCGGCGCCACGGCGCTGCGCCGGCGGTGCTTCCTCCTTCATCTCGGCGACAGTCACTCCGATTTCCCGCGACGCACCCTTGCGCCAGACCGTCAGCATCACCTTGCTGCCCGGCCGCACCGCGGTGATGATGCGCGGCAGCTCGGCCGAGTTCTTGACGTCCCGGCCATCGACCTTGACGATGATGTCGCCGGACTCGACGCCCGCCTTGTCGGCCGGACCGCCCTTCTCCACCGAGTTGACCAGCGCGCCGGCAGGCTTCGGCAGCCCGAACGCCTCGGCGGTCTCCTTGCTCACTTCCTGGATCTGGACGCCGATGCGCCCGCGCGTGACGCGGCCCTTGTCCTTGATCTGGTTCGCGACGTTGATCGCGATGTCGATCGGAATCGCGAAGGCCAGGCCCATGTAGCCTCCGGAGCGGGAGAAGATCATCGAGTTGATGCCGACGACCTCGCCCCGCAGGTTGAACAGCGGCCCGCCGGAGTTGCCGGGATTGATCGCAACGTCGGTCTGGATGTAGGGAACGAGGTTCTCCTGCGGCAGGTCGCGCCCCTTCGCGCTGACGATGCCGGCGGTCATCGTGTTCTCGAGCCCGAACGGCTTGCCGATGGCGACGACCCACTCGCCGACCTTGAGCTTCTCGGGGTCGCCGATGGTCACCTTGGGCAGATCCTTGGCTTCGATCTTGAGCAGGGCGACGTCGGTGCGCTTGTCGGCGCCGACGACCTTGGCCTTGAATTCACGGCGGTCGGCGAGGTTGATCTTGACCTCGTCCGCGCCGTCAACGACGTGGGCATTGGTGATGAGGTAGCCGTCGCTGGAGATGATGAAGCCCGAGCCGACCGACTGCGCGTCGCGCTCCGGAGCCCCGCGCGGACGCGGGATCTGCCCGAACCGGCGGAAGAACTCGTAGAACGGGTCGTCCTCGGAGAGCTCCGGCATGCCGCGCGACGCGCGAATCTTCTGCGTGACGTCGATGCTGACGACCGCCGGAGCCTGCCGGTCGTAGAGTTCGGTGAAGTCGGGCAGCAGCACGCCGCGGTTCTGCGCCGCGACCGGGCCCGCGACGCCGAGCGCCAGCGCCAAGAGCGCCGCCGCGGCGGCGCGGGAAGGAGAGGTCAGTCGTGAGGTCATAGCGATGTCTCGAAAACGGTTCTGGGTGAGCCTGGGCGCGGCGGGTCGGACCGGGGTCGTCGCGGCATGCCGCGTGGGTGAGTCAAGTGGGCAGGCCGCGGGACGCGGGATTCGTCTGCTGCGCCGGCGAAGAAGCGGCTCATCGGGTCCCGAGCGGTCGGCACAGGGTCCCGCCGAGCGCCTCAAGACCGCGATCCCCTCTCCCCGCGCGCCCACCCGGCAGGCTTCGACGCCTCAACGCCGACGCGCTGCTAGCGCCGGCTCACCGACGCGGCGATCTGCCGCATCGTGGCCGCAGGCGCCTCGCCGAGCACGGTGATGAGATGGTCGTCCTGTTGGCGAACGAAGATATGGGTGCCGCCCTGCTGCGTCAACCCGGTCGGGTGCGGTGCGGAGCCGACGTTCTCGATGAACACCGACACGGCAACCAAACCGTCGGAGTAGACGAGGTGCGCGACCGGATGCTTCCTGCCGCGCAGCGCACGGTAGCCTTCGACGATCTTCGTGAAACCGGGGGGCACGGCCCCCACCGACCACCCCGTGGCGCGCAGCTCGACGTCACCCGGTCCGGCGGCGCGGACGACCCAGTCGGCCGGGGTCGGCGCCCACGAGGGACGCACCTGCTCGCGATCTATCCGTGCGCCGATCGCAAGATCGGTGAACGCGAACTGCTCGACCACTTCGCCGCGCTCGTCGATGATCCGCGCCTTGAGCAGGAGCCCGCTCGCCGTGTCGGCCCAGAAGGTGTGCCCGTAGCGCAACCCGTCCTTCGGTTCGAAGACCCACGACTGCGCCTCGATACCGGCCACCCGGCCGGGCTCGGCGCGTCGGAACTGGTAATGCTCGGCCAGCGCCTTCTGCTGCTGCGCGGACAGCGAGGGAAAGGCGTTGCGAAACGTGCGCGGCTCGATGCGCACGACCTTGGCATCGGGGTAATAGCAGCGGACCTCGTCTTGCGAGCGGATCACCTCGCGCGCCGGCCCATCGAGGCTGACGAGCTTCTCGAACTCGGCGCCGTTCTCGAACAGATGGACCAGCCGCGAGGTTTCCACCTTGGCGCCATGCTGGTAGACGATGGTGCCGGCGTAGTTCAGCTGGCGCGCCGCCTGCGCGGCACGCGCCAGCCACTGCGCGGCATCGCCCGCGAGCACGCCCGGCGAGGCGGCCAGGGCAACCACCGCAACCGCTGCCGCGCGAGCGAGCCGATAGAGCGGCATCCGGACTGCAGCCTCCAAAGGCATCAGTCCTCCGTTCGAGCGGGGGTGCCCGGGCCGGCAGCCGCCCTCGCCTGACGGCGATTCCGGCGGGATCGATCGCCGTCGGAACGGCCATTCAGGCGCGGTGGACGACCTCGGCTCATGGCCGCACCCCGGGCGCCGGCACGACCGCGGTCGCGGGCCGGAAATGCGGTGCAACACCCTGGATCTGCGTCGTCGGCGACGATTCGCGGTGCGCAAGCAGGTACTCCGCGGCGCCGCTGGGTGCGATCTGCGCGGCACGGACGGCGGCGGCCTCCCGCGCCTTGGCAAGCGCGGCCGCCTGCGGATCCATCGTGCCGAAGGCCACCCAGCCGACGACCGCAACCGCGGCGACCGTGGCCGCGGCCGCCCAGAGGGCCGACAGCGAGCGGGCGGGTCGCGGGCGCGGCGAGAGCACCGTCGGCTCGGCGGCGAGCCGTTTCGCGAAGCGCTGCGTGAACCCCGGCGCGAGCTGGGGGTTGCCGCGCAGCGTGTCACCGATCACGTGGTAGCAACCCCATGCCGCCACGACCTCCGCGCGCCTGAGCTGCGCGCAGACGACATCCACGAACTCGTCGTCGAGCTCGCCATCCATGAACCGGGAAATCTCCTCGCCCATCACCATCTCCGCTTCTCGTCGGTCCCCAGCAACGGCCGCAACTCCGTTGCGATCGCTTCCCGCGCCCGGAAGATCCGGGAGCGCACCGTGCCAATCGGGCAGTTCATCACGTTGGCTATCTCTTCGTAGCTCAGGCCCTCGATCTCGCGCAGCGTGATCGCCGTGCGCAGATCGTCGGGCAACGCATCCATCGCCTTGTTCACGACGCCCGCAATCTCCTTGCCTTCGTACTCGGACTCCGGCGTGCTGGTATCGCGCAACTGCTCGGCGTCCTCGAAGTTCTCGGCGTCTTCGATATCGACGCCGGTCGACGTCGGTGCGCGGCGCCCCGTCGCCACCAGGTAGTTCTTCGCGGTGTTGATGGCGATTCGGTACAGCCACGTATAGAAGGCGCTGTCGCCCCGAAACGTCGGCAATGCGCGATACGCCTTGATGAACGCCTCCTGCGCCACGTCGTCAACCTCGGCCGGATCGCGCACGAAACGCGACAGCAGCCGCCCCAGCTTGCGCTGGTACTTGATGACCAGAAGCTCGAACGCACGCTTGTCACCCTCTTGCGCGCGCAGGACGAGTTGCTGGTCGACCTCGCGATCACCCATCTAAGGGTCTTCCCTGGTGTGCATTCGTTGTTCTTCCTGCCGAACGGCAAGAGCGATGCTTCGCCACCGCCAAGGCCCCGGGAAGTCTCGTGTCCCCGCTTCCCGGGCCCCTGCGCGACGGTGGGGCGGCCGCTTCCACCGACAGACCACTCATCGAGCCTTAAGTTCACGCCCGCCGCTGCCGCGCTCGCCGTGCGCCACGGCGGCCGCGACTACTGCGGCTGACTTGTCCAGGACAACGCGCCTCCGAACCGCCGAGGACGGGGTCCGCGCCGCGGCCCCGGCCCCGGCCGAGCCCCGCTGCGGCAACGCCCGCGAAACGCGCGAGGGCCCGCGATGCAAAAAAAAAGCGACAGGATGTCGCCATCCTGCCGCTCTCCCCTCCTCCTAGCAACGGGGATGATGCGCTTCTTTCGCGCCGGTGACTACCGGCCCGCGAGCGCGTTCCTGATCTGTTCGAGCGCGGCGGGATCCTCGATCGTGGTGAGGTCCCCGGGGTCGCGGCCTTCGGCGAGCGCCTGGATCGACCGCCGCAGGAGCTTGCCGGAGCGGGTCTTCGGAAGCACGGTGACGAAATGCACCGCCCCGGGACGGGCGATCGCGCCCAGCTCGCGATCGACGGTGTCCATCACTTCCTTGCGCATCGCGGCCACGCCTTCTGGCGTCGCCACCTTGGTCGGGTCCTTGACGACGGCGAAGGCGACCGGGATCTGGCCCTTGAGCTGGTCGGCGACGCCGACGACCGCGACCTCCGCGATGCCCGAGTGCGCCTGGACGGCCTCCTCGATCTCGCGCGTGCCCAGGCGATGCCCCGCAACGTTGATCACGTCGTCGGTGCGGCCGAGCACGAAGTAGTAGCCGTCCGCGTCGCAAGTCGCCCAGTCGAAGGTCGAGTAGACCATCCGGCTGCGGAAGGTCGAGAAGTACGTACGCGCGAAGCGGTCGTCGTCGCCCCAGATCGTCGACATGCAGCCGGGCGGCAGCGGAGGCACGACGGTCAGCACCCCCTTCTCCCCGCGGGCGACGGGTTCGGCCGTGACCTCGGACAGGAGCTGCACGTCGTAGCCGTAGACGGGAAACGAAGGGCTGCCGAACTTGCGGGCGGTCTCCTCGACGCCGAGCTGCGCCGACAGGATGGGCCACCCGGTCTCGGTCTGCCAGTAGTTGTCGATGATCGCCACCCCCAGCGAGTCGGACGCCCAGCGCGCCGTCGGCTCGTCGAGCGGCTCGCCGGCGAGAAACACGTACTTCAGCGTCGACAGGTCGTGCGCCTTCATATACGCCGGATCCTGCTTCTTCAGCACGCGGATCGCGGTGGGCGAGCTGAACATCGTCTTGACCTTGTAGTCGGCGACGATCTTCCACCAGATCCCCGGATCCGGGCGAATCGGCAGCCCCTCGTACATGATCGTCGTCGTGCCGTTGAGCAACGGCCCGTAGACGATGTACGAGTGCCCGACGACCCAGCCGATGTCGCTGGTCGTGAACATGGTGTCGCCCGGCTCGAGGCAATAGATGTTGCGCATCGACGCCGCCAGCGCGACGGCGTAGCCTCCGGTGTCGCGTTGCACGCCCTTGGGCTTGCCGGTCGTCCCGGACGTGTAGAGGATGTACGAGGGCTCCGAGGACTCCAGCCACGCGCAGGGCACGTCGGCGTCGAGGTGCTGCGCGCGCAGCGCGGCATAGTCGAGGTCGCGCCCGGAAACGACCGCCATCGCCGGGTCGAGCCCGCGATTGACGATGATCACCTTCGCCGGCGGGTGCTGCGACAGGCGAATCGCCTCGTCGACCAGGTGCTTGTAGGGCACCGGCTTGCCACCGCGCATCCCGGCGTCGGAAGTGACCATGACCCTGGGCTTGGCGTCGTCGATACGCGTCGCGAGGCTCGCCGCGGCGAAGCCGCCGAACACCACCGAGTGGATCGCCCCGATCCGGGCGCAGGCGAGCATCGCGAACGCCGCCTCGGGGATCATCGGCATGTAGACGAGGACGCGATCGCCGCGGCCGACGCCTTGCGCCTGCAGCGCCGCGGCGAAGCGGTTGACCTCCCGGTGCAACTCGCGGAACGTGTACGCGCCGGTCTGCTCGGCCTCGGTGGAGATGTAGATCAGCGCCTTGGCATCGGCGCGCGAGGCCAGGTGCCGGTCCACCGCGTTGTGGCAGAGGTTGGTGCGACCGCCCACGAACCACTTCGCGAACGGCGGCTTGGAGTAATCCAGAACCTCGGTGAACGGCGTCTGCCAATCGATAAGCGCCGCCTGCTCGCGCCAGAACGCGTCGCGGTCGGCAAGCGAGCGGTGGTGGAATTCTTTGTACGTGGGCATCGGACTCCTCCTGGTGACGGCCCAAGCCGGCAAACCCCGGCCCCGCGGCCGCGCTATCTTATAGAAGACGCGGGCGCCGCGAAAGAGGGAGGGAGGGGCGAATACCGGGCCGCGCAGCGCGAACGTGCGCCAGTGAGCCCGGGCTCGTGATCCCGTCGTCCGCGCGCTCGCGCCCGGCTCGCCGCGACGACCTGCCCCCGGCGGTCCGCTAGGGATGCGTGTCGGCGCCGACGCGCACGACGGTGCGGCCGCGGACCATGCCCTTGAGGTACGCGTCGAAATGCGTCGGCAGCTCGTCGAAGTCGATGGTTCGCACCTGGTCGTGGACTCGGTCCGGGCGCCATTCGACGGCGAGCTTGTTCCAGATCTTCTGCCGCGTCGCCATCGGGCAGTTGACGCTGTCGGCGCCGAGCAGGTGGACGCCGCGCAGGATGAACGGCAGCACCGTCGTCTCGAGCTTCGAGTCGGCGGCGAGCCCGACGGCAGCGGCGGCGCCCCCGACCTTCATCGTTGACAGCAGCCACGAGAGCATGTCGCCGCCGAGGTTGTCGACCGCGCCGGCCCACATCGCCTTGCCGAGCGGACGGATGTTCGCGAAGTCGATCGACTGGCGCAAGAGCACGTCGCTGGCACCGATGCCCTTGAGATAGTCGGCCTCGTCGTCCTTGCCGGTGATGGCGACGACCTCGTAGCCGATCTTGGCCAGGATCTCGACGGCGACCGAGCCGACGCCGCCGGTGGCCCCGGTCACGGCAACCGGCCCGCTGCCTGGCGCGAGGCCGTTATGCTCCATCAGCATGACCGCCTGCGCGGCGGTAAAGCCCGCGGTCCCCAGCGCCATCGCGTCGAACGCGGTCATGCTCTCGGGCCGGCGCACGATCCAGTCGCCGGGGACGCGAACGTACTCGCTGTAGCCGCCGTCGTGCGCGACGCCCATGTCGTAAGCGTGGACGATCACCTTGTCGCCGTGGCGCCACCGCGGATCGCCGCTCTTCTCCACGGTGCCGGCCATGTCGATCCCGGCGTTGGTCGGATACTTGCGCATGATGCGGCCGGTGCCGTTGTGCGACAGCGCATCCTTGTAGTTGATCGTCGAATACTTGGTCTTGACGACGACATCCCCCCGGTCGAGCTCGTCGAGCGTCATCTCCACGAACCGGCTCGACACGACCTTGTTGTCCTCGAACGTCCGGTAGGCCTTGAACTTGTGCATGGGCGGGTGCCTCCTTGGGCGGCTTGCGGGTTGAACCGGTCAGGCGGGCTGGCGTGCGAGGGCCGATGCGGGCTCGGCGGCCGCCACGTGCGGCTGGGCCATGTACTCGCGGGACCGCATCTCGGCCAGCCGGCTTGCGGTGCGCGGGAATTCCCGGCTGTTGGGCCCCTCGGTGTAGAGCTCCTCGGCGGGAACGGCCGCGGAAACGATGAGCTTCACGCGGTGATCGTAGAGGATGTCGACGAGCCAGGTGAAGCGCCGCGCGCGGTCGCCCATCTCGGCGGTCAGGCGCGGGATGCCGGAGACAAACACCACGCTGAACTGGCGTGCGAGCTCGAGGTAGTCGCGCTGCGAGCGCGGGCCGTCGCACAGCGCCGGGAACTCGAACCAGACCGCACTGCCGGCGCGGTGCCGCGCCGTCAGCGCGCGGCCCTCGATCAGAAGCCGCGGCGACTCGTCGGGACCGGAACGCATCCGTTCGAACGCCATCGCGAGCACGGCGTCGGCCTCGCGATCTGCGGGCGTCACGTACGCCTTCACCTGCGCCAGCGTGCGCAGCCGGTAGTCGGTGCCGGCCTCGACCTCGAGCACGTCGAGTTCGCGTTCGATGAGGCGGATCGTCGGCACGAAGTTCTGCCGCTGCAGCCCGTGCGGATAGAGCTCATTGGGACGATAGTTCGACGTCAGCACGAACACGACCCCCTGCGCGAAGAGCGCCGACAGCAGGCGGCCCAGGATCATCGCATCGGCGATGTCGGAGACGTGGAACTCGTCGAAGCACACCAGCCGCCACTTGCGCGCGACCCGCGCGGCGACCGTCGCTAGCGGATCGGCCTCGCGCTTGAGCGTCGTCAGCTCATCGTGGATGTCGCGCATGAACGCATGGAAATGGACGCGCGTCTTCCGCCGGATCGGCACCGTCGCGAAGAAAGCGTCCATCAGCAGGCTCTTGCCCCGGCCGACGCCGCCCCAGAGGTAGAGCCCGCGCGGCGGCGTGGGTCGCGCGAAAATGCGTTTGATCCGCGACTGACGGGCAACGCGGAACGCGCCGAGCTCGGACGACAGACGCTCAAGCCGCGCGAGCGCCGCGGTCTGCGCGGAGTCGAGCGCGATGCCTCGTCCGGCGAGCAGCGCCGCCATCGCCCCCGACGCTGCCGCTGGCGGCACGACCGCTGCAGCCTTGCGGCGCTTCGCCGCGGTCAGCCGCGAAGGCAACGCCGGGCTCCCGGAGGCGAAACACCCACCGGCACGAACCTCAGTGCAGCGCGGGAATACACGGTTGGGATGATACCGGCAAGCTGCCCCGGGTTGCCAGCGACTGCGCTACGCCGGGGCGGTTCACGTCGCACTCAGATGTTGAGCGCGCGCCGGTCGACGGCGAGCGCGGCCTCGCGGGTCACCTCGGACAGCGACGGATGGGCGTGGCAGATGCGCGCCAGGTCTTCGCTCGCGGCGCCGAACTCCATCGCGACGACACCCTCGGCGATCAGCTCCGAGGCGCTAGGGCCGATCACGTGCACGCCGAGAATCCGGTCCGTGACCGCGTCGGCAAGAATCTTGACGAATCCCGTGGTGTCGCCGAGTGCGCGCGCGCGACCGTTCGCTGCGAACGGGAAGCTGCCCGCTCGGTAGGCGACCCCGTCGGCCTTCAACTGCTGTTCGGTCCTGCCGACCCATGCGATCTCGGGGGAGGTGTAGATCACCCAGGGTATGGTGTTGAAGTCGACGTGGCCGTGCTGCCCGGCGATGCGCTCGGCGACCGCCACCCCCTCCTCCTCCGCCTTGTGGGCGAGCATCGGCCCGCGCACGACGTCCCCCACCGCCCAGACCTGCGGCAGGTTGGTGCGGCACTCGTCGTCGACGTCGACGAAGCCGCGCGAATCGAGCTTGAGGCCTACCGCCTCGCCGTTGAGCCCTGCCGTGTGCGGCGCCCGCCCGACGGACACGATCAGCCGGTCGAAGGCCGCCGACTGCGACTTGCCCGCCGCGTCCGTCCACGCCACCGCGACGTCCTTCGATCCGGGCTTGACCGCGGTGATGTTCACCCCGGTGTGGATGGCGAGGCCCTGCCGGGCGAACACCTTGCCGGCCTCCCTCGCCACCGCCTCGTCGGCGGCGCCGAGCAGCGTCGGCAGCGCCTCCAGCACCGTCACGTCGGCGCCGAGCCGGCGCCAGACGCTGCCCAGCTCGAGGCCGATGACGCCTGCGCCGACCACGCCCAGGCGCTTCGGCACCGCGGACAGCGACAGCGCGCCGGCGTTGTCGAGCACGCGCTGGTTGTCGATGGGGACGCCAGGCAGCGCGCGCGGCTTGGATCCGGTGGCGACGATCACGTGCCTGGCGATGAGCTCGGCCGCGGCCGCGCCTTCGACCTTGACCGACCAACCGGAACTCGCGCCGCCTCCGGCGAACGATCCGCGCCCGTGGAAGAACGTCACCTTGTTCTTCTTGAACAGGAACAGGATGCCGTCGTTGTTCTGGGCGACGACCCGGTCCTTGCGTGCGAGCATCCGCGCTACGTCGATCGCGAGCCCCTTGACGTCGATGCCGTGGTCGGCGAACGCGTGCCCCGCGTGATCGAAATGCTCCGACGACTGCAGCAGCGCCTTCGACGGGATGCAGCCCACGTTGGTGCAGGTGCCCCCCGGCGCGGGCCGACCGTCGGGGCGCGTCCAGTCGTCGACGCACGCGACCGTCAGGCCGAGCTGCGCCGCGCGAATGGCGGCGATGTACCCGCCGGGACCGCCGCCGATGACGACGACGTCGAATTGATCCGCCATGACCCTGCTCCTTATGTCGTCGCCCTCAGCCTGCAGCACGTCTCGCCGCTCACAGTTCCAGCAGCAGCCGCGCCGGGTCCTCGAGCGCCTCCTTGATCGCGACCAGCGACAGCACGGCCTCGCGACCGTCGATGATGCGGTGGTCGTAGGACTGCGCGAGGTAGTTGATCGGGCGCACGACGACGTGCCCGTTCTCGACCACCGCCCGCTCCTTCGTCGCGTGCACGCCGAGGATCGCCGACTGCGGCGGATTGATGATCGGCGTCGACAGCATCGAGCCGAACACGCCGCCGTTGCTGATCGTGTACGTGCCGCCGGTCAGCTCCTCGACGGTGAGCTTCCCCTCGCCGGCGCGCTTGCCGAAGTCGGCGATCTTCGCCTCGATCTCCGCGATCGAGAGCTGGTCGGCGTCACGGATGATCGGGACGACCAGGCCGCGCGGGCTGCCCACCGCGATGCCGACGTCGAAGTAGCCGTGGTAGACGATGTCGGCGCCGTCGATCGACGCGTTGACCGCCGGGAACTTCTTGAGCGCGTGCACTGCCGCCTTGACGAAGAAACCCATGAATCCCAGCTTGACGCCGTGCTCCTTCTCGAAGCGATCCTTGTAGCGGTTGCGCAGGTCGATGACCGGCTGCATGTTGACTTCGTTGAACGTCGTCAGGATCGCCGCGGTCGACTGCGACTGCACCAGGCGCTCGGCCACGCGCTGGCGCAGCCGCGACATCGGCACCCGCTGCTCGGGCCGGTTGCCGAGGCCGGCCGGCAGCGCGACCGCCGGCAGTGGAGCCGCCGGGCCGGCCGCTGCACTCGAAGCAGGCACGGTCGCGGCGGGTTTCGCCGCGGCGGCGGTGAGAACGTCGCCCTTGGTGACCCGGCCGCCGCGGCCGCTGCCTTCCACGCTTCCGGGCATCATCCCCTGCTCGGCCATCATCTTGCGCGCCGCCGGCAGCGCGGGCGCCGCGACCGCGACGGCGGGCTGCGGCTGCGGCTGCGGCTGGAGCCGGCGCTGCCGCGGACGCCTTCGGCGTCGCGGCGGCCACCGTCGCCTGGGCCTCGGTGTCGATCACCGCGATCACGTCCAGGCTGTGCACGGTCGCGCCGTTCGCTGCGAGGACGTCGACCAGCACGCCCGAATCCGGCGCCGGGAGCTCGAGCACGACCTTGTCGGTCTCGACGTCGATCAGGTTCTCGTCGCGGCGGACCGCTTCGCCCGGCTTCTTGTGCCAGCTCACGAGCGTGGCTTCGGCCACCGACTCCGGCAGCTGGGGGACTCTGACTTCGATGCGCATGCTGGTGCCCTCCTGTCAGGTTCCGACGAGCATCTCGCCCTCGGACAGGCCGGGCGCGAAGGCATCCTCGATCAGTTTCTTCTGCTGGGCCAGGTGTTTCGACATGGTGCCCACGGCCGGCGACGCCGAGACCGGGCGGCCGGCGTACGCCACGACCTGCTCCGGCTGCACGTCGGCGCGGAAGTACGCGCGCAGCCGGTACCAGGCGCCCTGGTTCTGCGGCTCCTCCTGGCACCACACGACTTCCCTGACGTTCGGGAACCGCGCGAGCTCGACCTTGAACGCCTCGTGCGGGAACGGGTAGAGCTGCTCGAAGCGGATGATCGCCACGTCGTCGATCTTGTGCTCCCGCCGGTGGGCGAGAAGCTCGTAATAGACCTTGCCGCAGCAGAGGATCACGCGCCGCACCTTCTTTGCCGTGAGCTTCTCGGTTTCGCCGATCACGTTGCGGAAATGCCCGTCCGCGAGCTCCTCCAGCGTCGACACCGCCTCCTTGTGCCGCAGCAGGCTCTTCGGGCTCATGACGATCAGCGGCTTGCGGAACGTGCGCAGCATCTGCCGCCGCAGCAGGTGGTAGATCTGCGCCGGCGTGGTCGGCACGCAGACCTGCATGTTGTGCTCGGCGCAAAGCTGCAGGAAACGCTCGGGCCGCGCCGAGGAGTGCTCGGGCCCCTGGCCCTCGTAGCCGTGCGGCAGCAGCAGGACGAGGCCGCAGACGCGGCCCCATTTCACTTCGCCGGAGCTGATGAACTGGTCGATGACGACCTGCGCGCCGTTGGCGAAGTCGCCGAACTGCGCCTCCCAGATGATGAGCCGCCTGGGGTCCGACGTCGCGTAGCCGTACTCGAAGCCCAGCACGCCGAGCTCGGTCAGCACCGAGTCGATCACCTCGATCGTCGGCTGGCCTTCCTTCACGTGCTCGAGCGGCACCCAGGTTCCCGAATCCCACTTCTCGCGATTCTGGTCGTGCAGCACCGCGTGCCGGTGCACGAACGTGCCCCGGCCGACGTCCTCGCCGGAGAGCCGCACGCCGTACCCCTCGTTGAGGAGCGTGGCGTAGGCGAGCGTCTCGCCCATTCCCCAGTCGAGCGGAAGCTTGCCGTCGGCCATCGCCTTGCGGTCGGCGATCACCTTCTCGACGCGCGGGTGCAGCTTGAATCCGGCAGGCACCTCGCAGACCTTCTTCGCCAGCGCCTTGAGGAACCGGACCGGCACCCGGGTGTCCGCCGACTGCGTCCACTTGTTGTCCATCGTGTAAGGCGACCAGTCGAGCCCGAAGGGCGCCTTGTAGTTCGACAGGATCGTCTTGTTGGTGTGGTAACCCTTGTCCATCGCGGCCCGGTAGGCGGCGATCATCGCGTCGGGCTCGTCCGGCCCGATCACGCCCGCGGCCACCAGCGCGTCGGCGTAGAGGCGGCGCGTGCCCGGATGCTGGTTGATCTTCTTGTACATCAGCGGCTGCGTGACCATCGGCTCGTCGGCCTCGTTGTGCCCCAGCCGGCGGAAGCAGACGAGGTCGATGAACACGTCCTTGTGGTACTGCTGGCGGAATTCGAGCGCGAGGTCGACGGCGAGAAGGCAGACCTCCGGGTCGTCGCCGTTGACGTGGAAGATGGGCGCCTCGACCATCTTGGCGATGTCGGTGCAGTAGAGCGTGCCGCGGGTGTCGCGCGGGTCGGACGTCGTGAACCCGATCTGGTTGTTGATGACGATGTGGATCGTGCCCCCGGTGTAGTAGCCGCGCGTCTGCGACATGTTGAGGACTTCCTGCAGCACGCCCTGGCCGGCCACCGCGGCGTCGCCGTGGATCAGCACCGGCAGCACCTGGTCGCCCTTGGTGTCGCCGCGGCGGTGCTGGCGCGCGCGCACGGAGCCCTCGACGACCGGGTTCACCGCCTCGAGGTGCGAGGGGTTGAACGCGAGCGTCAGGTGCATCGGCCCCCCCGGCGTGATCACGTCGGACGAGAACCCCTGGTGGTACTTGACGTCGCCGGCCGAAAGGTCGTGGGAGTACTTGCCCTCGAACTCGGAGAAGAGGTCCGAGGGCATCTTGCCCAGCGTGTTGACCAGCACGTTGAGCCGGCCGCGGTGCGCCATGCCGATGACGACCTCCTGCACGCCCGCCGCGCCCGCCCGCTCGACCAACCGGTCCAGCATCGGCGTCATCGTCTCGCCGCCCTCGCCGGAGAAGCGCTTCTGCCCGACGTACTTGGTGTGCAGGTAGCGCTCCAGCGTTTCGGCCGCGGTCAACCGCTCGAGGATGTGCCGCTTCTGCTCGGCGGTGTACGTCGGCTTCGAGCGGATCGGCTCGATCCGCTGCTGGATGAAGCGTTTGACCGCCGTGTCGTGGATGTACATGTACTCGGCGCCAAAACTGCGGCAATAGGTGTCCTCGAGCGCTTGCACGAGGTCGCGCAGGCGCATGCGCTCCGGGCCCGCCTTGAACGAGCCGACGTCGAACAGCGTGTCGAGGTCGGCCGCGGTGAAGCCGTAGGTCGAAAGGTCGAGGTCGGGGATGGCCGGCTTCTCGGCGCGCTGCAGCGGGTCGAGGTCGGCGTGGAACATCCCCAGGGTGCGGTACTTGCCGATGAGCTGCAGCACCAGCACCTGCTTGTGCATGGTCGCGGCGTCGACCATCGCGCCCGCGACCTTGCGGCTCTTGCCCAGGCGGATGAACGACTCGATGACCGGAGCGTGGGCGACGTCGGCGGCCCCGCCGCGCAGCGTGTCGAAGTAGGCGCGCCAGTCATCGCCGACCGATTCCGGATCGGCGAGGTAGCTCTCGTACTGCTCCTCGATGAACGGCGCATTGCCGCCGAACAGCGTACTCGTCGCCTCGAACGTCTTCATTTCGCCCATCGCGTCATCTCCTGGCCGCTCCCGGCTCGCGTCCGGGGTCTCGGATTTGCCCATCGGCACGTCAATCGCCACGACAACAAATGGGGCGGTCCCCGACCGCCCCATTTCCTGCCGGAGAACGGATTCTAATCTAACGTTGCGCGAGCGGCTTCACCGGGCGACGGCGGCGAGCCGATGAAGAGCTGCCGCGGGCGACTGATCTTCTGGTCGGCCTCGGTGATCATTTCGCTCCAGTGCGCGATCCAGCCGACGGTGCGCGCCAGCGCGAAGATGCCCGTGAACAGCGTGATCGGGATGCCGAGCGCGCGCTGGACGATGCCGGAGTAGAAGTCGACGTTGGGGTAGAGCTTGCGCGAGACGAAGTAGTCGTCCTCGAGGGCGATCTTCTCCAGCGTCATCGCGAGCTTGAACAGCGGATCGTTCTCGAGGCCGAGCTCGCGCCAGCACCTCGTAGCAGGTCTCGCGCATCAGCTTGGCGCGCGGGTCGTAGTTCTTGTAGACCCGATGGCCGAAGCCCATCAGCCGGACGGTCGCGTTCTTGTCCTTGACCTTGGCGATGAACTCGCCGATCTTCGCGACGCCGCCCTGCTTCTGCAGGTCGAGCAGCATGTTGAGCGCCGCCTCGTTGGCGCCGCCGTGCGCCGGTCCCCACAGGCAGGCGATGCCGGCGGCGATGCAGGCAAAGGGGTTGGCACGCGACGAACCGGAAATGCGTACGGTCGACGTCGACGCGTTCTGCTCGTGGTCGGCGTGCAGGATCAGGATGCGGTCGAGCGCGCGCACCAGCACGTCGTTGATCTTGTACTCCTCGGGCGGTATCGCGAACATCATGCGCATGAAGTTGGCGGCGTACGACAGGTCGTTGCGCGGGTAGACGAACGGCTGGCCGATCGAGTACTTGTAGGTCATCGCGACCAGCGTTGGCAGCTTGGCGATGAGCCGGACCGCCGACACGTCGCGATGGTACTGGTCGTGGATGTCGAGGGCCTCGTGGTAGAAGGACGATAGCGCGCCGACCACCCCGACCAGGATCGACATCGGGTGCGAGTCGCGGCGGAAGCCGCGGAAGAAGAACTGCATCTGCTCGTGCACCATGGTGTGCACCGTCACGAGGTTCTCCCACTCGGCCTTCTGTGCGGCGTTGGGCAGCTCGCCCTTGAGCAGCAGGTAGCAGGTCTCCAGGTAGTTGCAGTGGACCGCCAGGTCCTCGATGGCATAGCCGCGATACAGGAGCTCGCCCTTGTCGCCGTCGATGTAGGTGATCGTCGACTCGCACGCCGCCGTCGACAGGAAGCCCGGGTCGTAGCTGAACAGGCCCGTCTTGCCGTAGAGCGAGCTCATGTCGATGACGTCGGGGCCGACGTGCCGGCGAGGATCGGAAACTCGACCGACGGGGAACCATCGGAGAAGGTCAGCTTGGCGGTGCGATCGGTCTTCATTGGGTCTCCATGCGCGGTGGTTCCGGCGCACGAACAGCGCGCGGGGTTCCGCGTGCGTTCGACTGCCGGCTCGTCGTTACACTGTCGTCGGATCCTGCCTGGTCGTCGTCGCGTCCCTTGGAGCGTGGCGGCCGCGGTCAGGCGGCGCGCAGCAGGTCAAGGAGCGGACGCGCTGCGGGATCCGCCGTTTCGGTCTTGCCGGACAGGAGATCCCAAAGCTCATTATCGGTGAGTTCGAGCAGGCGGTCGAGCACCCCCACGTCCGCGTCGGTGAGCTGCGCGCCGCGCGCGTCGAGGAACCGCGCGAGGATCAGGTCGTTCTCGAGCATCCCGCGGCGGCAGCGCCAGCGCAGGCGATTGAGTTGCGTCGCGTCCATCGGCGCCCCTCGCGGCGATCGGCGGCGCAACGCGCGGTCAAACCGCGCGCTTCACCATGATTTCCTTGATCTTGCCGATCGCCTTGGTCGGGTTGAGGCTCTTCGGGCAGACGTCGACGCAGTTCATGATCGTGTGGCAGCGGAACAGCCGGTACGGATCCTCGAGATTGTCGAGCCGCTCGTTGGTCGCGAGGTCGCGCGTGTCGGCGATGAAGCGGTAGGCGGCCAGGAGCCCGGCCGGGCCGACGAACTTGTCCGGATTCCACCAGAACGAGGGGCACGACGTCGAGCAGCACGCGCAGAGGATGCACTCATACAGGCCGTCCAGCTCCTCCCGATCCTCGGGCGACTGCAGGCGCTCCTTCTCGGGCGGCGGGGTGTCGTTGACGAGGTAGGGCTTGATCGAGTGGTACTGCGTGAAGAACTGGCTCATGTCCACGATGAGGTCGCGGATGACCGGCAGGCCGGGCAGCGGCCGCAGTTCGACCGGCTCGGAGAGCTCCTTGAGATTCGTGATGCAGGCCAGCCCGTTCTTGCCGTTGATGTTCATCGCGTCGGAGCCGCAGACGCCCTCCCGGCAGCTGCGGCGAAACGCCAGCGTGTCGTCCTGGGCCTTGAGCCGTATCAGCGCGTCGAGCAGCATCCGGTCGTGGGCTTCGAGCGCGACGTCGTAATCCTGCACCCGCGGCGCCGCATCGGCTTCGGGGTCGTAGCGATAAACGCGGAATTTCATCGATGGCTCCAGATCTTCGATCTTCGTCGAGGGCGCTCAGTACGTCCGCGCCTTGGGCGGGAAGGCGTCGACCGACAGCGGCTTCATGTTGACCGGCTTGTACGCGAGGCGATTGCCCTCGCGGTACCAGAGCGTGTGCTTCATCCAGTTGGGGTCGTCGCGGTCGGGGTAGTCGCTCCGCGCCTGCGCACCGCGCGATTCGCGCCGGGCCGTCGCCGAGATGATCGTCGCCTTCGCGGTCTCGATCAGGTTGTCGAGCTCCAGCGCCTCCACGCGCGCGGTGTTGAAGGTCTTGCTCTTGTCCTTGATCGCCGTGCGGCGCACGCGCTCCTCGATCTCGAGCACCTTGGTCACGCCGGAGGAGAGCAGGTCGTGGTTCCGGAAAACGCCGCAGTGCCCCTGCATCGCCTTGCGCAGCGCGTTGCCGACGTCCGGCACGGATTCGCCGCTGGTGGCGCTCTCCAGCCGGGCGAGGCGCGCGCCCGCGACATCGCCGGCATCCGCCGGAAGCGGCTTGTGCGCGCGGCCCTTCAAGCCCTGGGCAACGATGAAATCGCCCGCGGCGCGGCCGAAGACGATGAGGTCGAGCAGCGAGTTGGTGCCGAGCCGGTTGGCGCCGTGCACCGACACGCAGGCGCACTCGCCCACGGCGTACAGACCCTCGACGACGACCTTGTAGTCGTCGCCCTTGGGGGCCACGACCTGGCCGTGGATGTTGGTGGGGATGCCGCCCATCTGGTAGTGGATCGTCGGCACCACCGGGATCGGCTCCTTGATGCAGTCGACGTTGGCGAACTTGAGCGCGATCTCGCGTAATCGACGGCAGGCGCTTCAGGATCACGTCGGGGCCGAGGTGGTCGAGCTTCAGCAGCACGTGGTCCTTCTCCGGTCCGCAGCCCCGGCCTTCCTTGATCTCCTGGTCCATCGACCGCGAGACGACGTCGCGCGACGCCAGGTCCTTGGCGTTCGGCGCGTAGCGCTCCATGAAGCGCTCGCCGTTGCAGTTGAGCAGGATGCCGCCCTCGCCGCGCACGCCCTCGGTGATCAGCACGCCGGCGCCGGCGACGCCGGTCGGGTGGAACTGCCAGAACTCCATGTCCTGCAGCGGGATCCCGGCGCGCGCGGCCATGCCGAGCCCGTCGCCGGTGTTGATGAAGGCGTTGGTCGAGGCCGCGAAGATGCGTCCGGCGCCGCCGGTGGCGAACAGCGTCGCCTTCGCCTGCAGGATCATCACCGCGCCGGTTTCCATCTCCAGCGCGACCACGCCCAGCACGTCGCCAGCGGCGTCGCGCACGAGGTCGAGCGCCATCCACTCGACGAAGAACTGCGTGCGCGCGCGCACGTTGCGCTGGTAGAGCGTGTGCAGGAGCGCGTGGCCGGTGCGGTCGGCGGCCGCGCAGGCGCGCTGCACCGGCTTCTCGCCGAAGTTCGCCATGTGCCCGCCGAACGGGCGCTGGTAGATCGTCCCGTCGGGGTTGCGGTCGAACGGCATGCCGAAATGCTCGAGCTCGTAGACCACCTGGGTGGCGGCCTTGCACATGTACTCGATGGCGTCCTGGTCGCCGAGCCAGTCCGAGCCCTTGACCGTGTCGTACATGTGCCACAGCCAGCTGTCCTCGCTCATGTTGCCGAGCGACGCGCCGATGCCGCCCTGCGCCGCCACCGTGTGCGAACGGGTGGGAAAGACCTTCGACAGAACGGCGACCGAGAGCCCCGCCTCGGCGAGCTGCAGCGAGGCCCGCATGCCGGAGCCGCCGGCGCCGACGACCAGCGCATCGAATCTTCGTACGGGTAGCTGACTCATGCCTTGACGCCCCAGAGCAGTTGAATCGTCCAGCCGAGGTAGGCGATCAGCACGGCGACCGCCGCCACCTGCAGCGAAAGGCGCAGGCCGACCGGCTTGAGGTAGTCCATGAAGATGTCGCGCACGCCGATCCACGCGTGGTAGAGCAGCGCGACCATGAACAGGAACGTCGCCAGCTTGAACACCCCATGCGCGAACAGCGCCTGCCACAGCGGGTAGTCGAGCCCGCCGTTCCACAGCGCGATTGCCAGCAGCAACAGCGTGTAGAGCGCCATCAGCACCGCCGTCACGCGCTGCAGCAGCCAATCCTTGAGCCCGTAGTGGGCCCCCACCGCCTGGCGCCGGGTCACCATAGCCGCACTCCCACGATCAGCGTGAGCGCGAGGCTCACGACGAGGACGATCACGCTGGACTGCCGCGCCGGCGCGAGCTCGATGCCTTTGTGCAGGTCGAGCAGCAGGTAGCGGATGCCGGCGCAGAAGTGGTGCAGGTACGCCCAGGCGAAGCCGAGCAGCACGAGCTTCGCCAGCGGGTGCGCGACGAACGATTTCAGCGCCGCGAACGACTCGGCCGACGCGAGGCTCATGCCGACGCCGGCGAGCAGCGCGGGAATCGCGAACAGGAACAGCACGGCCCCGCTCAACCGGTGCAGGATCGAGACGATGCCGGGAAGCGGCAGTCGGGTCCTGATGAGATCGAGATAGACCGGCCGCGGCTTGACCACGGATCGCTCGATGGCGGACATAGGCGTTTACTCGTCGCGGAGGGAAGAATCAGAAGCGAGATGGCGGGCGGCCAGGACGGACGGCGCCCCGGCCGGCGTGCTGCGCTGCACCCGCAGCGGGCCCGCTGGCACCGGGGGAGACGAAACTCGGCAACACGTTCATGGCAAGGCGCCCAAGGGGCACTCTCGGCTGCGTCCGGGAACCCCCCAGCCGCTCCACGCTTGCCAGGCGGCGTCCCGAGCCGAATGTGCACGGCAGCAAATTATAGCGTGAATCGTCGCCCGGGCGCATCCTGCTCGCACGCGTGTCGAACCCGTTGCGCCGAATACCCCTCGGCGCGGTCGGTCCATCAGCCAAGTTCGTTCCGGTAGTGGTGCTGGACAGGTCGTGCACAGGCTCCGGCGCCATTCGACGGGCTTCTCGCCCCAGGTCAGCGTCACGCGGTCCACGGCGAGCAACGGCGCGCCGGGCGCTACGGCCAGGATGGCGGCGCAGGCCCCGTCCGCGCCGATCGCCCGCAGCCGCTCCTCGGCCTTGAGCACGCGCACGCCGAACTGGGTCTCGAACAGGGCGTAGACCGATCCGCGGTAAGCCTCGATGCGCGCGCGCGTGAGGCCGCGGAAGAGCGCGGCCGGCAGCGTGATCTCGTCCAGCACCGTGGGCACGCCGTCGTAGGAGAGCACTCGGCGCAGGACGACGACCGGGTCCCCGATCTTGAGATCGAGCAGCCGGGCCGCCTCCGCCCCGGCCTTGCCGCGCCGGAGGTCGAGCAGTCGGATCGCCGGCTCGACTTCCGCCCGTCGTTGCGTCGGATGCTCCGAAAGCGCAGCAGCGATGCCTGCTCCTCGGTGTGCGAGGCGACGAAGGTGCCCTTGCCCTGGCGGCGCACGACCAGGTTGTCGGCGGCGAGCGCGTCGACTGCCTTGCGCACCGTGCCCTGGGACACGCCGTAACGGGCGGCGAGTTCCTGCTCGCTCGGGATCGCCTCGGCCGGCCGCCACTCGCCGGCCGCGAGGCTCGCTTCGAGCAGCGACTTGATCTGCAGGTAGAGCGGACGAAACGACGGAGCGGTCGCGGTCATCGGATTCCGGCAGCGACGGGCGGCCGTGCGTGCGCCGCGGCGCGGGCATTATCGGCTGCCGAAGACCCGGCTGTCCATCGGTTTTCTCGTAGTCTTATATCATATAGATGAGTTGTTTGACACTGCGCCGGGCGCGGTCTTAGAATCGCGCTCGGCCGCTGCGCCGGATTCGCCACGCCCGGTGGTGTTGTGTGCGGTGCAGTACGCCTTCGGGAACCCCGGATCTCGCCCATCGCTCGCGCCCACCGCGACTTCCGCGCCTTCCATCCGCCTTTCGTCCACGCTCCGAGGAGAACGCAATGAAACAACCCGTCCGCGTCGCAGTCACCGGTGCCGCCGGCCAGATCGGTTACAGCCTGCTGTTCCGCATTGCCGCTGGCGAGATGCTCGGCCGCGATCAGCCGGTGATCCTGCAGATGCTCGAACTCCCGGTCGACAAGGCGCAGGCGGCGCTCAAGGGCGTGATGATGGAGATCGAGGACTGCGCCTTCCCGCTGGTCGCCGGCATGGTCGGCACCTCCGACCCCGCAGTCGCCTTCAAGGACGCCGACGTCGCGCTGCTCGTGGGTGCCCGGCCGCGCGGCCCTGGAATGGAGCGCAAGGACCTCCTGCTCGAGAACGCGAAGATCTTCACGGTCCAGGGCAAGGCGCTCGACGCGGCGGCGAGCCGCGGTGTCAAGGTGCTGGTCGTCGGCAACCCTGCAAACACCAACGCCTACATCGCGATGAAGTCCGCGCCCTCGCTGCCGAAGAAGAACTTCACCGCGATGCTGCGCCTCGACCATAACCGTGCCCTGTCGCAGATCGCCGCGCGCACCGGCAAGCCGGTGGACGCGATCGAGAAGCTCGTCGTCTGGGGCAACCATTCCCCGACGATGTACGCCGACTACCGCTTCGCCACGATCGACGGCAAGTCGGTGAAGGCGACGATCAACGACGAGGAATGGAACCGCAACGTCTTCCTGCCCACCGTCGGCAAGCGCGGCGCTGTCATCATCGAGGCGCGCGGCATGTCCTCGGCGGCCTCGGCTGCCAACGCAGCGATCGACCACATCCGCGACTGGTCGCTCGGCACCGGCGGCAAGTGGGTGACGATGGGCATTCCCTCGGACGGCAGCTACGGCATCCCCGAGGACGTCATGTACGGTTTCCCGGTGACCTGCGCCGGTGGCCAGTACACGGTCGTTTCCGGCCTCGAGATCGACGCCTTCTCGCGGGAGAAGATGAACTTCACGCTGAAGGAACTCGAGGAGGAGCGCGCGGGCGTCGCCTCGCTCCTGCGTTGACGGCGTCACGGCGCCGGTGCGGCGACCGATGCCGCTTCGGCTCTGCGCCGCCGGCAGCGCCGTACGGCCCGGACGGGAGGCTGCCGGTCCGGGCGGTGGACCCCGCCCGCGGCGGTGTCCTCGCCGCCGACGCGCCCGGCCAGCCGGAACCCGTTCCGCGTGGCGGCCGGCGCGCGTGCACGAGCCCGCCGCGCCCTGCGCGACCGGCGCCGCGTTTCCTTCCCCCTGAGGTCCGCCCAATGACTGAACCGCCTCCTTCCCCCAGCGCGCCCAAGCGCGACAAGGGCGCCGTCGCGCTCTCCGGCGTCGAGGCGGGCGTCACGGCGCTGTCGTCGGTCGGCCGACCGGGGCACGAACTCGCCTATCGCGGCTACGACATCCGCGACCTCGCACCCGCATGCGAGTTCGAGGAGGTGGCGCATCTCCTGATCCACGGTACGCTGCCTACGAAGTCCGAGTTCGCCGCGTACAAGGCGCGGCTTGCGACCCTGCGCGCGCTCCCGGCACCGGTCGCCGCGGTGCTCGAGGCGCTGCCCGCGACGGCGCGCCCGATGGACGTCCTGCGCACCGGAGTCTCGGCGCTGGGCAGCGTCCACCCGGAGCCCGACGGCGCCGACGCGCCCACGACGCGCGCGATCGCCGACCGGCTGCTCGCCCTGCTGCCGGCGATGCTGGTGCACTGGCACCACTGGCATCGGCACGGACGACCGGAGCCCGCCTTCGGAGAGGGCGACGGGATCGCGGCCTACATCCTGCACGCGCTGCACGGCAAGCCCCCTGCGCCTGCGGAGGAACGCGCGCTGCAGATCTCGCTCAATCTGTACGCAGAGCACGAGTTCAACGCCTCGACGTTTGCCGCGCGGGTCATCGCCGGCACCGGTTCGGATCTCTACTCGGCGATCTGCGGCGCCATCGGGGCGCTGCGTGGCCCGCTCCACGGTGGCGCCAACGAGGCCGCGTCGACGATCCAGCGCCGGTACCGGTCGACGGCGGAAGCCGAGGCCGACATCCGGCGGCGCCTCGCGGGCGGCGAGATCATCATCGGCTTTGGCCACCCGGTGTACCGGGGCGCGGATCCGCGCAGCGATATCATTCGAGGAATCGCGCGTGGACTCGTCCGGGACGCCGACGGAGCGGCGGTATTCGACGTGGCGGCGCACCTCGAGACCGTGATGCAGGACGCCAAGAGGCTGTTTCCGAACGTCGACTGGTACGCCGCGACCGCGTACCACCTCCTCGGCGTGCCGTCGCGGATGTTCACGCCCCTGTTCGTCATCGCCCGCGCCGCCGGCTGGGTGGCGCACGTCATCGAGCAGCGCGCCGATCGCCGCATCATTCGGCCGACCGCGCGTTACGTCGGCCCGGACCCGCAGGTGTTCGTCCCGCTCGCGGAGCGTGGCTGATGCACCGCCGCGCCTTTCGACCCGGCGAGCCCGGACCCGCCACGCCCCCGCCGCGCGGCGGGCATCACGGACGCCTTCCTTGGGACCGGACGCGGCCTCTCGCCCCTCTTCCGAGCCGGCCATGACGGGCGCCGACAACAAGCGACCCGAGCCCGACCGCGTCCTCGTCGACATCGCCGATTACGTGGCCGACGGGGTGATCGGCGAACAGGCGCCCTACGTGGCCGCCCGCTGGAGCCTCGTCGACGCGCTGGCCTGCGCGCTCGCGGCGCTCGAGTTTCCGGCGTGCACGCGCCTGCTGGGTCCCCTCGTTCCCGGCACCGTCGTGCCGCAGGGCGCGCGCGTGCCCGGCACCGCGTTCGAACTCGACCCGGTGCAGGCGGCGTTCACCCTGGGCACGATGATCCGCTGGCTCGATTTCAACGACACCTGGCTCGCGGCCGAGTGGGGGCACCCGTCGGACAACTTGGGCGGCATCCTCGCGACCGCCGACTGGCTGTCGCGCCGCGCGGCCTCGTCCGGGCGCCGGCCGCCGGTGATGCGCGACGTGCTGACGGCGATGATCAAAGCCTACGAAATCCAGGGCTGCCTCGGCCTCGAGAACGCCTTCAACCGCGTCGGGCTCGATCACGTCGTGCTCGTCAAGGTGGCGTCCACGGCCGTCGTCGCCAGCTTGCTGGGGCTGCCGCGAGAGCGCATCGTCGACGCGCTCTCCCACGCCTTCGTCGACGGCCAGGCGCTGCGCACCTACCGGCACGCGCCGAACACCGGGTCGCGCAAGAGCTGGGCGGCGGGCGACGCGACCGCCCGCGGCGTCCGGCTGGCGTTGTTCGCCGCCGCCGGTGAGACCGGTTGCCCGTCGGCGCTGACCGCGCCGCAGTGGGGGTTCTACGACGTCTCCTTCCGCGGGCGCACGTTCCGGCTCCCGCGGCCCTACGGCAGCCACGTGATCGAGAACGTGCTCTACAAGGTCGCCTACCCGGCCGAGTTCCATGCCCAGACCGCGGTCGAGGCGGCGCTGCGCCTGCACGGACAGCTCGCGGCCGCGGGCCGGTCGGCCGCCTCCATCGCGCGTGTGGTCGTGCGCACGCACGAGGCTGCGCTGCGCATCATCGACAAGGTCGGCCCGCTCTACAACCCTGCCGACCGCGACCACTGCCTGCAGTACATGGTCGCGATTCCGCTGCTGTTCGGGCGGCTCACGGCCGCCGACTACGAAGACCCGATCGCGGGCGATCCGCGCGTCGACGCGCTGCGCGAGCGCATCGAGTGCGTCGAAGAGCCGCAGTTCTCGCGCGACTACCTCGACCCCGAGCGGCGGTCGATCGCCAACGCGCTGGTGCTCGAGTTCACCGACGGCAGCCGCTGGCCGGAGGTCGTCGTCGAATACCCGCTCGGTCACGCGCGACGCCGCAGCGAAGGCATCCCGCTGCTGCTGGACAAGTTCCGCGTGCAGCTCGCCGCCCGCTTTCCGCAGGAGCGTCAGGATGCGATCCTCGCCACGCTGCTCGACCCGCAGCGCCTCGATCCGCTGCCCGTGCACGAGTTCGTCGACCTCCTGGTCCGCTGACCGCGTCGCCCTCTCTTCCCGGAGAATCCATGCCCCGCTGCTACCCCGCGTCGATCCTTGCGCTGGCCGCGCTCCTTGCCAGTGGCGCCGCCGGCGCCGTGGAATACCCGACCCTCAGGCCCGGACAGTGGGAGATGACGACCACGACCGACCGGCCGGGAGCGCAGCCGCACACCTCGACGATCTGCTTCGACGCCGCGCTGCAGCGGGAGATGATCGACATGGGCGCGGGGATGCGCCGCGAGCTCTGCAGCAAGAGCGACCTCCGGCAGGTCGGCGCGCAGTTCATCACCGACACCGAGTGCAAGTTCGGCACCTCCGTCGTCAAGTCCCGCGCCGTGATGACGATGAAGGGCGACACCGCCTATCGCACCGAGGCCGACACGACCTACGACCCGCCGCTGATGAGCGACCTGCGGCAGGCGAAGACCGTGGTCGAGGCGAAGCACGTCGGCCCCTGCCGCGACGGGCTCGTCCCCGGAGACATCGTCACCGGCGCCGGCCAGAAGATCAACATCCGGCAGGTGCAGGAAGACACTCCGGCGAAGGCGACCAAGTAACAGGCTGCAGCCGGCGCCGACGCATTCCCCTCCGCCGATCCCAGATCCCGCCCGTCGCATTCCCCGCGCTGCACTTCACGGTTGCCCAAGGAGGCTCCATGCTGCAAGCCTACCGCCAACACGCTGCCGAGCGCGCCGCGCTGGGCATCCCGCCGCTGCCGCTCGACGCCAGGCAGACGGCCGAGCTGATCGAACTCATCAAGGCCCCGCCGGCCGGCGAGGAGGCGTTCCTCGTCGACCTGCTGACCCACCGCGTGCCGCCCGGCGTCGACGACGCCGCCAAGGTCAAGGCGAGCTTTCTCGCGGCCGTCGCGCACGGCGACATCGAGGTCGGGCTCATCGGCAAGGCCAAGGCGACCGAACTCCTGGGCACGATGGTCGGCGGCTACAACGTCAAGCCGCTGATCGATCTCCTCGACGACGCCGAGGTTGCCGCGGTCGCCGCCGCCGCGCTCGAGAAGACGCTGCTGATGTTCGACTTCTTCCACGACGTCGCCGAGAAGGCCAGGGCCGGCAACGCGCACGCCAAGGCCGTGATCCAGAGCTGGGCCGACGCCAGGTGGTTCACCTCGCGTCCCGAGGTGGCGAAGAAGATCACCGTGACCGTGTTCAAGGTCGCCGGCGAGACCAATACCGACGACCTGTCCCCGGCGCCCGACGCGTGGAGCCGGCCCGACATCCCGTTGCACTACCTCGCGATGCTGAAGAACGCCCGGCCCGGGATCACGCCCGAGGAGGACGGCAAGCGCGGGCCGATGAAGTTCATCGACGACCTCAAGAAGAAGGGCCACCTCGTCGCCTACGTCGGCGACGTCGTGGGCACGGGCAGCTCGCGCAAGAGCGCGACCAACAGCGTCATCTGGGCGACCGGCGAGGACATCCCGTTCGTGCCCAACAAGCGCTTCGGCGGGGTCACGCTCGGCGGCAAGATCGCCCCGATCTTCTTCAACACGCAGGAGGACTCCGGCGCCCTGCCGATCGAGGTCGACGTGACCGCCTTCAACATGGGCGACGTGATCGACATCCATCCCTACGACGGGAAGATCGAGAAGGATGGCAAGGTCGCCGCCACGTTCAAGATCAGAAGCGACGTGCTGTTCGACGAAGTCCGTGCCGGCGGCCGGATCAACCTGATCATCGGCCGCTCGCTCACCGCCAAGGCGCGCGAGTTCCTCGGCCTGCCCGCGAGCACGGTCTTCCGCCTGCCGACGCCGCCCGTCGCGAGCAAGCGCGGGTTCACGCTGGCGCAGAAGATGGTCGGCCGTGCCTGCGGGCTGCCGGAAGGCCAGGGTGTGCGTCCCGGCACCTACTGCGAGCCGAGGATGACCACCGTCGGCAGCCAGGACACGACCGGCCCGATGACGCGCGACGAGTTGAAGGACCTCGCGTGCCTCGGCTTCTCCGCCGACCTCGTCATGCAGTCGTTCTGCCACACCGCCGCCTACCCGAAGCCGGTGGACGTGAAGACGCATCGCGAGTTGCCCGCGTTCATCAGCAGCCGCGGCGGCGTGGCGTTGCGCCCCGGCGACGGCGTGATCCACAGCTGGCTGAACCGCCTGCTGCTGCCCGACACCGTCGGCACCGGCGGCGACAGCCACACCCGCTTCCCGATCGGCATCTCGTTCCCGGCCGGTTCGGGGCTCGTGGCCTTCGGCGCGGCGACCGGGGTGATGCCGCTCGACATGCCCGAGTCGGTGCTGGTGCGCTTCAAGGGCACGATGCAGCCCGGAATCACGCTGCGCGACCTCGTGCACGCGATCCCGCTCTACGCGATCCGGCAGGGACTGCTGACGGTCGCCAAGCAGGGCAAGAAGAACGTCTTCTCGGGCCGCATCCTCGAGATCGAGGGCCTGCCCGACATGAAGGTCGAGCAGGCGTTCGAGCTCTCCGACGCCTCGGCCGAGCGCAGCGCCGCGGGCTGCACCGTGCACCTCAACAAGGAGCCGATCATCGAGTATCTCCAGTCCAACGTGGTGCTGATGAAGAACATGATCGCCAACGGCTACCAGGACGCGCGGACGCTCGAGCGGCGGATCAGGGCGGTCCAGGCGTGGCTTTCGAATCCGCAGCTCCTCGCGGCCGATGCCGACGCCGAGTACGCCGCGGTGATCGAGATCGATCTCGCCGACCTCAAGGAGCCGGTGCTGTGCTGCCCGAACGACCCGGATGACGCGAAGCTCCTCTCCGAGGTCGCCGGTGCCAAGATCGACGAGGTGTTCATCGGCTCGTGCATGACCAACATCGGCCACTTCCGCGCGGCCAGCAAGCTGCTCGAGGGCAAGCGCGACATCCCGGTCAAGCTGTGGGTCGCGCCGCCGACACGGATGGACGCGGCGGAGCTCACCAAGGAGGGCCACTACGGCGTCTTCGGCACCGCCGGCGCGCGTACCGAGATGCCCGGCTGCAGCCTGTGCATGGGCAACCAGGCGCAGGTGCGCGAGGGTGCGACGGTGGTGTCGACCTCGACGCGGAACTTCCCCAACCGGCTGGGCAGGAACACCAACGTCTACCTCGCGTCCGCCGAACTCGCCGCGATTGCGTCCAAACTGGGGCGGATCCCGACGGTCGCCGAGTATCACGCCGACATGGGCGTCATCAACGCCGATCGCGACAAGGTCTACCGCTACATGAACTTCGATCAGATCGAGGAGTACGCGGAGGCGGCGCGCTGACCCTGCCCTTCGCCGTGGGCGCGGCGGACACCCTTTCGCCGCGCGCCGCAACGCCCCTGGCGCCGCCCTGCCGCCAGCGCGCGTCCTTGAACTCCCGGCCGCGGTCGCTGTCGATGGTTGGACGTGCGCGCCGAGCAGGGTGCTGTCCCCCGTCCCCGCGGGGGCAGAAACGCCTGCGCGACCGCCGCGCAGCGTTCCCACGACGGAGACGGAAGATGAGCCATCACGATCGTTTCGGCAGCCTGCGCGAGTTGCGCCTGGGTTCGCGTGTCGCCGGCAAGTACCACTCGCTGCCCGCACTCGAGGAATCCGGCGTCGGGCGCATCTCCCGGCTGCCGGTGTCGATCCGGCTGGTGCTGGAGAGCGTGCTGCGCAACTGCGACGGCCGGAAGGTGACCGAGGAGCACGTCCGGCAGCTCGCCACCTGGCAGCCGAATGCCGCGCGCACCGACGAGATCCCGTTCGTCGTCGCGCGCGTGGTGCTGCAGGACTTCACCGGCGTGCCGCTGCTCGCCGACCTCGCCGCGATGCGCAACGTCGCGCGCGACGTGGGCAAGGACCCGAAGATCATCGAGCCGCGGGTGCCGGTCGACCTCGTCGTCGACCACTCGGTGATGATCGACTACTACCGGCGCCCCGACGCCCTCGAGCTCAACATGAAGCTAGAGTTCGCGCGCAACCGCGAGCGCTACGAGTTCATGAAGTGGGGCATGCAGGCGTTCGACACGTTCAAGGTCGTTCCGCCGGGCATCGGCATCGTGCACCAGGTCAACCTCGAGCACCTCGCGCGCGGGGTCCATTCGCAGGACGGGGTCTATTACCCGGACACGCTGGTCGGCACCGACAGCCACACGACGATGATCAACGGCATCGGCGTCGTCGGCTGGGGCGTGGGCGGCATCGAGGCCGAGGCCGGCATGCTGGGCCAGCCGGTCTACTTCCTCACGCCCGACGTCGTCGGCGTCGAGCTCTCCGGCGCGCTCGCCGAGGGCATCACCGCCACCGACCTCGTGCTCACCGTCACCGAGCTCCTGCGCCGCGAGAAGGTCGTCGGCAAGTTCGTCGAGTTCTTCGGCGAGGGCACCGCGTCGCTGGCCGTCCCCGACCGGGCGACGATCGCCAACATGGCGCCCGAGTACGGCGCGACGATGGGTTTCTTCCCGGTCGACGAGGCGACAGTCGACTACCTGCGGGCGACCGGGCGCAGCGACGCCGAGGTCGACGCCTTCGCCGCGTACTTCAGGGCGCAGCGCCTGTTCGGCGTGCCGCGCGCGGGCGACATCGACTACACCCGCGTGCTGCGGCTCGACCTCGCCTCGATCAGGCCCTCGGTCGCGGGTCCGAAGCGGCCGCAGGATCGCATCGAGCTGCGCCGGCTGAAGGCGACCTTCGCCGACCTCCTCGGCCGGCCGACGGCCGACAACGGCTTCGCGCAGGCGGCCGGCCGCATCGACGCCCGCCACCGGCTGCCGGACGGCAGCGACCTCGGCAACGGCGACGTGCTGATCGCCGCGATCACCTCGTGCACCAACACGTCGAACCCCGGGGTGCTGCTCGCCGCGGGCCTGCTCGCGAAGAAGGCGGTCGAGAAGGGCCTCGCCGTCAAGCCGCGCATCAAGACCTCGCTGGCACCGGGCTCGCGGGTGGTCACCGACTACCTCACGCGCGCGGGGCTGCTGCCCTACCTCGAGCAGCTGGGCTTCGGCGTGGCCGCCTACGGCTGCACCACGTGCATCGGCAACGCGGGCGACCTCGCGCCGGAGATCAACGAGGCGCTGATGGCGCACGAACTCATCGGCGCCGCGGTGCTCTCGGGCAACCGCAATTTCGAGGCGCGGATACACCCCAGCCTCAAGGCCAACTTCCTCGCCTCGCCGCCGCTGGTCGTCGCCTTCGCGCTGGCCGGCACCGTGCGCATCGACCTCGCCACCGAGCCGCTCGGCGTCGGCACCGCGGGCCCGGTCTACCTGCGGGACGTCTGGCCGTCGTCGCACGAGATCGCCGCGGTGATGCACTACGCCCGCGATCCGGCGATCTTCCGCAAGCTCTACGGCGACCTCGACCACGCCAATCCGCTGTGGGGCTCGATCCCCGCCGCGGCGGGCCAGGTGTACGACTGGCCGGCGTCGACCTACATCGCCCGGCCGCCCTTCTTCGACGGCTTCAGCATGCGCAGCAGCCCCGCCGGCGACATCCGCGGCGCCCGCGCGCTGGGGATCTTCGGCGACTCGGTGACCACCGACCACATCTCCCCGGCGGGTTCGATCCGGGAGACCTCGCCCGCCGGCCGCTGGCTCGTCGCCCACGGCGTCGCGAAGGCCGACTTCAACAGCTACGGCTCGCGCCGCGGCAACCACGAGGTGATGCTGCGCGGCACCTTCGCCAACGTGCGCATCCGGAACCTGATGCTGCCGCCGGGCGCCGACGGCGCACGCGAGGAAGGCGGCGTGACCTTGTTCCAGCCGGACGGCGAGAAGATGTCGATCTTCGACGCGGCGATGCGCTACGTCGCCGCGCGCACGCCGACGGTCGTGATCGCCGGCGAGGAATACGGCACCGGCAGCTCGCGCGACTGGGCGGCCAAGGGCACCCAGCTCCTCGGCGTGAGAGCGGTGATCGCCCGGAGCTTCGAGCGCATCCACCGCTCGAACCTCGTCGGCATGGGCGTGCTGCCCTGCCAGTTCAGGGACGGCGACAGCGCGTCGTCGCTCGGGATCACCGGTGACGAGGTCTTTGACTTGACGGGCATCGAGGCGGGAATCCGGCCGCAGATGGACGTCACGCTGACCATCCGCCGGCGCGACGGCACCGCGCAGCGGGTGCCGGTGCTGCTGCGCATCGACACGCCGATCGAGGTCGACTACTACCGCCACGGGGGCATCCTGCCCTACGTCCTGCGCGAGCTCATTGGCGAGGCAGCGTAGAATCGCCGTGACCGTTCGGTGAACGCGGCGTGTCCGCGACGGCTCATCGAAGCCGCGCGCGCCGTTCGCGGCGCGCACGGCGCCCTGCCCGTTGCCGATGTCCGACGCGAACCGCCCCCACCCGCTGCGCCACGCGCTGCCGCTGTTCCTGCTGGCGGGATTCTTCCTCTCCTCGCTCGATGCGTCGGCGAAGTGGCTGTTGCGGGAGCACTCGCTGCTGCTGGTGATCTGGGCCCGCTACGCCGGGCAGATGCTGGTGGTCACGCCGTTCGCCCGCGCCGGCGGCGGGGCGCGGTTCTGGCGCACCCATCGGCTGCGACTGCAGCTGACCCGCTCGTCGCTGCTGCTGGCGGCCACGTTCTGCTTCTTCGGCGGCCTGCGCTACCTGCCGCTGGCGGAAGCCTCGGCGATCAGCTTCCTCGCGCCGGTGTTCGTCGTCGTGCTCTGCGGCCCGATCCTCGGCGAGCGCGCGCCCCGCGCGCGCTGGGCGAGCGCGATCGCCGGCTTCGTCGGCGTCCTCATCGTGCTGCGCCCGGGCTCGGCGGTGTTCCATCCGGCCGCGCTGCTGATGATCGGCATGGCGCTCGCCAACGCGCTCTACGGCCTCTTGACCCGCAAGCTCGCTGACGAGGATCCGCACACCTCGCTCTTCTACAGCGCGCTGGTCGGCACGGTCGGGATGACGATCGCCCTGCCCTTCGGCCTCGAAGAAGGCTGGCCGCCGCTCCGCGACACGGCGGTGTTCCTGCTGCTGGGGTTGCTCGCCGGGCTCGGCCACTGGTGCGTGATCCGCGCGTTCTCGCGCGCACCGGCGGCGCTGCTGACGCCGTTTTCCTACCTGCAGATGATCTGGGCGATCGCCTACGGCTACCTGCTGTTTGGCCAGCTGCCCGACCTCACGTCGGGCCTCGGCATGGCGGTGATCGTCGGCAGCGGCCTTGCACTGGCGTGGTTCGAGCAACGGCGGCACAGCCCCTGACGCGAGCGGCCGCGGTTTGCGCGATGTCAAGCTGCGTCCGTGACAATCTCTACCGAGCGCATGCGTCGACGCGCATGAAGGCCGGTCGCGTAAACTCCCCGCATGCCCGCTGCGAGTCCGCCGCCGACGCACCCAAGACCCCTGCCGCCGGAGCGCGTGCTCATCACCTTGCTCGGCTTCTACATGATGCTGCAGGCGATCTCGACGGACCTGTACCTGCCGTCGCTGCCGGGTCTCGTTCGAACCTTCGACGTGCCGCCGGCGACCGTCGCGCTCACGCTGTCGGTCTTCGTGCTGGTCTACGGCACGATGCAACTCGTCCTCGGCCCGGTATCGGACCGCTACGGCCGGTACCCGGCGCTGGTCGGCGGCCTCGCGCTGTACGCGGGTGCGAGCGTCGCGGCGGCGCAAGCGCCGTCGATCGGCATCCTGATCGGCGCCCGCGCCGTGCAGGCGATCGGCTGCTGCGGGGTCGTCGTCGCCGCGCGCGCGATCGTGCGCGACGCCTACACGCCGGCAGCGGGTGCGCGGGTTCTCGCGCAGGCGTCGTCGATCCTCGCCATGGGCCCGCTGTTCGGCCCGCTCCTGGGCGGCGTGCTGGAAGTGCACTTCGGCTTTCGCGGCGCCTTCGTCGTGCTGGCGCTCGTCTCGGTTTCGCTGCTCGCGGTGACGCTGCGGCTGCGGCTGGAGACGGCACCCCCACCCGACCCGAAGGCGCTGCGCCCGCGGGCGATCGCGAGGAACTACGTCACGGTGCTGAAGTCGCGCCCCTTCCGTGTCTATACGCTGGCCGCGAGCGCCTCGTACGGCAACCTGTTCGCGTTCATCTCCGGATCGTCGTTCGTGCTCATCGGCGTCCTCGACGTGCCGACCACGCTGTACGGACTGTGCTTCGCCTTCTGCGTCTGCGGCTACCTCGTCGGGACGCTCGCCTGCCGGCGCCTGCTCGCCCGGGATGGCATCCCGCGCGCGCTGCAGCGCGGCGCGTGGCTCGCGCTGGCGGCGAGTCTCGCGCTGTGCGCGCTGGCGGCGGCCGGCGTCGACCACTGGGCCGCGCTGCTGCTGCCGGCGTTCGCCATCTTCATGGGGCACGGCGTCGTCTTTCCCTGCAGCCAGGCGGGTAGCCGTCGCCCCGTTTCCGCGCCTCGCGGGCGCGGCCGCCGGGATGTTCGGCTTTCTGCTGATGGTCGTTGCCTCCGGCATCGGCACGCTGATCGGCGCAACCCACGACGGCACGGTCCGTCCCTTGGTCTTCACCATGACCGGCTGCGGCATCGCGACCTTCGCGGCCGCGCACCTGGGTGTGGGTCGCCTGCCAGCCGAAACCGCGTCACCGGGGCGTCCCGGCCCGACGAAGTGCCCGTGAACGGGTCGGCGCGAGCGGCCGGAACACCGGGCGCGAACGACTGGACCGGCGAGTCCGGTCAGGCGGATGGGCGATAGGCGCGCGCGAAGGCGGGCGCTCCGGCAAAGCCGTGGAATTGCAGGTTGAGCCCGATTTCGTCGCCAATCGGCGACACGTTGCCAAAACGCAACGTCTTCACGCGCGTGCGGCTTCGGATGCTGCGCCGCGGAAGCCTTTTTGTTATAGTTCAAGCCTGTCGGTTGCCCCGTTTCATGCACGCATCATAGGCTGCCGCAAGAAATCTTCGCCGTTCTCGTTCATTTCCTCCAGGAGAAACTGATGAAGTCGCTGATCGCAATGTTGTCCGCCGCCGCTCTTGCGCTGTCGCTCGCCGCCTGCGGCGACGGCGGCAAGGAAGCCGCGATGAAGGCCGAAGCCGCGGCCAAGGAAGCTGCGGCCAAGGCCGCCGAAGCCGCCAAGGCCGAGGCCGCCAAGGCCGCCGAAGCCGCCAAGGCCGCCGCCGAGAAGGCCACGGAAGCGACGAAGGACGCCGCCGCCGCCACGAAGGACGCCGCCGCCGCCGGCGCCGCCGCCGCCGGCGCCGCCGCGTCGAGCGCCGCCGCGTCGGCCGCGACCGCCGCCCAGGACGCCGCGGGCAAGGCCGTCGAAGCCGCCAAGGAAGCCGCCAAGCCGGCCGAACCGGCGAAGAAGTAATCGCGCTTCTTCCGCTGCAGCAAGGAACGCCGGCCTCGCGCCGGCGTTTTCTTTGGTGCGCGGGGCGCGCGCTGCGGGCGCGGCTTGACGGCTCATTCGGAGCGCCGGAGCACGGCCTCGTCGAGCGGCGCCGGCGCGGCGCGTGCCGCAGGCCGGCGTCGGCCCCGCGCCGCGGGCGTTCAGTCTACTGCGCGGCGGATCAACGGGCCTCCCGGTCGGCGCGCGGCGCCTGGCGCGCGAGCCACCGCGTGAGCGGCCGCCACTGCTCCCAGTCCTGCTCGGCGCGCGAGCGCGGCAGGTCGAACACCGACGCGCCGTCGCGTGCGCAGTACACGTAGATCTGCGTGTCGCGCAGGTGCGCAACCAGTGGAAAAGCGCAGCTCTCGAGATAGACGTCGAGCTCCGCGGCGCTGCGCGTGCGCGTGTCGATCCGCATGGCGACGAGGCCGATCGCGAGATTGCCCTTCCTCACCGCCTTGGTCTCGCCGACGACGCCGAGAAACCGCTGCGTCGCCGCCACGTCGAACGCCGACGCTGACACCGGCACCAGCAGCACGTCCGTCCCCTTCAGCGCCAGCTTGAGGTCGTCGCCGTGGATTCCCGCCGCGCTGTCGACGACCTGCCACTGCGCAGCGTGCGGCCGCAACTCCTCGGCGTCCCCGCGCTGCGCCGCACCGATCGCGGGAAACAGCCGGGGCCGCCGGGCGAGCCACTGCGTCGCCGACTGCTGCGGATCGCGGTCGGTCAGCACCACGCGCTGACGTTTGCCCGCGAGCCATCCCGCGACGTTGGTCGCCAGCGTCGTCTTGCCGCTCCCGCCCTTGGGGTTGGCGACCAGGATCGTCTGCATGCCATGCCCTCCGGAAAGGCCGTCACGGCGATGATATCGCAGCCCGGCCGCTCGGCCCGGGCGAACGGCCGCGTTGCGCCCCCACCTCGCTGCCGAATCGGCAGTTCGTCCATGCTACCATCGCCGTCCGGTCGCTGCCCGGAGGCGTTGTGCAATCCGATCGATCCGCCGCGCTTTCCTCCCCTGCTCGCCGCACATGGCCACCGACCTCACGCCGCCCACCCACCCGTCGCCGCCCGCCGCGAGGGCGGGACGCGACCCGCGCAAGGCCGAGTTCGAGGCCAACAAGTTGCGAAAGCGCCTGCGCCGCCAGGTGGGTGAAGCGATCGGCGACTACGGCCTCGTCGCGCCCGGCGACCGCGTGATGGTATGCGTTTCCGGAGGCAAGGACAGCTTCGGCCTGCTCGACATCCTGCTGCTCGCTCAAGGACCGCGCGCCCTTCGACTTCGAGGTCATCGCCGTCAACCTCGACCAGAAGCAGCCCGGCTTCCCGGCCGACGTGCTGCCGCGCTACCTCGCCGGCCGCGGCATCGAATACCGGATCGTCGAGCAGGACACGTTCAGCGTGGTCAAGCGCGTGATCCCCGAGGGCGGGACGATGTGCTCGCTGTGCTCGCGCCTGCGTCGCGGCGTCCTCTACCGCGTCGCGAGCGAGCTCGGCGCGACCAGGATCGCGCTGGGACACCACCGCGACGACATCCTGGCGACGTTCTTCCTCAACCTGTTCTTCGGCGGCAAGCTGAAGACGATGCCGCCGAAGCTCGTGTCGGACGACGGGCGGCACGTCGTCATCCGGCCGCTCGCCTACGTGCGCGAGCGCGACCTCGCCCGCTACGCCGACCTGATGCGTTTTCCGATCATTCCCTGCAGCCTCTGCGGCTCGCAGGAACATCTCCAGCGCAAGCAGGTGACCGCGATGCTGCGGGAGTGGGAGAAGACGCACCCTGGCCGCGTCGAGTCGATCTACAACGCGCTGGCCAAGGTCGTGCCCTCGCACCTCATGGACCGCAACCTGTTCGACTTCGCCGCGGTGCACGCGACGGGGCGCGCCGAGCCCGACGGCGACATCGGCTTCGACGTCGATCCCGACATCGAGCGGGCCGTCGACATCGAGGCGGCGGTCGGCGTGCAAGAGGGGGGAACCCGGTCGCTGCCGGCCCCCGGGCGACCGCAACGCACCCACGGGTAGCAGGCGACGCCCGCGTTCGAGCCGTCGCCGCCGATGAACGGGTGCTCGGCGCGCCCATGGGTTGAGCGCGCCTGCGTCATGTTGCCGCAGCCGCTCGTTCCACCCGGACGACGATGGCGATCGACACCACGAGCAGCGCGGCGATCAGCAGGAACACGCCCCGCGCCGCATCGCGGTCCAGCAAGACGCCGATCAGCACCGGCCCCAGCGTGGCGCCGAGGTCGAGGCCGGAATAAACGAATCCGTACACCCGGCCCGAGGCGCCGGCGGGGGTCGCGCGGCGGACGATCAGATCGCGCGACGGGCCGGTGCCGCCCAGCGCGAAGCCGACCAGTGCCAGCAACGGCAGCAGCAGTCCTGGCGGCGGACCGAACGCCGCGATGACCAGGATCACGCCCGCCGCGACGCCGAGCCCGCCGCCGGCCACGAGGTCCTGGCGGCGCGAGCGGCCGGCGAGAACGCCGCCGGCGATGATACCCGCGGTGCCGCCCAGGAGGTACGCAGTCACGCCCGAGGTCGCCAGCGCAAGCGGAACGGAGAATGCCGCGTGGAGCGCCGTGGGAAGAAACGTCTGCAAACCGACGGTCGCGACGGTCAGCACGCCGAAGAACACGAAGCACAGCAGGATCGCCGGCTGGCGAAAGAGCGCGAAGCTGCCGCGCAGCGTGTGCGGCGTGCCAGCGCCGGCCAGACGCGACGTGAGGACGCCGCGCTGCGTGAAGACGATCGCCAGCGCCACGAGTCCGGCCACGCCCATCGCGACCAGCGCGACGCGCCAGCCGAACGCCGTCCCCAACCCGAAGCTCACGAGCGGGGCCAGCGCGTAACCCAAGTTGCCGCCGATCTGGTGGGTGCTGTACGCGTAGCCCAGCCGGCGGGGCGCGACGTTGGCGTTGAGGATCGCGAAGTCTGCCGGATGGAAGACGCCGTTGCCGATCCCCATCAGCGCGGCGACCGGGTAGAGCCACGCCACACCGGGCGCGATGCCGCCGAGCACGGACCCCACCGCGATCATGGCGATGCCGGCGAGGAGCACGGGCCGCGCGCCGATCCGGTCGACCAGGAAGCCGGAGGCGACCTGCGTGATGCCGCTCGCGACGTAGAACACGCCGACGAGCGCGCCCAGCGCCGCAAACGACGCCCCAAAAGCATCGCGCAACAGCGGAAACAGCGGCGGCAGCGCGAGCTGGAAGAAGTGCGAGAGAAAGTGCGCGACGCCGATGACGCCGATGACGCGGGCGTCATGCTGCAGCGAGACAGCCGGAACGGTCGACGGCGAAGCCACTGGGGACAAAGGCGGGGCGAACACTCTACTATACTGTGGAAGCGCCGGCAGCGGCCCGTCGGTCCGGGAGCGCCGGAGCCATCGAGGCGCCGGGCGCGGCGACTCGTGACTGCCCAACCCGCACCCTCGGAGCAATCACGCGATGGACAAGATCACGAAGACCGACCAGGAATGGCAGGCGCTGCTGACTCCCGAGCAGTTCAAGGTCGCGCGCAGGAAGGGTACGGAGCCCGCGTTCAGCGGCGAGTACTGGGACAACCACGCAGCGGGCGTCTACCGCTGCGTGTGCTGCGGCACGCCGCTCTTCGACGCGGCGACCAAGTTCGATTCCGGCACCGGCTGGCCGAGCTTCTGGGCACCCGCCGACAATGAAGCCGTGCGCGAGCAATCCGACACGAGCTGGTTCATGCGTCGCACCGAAGTGGTGTGCGCCGCATGCGACGCCCACCTCGGCCACGTGTTCGAGGACGGCCCGGCGCCCACGGGGTTGCGGTACTGCCTCAACTCCGCCGCCCTCAAGTTCCAGCCCAAGGCCGAGTGATCGCGGCCGGCGGGCGGGCGCGGTCCGCGCCCCAAGCCCGCCGGAGCGCTCGGAATTCCCGATGCGTCTGCTGCTGGCCGAAGACGACCCGATGATCGGGGAGGCGGTGCGCCGCGGCCTCGCGCAGGACGGCTTCGCAGTCGACTGGGTGCGCGACGGGCACGCCGCCGAACTCGCACTGGCGGAGAACGTCCACGAGCTCCTGCTGCTTGACCTCGGCCTGCCCCGCAAGGAAGGCCTCCCGGTGCTTGCCGCGATGCGCGGTCGGGGCGATCGCCGGCCGGTGCTGGTGCTGACTGCGCGGGACGCGATCGCCGATCGGGTCGCGGGCCTCGACGCCGGCGCCGACGACTACCTGGTCAAGCCTTTCGAGCTGGCCGAGCTCGCCGCCCGGATCCGGGCACTGGCGCGACGCCAGGCCGGTCGCGCCGAGCCGCGCATCGCGTTGGGGCCCCTGTGCATCAATCCGGCCGCGCGCGAGGTGAGCGTCGACGGCACGCTGCTGGCCCTGTCGGCCCGCGAGTACGCGCTGCTCGAAGCGCTGGCGGCGCGGCCGGGCGCGATCCTGTCGCGTTCCCAGCTCGAGGAACGGCTGTACGGGTGGAAGGAAGCGGTCGACAGCAACGCCGTCGACGTGCACCTGTCGACGCTGCGGCGCAAGCTGCCCCCCGGTACCATTCGGAACGTCCGCGGCCTGGGCTGGATGCTGCCGCGCCCCGGCGCCGCGAAGTGAAGCGCGCGCTGCCCGGCCGCGGGTCGCAATGACCTCGATTCGCCGCACGCTGCTGACCTGGCTCGCCGGCGGCCTCGCGATCGCGTTCGTCACCGCGACCGTGGCCACGTACCTGCGCGCGCGCGACGAGGCTTCGGCGCTGTTCGACCTGCAGCTCTCGCAGCTCGCCGCGTCGGTGACGGGCATGCCAATCACGGCGCCCTCGGCGCCTCGCGGCATCGAGCCGGACAGCCCGCTCGTCGTCCAGGTGTGGAACCGCGACGGCGTAGAGGTCTACCGCTCGCAACGTGGGCGCGAGGCGCCGGCGCGAGGCCGCCCCGGCTTCGCCACCGTCGCCACGCGCGACGGTCCGTGGCGGGTCTACAGCGTGCTCGCCGCCGGCGAGCTCGTGCAGGTCGCGCAGCCGCTGTCGGTGCGCGACGAACTCGCGGCAAGCCTGGCGTTGCGCACCATCGTGCCGTGGCTCGTCGCCATGCCGCTCATCGCCGCCCTGCTCTGGTTCGCGACCGCGCGCGCGCTCGAGCCGCTCGACCGAGTGGCCGCCGCGGTGTCGCGCCGCACGCCGCGGGAACTCGGCCCGCTCGCGACGGCCGGCTGGCCGCGCGAGGTGCAGCCGCTGGTCGACGCGCTCAACGACCTGCTCTTGCGGCTCGACGCCGCCCTCACCGCCCAGCGGACCTTCGTCGCCGACGCGGCGCACGAGCTGCGCACGCCGCTGACGGCCGTGGATCTGCAGGCACAACTCGCCGCCCGCGCAACCGACGAGGCCGAACGGGGTGCCGCGCTGGCGGCGATGAGGGGCGGCCTCGCGCGCGCCACCCGGCTGGTCGAGCAACTCCTCGCCCTCGCCCGCGCCGACGACGCACCACGGGCGCCTGCGACGGCGGTCGACCTCGCGCGAATCGCGCGCGCGGTCGTCGCCGAGCAGGCGGCGCTCGCGGCGGCGCGCGACATCGACCTCGGGCTCGTTGCCGCCGATCGCACGGTCAGCGTCATCGGCGATGCCTCGGCGCTCACCATCCTCCTCTCCAATCTCGTCGACAATGCGCTCCGCTACACCCCGAGCGGCGGCGCCGTCGACGTCGTCGTCGAGACGCGCGGCGAAGCGCCGGTCCTGGAGGTCCTCGACAACGGGCCCGGCATTGCGCCCGTCGAGCGCGCGCAGGTGTTCGAACGCTTCGCCCGCGGCCGCGATGCCGCCGCTCCCGGCAGCGGACTCGGCCTCGCCATCGTCCGTCGAATCGCGGAGCGCCATGGCGCGAGCGTGGAACTCGCCGACGGACCCGCGAACCGGGGCCTCAAGGTCACGGTGACGTTCCCGGCGCCCAAGGGTCGGCCCCAGGAGCCTGTCGGACTTAGGTCGTCGTAGCGAACCGGATGGCAGAGCGAGGACAGATCGGCGCGATTTTAAGGCGCATGGCGGGACCATGTAACGAAGAATCGGGACGATATGGACCGTTCTCCCACCGGCGCGCAAGTGGTCGACACCTACCGGAGTCGCGTGGCGCAGTCCCCGTAAGCGCGCGCCTGCGGGTTGCGGGCCCCCGCGGCGCAGTCAGGGCTGGATCGCGACCCGGGCGTCCCAAGCGCGCCGTCGTGATTCACAATGCGCGCCCTCTTCGCGCCGCTTGTTGCCGGTGCCCCGCGCTTCCCGTGGAGTCGTCGATGACCGTTCGCTGCTTTGCCACCCCCTGGCTCGCCGCGCTTTCGGCCATGGGCCTGTTCGCAACTGCCCCGACACACGCCGAATCGAGCGCCGAGGAGCTCGCCGAGCTGGCGCAGAATCCCGTCGGCAACCTCATCAGCGTGCCGTTGGAGAACAACACGAACTTCAACGCCGGGCCTGGCCCGACGACGGCACCCGGAACGTCCTCAACAAGCTGCGCGCGCAGATGCAGCTCATGTTCCCGAAGTGACCCCAGGTCCCAACTCCAAGCCAGGAAACCGAGCGTCGATGATGACAGCCATGACCTCGCGAACCGTTCTTGCACCACGCCTGCGCCTCGCCGCCGTGCTGGGTGTCTCGATGGGCGCGCTGGCGCGGGTGGCCGGCGCAGCCACGCCGCCCGCCGACCCCTGGCCGCGCGTAGTCGATCGTCCCATCGGCCAGGTTGCTCGTCTACCAGCCGCCAAGTCAACGCGTGGACCGGGAACCCGTCGCGCGGCTACGACCGGACGTTCAACACCGCGGCGGAGGCTTCCGGGGCGGCGGCTTCCGCCGTTGATCGGGAGCGGGACGGGCGCTCGCGGCCGGCGCCCGCCTGCACGTGTTGACGCGGGTGCGCCTGCTCTGCGCAGCGCGCTCGCCGGGGCAGTCGTTACGCCTCCGATCCGACCGGACCGCACCCGGAGCGAACCAGGAAGCACTCCGAGCCAGCGCGCATCGTTCCGCTCGGAGAAAGACTACACGCCGGGTCGGCGACGGCGTCCTGGCGCCTCGCCTGCGCCGCCGGCGGCCCGACCGGGGGAAGCGGACGGCGCCGGCGCGCTTAATTCTGCCTTCACTCTTGCGCACTACATTGCATTGCGTCGGCGGACGAATCCGCCCAAACGCCATCAAGGAGAGCGCATGCACACCATCGTCCTCAAACGCAGTCTCGTCGCGCTGGCGATCGCCGCCGCGTTCGGGCTCGGGGCCATCGCCGACGACCGCGGCGGCGCCGCTCCGGTAGCCAACGCCGCCGCCACCCCGGCCCCCACCATCACCGCCGCCGCCCCACGCGCGCCCGGGCTGGCGCTACCCGACTTCGCCGATCTCGTGATCAAACACGGTGCGGCGGTCGTCGAAGTGAGCGTCAGCAAGGGCGCCACGCGCACTGCCGGCCGTGAAGAGCGCGCGCCGCGCGGCCTGCCGCCCGAGCTCGCGCCGTTCTTCCGCGGCTTTCCGCAGCCGGACGGTCCGTTCGACGGTCCCGACAATGGACCGGCGCACGGAACCGGCTCGGGTTTCATCGTCAGCGCCGACGGTACGATCCTGACCAACGCCCACGTCGTCGAGGGCGCCGACGAGGTCACCGTCAAGCTCGCCGACAACCGCGAATTCAAGGCCAAGGTGCTGGGCAGCGACAAGGCGACCGATGTGGCCGTGCTCAAGATCGACGCGACCAACCTGCCGACCGTCAAGACCGGCAACCCGGCCGCCACACGCGTCGGCGAGTGGGTGGTCGCGATCGGTGCACCCTACGGGCTCGAGCACACGGTGACCTCCGGCATCGTCAGCGCCAAGTCGCGCTCGCTGCCCGGCGAGAGCGTCGTGCCGTTCATCCAGACCGACGCCGCAGTGAATCCCGGCAACTCGGGTGGCCCGTTGTTCAACCTCGCGGGCGAAGTGATCGGCATCAACTCGCAGATCTTCAGCCGCTCCGGCGGCTTCCAGGGTCTGGCCTTCGCCATTCCCATCGATGTCGCGCTGAACGTCAAGGAGCAGATCGTCACCCACGGCAAGGTAAGCCACGGCCGGCTGGGCGTGACCGTCCAGGAGGTCAACCAGCAGCTGGCCGAGAACTTCGGCCTGCCGGCCCCGGCCGGCGCGCTGGTCTCCTCGTTGCAGAAAGGCGGACCGGGCGCCGCGGCCGGCCTCGAACCGGGGGACGTGATCCTCAAGTTCAACGGCGAGCCGCTCGCACGGTCGTCCGATCTGCCGCCCAAGGTCGCCGCCGTCAAGCCGGGCGCCACCGTGTCGCTCGAAGTCTGGCGCGACGGCAAGGCGAAGACGCTGACCGCAACCGTCGGCGAACGGGAAAGCGTCAAGACCGCGGCGGCCGGAAGGCCGGATGCGTCGCAGGGCAAGCTCGGCGTCGTGGTTCGTCCGCTGACGCCGGAGGAGCAGCGCGAATCGAAGCTCGCCGGCGGCGTGGTCGTCGAGGACGTGGCGGGACCCGCCGCGAAGGCGGGCGTGCGCCCGGGCGACGTCATCGTCTCGGTCAACCGGACCGCGGTAAAGGACCCGGCGCAGTTGAAGGATCTCGTCGCCGGCGCCGGCAAGACCGTCGCGCTGCTGATCCAGCGCGACGAGAACCGGATCTACATACCGGTGCCGTTGGGCTGAAGCGTTGCGCCTCCCAGGGCGTTAGACGACGCGAGGGCGGACCCTGGGGGTTCGCCCTCTGCGTTCAATGCTGTCTGTTGGGAAGATCGATTACCTTCTGCGGGAGGCGCTTTCCCGGCGCGGCGTGATACTCCGCTGCGCCCCCTCGCCGCCGGACGTGGCGCAGGACGGAGCCGGCCCCGACTAACCCGGCGGCGCCGCGCCAGGGCGGCCCAACACCCGGCCGAGAAACGCCCCGATGGCGGCGATCTCCTCGGGCACCACGGCGTGCGGCATCGGATAGGTGTGCCATTCGACGGGGTAGCCGCGCGCCTCCAGCAGCCGCCTGGACGCCTCTCCCCACTCGACGCGCACTAGCGGGTCCTCGCTGCCATGCGCCATGAACAGGGGCACGCGGCGGTTGGCGGCACTCGCCTCAGCCGCCAGCGAATCCGGGTCGGCGAGGTAGGTCGACAGCGCGATCACCGCCGCCAGCCGGTCCGGATAGCGCAGCCCGGCGTGGAGCGCGACCGCCCCGCCCTGCGAGAAGCCGGCGACGACGATGCGCTCCGGGACGATGCCGCGCTGGCACTCGCGCGCGACCAGCGCGTCGAGCTGCCGCTGCGATTCGCGCAGCCCGGCGAGATCGACGCGCGCAGTGAAGTCCGCCGCGACGATGTCGTACCAGGCGCGCATCCGCAGGCCGGCGTTGATCGTCACCGGGCGCACCGGCGCGTGCGGAAACACGAAGCGCACGCCGAGCCCTGCGGGCAGCGGCAGTGCGTCGACCAGCGGGACGAAATCGCTTCCGTCAGCGCCCAGCCCGTGCAGCCAGATCACGCTCGCGTCGGGATGCGCTGCTCGTTTGGAGTTCGATGGCGGGAAGGAGGGCGGCAGGTTCGGTCATCGCGGATACCCCGCACTGGCGCGGCGCCGGCCGGGCGGCGGCGACGGGCGGATCGGCGGCGATTCTAGCAGGTGGCGGCGCGCCAGCGCCGCCGCCGGCGACCCGGCCTGCCGCAGGGCAAAATTGCCGCCCTCCCCTTCCCGGCGTACACTTTCGCGCCTGATCCGCGAGAGGACGCGACGGCCGGCCGCACGCCTCGCGGCGCCGCACCGGAATCGCGGTACCTCGCGGTCACGAATTCTGCGGAGTGAAGCCCCATGGCCCAGACCGTTCCCGCGCTGCGCGAGGTCACGCTCGACGACAAGTACGCGCTCGAATCCGGTCGCGTGTTCCTCACCGGCACGCAGGCGCTCGTGCGCCTGCTGATCCTGCAGCGCCAGCGCGACCTCGCTGCCGGTCGCAACACCGCCGGGTTCGTCTCGGGCTATCGCGGCTCGCCGCTGGGCGGCCTCGACCAGGCGCTGTGGAGCGCGCGGACGTTCCTCGACCGCGCGCACATCCGGTTCCAGCCTGGGTTGAACGAGGACCTCGCGGCGACGTCGATCTGGGGCACGCAGCAGGTCAACCTGTACCCCGGCGCACGCTACGACGGCGTGTTCGCGATGTGGTACGGCAAGGGCCCCGGCGTCGACCGCTGCGGCGACGTCTTCAAGCACGCCAATCACGCGGGCACCTCGCCGCACGGCGGCGTGCTGGCGCTGGCCGGCGACGACCACGGAGCGAAATCGTCGACGCTGCCGCACCAGTCCGACCACATGTTCGCGGCGGCGATGATCCCGGTGCTCTACCCCTCGTCGGTGCAGGAGATCCTCGACCTCGGATTGCACGGCTGGGCGATGAGCCGCTATTCCGGCTGCTGGGTCGGCTTCAAGTGCGTGTCCGACACCGTCGAGAGCTCGGCCTCGGTCGACGTCGACCCGCAGCGCACGCGGATCGTCGTTCCCGACGACCTGCCGCTGCCGGCGGAGGGCGTGTCGATCCGCTGGCCCGATCCGTTCCTCGCGACCGAGGCGCGGATGCAGAACACCAAGATCTACGCGGCGCTGCACTACGCGCGGGTCAACCGGCTGAACCGCGTGGTCATCGACTCGCCGCGGCCGCGGCTGGGCATCGTCACCAGCGGCAAGAGCTACCTCGACGTCCGCCAGGCGTTGGACGACCTCGGCATCACCGAGGCCGACGCCGCCGAGATCGGACTGCGCGTCTACAAGGTCGCGATGCCCTGGCCGCTCGAGCCCGAGGGCGTGCGCCACTTCGCCGAGGGGCTCGAGGAGATCCTCGTCGTCGAGGAGAAGCGGCAGGTCGTCGAGTATCAGTTGAAGGAGCAGCTTTACAACTGGCGCGACGACGTGCGCCCGCGCGTCGTCGGCAAGTTCGACGAGAAGGGAGAATGGGTGCGCCCGCACGGCGACTGGCTGCTGCCCGCCGTGTCGGAGCTGACCCCGGCGATGATCGCGCGGGTGATCGCGCAGCGCATCGAACGGCTGGCGCTGCACCCGCGCGCGATCGAGAAGCTCTCCGCACGCGTCGACTGGATCAACCAGAAGGAGGCCGCGCTCGACCGGCCGCGGGTCACGCTGGAGCGCAAACCCTGGTTCTGCTCGGGCTGCCCGCACAACACCTCGACCCAGGTGCCCGACGGCAGCCGCGCGATGGCGGGCATCGGCTGCCACGTGATGGCGATGTGGATGGACCGCGGGACGTCGACGTTCACGCACATGGGCGGCGAGGGCGTGCCGTGGATCGGGCAGGCACCGTTCACGCAGACGAGACACGTCTTCGCCAACCTCGGCGACGGCACCTACTGCCACAGCGGCATCCTCGCCATCCGTGCCGCCGTCGCCGCCGGCGTCAACATCACGTACAAGATCCTCTACAACGACGCGGTCGCGATGACCGGCGGCCAGCCGGTCGACGCGCCGCTCTCGCCGGCTGCCATCGTGCGGCAGGTCGCCGCCGAAGGCGTGCAGCGCGTCGTCGTGGTCAGCGACGAGCCGCAGAAGTACCCGCTCGGCTACTTCCCCCGCGAAGTCGCGATCCACGATCGCGACGAGCTCGACGCCGTCCAGCGCGACCTCGCCGCGACGTCGGGCTGCTCGGTGCTGCTCTACGACCAGACCTGCGCCGCCGAGAAGCGCCGCCGCCGCAAGCGCGGCCGGCTCCCGGACCCGGCGCGTCGCGTGGTGATCAACGAGCTCGTCTGCGAAGGCTGCGGCGACTGCGGTGTGGCGTCGAACTGCGTTTCGGTCGCGCCGGTCGAAACGGAGTTCGGCCGCAAGCGCACCATCGACCAGAGCTCCTGCAACAAGGACTTCTCGTGCACCCGGGGCTTTTGTCCCAGCTTCGTCACGGTCGAGGGCGGCACGCTCAGGAAGCCGGCGAAGGGCGGCGCCGGGACGTATCCGGCGCTGCCCGAGCCGGGCGCCGTCGTGCTCGACGAGCCGTACGGCGTGCTGGTCACCGGCATCGGGGGCACCGGCGTGGTGACCATCGGCGCGCTGCTGGGCATGGCCGCGCACCTCGAGGGCAAGGGCGCTTCGGTCCTCGACATGGCCGGGCTCGCCCAGAAGAACGGCGCGGTCGTCTCGCACGTGCGCATCGCCGCCACACCCGAGCTGCTGCACGCGACCCGTATCGCCGCGGGCGAGGCGAAGCTGGTACTCGGTTGCGACATCGTCGCCGCGGTCGGCTACGAGGCGCTCGCCAAGATGCAGAAGGGCGTCACGCGGGCGCTCATCAACCGCGCGCGCGTGATGCCCGCGCACTTCGCGAGCCATCCCGATCTCGCCTTCCCGCTGGGCTCGATGGAGCGTGACATCGAGGAGGCAGTGGCGCCGGGCGACGCCGAGTTCCTCGACGCCACCGCGCTCGCGACCGGGTTGATGGGCGACACCATCGCGACTAATCTGTTCATGGTCGGTTACGCGTTCCAGCGCGGACTCATCCCGGTTTCCGAGGCCGCGATCGTCCGGGCGATCGAGTTGAACGGCACCGCGGTCGAGGCGAACAAGGAGAGCTTCGTCTGGGGGCGGCGCGCGGCGGCATTTCCCGACGCGGTGGCGAAAGACGCGCGGTCGCAGGCGGAGCTGCCCGAATCGCAGCGGCTGTCGGCGTCGCTCGACGAAGTGATCCGCCGTCGCGCCGAGTTCCTGACCGATTACCAGGATGCCGCCTACGCCCGTCGCTACACGGACTTCGTCGCGCGGATCCGCGCGGCCGAGGCGCAACGAATCCCCGGCGCGACCGCGCTCGCCGAGGCCGCGGCGCGCTACTACTTCAAGCTGCTCGCGATCAAGGACGAGTACGAGGTCGCGCGCCTGTACGCCGAAACCGATTTCCGGGCCCGGGTGGCCGCCCAGTTCGAAGGCGAGTACACGCTGGCGTTCCACCTCGCGCCGCCGCTTCTTTCCCGCGCGGACCCGGCCACCGGAGCGCCGGCGAAGCGTCGCTACGGCGCCTGGATGATGCGCGCCTTCGCCGTGCTCGCGCGCCTGCGCGGCCTCCGGGGCGGTCCCTTCGACGTGTTCGGCCGCACCGCCGAGCGCCGGCGCGAGCGCGCGCTGATCGGCGAGTACGAGGCGTTGTTCGAGGAGGTTCTCGCCCGCCTCGCGCTCCACAACCACGCGCTCGCAGTCGAGCTTGCGCGCGTTCCCGAGGACATCCGCGGCTACGGCCACGTCAGGGCGCGGCACCTCGACCAGGCAAAGCGGAAGGAGGCCGAGCTCCTGGAGTCCTTTCGCCGGGCACGGCCGCAGGCGCCGACCGTCGGCGTTCGGGTCACGCTCGCCGCCGGCGAGTGAACATCCAGGTCGGCGTGCAGCCCGCAGGCGCGCGCGGCCATGCGCGGTTCGATGCACGGCACGGTGCCACCCGACTCCCGCGCCAGCGCGGTGAAGCGCCTGCCGGTGCGTGATCGCGAGGGCTGCGCCGCCGCGCGGCCGCCTGCGGCAACCGATCCCCGCTTCGCCACGGCGCGGGCGTGGTTCGCCGCGCAGGGGTTCGCGCCGTTTGCCTTCCAGGAAGCGACCTGGGCAGCGTTCGCCGCCGGTCGCTCGGGACTCGTGCACGCGCCGACGGGCATGGGCAAGACGCTGGCCGTCGCGATCCCGCCGCTGGTGCTGGGACCCGCCGGCAACGCCGCGAGCCCGCCGCCGCTTTCGCTGCTCTGGATCACGCCGCTGCGCGCGCTCGCCGCCGACACCGGCCAGGCGCTCGCCCGCGCCGCCGCCGCGCTGCGGCCGCACTGGCGGGTGGAGACGCGCACCGGCGACACGCCGGCGTCGGCGCGCGCGCGGCAGGATCGGCAGCTACCCACCGTGCTGGTCACGACCCCCGAGAGCCTCACGCTGCTGCTCGCCCGCGCCGACTGGCGCGCGCGCTGCGCGCTGCTTTCCGCGGTCGTCGTCGACGAGTGGCACGAGTTGCTGTCAACCAAGCGCGGCGTCCAGGTCGAACTCGCGCTCGCGCGGCTCTTCGGCGCGCGCCCGAACCTGCCGGTCTGGGGGCTGTCGGCCACACTCGCCAACCTCGACGCCGCGCTTGCCTGCCTCACCGGCCCTCGGCGCGCCGCCGAAGCGCTTGTCGTCAAGGGACAGGACGCGAAGGAAGTCGTCATCGACAGCCTGCGCCCGAAGTCGATCGAGCGCTTTCCCTGGGCAGGACACCTCGGGCTGAGACTGCTGCCCGAAGTCGTGCGCGCCATCGAGCGCGCGCACTCGACGCTGGTGTTCACCCACGTGCGTTCGCAGGCCGAGATCTGGTATCAGGCGATCCTCGCGGCACGCCCCGACTGGGCCGGCGAAATCGCGCTGCACCATGGCTCGCTCGAGCGCGACACGCGCGACTGGGTCGAGGAGGCGCTGCGCCAGCGGCGACTGCGAGCCGTCGTCTGCACCTCGAGCCTCGACCTCGGCGTCGACTACGCGCCGGTCGAGCAGGTGCTGCAGATCGGCAGTCCGAAAGGCGTCGCCCGCTTGCTGCAGCGGGCGGGCCGCAGCGGCCACCGGCCAGGCGCCGCCTCGCGCGTCACCGTCGTCCCGACCCAGGCGCTGGAGCTGATCGAAGCCGCCGCCGTGCGGGACGCGGCCGCCGCGCGGGTCATCGAAGCACGCGAACCCCTCGTTGCGCCGCTCGACGTCCTGATCCAGCACCTCGTCACCTGCGCGCTGGGCGGCGGCTTCTCGCCGCCCGCGCTGCTCGCCGAGGTGCGCGGCACGCTCGCCTACGCCGGCCTGCGCGACGAGGACTGGCGCTTCGCGCTCGACTTCGTCGTGCACGGCGGCGCGACCCTCAACGCCTACCCGGAGTACCGCCGCGTGGTGATCGGCGACGACGGCGTGGCGCGGGTTCCCGACGCGCGCGATCGCACGCCGGCATCGCCTCGGTATTGGCACCATCGTCAGCGAGGCCGCGATCGCCGTCGTCCTGCAAGGCGGCCGCCGCCTGGGCCACGTCGAGGAGGATTTCGTCGCCCGCCTGTCCCCGGGCGACGCCTTCGTGTTCGCCGGCCGCGTGCTGGAGTTCGTGCGCGTGCACGAGCTGACGGCCTGGGTGAAACCCGCACGGCGCGCCGCCTCCCGCGTGCCGCGCTGGGCCGGCGGGCAGATGGCGCTATCGGGCGAACTCTCCCGCGCTACGCGGCGCCTCATCGCGCAGGCCCGGAACGGGGTGTTCGCTTCGCCCGAGCTCGCGCTGCTGCGCCCGCTGCTCGAGCTGCAGTCGCGCTGGTCGGCGCTGCCGGCCGAAGGCGAATGGCTGATCGAAGCGGTCACAACGCGCGAAGGCCACGGGCTCTTCTTCTTTCCGTTCGAGGGTCGTCTCGCCCACCTGGGGCTCGCCACGCTCTTTTCGTACCGGCTTGCGCAGCGCACGCCGCGCACGATCAGCCTCACCGCCAACGACTACGGCTTCGGCCTCCTCTGCGCGGATCCGATCCCGCTGTCGCGGCGCGATCTTTGCCGGCTGCTGGCCGCACCGCACGTCGAGCGCGACCTCCTCGCCGGCGTCAACGCGGCGGAACTCGGGCGCCGGCAGTTCCGCGAGACCGCGCGCATCGCCGGGCTCGTGGTCCAGGGCACGCCGGGGCAACCCCACCCGGCGCGGCAGTTGCAGGCTTCGTCGGCGCTGCTCTACCAGGTGTTCGCCGAATACGATCCGGACAACCCGCTGCTCGCGCAAGCGGAGCGCGAGGTGCTCGACCGCCGGCTCGAGGCACCGCGGCTGGGCGCCGCGCTCGACCGGTTGCGCGACAGCCGGGCGCTGCTCGAGCGCCCGCCACGGCCGACGCCGTTCTCGTTCCCGCTGCTTGTCGAGGCATTCCGCGAGCAGCTCTCGAGCGAAGCGCTGGAGGCGCGCGTCGCGCGCCTGGTCGAGGAGCTCGAGCGCGCTGCCGCGCCACCCTGATCCGGCCGATTCCGCACGGGCACCGCCCCCCGCCCTCGCGTCGCCCGCTCTGTCTCCGCCGCAGACCGCGCGCACCGGGCCACGCCTGGTGCCGGTCAGTCGTCGCCGGGCCGCAGCGCCCGGGCGCGGTCGAGCAGCCGGTACATCCAGCCCAGGCCCGCCTGCGTGCTCTGCGCCGGACGGTACTCGCAGCCGATCCAGCCGTCGTACCCCAGATCGTTGAGTACGCGGAAGATCCAGGCGTAGTTGATCTCGCCGGTATCGGGCTCGTGCCGCCCCGGAACGCCGGCGACCTGAAAATGCCCGATCTCGGGCAGCCAACGGCGGATCTTATCGGTGAGGTCGCCCTCGACGATCTGCGCGTGATAGAGATCCATCTGCACCTTGAGGTTGGGGACCCCCACCTCCGCGCGGATCGCGTGCGCCTCGGCCTGCGTCGAGTGCAGGTAGTTCGGCATGTCGCGCGGATTGAGCGGTTCGATCAGCACGATGACGCCGTGTTGCCGCGCCTCGTCACAGGCGAAACGCAGGTTGCGCACGAACACCGCGCGGTGCCGCGCGCGGCGCTCGGCGTCGGCACCTACGGGAACGAGCCCGGCCATCACGTGGATTCGCTTGCAGCCGAGCACCTTGGCGTAGCGCAGGGCGAGGACGAAGCCCGCCTGGAACTCGTGCTCGCGCCCGGGCACGCACGCCGTGCCGCGATCACCGGCCGCCCATTCCCCGGGCGGCGCGTTGAGCAGCACGAACTCGAGCTTGTGCGCGCGCAGGCGCAGGGCGATGTCGGCGGCAGGCGCCTCGTAGGGGAACAGGCACTCGACCCCGCGAAACCCCGCCTGCGCCGCCTCGCCGAACCGGTCCAGGAACGGCACCTCGTTGAACAGGAAGGTCAGATTCGCGGCGAAACGCAGCATACGAGCCTCGAGGAGAGCGGCGGCGAGCGCTGCGTCGCCCCGCCCATGCCGAAAGCATGGATTCTGCCCTGCGGCGACACCGCGCACAATGCTCGCTGGCCGACAGCGTCGCCCGGCGACGCGGACCCGGCGGCGCCCGGTTAGAATCGTGCGAGCGAACGAGCGACCGGCCGCGCGGCGAGTCGTTCCGGCGGGTGCCCGCGCTTCCCGACATGCCCGATCTCCTCCCCGCCGCCGATTGCGGTTTCGATTCACTTGCCGCGTCGCAAGCAAGGCGGGGAGCGCTCGGCGTCCGGCTCGCCGGTGAAGACGTCGTGCTGCTGGCCGAACGCGCGCTGTACTGGCCGCGCGGCGCAGCGCTGTTCGTCGCCGACGTGCACCTCGGCAAGGCCGCCGCGTTTCGCGCCGGCGGCGTCCCGATTCCGCGCGGGTCGACGGCCGCGGATCTCGCCTGCCTGAGCGCGCTCATCGAGCGCACGCAGAGCACCCGGCTCGTCGTGCTCGGTGATTTCGTCCATGCGCCGCAAGGCCGGGTGCCCGCGCTCGACGCGGCAGTCGGGGCCTGGCGCACGCGCCACGCCGATCTCGCGATCACGCTGGTGCGCGGCAACCACGACGCGCGTGCCGGTGACCCGCCCGCGGCGTGGCGCGTGGAGGTCGTCGCCGCCCCCGGCCTGCTCGGACCCTTCGTGCTGCAGCACGCGCCAGCGGAGCCGCCGACGGGGTACGCGCTCGCCGGCCACGTCCACCCGGGGGTACGCCTGCAGGGTGCCGGCGGCGAGAGCGTGCGCCTGCCCTGCTTCGTTCTGCGCCGGCGCTGCGCGGTCCTGCCCGCCTTCGGACGGTTGACGGGTCTCGCCGCGGTCCCCGCCCGTCCCGGCGAGACCCGCGTGGCAATCGCGGGAACGATGCTGCACCCCCTTCCCGCCCCCGCGATCTAGAAGCGTCCAGCGCGCGGCCGACCGCAGGTTCGGCTGCCCGGGTCGCGGGGCCGCCAAGCCACGAGCGCGTGCTCGGCGGCGAACGGACCCGCCGCCGGCCGCCTTCGGTCACCCCGGTCCCGCATTCATCCTTGTTTGCAAAGCAAGCTCCGCGTCGGGCGAAAAAAACGCTTGCCAATCGCGGGGCGCCCCACTATTCTTTGGGCTCAACGACGCGGCCGGTACAAGATGTTGTAGATTCGCGCCAGGATGGAAACCGGGCGCGCTCGCGACCAAGAAGCGGACGCGAGGTTGCAGCGCAGCGGGCATTCCTACGCTTTTGCCATGGTCTTCCGGCTCCCCGCTCGCGCGAAGGGGAACTCGGGCAGTCCGGAACCAGGCGCGGGAGGCACGCAAAACGACGAAATCCACGACAGGAGAACCCACCCATGCAGCTTGCGAGCGCCATCGCCTCAATCGTGCCCACGTCGCCCCACGACTTCGCGGCCGCCGAATCGGGGTCCGCCTTCCCGGCGGCGGCGGGTGAGGCGCGCTTTGCGCAGTACAAGGTGATCCGGCGCAACGGCTCGGTCGTCGGCTTCGAGCCGGGGAAGATCACCATCGCGATGACCAAGGCGTTTCTCGCCGTCAATGGCGGCCAGGGCGCCGCGTCCGCGCGCGTGCGCGGCGAGGTGAGCAAACTCACGGACGCGGTCGTGGCGGCGCTGATGAAGCGCAAGCCCGAGGGCGGCGCGATCCATATCGAAGAGATCCAGGACCAGGTCGAGCTCGCGCTCATGCGCAGCGGCGAGCACGAAGTCGCGCGCGCCTACGTCCTCTACCGCGAGCGGCGCGCGCAGGAGCGCGCGCTGGAAAAGTCCCAGCGGACACCCGCCGGCGAGGTGCCGACGATCCGCGTTGTCGACAACGGCGTTTCGTACCCGCTGGATCTCGTGCGGCTCAACGGCATCATCGCCGAGTCCTGCGCGGGGCTGCCCGACGTCGACCCCGACCGCATCCTCAAGGCCACGCTGCGGGACCTCTACGACGGCGTGCCCATGGAGGAGGTACGCAAGTGCGTCGTGCTGGCGGCGCGCACGCTGATCGAGAAGGACCCCGCGTACAGCTTCGTCACCGCGCGGCTCTTGCTCGACGCGATCCGCCACGAGGCGCTGGGAGAGTCGGCGACCCAGGCCGACATGGCGGCCCGGTACGCCGAGTACTTCCCGCGTTGCGTCAAGCACGGCGTCAAGATCGGGCTCCTCAGCGAGACGCTGCTGCAGTTCGACCTGGGCAAGCTCGGCGCCGCGCTCAAGCCCGAGCGCGACCTCAAGTTCGGCTACCTCGGCCTGCAGACGCTCTACGACCGCTACTTCCTCGTCGACCAGTACGTCGCGCACGGGCACGCCGGCCGCCGCTTCGAGCTGCCGCAGTGCTTCTTCATGCGGGTGGCGATGGGGCTCGCGTTGAACGAGGTCGACCGCGAGGCGCGCGCCATCGAGTTCTACGACGTGCTGTCGACCTTCGACTTCATGAGCTCGACGCCGACTCTGTTCAACTCCGGCACCCATCGCTCGCAGCTGTCCTCGTGCTACCTGACGACCGTCGCCGACGATCTCGACGGCATCTACGAGGCGATCAAGGAGAACGCGCTCCTGTCCAAGTTTGCCGGCGGGCTCGGCAACGACTGGACCAACGTGCGCGCGATGGGCTCGCACATCAAGGGCACCAACGGCAAGAGCCAGGGTGTGGTTCCCTTCCTCAAGGTCGTCAACGACACCGCCGTCGCGGTCAACCAGGGCGGCAAGCGCAAGGGCGCCGTGTGCACCTACCTCGAAACCTGGCACCTCGACATCGAGGAGTTCCTGGAACTGCGCAAGAACACCGGCGACGACCGGCGGCGAACGCACGACATGAACACCGCCAACTGGATTCCCGATCTCTTCATGAAGCGGGTGATGGAAGGCGGCGACTGGACGCTGTTCTCCCCGTCCGACGTTCCCGACCTGCACGACAAGTGGGGGCGAGCCTTCGAGGAGGCCTACGTCCGCCACGAGGACCGCGCCGCACGCGGCGAGCTCAGGCTCTGCAAGAAGATCCCTGCGGTGCAGCTGTGGCGCAGGATGCTGTCGATGCTGTTCGAGACCGGGCACCCGTGGCTCACATTCAAGGACGCCTGCAACGTCCGTTCGCCGCAGCAGCACGCGGGTACCGTGCACAGCTCGAACCTGTGCACCGAGATCACGCTCAACACCGGCGACACCGAGATCGCGGTCTGCAACCTGGGCTCGGTCAACCTGCTGAACCACATGGTGCCGGGCGCCGACGGCTGGACGCTCGACCATGCCAAGCTGCAGCGCACGATCCGCACCGGGATGCGGATGCTGGACAACGTGATCGACATCAACTACTACGCGGTCGCGAAGGCCCGCAACGCGAACCTCAAGCACCGCCCCGTGGGGCTGGGCGTCATGGGCTTCCAGGACTGCCTGCACGTCCTCGGCACGCCGTACGCTTCCGACGCGGCGGTGGAGTTCGCCGACCGTTCGATGGAGGCTGTCTGCTACTACGCATACTGGGCGTCGACCGAGCTCGCGGAGGAGCGCGGACGCTACGCCTCCTACAAGGGGAGCCTGTGGGACCGCGGCGTCCTGCCCCAGGATTCGCTCGCGCTCCTGCGCGACGAACGCGGCGGCTACGTCGAGGTCGACCTGTCTTCCACGCTGGACTGGACCGCGCTGCGCTCACGCATCCGCGATCACGGCATGCGCAACTCGAACTGCGTGGCGATCGCCCCGACGGCGACGATCTCCAACATCATCGGCGTCGCCGCGTCGATCGAGCCCGAGTACCAGAACCTGTACGTGAAGTCGAACCTCTCCGGCGAATTCACGGTCGTCAACGAGCACCTCGTCGCCGAACTCAAGCGCCGCAACCTCTGGGACGAAGTGATGGTCGCCGACCTCAAGTATTTCGACGGTTCGCTCGCCCGTATCGACCGCATCCCGCCCGACCTGCGCAGCCTCTACGCCACGGCCTTCGAGATCGAGCCGCGCTGGATCGTGGAGGCGGGGGCCCGACGCCAGAAGTGGATCGATCAGGCGCAGAGCCTCAACATCTACATGGCGGGCGCATGGGGCAAGAAGCTCGACGAGACCTACAAGCTCGCGTGGACGCGCGGGCTCAAGACCACGTACTACCTGCGGACGCTGGCCGCCACCGGAGCGGAGAAATCCACCGGCCGCGGCGGCGAGCTCAACGCCGTGCCGGCCTCGGGCGGCATCGCCGCCGCGACGAGCGGCACCGAGGCACCGCAGTACTGTGCGCGCGACGACCCGAGCTGCGAAGCGTGTCAGTAGCCCGCGGCCGGATTCCCCCGGGCAAGCGCCCCGCAGAGGCGAGCGCCCGGCGCCCGCGAACGCCGTCCCGTGAACCCGGACAGGAAGGGAAGCGATGAACGCCAAGGCCAAGCGGTGGGAATCGTACGTCGACGAGGCGGGCCGGCGCCATTGGCGCTGGCCCGCCTCGGCGCCCGCGGTCGGCACGGCCCCGGGGAGCATCGACGCGCAGCGGCTGGCGTTGCCGCGGCCGCGGCCGCAATCGGCGCTCCTGCTGTCGGCCCGCCTGCGCGGCAGGTAGCGCGCGGCGGGTGCAGCATGGGGCGCGCCGGGTCTGTGGCGCCGCCGCGGCGGCACGCCACGTTCATCCCCCAGCCCACGCAGGCGCGGCTGGCCCGTTACGAGCGTGCGGCATGGCCTGTGATCGACGCGCGGTACCTCGGCAACTACAACATCTGGCTCGAGTCCAGCGACGGGAAGAGGTGCGTCGTCGACCTCGCCGACGGTCTCTACGGAGAACCCTTTGCCGCGCAGTGCGCCACGGCGCGGTTCGCGGAGTTCTACGTCGACTACGGACTCGCCACCATCGCCCGGCATCGCGACGTCGATTTCGCGCCGGACTGCCTCTACGAACGGCCGAGCGCGACGCACTGATCGGCGCGGAACGCCCGCAGGCGGCAGCGAACCCACACCACGACAGGCGGCACAGGAGGCCCTGCACATGCTGAACTTCGACGACGACATCGTTCCCACCCACCCACCGCGCATGCCGCACGTGGCGCCCCCGGCCCTGCCACCCGCGCCGCCCGGCCGGCAGACCGCGGTCGGCGTCGACGGCGGCACGGCGCGCACGCGTGGGGCCGACGTCGAGCCCGCGCCGCGGCAGGAAAGTGGCTTCCGCCGCGTGCGCGTCGAGGACAAGCGCGTGATCAATGGCGAGTCCGACGTCAACCAGCTGGTCCCGTTCAAGTACCGATGGGCGTGGGAGAAGTACCTCGCCGGCTGCGCGAACCACTGGATGCCGCAGGAAGTGAACATGCAGCGCGACATCGAGCTGTGGAAGAACCCGCACGGCCTCACCGACGACGAGCGACTCATCGTCAAGCGCAACCTCGGATTCTTCGTCACCGCCGACTCGCTCGCCGCCAACAACATCGTGCTGGGCACCTACCGCCACATCACCGCGCCGGAGTGCCGGCAGTACTTGCTGCGGCAGGCGTTCGAGGAGGCGATCCACACCCACGCCTACCAGTACATCGTCGAGAGCCTGGGCCTCGACGAGGCCGAGATCTTCAACGCCTACCACGAGGTGAAGTCGATCCGCGACAAGGACGAGTTCCTGATCCCGTTCATCGACGTGCTCACCAACCCGCTGTTCCGGACCGGGACGCCCGAGGCCGACCGGGCGCTCCTGAAGAGCCTGATCGTCTTCGCCTGCATCATGGAGGGCCTGTTCTTCTACGTCGGCTTCGTGCAGATCCTGGCGATGGGCCGGCAGAACAAGATGACCGGCGCCTCCGAGCAGTACCAGTACATCCTGCGCGACGAGTCGATGCACTGCAACTTCGGTATCGACCTCATCAACACGATCAAGCTCGAGAACCCGCACCTGTGGACGCCGGAATTCCGCGACGAGATCCGCGCGCTGATGAAGAAGGGCGTCGACCTCGAGTACGCCTACGCCGAGGACACCATGCCGCGTGGCGTGCTGGGACTCAACGCCACGATGTTCAAGGAGTACCTGCGCTTCATCGCCAACCGGCGCTGCCAGCAGATCGGCGTCGACCCGGTCTTCGACCGGGCCGACAACCCCTTCCCCTGGATGGCCGAGATGATCGACCTCAAGAAGGAGAAGAACTTCTTCGAGACGCGGGTCATCGAGTACCAGACCGGGGGAACGCTGTGCTGGGAGTGAGCAACGCTGCGTGCCGCCCGCACAACAGGTCCTTTTCACAGGTTCTGCGTCCGACAGTCCCCCGGAACGCAAGGCTTTCTGGAACCGCCGTCAGGGCGCGCAAGCACGAACCGAACACGAGCGCGACCCACGGTAGCGCGGGCACGCACGCGACCCGAGCGCGACCTACGGGAGTGCGGGCACGCCACGGCCGACGCGCGGCCCCGGGCGCGTCGGGCCAGGGCACTCGACAGCAGACGTGATCGATCGGGTTGGCGTGGCTCTCGACAAGCGACCCGCCTCGCCGGTAGAGTGCCAACGCTGCGCCAAGACGAAAGGGAACCCGGAATGCCAGATCGCGTCATTGCTCAGAAAGCCCCGTATCCGGTGGAGCTGAAGCCCGGCGACTACTACTGGTGTGCCTGCGGGCAATCCAAGAACCAGCCGTTCTGCGATGGTTCGCACAAGGGCACGGGCTTCACGCCGACCAAGTTCACCCTGACCGAGGAGAAGAAGGTCTACCTGTGCGGCTGCAAGCACACGACGACCGCCCCGTTCTGCAGCGGCGAGCACAAGAAACTGTAGCCGGTGCATCGCCCAAGGGCTTGGCTTCCCCGCGGCGCCGATCCACGAAGCATTCGTGGCCCCCGAGGGATGCGCGCCTGCCGGTCACCGGCCGGAAGAACGGTGTCGCCTCCGTGGGTGGACACGACGTCCCGGCGGACTGTCGGAGTTGGCAAACGTCGGCTGCGCGGGCGTCAGGCCTCGATGGATGGATTCGGGTCGAGCCGGTAACCGAAGCGACCCGGCAGGGACGCGAAGATCACATCGGTGGGCTGGCACGCGCCCGCTTCCACGGCGCTGGCGGCGTCACCCGTATCGAGCGAGTGCACGATGCCAAGGCCCAGGTCCGTGTCGAGAAACAAGCGCCCGTGCTCGTCCAGCCAGGCGCTGCACGCTTGTGCCGCGAGCCCGGTGTGCGAGGTCAGCGTCAAGCGACCGCCGTGCCAGCGCAGCCGCCACACCCATGGCGCAACCTCGAGTTGCACGTACACGCGCTGCGGCCCGTTCTGGAAGAACCAGCGCCCCGCGTCGTCGTGCTCGTAGTTGCGCGCGATGAACTCCAGCAGCTTCGGATGGTCGACACGGCTCCCCTTGTGCTGCGGGAACGGCCCGGATCGCTGGACGTGCTCGTCGCGCAGGAACCAATGCCCCCGCGCGTCGAGCGCAAGCCAGCCGTAGCAGTGCGGCACGTGCGGCCACTTTCGCAACGCGGCCTTGACGATCTCGTCCATGCGTGTATCGTCGCGCAAAGACGGCCGGCAAGCCAGCGGAACGTGGCGCCGGCCGGCGACGTGCCGTCGCCTCGGCGGCATGCGGGCGAAAAGCCCGGGCTCAGGAGGAGACGAGCGCGCCGGCACCGGGCCTGACCTGCGGGGTCTCGCGTTGCGGCAAACCGCGTGCTGCGCGCGCCGAAGTGGCCGCGGCAGATCGCCCGCGCACTCGCCGGGTGGATCCAGCGGCGGGTCGGCGGCGGCGGCGGCGGCGCGCATGGTGCCGGCGGCCAGCGGCGGCGACGGCGGCGGATCGATTCGCATCCCCGCTTCCTGCTGTGGGCTGTTCGGCCGCAAGCGCAGCCGCGCTACCACGCCCACCGGGCCGTTGCACGGCGAAGTTCGACCCTATCGGTGTTGATCGCCCACGCGCTGATTCATCGAGCGCAAAACGCGAGCGCAGCGCTGGCGATGCCATCGATTCGCGGCCGCATCCGAACGAGCAGCGCCTGACACGCCGTCCGATGTTCCAGCGTCTTCCTTCCGCCGGTTGGCACCCGTGGCGGCTGGCGTTGTTCCTGGCGTCCTATTTCGCGGCGGCAGGCGCGCAAGTACCCTATTTTCCCTTGTATCTGGAGCAGCGCGGCATCGGTGTGACCGAAATCGGCATCCTGATGGCCGTGGCGCAGGGCTCGCGCATCGTCGGGCCGACCTTGTGGGGTTGGATCGCGGATCACACCTCGCAGCGGCTGCGCGTGATGCGGTACACGGCGATCGCTACCTGCGCGTTGTTTGCCTTGATCCTGGTGCCGGGAGGGTTCTGGTGGATCCTGCCGGTCTTTCTCCTCGCGAGCATTTGCGGGACCGGGCAGATCCCGATTTCGGAGGCGATCGCCGGCGCGCGGATCCGCCGCGATCCGCACGGCCCGGCGCGTTACGGCCGGTTGCGCGTGTGGGGATCGATCGGATTCGTGGTGGCGGTGCTCGCGATCGGACCGCTGCTGGACCTTTTCGGCGTCGGCGTGCAGCCCTGGATCGTCGTGGCCATGCTGGCGGTAACGGCCGCGACCACGTTTCTTGTCGACGACGCGCCGCGCACCGCGGAAGCTGCCCACGAGCGCGTTTCGGTGCGTGCCCGGATTGCCGAGCCGCGCGTGCGCTGGTTCTTCGTCTCGGTCCTGCTGATGATCTTCGCGCACGGCGTGATGTATTCGTATCTTTCGCTGCATCTGAAAGAGCTCGGGTACAGCAAGACCGAGATCGGCGTGTTCTGGGTGCTCGGCATCCTGCTCGAGATCGTGTTCTTCACCACGCAGGGGCGCTTCTTCAAGCGCTTCGGTGTCTATCCGCTGCTGAGGGCAACGTTTGCGATTGCTGCGGTCCGCTTTGCGTTGATTGCCGAGTTCGCGGACATCGTTGTATTGCTCGTGCTTGCACAGCTCATGCACGCCGCGACCTTCGCCGTGCACCACAGCGCCTCGATCCTGACGGTGCAGAAGTGGTTTGCAGGTGCGGCCGCAGCGCGCGGGCAAGCGCTTTACATCAGTCTGGGATATGGCGTCGGTGGGACCGCTGGCAGTCTCGCTGCAGCATGGTTGTGGTCAGCCTTCAACCCGTCCGCCGCGTTTCTTGCCAGCAGCGTGGCTGCGCTACTCGGCTGGGCGGCGGTGCGGCGCTCGCACCGCTTGGACCTGAAGCAGGAAGTCTAGGTCGCTTCGACTGGGTGCTCCAGTGACGGGTTCAGGTCGTCGGGGCATGACGTCCTGAATCCACCGCCATCTCGCGCGGCCTGTCTTCGGCGCGTCGCTGCTCGTGGCCGGTTGCCAGACCGTACAGACGAGCGGGGACGACGCGCGGGGGGAACCGTGGGCGTTGATCGCGAACAAGACATGTCCCTGCACGTGTCGCGCCAGCAAGTCGACATGGCTGCGCGCCAACGGTACGCGGCAGTGGTCAAGGAGTCCGGCCAGAAGGGCCAGCGCAATCGCGTCTTGGCACCGACTGATCGGGCGGAGCGCACCGTGCAGCGGCTTGCTCCGCGACGCTTGCCTTCCGCGACGACGCGGCAGTGCTTGAGTCCTTGAAATCTTCAACGGTGTTCGCATTGACCCGCAGGTCGCGGGCACGTTCACGCGGGCGATGTTCGTCCTGCCCAACAGCCGCGGGGACGAACAGGAGGCGGATCGGATCGGCATCGAACTTGCCGCGCGGGCCGGGCACGACCCGAAAGCCGCCTTCAGCCTGTGGAAAAGAAAAGGGAGCTGGGTTGAAGCCCGCCGCCGCAGTGGCTTTCGACGCACCCGTCGCACAAGACGCACGCCGAGGCCGGTGGGATTATTCGCAGCGCGTGATGCCGCCGTACGAGAAGGCGAAGCGGTGTAACCGGCAACGCGGCCGGGGTGTTGAAGGAATCCCCAAGGCGCCGCCTCGGTTGTCGTCTACGCAACGACCAGTTCCACGACCGCGCTGTAGAGCGTGCCGCGCGCAAGCGGATGGGTCGCTGCGGTCGGGCGCAAGGACAATGTCACGGCAAGACGTTCCGCTTCGGTCAACCGCTGAAATAGGAAGTCACGCGCATTCCCGGGGTCATTGGCAAGGTAGAGCTGCGTGCCGAGCGTCGCGAGGCCGGCGGACTCGATGCGGACGTGGATGTGCGGCGTTCGTCCAGGGTAGGGCACCGGCCGGATCGTGCGAAAGTGAAACGCGCCTTCGCCATCGGTACGCGTCTGGCCATAACCCTGAAACGCCTGATCGCGTTCCGCCTCGGCTCCTCCGGCCGGGTGGTGATAAACCGCGTTGGCATCGCATTGCCAGATCTCGACCTGTGCATGCGCGACCCCCTGTCCGTTGCGCGTCACGACGCGGCCGGTCAGGTACAGCGGTGTGCCCTTCGTCAGCACCCGATCGCCATCGACCGTGACGAGATCGTTGTCCGTCTGCTGCGGGCGCTCGGACGGAGAACGAGGATAGAAGGGCCCCAGGCTTTGCGCAGGCGTGGTACGCCGCTCGGCGTTCTGGGCACGACTCGGCACCGCGGTCAGCGCAAGCGCGCTCGCGCCGGCAAGAGACAAGAGCGCATGGCGCCGCTGCAAGGTGGACAGGTTGTTCTTTCGCATGATCCGTTCCGATTGATCCTCGTCAGACGCGGGGTCGACCGCAGAGTTCCCTGCGGTTGACCCCGCTCGGCCAGCGCCCCGGCGCCAGGCACGAATGAACCCGTGGTCCTCCCTTGCGCTCTTTCCAGCGGCAATCGATCGATATGTCGGATGGGTTCGACGCATCCGAGGTTCGACGCGCACGCGTGCGCAACGCGCAAGCCGGGCCGTCACGCCGCGGCGACCGACCGGGAGTTCGTAGGCGAGGAATCGCCCGGCGAGACTGTCACCACTGCCCCGCCTGGCACCCAGGGCCCGCAACCGCAGGCCGTGTGCACGCGGCTTGCTCGGGACGCAGCTCCCACCCCGGCTGGTTCGGTCCCGACGCGGCTCCGGCAACGGTGCGGTCAGCCCAGTCGCGCGCGCAGCGACCTGATCTCCGTCTCCAGGCGTTCGATCCGCTCGACATAACCGAGCACGACGCTGACGGCATAGGGATCGAGCTCGAAGTCGTGGCGAATGCGCGACGCGGCCCTGGCGACCACCAGCCAGCGCGCCTCGAACGTCCACGTCGGGGCCTCGGGGTCGCGCGGAACCAGCGCGCCGTAGCGCACCAGCTCCCGCAGTTCTTCCTCCGGGAGTCCCGCGGCGCCGACGAGCTCCGCCCAGGTCACCTCGACGTTCGCGTCGAGGCACACCGCGTCTATGGTGGCAGTGGGTCATCGGGCAACCTCCTGCTCCAGGTGGGCACGCGGGTTGAAGTTCGTGGTCTCGGCGAGCTTCCGGTACAGCGCACGCTGCGCGTCGTCGACGACGGTCGGCACCTCGATACGCACGATCGCGTACAGGTGACCGGCCGCGCTGCCGACGCGAGCCATGCCCCGACCCGCCAGGCGCAACTGCTGTCCCGCCCGCGTGCCGGCCGGCACCTTGAGCGCGACGGCACCGGCGGGAGTCGGCAGTTGCACGCTGGTGCCGAGGATCGCCTCCCAGGGTGCCAGCGGCAGGTCGATGTAGAGATCCTGGCCGGACACGCGATACAACGGATGATCGGTCACCTCGACGTCGAGGTAGAGGTCGCCGTCGGGACCGCCGTTGACGCCCTTGCCGCCCTTGCCGGGGACCCGCAGCTTCTCGCCGTCGGTGACGCCGCGCGGAATGCGCGTCTTCACGCGATGCGGTACGCGCCGCGCACCGCCGTCCGGACTCCATTCGAGCACCGAAAGCTCGAGATCGATTTCCGCGCCATGGAAGGCCTGCTCGAGCGAGATCCGCACGACGGCCTCGTAGTCGCTGCCGGCCATGGCACGGTCGGGCCGCCGCGCACCGCCGCGGCCCTGGCGGGCGGAAAGGCCTGCGAACAGGCTGGACAGGTCGAGATCGTCGAACCCGCCCTGCCCTCGCGCGAAGTGCTCGCCCCAATCCGGAGATGGGCGGAACTCCTGGCCGGGTGTGTAGCTGCCGAGTTGATCGTAGGCGGCGCGCTTCTCCGGGTCCTTCAGCGTTTCGTACGCCTCGGCCATTTCCTTGAACTTCTCCTCGGCGTCCTTCTCCTTGGACACATCGGGGTGGTACTTGCGTGCGAGCCGGCGATAGGCGGCCCTGATGTCGTCGGCGGTCGCGTCGCGTTTCAAGCCGAGGATCGCGTAGTAGTCCTTGTACTTCATGCCGCCTCTCCTGCCCCGATCGATGCCCGCATTATGACGGCGGCAGCCCGCGCCTCCCACTCGGCGCGAGCCGGGCGTGCCCCCCTTGGACAGCGCCCTGCGGCCGGATCCCGGTAGCCCGCGGGACGGAAAGGGTGCGTTCGGCAGTGCGACCGAGCATCAGGCCGCCTGAGTTGCAAAACCGTGTCCAGGCAATGCGAGCCGATACCGGATCCATGCCGACCTTCATTCACATCAGGGACGGCATGCCGCCTTCGTCGATCAGGTAGTCTACTCTGGCTTCGACGAGGCGAGCCAGCATTGCTTCGGCGCTATCAGGTATCATTCGCTTCGACAGGACGTGCTGGGGAGTAGCTCCCAAGTGGCTTTCGGGCGTCAACACGGTCTGGAGACGGACCCGCCCAGAGCACGCCGCCCGCCCAGGGCGAACGCGGCGACGCAAGACCAACGCGACCTCATGCAAGCGCCCGCGCCGACGCTGGCGCATTGAGGAGCGCAACAGTGGTCCTTTTACTCGACAAAGGCTCGCTCGAAGCGGCCAACCGCCCGTGGCACACTCTGGCGCCCGATGATGTGCTGTCCGCGCTGAGCACGACTCGGGACGGACTGGCCACCGACGAAGCCCGGAAGCGCCTGGCCCAGTACGGCCCCAACGTGCTGGACAAGAAAGGCGGCGCCTCGGTCATGGAGCTGATCTGGGGCCAGATCAACAACCCGTTGATCTGGGTGCTGATCGGCAGCGCGGTGATCGCGATGCTGGTGGACCCGGCGGACGGCATCAAGAACGGCCTCGTGATCCTGGCGGTGGTGATCATCAACACGATCATTGGCTTCGCGCAGGAGTACAAGGCGAGCAAGGCGATCGAGAGCCTGAGCGCGATGGTGCCGGAGTTCGCCACCGTCGCCCGCGACGGCAAGCGCGTGCAGCTGCCGGTGGCCGAGCTGGTGCCCGGCGACGCGGTGTACCTGCAAAGCGGCGACAAGGTGCCCGCCGACCTGCGCCTCGTCCACTTGCGCACGCTGCAGATCGAGGAGGCGGCGCTGACCGGCGAGTCGGTTCCCGTGGAGAAGATGACCGAACCCGTGGCCGAGAACTCCGGGCTGGGCGACCGCAGGAACATGGCCTTCAGCGGCTCGCTGGTGACCTACGGCACGGCCCTGGGCGTGGTGACCACCACCGGAAACGGTACCGAGCTCGGCCGCATCAACACGATGCTGGGCGAGGCCACCGCGATGGCGACCCCGCTGAGCATCGCCCTGCACAAGATCGGCATCGTGCTCACCGTCGGCATCGCGGTGATCTCGGTGGTGATCCTCTTCGTGGGCACGGCCCGGGCGATGTCGGAAGGCGGCGTGGACATGCTGACCGGCCTGCGCGAATCGGTCATCTTCGCCGTCACGCTGGCGGTGGGCGCCATTCCCGAGGGCTTGCCCGCCATCGTGACCATCGCGCTCGCCATCGGCGTGCAGCGCATGGCCGCTCGCCGCGCCGTGGTACGCAAGCTGCCTTCGGTGGAGACGCTGGGCAGCACCACCGTGATCTGCTCGGACAAGACCGGCACCCTCACCCGCAACGAGATGACGGTGCAGGCGCTCTATCTGCCGGCGTCGGGCGTATACCGCGTCGAAGGCGTGGGCTACGAGCCCGTCGGCCGCCTGTCGAAGGATGGCGACCCCCTCCCAACCGCCCCCAACGACGTCCACGAACTGCTGCTGGCCGGCATCCTCTGCTGCGATGCCACGCTGGAGCAGAAGGAGGACCGCTGGCACATCACCGGAGACCCGACCGAAGGCGCGCTCGTGGCCGCCGGGGAGAAGTTCGGCATCCACACCGCGAACGCCCGCAAGCACCACGCTCGCCTCGACACGATCCCGTTCGAGAGCGCCAACCAGTTCATGGCCACGCTGCACGAGGGGGGCGCCGAAGGCAGGAAGATCATCGTCAAGGGCGCGCCCGAGGTGGTGCTGAGGCGCTGCGGTAACGCGGACCCGGACACGGTGATCCACCAGGTCGAGGCGTTCGCGAGCGAGGGCATGCGCGTGCTCGGCTTTGCCGAGAAGCGGTTCGACGGCGCCGCACTGACGATGGAAGACTGCGCCCACGGCTTCGAACTCATCGGCCTGCAGGCCATGATCGACCCGCCGCGCGCCGAGGTGATCGATGCCATCCGCGCCTGCCACCGAGCCGGCATCACGGTCAAGATGATCACCGGCGACCACAGAGGCACGGCCCAGGCCATCGGTGAACAGCTGGGCATCGCCAAGCACGGCGCCAAGGCCGTGACCGGCGTCCAGCTCGCCGAGATGGACGAAGCCGCCATGCGCGAGATCGTGAAGGATCACAACGTCTTCGCCCGCGTCGCCCCCGAGCACAAGCTGCGCCTCGTGCGCGCGCTGCAGGAGAACGGCCAAGTGACGGCGATGACCGGCGACGGGGTGAACGACGCGCCCGCGCTGAAGCAGTCGAACATCGGCGTGGCGATGGGTATCACCGGCACCTCGGTCTCCAAGGAATCCGCCGACATCGTGCTCACGGACGACAACTTCACCTCCATCGCCGCGGCGGTGGAAGAAGGCCGGCGCGTCTACGACAACCTCATCAAGTCGCTGGCGTTCGTACTGCCCACCAACCTCGGCCTCGCGCTGATCCTGATCTATGCGGTCGCGTTCTTCCCGCTGGTCGAGAAGACCGTCGACGGCCAGGTGGTGAAGGACCTGCTGCTGCCGATGTTGCCGACCCAGCTGCTCTGGATCAACCTGGTCGCCGCCGTGGCTCTCGCCCTGCCGCTTGCCTTCGAGGCGAAGGAGCCGGACGTGATGAACCGCCCGCCGCGCGACCCGAAGGAGCCGGTGCTGAACAGGTTCGTAGTGTTCCGCACCTTCCTGGCGGCCACCCTCATGACCGCCGGCGCCGTGGGCCTCTTCCTCTGGAGGTACGAGCTGGAGATGGCCGCCCGCGCGACCACGGGCTTGACCGAGGCCCAGATCGTGAGCGAGGCGCAGACCATGGCGGTCACCACGGTGATCATGTTCCAGGTCTTCTACATGCTGAACTGCCGCTCGCTGAAGGACTCGGTGTTCAGGATCGGCTTCTTCAGCAACAAGACCGTGTTCTTCGGCATCGGCGCGGTCCTGGCCCTGCAAGCGCTGTTCATCTATGCCCCGCCGATGCAGGCGATCTTCTCCACCTTCCCGCTGAGCGCGCAGTCGCTGCTCTTCAGCGCGCTGGCGGGCGCGATTATCCTGCCGGTGATCTCGGTGGAGAAGTTGATCCGCACTCGAAGACGCGCCTGAGCCGGTCCATCGGCAAGGCAGCGCTGGTCGCCAGCCAGCTTCGTAAGGATCCTCCTGATCACCGGTCGATACGGTATCGCCGCGATCTCGATGTGCTGCCGGCGCTGTACGCGCGCCATGGACGCGGCAATACACTGCGATGCAGTCGACGTTACCGAGGGCTTCGGTCAGTAGCTGCTCGCCGCGCCGGCATCCCCCGCAAGGAATGTCGTCGCCAAGACATTGGGTCGAAGAATGGTCATGAAGTAAGCGCCTGGGACAGAGGCAGGTCCAGGACGATCGCGGTAGGAATACCGGTTGCCCGGTACCCCCCGCACAGATCCCGGCGTGCGCAATTCACGCACCGGGCTCCCACCTTGGGTGATTGACGGCAAAGCGTTGGCTGGGCCAGGGATGAAGGATTCTGGGTTGTGGGAGCCAGGTGTCGGCGATCTTCTTGAGCCGTGCCCACGTCATGCTGTCCTTCTGGCTGCGGCGCCGGAGCGCCCGCAGCCAGAGGCCGGTGACGTGGTGCCGGAAGGCACGGAGTGCCCGGGAGTTCGTGGGCACCGCGTGGTACGCAAAGAAGCCGGTAACCACCTGCTTGAGCCATCGCCCCTGTTCGGGGATCGGTTCATGCCTGCGCTTTCGTAGTTGCTCCTTCACCTCCCGGAGCTTCGCTCGCATGCGGTCCCGGCGGGTCTTCCGCTGCAACTGGAAGGCCCCGCGGCGGGCTTTACCGCAGATGAAGGTGAAGCCCAAGAACGTGAAGGTCTCCGGCTTCCCAAGGCCGCGCTGCTGGCGCCGGGCCGCAGCATAGCGGCCAAACTCCAGCAGTCGAGTCTTGTCCGGATGGAGCGCAAGCGAGAACTGCTCAAACCGCAGCCGCATCGCGTCCCAGAAACGCCGCGCGTCGACTTCATGCTGAAAGCCGACCAGGATGTCATCAGCGTACCGCACCATGATGACGTTGCCGGTAGCTTCCCGCCGTCGCCACCGCTCGGCCCAGAGATCGAAGACGTAGTGCAGGTACACGTTGGCGAGCAGCGGTGATACTACCGCCCCTTGTGGCGTACCCATGTCACTGACGCTCCACTCTCCATCTTCCAGGACACCCGCCTTGAGCCACTTGCGCACGAGGCGGATGATGCGCTTGTCGCCGATCCGGTGCTCCAGGAAACGAATCAGCCACTCCTGGCTGACCGAGTCGAAGAAGCTCCGTATGTCGGCGTCGAGAATCCAGTTCACCGGGGTGTTACCAATCCCCACCGATAGGGCGTCCAGCGCAGCGTGTTGACTGCGTCCCGGTCGGAAACCATACGAGAATCCGCGAAAGTCTTCCTCGTAAATCGCGTTCAGTACGGCGACTACCGCACGCTGGACGATCTTGTCTTCCAGCGCAGCGATCCCCAGTGGGCGCTGTTTCCCGCCCGGCTTCGGTATGTACCGTCGCCGGACCGGCAGTGCCCGGTACGCCCCGCGATGGACCCGTGTGTGCAAGTCCTGGAGGTTGTCTTCCAGTGCCGCCTCGTAGTCCTGCCATGTCAGGCCATCCACGCCAGGGGCGGCTTTGCGCTTGAGCGCCAAGAACGACTCCCGTAGTAGGTCAACCGTAACATGGTGCAGAAGCGCGGTGAACCTCTCCTTCTTCCGCTGCCTTGCTGCTTGACGTACACGTTCCAGCCCCTGTGGCACGCTCGCCCGGTCCTGTGCCCGGTGCGTGTGTGGCCGGCCCGTGTTCCCCTTGGTCCCCGCCCTTGGCTCCGCCCACTCCGCCGCCGGTTGCCCAGCTTTGTTCGCAGGCTTCATCGCTACTATGGCAGGGTCTGACTGCTTGGATGCGTTCATCGCCGGCTTTGGCTCCTCGCCTTCCCGGCACGGACCGGCAATACCCCGCCGGCCACATCCAAGCTCTCCCGGTTCCTGTACAAAGAGCGTCCACACGCGCCAGGGTCTTCGACCGCGCCGGGTCCAACGGGTGCTCGCAATAGCGCGCCCGCCGGTGTGGCCTTCCACAAAGTCCAATGTGTTGGCACCCGGGATGAGGGTTTTACGCGGCTCAATGGCTGGCTCATGTGCTCACCTGTCAACGCTTCGCTGATACCCTCGCGGATACCGAACGCATGACTCGGTGCCACTGTGGCTTGCTATGCCTTCAGTGCAGCGGACTTGCACCACCTACTCCTTGCCAGTCTCCCGGCGCACGGACCCCAACCCCTTACGGGGAACTCGACAAGGTAGAGTCGGGACTGGCGCGGTTGCGGTAGATCCGAGCATCGCTGTTCGCCGGCCCTTTCGGTTGTGCGTTGCCCTGCTAGCCTGAACCAAGGTCCCGCTTCCAGTCGCCAATCGTCGAACCCGGCGTGCCGGTCGGCACCGGGCTCTCGGACAAGGATTCGTACCGTCGCCCACGGCAGGTTGCGGGGTCGCTGGGGCAGGCAAACGAGGCCACGGCGCTCGGGTAGATGGTTGTCCGTGTAGCGTGCAGTTCCCCGGCCGCGCGCCTTGCGCTTCCCACACAACCTGCGGCGCAGCCGTTCTGCGGTGTAGTGGTGCAACGCGCGTTACGCCTTCTCGACCGTTGGATCTCCTGTCCTGTCCTTTACTATCCTAAATTGGGGCCGGCTGCGTGCGGGTGTTGGAGATAGGTTATCGCCGTGGACCCGCCACGATCATTTTCTCATGGAGTTCAGAGATCTCGTGACCGCTCAGGCCCAGAATGCCGGACAGGATCTCGTCGGTGTGTTCCCCCAGCACCGAGGCCCGCTGGGGCGGATAACGCTCGAACTCGCTGAACTCGAACGGAGAACCGGGCACCAGATAATCCCCGATCCCCGGCTGCTGGATCATGCTGAACATCGGGTGTCGCGTGGAAACGTCGGGGTCTTCCCGGACCACCTGCTTGAAGGTGCGGAACACCGACCAGCTCACGCCGTTGGCGTCGAAGGACGCGGCGAAATCCTCCACCTTCCTCGCCAGGAACCAGGGCGCCAGCAGCGCAGTGATCTCCTGGCGGGCCTTGAACCGATCCCCTTCTAGGCTCAAGTCCAGACCCAATCGCGCGCCCAAGGCGTCGAATTCCCGCTTCAAACCGGTAACCCGGCACAAGCCGTCCCATTGCCGCATGGTGAGGCCGACCACCATCACCTTGCGACCGTCGGCGGTATCGAACGCGTTACCGTAAGCGCCATACAAGTAGTTACCATACTTGGGGCGGTCGAAATCGTTGACCATGACTTCGCCGATGATCCCCAGATTGCCCAGCATGGCAAGGGCGACATCCTTCAGGGCGATCTCCACCGACTGCCCCTGTCCCGTGAGGCGCCGGTGCCGTTCCGCCGCCAGCAGACCGAGCGCGGCCATCTGCCCTGCAATGCAATCCCACGCCGGCAGCACATGGCAGACCGGCTCGCCGGAGCCCTGCGGGCCCGTGGCGTACGGAAAGCCGATGCCGGGATTGACCGTGTAATCGACCGCTGGCCCGCCGTCGCGGGTACCTTGCACGGTCAGCATGATCAGATCTTCCCGGTGCTTCTTCAGGTTCTCGTAATCCATCCAGCCTCGGACCCGGAGATTGGTCAGGAAGATGCCGGCGTTCGGTCCGGGCGCGCAAATCAATTGCGTCACGATTTCCTGGCCGCGCGGAGTTCCGATGTCCACGGCGATGGAGCGTTTGCCCTTGTTCAAACCCGCCCAGAAGAGGCTCTTGTTGTCGGGCGTGACCGGCCAGCGGTGATGGTCAAGGCCACCCCGGAGGCGGTCGAAGCGAATGACCTCCGCGCCCATTTGCGCGAGCGTCATCCCCGCCAGTGGGGCCGCCACGAACGCGGTGCCCTCGACCACCCGCAATCCCTCTAGTATTTTCGACATTGCGATCGTCTCAGTTCATTAATCGAGCCAGTTTGGCTCTTTCGACAATGGTACGGCACATCCTGAGCGAGGCCACGTCGATCATCTTGCCTTTGACGCTAATCGCTCCCCTGCCTTCCCGCAAGGCGGCTTCATATTCCTCGAGGACCGTCTGCGCCCAGCCGATTTCCTTTTCCGACGGGACGAAGGTCTGGTTCACCGCCTCGATCTGGCTTGGATGAATGCACCACTTGCCATCGAAGCCCATCGCCCGCCCGATCTTGCAGGCTTGCGCCAGCCCTTCGGCGTTCTTGATGCCGGCGAAAGGCCCATCGATTGCCCGTTTGTCATAGGCCTTGGCTGCGCTCACAATCGAGTGCATGACATGGTGCCAGCGATGGCCAGGATAGATGCGGTCGTTCTCGTCAAATTCCCCAATCGACTCCATCGGCATGCGTACCGAGGCTGCGTAGTCGCCGGATCCATAGACAAAACCTTCCAATCGCTCGGAGCAGGCCGCTATTTCGCGGATGTTGACGCAGCCCAGCGCGGTTTCGATCAACGCCTCAATGCCGATGGGGCGCGAGTACTTCTTAAAGCTTTCGATCTGCCCGAGCAGGGTTTCTACCACATGCACATCCTCGGGTCGATTGACCTTGGGGATGACAATCAAGTCGATCCGGTCACCGGCCGCTTCGACAATCTCAACAAGATCACGGTAAGCAAAGTGGGTGTCCAGCCCATTCATGCGGAACATCTTCAGTTTGTTGCTGAAATCCAGTTCCTGGTAAGCCCGGACCACGTTCATCCGGCTGGCCTCCTTCTCGTCGGGCGCCACCGCGTCTTCCAAGTCGATGCAGACCGCATCCGCGCGGGCGGCGGCGGTCTTTTGAATCATTCCCCAATTGGAGGCCGGCACTAGCAGTACCGAACGTTCCAGTCTTTCACTCATCGATTCATCTCCAGGAGACCGTGGCCTGCATGGCGATGTTGCCGTCGCCATTGGCGGTATACAACTCGTGGCCGCCGTCCGGGTTGAGTCGGCCACAAACGAAAACCCGGTCAAACTCGAACAAGGGACGCATCGCCCGGAAACCGTACCTTGCCGGTTTCCGGCCCGGGTTGTTACGCTTGGCCGATTCAAGGAGCAGCAGGGCCTGCAAGGGACCATGGATCACGAGGCCTGGGTATTTCTCAACGTCGGTGGCGTATTTGAGATCGTAGTGGATTCTGTGGGAATTGAAAGTCAGGGCGGAGAACCGAAACAACCGTACCGGATCGACAGCACACGCCTCCTTCCACTGCAGATCCTCGGGCAGAGGATCGGGCGCCGCTGGAACGAAAGCCTTGGGCATCGGCAAATATACGATATCTTGCTCCTCCTCGACCGCGACTCCCCGCGCGGAGTGGATCGAATGCCTGACGGTGACGAAGACCATGCGGCCCGCTTTGCCTTCCTTCTCCGACACCTTGAGGATCTCGGACGCCTTGCCGATTTCCTCGCCAATGAATATGTCCTGGTGAAAGGTCAATCTCCCACTAGCCCACATCCTTCGCTCCAGGGTCACCGGTGGCAAGAAACCACCGCGCTTGGGATGGCCGTCAGGGCCTATTTCCGCGCTGGCGACGAGGGGCAGAAAGTACAGCCAGTGCCACAACTCGGGCAGGAGGTCGCCTTCCCTGACCGGAAAATCGCGATAATCCAGGTTGAGGGCACACGCCTTGGCTGGCGTGGAATAAACACGGTCCTGAAGCTCTTCCTTCCTGCCCACCCAGTCCTGCAAGTTGACGTCAGTCATCGGTCTTGGCCTCGAAAATGTGTCATGCAATGCCGCTACGCTAATCAGCAACGCGAGTCATAGATCTCCGCGAGGTGTCTGATGCGCCAGGCGCGGTTCTGTCTGCAGAGGCATTTGCAATCGTAACTGCCTATCCCCCTTTGCCCGGGTGCCGGAGAAGAGTTCTCGACGATGGTTATCCTTCCCAATGCTTTCCCCTTTCCCCTTTCCCCTTTCCCCTCTTACTCCTTACCCTGATCTTCTCCCACTTGAAAACTCCCTGTTTCTGCCGAAACTGCACACGGAACTTGAACCGGGCAAGTTGGCGCTTTCGGAGTCTTGCCACGAGCAGTGTGGACGCTGTTTCCTTTGGTGCGTTGAACTGCCCGTTTGAGAGACTGGCTCTGGTTGCGGACGATTGCGCGTTCCGGTAAGCGCTGCTGCTTCCCGTGGGATGGATTTATCGTGCCCAGATCGCGACCAGGCGTGTGGCAGGATCTCGCGCTCCCATTGACGCGATGTGGGGGTGGTGTATGACTGACTTGCCGGTGCTGGATCCCCATGCGGCGTTTGTCGCCGTGGGTACCGAGCAGTTGTTCGTGTCGATTGCCGTTGTGCGACGTCCAATTCCAGCGCACCAAAGCGGCGCGGGTGAAGGAATCGTTGCGCGGCACCTGGGCCGAGGAGCACCTGTTGGCGCTGCGCCAAGCCGTGGCCAGCTGGGAGCACTACCAGAGCCAGATTGCCGACTGCGACCGCCAGATCGAAGCGCTGTCGCCGGTCCCCGATGACCACGCTGTGCCGCCAAAGGTTGCGGCCAAGATCACGCCGCGCGAGCGCCCCGGGGTCAATGCCCCGGAGATTCCCAAGCTGCGGCAGATTCTGGTCCAGATGTGGGCGGGCGAAGATCTCACGCGCCTGCCGGCGCACGCCGGATACAGCGTGCTGCAGATCGTGGGCGAGGTGGGCACCGATCTGACCAAGTGGGCCACGGAAAAGCACTTTACTGCCTGGGCGGGACCGGCGCCGGGCAGTCGCCAGAGCGGCAAGCGCAAGGGTTCGGTCAAGCGGAATCGAAATCGCGCCGGCCGCCTGTTCTGCGTGATGGCGCGCTCCCTGGCCCGCAGCAAGGTCCTTGCCCTTGGCGGCTTCAACCGACGCATGGCGGCCCGACGCGGTGGCTTGGTCGCCAACATCGCCTTGGCCCGCACGCTCGCTATCCTGTTCTGGCGCGTCATGGTCAACGGCACCGACCACGTCGAACAGGGGCTGGCGCAGTGCGAGGCCAAGGTGCCGCAAACCAAACAGCGCGCCCTGCGTCGACTCCCCAGAGAACTTGGCCAGCAACTGGCGCCTATGCATCCGACAACCTGACTGGTTCATGGAAAGGGAAAAATGGACCCGGTGTTTGCTTGTAATCGACGCGCTTTGCCGGGACAACTCGATGTCCGAACCCGTCGACAGCAACCGTTTGAGACTGACCTCCCCCACAAATCGGGCTCGGGCGCAATCGGAGGTGCGACTGACGCCGGGGCAAGGTGGTTGGCGGTGGCATTCGTCGCTGGCCTGCGAAAACACTGGCCGGAGCTGACGCTATTCTTGCGCCAGCCCGGGGCGCCGCTGGACAACAATGCTTGCGAACAAGTGTTGAAGCTAGCGATATTACATCGGAAGAGCTCGGTCGGCCTTGGCCGCCGATCCTCGCGCAGGTGCGCGTGCACGATCTGAGGCCCACCTGCGGGCGCCGACCGCGGTTCCGCAGGGGTCAGCCTTGAAACGCGCAAGCTGAACTCGGACACAAGAACGGCGACTCTGACGACGCACTGATCGGCGGAGGAGATCGGAGGACGGATCGCAGCGACGAATCAGATCTGCGTTGCGAAAGCTACGCCGCGTATTCCGCTCCTCCGCGTGGCCAACGGGTGAACCGTGGCGAAAAGTCACTCAAGGGTCGCGCAGAGAGCACGAAGCCAATCGCGCAGACTAGCTAAGTGCTTGATTATCCGCCGCGCCCCGCAGGACTCGAACCCACGGCGCCCTGGATCGTGGCGCAACTCTGTGATCCTAACTCATTGACTGCATTAGTCGCGAACGCCCGGCGCGCGAGTTTTCGTCCCTATGGTTCCACATCGTTCCGGCGAAATGTCGCGCAGAGGTCGCGCGGGCAGATGCGCGACTCGCGCAGCACGATGCAATGTTGGCGTTCGCGCCTGCCACGAAAGCAGTTGGCGGCGGCAGTGCGCGCAGCCCATGTCCCTTGACGTGGTGGCGGACCGCCTTTATTCTTGTGAGACGTAAATTCAATAAAAGTGTCTTTCATCCTTGTCATACAATAAAGTCTGACATGCTTACACGCTTCGGATCCATCATGACTACGATTCAACGCACCTTCCGCGCCGAAGAGCGCCTGATTCTGGACGCAGAGGCGCTGGCTCAGGCGCGCGGCATAACGCTCTCGGACGTAATTCGAGTGGCCCTGCGCGGCGAGCTCGAGCGCAGCTACGAAGCCCGCCTGACCAAGCTCGCGAGCGAGCTGGGTGCGAGCGATTGCGCCGAATACAAAGAGATGGAAGGTACCCTTGGTGACGGCCTCGAAAACCACCCCGCCTAAGCGCGGTGAGATCTGGTTCGCGAACCTCGAGCCGCAGACCCACGGTGTTGAACCCGGCAAGGAACGGCCGGTATTGGTCATTCAACGCGATTCGATCAGCGTCGCCGAGCACTATCGGTCTGTCGTCGTTATTCCGGGCACTTCACAACTGAAGGGATCTGGCACCGACATTCCACTTCGGGCACGCATCCTCGCGCGGGCGAAACTTCACAAGGACACCGATTTCCTGGTTGGCCAAGTGCGGGCGATTGCGAAGGAACGGCTTACCCGCGGGCCGGTCGCAACGCTGGCCAATGCCGAGACCGATCGCATTGCCCAAGCCCTCGCCGAAGTGTGCGGACTCCCTCCACCGAGTTTCACCGAATAGCAGCGGCGCCAGGTACTCCTCACGCAGCACTTCGCCCGGATGCACGGCGGGCATGCGGTTGAGAACTCGCCCCATCGCTGCACTCCTTCATTGATGGTCGACGACCTCGGACCGTATCGCGTGCCGCAGATCATCGCGCTGCGTCCGTCTGCCTCTGCGCGAAGATCCCCATGTCGCCGAATCCCAGCCGTGCCGCGCCGCCCCCGCTTTCGACCATTGGCACCGCGCTCCTCTGGTCCGCCGTGGTTCATGCTGCTTCGTCGCTTGATCGGGCCCCGAAGAATCGACCCCTCGTGGCATGGTGATTTGACGTTGTGGAAGCTCGATATGAAGACTAGACCAAATCGGAAGCACACCCTGGCGTTTCGGGAAGCGGCCGGCGCGCCCTCCCCGCGCGTCTTTCGTTTGCTGACTACGCTTGGCAGAAGCACTACTGCGGGCTGTTCCAGGCGCCGATTGCAGTTTGACGACGAATTCGCGCCCCGCAGGTTTACCCAAGGACGAAGAACTGCCGGCGCTGGGCCAGACGATCGACTCCCCCTTGAATACGTCCTTCGATGTCGCGATACATGCGGTCGACATAGTCGTTGTCATTGACCCGCTCGGGGTCAGGATCAAGCTCGACCGGCTCCAAGAACTCGGTGCGGATTTTTGCCGGGAGAGGAATATGGCCGGGGAGTAGCTCCAGACTGACCCCGAAAGGCACACTCAGGGTAATTGGGGCAAGCTCCGTGCGGAAGCGCTTCTTGAGGCCGAGCACCCGGGCGATGCCGCGGCCTTCGGAAAGGACAAAGAAGGTGTCGTGCCCGCCGACACTCGCTACCGGGACGATCGGCACGCCCGCGCGTATCGCCAAGCGAATAAAGCCCTTGCGGCCGCCCAGCACGACTTGGTCGCGCTTGGTCCAGGTGCGGAACGAATCTACCTCACCCCCCGGCCAGAGGACGACATCATGGCCAGCGGCGAACGCCGCCGCGATGTTTTCCGGCGAGGGCGAGATCACGCCGACCCGACCAAAGTAGGCTCCCAGGCCCGGCAGATTCATGAGCGCATCGTGGGCGGTGCCATGGAGAATCCGTCGTTCCCCAAAACGCCGCCACCAAGACCAGACCAGTGTCCACGCGTCCATGGTCAGGGCGCCACCTGAATGGATGCCGACGAGCAACGATGGTCGCTCCGGCAGCCGCTCCCAGCCTTCGATCTCCAGGCGGAAGTAGTAATCGACCAAAAGGTTCCACAGGCCAGCCTGGGCTCTCATTAAGCTGGGGTCAGGACCATTGATTCCCTCCCGCTTGGGATCGGGCAGGATACCTGCCTTGAGGGTTTCGATCGTCCTATCCAGCTTGTCCAGGGATTCCCTGAGCTCGGCCGCTGCCGCCTTCCCCACCGGTTCTCCCTTTACCGCCGCGCTGAGGGTCTCCATCGGGATCTGGTCGAGAACCGTTACCAGTTTTTCCATGCGAGGGACAGGCCCTCCGTGTTTCGCTGGCGTCTTGGCCGTAGTTTCTTTCTTTGGCGCGGACCCCTTTTTCTTCTTGGCAGCGCCCATGGGCGGCGATGGCAGCGCGGCCTTCAACTCGGCGAAGGCGTCGTCCAGGTAATCCGCCAGCGCGCCCACGTCCGGAAGTGCCTGGCGGCAGGCCAGCAACCCGAAGTCCAGGCAATCGGCATGGCGGGTGATGGTGATATTGAGCGCCAGCCCATCGATCAGCATTGACAACGGATACTGAGCCACTAACTTGGCGCCGTTGAGATAAAGCGCTTCCCCCGCACCGGGCACGTTGGAAATCACCACATTGGCCGGCGGCGCAACGCGTCCGGTCATCCCAAGCTGCTGCGTGAGCATCAGCAGTCCACCGAGCAGCAGATTGTGTTGGCTGGTGACCTCCAGCGTGCGTTCGCCGAACTGGGTCTTGGCCGCGCTGGCCGAGGCTTTGATGGCGCTGAAACGCTGCAACGGATCTTCCAGCTCGGTGGCGAGGGAACATAAGAGAACGGCTACCTGATTACCGGCTTGGTCGCCCTCTGCCGAACGCACCGAGACCGGCATCCAGGCGACCAGGGACTGCTCGGGCAACGCCTGCTTGGCGCCGAGGTAACGCCTGAGCGCACCGGCACAAACGGCCAGGATTACGTCGTTCACGGTGGCGTCCGCAGCCTCGCCCAGGGTCTTGACCGCAGTCAGGGACAGGGTATGGACGGCGAATCGGCGCTGAGCCGAAATCGGCACGTTCATCAAGGTCCTGGGGGCCGTGAAAGGCAGTGTGACCTTGCTTTCGCGCAAGTTCAGGGCCCGCAGACCTATATTCGCCAAGGTGGCCGAAAGCTCAGGCAGGGAGCGAATTTGGCCCAGCACGCTGGCGTAAACCCCGCCCACCCTGGCCAGCAATCCGCTTGGACGATCCTCAGCGGACGGCTCGGGCAGCGGCTGCCACAGGGGCCGGACGGCGCGCGCTTCGGGGGATTGCCCAAAGGTACTCACCATGAGCTCCAGGCCTGCCATTCCGTCGACGAGAGCATGGTGAATCTTGCAGTAGATGGCGACGCGCCTGCCCTGTAAACCCTCGATGAAGTGCAGCTCCCACAAGGGCCGGGAGCGGTCCAGCAGGCAGCTATGGATGCGCTCGACCAGATCCAGCAGTAGGTCCGGCGTTCCCGGTTTGGGCAAGCTCGCATAGCGGACGTGGTAATCCAGATCGAAATGCTCGTCTTCGATCCAACTCGGCAAGTCGAGCATGGGTACGGGGATCTTGAGTTTCAGGTTGAAGGGTGGGTTGACCCGCTGCCAGTCGTCCAGACCCTCCATCAGGTGACGGAAGTAACTGCCGCGATAGCCCTTGGGCAACTGGAAGATCCATAGGCCGGCCACATGCGCCGGGCTTTCGGGCGTCTCCGCTTGTAGGAATCCCCAATCAATCAGGCTCAGCTTTCTCATCGTCTTTTCCTTGAAACCCGGCAATGGGGTCACGCTCCAGTGTCGCTGGCCAGGGATCGATTACGTTCCAAAGGAGGCCGGCGGCGTGGTATCAGGCTCTCGGCTCCGACGGCGCGCCGAGGTCTCATCTAAAGCGCGAAACACCCGCCCAGGACGGCCAGCACCGGACGAGCGATGCCAGGAGGGCAATTTCGCTGCAACGTTGCCAAAGCTCGCCAAGAGGGGCGTCACATACACGGCGCAAGCGGAATCCGGTCCGGCAGAGCACCCGCCTGCCGGTCTTGCTTTCGGCGTCGTTGACATCGGTGAACATCCCCTCGCGTTTGGCAGCCACTGCGGCATCGCCAAACCAACTGCAGCCTAGACTGGGTGAGCCCCCATTTTCGCGTACGGCGTTCCGACGCTTGTCGCTCGCCCGATCCCGCGACGCAGCGCCTTCCGCAACAGGCTGCCATCGAGGCGTGTCTTCAGGAATGGTTCTGGGCGTTCGCCCCCTCGGGTCCCCACGCCTCCCCATAGCTGCCATTGCAACAGATGGGGGAGGCGTCGTCCGTGCGGTAGCGCACAGTCGCCCCCCTTCCGGGCCGGCCCCAGGCGGGCTGCAGAGAACGACGCGCGTTCTCGCTTGGCCGCGGGCGCCCTTGGGCCCATCCGGCGGTACGGAGCTGCCGGACGACCGGGCGGGGCTGTCCGTCAGATCGTCTCGGGGACATCGCACGGCGTCCACCGCCCTCCCCTCGCCGTGCTCGATCGATATGCGCGCTGTCGCACCGACCGCATCCGGCGGCAGTGGTGTACTGAGTCGAGTTTCGAACGCGCACGGTCGAAAGCCGAATTCGCATGGGCGTCGGTGTTTCGTCGATGAAAGTCGGCGCCAACAAGCAAGACCCCATGAAATCGATTCTCGATCCCTCCTTTAGGTATTTCGCGAGCTTCGACACCAACCAAAAAAGGACCTTTGCCCGCGTCCGACGCGACCAGCGACGGGAGGCCAAGCTTGCGACGCCCGCCAGTTCAACGGTACTCGGCAACGTTGCGTCGATCGTCCGCAAGACGGCTGCCACGCCACGATGACGTGAACAGACGCTCTCCACAGTATCCTCTGCAGGCGGCGCTGCCGAATCGGTCGGTGCCAGGACTCGCCGCGCATGGGTGCGACCTCCACCCCTAATTGGCAGCCGCATGGAACTCGATCAGGACCCGGTGCCCGGCACCATCGTCGACGAGCAGCACGGTGCCGTTGGGCTGCGCCCTGCCGTCCACCGTCACCGAGGTCGCACGGGTCGCTGCGCTCCCATCCTCGGGCTTTCGCCGAAGGTCGATTTCGTAGGTCGTCGCACCGTATCGATAGCGCATCGCAAAGCCCGGCCAATCCGCTGGCAGGCACGGCGTGAAGCGCAGCCGATTCCCGTCCCGTGTCACGCCGAGCAGGGATTCGACGATGAGCCGGTACATCCACCCCGCCGAGCCCGTGTACCAACTCCAACCGCCACGGCCGGTGTGCGGTGCCACCGCGTAGACGTCCGCGGCCATTACATAGGGCTCCACCTTGTAGGTCTCGACCCCGGCGGGCGAACGGGCGTGATTCACCGGGTTGATCATCGACGTCAGTTCCCAGGCTCGGTCGCGATCGCCGAGCGCCGCAAAGGCCATGGCCGCCCAGATCGCCCCGTGCGTGTACTGGCCCCCGTTCTCCCGCACACCGGGCAGGTAGCCCCGGATGTATCCAGGATCGAGATCCGATCCATCGAAGGGCGGATCGAGCAGCTGGATGAGTGCGTGGTCCCGGCGCACGAGGTGTCGATCGACGGCGTTCATGGCCGTTCGCGCGCGTCTCGCGTCGCCGGCGCCGGAGAGCACCGACCAGCTCTGGGCGACCGAGTCGATCCGGCATTCGACATTGCTCGCCGAGCCCAGCGGCGAACCGTCGTCGAAGTACGCCCGGCGATACCACTCGCCATCCCAGCCGTGCTGCTCCAGGTTGAGGCGGAGCGCGCCTTCCTGCGCGAGGCAGCGCTCGGCGAACACCGGGTCGCCGCGCAAGCGCGCAACTTCGGCGAAATCCCGCAGCACCGTGCAAAGGAAGAACCCGAGCCACACGCTTTCGCCCGCGCCCTTGATCCCCACCCGGTTCATGCCGTCGTTCCAGTCGCCCGAGCCCATCAACGGCAGGCCGTGCACCCCGAACCGAAGGCCGTGCTCGATCGCACGCACGCAATGCTGGTAGAGATCGGCCGCTTCACCGGAGCGGCTCGGCAGGTCGTAGTACGAGTCGTCCCCGGGGTTTACCGGACGCCCCTCCAGGAAGGGGATCACGGCGTCGAGCACTTCGGCGTCCCCCGACGCGTGAACGTAGCGCGCCGTGGCAAGCGGCAGCCAGAGGTAATCGTCCGAGCAACGCGTGCGCACGCCACGGCCGGACGGCGGATGCCACCAGTGCTGGACATCGCCCTCGACGAACTGCCGAGCGGCACTGCGCAGCAGGTGCTCGCGCAGGAGCGCCGGTTCCGTGTGCACCAGCGCCATCGCGTCCTGCAGCTGGTCGCGGAATCCGAAGGCGCCGCCCGACTGGTACGAGCCGCTGCGCGCCCACAGGCGGCAGGCCACCGTCTGGTACATGAGCCACCCGTTGGCCAGCACGTCGATCGCGGCGTCCGGCGTGATCACCTGCACGGCACCGAGCGTCCGCTTCCACTGCGCCCGCACCGCGTCCAGCGCCGCATGCGAGGCGGCCGCCCCACGATAGCGCGCGACGAGGCGGCCGGCGTCGGCGGCATCGCGCCCGACGCCGAGCCGGAAGACGATTTCGCGTTCCTGCCCGTCGGCGAGTTCGAAGTGCACCTGCAGCGCCGCGCAGGGGTCGAGACCTGCCCCCACCCTGCCGGAAAGACGCGAGCGCGTCATCGCCGCCGGGTTGCCGAGCGAGCCGTTGCGGCCCAGGAACTCGGTGCGGTCGCCGCTCGCGCTGCGCGACGGGTCGTCCACATCGAAGAAGCCGACGCGGTCCGGGAACTCCGTGTTGTAGGCGTTGCGCGCCAGGAGAGCGCTGCTCCGCGCATCGACTTCCGTGACCACGTGCATCGTCGTCTTCGGCCGCAGATCGCCCAGCACCCATTCGACGTAGCCGGTGGCCGAGAGCCCGCGCGCGCGCCCCGAGAGGTTCTTGACCTTCAGTGCCGAGAACTTGACCGATGCGTCGGCTGCCACGTACACGCACAGCTCGGAGCGGATGCCGCCTTCCTGGTGCTCGAAGATGCTGTAGCCGAAACCGTGCCGGGTGACGTAGGTGCCGGATCCCGGCCGCGGGAGCCTAGTCGGGGACCAGTAGTGTCCGGACTCCTCGTCGCGCAGGAACATCGCCTCGCCGCTGCCGTCGCCCAGCGGATCGTTGTGCCATGGCGTGAGCCGGAACTCGTGCGCGTTCTCGCTCCACGAATACGCGCTCCCCGCCTCCGAGATCACCGTGCCGAAGTGCGGGTTCGCAAGCACATTGGCCCATGGCGCGGGCGTCACCTCACCCGGTTGGAGCTTGACCACGTACTCGGTGCCGTCGACGGTGAATCCGCCCACCCCGTTGGCGAGGATCAGCTCCCGCTCCGCTCCGCTGGGCGGAACGGCTTCCTCACGATGTTCGTGGACCCGCTTGAAACGCCGAATCCTCGCCGCCACGGGCCCCCGGCGGCCGACCTGCTCGGCCAGGCTTCCCCTGCGGTCGCTGACGATCGCCCGGGCCACCGATTGGAGAAGGACGCGGTCCTCGTCCGCGATGTGCTCGCCGCGCCGCACGAAAATCCCGCCCGGCCGGTCGATCACGTGCGCTTCGATGCCGGCCGCG
>CAVQLG010000012.1:0-80507 GCA_963713275.1 uncultured beta proteobacterium
CCTGTCGATGAGCACCACCCGCCTGAACCAAGCCCGCGGCGATCTGGTTCGCGTCGGTCTGGTTGCCTGGCAGCGTCCGCTCTACCAGGTGCTCGCTCTCGATTCGCCGCCCGGTAGCGCAGCCCGCCAGCTTGATGCCGATGAAATCGACATCAGGATCGGCCAGTTGCGCGCGGCGCTGGGGCGGACGCCATGATCGATTACGAGACCTACTGCAAGATCAAGGACTGCCATGAGCGGCAGCAATTGACGGTGGCGCAAACCGCCCGCGCCCTCGGCCTGCACGCCCAGACAGTCGCCAAGTGGGTCCATCGGGCGCAGTACCGCGCCCGCCAGTCGGTGCCGCGCAACAGCCGGCTCGACCCCTTCAAGGCGCGCATCGTTCGCCTGCTGGAAACGCACCCGTACAGCGCGCAGCAAATCTTCCAGCGTCTGTGCGAGGAAGGCTTCGACGGCGGCGCCACGATCGTCAAGGCGTATGTGCGCAAGGTCCGGCCGATCCGCCGGGAAGCTTTCCTCAAGCTCGTCTTCGCTCCCGGCGAGTGTGCCCAGGTCGATTGGGGCGAATACGGATCGATCGGCGTCGGCTCGACGCGGCGGCGGCTGTCCTTCTTCGTCATGGTGCTGTGTCATAGCCGGCTGATGTATGTCGAATTCACCGTCATGCAGACGATGGAGCATTTCCTCGCCGCCCACGAGCACGCCTTTACCGCCTTTGGCGGCTGTCCGGCACGCCTGATGATCGACAACCTCAAGTCGGCGGTCCTCGCTCGCATCGTTGGCGAAGCGCCGGTGTTCAACCCACGCTATCTGGATTTCTCCCGCCACTGGGGCTTCGACATCTCGGCTTGTAACGTCGCCAAAGGAAACGAGAAGGGCCGGGTGGAAAATGCCGTCGGTTACATCAAAAAGAATTTCCTGAGCGGCCTCGACTTCCTCGACTTCAGCGCTGTGAATCCGGCCGCCGAGGTCTGGCTCGCGACGATCGCCAATGTCCGCATTCACGGCGAGATGCATCAGCGGCCGGTGGATTTGTTCAAGGCAGAGCAGGCGCATCTGCGGCCGCTCAACCCGACCCCCTACGACATCGGCCGGATCAAGAGCCAGCGCGCTTCCAAACAGTTCCGCATCGCCCTCGACAGCAATCACTATTCGGTGCCGGCCGAGTTCGCGAGTCAGCGCGTGACGCTGAAGGCTTACCCGGATCGGGTGTGCATTTACCACCAGGACAAGCTCATCGCCCGCCATGTCCGCAGCTACGACCGGCACCAGGATATCGAGGACCCCGAGCATCCGAAGGCGCTGCTCGAAGAGCGGCGCACCGCCCGGGAGCAGCGCTTGCTGATGCGCTTCCTGAGCCTGTCGCGGTACGCGCAGGCCTATGTCGAGGGAATCGAGCAGCGCCGCGTGAACCCGCGCCATCACCTGCGCAAGATCGTCGCCCTGAGCGAGATCTACGGTGTCGATGCGGTCGACCGGGCGATTCAGGACGGCATCGCTTTCGCCGCCTACAGCTGCGAGTACATCGCCAATATCCTCGAGATGCGGGGTCGGGAAGCGACCGAGCCAGGTGCGCTGCACCTCACCCGTCGCCAGGACCTTCTGGAGATCGAGATCGCGCCACCCGATCTCTCACTGTACGAGGGCCACGGCGATGAGAACTGAACGTCCGACGACTGCCGGCAGCGATGCCACCACCGATGCGCTCCGCGCCCATTTGGCGAACCTCAAACTGCCGCATCTGCTCGAACACTTTGAAGCCCTGGGCCAACAGGCCGGCGCCGAAGCCTGGCCGCACGTCGAGTATCTGGCTCGACTGATCGAAGGTGAGGCGCAACAGCGCGAAGACCGCAGCATCGCGCGCCGGGTGACGCTGGCCCGCTTCCCGGTGCTCAAGACCCTTGATCAGTTCGATTGGGGCTGGCCGAAGAAAATCAACCGGCCGCAGATCCAGAACCTCTTCCGTCTGCGCTTCATCGAGGATAAGGCCAACGTGATCTTCATCGCCAACGTTGGCCTTGGCAAAAGCCATTTCAGTATCGCCCTCGGCCACACCGCCTGCCTGCGCGGCTATCCGGTGCTCTTCACCACTGCGGTGGATATCATCAACTCGCTCTCCGCCGCCCAAGCGCATGGCAACCTCAAGCGCGAACTGCGGAAGTATCTGCAACCGCGACTGCTTGTCGTCGACGAGCTTGGCTATCTGCCGATCGACAAGCATGGTGCCGACTTGCTCTTCCAGGTCATCAGCGAGCGCTACGAGCGTGGTGCCATCGTCATTACGACGAACCGTGCCTACAAGCACTGGCCGGAGATCTTCAACAACGACAGCACGCTGACCTCAGCACTCCTCGATCGACTCCTCCATCACGCCGAAACCGTCGTCATCGAGGGCAAAAGCTTTCGCATGAAGGACCAGATCGAGGCGTGATTCATGCCGCTTGCGGTCGATCTTCACGTACGAATTTGAAACCGACCGTTTCTGACGAAATTCATAGCGCCGCGCACAAGCCGCGGCGTCGTGCTGAATCTACGCCGTAAGCGGCCTGATGAAGCGGTCCTTCGCCTGCGACATGCCGAGCCCGGAATGTTCGAACTGGTCGCTGCCAAATTGACGCGCTTTGCGGATGACTTTGCCGGGCAGATACGGTTGCTCCGCCCACGGTTGCCTGAAGCGCTTAGCGATCGCGCCCAAGACAATTGGGAACCACTGCTTGCCATCGCCCAGTGTGCCGGACCGGCTTGGCTGCAACGAGCCACTGCGGCAGCGCTAGTGCTATCCACTGCCAGTGAAGCGGTATCGAGCACCGGCAATGAGTTACTCGCCGACATCCAGGAGATTTTTGAGATCCGAAATAAAAGCAAGATCAGTACCGCGGACCTGATAGCTGCGCTGATCAGTGATGGCGAAAAGCCTTGGGCGACATACAACGGCGGAAAGTCGCTGTCGCCGCGACAGCTCTCCAAGGCAACTTGCCGCGTACGGGATCAAATCCAAAACGGTTCGCCTCGGTGCACACAACACGCCAAAAGGCTACGAGGTCGCGCAATTCGACGACGCCTTTACCCGCTACCTCCAGGCTGGTCCGGACCTGCCGCAACGCCGCAACGGCACGCCAGACTCGATCTCCGACATCGACTTGGATGTTGCGGATCGCCCGGACTCGGGGAGCAACACGACGCCACCGTTGCGTCCGAATCCTGATGCGGCACCCCGCTTCGATGAAACGTTGCCTCCACAGGCTGCAGGTGAAGCCCGCGGGGATGGTGGGCCAGACGAGGAGCCGGACGTGAATTTCTAGCGTCGTGCTGCGGGCCTGCCGCATCGGTCCGCCTTCCATCGGCAAGTGCACGCAGTCCGTGCATGCGCCTGGCCCTATCAACTCCAGCCGGAAGAGGCAACCGCAGCCTGCCGTCGCACGGTTGCCTCTCCGACATCATTCCGACGCCGCTAGGAAAGCCGCCATGCCCATCATCCAACTCTCGCAGCAAACCATCATGCATGAACTGCACTGCCCCGAAGGAAAGTCTCGCATCGAACTTTGCGACAAGGACCTCCCCGGGCTGTACATCGAGGTGCGCGGCCAGCAATCCGGGCCAGGGAACCTACTATCTCCGCTATAAGGACCCGACCGGGAAGACCTGCCACCAGAAGATCGGCCGTACCTGCGACATCGATCTGGCTGACGCTCGCAAGAAGGCCAAGCAGTTGAAGGCCGAGATCGCTCTTGGTGCCAACCCTAGGGGTGAGCTGCAAGCGCAACGCGAAGTGCCCACCCTCGATGCTTTCTTCACCGACCAGTACACGCCCTTCGCGAGCGCCAGGAAGCGTTCGTTCAAGCGCGACGAGGAGCTATACCGCCTGCGGATCAAGGACAAGTTCGGCAGCCACCGGCTCAATCAGATCACCCGCAATCAGATCCAAGCATTCCATACCGAGCTGCTGCAGTCAGGTCTCGCACCTGCGACCTGCGACCATCACCTGAAGCTGCTGAAGCGGGTCTTCAATCTGGCCGCGGATTGGGGCGTATTCACCGGCGTCAACCCCGTCTCGCGTGTGCCGCTGTTTCGAGCCGACAACAAGGTCGAGCACTACCTGGACGAGGCCCAGCTGGAGCGACTGCTGCAGGTACTCCAGACAGACGAGAATCGCGCGGTGTGCCAGATCGCGCTGTTCCTACTGTCGACCGGGGCCCGTCTGAACGAGGCGCTCTCGGCGACATGGGCCCAGATCGATCGGGAGAACCAGGTATGGCGCATTCTGGCCATCAACAGCAAGTCGAAGCGGATGCGTTCCGTGCCGTTGAACCACAGCGCGCTGGAGGTCTTGGCGCAGTTGGATACGGAGGGCAAGTTCGAACACGTGTTCATCAACAAGGAGACGAAGAAGCCGTACACGACCATTGCCAAGGTGTGGCTGCGGCTGCGCGCAAAAGCCGGGCTACCTCAATTGCGGCTGCACGACCTACGCCACAGCTACGCCTCCATGCTGGTCAATGCCGGACGAACGCTCTACGAGGTCCAGCAGATTCTCGGCCACTCGGATACAAAGGTGACCGAGCGTTATGCACACCTGTCGACCAAGACCCTTCAGGACGCAGCCAACAGCGCCTCCGTGATCATCAAGGGGGCCATGCCGGGTCCGGCGTAGGGAGCGGAGCCGGAGGCGGTCCCCGGGGCGGGCGCAGGATGGCCCACGCGGGGCCCAGGTTGGGCGCAGGCGGGGCGGTTGGGGGGCAGCCATGGCCTCCCCCTTACCGTGCCCGGCGGGGTGCCCCTGGGGGCCAGGGCGTCCCCACCACCCCTTCTCCGGTGAATGCCACAATCATTACTCGCGCGACCGCCCGGCGAAAGCGGACCGGACATTACCGCTCACAACTTCACAACGTCTACCCCGTAATCATTGTGCTTTCGGCGTGCCTGGAAACAATCGATCTTTCGATGCGTCTCGTTTAGCAACTGTTCGATTTCCCACCGATCTTCAGGGGGCATGTTGCAGCCCATTATGATCCCCGTCACCAATTGCGCGCCGGCCTGCACATACCCAAGCTTGTCGCATTGACTAAAGTCCGCATTGTCTTTGGGTTGGCCGCATGCGATCGCGCGATACTCGTGCTCATACTTCCAGTATTTGGCCTTATGGAGAAAGGAGATCGGCACAAAATCCTTCTCGTTGAGCGGTTCGGGCACGGCAGGATAGTGATCACGATATTCAACTCTTCTGGCTTTGCCAATCAGTGGGTTCTTGGCGCTGAAGACCAGACAGACGCCGCGATGCGCGTTTGCGTAGTGGCTCCACATCAACGGAACATCGGGTAGCGCGGAGAGGCAAAGCAGGCGGTAGCGACTACGCAATTGCTCCTGCATATCGTCTGAAACCTTTGCAGCCGCAGCCTCGAACTTCGATGGGTCAAGGGCAATCTCGATGACCTTAGCGTTAACAGCCGATTGCTGGTCTGCATCTACGCCATCCGGTCGCTGAGAATCAAGAGACATCGAGAGCATGACGATTGCAGCCCTTGCTGTAACGTCTTCCAAAGGCGCATCGAACAGAGGCCTACACTCCCAAGGATCGTTAAACCGGCGCGGGCTGGAGAATCGAATCTCCCCGGTTCGCAGCAAGAGGCGCAATTCCTCGATGCGGTAGTGCAAGTACCGATATGCCTGCTCTGACGGGAGGTCAGCTGCACGGTCAGGAAAGACGTCCTTAGTGTCCATCTGCTGAAGGATAGCAACTCCAGCCCTGCCACGCGCAGGCAGATTAGCGTGTCAATGGCTGCGTTGCCCGAGGTGAGAGCGAAACGAGTGGTCGGGCCTCGCCGTAAAAGCGTTCTTGCTCTATGTGCATGTGACCGCGTACGCCGGTCGGGGGAAACTGCGACCTCGGGGCAGGCCGCTATGCCTTACGCGGGGGCTTGCCGTTCACAGTGGCCAATTGCTTCAATCGCTCGCCGGCTTCCCGCTTCCCGATTCCGCGTAGTGCCGCCAGTCTGCCCAGCTGTTCGCTACGCGGGCGCGCCACCTCGTGCTCCCAGTTGTAGATCGTCTGGGCACTGACACCGAGCAACCTCCCGAAGTCGATCGCAGACAGCCCCAGTCGGCTGCGCTGTGACTGCAGTCTCTTTGCCGAAAATCGTATCGGTTTTGCGGTTGCCTCGAGCGATACCTCCGGACGGTAACTGGCGCTCTTTCGCAAGAGCAGTGTGACCTGGCGTTCAAGGCTGGCAACTTGCCGCTTCAACGCCGCAATCGCACGGCGATGCTGGGCGGCGGCTTTCTTCGCCGGGTCTACCTGGCTGCGGACTTCCTTCCGCGCAAGCCGTGCGATCTCTTCCCGGAGAACAGTTCCAATGTTCGACATTCGTATCCTCGCTTTTGTGCAGTCCCGCACTGTAGCAAAGCGCGCTTGGAATAGCCGTCCTAATTGACGATGAGCCAATCAGCCAGCACGGCTTCGCAGGCGATCAGGCGGGCCGAGCCGGTGGCTGGGTAGGGGTACGGTGGCGGGAGTCCCCGGGGCGGGTGCAGGCTGGCTCACCGCCGGTGCCCCAGGTTGGGCGTAGGTGGGGCAGTCGGGGGGCAGCCATGGCCTCCCCCTTACCGTGCCCGGCGGGGTGCCTCTGGGGCCAGTTCTCGGAGGCCCTGCTGCTGGGGCCCCGGGGGCGTCGGAAAAGCCCCTCTCTTCCCAGCATTGCCGACGCTGATGCCGAGTTAGGTTTTCCCACTGGAGGTTCGGTGTGGGCGTCGGCGCTTCCCGTGAGCCGCTGACGGGATCTAATCAATCAGCCGCCCTTCAACAAGTGATAGGAGATCTCCCACTATGGATTGGGGAGCCGAATACGTTGGCGTGTTTCTCCTGGCTGTCGGTGGATTGCTTGCCTATTGGAAGCGGAAGCGCAAGTTCGACCGTACCGACCAATGCGGGATCGAGCGTTTCCCGAGCTACGGGAAGAAGGCTGCGGGTCAGAGCCACGGAGGGCCTCCTCGGCTTCGCGTCTCTGGTGCTCCTGACCGCCGGGGTATTGATCGTAGGGCTCCGCTTTGAGGATTCCTGGGGATGGGTGGTGGCCTTGCCTGTCTATCTGCTTGCTCTATACGCACTGATCGGATGGTGAGCATGGTTGGAGCCCGAAAGAAGCTGGTAGCACTCCTCGCTTGGCTACAGTTGGTCGTGAGCCTTGCATTCGCCGCTGCACTTCTCTGGGGGTACGCAACCTACCACCCGTCGTTAGGCCAGTTTGTTCGCTCGGTTGCGGCATCGATCAGGAGTGTAGCGAATGTCGTGGCCCGGTCAGCGGAGATCCTGGAGGAACGGGGAGATATCCTCGACCAGTCCGCGCAACTGCTGGCCGAGACGCGAACACTCATCAATCAGCTTCTCGCAGTCGCTGAGAACCAATCAAAGCTCGCCCCACAACATGCTGCAGGATTGCAGTCCGTGGCGTCCGTTACCGGGAGACTGGGCGGATTGCTTCAGACCGTTGGCAACCTAACGGCCAGCATTTCAGTTCCTTCCGGGGTTCGCTTTGAAGCCGTGGCCCGTTATCACCATGTCCAAGCCCCTGGGGCAACCGGCAGAAGAGGCGCGAGCGGTTGCTCAGGACATGAAGACTGTCAGCGAAAGCATGGCCAGCATAGCGACGACTGTCGGCCGCGATGGCCATAATCTGGCGACGGGGATCATTGCCACCGGCGATCAAGCGCTAAAGTTGATTGGCGAGGCCGAGAAGACCCTCGACCGGATCAACGCGCAGGACTTGCCGAAGGCCATCGCCGAGATGAAATCCACCGCCCAAGAGCTGACCAGAGTCAGTGCGCGGGTCGACATGGTGAGCAAGGGTGGAGTTGTTCTGTTAGGCGCCGGAGTGATCCTCGCCGTTTGGTGCTTCCTAAATGGTCTGGCAATGCTTATGTTGGTCAGTGCAAACACGCCTGCTCCGGCAGCAGGATCGCTGGGGGAACAGGTGGCGGCAGTGCCTATGGGAGACGACCAATGAGTCGCACACGTCAAGTTGTCCTGTCCATCTGCATCGCAGCGATAACCGTCTGTGCCTGGCTAATGCCCCTGGACACGCCGGCGGAGCAGCAAGTCGATGCGGGAATGAAGAGGGCGCTCACAAGCTTCGCGACCGCGAGAGCGCTCAATGCTGTCATTTCCGTGGTCGAAGGAACCGAGTTTGCGGCGCAACCGGCAGGTATCGGAATCAAGTTCTCGGTAGGTCAGGTCCTGCGACCGATAAATGACGTCGTCGAGAAGTTTGCACACCTGATGTTAGTCGCGAGCATCGCGTTTGGTATCGAGAAGATCCTGATCAACATTGGCGCGCATTGGGTGATGTCGCTCGCATTGTCAGCGGTCGCCGTCGCTTGGGGCTACCTACATCTCCATTGCTCGCCACCACCGAAGTGGGTGACAAACGCCCTCATCGTGCTGCTGATGGCGCGCTTCGCCGTGCCTGTCGCGATCCTAGGCAGCGACCTGCTGTTTCAACACTTCATGGCAGCCGACTACGCGTCCAGCCAAAGCGTGATCAACGACACAACCGAGCAGTTGACCACACTGGTCCCGGCAGCAACACAGGCAGCGGACGATCGCTCTCTCTGGGATAAGCTGAAGCAGTGGGGTACGCCGAACTTAGACATCAAAGCACGCCTCGCAAAACTGGGGCAGAGTGCTGAACATGCTACCGAGAGGATGGTCAAGTTAATGGTGATCTTCGTGCTCCAGACGTTGCTGCTTCCCGTGTTCCTGCTCTGGGTACTATGGACCGTAGCGAAGGGGGCCTTTGAGGTGCGGGCACGGCCAGCCGGAAGCATGAGTGAGCCAGCGCAGGCCTCCTCCTAAATGCAGAAGTACGGCCGCAAACTCATCGGGAGCCCTCTAAGGATTCGGTGGCTCGAAGAAACGGCCTCGTATCTCGTTATGCAATGCCCAATAGTCGGTCTAATGCTGAGCCGATTGCTTTCGATTCTGCGGTAAATGCGTCGGAAGCAAGATCGATACAGACGACACTGACAACCGGCTTACGGCCCCCTACGGCCGGCAAGAAGAATGCCGTTGGCTTTGCTTCACCGAGACCGCTGTGCGATGGGTAGATTAGAGCGAAATGCTCGCACGGATAGATGCTGGCGTACGCCTGCATTTGATAGAGGTGCGCCTCTTTCGGCACGAGATAGCCATCCCTACCGACTTCGACGCATGCCCACTTCGTGTCGGCTACACCCACGACCGAGCCACCTTCTCGAATGACGATGTCCGGACGTAGCCTGAAGGCTCTTCTCCCTTCAGATCCGACCAGCGTGGTCAGGTAACTGCCGGTGTCCTGTGCGCCCACATCCATCGTCTGCTGAGACGCCGACGCTCGCCGCAGTACCGTCGCAATCGCGGACTCGAATAGCCGGTTCATGTCGAAGAGCAGACCCGGCGCCTCGTTTCGACCAACACGCAGATTGGGGGAAAGCACCTGAAGAATCCATTTCGTCCATAGGATGGCGGGCTTGTAGTGATCCGCCTGCCGGTCGAAAGTGAGCGCGCTCAAAACCGCGGGCGTAACGGCACACAGGGTTACCTCGTCAAGCGTGGCCGATAACTCCATCCACCGCCGACGAAGCTCGATGGAAGCTATCCATGGCTTCACCGCGTGGAGCGCGGCCTTTAGGAAGCTAGCAAAAACAACTTGAACACTTAGCCACGTTTGCTAATAGTCCTCGGGCTGACGCGGTAGTTCCACTCGCCATGGAATTCGTCGCGCTGGAGGTTGATCGCCGCGAGGTCCGCATCACTGACCTTGACCCCGGCATCGTAGGTGTTCTCGTCGAGTGCGGCCTTCACTCGAAGGCCTTGGTCGGTGGTCACGCCGGCAATCAGGTTGACCACCACCTGTCGGCTCAGCAAGGGACGGCCGCGCCAGTTGTTGGTGATGTGGCAGAACATCCGGTGCTCGATCTTGTTCCACTTGCTGGTGCCCGGCGGGAAGTGGCATACCTGGACCTCCAAGCCGAGTTCATCGGCCAGCCGCTGCAGTTGAAGCCGCCACAGGCGCACCCGGTAGCCGTTGCTGCCGCCACAGTCGGCGGTGATCAGCAGCCGCTTGGCTTGGCGGTACATCGGCTGTCCCATCTCAATCCACCAGTGACGGATGCTTTGCACGGCGAACTCGGCGGTGTCGTGGTCGATCCCCACGCTGACCCAACCGACGTTGGCGGTGACGTCGTAGACGCCGTAGGGCGCGACCTTGCCCAGTTGGTCGTCGATGAAGTCGTGCACCCGAACCGGCTCGGGCTGTCCCTGCGGCTGCCACTCCCGCCCGCCGTTCTTGAAGTCCCCTATGAGTTCCTTCTTCTTGGTGTCCACCGAGATCACCGGTTGCCGCTGGCGCTGAAACTTCGTCACCATGGCGGCGATGTACTGAAACTGCTCGTCCCGGTCCGGATGCTGGGCGCCTTCACGGGTCTTGCGCACCGACTGCAGGCTGTAGTTCAGTTGGGCCAGGAGGTCACACACCGTGCGCTGGCTCACCCGGTGGCCGCTTCGGGTCAACTCGGCAGCCAGCCTCGTCGTGCTCTTGCAGGTCCAGCGCAGGGGAGACATCGGGTCGCCTCTGCTGGCGGGCTCGACCAGGGCGTCCAGAGCGGCGAGCAAGCTCGCATCGAGATCAACCAAGCGCTTGCGGCCACCGCCGGGGGCGCGAATGCGCTGGTGCGCGGCGGCAGCCGGTGCCACCGGCTGCCCAGCCCCCTTGCGCCCGCTCTTGCCCTTCGCCTTGTCGGCGGCCTCGATCTCGGCCAAGCCCGCGTAGACGGTTGTGCGCGATAAGCCGGCGACTTTGGCCACCACACTGACGCCACCGCGCCCCAGGCTGCGGGCCTCGGCCGCGGCCCATAATCGCAGCGTCGCCTCGTCCAGACGCGTCGACAAGGCCCTGAACTTCGCCGCAAGAAGTGGCACTTGATCCATTCGCGCATCGTAGAGCTACTACACAAAGTGTTCAAGTTATTATTGCTAGCTTCCTTAGACACTGGTTCCACACGTTGTCCGCAGTAAATTCATCAAATCGACAAGCCAGGCGATCAACCCGCATGGCATGGGCCACGGCCTGACGGTCGATGAGCAAGCGGCCGCGAATAAGAGTCAGATCGTCTTCGGCGGTCCGATAGCGACGTAGGAGGCCGCGACGAACGAGCGACGCGACTTCATCGAAGTAGGCAGCGATGAAGACATCGAGAAGCGACTGACGCCGTAGATCCTGAACGACGTTCGCATCAGTGAACATCTTCAGGCTACGCGACAGACGCAGCAACCGAAGGAAGAGGCCGCGTCCAAGTTCGGGAATGCCGTCCCCAGTTTCGATTTTGGGGAGTACCTCCAGGACACGGTCGCCCATACCGACGAGCCCCGCGTATTGTGCGAGGCGCACCGACTGATACCCCATCGTGCAAAACCCTGGCCGGCTATCGGAGAGGCGTGCCAGGCGCTCTGCCTCCGATACGGTTATGGCAGCCGGTCCCCGTCCCGCACCCACTGGTACTTGCTGATGCTCGAATACGCTGATGGACCTTGGCAACACGGGTCAGGTCATCCCGTCTGGACGTTGCCCGCATCCGCCGAAGTCTCATACAACGAACGGAATGCGTCTGCAGTCCACTGGGCTTCCGCAGTCACGGAGTACTGCTCTCGGACGGCGCGCAATGCCTCGTCACTTTCGCCGAAGAGTTTTGCGCCATCCAGCGCATGCTTTGAGATAAATGGCGAACTGCCGTCCTTTTGCGACAGCACCATCTTCACTCGGCTCCAATCGTCAAAAAAATATTCCTGCAACAGGGGGATGACCTGCAGCTTGAAGGACGCGCGTAAATCCTCAAGAGACTTGACTCGTGTGAAATGAGAGTGAGCACGCTAAATGATGGCCCTCTGATCGGATTTGGTGAGGGACGATTGTTGTCGCTCGGATTATTGTGCGGCCGCTTATGCGCGATGTTTTGTGGCGGGAGGGCCGCCATTGCCGGATTGGGTTGCCGGGAGGCGTAAGGCGGAGTGGTGGCGGTGGGTGGGCGAAGCGAATTCGGCCCGCAGGGAGTGCGGGCCGGACGGTTGAGGTCAGAATGGTTGGTCGTCGAAGAGGGTGGGGGATGGCGGTGGCCGCGGCGGGTGCAGTTGGTGCTGCCGGCGCTGGTAGCGGGCGAGTTGCGGTGCGTAGTGTTGCTCGATGCTGGCAAGCAATTGCTGCAGCAAGGTAACGAGTTGAGTCGCCGCGGGGTCGGACAGGCGCGGCAGGAGTAACGGCCAGAGGATGGTGGTGGGTTTCATTGGACCTCGTCGTGGGCGACAGTCGTGCGGACTGAGGTTGTGGTGGGGGCGCGTGGTTCAGAAGGGTTGGTCATCTTGGTGGTCGGTGCGGAACGGTGATGGCGGAACGATGCCGTGGCGGTGGGCGCAAGCGCGGTAGTGGCGCAGCAATTGGCCGGCGTAGGCGGTCTCGAACTTGGCGACGAGGTCGTGGAGGAAGTTGAGGACGGCGGCGGCAGCGTCGTCGCTGAGCGGAGGGCGTGGTTGGGGAAGGTAATCGTCGTGATGCATGGGGTTAGCCTCCGGCGCGGGCGCGCGGTTTGGGGGTGACGGTGCGGGGATCGGCGAAGACTTCGAAGTAGAGTTTTTCGTCGAGCACGGTGGCCTGGCGCTGGAGCGCGGCGGCGAGGAGTTGGGCAGCCATGGTGGTGAGAACGCGGTAGTTGCCGGCGGCGTGATCGCAGAGCATGGCGCGCAGTGGTGGCGTCATCAGGGAAGCGTTGCCGGCGGCGGTGAGCAGGTGGTCGAGGCAGGCGGTGAGATCGTCGCGGCTGGCGTACTCCATGGGCAGGCGCAGGCGGATGCGGCTGCCCAAGGGCAGCAGTTCGTCGCGGCGCAGGGTTTCGATGAGACGGCCGTCACCGGCGAGGATGACGCTGAGCAAGGGCTTGGAGTCGAAGCGGGCCGAGGCGAGCAGGCGCAGTTCGCACAGCGTGGTCGGGTTCATTTCCTGGGCCTCGTCGATCAGCAGGACGGGGCGGACGCGGACGCTGTCGAGGTGGGCGAACCAGCGCTCGCGCAGGCTCTTGAAACCACCCCAGCGGTTATGGGGTCGCAGGCCGACGCCGAACAGTTCACCCATCTCGCGGTAGAAGTCGGCGAGGTTGCTCTGGGGATGGCAGAGGGCGGCGACGGTGACATCGGGCAAGCGCTCCAGCCGTTCGGCGAGCAGGCGCAGGACCACGCTCTTGCCGGTGCCGGGATCGCCGTGGAGCAAGGCGAAGCCGCCTTCGCGTACCAGCGTATGCTCGACGCGCCAGAGGAAGTCTTCGACGGGGCGGGTCAGGCGCAGCGCCTCGGTGGGCAGGTCTGGGGCGAACGGGTTCCACTTCAGACCATAGAGGGCCAGTAGTGACGGGTTCATGCGGCGGGCTCCTGGGGGGTGGGGATGAACGGCGGCGGCAGGCCGGTGGCGGCGAAGTCGGCCATCAGTTGCCGCAGCAGCGGGGCCATGCCGGTGGCCGGTGGCGTGGCGACCGCCACCGCGGGCGTCAGGGCGCGGCGGAGGCCGTTGGCGTTGGCCGCTTTGTCGAGCGGATACAGGGGGCACAGCACGCTGCCGCGCCGGGCGTCGATCAGGTCCACCGCGCTGAGGTCCCAGCGCGCATAACGCAGGTGCAGGCGGGGGAGATGGCGGTAGCGGGCGGGGACTTCAAAGCGCCGGCCAGCGAGACTGACGGTGCCGTCACTGCGGCGCGGGGTGCGGGTCGCTTCCATGCGGAACGCCGCACGCAGGGTGGCACTGTCCGGGCTTTCCCGCAGCACTGTGGGTCCGGCCAGATAGCGGGCCAGCGGCGTGCTGTCGAGTTCGGCGTGCTGGGTCCGTTGGTACTCCTGCTCCACCCAGGCGTGGGTCGCGGTATTCAGCAAGTCCAGTGTCAACTCGGCGACCCCGTCGAGCATCGCCATCAGGCGCCCTTCCAGTTGTCCCCAGAACACCTCCTGCTTCCCGTTCTGCTGTGGGGAGTACGGCAGCGTCGTCGCATGCACGATGCCCAGCGTCTGCAACCCCGCGGTGAACTCCTCGGCAATCATCGCGGACCCGTTGTCGGACATGAGCATCCGTGGCAGACCACGACGCTGGAGGGCTTGGCTGAAGCCGTGTACCAGGCTCTCCGTGGTCTCATCGAGATACCACTGGACGTGGCAGGCCAGGCGGGAGCAGTCGTCGAGCACGGCCAGGACCAGCGGCTTGACCCAGGTGCCGGCCCGGGTCAGCACCGGCCGCGAGCCGTGATGGAAGTCGAGGTGCCACAGGCCGCCCACGAACGCGACCTCGTAGCTGCGGGTCTCGCGCGCCTGCCGGTGCGCAAGGGCGACCGCCTCACCCGGCCGACCGCGTCGGGGCAGCGGTTGTCGATACCACCCCTGGGCCCGCAGGTGGCGGCGGACGGTGGTGTACGACGGGACCGGCACAGCCGTTCCCAGCACCGGCCCCAGGTTGTCGTAGAGCAGTTGGCACGACCAGCTCGGATGCGCTCGATACAGCGCGGCCAGCGCCGTGATCAGGTCCGGCGCCAGAACCCGCGGCTGCCCCACATCACAGCGCACCCGGGTCTTGAGCGCCGTCACCGGATCGCGCGGGGCGTGCTGCGCCGCGTAGTACCAGCGCTCGAGCGTCGACTGCCCGAAGCGGACCGGCAGCCCGGTCGCCGGGTGCTGCCAAGTCTTCGCCGCCAACTCCCCCAACGCCGTCCGCAAGGCCCCCGGCGCGGGCGGTGCCGCCAACAACGGACCGATGATCGCAAAGCGCAACCGCGCCCAGCGATCCCGATCCAAGGGATCGCATCGTTTACTCATGATGGCTCCAGTGAACGGGTGGCGAAACCGTCGCCACCACCATCACCGCAGCCTACAAAGCCCGGGCCGCCCTGGCGATCACCATCTTCTGCGTGGCGCTCCAGCCGCTTACCGGCCGTCGCTCACCGTGCTCAGCGGCGCCAGCCAGCGCAGCGCCAACAACAACCGCTGCCCCGGATCGTCCGCCCGCAAGCGAGCCAGCAAGTCGGCCGGCAACACCACCAACGGCGGCAGGAAACCGCCGCGCCGCTCCTGCCAGAACGCCGTCTGCGGGAACACCTCCCGCCACCACGCCCGCCAACGATCCAGCGTTGCCCGCGGCACTCCAAGCTCAGCCACCAACGCGCGCAACCCCGAACCTGACAGCGTGCCCCGCAACGCCGACCCCAGCACCAGCACTGCCCCGACATACACCCGCCGACCCAGGTAGAGCACCGAGCGCGGCGTGCACCGCCGCCGACAGCTCTGACAACACCAACTCGGTCGCCGATGCTCGTGTTCTTGCCACGCCCGCGGACCTCCACGTGGCTTGCGCCGGTACGGCGCGCTGTGCCACACCCCGCCGCACGCACACGGCGGCAAACACGCTTGCGCGGCATAGTCCGCGTCAATCTGTTCCAGCAACAGAAAAAACCTCGGGTCCTGCAACAGGCTGTGGCACACTTTTCAGACCTCTCTTGATCGGCACACGTTAAAGGGGGGCTCGCCCTCGGAGGTTGAGCAGAATCTCCGAGGGCATCTCACCCTGCACCCCTCACGCAATTTGATCAAGCCGCCCGATTTCCCCCTCGGTTTGCGTGCTCATGCACACTGCGCACCCCCCAGGACGAAGATCTCCACGATCTCGTCGCCGAGCGCTACGAGCACGCGAGCACGATGGTCACCAGCAATTTGGATGTGGACGAGTGGCGCGCCGCGTTTCCCAACAAGCTGCTCGCCGCAGCCACCATCGATCGCCTTCGCGATGGCGCTTACCGCGTGCTTCTCGACGGCGAGACACGCCGGCGGCCCAGACCGCTCCCCGCCGGCCCGGCCGCGGCGAGCGCCCGGCCGGTCAAGCCCACGAGCACCAACGCCCGGTCGGCGGCATGAGCGCGATGAACTCGGGCACTCGCATTTCGTCGTCGACGGCAATGAGTGACCACCGAAACGACCGATGCACCAAGTCGGGGCGCTCAGAACGCGCTACAAGCGATTGGCGGCTCTTGGGTGAGGCTCTACCCCCACCCAAAGTCCTGCTGCCTCTCGCCGTCCAGGTGCCCGCACCTCAGGCCGCCGCGATGACCAAAACGACCACGAAGCAGCACCGAGCTGACAACGCGCACCTTCAGATCCGCGGCAGCGAAAAAGGACCGAAAACAATGCTTGTAACCAACCCCCAAAACCGCTAAAACGCTACCTGTTCGAGATCACGAAATCGACACCTCTGAACTGGCTCTATTACGCCGCGAATCGCTGGCTCTATTAGGGCGCGAATTGACAGTATCACCTTGATCGTGTCCTCGGGGCTGGTTAGCGATGGGTACGGGGACGCGTGTCGGGTCCTTGGCTGTAGATACGGATTCCCGCGGAAAAGTGTCGGATCGCGGCATGACGGGTTGAGGTTCCCGTCGCTTGGTGGCGTCTGGTTGGGTTGATCTTCACTCAACAGCGAATATCGCCATCTCGTGAAATATCGGATGCCGCGCCTCCCCGTGGCGTGCAGGGCACAAGGTCGGGTGGCCCTTCTTCGCACGCGCGGCCCGCTCTGTCATTACGACAAATACGACTGGAAGGTTCGTGTGGGCGTCGGGTCACGTTGTCCCGCACCGGGCCTGAGGCTTTGTGCGGCATCGAGATAACGCGCTCTTGCACGATAACAGGACTCGTGTTATCGTGCAATAGCCATGTTAGAGAAAACCCGCGCCAAGCGTGACGACGACGCTGCCGTCCACGCGTATCTGCATGAAACCTTGGGAGTCGCTCCCAAGGTTCGCGCGTGGGCGGGGAGTGGCAAGCTGCCCTATTTCTTGCAGGAAGCGTTCGAGGTCAGGGAACTGAAGCTCCTGGATCGCCAGATTCTCCTGGCGATCGATCAGCGGGCCGACCGGCCGGGGCTGGCCAACGTTCGCGGCCAAATGGACAAGCTCCGGCAATTTGCCGGGATGCCGGTGGTCTACGTCACCCGCACCCTCGCGTCCTACGAACGCAAGCGCCTCATCGAGCAGAAGGTGCCGTTCCTGGTACCCGGCAACCAGCTCTATCTGCCGGATCTCGGGATCGACCTGCGCGAGTATTTTCGCAAGCCGACGGTCGCCGCGCAGACCGCGCTCAGCCCGGCGACGCAGGCAATGCTGATCGCCGTCCTGTTGCGAAGGCCGTGGCGCGCCGAGTGGCAGCCTGCCGAAGTGGTCGGCGAGTTGGGCTACACCCCGATGACGCTGTCGCGAGCGGTCAAGGAGCTCACGGCCGCCGGCATCGCGACCCTGCGCACCGAGGGGAGGGTGCGATGGCTCCATACGGAGCGCACGGCCGCGCAGACCTGGGAGCATGCGAGACCGATGCTGCGCAGCCCGGTCAAGCGTCGGATCTGGATGCTTCCCCCTCCGAAGTCGAGGCCGCGTCCGTTGAGACTCGCGGGTCTGAGCGCGCTCGCGCGGTTTTCGATGCTCACTGAACCCCAGTGGCCGACCTACGCCGTGGCACAGGCGGAGTGGAAGGCGGCGACACAGGCTGGCTTCGAGACGCTGCCGGAGCCGCTGCCGGGTGCCTGCGAATGGGAACTCTGGCACTACAGCCCGGCACTCGTGCGAGACAGCGATGCGGTCGATCCGCTTTCCTTGACACTCAGCCTGCAGGGCAACCCTGACGAGCGTGTTCAACTTGCGCTGGATGAACTCAAGGGGCGCTTTCCGTGGTGAGGGGACTGGACGTCTTTCGTGAGCACTTCGCCGGCCACGCCGATCAGTTCGTGCTGATCGGCGGCACGGCCGCGACGCTTGCGATGGAAGAGGCGGGGCTCGAGTTTCGTGCCACGAAGGACCTGGACATCGTCCTGCACATCGAGGCGCTTAGCCCGTCATTCGGCGAAGTGTTCTGGCGCTTCGTCGAAGCGGGCGGCTACGAAATCCGACAGGCCAGCGACACCGGGAAGCCAGTCTTCTATCGATTCCAGAAGCCGGCCGATGATCGCTTTCCCGTCATGCTCGAGCTGTTCTGCCGGGCCCCTGAGGGGATCAAGCTGGCCGAAGGAAGTCACCTCACACCGATTCCCGTCGACGAGGCCGTCGCGAGCTTGTCCGCGATCCTGCTCGACGATGCGTACTACGAGTTCATCCTTGCAGGACGTAGGGAAGTCGACGGCCTGCCGTGGGTGGGCGAAGACAGGCTGATTCCGCTCAAGGCGAGCGCGTGGCTGGACCTCGGCGAACGTCAGGCCAGGGGCGAGCCGATCGACACCAAGAACATTCGCAAGCACGCAAACGACGTGCTCCGCCTGGCGCAGCTGCTCGCCCCGGACACGCGAATACCAGTCGTCGAGCGAATCGCGCAGGACTTGAACCGCTTCCTCGACGCGATCGAGGTAGATCGCTCCATCGATCCGAAGTCACTCAAGATCAACAGCAGCGTCGGCGAGATTGGCGAACGGATCGCGCGGGCCTACGGCTTGAGTCGACCCCGCGAGACGCGATCGTCATCCGGCGGCTGGGAAGCGGCTACTCCGCCCAGATAGCGTTGTCGCTGTCGCGAAGATCCACTTGCCGGCTCAGCGCGCAGGCGCGCGGTACGGCTCGACCGCTGATCCGTCCATCGAGTAGCCGCTCATCCCCCAGGGGGAATCCTGTCGCGTGGTCTTCATCGTTCCGCTCACCCAGACCGTATCCATGGTGCGCAACGGCTTCGGTGTCGAGAGCACGACATACACGATCTGATTGGCGGGTGGCGGCGGGCTGTGAATGCAGGCGCCAAAGTACGGCACCAGCAAGAATTCCTTGATCTCCCCACGCGACTGCTCGAGCGGTACGACGAAGCCGGGCAGCTTGAGCTTGACACCATTGAGTTCACTGCGCGTCGGGGCGTTGTCCCATATCTCGCGCATCTCTCGCATCAGCGCCAGTTCGCGCACGCCGCCCTCCGGAATCAATGCGGCGTTCTTGTCTCGGAACTGCTTGAGGGGATCCCAGTCCTTTGGAACCAACTCCTCCCAGGTGGCTGTCCGAAAGGTGGCCGTCTTGTCAGCCGCCAGCGTGTCGGGTACGTGAAGAAGGCCTGAGATCACCAATGAGGCTGCCGCCAACAGAGACGACCGACGTGTGTTGTATGCCATTTGCTATCCCCTGGGCGACAACCCGTCCGCCAATGACATGCGATAAGCCCGCCAGCCGGGCAGCAGGCTGGCTGCCGTGCCGGCGAGAAGCACGGAGGCCAGCAGGCTCCACTCGATGGTGGTCGGCCACGCCAGAGACAGACCGACACCGAAACGCGCTTGCGCCCAAGGCCCCAGCACGCCGACGGCGATCGCGGAGACGAGCGCGCCCAGCAGGCCCCCCAATAGCGTCACTCCTGCCCCCTCGATCAGCAGCAACGCAAACACCTGCGGCGGACCCGCGCCGATCGATCGCAGTACGGCCAGTTCGCGCCGGCGTTGTTCGAGACCGGTCACAACCACTGCCACCAGGCCCGCCAGACTGACCATCGCGACCAACGCGCTCATCACCAGCAGGGCGCGTTCGCCGGTTCCTACGGCGTCCCACAGTTCGTCGAGCGCCACGCCTGGCAATACTGCCATCAACGGCTCACCCTCGAAATCGGCGATGCGCCGCTGCACGGCGAACACAGCTGCCCGATCGCGGTAGGAACGCACATTACTGCGCGCCCCCCGCACAGAACCGAGCGGGCCCGATTCGGGCACTCGGCTCCCACCTCGGGTGTTTGACGTCGAAGCGTTGGCGAGGCCTTGCTTGCCTTGGCCGCTTGACGTACGCTTCCCAGCGCCTGTGACACGCGAGCCCGGGTCTGCGTCCGGTGCGTGCTTTGCTGGTCCATGTTCCCCTCGGTCCCCACCCTTGGCTCCACCGACTCCGCCGCCGTCACACTACCGGCCTTGTTCGTCGGCTTCATCGCTACTATGGCGGGGTCTGACTGCTTGGATGCGTTCATCACCGGCTTTGGCTCCTCGCCTTCCCGGCACGGACCGGCAATACCCCGCCGGCCACATCCAAGCTCTCCCGGTTCCTGTACAAAGAGCGTCCACACGCGCCAGGGTCTTCGACCGCGCCGGGTCCAACGGGTGCTCGCAATAGCGCGCCCGCCGGTGTGGCCTTCCACAAAGTCCAATGTGTTGGCACCCGGGATGAGGGTTTTACGCGGCTCAATGGCTGGCTCATGTGCTCACCTGTCAACGCTTCGCTGATACCCTCGCGGATACCGAACGCATGACTCGGTGCCACTGTGGCTTGCTATGCCTTCAGTGCAGCGGACTTGCACCACCTACTCCTTGCCAGTCTCCCGGCGCACGGACTTCAACCCCTCTAGATCAGCAGCCTTGTCGGCCGCTCCTCCCCAGTCCGGTTCTGACCTTGGCTTTCCTTCGTGGGCCTGCCCCGATGCGCGGCGAAGCTCAAGCCCTGACCTGCATCCACCCCGCCCACGCTGGTTTACCTGTGAACTCGTCCCCGTTCGACGGCAGTGTCGCCCCGGCTCTGAGTCCGGGCACCCCCATGGGACCGCCAAGCGCCCAGAGCCGCTTCGCCTCGGGCCGGTGTTACCGTCTCGAGGAAGGCATCTGCCGCCTTCTCGAAGGGCGTTACCCCTTCGTCGTCGCTCATACCGGCGTGTCCTTCCGGCAATCCTGCATGAAATCCATCACCGTCCTTGCTAATTTCAGCGGTATGTTCAATCCGATGAGGAGTGGAGCTGATGGACGAGACGGCAAGGGTCGAGCAGACAAGCGGGTCGGGCGAGAGCTTGGCGCAGGTCAAGGAGCGTTTGAGCGGCTGGCGAGGCAACCGCAAGCGAGGTGAACGCATCCCGGCTGCGCTGTGGGCGGCGGCGGTGGGCATGGCCGAGGCGCATGGCCTGCACCGTGTTTCGCAGGAGTTGCGCCTGGACTATGGCGCGCTGAAGAAGCGCTTGGGGGGTGCCGGTGGCGGGGAGCGAACCGGCCAGCCCGAAGCCCGATTCGTCGAATTGTTCGCCGCGCCGACGGCCCCGACCGTGGGCCCGCGCGAGTGTGTCGTCGAGGTGGAGAATGCACGCGGCGCGAAGATGCGTGTCGAGCTCAACGGCGCCGGCCTGGCGGGCCTGGCAGGCCTGTGCAGTGTTTTCTGGAGCGCGCCATGATCCAACTCACACCGCACATGCGCATTCTGGTGGCGGTCGAGCCGATCGACTTTCGTGCCGGCATCGATGGTCTGGCGGGCGCCTGCCGGCGCCGCCTGGAGGCCGACCCGTACAGCGGGGCGTTGTTCGTCTTCGGCAACCGCGCGCGCACGGCCATCAAGATCCTCGTGTACGACGGTCAGGGCTTCTGGCTGTGTTGCAAGCGTCTGTCCAGCGGCAGGTTTGCGTTCTGGCCCGACGCTGGGCAGCCGGCCCGCGTGCTGCAGGCCTGCGAGTTGCAACTGCTGCTCATGGGGGGCGATCCGAAGCAGGCTCGAGCCGCTCCCGCGTGGCGAGCGTTGAGCCTGGCGGCGTAGCCGCCGCCAGAGCCCTGGCCCGGCCCCGTCGCCTACGCCGCGCGGGCCGGTTGCTCGTGGTAATTCCAGGGCAGCCACCGGGCCGGGTTGGCCATCACGTCCTGGGCGTGGATCAGCAAGGCGTTCAGGTACGCAAAGGCATTGACCCCGCATAGCCCGGCGGTGGTGATCAGGCTCATGTAGATGTCGCCGATATCGGCGCCATTGCGGGTCTTGTAGAACATCGAATTCCGTCGATGACGAATGGCCCGTTTGAGAATTCTCTCGCACAGATTATTATCCAGCGGTGCGCCGGCCTGGCGCAGGAACAGCGTCAGGCCGCTCCAATGGTTGAGCATGTAGCGCAGCGCCTGGCCGAGACCGGAGTTGGGTTCGACCAGACGCTGGTCCAATTGTTCGGTCATCCAGCGTTGCAGGTCTTTCATCGGTGGGCCGCTGTGGGTCTGGTGATGCAGCAGGCGCTGCTCGGGCGACAGCTGCTCGTCGCGGCAGTGCGCGTCCACGGCGTAGACTGCGGCCAACACTGCGATGACGTGGCGGCATTGCTGGGGAAAGTTCTCGACGACGTTGACGAACATCCGCCGCCCATGCGACAGACATTTGGCAACAATCGTCATGAAGGTGGTGACGAAGTTGCACGCCAGCGCGTCGCTCATTTGGATCGGCGGGGCCAACTCGCTGGCGCGCTGCGCCAGGAGGTCGGCCAGGTTCAGCCCGGCGTGCTTGTAGCCGGTGAAGTACAGCGCCACCTGGCGCCCCTGCGGCAGGACGGCGACCAGGGCCGAGGTGTTGATCGCCTTGGCCTCGGGGGTCTGCCCGGCGGCCTCGAGCCTGGTACGTTCGGCCCTGAGCGAGAGGATCTGCGCCGTGGTGTCGTCGAGATGAATGAGCGGGGCTTGTGCGGCCTGGCGGAGCAGCTCGTCGCGGATCGCGCGCGGGGCCGGCACGGCATTGGCGACGATCTCCCACTGCGTGGCATCGGGCAGCGGCACGTTCAGGCTGGCCTGCAGACCTTCGAGGCGGTGCAACGGCATGCCGTTGCCGTAACGCAGGAGGGCGAGCATGCTGGCGCAACTGTGGTCGTATTTGGGGGAGGTGTTGCCGCCCCCGGGCATGGGGGCGGTGAAGATCGCGTCGCACAGACGGCAACGCAGCCGTCCGAGCTCGAAGATCGAGGCCGCCAGCGGCGGCTGGCCGATCACTTTGACGATGGTCCTCGGCGGCGAGCCGTAGACCTTGCCCTCCGCGCATTCGGGGCAGAGGTCACCCGACTTCAGATCGGCCACATCGACTTTGACCACCGGTGCGTCGCGATACGCCGGTGCGCCGATGCGGCCGTGCCCGGGCGGCTTGGGCTTGGCCTTGTTCTGCGGCGTCGGCGCAACGCCAACCACGAGACCGGACGCAGCCGATGGCCCATCACTGCCCGGCCCCGGGGCGGCCGCGGGACTCGCGCCGCTGTGGTCAGCGAGCACCTTCGCTTTGCTCTCGGTGCGCGCGCCGAACAACATCTTGCGCAAGCGCTTGATCGAGGTCTTCGCGTTCTGCAAGGCCAGCATCACGTGCACGAAGGTGCCGAGCACCCGCTCGAGCAGTTCGTATTGCTGCGGCGGCAGTGTCGGCCGGGTCAACGCCAGAATCGCGTCGAGTTCGTCCTTGCTTGCGGTGACGAGTTCGGGAGGCTTCATGTAACGAGCTGCGACAGCCGCTGGCGGAAGTCCTTGACCAGCGGGTAGCCGAGCACCTCTTTGATGGAGCGATTGGCCTGCCGGGTCGGTGCGTCCTTGCCGCGCCCGGTCGTCTCCCCCAGGACCGTCCAGTTGGCGGCCCGGTAGCACGTCCCCCGAAAGCGCTGCCGGTCGATGAAGGTCTCGACAAAGTAGATCGGGTGCGCGTACACGCGCTGCCACTCGGCCGACAACATTCGCGTCATCCGCCCCAGGATGTGCGAGGCCAGATGCGGCACCGTCACCCAGGGCAAAAGCAAGAACCTGGTGTTGTAGGCCAGCAGCCGTATGTGCTGCCGCCGCGCCTGCTGGCCCCAGCCGATGAAGCGGTCGCGGCTGCCCAGATGCCGCGGCGCCGAGGACCACGCCAGGCACGCCACCGGCCGGCCCCGCGCGCACACCAGGAACTTCAGATGCTCGCCCACCGGCTGCGCGTAACCCAGGTAGTGGTGCTGTGCCAGCAGGCTGTTGAACAAGGCCTCCTCGGGCGTGCGCCGCACCTGGCGCACTTGCAGCGGCCCGAGTTCGGAAAATCCCACCCGCAGCGGCGCCTCGTCCACGCTCACCAGCACGGGTCGGCCGCGCTGGACCAACGGATTGCGCACAACCTGGCGCGCCGCTGGCAACTCGATCCGCCCCTGCCGATGCAGCATCAGCATCAGGCCGCGGCACACCATGTCGCGCAGGGCACCGTTGGCTTGCACCCAATTCCAGGCTTCGCACAGCTTCCTCGACAGACCCCATCGGCTCGCGCCCGGATGTTCGGCGATGAGCCTGCGAATGAAGACCACATCTTCGTCGGTGATCTCGCGGTGTCGGTAGCTCAGCGTCCTCTGCATGGACGGCAGAGTAGGCGAATTCGATCCCGAACGCAAGCCCCCAAGGGCCAACTACTTCCTCAACAACTGCACCTACCGGAACTCGCCGACGAATTCATGCCGATTTGCCGGAGGAACACATACCGGCTCATGCGCCAGACCTGTTGCCCTCCCGCCGGCTTCGGCATCGCCTCGCTCGGCCGGTCTTTGCAGCTTGCTGTCAGCCACTGCTGGGCACAGGCCCTTCCCGTCGTTGTCTCTGCCAATCCTTCCCTGCGTGTCTGGACCCCTACCCCGGCTGCTCCCAGGGTGCACATGCCCGTTACTTCCCCCAGGCTTTGGCCTTCCCCGGAGAGACTCGGGTCGGCGCATCGCTTCTCCCCGACAGCTACTTCTGTCGGGACTCATTTTCGGAGCTGCAGTCATTCGTTGATCTTCAGACCCACAGGTTTGCTCGCCACTCAGGTAGCTCCCACCTCGGGCTTTCGCCCTCGGCAGCAGTGGCTTTTACGTCCACGCCTATCACGGTCCGTTACCTCGCCGTGCAGTGGATATGCTATCCGCCCAAATCCGGGCAATTGACGGAAGGAGGACTTTCACCTCCCAAGATTGGCAGCCTTGTCGGCTGCTCCCCCAACGCTTGAGCTGAGCGGCGCGCCGACGGAACGTGCGCATGAGAGAAGTCGCTGGCCGGCGCGTCCGCTCCAGCGCAGGGTTGGGCGTCATTGCGCGCTAGAGCAACTCGCGGAATTGCTCCACGGTGAGGCCGGGGTCACGAACGATGCCGCCGCTTCGGATGCAGATCGAGCGCACGCTTGAGATTCACCGCGGCGATCCGGCGGTCGGTTCCCTGGGACGCGGTGGTGTAGCCGGCACGCACCGGGGCCGCGCGGTTCTGGCGCGCTCCGGCGGCCGCAGGCCTTCGCTTGCCCGGCGTCGCGGCGGGTTCGCCGGGGCGGACAACGGTGTCCCGAAGCGCGAACGCCACGTTTATGCCCGTCGACGAGCGCCGGCAGCTGGGCCGCGCCGCATCGTGGCGACGGCAGGACGCATGATGTACATGTTTTGTCCAGGTCGAACCATGAACTTTTTGCGGTAGACTCAGGTCTGTAAGTCATTCGTTCGACGGATCCCCGTCGGCGAGTGCCACCGTCCACCGCTCACAGGAGAAAACCATGATCGCCACGAAAATCCGCACCACGGTCCTCGCCGCAGGCATCGCGATGTCCATGGCCGCCCCGCTCGCCTCCGCGTCGCCGACCGCCCAGATCAACAGCGGCTATACACTGGTCGAACTCGCGCCTGAGTTCGTCGGGGCCCTGACCTCGCTGGGCATTGCGCCCTCGAAGGTCCTGCCCGGCACGCTACACCAGCGCATCGCGTTCTTCCCGATCACAGGCGGCCGGCTCGACGCGTCGAACGTCAAAGGCGAAGTGCCGCATTCCGGCGGTCTCAAGCTGACCGCGGCCGCGACGCAGGTCGTGATCTCGGACTTCGTCATCGATACCACGGCGTCGCCGCGGCTCACCGGGCTCGTCACGGTCAACGGCTCCATCGTCGGCCGCATCCCGCTGTTCAACCTGGCGTTGCCGGCGCTGTCGCTGCCGCTCAACCTGCCGCCGAGCCCCGAGGCGCTGCTGATCGAGGGCAATCGCGTGACGCTTACCGCCGAAGCCGCGGCGGCGCTCAACAGCGTTTTCGGCAGCTCGGCGTTCACGCCCGGCTTCAACATCGGCATCGCTTCGGTGTACGCGAACTACTGAGCATCGCCGGGAAGCGGCAGGCTGCTGCCAGCCACGACGACGATGCGCCGGTAACGGCGTATCGGGAACCGTCGCTCAATCGCTGTCTGGCAGGCGGCATCCTGGCGCAGCGTGCGCACGCAGCCGTTTGGGCAAGCCACCCGCGGGTCGGCGTCCGCGCCGCGGCCCTATCCCCAGGGCAGTCCCTCGACCAGCGCTCCGGGTCGCCCGCGGGCGAGCGGGCGTCGGGACAGGACACGCGCTTCGAGGCGAAGAGGGGACAAGCTTCGGCGCAGACGGCCCGCCCGGCAGGTGCGCGCTCAGGCCGTGAGTGGACAAGCCGTCACAGCCCCAGCGCGTTCCACAGCGCGTCGATCCGCAGCGTGACTGCCGGGTCCATCGCGATCGGGTGGCCCCATGCGCGCTGCGTCTCGCCCGGCCACTTGTGGGTCGCGTCGATGCCCATCTTGCTGCCCAGCCCGGACACCGGCGACGCGAAGTCGAGATAGTCGATCGGCGTCGACTCGATCACCATCGCGTCGCGCGCCGGATCGACACGCGTGGTCAGCGCCCAGATCACTTCCTTCCAGTCGCGGATGTCGACGTCGTCGTCAATGACGATGATGAACTTGGTGTACATGAACTGCCGCAGGAAGCTCCAGACGCCGAACATGACCCGCTTGGCGTGCCCGGGGTACTGCTTCTTCAGCGCCACGACCGCGAGCCGGTACGAGCAACCCTCCGGCGGCAGGTAGAAGTCGGCGATCTCGGGGAATTGCTTCTGCAGCAGCGGCACGAACACCTCGTTCAGCGCCACGCCCAGCACCGCAGGTTCGTCGGGGGGCTTGCCGGTGTACGTCGAGTGGTAGATCGGGTCGCGACGCATCGTGATCCGGTCGAGGGTGAACACCGGAAAGCGCTCGACCTCGTTGTAATAGCCGGTGTGGTCGCCGAACGGACCCTCGGCTGCCGTCTCGTAGCCGGTGGCATCGGCCGGGTCGGGCTGCAGAAAACCCTCCAGCACGATTTCGGCCGACGCCGGCACCGAGAGCCCGTGCGTCCCGCACTTGACGATCTCGGTGCGCGAGCCGCGCAGCAATCCCGCGAACTGATACTCGGACAGCGCGTCGGGCACCGGCGTCACCGCACCCAGGATCGTCGCCGGATCGGCGCCGAGCGCGACCGCGATCGGAAACGGCGTGCCGGGATGCGCTCGCGCGTGATCGCGGAAATCGAGCGCGCCTCCGCGGTGGGCGAGCCAGCGCATGATCACCTTGTTGCGCGCGATCACCTGCTGCCGGTAGATCCCCAGGTTCTGGCGGGGCTTGTGCGGTCCCCGCGTCACGGTAAGACCCCAGGTGATGAGCGGTCCCGCGTCGCCGGGCCAGCAGGTCTGCACCGGCAGGCGCGCCAGGTCGAGGTCACCGCCTTCCCAGACGATCTCCTGGCAAGGCGCGAAGCGGCGCTCCCTGGGCGCCATGTTGAGCACCTGCATGAACACCGGCCGCGTGTTCTGCCAGGCGTCCTTCAGCCCCTTCGGCGGCTCCGGCTCCTTGAGGAACGCGAGCAGCCGGCCGATCTCGCGCAACGCTCCGACGTCGTCCTCGCCCATGCCCATCGCGACGCGGCGCGGCGTGCCGAAGAGGTTGGCGAGCACCGGAATCGCGTGCCCCTTCGGCTGCTCGAACAGCAGCGCCGGTCCGCCAGCCTTGAGCACGCGATCGCAGATCTCGGTCATCTCGAGCTTCGGGTCGACCGCGACGCCGATCCGCTTCAATTCGCCCTGGCGCTCGAGTTGCGCGATGAAGTCGCGCAGGTCGGTGTATTTCATCGCGGCATCCGGTTCGGCGCCGCGGGTCGCGGCACCGTTGGCGGCGATGGTACCAAACGGGCCCGCGCCGCCCGTACAATGGGCGATGCCCGCCGCGCCCGGCTTCGTGCCGCCCGAACGCAGCTTCGTCGCCACCCGTCGCATGATCTTCGGCCTCGTGCTGGCGAGCTTCGTGCTGTCGTTCTTCCACCGCACCGCGCCAGCGGCGATTGCCGGGGAACTCACGCGCGCCTTCGGGATCAGCGGGGCGGTGCTCGGCACGCTGGCGGCGACATACTTCTACGTCTACACGCTGCTGCAGGTTCCCGTCGGCGTGCTCGCCGACACGCTGGGTCCGCGCGTCATCCTGGCCGGCGGATCGCTCATCGCCGGCGCGGGCTCGCTCGCGTTCGGACTCGCCTCCACCTGGGAGGTCGCGGCGCTGGGCCGCACGCTGGTCGGCATCGGCGTGTCGACGGCGTTCATCGCGATCCTCAAGATCAACGCGGTGTGGTTTCCCGCGGATCGCTTCGCGACGCTCAACGGCGTGACGATGTTTGCGGGCAACTGCGGCGCGGTGCTCGCCGGCGCGCCGCTGGCCTGGGTCGTAACGCAGACGTCGTGGCGGGCCGTGTTCGTCGGCCTCGCGCTCTTGTCCACGGGACTCGCGGCGGCGACCTGGCGCCTGGTCCGCGACCGCCCCGCGGACCTGGGCTTTGCCCCGGTCCACCCGTCCGGCGCCGAGGGCACGCGCAGCCACTGGACGCGCGCGCTGCGGCAGGTGCTCGGGAACCCGCGGACCTGGCCGGGATTCTTCGTCAACTTCGGCGTCGGCGGCAGCTTCCTCGCTTTCGGCGGGCTGTGGGCCGTGCCCTACCTGCAGGAGGTGCACGGCCAGTCACGCACGCTCGCCGCGCAGCATACGAGCCTGCTGCTGTTGGGCGTGGCGTTCGGGTCGATGATCGCCGGTGTCGTCTCCGATCGGCTCGGCAGCCGCCGGGGCGTGATGCGCGCCTATGCGCTGCTGTACGCGTTGTCCTGGCTGCCGTGGGTCGCCCGCGCCGCGTGGCCGCACGCCGCCACGCTCGCCTGGTTCTTCGGAATGGGCCTGCTGATCCCCGGATTCACGCTCTCGTGGACGATCGCCAAGGAGGTGAACCGACCCGAGCACTCCGGCATCGCGACGTCGGTGGTCAACGTCGGCATCTTCCTCGGCACCGGGATCCTGCAGCCACTGGTGGGGTTCGTGCTCGACCGCGGTCGCGCGGCCGGCGATGCCGCCGCCGCGTGGGATCGCGCCGTACTGATCCTTGCCGGTGCTGCCGCACTCGGCGCGCTGTGCACGCTGCTCGTCCGGGAGCCCGAACGTCGGACGCACTGAAGGTGCCGGTGCCGGCGCGCGCAACCGGCCGCGGGTCCGGCGGGGTCAGCACGACCCGAACGGTTTCCCGACGGGCGCTCAGAACAGCCCGACGATGCGCCCGGCCGCGTCGACGTCGATGCGGTTCGCCGCGGGCTCCTTCGGCAGCCCGGGCATCGTCATCACTTCGCCACAGAGCAGCACGACGAACTCCGCGCCGGCAGCGAGCCTGACCTCGCGGACGTTCACGACATGCCCGCCGGGAGCCCCGCGCAGCAGCGGATCGGTCGAGAACGAGTACGGCGTCTTGGCGATGCAGACCGGGAAGTGGCCGTAGCCCGTCTGCTGCAGGCGGCGGATCTGCGCGCGCACCTTGGTGTCCGCGGTCACGGCGGACGCGCCGTAGATCGTCTTGGCGACCTTGTTGACCTTCTCCCACAGCGAGTCGCCGTCGTCGTAGGCCAGGCGGAAGTTGCCGGGCACGCCTTCGATCGTCGCGACGACGGCGTGCGCGAGCGCCTCGGCGCCCGCGCCGCCGTCGGCCCAGTGGCTCGCCACGACGACCGGGGCGCTGTGGTGCGCCATCCGCCGCGCGAGGCGGTCGAGCTCGGCGACGGTGTCCGTCTCGAACCGGTTGACGGCGATCACGCAGGGCAGCCCGAAGTGGTTGCGCACGTTGTTGACGTGTCGCTCCAGGTTGGCCATGCCCTGGTCCAGCGCGTCGAGGTTCTCGCCTCCGAGGTCGGCGGCATCGACGCCGCCGTGGTACTTGAGCGCCCGCAGCGTGGCCACGAGCACGACGACGTCCGGCACGAGCCCGGCCTTGCGGCACTTGATGTCGAAGAATTTCTCGGCCCCGAGGTCGGCGCCGAAGCCCGCCTCGGTGACCACGTAGTCGGCGAGTTTCAGCGCTGCCTTGGTGGCGATGACCGAATTGCAGCCGTGCGCGATGTTGCCGAACGGGCCGCCGTGGATGAATGCCGGGTTGTTCTCCAGCGTCTGGACGAGGTTGGGCGCCAGCGCGTCGCGCAGCACCGCCGTCATCGCACCGTGGGCACCGAGGTCGCCCGCACGCACGGGTTTCTGGTCACGGGTGTACCCGACGACGATCCGGGCGAGCCGGTCGCGCAGGTCGGACAGGGACTCGGCCAGGCAGAAGATCGCCATCACCTCGGAGGCCACGACGATGTCGAAGCCGTCCTGCCGCGGGTAGCCGTTGGCCGGCCCGCCGAGCGCGATCGTGATCTCGCGCAGCGCGCGGTCGTTCATGTCGACCACTCGCTTCCAGATGATGCGCCGCACGTCGATGCCGAGGGGGTTGCCGTGGTGGATGTGGTTGTCGACCAGCGCCGCCAGCAGGTTGTTGGCGACGCCGATCGCGTGGAAGTCGCCCGTGAAGTGCAGGTTGATGTCCTCCATCGGCACGACCTGCGCGTACCCCCCGCCGGCCGCGCCCCCCTTCATCCCGAACACCGGACCGAGCGAGGGTTCGCGCAGGCAGATCGCGGCCTTCCGGCCGACGCGATTGAGCGCGTCGCCCAGCCCCACGACGGTCGTCGTCTTGCCTTCGCCGGCGGGGGTCGGGCTGATCGCCGAGACGAGAATCAGGCGACCGCGTTTCCGCCCGTCAAGGGCGGCGAGCCAGTCGAGCGCGACCTTCGCCTTGGTCCGCCCGTAGGTCTCGATCGCCTCCTCCGGGATGCCGAGGCGGGCGGCGACGTCGACGATGGGCGAAAGCTTCGCGCGCTGCGCGATCTCGAGATCGGTCAGCATGGAACGGTCTCCGTTGTTGTCGGCAGGTGCCGGCCGCCGGGTGAAGCCGGCCCCGTCGAACCGGGTGGACGCCCCAGGACAGGGGGCCACGACATCGAGGCGGATGACCGAGGCGCGTCACGACGAGCGCCGGCCCTGCCGTGCGCGCTGCGCGCCTCCGCGAGGGACGAATCCCCTCATCCAGCCGGCGCTCGCATCGCGCGCGACCGGCTCGCCCCGCCGCGCAAACCCGGGGCAAACGCGCGTTGCCTGAGTGCAACAGACGCCAAGCATGGCATGCGCTTCCGGCTCGGATTTGACCTGGATCAAGCCGCGGCGGCGGACCGGCCTCTAGCCTTCCCGTGAGCCCTCCCGAGGGGCGATCGGACGCCAATGCGTGCCAGGGCGTGCGAGCCGCGCGTCTTTCCCCGCAACCCGGACGGAATTCGCACGCGGACGCGCCCGTTCCCACGCAGGCGAGCGAGTTCGCCCATCGGGCGCGTCTTTGACCAGCAGGCGCTGCTCGCGCCATTTCAAGGGAGCCCCAACATGACCCAACCCGCCCTCCGTCCGCTCGCCGCAGCGCTCGTCGCCGCCCTCGCGATCCCCGCCACCGCCGACGCGCAGAGCTGGCTCACACGGATCCGCGCCATCGACATCGTTCCGGACGTCAGCACCTCGATCAACGGCCTCGACGTCAAGGACCAATGGGCGCCGGAGATCGACTTCACCTATTTCTTCAGCAAGAACCTCGCCAGCGAGCTGATTCTGTCGACCGCCCGGCATGAGGTCACGCTCAACGGCAACAGCATCGGCAAGGTCAGCATCCTGCCGCCGACGATCACGGTGCAGTACCACTTCACCGACCTCGGCGCGTGGAAGCCCTACGTCGGCGGCGGCATCAACTTCACCTATTTCTACAACGTCGGCCTCGCCTTGCCGGTTGGCCCGACGCTCGACCTCGCCGACGACTGGAGCGTCGGCGGCGCGCTGCAGGCCGGCCTCGACTACGAGATCCAGAAGGACGTCTACCTCAATCTCGACGTCAAGTACCTGTGGGTGAAGAACGACGTGACGGCGAACGGCAACACCCTCGGCGATCTCAAGATCAACCCCTGGGTGTTCGGGCTCGGCGTGGGCTGGCGGTTCTAGGCTTTCCAGCCGATTGCGGCCAAGCGACGGGCGCCTTCGCGGCGCCCCTTCGTTTCGGGGCGCAGCGCTGCGCGGCCCCTGTCAGATCCCGCGCGGCCAGCCGCCGAGCCTCCACGCGCCATCGGCGGCGACCCCTGCGAACACGGCGAACCCCAGCCAGTGGTTGTGCAGGAACGCCCGGAAGCAGCGCGTGCGATCGCGCCCGCGGATCAAGTGCCCGTGCCACAGGGCGCAGCCCGCAGCGGCGGCGAGGCCGGCGTAGTAGAGCACGCCCAACTGACACCACGTCCCGATCGCCACCATGCCCACGAGGTAGACCGCGTAGCAGAGCATGACCGCGGCGACGTCGAAGCGGCCGAAGGCAATCGCCGAGGTGCGCAGGCCCAGGCGCAGGTCGTCGTCGCGATCGACCATCGCGTACTCGGTGTCGTAGGCGACCACCCAGAACAGGTTGGCGCCGAGCATCCACCACGCAAGCGCGGGCACCTCGTCGAACACCGCCGCGAAGGCCATCGGGATCCCGAACGAGAACGCGACGCCCAGGAACGCCTGCGGCAGCACGAAGAAGCGCTTGCAGAACGGGTAGACGCCGGCGATCACGACCGCGGGCAGCGAGAGCAGGATCGTCGTCCGGTTGGTGGCGAGCACCAGCAGGAACGCGCAGAACGCGAGCGCGGCGGCGACCAGCACCGCTTCCGCGGGCGGGATGTCGCCGGTGGCAAGCGGGCGCGTCGCGGTGCGCTTGACGTACGGGTCGAAGGCGCGGTCGGCCCAGTCGTTGATCGCGCAGCCGGCCGAGCGCATCAGCACCGTGCCCAGCGTGAACACCAGCAACTGCGTCCACGTCGGCGCCCCGCGCGCGGCGATCCACAACGCCGTCAGCGTCGGCCAGAGCAGCAGCAGGATGCCGATCGGCTTGTCGAGGCGAACCAGCCGCTCGTAGGCGTCGAGGCGCGCGAGCGCCGCCTGCCAGCGCGAAGGCAGCGGACCCGCGGAAGAGCGATTGCCCGGCACCGTCGCTCCCGGTCAGAGCGGCAGCGCGAGCTGCTTCCTCAAGTCGCGCGGCGCGACCTGCAGCAGCAGGTCCTGCGGCTGCGGATAGCGCAGGCGAACGCGCAGCTCGCCCTTCATCCGCGCGTTGGAAAGACGGCGCGACTCGCTCATGAACGAGAGCAGCATCGGCGCGATCCGCTGCTCGGCCTCCTCCCAGGAGACACGCGGCGGCCGGGGCAGGTGGAACGTGTCGGCGACGAGGTCGAACCAGTGGCCCATCTTCATCTCGGCGTCGTCGGTGACGTTGTAGGCGCGATTGGGCTTGCCCCGGAACAGCGCGGCGACGGCTGCTCGTGCGAGGTCGTCGGCGTGGATATGGTTGGTGAAGACGTCGACGTCGGACTGCAGCACCGGCGTGCCTTGCTTGATCCGTTCGAGCGGGAGCCGGGTCGGCCCGTAGATGCCGGGCGCGCGCAGGATCGACAGCACCACGCCGTAGCGGCACGCCCAGTCGCGCAGCAGGTCTTCGGCGGCGACCCGCCGCCGCGCGCGCGGGGTCTGCGGGCGGCGGGGATGCCGCTCGTCGACGCGCGCGCCCGCGCAGTCGCCGTACACCCCCGAGGTCGAGATGTAGACGAAGCGCCGTGGTATGCTTCGCGCCCGCGCAAGCGCGCAGACGAGTTTGCGGGTGCGCGGATCGTCGCGTCCCTCGGACGGCGGCGGCGCGAAGTGCAGCACCGCGAACGGCGCCGCGCGCAACCGATTGAGCGTCGACAGCCGGTCGAGGTCGCCGATGAGCGGAACGATCCCGTGCCGGCGCAGTTTCGCCGCGTCGTCGGGTCGGCGCGTCAACCCGTACACGCGCGCGCTCGGGAGCAGCAGGTCGGCGGTGCGCAGCGCCACGTCGCCACAGCCGATCAACAAGACCCTGATCACGCAATCACCCGCGTCCCTTGCCCCTGGCGCACGCACGCCCGAGCCCGCGCCACCCATCCGTCCCACTGCCGAACATGCCGCACGAGATTACCATAAAGCCCAGCGACCACCGCTTCGCCTGCCCCGAAGGTGACAGTGTTCTCACCGCGGCGATGGCCGCGGATTTCATGCTTCCGTACGGTTGCCGCAACGGTGCCTGCGGCACCTGCAAAGGCCGCGTCCTGTCCGGCGAAGTCGACTACGGCGCACACCAGGCGAGCACGCTCACCGACGACGACAAGCGCAAGGGACTCGCGCTGTTCTGCGTCGCGAAGCCGCGCACCGATCTCGTGATCGAGGTGAAGGAGGTTCGACGCGCCGGCGACGTCCAGGTCCGCCGGCTGCCCTGCCGCATCGAGACCCTCGAGCGCGCCGCCGCGGACGTCGCCATCGTCCGCCTCAAGCTGCCGGCGAACGAGCGGCTGCAGTACCTCGCGGGCCAGTACATCGACCTCCTGCTCAAGGACGGGCGGCGGCGCAGCTTCTCGCTGGCCACGCCGCCGCACGACGACGCACTGCTCGAGCTCCACGTCCGGCACATCCCCGGTGGGTTTTTCACGGAGCAGCTCTTCCACGAGTTCAAGGGTCGCGAGATCCTGCGTTTCGAGGGGCCTCTCGGCTCGTTCTACCTGCGCGAGGATTCCGACCGGCCGGTGATCCTGGTGGCCGGTGGCACCGGCTTCGCGCCGATCAAGGCCATCGTCGAGCACGCCCTGTACCACCGGCTCGATGCGCGACGCTCCTTCGTCCTGTATTGGGGCGTGCGCGGTAGGAAAGACCTCTACCTGCCCGACCTGCCGGGCCGATGGCAGCAGCCGGGACGCAACTTCACGTTCGTTCCGGTCCTCTCCGAGCCGGCCGTGGACGACGGGTGGACCGGGCGCACCGGTCTCGTTCACCAGGCAGTGCTCGACGATTACCCGAGCCTCGCGGCGTACGACGTCTACGCCTGCGGCGCGCCCGCCATGGTGGACGTGGCCCGTGCAACGTTCAGCGAAGCGCGCGCCTTGCCACCCGACCGGTTCTTCGCCGACAGCTTCACGTACGGCGCCGCGTCCGAGCCGGCGCGCTGAAAGGTGCGCGATGCGATCGCCGTGGGGCCCCCGAGCGACCCGCGAGACGAAGTGCGAGATCAGCCCCCGGTGCGGTCGAGCTCCGCGACCGCGAGCTTCAGCGCAGCGGCCAGATGCGCGTTTGCCTCCGCATCGCGGCCAAGCTCCCGGAAGAGCTCGCCCAAGGCCAGATGCGTGCGATGCGAACGCAGGAGGGCGAGGCTCGCCTCGAGATAGGTCTGCGCCTTGCCCCAGAGCTGTTGGCGCTGGCAGAGCGCGCCGAGCGAGCGCAGCAGCACCGCATCCTGGTCGTGTTCCTGCAGCCAGCGTTCGGCCTGCTCCAGTTGCCGCGTCGGATCGTCCGGCCGGCACGCAGCGTAGAGCTCGACCAGCGCCGAATCCCAGGTACGTTCCAGACTGCGCGTCAGCGCTTCGGCGGCTTCGCGGTCGGCCCCGAGGGCGAGGAAGCTGCTCGCCGCCGCGCGCGCGACCTTGGGCAGCCGTTGCTCGGCGTCGGAGAGCCGGTTCCAGTAGGCGCGCAGGCCGGCGGGATCATGGCGGCGAGCGGCGAGCTCGGCCGCGTGGGCAGCCGCCCGGAGGTGATCGGCGTCCTCCGCGCGGTAGACCTTGCGCTTCACCAGCTGATCGACGAGCGGCGGGATGTCGGCCCAGCGACCGGCCGCCTGCAGCGCCCGCAGCTCGAGGCGCAGCGCGGCGGTGTGCAGACCCGCTTCCTTGCGCAGTGTCTGCAGTACCGCGAGCGCCTCGATCGGCTGGCGCTGAGCAAGCTTGATCTCGGCCTCGAGCATCAGCCGCGGCACCGCCAGCGCGCTGACCTGAGCGTCCGCGCGCGCGAGCAGCGTGTTCGCCGCTGCGAAGTCGCGCGTTTCCATCGCCGCGCGCGCACCGACCAGTGCCGACAGCCCCGAGGACTGCGGGATGGCGAGCGCCTCGGCGGCGAGCTTGCGCGATCGCCCGTAGCGGCCTTCGAGCAGCGCCACGACTGCGGCGTCGTTCTTGGCACGCGCGCGCTCCAACTGCGCGCGATGGCGCGCGCGACGCACCTCCTCCGGCAGATCCATCGCGCGACGGACCACGCGCAGCAGCGCGTAAGCGCCGATGAACACCCCAACCAGCACCACCAGCAGCAGGTTGAGCGCCAACTCGACGCGATAAGGCGGCGCGACGAACAGCGCATATCCGGAACTGATCTTGAGCGCCAGCGCCACGCCGACCGCGGCAGCGGCGAGCAGCAGAAACCAGAACAGGACGCGCACGGGGCCGCTACTTCGGCGCGGCGCGGCCCGCGGCGCGTTCCTGCGCGAGCTTGAGCGCGCGCAGCGCTTCGAGGCTGCCGGACAGGTCCGGCACGCTGCCCGCGGTCGGCGCGGCGGCGGCCTGCTTGAGCGACGCCTGCAACGCCTGCACCGGCTTGGTTCGCAGGTCGAAATACTGCTTGAGCCAGTCGTCCGCGGCCGCGAGGTCGGCCCGAAAGCTCGCCTGGTCGCGGTTGAGCAACGCGATGCGCGCGGACAGCAGGCGGAGCCGCAAGTTCTCGCGCAGGAAATAGCTCTGCGGCGGCGGCACGAGCGGCGCTGCCGGCCGATCCGAAACCTCGATTCTCACCAACTGCCGCAGATCCGACCACGCGTCGCGCAGCAGGGCGCGCCACGCGGGTTCGCCGGGGCCGGGCGCCGGTTCCGGCAGGGGCGGTGGGATCCGCTCGTCGCGCGCAAGGGCCAGCGTGTCGACCGCGGCGATCGCCTGGTCGAGCCTCAGCGACAGCCCGGTGACGTCAACGTACGGCGTGGCCTTCAGCGTGTCGATGTCGCGCGCGAGTGCCCGCCGCAGCGCCAGCGTCTGCGGCCGGTCGAGCCGCTGCAGCTTGGCGTCGGCGAGCTGAAGGGCGGCAAGCGCCGACGGTACGTTGCCCGCGAGTTGCAGTTGCTGGCTCGCGATCAGCAGCGCGTGCTCGACCTCGGTGAACGCGATCTCGTCGCGCGATGGCGCGAGATCGCGGTACAGCGCCTCGAGCGCCGCCTGCTGCGTCTGCGACTCGGCAAGCCGTGCTTCGAGCAGCGCGGTCTTCGCCTGCACGTCGCGCAGATCGGTCGCGAACTGCTCCTGCGCCCGGCCGACGGCCGTGCCGGCAGCCTCGACCGCGCCCAGGCGCTGCGCGACTTCGGTGCGCAGGACCTCGTTGCCCCGCCGCGCATCGAGCCAGCCGATGGCGAGCGCAACGGCCATGCCCGTGGCGACGACGGCGACCATGCGGCGCGTGACGCCCGTCCCCTCGCCGGCGCGCCCGGCGACGGGCAACGGGGCAACCTCGCTCGGCGGCTCGCGCGCGGCGGCAACGGCGGAGGGCGTCTCGGAATCGACCATGGCGACCATGTGGATGGACGACTTGAAATTCTATCAGCGGGCGCCGGCGCGCCTGCCGCCGCGGGTGCGGCCGGCGAACAAAACCGTGCCCGCCGTGCATTCCGCGCAACGGATTTGGCTCGGTGAACGCCGTCGACTACAATCGCCTCTGGCGCTGCGTGACCCGGCCCGCGGGTGCGCACCGCCGCGACCTCCCCGTGCCGCCGGCCCGCCCGCGCCCGTGACCCTGTTCGTGTACCTGATCGGCGCCGCCGTCGCGTTCGCGCTGGGATTTGCGCTCGGTCGCCGGCGTGGCGGGACAACCCTCCCCTCGCCTTCGCCCTCGCCGGTGCCCGCGCCGCCGGCACTGCGCGCGCCGGCTGCTCCCAGCGTTGCGCCACCGGGACCCGCCGCGGCGTCGCCCGCAGCCGGAGCCCAGGCCGGGCCCGCTCCGCCGGCGACCACGTCCGTCGCCGACGCGTCGGCCCGTCCCGACGCGGCCGGCGAGTGCGGCCGGCTCGTGCGCAGCTACGAAGCCGAGATCGCGCAGCTCCGGCGCGCCCTCGCCGATGGCGACGCGCACCGCCTGCAGCTTGCCGCCTTCGCACAGGACCGACGGCAGCTCTACGACGCACTGGCGCGGGCGCGGGCGGAAACCGCGCGCTACCGCGAGTTGGTCGTCGACCTCGAGAATAACGCGCCACCGGTGCTGTTCGGTCCGGCAGCACCCGACGACCTCAAGCTCATCGTCGGCGTCGGGCCGGTGCTCGAGCGCATGCTGCATCGGCTCGGGATCACGACCTACAGCCAGATCGCCCGCTGGTCCGAACGCGACGTCGACGCGTTCGACGCCCAGCTCGCGGAGTTTCCCGGGCGCATCCGCCGCGACGCCTGGGTGACGCAGGCGCGCGCGCTGCACGCGAGCAAGTACGGCGCGGCGAGCGGTTCGGGATCGCGCCGCTGACCGGCCCGCCTGCGGCACGCCCGCACACACTGCCGGTCCGCTCGTCCGTTCCCGTCGCGGTGCGCGCCGCTTGGGGCCCATCGGGCGGGCGCGGTTGCGGCTCGCGCCCGTCCGCGATCGACCCCGCTGTCCGGCCGACGCCTCAACGCGCGAGCTCGGGGATCGGCGCCGGCAGCGGCTTGCCGGCAAACCACGCGTCGAGGTTCGCCCGGCAGAGGTCGGCCATCGCCTGCCGCGCCTCCCGCGTGGCGCTGCCGACGTGCGGCAGGAGTACGACGTTATCCATCGCGACCAGCGCCGGCGGCACGGTCGGCTCGTCAGCGAAGACGTCGAGGCCCGCGCCCCGGATCACCCCTCGCTGCAGCGCGTCGACCAGCGCCGGCTCGTCGACAATCGAGCCGCGCGCGACGTTGATGAGCGTGCCCTTGCTGCCCAGGGCCGCCAGCACGCGGGCGTCGACGAGGTTGCGCGTCGCCGCACCGCCGGGACAGGCGACGATCAGGAAATCGACCTCCGCGGCAAGCGTCACCAGGTCGGGCACGTACCGCCAGGCGAGCTCCGCCTGCGGCCTGCGGCGGGTGTACGAGACGATCATGTCCATCGCCGCGAGCCGGCGCGCGATCGCCCGGCCGATGCGCCCCAGCCCGAGGATACCGGCCTTCTTTCCTGCGAGCCGCGTGGTGAGCGCCGGTGCGCCGTGCAGCCAGGCGCCGGCCCGCACGAAGCGGTCGGCCTGCACGAAACCGCGGGCCGTCATCAGCACCAGCCCGGCGGCGACGTCGGCCACGTCGCTGGTCAGCACGTCCGGGGTGTGACCGACCATGATGCCGCGCGCCCGGCAGTACTCGACGGGCACGCCGTCGTAACCCACCCCGAAGACCGAGATCACTTCGAGCTCGGGCAACGCGTCGAGGAGCGAAACGCCGGTGATCGTGCCCCCGCCTTGCACGAGCCCGCGTATCCGCGGGCCGACGCTGGCCAGCAGCGCCTGCCGATCCGCGGCCGCCAGGAGGTCGTGGCAGCCGTAGTCGCGCCGCAGCGGCTCGTCGAGGAACGGCGGCAGGGCTGCGGTCACGAGGATATCGACGGTCATCAGTTCATCCCTGGCGGGCGTGGGGCAGCGCCCAGGCGAGCAGCCCGGCGACGAGTCCCGCGTCGCCGCCGCCGGTCTCGACGACTGCGAGGCCAAGTTCGCGGGCGTGCGCCGCGATGCGCGGGTGGGGAACGAGCGTCGGGCACGCGCGCCACGCGTCGCGCGTGCGCGCGTCGGCACGCGACCACAGGTTGTCGAGGCCCTCGCTCGAGGTCACCGTGACGACTGCGATCCGCCCGGCGCGGAACGCTTCGTCGAGGCCGTCGACGCGGGCCGGCGGCGCGCGCCGGTAGCACGGCACGATCTCGACGCTGGCGCCACGCGCGCGCAGCGCATCGGCGAGGAACTCGCGGCCGCCGTCGCCGCGGAAGATCACGATCCGCCGCGCGCCCACGTCGGAAAGCACCGGCAGCGCGAGCAGCCCCTCGCTGTCGAAGGTCGTGGCGGGGATCTCAACTTGCGGCACGCCCAGCGCGCCGAGTGCTTCGGCGGTTCCCGGACCCGGCGCCAAGGCGACCAGGCGCGCGGGCCAGCGGCCGGCCGGCGGCACACCGAACTCCGCGGCGTTGGCGGACACGAACACCGCGATGTCGTAGCGATCGAGCGCCGCGTGCGCGCGCGCGAGCGGCGCCGGATCGACGGGCGGCAGAATCGCGATCGCCGGAAAGATCACCGGCTGCGCGCCCAGCGCGGCGATCCGAGCCGCGAACGACGCCGCCTGGCGCGCTGGCCGCGTAACCAGCACCCCGATACCGCTCAGTGGTCCGCGCGCAAGCGGCGCGCGATCGAGCGGATGGACCATCGGACGCGTTAGCCGCCGCAGAGGCGGCCGGCGCCCCGGCGCAGGAAATCGTCGGCGAGCGCGAAACCCAGCGCCTCGGCGCCGTCCGCGTCGACGACCGGGGCACTCGTGTCCCCGCGCAGCACGTCCTTGCCGTCGCGACTCGCGAGCAGCCCGCGCAGCCAGAGCTCGCCGTGGCGAAAGACGGCGTGGCCCGCGAGCGGCGTGTGGCAGCTTCCCGCGAGCCCGCGCGAGAACGCGCGCTCCGCGGTCACCGCGAGCGTCGTCTGCGCGTCGGCCAGCGGCGCGAGCGCCGCGACGAGGTCGGGGCGGTCGGCACGGCATTCGAGCGCCAGCGCGCCCTGCCCGACCGCGGGCAAGCTCTCCTCGGGATCGAGCAGCGCGGTGATGCGCTCGCCGAAACCCAGCCGCCGCAACCCCGCGGCGGCGAGAATGACGGCGTCGAAATGCCCCTCGTCGAGCTTGCGCAGCCGCGTCATGACGTTCCCGCGCAGCGGCTCGATCGCGAGCAGCGGATCGCGCTCGAGCAGCTGCGCGGCGCGCCGCAGGCTCGACGTGCCGACGCGCGCGCCGCCGGGGAGCTGCGCGAGGTCGAGGTAGTGGTTGGAGACGAAGGCGTCGCGCGCATCCTCGCGCGTCGTGATCGCCGCCAGCGCGAAGCCTACGGGCATCTCCATCGGCACGTCCTTCAGCGAATGCACCGCGAGGTCGGCGCGCCCCTCGGCCATCGCCACCTCGAGCTCCTTGATGAACAGCCCCTTGCCGCCGAGGTCGGCGAGCGGCTGGTCGAGGATCCGGTCGCCTTGCGTCGTCACGCCGAGGAGGTCGATCGGGCAATCCGGGTACAGCGCAGCGAGGTGGTCGCGGACGTGCCGCGCCTGCCACATCGCCAGCGCGGACTCGCGCGTCGCGATGGTGAGCCGCCGGGGGGTGAGCGTCGAAGCCATGTGGGGCTCTCCGGGAAAGGCCAGGCGATCGCACCGGGGGTGCCCGCGGGCGCGCCCGTCACGGCGCGTCGGAGCGACGGATTCTAGCAGGTCGCCGCGCCCGCAGCCCGGCCTTCCCCAAGGGCGCGCACCGGCGCCGCGGGCCGGTGACGATATCCGCGTCAGCCTCTCACGCCCGACCGCGCCGGCCGGCGGGCGTGGGCGCTTGGCGCGTGCGCATCGACCGCACGTAGCCGAGACGGCGGCTGACGAGCTCGCCGGCGCTCTTCAGCGCGTCGATCAGCGCCTCCTTGCGTGCCAGCATCCGCTCCGCCGGGCCGGAAACGCTGATGGCGCCCACCACCGCGCCGGTATAGTCGTAGACCGGGACCGCGAGGCAGTACAGTCCCACTTCGACCCCCTCGTCGTCGACGGCGCAGCCGCTGCTGCGCGCCTTGGCGAGCTCCTCGTTGAGCCGCACCCGGTCGACGACGGTGCGCTCGGTCAGCCGGACCAGCTTCTTCTCGAGCACGCGGTCGACCTCCTCGATCGGCAGGTTGGCGAGGATGATCTTGCCCAGCGCCGTGCAGTAGGCGGGGCGCCGGCTGCCGAGCCGCGCCGTGGTCTGGATCGATCCCGTCCCCTCGGCCTTGTACAGGTAGACCACGTCGCCGTTGTTGTAGACGCCGAGGAACGACGTCTCGCCGGTGACCTCCGAGAGCTCGCGCAGGTGGGGAATCGCCACGTCGACGATGTCCTGGCCGGCGAGGCCGCTGACGCCGATCTCCAGCGCCTTCAGGCCCAGCGTGTACCTCTCGCTGTCGACGTTCCACTCGACGTAGTCGCGCGCTGCCAGGATTTCGAGGATCCGGTACGCCGTGGTCTTGGGCATGCCCGCGCCCCGCGCGATCTCGACCAGCGACAGCCCCTTGGGGTGCTGGGCGACGAATTCGAGGATGTTGAGCGTCTTGTCGACGCCGGTGTTGATCTTCTCGGTCATCGCAGTGGCCATTCCGAAAACGGAATGATGTTTCTTTTTTCGTCGTAGCACGGTAGCATAACGGAACGTCATTCCGCAAACAGAGCAGACGATCGCCGCGTCCGCCCCCGAGCATCCCGATGGCACCCGCCCCCGCCCCGGCCCAACTCGCCGCAACCGACAGCGAGACCGTCGACCGCGTGGTCGTCGTCGCCGACTGCGACCACCCGTCGATCGCGATCGAGCAGGCCGTGCTGGCCGACACCTGCCGCAAGCTGCGGTGGCTCGCCTGCCGGACCGAGGACGACGTCATCGCGCGGTGTCGCGACGCGGAAGGCCTCCTCACCCAGTACGCGCCGCTGACCCGACGCGCGCTCGCGGCACTGCGGCGTTGCCGGGTCGTCGCGCGTTACGGCGTGGGAGTCGACACGGTCGACCTGCAGGCGGCAGCCGACCTGCGCATCGTCGTGTCCAACGTGCCGGACTACGGCACGAACGAAGTGGCCGATCACGCGCTCGGCTTGATGCTGTGCCTCACGCGCAGGATCGAGCGCGCGAACCGGCTGGTCAAGGCGGGGCACTGGGACTTCCGCCAGATGCAGCCCGTGCGCCGGCACGCGTTGCAGACGCTGGGCATCATCGGCGTCGGGCGCATCGGCAGCGCGATGGCGAAGAAGGCGCACGCGCTGGGCATGCACGTCATCGGCTGCGACCCCTACGTCGCACGCGACAGGCTGCCCGACTGCGTGAGGCTCGTCGACCTCGACACGCTGCTGCGCGAGTCCGACGTCGTGACCGTGCACTGCCCGCTGACCGAGGAGACGCGCAATCTGATCGACGATGCCCGGCTCGGCCTGATGAAGCCGACCGCGTACCTCGTCAACACCGCGCGCGGCTTAATCGTCGACGAGACGGCTCTCGAGCGCAGCCTCGCCGCGAACCGCCTCGCCGGCGCGGCGATGGACGTCCTCGCCCGCGAGCCGGGCGGCGTCGATCATCCGCTGTTCCGGCACGAGAACTTTCTCTGCACGCCGCACATGGCGTGGTACTCCGAGGAGGCGGCGCAGGAGCTCAAGCGCAAGGCGGCCGAGGAAGTGCGCCGCGTGCTGCGCGGCGAAGCACCACGCTACCAGGTGAACGGATTCTGATCCCCGACGAAAGTGCGCGATGAAGAGCATCGTCTACAAGAACCCCGGCGAAGTCGCCGTCGAGGACAAGCCGGTGCCGGAGGTCGCCGCCGGCGAGGTCCTGGTCAAGGTCGCCTACGTCGGCGTCTGCGGCACGGACCTCAACATCTACCAGGGCGCGCACCCGCGCGCGAAGGCGCCGCTGGTGATGGGGCACGAGTTCTCGGGGACGATCGTCAAGGGGCACCCGACGCTGGCCGATGGCACGCCCGTGACGGTCTATCCGCTCCTGTCCTGCGGTCGCTGCGGGCCCTGCCTGTCAGGCGCCGCGCACGTGTGCAACACGCTGCGCCTGATCGGCATCGACCGCGACGGGGCGATGGCCGAGTACGTCAAGGTGCCCTCCGAGAAGATCCTGAAGATCCCGCCGGACCTGCCGCTTCGGCTCGGCGCGTTCATCGAGCCGCTGGCGGTCGGGGTCCACGCGGTGCGCCGCTCGGGCTACAAGCCGGGCGACCGCGCCGTCGTCTACGGGGCCGGCCCGATCGGGTTGTGCGTCGCGGCCTGCCTCTCGTACTTCGGCGCTTCCGAGGTCATCGTGATCGAGACCAACCCGCACCGGCTCGGGGTCGCGGCCAGGCTCGGCTGCACGACGATCGACGCCGGGCAGGAGGACGTCTGCGCGCGGGTGAAGGATCTCACCGCCGGCGTCAACGCCGACTGCGCCTTCGATTGCGCCGCGCACCCTTCGGTGCAGGCGACGCTGCTGGACGTCGTGCGCGTGCAGGGGACCGCCGTTGTCGTCGGCTCGTACAAGCAGCCGCCCGCGGTCGACCTCCTGAAGGTCGAGTTCAAGGAGCTCACGCTTCTCGGCGTCCGGGTCTACGAGCGCCGGGACTTCGAAATCGCAACCGGCATGCTGCGCTCTCGGCGCATCGACTTCGACCTCTTGCTGACCGAATCGGCGCCGGAAGCAGCACCCGCGGTCTTCCGCGACCTGGTTGCCGGCAGCAACGTCATCAAGATGATCTTCCGGCTGTAGCCGCACCCATCCACGCGTCCACGCCGGCCGAGGACGAACCGCGCATGCTCGATCTCTTCAGCTTGAAAGGCAAGGTGGCCCTGGTCACCGGCGGCAGCCGCGGCCTCGGCCGGGCGATGGCGATCGGTCTCGCGGCCGCGGGCGCCGACGTCGCGGTCGTCGGGCGCAAGAGCGAGCCGACGGTGATCGCCGAGATCGAGGCCAAGGGCGCGCGCGGCGCGTTCTTCGAGCACGACCTCGCCGACATCGACGGCATGCCCGGCCTCGTGGCAGGGGTCGAAGCGATGCTGGGCAGCATCGACGTCCTGCTCAACAACGCGGGCGTCCAGAAGCGGCACAAGGCGGCGGAGTTCCCGCGCGCGGACTGGGATTTCGTCGTCAACGTCAACATGAATGCGGTGTTCTTCCTCTGCCAGGCGGTCGGGCGCGGCATGCTCGCGCGCCGGTCCGGCAAGATCATCAACGTCGCCTCGCTGCTGTCGTTCCAGGGCGGTCTCACCGTGCCCGCCTACGCGGCCAGCAAGGGCGGCGTCGCGCAGTTCACCAAGGCGCTGTCCAACGAGTGGGCGAGCCAGGGCGTCAACGTCAACTGCATCGCCCCCGGCTACATGGACACGGAAATGAACACCGCGCTGATGGCCGACCCTACGCGCAGCCGGCAGATCATGGAGCGCATCCCGGCCGGACGCTGGGGAAAGCCCGAGGACATGGTGGGCGCCGCCGTCTACCTCGCTTCCCGCGCCGCCGACTACGTGCACGGAGCCACGCTCGTCGTCGACGGCGGCTGGCTGGGGCGCTGACCCGCCCGCCGCCGGCGAGGTCGAGCGCCGCGGCGGCGTCCCAAGCAGCGACACCGTCGTCGGTGGCGAGGACGCGGGCGTCCGTTTCGCGGCGTGGATCGCCGATGCGCTGCGCGAGCCGCCCTACTCCGAGGCGTGCGGAGGACGAGGCCCGCGCCGTCCGGGCACAAACGACTCGACCGCCTTCATTCGCGCGGCGTTGCGGGCGCACTCGCGGCGTTCGCTTCGTCCTCGCAGCCGAGACACGCCAGCGCGTCGACGAACAGCCGCGGCGACGCCGTGCGCAGCCGCGCCGGGTCGGACAGGAGGCGCCGCGCCGCACGGGCTCCGGGCACGCCGTGGAACAGTCCGAGCACGTGCCTCGCGATGGCGCGGACCGGAACGCCCCGGGACCTCTCCTTCTCGGCATAACCGACGAGCGCGTGCAACACGTCCGCGCGGGTGGCCATCGGCGGCGGCAGCCCAGCCAGTCGGACGTCGACGCCCGCGAGCATCCAGGGGTCGTGGTACGCGGCGCGACCGAGCATGACGCCATCGACCCCCTGCCACTCGCGCTCGATCGTTGCCCAGTCGGCGAGGCCGCCGTTGATCACGATGGTGAGCGCCGGGAAGTCGCGCTTCAGGCGATGGACGACCGCGTGGCGCAGCGGCGGGATCTCGCGGTTCTGCGCCGGAGAGAGTCCCTTCAGCACCGCGTTGCGGGCGTGGACGATGAAGACCTCGCATCCCGCGGCGGCGACCGTGCCGACGAAGTCGCGCACGAAGCCGTAGCGCTCCTCCTGGTCGAGTCCGATCCGGTGCTTCACCGTCACCGGCAGCGAGACCGCGTCGCGCATCGCCTTGACCCCGTCGGCGACGAGCCGTGGCTCGGCCATGAGGCACGCACCGAAGCTGCCGGTCTGCACGCGCTCCGACGGGCAGCCGCAGTTGAGGTTGATCTCGTCGTAGCCCCAGCGCTCCCCCAGGCGGGCACCGTGCGCGAGCTCCCGCGGATCGCTGCCGCCCAGCTGCAGCGCCAGCGGATGCTCCGCGGGGTCGAACGCAAGGTGGCGTCCGACGTCGCCGTGGAGCAGCGCCGGGGCAGTCACCATCTCGGTATAGAGCCGCGCCTTGCGCGAGATCAGGCGCAGGAAGTAACGGCAGTGGCGGTCGGTCCAGTCCATCATCGGCGCCACGCAGAAGCGCCACGGAGACAGCCGCGGAGTTGGCGGATTTGGGGTCAGAGCCGTAATACGTTCCTCGCTTACTGCACCGTCAATTTGCTGCTACGGGGTATTACGGCTCTGACCCCGAGATCAGATTGCGGAACCGCTGTCCTTCCAGTACGGCGCGCGCAGCTCGCGCTTGAGCGTCTTGCCGGCGGCGTTGCGCGGGAAATCTTCCATCACGATGACGCGCGACAGGCGCTGGTACTTCGCGGCGACACGCGCGTTCACCCAGTCGCGCAGCGCGTCGGCGGCGACGCAGCCCGGCTCGCGCAGCACGACCGCGGCGACGGGCGTCTCGCCCCACTTCTCGTCGGGTATGCCGAACACGGCAACCTCGCGCACGCCCGGATGCTGGATGGCGATCTCCTCGAGGTCCTTCGGATAGACCTTGACGCCGCCCGAATCGATCATGTCCTTGATCCGATCGACGAGGTAGAGGAATCCGTCCTCGTCGAGATAGCCCAGGTCGCCGGTGTGCAGCCAGCCCTCGCGCAGGGCCTGCGCGGTCGCCTCGGCGCGGTTGTAATACCCCGGCATCGTGATCGGCCCGCGCCCGACGATCTCGCCGACGGCGCCGCGCGGCGCGTCGCGGCCCTCCTCGTCGACGATGCGCAGCTCGAAGAACGGCGGCGGCACCCCCACACTGCCGGTCTTGCGCAGCGCGTCGTTGCGGTCGAGCACCGTGACGAAGCCCTCGGTCAGCCCGTACAGCTCGTAGAAGCGGTTCGGCAGCAGCTCGTTCAGCCGCGCCTTGTGCTCGCGGTGCAAGGGGGCGCCCAGCGACAGTATCATCTCCAGCGAGCGCAGGCGCGCCGGCTCGAAGCCCCGGGCGCTGAGGATCGCGATGATCTGCGAAGGCACCAGCATCGTGTGCGTCACCCGCTCCTTCTCGACGCACTCGATGAACGCCTCGGCGTCGAACGCGCGGTGGAGTATGTAGGTGGCGCCGCAGTAGAACGCGGGAAACAGCGTCACCATGGCGCCGTTGAATACGATCGCCCCGCTGTGCAGCACGACGGATTCCGGCTTCATGCGCCACGCGCTGGCCATCGTCGTCGCGTACATCGCGCGGATGAAGTGCGTGTGCGGAATGCCCTTCGGCAACCCGGTCGTGCCCGAGGTGTACATCAGCGTCAAAAGATCGTCGGCCTCGACTTCCGCATCGGGCGGAGCGTCGTCGGCATTGCCATGCAGCGTGCCGAAGGCGCAATAGCCGGCGGCCTCGTCGTCAGACGCGGCGTCGACCAGGACCCAGACGGGCGCCGGCTGCCACGCGATGTCGTGGCGGACGTCCTCGATCGCCGAAAGCAGGTCGCTCGACGCCAGCACGACGCGCGGCGTCGCGTCGCCGAGCAGCGACTTGAGGCCGCTGGTCGTCAGCATCGGCGACAGGGGCACGGCGGCCGCGCCGAGCTTGGCGCAGGCCCAGTACGTCGCGAGCAGCTCCAGCGAGTTGGGCAGCACCGTCGCCACCCGGTCGCCGCGCCCGACCCCCTGCGAGCGCAGCGCGTTGGCCCAGCGATTGACGTAGCTGTCGAATTCGCTCCAGGACAACCGCAGCTCGCGCTCGCGCGCCGAACGTGCGGGAATGACGACCGCCGTGTGGCGCGGACGGTAGCGCGCGTGATGGGCGGGCAGGTGGCCGAGGCAGAGGCAGCGCGCGGCGATCGACGAATGGAACATGGACTGAACTCCGGTCATGGGCGCCTGTGAGCCTGTCGGACTTGGGGGTTCGAACGCGAAACGGTGGGAGAGCGAGGACGGATTCCGACGATTCCGACGCGCCTATCGGGTATGGTTCAGGAGAAATCGGCGAAACATGGACCGTTCCTCCCACCGTTGCAGCCGAATCGTCCCCAGTCCGGCAGGCTCCTAGAGCCGGTGCCGGTGGTCGACGGGCGCGTACCCCGGCCAATGGATGTCGGTGCTGCGCGCGAGGGCGAGCACCTTGAACAATTCCCCCATCTCGGCGGGCGACAGGAGCTTCTGCACCGCGGACGACGCCCGCAGGTAGGCCACCGAGTCCGGCGCTCCGGTTTCGGCGAGGCGCTCCAGCACTCCGCAGCCCAGCAGGAACGGGGCCTGCGCGGCGAATCCCGCGACTTCGAGCCCGGCACGTTCCCCCGCCGCGGCGACGGCGCTGAAATCGACGTGGGCGGTGATGTCGGACAGCCCCGGCCAATGGAACGGGTCGTCGTGCACGCGGTGCCGGTAGTGGCAGCGCAGCGTCCCCTCGTCGCGCTGCGGATGGTAATACTCCGCCGCCGTGAAGCCATAGTCGATGAACAGCGCCGCACCGCGGACCAGCAGCCGGCCGAGCTCTTCGACCAGTCCCTCGGCCGCGGGATTGAGCTCGCTCTGGTAATCGATATCGCCGGGAAAGCGTTCCCGCGCGAGTCCGGTCAGCCACTTGGGCGCCGGCCGATCCGCCCAGGACAGCCTCCCCCGCCACTCGTCCTCGGCGACACCGCGCTCGAAATACCGCCCGTCGCGGCGGCGAACGACGTGCACCGGAACGGCGTCGAGCACTTCGTTGGCTACGATCGCGCCGTCGATCGCGGCCGGCAACGTCGGCAGCCAGACCACACGCCCGCGCAGATCCACAGGCAACGCCTGCAGCGTCGCGCGCTGCCGCAGGGCGAGATCCGGGCTCGGCTCGAGGATCGCGTAACGCGTCGGCGGCGCGCCGCGCTCGCCCAGCGTCGACAGCACGTCGCGGGCGAGGCGACCGCTGCCGGCGCCAAGCTCGAGAATCTCGCGGCCGGGTGCGACGCGGAGGATCTCGTCGATCTGGGCCGCCAGCGTGGCCCCGAACAGCGGCGTCATCTCCGGCGCCGTGGTGAAATCGCCCGCCGGGCCCAGCTTCGTCGCCCCCGCGCTGTAGTAGCCGAGCCCCGGCGCATGGAGCACGATTTCCATGTAGCGCTCGAAGGGAATCCAGCCGTCGCCCTCGGCGATGGCCGCGCGGACGGCCGAAGCGACCCGCTCGCTGTGCTCCAGCGCCGGCAGATCGGGCAGCGGCAATTCGAAGGACGACATGCGACAGCAAACAAGGGGTTGTGGGCGGCGCTGCGTAGCTCGGCGCGCGTATGCTAGTGTAGTGCTTCGCCGGCGTCGGCGCATGGAGCGCGCGACGGAGATCCGGGTAACGCTCGGGGCAGCGACGCGAGGGCCACCGATGCAGGGCAAGACGGTGCTGGTGACCGGGGGCGCAAAGCGCGTGGGTGCGGCGATTTGCCGCCGGCTGCACGCGGCCGGGGCGAACCTGATGCTCCACTACCGCCGGTCCGCGGGCGAGGCGCGCCTGCTGCAGGCGGAACTCAACCACCTGCGGCCGGGTTCGGTCGAACTGGTCCAGGCCGAGCTGCTCGACACGGCCAAGCTGCCGTTGCTGGTCGAGCACGCGCTGGCCGCGTTCGGGCGCCTCGACGGGCTCGTCAACAACGCCTCCTCGTTCTTCTCGACGCCCGTGGGCGACATCGCGCTCTCGCACTGGGACGACCTCGTCGGCACCAACCTCAAGTCGCCGTTGTTCCTGTCGCAGGCCGCAGCACCCGCGCTCAGGAAGACGCAGGGAGCGATCGTCAACATCACCGACATCCACGCCGAGCGGCCGTTGCGCAACTACGTGGTCTACTCGGTGGCGAAGGCCGGCCTCTCGGGGCTCACGCGGGCGCTCGCGCGCGAGTTGGCACCCGAGGTGCGCGTCAACGCCGTCGCCCCGGGCCCCATCCTGTGGCCGGAGGACGATGCGTTCGATGAAAACGCGCGGCTGCGGATCATCGCGCACACGCCGCTCAAGCGTGAAGGCGCGCCGGACGACATCGCGAAGGCCGTGTACTACCTGATGGCCGAGGCGACCTACGTGACCGGCGAGACGCTGAACGTCGACGGCGGGAGGCATGTCGCGATCTGACGCCGCCGGCGTCGCGGCGGACGGGGCGCCTGCCGGCCGGCTCGCGCGCTTCACCCGCGCCCAGCCACACGAAGAAGCCGCCGTGCTCTGGGCGTGCGCCTGCTTCTTCGCGCTGCTCGCCGCGTACTACGTGCTGCGGCCGATCCGTGACGAGATGGCGATCCAGGTCGGCCAGGCGCGCCTGCACGAGGTTTTCACGCTGGTGTTCGTCACGATGCTGGTCGTGGCACCGGTGTTCGGCTGGCTCACCGGCCGGTTTGCGCGGCGCCGGTTGCTGCCGTGGCTGTACGCGTTCTGCGGCGCCAACCTGATCGCGTTCTTCGTCGTCTTCGAGGCCGGCGGCACCCAGTCGGCGGCGGTCGCCCGCGCGTTCTTCGTCTGGGTGAGCGTGTTCAACCTGTTCGTGGTTTCGGTGTTCTGGAGCCTGCTGGCGGACGTGTTCACCACGGCGCAGGCGAGGCGGCTCTACGGCTTCATCGCCGCCGGCGGGACCGCGGGCGCGCTGGCGGGGCCGTCCCTGACCGCAGCGTTCGTCACCGTGGTCGGAGCCAAGGGCATGGTGCTGGTGTCCGCCGGATTCCTGGTCCTCGCCATGGTCGCCGTCGTGCAGCTCGCGCGCTGGGCGAGCGCCACCGGCGCCATCGACGGCGCCGAGGCGCAGGCTCCGCTGACCGGCAGCATCTGGTCCGGCGTCACCGACCTCGTGCGCTCGCCGTACCTGTTCGGCATCTGCCTGTTCCTCTTTCTGTACTCGCTGCTGTCGACGTTTCTCTATTTCCAGCAGGCGGAGCTCGTTCCGGCCGCGATCGCCGACAGCGCCGAGCGCACGCGTCTGCTGGCGCTGGTCGACGTCACGGTGAACGTGCTCACACTTGCGCTTCAGGTGTTCGCCTTCGGTGCGCTGATGCAGCGCCTCGGCACGACGTTCCTGCTGGCCGCGATGCCGGTGGTCGCCGTCGTCGGCTTCGCGCTCCTCGCCTGGCACCCGGTGCTCGCCACCCTGGTCGTCTTCGGCATCACCCGTCGCGCCGGCGAGTACGCGATCAGCAAGCCGGCGCGCGAGACGCTGTTCAACGTCCTGCCTGCCGAGCAGAAGTACAAGGCCAAGAACGTGATCGACACGCTGGTCCACCGTTTCGGCGACACCTCGTCGTCGTGGATCTTCGCCGGCCTGCGGGGCATCGGGTTCACGTCGACGGCGATCTCCTGGATCGCGGTGCCGATCGCGCTCGTCTGGCTGGCCGTCGCGCTGGCGCTCGGGCGGGCGGCCCGCGCGCGACAGCGGGAGGCCGCGTGACCAGCTCCGCCCGCGAGTCGGCGGGCAGCGCTGCCCGAACGGCGGCGCGGGGCCTTGAACCGTGCGCGGTGGCGCGCGCTGTGCGACGTCGTCAGCCGTCCGCGTGTCACGATGGTCGCTGATCTCGAGTTGCAGGCCGTCCTGATTGCGGCGATCGTCGTGCTCGCCGCGTATCTCGTGCTGCTCGTCGTGCGGCTGTCCCGATTGCAGGTGCAGGCGCGGGCGTCGCAGGCGCCGCCCGGCCCGCCGGTGGCGGCCGGAAAGACCGCACCCGCGCACGGAGGCGACGCGGCGGTGGCCGCGCCGGATACGGCCGCGGCGCCGGTCCCGAACCTGACGATTCCTGCCGCAGCGCCGAAGCCGCCGCCGCGGCGCGTCTCGCCGGTCCACGAGAAGGCTGCCGCGCTCGCACGCGAAGGCCGCGACGCCGCCACGGTCGCCCGCCTGTGCGGCATCTCGCAAAGCGAAGCCGAGCTCGTCTGCTGGCTGGCGCGCAACCGGGATTCGGCATGAGCGTCGCAGCGCCGTACCTCGCCGGCACTGCCGCGCTCGAAGCGCGGCAGGCGAGCCTGCGCCGCCAGATCGCGATCGTTGCCGCACTCATCCTGGTGCTGTCCATCGCGCTCGCCGCGACGGCGCTCTTTGCGCCGCTGCGCTCCGCCGACACCTCTGCCGCATCCGCCACCGGGGGCGAGCGCCCGAGCATCGGGCACGAAATCCTTCCTGCGAGCGGGTCGCAGCCGGCGGCAGCCGCGGCCGACGTGGCCGCTTCGGCCGCCGGCGCAGCCTCCCCTGCGGCGGTGCCGACTCCGGGCGGCGCGCCGCCGGCGGCGGGCGTCACGGATGGCGCCCCCGCGCCCGGCGGCGGGCGCGCCTTGAACCCGGGGGGCGCGCCAGCGGCGCTGCCTGCCGCCACGGGCGAATCGGCAAGCGGAGCGGCGCCGCATTACGTCGAGCTTGGCACCTACGTCCAGCCGGCCAGGGTCGACGCGCTGCGGGAACGACTGGAGCAGCATCGGTTCCAGGCGTTGCTCGAAACCCGCCTGCGCGTAGGGCCGTTCGCGACGCGGGGCGAGGCGCACGCGGCGCACGCGCGGCTCTCCGAGCTGGGCTTCGCCCCCGGGGCCGTGGTCGTGGAGAAGCCCTGAGCGGTGACCCCACAGCGGCGGGCCGTCGCGACGGCGAAGCCGCGGTCAACCGTTGCGCAGCCCGGCCACACCCGCCGACAGGCGCTCGAGGTACGGATCGACGATGCCGTGCGCGACCAGCGCCACGCGCGTGCGCTCGAGGTAGTCGAGCGAGCTGCCGAACACGCCGGCCGCCCGGGCCAGCACCTCGATTTCGCGCGCGAGCGGCTGCTTGCCGGCGTACTGCGGATGGTCGCGGCGCACGACGAAGGCGAGCGCCGTGAGTGGCCGCCCGCCGGCGTCGAGACGGGCCCAGATCGGGCGGTACGAGCCGACGACCATTTCGCGCCGCCAGAGGAGGTGCAGCTCGTCGAGGGCGAGCGGCGCGGGCAGCCGCAGCGCGACGCCCCGGCACGCTCCGCCAGCCTCGAGCCCGAGGACGAGACCGGGCGCCTCCGGCGTGCCGCGCGCAGCGAGCGACCACAGGCAGAAGCGCCGGTGCCACCCCCGCACCGTCGCCACCCGCATCTCGGACACCGGAAACAGCGGATTCCACAAGAGCGACCCGTAGGCGAAGACCCACCACCCGGCGCCGGCGGGACGCTCATCCAGCGTCCGCCGCAGCGACGCTGCGAGCTGTTCGTCGTTGAGCGCCCGCGACGGATCGACGGCCGAGGCGTAGAGCTCACGCATGCGCCCGCTTTCGAGGTCGCTGCGGCACAGCGTCTCGGGGTGGTGCGGCCAGCGCTTCACGGCAGCGACTCCGGATCGCGCTGGAGCCGTGCCAGCGCCATCTTCGCCTCGCGCCGCCGCGCCGCTTCGCTCTTGCCGTGCGGACCGCCCTTGCCGAGCAGCGGCGAGCGGGCGACCGGATTGCGGGGCGCAGGCGCCGCCGGCGGAGGATGTTGCTTCGCGCGCTTCATCGCCCGTCCGAACGGCCAGTGTTGCGCCCCATCTTCGCGCGCAGACCGCGAGCTCGCGCTCGCACCCGGCCGCCACCGCCAGCGATCGCGCGTCGGCGCCCGCCGGAGCCGCACGCTGCGGGCCGATCGGCAAACCGGCGCCGTCGCATCCCGCGGGCAGCGTCAGCGCCGCAAACCCGAGCAGGGACCCCAGCGTGCAGCAGGACGGACGGCCGGTCGCCGCGAGGCCCGCCGGCGCGGCGCGACTGCGCGGCAAGCCGCGGCGCCCGCGCCTCGCGCAGCGGCGGTTCGCGCAGCGCAAGGCAATCGCTCATCGGACCGCCCCACCGGGCGCAGGTGGCGCCGGCGGCCCGCGCAGGAACAGCGCCTGCAGGTCGTTGAGGAAGCGTCGCCCGAGCGGCGTTGCGCGCAGCAGCGCCGGATCCGGCTCCAGCAGTCCCCGCGCCGTGGCTTCGGCGAGCTCGCGCGCGATCGTCGCCAGCGGGTAGCCGGTCCGCTCACCGAAGAGCGCGGCGGGCACGCCGGCCGCGAGTCGCAGCGCATTCAGCATGAACTCGAAGCCGATGTCCTCGCGCGTCACCTGCGTTGCCTGCTGCACCGGCGCGCCGGCCGCGACCTGTTCCAGGTACTGCCGCGGCTGCCGGTAGCGCAGTTCGCGCCGCACGCGGTCCGGAAGCGAGAGCTTGGAGTGGGCGCCGGCGCCGATGCCGAGGTAGTCGCCGAACTGCCAGTAATTGAGATTGTGCCGGCATTCGCGACCGGGCCGGGCGTGCGCCGAAACCTCGTAGTGGACGTAGCCGGCGGCCGTCAGCGCTTCGCGCACCGCGTCGTCGATGTCGGCCGCGGTGTCGGCGTCGGGGAGCGGCGGCGGGTGGCGATGGAACAGCGTCTTAGGTTCCAGCGTCAGCGGATAGACGGATAGATGCGGCGGCCCGAACGCGAGCGCTGCGGCGACGTCGGCGCAAGCCCCGGCGAGGTCCTGGCCGGGCAACGCGACCATGAGGTCGAAGTTCACGTTGTCGAAGATCGCAACGGCCGCAGCGGCCGCGCGCCGGGCCTCGGTCGCGTCGTGAACGCGCCCCAGGGCGGCGAGCCGGGCATCGTCGAAGCTCTGGACGCCCAGGGACAGCCGATTGACGCCCGCCGCGCGGAAGCCGGCAAACTTCTCGCGTTCGAAGGTCCCCGGGTTCGCTTCCAGCGTCACCTCGGCGGCGGGCGCGAGCGGCACGCGCGCCCGCACGCCCGCGAGCAGCGCGTCGATCGCCGCCGCCGGCAGCAGGCTGGGTGTGCCGCCCCCGATGAATACCGACCCCACCCTGCGGCCCCAGATCGCCGGCAGCGCGAGTTCGAGGTCGGCCAGCAGCGCGTCGACGTAGCGATCGGCCTCGAGCTCGCCGCGCAGCGCGTGCGAGTTGAAGTCGCAGTACGGGCACTTCCGCAGGCACCAGGGAACGTGCACGTAGAGCGCGAGCGGCGGCAGCGCGGCGAACCGCGGCGCCGCGCTCGGCGCCCACGCGGAGGCGGCCGGTGCGGGGCCGTTCATCCGCCGGCAAGGCGCGCGATGAGCGCGCGCAGCGCCTGGCCGCGGTGCGAGAGGACGTTCTTCTGCTCGAGCGGCAGTTCCGCGGCGGTGCAATCGGTCGCCTCGTCGAGGAAGTGGGGGTCGTAGCCGAAGCCGCCGGTGCCGCGCGGCACGTCGACGATGCGGCCGTGCCACGCGCCCTGCGCGATCACCGGCTCGGGGTCCGCGGCGTGGCGCAGCAGCACCAGAACGCAGACGTAGTGCGCCCGCCGGTCGGCCACACCGTTGAGGTCGGCCACGAGCTTGGCGTTGTTGCGCCTGTCCGACCGCGGCTCGCCGGCGTAGTGGGCACTGTGCACGCCGGGCGCCCCGCCCAGCGCGCGCACGCACAGGCCCGAGTCGTCGGCCAGCGCCGGCAGCCCCGACGCCGCGCTCGCGTGCCGCGCCTTGGCGAGCGCGTTCTCGACGAAGGTGACGTGCGGCTCGGGCGCCTCCGATATCCCCAGCGCCGACTGCGCGACGACTTCGGTGCCGAGCGGAGCGAGCAGGCGGCGAAACTCGCGCAGCTTGCCTTCGTTGCCCGACGCCAGCACGAGGCGCGAAATGGCGTCCATCCTCGGGCAGCGCGGAGCGCTGCTCACTTCGGCAGCGCGCCCAGCGCCTGCATCTGGGCCGCGATCAGGTGCTCGATGCCCCGCTCGGCGAGCGCGATCATCGCGTTCATCTGCGCGTGCGAGAACGGCAGCCCTTCGGCGGTGCCCTGGATCTCGACGAAGCGCCCGATCCCCGTCATCACCACGTTCATGTCGGTGTCGCAGGCGACGTCCTCGTTGTAGTCGAGGTCGAGCACCGGTGTGCCATTGACGATGCCGACCGATACCGCGGCGACGAAATCCTTGAGCGGCTCGCCGCTGACGCCCCCCTGCGCCTTGCACCAGTGAGTGGCGTCGGCGACGGCGACGCAGGCGCCCGTGATCGCGGCACAGCGCGTGCCACCGTCGGCCTGCAGCACGTCGCAGTCGATGCGCAGCGTGCGCTCGCCGAGCACGCTCAAGTCGGTGACCGCGCGCAGCGAACGCCCGATCAGGCGCTGGATCTCCTGCGTCCGGCCGGACTGCCGGCCCTCGGCAGCTTCGCGCCGCGAGCGCGTGTTCGTCGCGCGCGGCAGCATCCCGTACTCGGCGGTGAGCCACCCCTGCCCCTGCCCCTTGAGAAACGCCGGAACGCCGTCCTCGACGCTCGCGGTGCACAGCACCGTCGTGTCGCCGGACTCGATCAGCACCGAGCCCTCGGCGTGCTTCGTGAAGTGCCGGGTGATGCGCAGCGGGCGCAGCTCGTCGGGGCGGCGGCCGGAAGGACGCACGGTCATGGTGACGTTCCGTGGGATGGGTGGACGCGATTATAGCGGCGCGCCGCCGCGAGCTGCCCTGCCGCAGGGCGCCGCGCGGCGGGTTCACAGCGCATGACGGCGGCGCCACCAGCGCGCAGTGTCGGCAAGCCCCGCTTCGAGCGTCACCGCCGGCGTCCACCCGGTCGCCTCGCGGAACCGGCTGCTGTCGACCTCGAGCGCGGTGGTCAGGCGGCGCAGCGCCGCCCCGCGTCCGGTGACGACCCCCGCGAGTCGCAACAGCGGGACCGGCACCGGCACCAGCCTCGCTGGAACCCCGAGTGCGGCGGCAAGCGCGCGCACGAGATCGGGCAGCGCCACCGGCACTGCGTCGGCAAGGCAGTGGACGCCTGAAGGTGCGGGCACGGCGTCCAGCGCCGCGTCGACCGCCTGCGCGAGGTTGCCGACGTAGAGCAGGCTGCGCCGCGCCCGCACGGCGGCGAGCGGCAGCACGCGGCGTCGGGCCACGGCGTCGAGCAACGCTAGGAAGTTGCCTCCGACACCCGGACCGTAGACCAGCGGCAGGCGCAACACGATCGGGGCGAGCGGCGTGCCGGCGGCCAGCGCGGCGAGCGCGCGCTCCGCTTCCAGCTTCGACACCGCGTACGCGTCCGCCGGCGCCGGCGGATCGGCCGGCCCGAACGCCCGCCCGGCGACGCTCTGCTCGCCGTTGACCTTGATGCTGCTCGCCAGCACGAAACGCCCGACACCGGCGCGCACGGCAGCACGTGCCAGCCGGACCGTGGTCTCCACGTTCGCCGCGCGGTACGCGGCAACGGGGTCGGCGGCCGACTCGCGCATCACGTGCGCGCGCCCGGCGAGATGGACGATCGCGTCCGCGCCGGCGACGAGGCGGTCGAGCTCGCCTTCGGTCGCGGTGGCAAGATCGTCCGTCGGCAACTGCCCCCGCGACAGCGGCACCGGGGACCCGCGGCGCCGGACCACCGCGCGGAACGGCCGCCCGCTGCGCGCCCAGTGCGCCTGCACCGCCCGGCCGATGAAGCCATCGGCACCGGTCAGCACGACCAGGCGCGGCACCTTCGGCAGCGCGTCAGAACCAGCGCCAGCCATGCTTGCCGTAGAACCGGAAGCCGCTGCGCACGAACCAGCGGATGTGATCGAACCCCTTGCGCGCCGCGTGGCCGCCGTGGTGCACGGCGCGGAAGGCGGGCAGCCATGCGGTCCGGGTCACCTTGGACAGGCGTACGCTCCAGTCGAAATCCTCGAAGTACAGGAAGAACCTCGGATCGAAGCCGCCGGTGACGTCGATCGGAATCCGCTTCACGAGCAGGCATGCGCCCGACAGGATCGGCAGGTCGAGCACGGCGTCCTCGGCCGCGGGGTCGATGCGGTCGCGCAGTTCGTAGCGGTCGAGGCGCCGCCGGAAGAGGCGGCGCGCGAACCCCGGCGCGAAACCACGCAGGACGAGGTCGAGGACCGCAGGATAGCGTTTGCACAAATACTCGGGCTCGCCTCGCGCGTTGGTCACCGCGGGCGCGAGCGCGCCAACGTCGGGGTGGGCGTCGAGCCAGCGCACCGCGTTCCCGAGCGCGTCGGGGGCAAGCTCGACGTCGGGATTGAGCACCAGCTGGTAGTCGGCGCCGGTGCCGTGCAGCGCGAGGTTGTGGGCGGTGCCGTAGCCGACGTTGGCGTGCCCGTGCAGGTAGAGGACCTGGATTCCCGTGGCGGCGAAGCAAGTGTTGCCGAGCTCGATGACGCGGGCGGCGACCGTCCGGTCCTCGCTGTTGTCGATGAGCGCGATGGCCACGCTGCGGATCGCGCCGACTTCGCGCGCGGCGCCGATGGCCAACGCGAGGCAGCGCAGGCAGCGCTCGAGCAGCACGGCGTCGGACCGGTAGGTGACCACACTGACCGTCAGCGACGATGGCAACACGGGAAGCCGGGGGCGGAGGAGAAGGAGGAGGATGGCGCGGCGCCCGCCGGCAGCAACCCGCGAAACCGCTGGAGTAGAATCGTCCGAGTTTCGCCGCCCGTCGTCAACCGCCACGCCCCGACCCGCGCGCTTGCCATGTCCCACATCCGGTATTCCGCTTCGGACCTCGTGACCTTCGCGCACTCGCTGCTCGCGCGCGCCGGGGTCCGCGACGACATCGCCGCCGCGGTGGCCGACGTGCTGGTCACCGGCGACCTCCTCGGGCACACGACCCACGGGCTCGCGCTGCTCGCTCCGTACCTCGGCGAGGTCGAGAAAGGCACGATGACGGCGGACGGCGGCCCGCAGGTGATCAACGCCCGCCCCGCCGCTGAGCTCTGGGACGGCGGCCGCCTGCCCGGGCCGTGGCTTGCGCTGCGCGCAATGGACACGGCCATGGCGATGGCGCGCGCGCACGGTACCGGCAGCGTCGTCGTGCGCCGCTCGCACCACATCGCCTGCCTCGCCGCCTACCTGCTGCACGCGACGAACCAGGGAATGCTCGGCATCGTGCAGAGCTCGGATCCGCGCCTCGCCGCGGTCGTCCCGCACGGCGGACTGACGCCGATCGTCACCCCCAACCCGATCGCCGTCGGCATTCCCACTTCGGCGGACCCGATCCTCGTCGACATCTCGACGTCGATCACCAGCATGGGCTTCACGCGCCAGCGGCACGATGCCGGCGAGCGGCTTCCCGGCGCATGGGTCATCGACGCCGCCGGTCGCGCCACCGACGATCCCGGCGTCGTGTTCGCCGAACCCAAGGGTGCGCTGCTGCCTCTGGGCGGCCTCGACGCCGGCTACAAAGGCTTCGGCCTCGCGCTGATGATCGAGGCGCTCACCGCCGGGCTCGCCGGCTTCGGGCGCGCCGATCCGGCAGAAGGCTGGGGCGCGACGGTCTTCGTCCAGGCGATCGATCCTGCCGCGTTCGGTGGCCTCGCCGACTTCCAGCGCCAGATGGACAGCATGGTCGCCGCGAGTCACGCCTCGAAGCCGCGCCCGGGGGTCGACCGCGTGCGCGTTCCGGGCGAAGCGGGGATGCGACGGCTGCGCGAGCAGCGCGCGCTCGGCGTCGCGCTCTACCCTTCGATCCTGCCGGCGCTGCTGCCCTGGAGCGCAAAGCTCGGCGTCGCTCCGCCGCCGAACCTGCCCCGATGAGCGTCAAGGTCACGTCCTTCGTCACCGACAAGCGCTTCGTTCGCCGTGCGCGCGAGCTCGCGACGATCCGCGTCATGGTCGCGATGTACTGTCGCGACCACCATGGCCGCCACGATCCGCTGTGCCCGCGCTGCGCCGAACTGATGGCGTATGCCGAGCGGCGGCTCGAGCGCTGCGTGTTCGGCGACGCGAAGCCCACCTGCAGCAACTGCACCGTCCACTGCTACGCGGCGGACCGGCGCGAGGAAGTGCGGCTCGTCATGCGCTACGCCGGGCCGCGAATGCTGCTGCGCCACCCGTGGCTTGGCCTCACGCACCTGCTCGACGGCCGCCGCCCCGCGCCGCTCCTGCCGCAGCCGCCGGCCAGGACGCCGACCGGCGACGAGTCGTGACCCGGCGCCGCCGCGTCAGCGGCGCACGCCGGCGGTGACGCGTCCGATGCCGGCGAGGTCGCGGACCGTTTCCACGGCGGCGAATCCCGCCGCGCGGAAGAGATCGGCGACCGCCGCGGCCTGATCGTAGCCGTGTTCGACCGCGAGCGTTGCGCCTGGCGCGAGTCGCTCGGGCGCCCCGGCGACGATCGCGCGCAGCGCCCGGAGGCCGTCGGCGCCCGGCGTCAGCGCTCCGGGCGGCTCGAAGCGCAGGTCGCCCGCGCGCAAGTGCGGGTCCGTCGCCGCGATGTACGGCGGGTTGGCGACGATGCAGTCGAAGCGGCCCGCAGGCACGTCCTGATACCAGTCGGACACGACGAACTCGACGTTGGCCAGCCCCAGGCGCCGGCCGTTCTCGCGCGCGATCGCGAGCGCCGCCGCGGCCGCGTCGCTGGCGACCACCCAGGCGGCCGGCCGCGCGTGCGCGAGCGCGAGCGCGACCGCCCCCGATCCGGTGCCGAGGTCCAGCACGCGCGCCGGCGCGGCGGGGGGCAGGCGCGCCAGCGCGAGCTCCACCAGCGTCTCGGTTTCCGGCCGCGGAATCAGCACGTCCGGGGTCACGACCAGCGCCAACCCGAAGAACTCGCGCGTGCAGGTGAGGTAGGCGACCGGCTCGCCGGCTCGCCGCCGCTTCGCAAGCGCGCCGAACGCGGCCGCGGCGTCGGACGGCAGCGTCGCGTCGGCGTGGGCGACGAGCCAGGCTCGGCCGCAACGCAGCACGTGCGCGAGCAGCACCTGCGCGTCGAGCAGCGCGACGCCGGCTTCGACGAGGGCCTGTCGGACCGTAGTCATCGGCGCATGAGGCCGGCGGGCCGCCTCCTGCGGCATTACGCTTCCTCGCCGGCGAGCGCCGCGAGCTGGTCGGCCTGGTGCTCCTGCAGCAGCGCGCCGACGAGCTCGTCCATGTCCCCGTCCATGATCGCGTCGATCCGGTACAGCGTGAGGTTGATCCGGTGGTCGGTGACGCGGCCCTGCGGGAAGTTGTAGGTGCGAATCCGCTCGCTGCGGTCGCCGCTGCCGACGAGCGACTTGCGCATCGACGCTTCCTTCTGCTGCCGCTCGCGCTGCTCGCGGTCGAGCAGGCGCGAGGCGAGCACCGCCATCGCCTGCGCGCGATTCCGGTGCTGCGAGCGGTCGTCCTGGCATTCGACGACGATGCCCGTCGGCAGGTGCGTGATGCGCACGGCCGAATCGGTCTTGTTCACGTGCTGGCCGCCGGCGCCGGAGGAGCGAAAGGTGTCGATGCGCAGGTCGGCCGGATTGATCTCCTGGGCGGCGACGGGGTCGGCCTCGGGCATCACCGCGACCGTGCACGCGGAGGTGTGGATCCGGCCCTGCGCCTCGGTCTCGGGCACCCGCTGCACCCGGTGCCCGCCGGACTCGAACTTGAGCTTCGAGTACGCGCCGGCACCGGCGATGCGCAGGATCACTTCCTTGTAGCCGCCGAGCTCGCTCGGCGACGCCGAGACCATCTCGGTCTGCCAGCGCTGCCTCTCGGCGTAACGGAGGTACATCCGGGCGAGGTCTCCGGCGAACAGCGCCGACTCGTCGCCGCCGGTCCCGGCGCGGATCTCGACAAAGACGTTGCGCTCGTCGTTCGGGTCCTTCGGCAGCAGCATCCGCTGCAGGTCCGCCTCGATGGCGGCCATCGCGGCCAGCGCGCCGTCGCGCTCCTCCGCGGCGAAGTCCTTCATCTCCGGGTCGCGGGCCATTTCCTCGGCCTCGCCACGGTCTGCTCGGCGCGGCGGTAGTCGCGGTGGCGCGCGACCACGGGCTCGATCTCGGCGTGTTCGCGCGTCATCGCCCGGTAGCGATCCAGGTCGCGGGTCGCGTCTGCGGACGACAGCACCGCGTTGAGCTCGTCCAGGCGCAGGGCGAGCTGGTCGAGCTTCAGCTGCAACGAAGGTTTCATAGGGGCGAGGCGGTGAGGGTGAGGCACGCGTCACCGCGTCAGCGCAGCACGGCCGGTTGGCTGGCGCTCTGCTAAGGGGGGGGATCGGGGAACTGGTAGATGCGCTGGAACAAAGCGACGAGTTCGGCGCGCTCGGCATCGCCGGCCTGGTTCAGTGCCTGCGTCGGCGCATGCAGGAATTTGTTGGTGAGCCCGCGGGCGAGCAGCTCGAGCACTTGCTCGGGCGGCGCCCCGTTCTGCAACAGCTTCTTCGCCCGCTCGAGCTCCGTTACCCGCAGCGCCTCGTGGTGCCCGTGGATGGCCGTGATCGTCGGCACCACGGCCCGCCCCTCCAGCCAGCGCACGAAGCTCTCCGTCTGGATCGCGATCATCTCCTCGGCCTGCTGCATCGCTTCCTTGCGGACCTGCAGGTTGTCGCGCACGATGCTCGCGAGGTCGTCGACGGTGTAGAGGAACACGTCGTCGAGATCGGCCACCTCGCGCTCGACGTCGCGGGGCACCGCGAGGTCGACGATGAACACCGGCGCGTGGCGGCGAACCTTGACTGCGCGCTCGAGCAGCCCCTTGCCGAGGATCGGCAACGTGCTGGCGGTGCAGGTGACGATGATGTCGAAGCGCGGCAGCGCGCCCGGCATCTCGTTCAGCGTGATCGAGTCGGCGCGCAGGCGCTCGGCAAGCTGGCGACCCCGCTCCAGCGTGCGGTTGGCGATCGTGATCGACTTCGGCGTGCGGGCGGCGAAGTGCGTTGCCGTGAGCTCGATCATCTCGCCGGCGCCGATCAGGAGCAGCCGCTGGTCGGCGATCGACGGGAAGATCCGCTCGGCGAGTTTCACGGCCGCCGCCGCCATCGAGATCGACGCGCTCCCGATGTCGGTCTGCGAGCGCACGTCCTTGGCCACCGCGAAGGTCCTCTGGAACAGGCGGTTGAGGACCAGCCCCAGCGAGCCCGCGGCCTCGGCGTGACGCACCGCCTGTTTCATCTGTCCCAGGATCTGCGGCTCGCCCAGGACCACCGAGTCGAGGCCGCTGGCGACGCGGAACGCGTGCGCCACTGCCTTTTCCTGCGGCAGGGTGTAGACGTAAGGCGCCAGCGCGTCGCGGGGCACGTGGTGGAACTCCTCCAGCCACCGGACCACCGGCTGCGGCTCGGCGCCGTGGATGTAGACCTCGGTCCGGTTGCAGGTCGACAGGATCGCCGCTTCCTTGACCTTCGGCCGGCCCAGGAGATCGCGCAGCGCGAGTCCGATCGCGTCTGACGAGAAGGCGACGCGCTCCCGCACGTCGAGCGGCGCCGTCTGGTGATTGAGGCCGAGGGTATAGAGCGCCATGGTTGCGGCAGGCTGGACGGGCATTTTAGCCCAAACGCCCTTGCCGGAGCTGCAACACCCTGATTCCCGTGACGAAAGCGGTTGGCGCGCCCGGACCGCGGCCCCCGTCAGTGCACGCCGCCGCCGGCTGGCCGGCCGTTCAGGCCTTGAAGAACTCCGCCCGTCCCCCGAGCCAGCGCTCGACGTGCGCGGCGACGGCGGCGCTCCCGCGCGCCAGCAGCTCGTCTGCCGCGTCGCGCGCGGCTTCGATCAGCGCCGCGTCGCGCTCGAGATCCGCGAAGCGCAGCATGGGAACGCCCGACTGCCGCGCGCCGAGGATCTCGCCGGGGCCGCGGATCGCGAGGTCGGCGCGCGCGATCTCGAAGCCGTCGCTGCTCTCGAAGATCACCTTGAGCCGCGCCTTTGCGACCTCGCCCAACGGCTCCTCGAACAGCAGGTAGCACACGCTCTCTTGCGCGCCGCGACCGACGCGACCGCGCAGCTGGTGGAGTTGCGCGAGGCCAAAGCGCTCGGCGTGCTCGATCACCATCAGCGAAGCGTTGGGCACGTCGACGCCGACCTCGATCACCGTCGTCGCCACCAGCAGCTTGGTACCGCCGGCCACGAAATCCGCCATCACCGCCGCCTTCTCGTCGGCCTTCATCCGGCCGTGCAGCAGCCCCACCGAGAGCTCCGGCAACGCCTGCCTGAGCTCCGCGTGCAGCGCCACCGCAGTCTGCAGCTCGAGCTTTTCCGACTCCTCGATCAGCGGACAGACCCAGTACGCCTGCCGGCCCTCGGCGCAGCCGCGCCGAATGCGCTCGACGATCTCCGGGCGCCGCCTGTTGTTGACGAGGCGCGTGGCCACGGGCGTCCTTCCCGGAGGCATTTCGTCCAGCACCGAGACGTCGAGGTCGGCGTAGAACGTCATCGCCAGCGTGCGCGGAATGGGCGTGGCGCTCATCATCAGCTGGTGCGCCTCCCCCAGCGCCTTGCCGCGCAGCTTCAGCCGTTGCGCCACCCCGAAGCGATGCTGCTCGTCGATGATCGCGAGCCCCAGCCGCGGCACCTCGACCTCGTCCTCGAACAGCGCGTGGGTGCCGATCGCGAACGCGGCCTCGCCGGAGGCGATCGCCGCGAGCGAGGCGCGCCGCGCCTTCGCCCCCATGCTGCCCGACAGCCACGCCACCCGCACGCCGCTGCCGTCGAGCCATTGGGCGAGCTTGCGATAGTGCTGCTCGGCGAGGATTTCGGTCGGCGCCATCAGCGCGACCTGCCGCGCGCTCTCGATCGCCTGCAGCGCTGCCAGCGCGGCGACGATCGTCTTGCCGCTGCCGACGTCGCCCTGCAGCAGGCGCTGCATCGGCATCGCGCGCTTGAGATCGTGGCTGATCTCGCGCCAGACGTGCTGCTGGGCGCGCGTGAGCCGGAAGGGAATGCGCGCCAGCAGCGCGCCGGTCAGCGTGCCGTTGCCGGTCAGCACCGGCGCGTGGCGCGCCGCCCGCGCGCGGCGATGCGCCTTGAGCGAGAGCTGCTGCGCGACGAGCTCGTCGAACTTGAGGCGCTGCCACGCCGGGTGGGTACGCGCATCGAGCGCCTGCTGCGTCAGCGGGTTGAGCCGCGGCGGCGGCGCGTGCAGGAAGGATAGCGCATCGCCGAACTTCCACAGGTTTCGTCGGCGGACCATGTCCTCGGGCAGTGTTTCCGCAGTAAGGGCCGGATCGCCCGCAAGCGTGCGCGCGATCACCCGGCGCAGCGTCTCCTGGGAGAGCCCCGCCGTGGTGGGGTAGACCGGCGTCAGCGCCTCGGCGAGCGGCGCTCCGGCGGCGACGACCCTGAACTGCGGATGCACGATCTCGCGGCCGTAGTGCCCCTCCCGCACCTCGCCGAAGACCCGCACGCGCGTCCCGGGCTGCAGGGCCTTCTGCTGGCCGGGGTAGAAATGGAAGAACCGCAGTGCCAGTTGCGCGCGTCCGTCGCGCGGCTCGGTGTCGTCTTCCAGCAGGCAGACAAGCTGGCGACGCGGGCGAGACTGCACTTCGGCATGCACGACGGTGCCTTCCGCCTGCGCGGTCATGCCCGGCGCGAGCGCGGGCAGCGGCAGGAGCCGCGTGTGGTCCTCGTAGCGCAGCGGCAGGTGCAGGACGAGGTCCTGTTCACGCCCGACGCCGAGCGTGGCGAGCTGGTCGGCGAGTCCGCGGCCCGGCTTCCCCGCCTTCGCCTGCCCCGTCGAACCCCCTTCGCGGTTCACCTGGGTGTCGTCGGACCCTGCTTGTGGCCCGCGGAGACGGCGAGGACGAGCACCGCTTCGACCTCGATCCGCGCGCCCTTGGGCAGCGCCGCAACCTGGTAGGTCGCGCGCGCGGGATAGGGCGCGCTGAAGAAGTCGGCCATGATGTCGTTGACCGTGCCGAAGTCTCCGAGGTCGGCGAGCAACAGCGTGAGTTTGGCGATATCGTCGAGCTCGCCGCCCGCCGCCTGCGCGACCGCCCGCAGATTCTTGAACACCTGCCGCGCCTGTGCGTCGATACCGTCGACGAGCGCTCCGGTCGCGGGGTCCAGGCCGATCTGGCCCGAGAGGTAAACCGTGTCGCCGGCGCGGATTCCTTGCGAATACGGACCGAGCGCGGCCGGCGCGTGCCTGCTGTGAATCGCTTCCTTGCCCATGGCGGGATAGGCTCCTCGTCGTCGACTGGACCAATGTAGCACGGCCACGAAACGCCGGCGGGCCGGGATGCCGCAGCGCCTCCAGGCGAGTGCACGCGCGTGCAGTCTTCGTGCGCGCCGTTGCGCGCTTCGCGGCGGGGCGAAGCGGACGGTCCCGGTTCTCCCCAACGCCTCGGGGTCGACAGGCGGACCAGGAGCCCGCGGCCGGCCGGGCCGGCGCCGTGAGGAACTATGCGGGGCCCGGTGTCCAGCGAAGTGGAGAGGTTTCCCGGTTCGGGATCGGCGTCGGTCGGAGGTTTGCGGACCACGCCGAATGGGATACACTTCACAACCTACGGGGACGTAGCTCAGCTGGGAGAGCGCCGCGTTCGCAATGCGGAGGTCGGGAGTTCGATCCTCCTCGTCTCCACCAGTTCAGCAGTCCAAGGTAGTACAGGAAAGGCCGATTTTCCGATTGAATTTAAAGGGAAATCGGCTTTTCTCTTGTCCGACGCCGTCCCAGCTTGCCGACTGCAATCTGGGGGCATTTGGGGGCATAATTGGGGGCATCGGGCCTTTTCCTGATCACGATGCCCCCAAAATGCCCCTCACCGATTCGGCGATCCGCAAGGCAAGACCAGCCGGTAAACCCGTGCGTCTGTTCGACGCCGGCGGCCTGTATCTGGAAATCTCTGCTGCCGGCGCGAAGCTCTGGCGGCTGAAGTACCGCTTCGACGGCAAGGAGAAGCGGCTCGCGCTGGGAATCTATCCGGACGTCTCGCTTGCGAGCGCGCGCGAGCGCCGTGACGAGGCGCGGAAACTCCTCGCCAATGAAATCGATCCCGGCGAGCATCGGAAGATGCAGAGAGAAGCCCGCGCCGAGCGCGCAACGAACAGCTTCGAGGCGGTCGCACGGGAATGGCTTGCCAAGTACTCGCCGCGGTGGGCAGTGTCGCATTCGGCGAAGATCATCAAGCGGCTCGAGAACGATGTATTTCCGTGGATCGGCGCGCGGCCGATCGCCGACATCGCGCCGCCGGAAGTGCTGAAAGTGCTGCATCGTATCGAGGGTCGCGGCGCACACGATACGGCACACCGGGCGCTGCAGAATTGCGGGCAGGTGTTCCGCTACGGGGTCGCCACCGGACGGGTATCGAGCGATCCGTGCCGCGATCTGCGCGGCGCGCTGCCCCCTTGAAGCACGAGCACTTCGCATCGATCACCGAACCCGCGGCGGTAGGCCAGCTGCTGCGGGCGATTGACGGGTTCGAGGGCACGTTCACGGTGCAGTGCGCGCTCCGCCTCGCCCCGTTGTTCTTCGTGCGTCCGGGCGAGCTTCGAGCGGCGGAGTGGGAACACTTCGATCTCAAGAAGGGCGAATGGCGCTACCTGGTAACCAAGACCAAAACGGAACACCTGGTGCCGCTTGCGACGCAGGCGCTGGCCATTCTCGAGGATCTGCACGCTCTGACCGGTCAGAGACGACATGTATTTCCGGGGCGCGATCCGAAAAAGCCCATGAGCGATGCGGCACTGAACGCCGCGCTGAGGCGCATGGGTTACGACACGAAGACCGAAATCACCGGCCACGGGTTCCGAGCAATGGCGCGGACCATACTCCACCAGGAGCTGGGCGTGGCTCCGGAGGTGATCGAACACCAACTGGCGCACCGCGTTCCGGACGTGCTGGGAACGGCCTACAACCGGACGAAGTTCATCAAGGAACGCCGGAGCATGATGCAGCAATGGGCGGACTATCTGGATCGGCTGAAGGCGGGAGCGGCGGTGATTCCGTTTCATGGGCAAGCCGCATAGCTGACGCGACGGAGAAGCCTCAAGCCCGCGCGTTACCCGCAGCGCTCCCGACGACCGGCTACGATCAGGCGTTTCCCAATCGCATCGAACGTCAGCTTGCCAGAATTGTGAACGTCCGCTGTCGAGCACCCGCGACGGGCTCAGAACGACCCTGAGCGGTCCGCGAGGGAACTCCGAACCGGTCGTAGAAATCGATTGAAGCCGCCGTTCAAGTTGCGGCAACGAGGCGCTTCAACCTTCTCGGATTGGATACCTGCACGAAAGGGCAAGGATCGCGCCGGCCCCCGGCTAACCGCGCTGGGCCCGGCAGCGACCCCTGGTCACCCCAACTTCCCTTCGGTCCGGGTAAGTCACGGCGTGCTACGCTGCTCCCGACGACGCGACGGGGCGTTGGATCTACTGTCGCTCTTGCGCGGTGACCGCGGGTCCGCCGCACGACTTAACCCCGGCGGTCAATGGCCGCGGGGAGTGGGCTGGTTCGCGCCCGCCGAGCCTTCTGCGCTTAGCGCCTACAGAGAGATGTCAGGCGCGCCACGTGTCGCTGGTGACCCAAGTCCGGCCTCCCATTTGAACGCGGGGCACACTGGACCCGCAGCGCCGGCTTGCTCGCGCGCCATCTTAGGGCTGCGAATAGAGAACGCGTAGCGAAGACCCTGACCAGAGGATGTCTGTCAATCTGGCGCCTGCCGGGGCGCTGCTCGTGACGTATGTGTTAAGCGCGTCAGAAAGCCGGGCCTTCACAACGCTGCCATCGAAGGCCGCAGCGACAAATTGGGTGAAGGACTCCCTCTTGCTCGAGTTGTATTGAAGGATTCGCTGTTGTAGCGAGGGAACCTGCTGGAACAAGCCAAAATCGCCGGCGGGATAAAACGCCGTCGGTGTATGGCTCGACATAAACGCTCCTTCAGGGGAGAGCCAATTTACCTTGACGACACCGTAAGTAAGTCTGCCGTCCTCCAACGCCGGCTGTAGTTCTATGAGGACGGACGTCACCCCGTTGTGGTAATCCCTTATCGTGATATCTGCCCCGACATTGTTCCAGTCCCACAGGTCCATCCACCCTAGCAGTGAGACTCCGGGCACATTCGCCACGCTGGAGTATTTGTATTCAATCATCCGCCTCGTCTTGATGAGCGGCGTAGTCCTAGGGAAGGAGTTGGGAGCCGTAGAAGTTAGTTGCGCTGTTTCGAGCCGAAAACCAACCAGGAGATGCTCCTGAGCAACAGATCCGCCCCACTCAAGTGCCTCCCAATGTTCAACGCACGCGCGAATGCGTCTTGTCCTCAGCGTGCCCTCCACCGCTGCAATATATGGGATGCCACTCCAGAACGCCCCCTCTGTGGTGTTCTTTTCGTCAGGAGTGAGGCCGTATTCAAGCCGATCTAAGGGCTGCTCGATTGCTGCAAGGTTTGGAAGTGACAAAGTCACTTTGTGCGGATACTCGTTCACGTTCCCACAGGAATTAGCGGAAAGGCGGACGCCCGCAAGGGCCCGCTGAACAATACCAGTGAACGCTGGGTCATCAATCCTGACCGACCTTGCAAGCAGGTTCTGAAGGGTCCGCTGCTCGGCCTCCTGCGCGGTCCTTTGCTGTTCGGTCAGACTCGGAAGCGGCGGCGGCGTCTGCCGAAGCACAGGACCGGTTGCTGGGTTTGGTTGTGCCAATGACAGGCTTGGCATGACGACTAACATCAGCAATGAAACGCCCACCACTACCAGTCTGGCAGAAGTATTGCCTCTAATTGTCCACTCTTGGTTCATAAGCCCCCTTCCAACGAAACAACCTAACGTCAGGCAGGTCAATGGTTCTGTTTATTCCATTTTGATGGCAGGCGTGTTGATTCAACGCAAAGAAGCCTGGGTTTTCAGTGCGCCGTGAAAAGGCGCTGTCTTTCAACGGGTGCAAACTGGGGCGGCGCCAATCATCCTGGCCGGCATGCTGCTTGACGCTGTCCACCTAAGTCAGGATTTGCACGGTGCTGGGCCGGCAATCCTGGCGAAGGGCCAACTCAGCGGCTGCTATTGAGCGCGCTGGCAGAAGGCCACGAGGGGCTACTCCTGGCCGGTGGGAGTCCATCACGAGCGCGAGGAAATATTGTCTGAAGCGGTCAGTCATTGGGGGGTATTCCCTCGTCTCCGTATTCGCGCCTGGGTCCTGGCGTCTCGGCAACGGCGCTTCTTCCCCTGGACGCCCGTCAGGCACGCAGGCAATCAGGTTACAGCCGAGATGCCAGCCTCAGGGGGAGGGGGGGTCTACATCTCCCCGATCAACACTGCAACGGTGCAACACCTCCGATGAGGGCAGGATGGCGACGGACTCGGGCAACGGCTCGCCGAGAATGAGCCGCGCCGGGCGTCCCTTGCGGTCCTCCAAGTTCCGCAAATATCCAAGCTGGACCGCGGTAGCGATCCGGCGCGCGGCGGCGCTCTTGTCGAGCCCGAGCGCGTGGGCGATCGGCCGAAGGCTCGCCTCCTGGCGCCCGTCGGCGAGAAGCGTCTGCACGGCGGTTACGGTCTCCCGTACGATTGACGCCACGGTTGCATCGATCCCCTCGGCGATCACGTCGACGACGAGCGTTCGCACTACCGCGTAGTCCTCCAGCGTGGCGAGGATCTGCCCCTCCCCGTCGCGCTCGCGCGTCGCCTGGTGCAGGATCGCGTGCGCGCGGATCAATGCGAGGAGCTGCCCGAAATCGCGTCGAAGGCGCACCGCCACCGGCGGTATGCGCTCGGCGAGCGCCGAGGCGAACGGAATGACGACCCGGTGCTCGGCGTGGGCTAGCCAGTGCTGCAGGGCAAGCCACGGCTCGGGATCGACAGCGACGACACTGCTCTCCGCGATGGCCCGCAGGATCGCCCGAGTCTGCTCCGGGGTGTCGGTGACCACCAGGGAGAGCAGGCGAGTTTCGTTCTCCGGATGCAGTCGCACGGCAGTCGTGGTGACCACGAGCCCGGTCGGGCCCTGCTTCTCAATGCGGCGTGGCCGGAAGCCGTTCGGGGTCTTCTCTACTACCTCGTAGACGAGGCGCCCCTCTGAGAGCAGCGAGCGAATGAGGTAGCTTGCGAATTCGCCAAGCATGCCCGCCGCCTCGTAAACCACGAGGAAGCGATGCTCGAGATCGGCCTCGGTGTAGGCGAGCGCCCGGTCGCTCACCGCCGTTAAGCAGTGCACGGCCTCGGGCGGGAAGAAGCGAAGGACAGACTCCACCGTGAAACTCTTCCCGCCTGAGCTTGGCCCCTTGACCGCCACCGAGACGGGCCGGGATAGGAACCGGGAGGTGAGGGCGAGGTAAAGGGTCATGGCGGTGCGCGCCTCGCCCACCGCCCCGGCGGCGCGGTAGGCCTGTGCAAACTCGTCCAGGATCCGCGGTCGCGTGGCGAGCGCCTGGCATGCCTGCCATGCTTCCGCGGTGCTCTTCGCTCTGTCCTCGGCGACGATGCGGCCGAAGGGTATGGCGTTTTCGAGTGCGGCGGCGAATCGCGCCTTGAACGCGGCGGGATCCGCACAGTGCATCGCACTCGGATCCTTGAACGGCGCAAGGTCGACCAGGTAAGCACGCTCTCGGATCGCAGAGCGGCTGAGCCAGTGCTTGACCGCTTCACCGCCGGCGTCCGGCTCGACGACGACATAGACCCGCGCGATGCCCTCCAGATGTCGCGCGTCGCGCGCCTCATTCCAGGCGCCCGCTCCCGGCAAGCCCAGCGCCGGCACGTCGTGGTACCAGAGCGTGTGGCAGTCCGACTCTCCTTCGACCAGGACGATGAATGCCGGCTGTCCGAGCCGGTCAAGGCCATAGAGCTTCGGCTTGTCACCGCGGCGCCAGACGAATCGCCGGTCCTGGATCGGATCCTTGTCCAAGTATCGCCGGATACGAACGGCAATCTCGGCGCCGGTGTGGTCGCGGTACGGTATTCGCAGGGCGGGGGACTGGTGGTAACGGATGTCCGCCAGGTCAAGCGAGCGCAGAAACGCCTCCGGCAGCTTCTTCCAGGCGGCATAGGCGGCGACCGTTGCACTGTTGCACGATTGTTCGGGGGGATGATCTGGGGGTGCCCCCCGTCCAGGTCGGGCCGCAGCGCTGGCTACAGCCACGCGAGCGGCCTTGCTAAACGGCCCCGGGGCGTAGCCGTGTTTCGCTGCCTCGAAGAAAAGGGTTCCTATGGTTAGGTCGCCGTCAGCATCGATCGATCGCCAGACTGTGCGTGCATCGGCCTCGCGGTAACGCTCGCTCGAACGACTCCAGTTGTCCCACAGCGCAAAGCCCTCCTCGCCCAGGGCCGACTTGATCGCCATGCCGATGCGCAGCCAGAGTTCCCGGTCATCGGCCGAGATGTAGCCAAGCGCAGTCCGTATGCGCGAGCCCTCCTCGATCTGACTGGGCGCCGGTCGCGCCATCGTCTAGCGCCTGCCCCGGCTGCGCTCGATGCAAGTCGCGATCCAGCGGTCGACCTCCGCTCCGAGCCAGCCCACCGCGCGCGGTCCAAGTGAAACCTGGGCCGGGAACTCGCCGTTCTTGATCTTGAGGTAGATCGTGCTGCGCGAGAGCCCGGTGCGCGCCTTCACGTGTCGCATGCGCAGGAGCGTGGTTGCGCCTTGCTGGATTGAGTCTGTCATTGTGATTCCCCTGTGGTCGTGGTTGAACACGGGTGAATCTTTTCACGCAGGGACGTGCAAAGTCTCGCGTAACCAGTGCCTCGTCAAGGAACTGATGACCCCCCTTCCATTCGGCCGCGATTGCGCAGCGCGCTTCCCGTTCCCTCCGGGAAGCCGACCTCCCGGACGAATGTCCGCGCGCGTCAAGGCCGAATTGGTGCCTCGTCGAGGTACTGATTCGGCGCAGGATGGCTCAACAAGGCGCAGGCGTACCGAAAATGGGAGGAACAACATCTCGCTGTGCCGATGTCCGGTAGCGGCGCTGCCGGCGAGCTCGGACAAGTTTCGCTTCCGCGTACGGAACCGATTCAGGGGCAACGGGTCCGAGTTGCATTGCCGTGACGTATTTCGCTGGCTGTGTCAGCCCGGTTGATGCCCGTAATCGCATTGCCCATGCTCGCAAGAGCGAGCGCCAAGCCGGACCCATCTCCTGCAACTCGGCGGCCGCAAGGCTGGAGATATTTGTCGAAGCAGTAACGACTGGTGGTGCCGACGCCGATACTGGTCGCGCCATGTTCTATCTGGACGGGTCTGGACTCCGCCATCGTGCCTGCCGGACGCGTAGTCTGCGTCCAATCACACGACCCCTGGGCCATTCTCGCGTGGAAGTTTGCGTCCGCCGCAAGGCCGTCGCTGCGCCAATCGCGTCGTCACTACGCCGGCGCCAGCCAGTAGTGACGACGCGTGGAATACACCAGCCGACAAGGACTTACCGGCGGCTGGCGCAAGTGACGTCCCCAAGTGATGGGCTCCCTGACCCATCGTCAACGTGGACCGCGCAATACGGTCCGCCCCACACCCGCTCCCCGCGGGCGCCGTCAACACCGATCGCGCCGACGAGGCGCTCCCCGAGCCCTGGGTCAATGGCTCGTCTCGATGTATCGACTTCCCGCAGGAAGCGTCACCGACGCCAATGCCGCGTGCCGCGGCGGCAAGCAACAAAGAAACGGCACAAAACGGGAGTGGTGTCCCGCGTCCCTCGCAGTTCCCGCGGCGCCCAGGCGTCCGGGACGGACAGAAACACTCAGCGGACAGGCAGGACACACCAGCATCATGCAGGGCAGCAAACAGGTGCACCAACGGAGAGGAGGATCCTGGGCGAAAGAAGAAGCGGATGCGGAAACTCCGGTAGACTGGGCACATGATCCTGAAGGAGTATCCGGGATGGGGATCGCAGAACGAATCTACGAGATCGCGAAAGAGCTGCCCGAGGCGGCGGCGGCCGAAGTGCTCGAATACGCCGAGGCCAAGCGCTGCAAGACGGCTGCGAATGCAGCGGAGTCGGCCCGTCGAGCGGCGGCCCTCTCCTTACTGGACACGCACGCCGAACGATTTAACGCCGTGAAATCCAACCGCGCCGAACTCTGCGACCGTACGGGCCTTCGCTGATGCGAATGTCGCTGTTTACGCGGAATCCGATGACGGCGAAAGGTCGAGGCGGGTGCGGGCATCATCGAGAGTTCGCCCGTTATCAGCACGCAGGTTGTCAACGAGCTGATAGCCGCGCTGACCGCGAAGTACGCCTTCTCCGGAGCGGACGCCTATGAGGTTGCCAGCGGTCTGATGGGCCTGTGCGAAGTCGTTCCGGTCGATCAGGGAACCGCTCGCCAGGCGATGACCATTGGGGTCCGCGGTCCACTGCCCGCTATCTCACTGGGACGCCCTCATTGCCGCTGCGGCGCTGGAGGCGGGCTGCGATGTTCTCTACACGGAGGACATGCAGCGCGAGCAGGTTCTTGATGGGCGCCTGACCGTAAGGAACCCCTTCTGATTCGCTCGGGCCGTCCCCGATGCCCGGTTATCGGGGTGGTACCGGGGGCATTATTGGGGGCATCGAACTCGACGCCAACTGACAAAATGCTTCTGTTTCCTGCGCTTATCGGGATTGTTCGAGGGTCCTCGTCTCCTACAAGGCCAACCGCTCTCGGTTGGCCTTTCCATTTGTGGGAATTCCCCAATCCCGTCAACGGTTACGCGCATTCTGCGTGAGCCTCGTCCCTCCCGCCGGGACCCCGAAAACGCCCCTTCCGGCGCCGGTTTGCCTATCTTCCGCCCTCTGTTCTCGGAAAAGTTCGGAAAACCGCTCGCTGTTGGCCCACGCAGTTCGCTTTTTGAATCAACATGTTACGCGTGTGTCGCTGACAGCGGTTAGACACGGAGTTTGGTCAGGCGAAGGCAAGGGCGGGAAACCGGGAGTGGCGGGTCGAAAACGAGGCGTGGTAGTGAATGGTGGGGCGTCCGCGCGCTTGGTGGGATGATCGCAGCAATCGTCCCGATTGCGCTTGGCCCGGTTCGGCAACCGGACGAACGCTATGCCACCATCACCACGGATCGTGCCGACCTGGGGTCCGCCCATCGCCTGGCTCGCCCTGTGGCGGTTGCCGTCGGGCATGTCGTGGAGGAACCCGGAAGGCCACCGTTCTACGCGCTACCCCGCCGTCTCGTTCGTCGTCGGCGCCCGAGGGCTCAGCGGGGAAGTCTTCGCCCATACGCAAAGCAACCACGGCGCCGTCGCAACTGGAGGCATCGAGCGCCTGAAGGAACTTGAGTCATGACAAGGAAGAGGAAGGAACTCGAGCCGGTGAGACTCCCGGTGCAGCAGGCACAAGGAGCGCAACCGGCCGAGGAGCAGAAGCTCTCCGTAATCATCGAACGGATGGTCACGCGGCTGCTGAAGAATCCCGACGCCATCCCTTCGGGGCCAGCAGCCGTGGCCGCGTTGGCACTGGCTGGCGCTGCCTGGAACAGCGCCTTGGACGACAACGAAATGCGCGACCAGCATCGCGAGCTGGTCGATCACATCGACTGGGGCGCCGCAATCCCGTGGGCCGAGCTTCGCTCGAACAACCCCGACCAGCTCGTCGCGGAGCTCGCCGATTACAAGAGGGAGCGCCATCCCGCGGATCTTCGCCGCATCGTCGCCACCGAGCTGACCCCGGACGGCAAATCCGCGTCCATTGGACCGCGCCGCAGAACGTCGTCAAGGCGGCGTTCCCATCGCCGGGCAACAAGCCGGCTGCAGTGAAGGCAAAGCGCGGCCACCCCATCGCAGACAAGCTCATTAAGGAGATGGAGCGCTTCGCCCGGGGGAAGGTCGTTGATCTCAACGCCGTCATCGCCGGAGCGAAGACCGCCGAAGAGCTGCAGAAGACGGTGGTCACGAGAGAGAAACTGGCCGACCTCAATCCTGCCCACGCCATGTACGTCTACGCCCAGAACCAGGTCTCAGTGATGTCGGAGCAGCTCACCGAGCTCAAGCAGATGGACCGCTTCGCCAAGCTCATCGCAAAGGCCGAAGAGGAGTACCTTCCGAGCGGACCGCCGATGAGTCCGCTCACGGCCTCCTTCTTCACGTGCTGGGCGTTCTTCGACGCCTGCGTCGGATCGGGAGACGAGACCATCGGGACAACGGTCATGGCGGTCGGTTCGGCGTTCGGCATGCACAAGGAATTGCTGCGCACGATCGGGTTGCTGCAGGAATCCCGGATGGGCATCTATGCTCACGAAGGCATCGAGAAGGACTTGGTCGTGCTCCGTGAGCTCGTGACCGAGCGGGTCTGCAGAGCCTTCTCGCCATCGGGGTACCGGGGGCGAGAGGGGGAGTTGTGGTACGCCCGCGTGCTTCCACCGCCATTGCCCGGTCTCGCGGAGCACGTGGTCTTCACCACCCCCTACGTGCTGCTCACGCCCGGCAAGAGCGATTGGCAAGCATACTTCCGAAGAACCTTGCCCGACGCGCCGCAGCAGGCACGACTCGAAGCCTACGAGCGGCACATGAAGTACGGCCCGTCGCGAGCGTTTTGGAGCGAGTTCGTGTTCGAGGCGTATGTGAACTACCAGCGGGATGCCATCTTCCTGGAGGGCCTCCCCGATGTGCCCGGGAGTCGCCCGCATTCCGCCGAAAACAGCGGGAGGATCCAGTGATGACTTGCCCGGTGGGGGGACGCATGCACTCAGGAGCCGGCATGAAACCATTACCGCAGACCGCTGCCGAGTGGATCGCTGAGATCGCCGCGGCATACGAGGATGCCCGTGAGGCGCAGCCCTTGATGCCCTTGGTGGGCTTGGTGCCGCGAGACCGGGAGTTGTTCCACCTGGCACCTCATGTGGCGATCAAGTTCCGGGGTCTGCCCGAATCGAGAAGGCAAGCGGCGGTCGAGGCGGCGTTGTGCACGTACGTTGCTTCCGAAAAAAACGGCTTGCTCGATGACCCACATCTTGCCTTCGCGCTGTGCTATCTCGCCAGCCACTTTGGTCTCAACCTCGTATCCCAGAATACGGTGGAGGAGGTGATGGATCAGCTCGCCGCAGACGAGGCCAAGGTCACAAGCCGTCGGCAAAGAGGAGCCTTGAGCGTGTTACGGCGGCCGGCACGCGCCAACACGATGCGTCGGCGCTGAACGCGATCGCAGTGCGATTGGGTCCGTTGGTCTGTGAATGTTCTGCAGCCACGGCGTGCTCCGCAAGGTCTCGATTCCACTGCGCCTACGCTGGCGCGAAGCCCCGACGCCTAGCGGGGGAGCAGCGCGTCATCACCCCAGCTTCCCGTCGGCCCCGGCAGGTCACGACGTGCTGCGCTGCTCCCGACGGCGCGTCGAGGCGTTAAATTTGCTTTCCCCCGCGGCACCGATCGCCGCGCCGACGGGAACGGTGATAATCACCAGAATGTTGGAAGAGACGATCAGCCCTTGCGAAGCACCCATTGCGGCGCCAGCCAGTCCTCCCGCCGGGGTGGAGAGGACGTTGCGCTGAAAGAGCGGCGAGCCGAACTGCCTGTCCACGACGACGTGGCAGACCTAGACCTGCCTGCGCTCGTCGGGGGTGAGCACCGGGGCGGCGCAGACCGCCAGAAAACCGATCGGGACGGCGGCCGTGGGCAGAATGCCCCTCTTTCCCATGGCAGTCCTCCGAGACAGGCTCCGATTTCACGATAGACCTCTGTCCGCGCGCTTTCCTTGCGGGAAGCCAACCTGCTTCGGCTACTGCCCGGCCTGGTCAATGAGCCGGCAAGCTCGCCGAATGGCATGGGTCCGCGGCGCAGCACAACGCTACAACTCCACCGGCCGCGTCGATTCCGGTTGACCCCGAGCAACACCAGTGCGCGGAGGCGGACATACACTTAGACAACGGCGCGTCGCGGAGAAGTGCGATGGGACGTAGGATGATCCTGCCTTTGGTGGCCGGCTTCAGCGGTCTGGTTGCGGCCTGCGCGATCCCGCTGCTGACGCCGCAGCAGAACAGCCAGTACTGCGAGATCGAGGTGCAGGGCCCGTCCGGCCCGCCGGTGTTCGTCCAGGGCACGCTCCTGGATCCGATCGCCGAAACGAGCGCGGAGGCGTTCGCCAACGCTTCGCTCGTCGGTCTATTCGTGCTGGGACTTGTTACCCGCCTGCCTTTGCTCGACTTGTCAGGGGACCCCCGCGCCGCAGTCCAGGCGGCACACGCTTGCGACCCCGCGAGACTTGTCCGTCCGGGGGCACAGCTCGAATTCGAGCTGGTGCTGCGGACCGCCGACGCGCAGGCGCTCGCGCGGGCCCTCAAGTCGGCGCTGGACGCGCCAAGGGGTAAGTGTGCGTCGCCTCGCGCCAGCCGGGGCCATGGTACCGGCCCGGACGGCCGCCTAGAGATCGAGGAAGTGAGCGTCGTCGCCGGGTGCCTATACGGCAGGATGGGATATCGGGTCGACGTGCGCTGGATCTTGCGAAACGCCGGGAGCGGCGACAAGGTGGCCGCGACGACCACGCAGTGCGTGCTCGAGTCTTTCCGTGAGGTCGGCGACTGGCTTGCGCACCCGGACCTGGCGCGTGCCGAGATTGAAGGCGCGTTCGCGGCGACCGGGCAGCGGGTCGGAACGGACCTGGTCGTCGGCTATCCGCCGGCGGCACAGTGCCGGCTCGGCTCCGACGCGGAGGGGAGGGTCAACGTCCGGTGACGGCAGAGCGGCGCCGCCGCCCGGCGCGGCGCGGCGGCTCACTCCCCGCTGCTTGAGCAGATCGTGATCCCCAGCGGTGCGTAAAGCGGGCACCAGCGAATGAGTCCGGTCAGCGACCCGACGATGTCGACGAGACTCCACCAGCGGAACTCGCTGGTATAGAACAGCGCGAGTTCAACACGTCGCTTGGCAACCGTCGACCGCCCGCCGCGCGCGCCGCCGGGCGGACGCGTGCCGGCGGCAGCTCTGCGCGCGGCACGCTGCGAACTCTCTGACGCGAGCACAACACCTAATGCTGCGGCCATCAATGCGTCGCGTCACCTCCCGATCCGCCCGACTTCCCGTCAGACCGAGCATATCGAAACATGCTACGCTGCTACCCACCGCGCGCTTCGGGGGGTGGAGCATCCTACCCCAACAGTATGCGCTCGCCACATTTTTGTCCCTACCCCCTCATTCCCGATCCGTCCACGACCGCGAGCGAGACGACCATGCAAAATGCAAGATTCGGCCGGCAGTACAGCGTGCCGATACTCGTTTCATCCTTTGAGCGCTCCCCAACTGCGCTTGCACTGGAGCCGATCTTGGTCGCGCCTGACCCTGCCAGCGATCAGTTTCACGATGAACGCTGGATACAGGAGCTAATTTTTCGTTTTCCACAAGCGTTGCCGATTCGCGAATTGGAGCCAGGTATCGGGGAGATCATTCCGATCGCGATGGAGGTTCCTACCCCCGCGGGATACATTGACAACGTCTTCATTACACCACAAGGCAACATCGTATTAGCCGAGTGCAAGCTCTGGCGGAATCCGCAAGCACGGCGGGAGGTACTTGCCCAAGTCATCGACTACGCTCGTAGCATCTCGACATGGCGATACGATGAATTCGAGGCCGCGGTAACCAAAGGCGTTGACCATAAGAGTGGCCGACTGCCTTGCGGGTTGTTCGACTATGTCCGGCAAGTGGGCGGCGGCGACCCCGAAATCGACGAAGCGTCGTTTGTTGACGCGGTTCAACGCAACCTAAGACTTGGACGCCTACTGCTTCTTGTCGTCGGGGACGGTATCAGAGAGGGTGCAGAGTCTCTGATCGATTACCTCCAGGTCCATGCGGGCTTTCATTTCACCTTTGGCATGGTGGAATTATCAGTTTTCGAGTTACCCGATCGAGGTTACATCGTCCAACCCCGTGTTCTGGTACGGACGCTCAACATCGAGCGCGGGATAGTAAAGCTCGCTAGCGACGGGATCGTCGTTGATGCTGCTGCTCCACTGATAGAAGGCGCACAGAGAACGCCCGCAAGCACGATCTCATCGGAGGTTTTCTACGAGGCGTTGTCTAAGCACGATCCGAACGTGTCGCAACTGCTCAAGGGCTTCCTGGGCAAGGCTGCGGACTTGGGAATCTACCTGGATCCGGCCACGAAGTCGGCAAGCCTGAAGTGGGAAGCCCCATCGGGCAATGTTTTCAACCTTGGGGGCATCACTCTGGATGCGAAGCTCATCACCTACGCCGTGAACTGGGTTCCCAGCGGCATTGGACGCCTCGACTTGTCTCACGCTTACCTGGAAAGACTTGGAACGTTGGTTGGCGGAACCGTGCGTGAGACCCCGAACCCAGCCCAGTGGTACATCACGAAGGGCGGAACGGCATACCAGATGCGATTGCAGCGCTGCAAGCGGCGGACGCGTGGCTGGAACTTATTCAGGACTATGTTTCCAAGCTGAGTAGGGCCACGTCGCAGCAAAGTGAGCTTGGTTCGACGGCTTGAACCACGCTCGACGATAGGGTAGGCATCGACGGCGGGTACCGGGGGAACACGTTGCCGCGGCTCTCACGAGAGCAGCCGCGCTTCGGCTTCTCGTCTCGCCAGAAACCCGGGTAGCACCCTCCCGCCCCCATAGACCCACCGCCGCAACTCCTGCGCGGCGCCCGCCAGTCCCGCTGGTTGAGCCGCCGCCGCAAGGTCGACGTCTGCAGCCGACCAGCGCCGAGATTGAAGGTGAAGTCGACGATGGCGGCGAGCCGCCCCTCGGGCTCGGTGGCCAGCCCGGGCAGTAGCGCAGCGTGGCGTTGACCGCGATCGTCAGGTCCTGCGCGAGATAGACCTCGGCTTCGGCCTCGGTGATCGGCGGGTGCTCGGGAGCGCAGAGATGTCCAAACCCATCGTCACAGAAACCCGCCGGGCAGAGGTACGGATGCGCCCGGCGCAACGGGTCGGGCATCTGCACCCGATGGAAGCCCTCGAACCGCTTGGCCAGCTCGATGGCTGCCTGCGGAACCGCGATCACATCCGCGCTTTCTCGAAAACCCTACCG
>CAVQLG010000013.1:0-309983 GCA_963713275.1 uncultured beta proteobacterium
GGCTGCTCCGTCTCTCCAGTTGCTTAGCACGTCCTTGTCACCATGCCGTCGATAACCACCCCGCCGGAGTGTCCCATCGCTTCGGTCTGTTCGCGATGATCCATGCTGCCTTCGCCGTAGCCATTGCCAGCTCGGCCTCCGGGGCCAAAGTTTCGAGGCCACCTCTCGTTCGCTTGCGCTACGGCCTGGTGACTCGCCGCCATCCTTCCGATGGCGTTGTCGGTAGGCTTCAGAGTCCCGGTTTCCCCACTGCAATCCTGCTACCCAAGCTACGGGGCTCCGACTCTTACCCCGGTGATCGCGGTAGGAATACCGGTTGCCCGGTACCCCCCGCACAGATCCCGGCGTGCGCAATTCACGCACCGGGCTCCCACCTTGGGTGATTGACGGCAAAGCGTTGGCTGGGCCAGGGATGAAGGATTCTGGGTTGTGGGAGCCAGGTGTCGGCGATCTTCTTGAGCCGTGCCCACGTCATGCTGTCCTTCTGGCTGCGGCGCCGGAGCGCCCGCAGCCAGAGGCCGGTGACGTGGTGCCGGAAGGCACGGAGTGCCCGGGAGTTCGTGGGCACCGCGTGGTACACAAAGAAGCCGGTAACCACCTGCTTGAGCCATCGCCCCTGTTCGGGGATCGGTTCATGCCTGCGCTTTCGTAGTTGCTCCTTCACCTCCCGGAGCTTCGCTCGCATGCGGTCCCGGCGGGTCTTCCGCTGCAACTGGAAGGCCCCGCGGCGGGCTTTACCGCAGATGAAGGTGAAGCCCAAGAACGTGAAGGTCTCCGGCTTCCCAAGGCCTCGCTGCTTGCGCCGGGCCGCAGCATAGCGGCCAAACTCCAGCAGTCGAGTCTTGTCCGGATGGAGCGCAAGCGAGAACTGCTCAAACCGCAGCCGCATCGCGTCCCAGAAACGCCGCGCGTCGACTTCATGCTGAAAGCCGACCAGGATGTCATCAGCGTACCGCACCATGATGACGTTGCCGGTAGCTTCCCGCCGTCGCCACCGCTCGGCCCAGAGATCGAAGACGTAGTGCAGGTACACGTTGGCGAGCAGCGGTGATACTACCGCCCCTTGTGGCGTACCCATGTCACTGACGCTCCACTCTCCATCTTCCAGGACACCCGCCTTGAGCCACTTGCGCACGAGGCGGATGATGCGCTTGTCGCCGATCCGGTGCTCCAGGAAACGAATCAGCCACTCCTGGCTGACCGAGTCGAAGAAGCTCCGTATGTCGGCGTCGAGAATCCAGTTCACCGGGGTGTTACCAATCCCCACCGATAGGGCGTCCAGCGCAGCGTGTTGACTGCGTCCCGGTCGGAAACCATACGAGAATCCGCGAAAGTCTTCCTCGTAAATCGCGTTCAGTACGGCGACTACCGCACGCTGGACGATCTTGTCTTCCAGCGCAGCGATCCCCAGTGGGCGCTGCTTCCCGCCCGGCTTCGGTATGTACCGTCGCCGGACCGGCAGTGCCCGGTACGCCCCGCGATGGACCCGTGTGTGCAAGTCCTGGAGGTTGTCTTCCAGTGCCGCCTCGTAGTCCTGCCATGTCAGGCCATCCACGCCAGGGGCGGCTTTGCGCTTGAGCGCCAAGAACGACTCCCGTAGTAGGTCAACCGTAACATGGTGCAGAAGCGCGGTGAACCTCTCCTTCTTCCGCTGCCTTGCTGCTTGACGTACACGTTCCAGCCCCTGTGGCACGCTCGCCCGGTCCTGTGCCCGGTGCGTGTGTGGCCGGCCCGTGTTCCCCTTGGTCCCCGCCCTTGGCTCCGCCCACTCCGCCGCCGGTCGCCCAGCTTTGTTCGCAGGCTTCATCGCTACTATGGCAGGGTCTGACTGCTTGGATGCGTTCATCGCCGGCTTTGGCTCCTCGCCTTCCCGGCACGGACCGGCAATACCCCGCCGGCCACATCCAAGCTCTCCCGGTTCCTGTACAAAGAGCGTCCACACGCGCCAGGGTCTTCGACCGCGCCGGGTCCAACGGGTGCTCGCAATAGCGCGCCCGCTGGTGTGGCCTTCCACAAAGTCCAATGTGTTGGCACCCGGGATGAGGGTTTTACGCGGCTCAATGGCTGGCTCATGTGCTCACCTGTCAACGCTTCGCTGATACCCTCGCGGATACCGAACGCATGACTCGGTGCCACTGTGGCTTGCTATGCCTTCAGTGCAGCGGACTTGCACCACCTACTCCTTGCCAGTCTCCCGGCGCACGGACTGTCTCCCACTGGACGCGCCAGCCTTCGCTGGACGCACAATGGCGGCTTACCGGCAGGTTCCATGGCGACCGCGAACGGCGGGAGTTGGCCGAGTCGAGTCAGTGTCGGTGTCAGTCTGCTCGCCGAAAACCGGACACTCGGCGGGATCAGAGGACCCGTTACCTATTGGAATTGAGTGGCCACCTCGACCGGCCGCTCCTGGCCGATCACGGTCCGATCGTCGTCGGTCCCGGACCCAACGCGGCCATAGGCGCCGCCCGTGAGCAGCCGTTCAGATCGCTGTAACGTGGTAGGGTCACGTTCGTTGCCAAGGCGAAGACGGCCCGCGGGACTGGCGCGAACCGGCTCACGAATTCGATGAGCGGATCGCCTGGTCGCCAAGCCGGCGGAGCTCATTGCGGGGCTCGTTACGCTATTCGTTGCCAATGCTCCCGGTTACTGGGTCCGTCTTGTCGGCCCATTCAGGAATGACCCATCGCCCGCAGCCCCACCGAGCGGTAGGGGCGGACAATCGCGCTTCGACTGCCGGAGCCAACTTCCAAGGCGTGCGATCGTGTGGTTGAATCGCCTATTCTTGATCGACCTCGTAGGGGGAACGGGTCTATGCACGAGAGAAACGAAGGTACCCAAAGCGGCGTCAAGGACGTCCGGCGGGCAGCGCAGGCGCTCGCTCGTGAGATTCCAGCGCGGCTCGCGCCGCTGGCGCGGGTCGCCTACAACTTTCATTGGGTGTGGCACCCGGACGGAGAGCGGGTATTTCGCGCTGTCGACAGCTACCGCTGGCGGTTGTGTCGTCAGAACCCGGTACGCTTCCTTGACGAGGTGTCCCCGGCATCTCTGGAAAGGGCGGCGTCCGACCTGGCGCTGGTCAGGCGGGCGGAGGCACTGCGCAACTCCCTGGAGGAAGAGTTGGGGCGACCGGCGCGCGACGTCGGTGTCGCCTCTTCGGAACACCCGATCGCGTTCTTCTGCGCCGAGTTCGGCGTGCATCGTTCCCTGCCTGTCTATTCGGGCGGGCTAGGTGTGTTGGCGGGGGATATCCTGAAGGAGGCGTCGGATCGAGCCTTGCCGATGGTCGGCGTGGGGCTGATGTACCGGCAGGGGTACTTTCACCAGCGTGTCGACGCGGCAGGCTGGCAGCACGAGTACTGGTACGAGACCGACCCGGAGCGTCGTCCGTGCGCCCTGGTCACGCGCGAGGACGGCAGTGCGCTCACCGTCCAGGTGCCGATTTGGGATGAGCAGGTGTCGGTCCATGTGTGGCGGGTCGAGGTCGGAAGCGTGCCGCTGTTTCTGCTCGACACCGAAGTGCCCGGCAACGCACCGCGGCAGCGTTTCGTGAGCGCCCGGCTCTATGAAGGCAATCGCCAGATTCGGCTGGCCCAGTATGCGCTGCTCGGCATTGGCGGGATGCGCGTCCTGGATGCCTTGGGAGTCGACCCGTCCATCATCCATATGAACGAAGGTCACCCGGCCACTGCCACCATGGAACTGGTGAGCCGGGAGAAGGAGCGCGGCGCGAGCTTCGCCGAAGCGCACGAGAAGGTGCGTCGGCGAGTCGTATTCACCACCCACACCCCCGTGCCGGCGGGCAACGAAACCTACGCGATGGACGAGGTGATGACAGTGTTCCCCGGCGTGGCCCGGCGGCTGAGCGGCGACATGGAGAATCTCCTCTCGTTGGGTCGCTTCAACCCCGCCGACCGCGACGAGCCCATCGGCATGACCGCGCTGGCGATGCGCATGAGCCGCTCGACCAACGGCGTTAGCAAGATCCACGGCGGCGTCGCGCGACGCATGTGGCAGGGGCTATTCCCCGGTCGTTCCGCCGAAGAGGTGCCCATCACCCATGTCACCAACGGAGTCCACGTCCCGAGTTGGATCTCGCCACTGATGCGACGGCTGCTCGACGAGTACCTAATGCCAGGCTGGCACACCCATGAGCGGGTCACTGATCCCGCGACGTGGGCGGCCGTCGACAGAATTCCGGATGCGCAGCTGTGGGCCGTCCGGCAGGAGTACGTCAATTGGCTGGCACATTGGGTCCGGTCCAAGACCGTAACCGATCGGCTCGCGCGAGGCGATCCGATGGAGTACGCTATGAAGGCCGCCAGCACCTTCGACGCCGACGCGCTGACGCTGGGGTTCGCACGCCGGCTGGCGACCTACAAGCGGCTTCATCTGCTAATCCAGGATCCCGAACGAGTCTTGCGCCTGCTGGACGCCGCCCGGCCGATACAGCTGTTATTCGCCGGCAAGGCTCACCCTCGGGATGATGACGCCAAGCGCGTCCTGGCCCGCATGTTCGATTTGAAGTCCGACCCGCGCCTGGGCGGGCGCGTCGCCTTCCTTGAGGATTACGACATCGGCCTGGCGAACATCCTGACGAACGGGTGCGGGGTCTGGATCAACCTGCCGCGGCCACCGCTGGAGGCGAGCGGCACCAGCGGCATGAAGGCTGCATGCAACGGTGTTTTGAACCTGAGTGTGCTCGATGGCTGGTGGGCCGAAGCCTACGACGGCAGCAATGGCTGGGCGATCGACGGCACCGAGGATGCCGACGCGGCGGCGAAGGATGCCCGGGACGCGACAGCCTTGTTCGATTTGCTGGAACGGGAAGTCATACCGACGTACTACGACCGCGATGCCGCGGGGATCCCGCACGCCTGGATTGCGCGCATCAAGGCATCGCTGCGCACCATCGGGCCAAGATTCTGCGCGACGCGCATGCTGGACGAGTACGTGCGGAAGATCTATGCGCCCGCACAACCTGATTAGCCGTTCCCGCGCCAACACCGTCATCAAAGGGGGAGCACCAGTCCATGAACGCAGGACGGGTCTGAGGCCTGATCGTAGCCTTGGCGTAACTGCTCGCCCCCCCAGCCGCCCCTTGTGATTCCGAGGGCAGTGGGTCCCCAGGATTCGTGCTTGACAGCATAGCGTGTCGGGTCTAGGATTGGTCCGAGATCTCCACTCGGACCAACGCCGATGGGCAGCTACTTCGGGTCCAAGGCGACCTCGGGCTTGTGCCAGCCGATCATCGCCCTGATGCCGCCGCACGACACCTATATCGAGACCCACCTCGGTGGCGGGGCGATCATGCAGCGCAAGGCGCCAGCGCTGCGCAACATCGGCATCGACCGCAACGAGCGGGCGCTGGAGCGCTTCCAGTGCGACTACCCGGTGGAGAAGGTCCACGGCTGCGCGCACCGCTTTCTGGCCGAGTTCCCGTTCACCGGCCGGGAGCTGGTGTACAGCGACCCGCCCTACCTGCACGCGACCCGTACCTCGGGGCGGCGCTATCGCTTCGAGTACACGGAGCAGGACCATCACGAGCTCCTGGTGCTGCTCAAGGGTCTGCCGTGTCCGGTGCTCCTGTCCGGCTACCCCTCGGCCTTCTACGACGAGCAGCTCGGGGATTGGCAGCAGCTGGAGCTGCAGGTCATGAACCAGGCCGGGGTGCGCACCGAGAAGCTGTGGTTCAACTTCATCCCGGACCGGGTGCACTGGGCGCGTTTCGCCGGCAAGAACTTCACCGATCGCCAGCGCATCAAGCGCAAGGCTGAGAGCTGGGCGCGGCGCTACCGCGCCATGCCGGCGCCAGAGCGACTGGCGGTCCTCGCCGCACTCATGGCCGTCGAGGTCACCTGAGGCGATGGGCAGCGTCAACAGGGTTTCGCTGCGCGCCGAGTTCGATGGCCTCAAGGGCCAGTTTGAGGCGCTGTGCGCCAGGGGCCGGATCTCGGCGGAGGGCCGCGCCCTGTTCCAGGCCCTGTTGACGCTATTCGAAGTGCTGATGGCGGTGTTCATGGAGAAGAGCACGCCGAAGAACAGCCGCAATGCCAGCGTGCCCCCCTCGCAGACGCCCAAGGACGATGCGACGGCGTCCCAGCCCGGCACCCAGTCCAAGGGCCGAGAGCAGGACCAGGAACGTGCCCGCCACACCCGCACGGTGGAGACCGTCGCCATCGCCGCCGTCACCACCTGCGCCAGCTGTGGTGCCGATCTGGGCGCGACGCCCTGTCAGGGACACGAGCGGCGCACCCGCATCGACATCGTCTTCGAGAAGGTGCTGAATCATGTCGATGCCGAGATCAAGTCCTGCCCCCGCTGCCAGGCACTGACCAAAGGGACCTTCCCGGCGGACCTGTCCGGCCCCGTGCAGTACGGCACCGGTATCAAGGCCTTCGTTCTGCACCTGCTGCTCGCCCAGATGGTGGCGCTCAAGCGGGTGCAGCAAACCCTCGCCACCCTCATCGGGCAGATCGTGTCCGAAGCGACCCTGCTGAAGTGGGTTCTGCAGCTGCATCAGGCCCTGGCCGAGTGGGAGCGCACCGCCATCGACCAGCTCCTCACCCAGCCCGCCATGCACGCGGATGAAACCTCGCTGCGGGTCGAGCGCAAGAACTACTGGATCCACGTTTGCTCGGGCGGGGACATCACCCTGAAATTCCTGCACCCCAAGCGCGGACTGGAAGCCATCAGGGCGATCAACATCATCCCCCGCTATGGGGGGACCATCATCCACGACTGCTGGGCCTCCTACCTGTCCTACACCCACTGCGGCCACGGCCTGTGTGGCTCCCACCTGCTGCGGGAGCTCACCTTCGTGATCGAGTCCAACGGCTATCCGTGGGCGAAGAACCTCAAGCGCCTGCTGAAGCAGACGCGGGCCAAGGTAGCTGAACGCGAGAGCAAGCAGCTGACGGAGGCGGAATACAAGAGCCTGCGCAAGCGCTACCGCAGGATCCTGAGCCAGGGCGCCAAGCAGCTCCCACCCCTGCCCCCGCGCAAGAAGGGCAGCCGCGGGCGGGTGGCGAAATCCGCCGCCCATAACCTCTGGGAGCGCTTCAAGCCAGCCAAGCGCTATCAATGAGTATGGACGGATCACGGGCTTTTCGCAGACAGCCGGTGGTCAATGGCAAGCATTTCTCTACACTGTCAGGATCGCCCCCGTGGGGATCACATTGGCCGAAATCCGCGCGCCCTCGGCACGGAGGGTAGATATTCCGGGGTAATGCAGATGACAGGTAGATTTCGCTACGCCCCGGGAATTGCAATTCTATCTACCTTATCTACCTTATCTCAAGAGTGCCGAGTTCTCCCCCGTTTTCGCGCGGCCTCGGCTCGCCGCTCGTGGTCCTCGATCCAGCTCTCGGTGAGCCGATCGAGCTCGTCCAATTGCGCCGGAGAAGCGGAGGGTGGGACGAAGTCCATTTCGAGCCATCCGAGCAGATGCGTTTCGATGAGCTCGAGCGGAAAGTCTGGGTAGCCGGCGTGAATGCGGTGCACGGACTCGGTAATCGAAAGCCGTTGCCCATCTTCCCAGATGATCTTGCGCTGCTTGGCGTCGACCTCGACCTTTTCTAGCAACGCCCACACCGCATCCAACACTACAGTGGAAAGCTCCCCTGCGGGACTGTCCATCCAGCCAGCAAGACCTTCGAGGAAAGGATTGTCCGCGAAGGGGTGCTTGTCATGCTGTTTGACCCATGGAATAGGCATAGCATCGTTGGGTTAGGGTCTGCGCGCCAGCTCAGCGGCGGGCGACGGGGCCATGCCCAAGGCGATCCATTCTGCGCGCAGGGCCTTGAAGCGCTCGTCGTTGGCGATAAGTATAGGCGGGTTGCAGGTTATTGTATGCCTCCTCGTTTGTTGATCGTGGTCCATAACGGTTGCGCAGGCGATTCCGTTGCGGGCCAGGTCCAAGTTTTCTGCCTTCCGCGCCGCGACGGCTCAGAACGCATGAATGGGCCGAGAATGAGTCGCTGCGGGCCAACGCCCACGAATCGACCGCGTAGAACGCGCCAGGATCGATTGCTTTGACGTGCCGAGGGGTTGCGTACCTCCCCGATTGCGTCGAGTTTGCGTTCATAGGGGAGATCACCCGCGCTCAGATGTCCGGCTCCGGTGGTGGCGGTTTCGGCGTCGCACCCGTGCGCTTGGCGTGCTCGCGCGACTTGATGCGCGACTTGGCCACGGCGCTGCTGTGCAGGAAGCGATAGCTCTCGTTGCCGGTTTCCACGATGTGGCAGTGATGGGTCAGGCGGTCGAGCAGCGCGGTGGTCATCTTCGCATCGCCGAACACGGTCGACCACTCGGCAAAGTCCAGATTCGTAGTGATCGCTGTCGCGGCCGACCTGAAACCGGTGTGAGTTGGCCGACTTGAAACTGGTCTTGGGGGGTAGAGATCTTCTTCGGGGGGAGGAGATCCAAAGCTGAGTTTTCTTCGCTGGCTGAAAGCTTCTTCGGTGTTCTTCGGGCGTCGTGTGGTAGCCCCTGTCGTGACACTAGGGGAGGCACGACATGGGGAAGCGGGAGCGGCGGAGGTGTCAGCACTGCGGGCAGGCGTTTGTTCCTGACGCGCGTAACGCGCGGCATCAACGCTATTGCGCGGCGCCGGAGTGTCGCGCGGCGAGCAAGCGGGCGAGTCAGGCGCAGTGGCTGGCGAAGCCGGAGAACCGGGACTATTACCGCGGTCCGCCGGCGGTGGCCCGGGTCCGGGCGTGGCGGGCGGCGCATCCCGGCTATAGCCGGCGGCGGGCCCCGGTCAGCGCAGTGCCGACGCCGGTGGCCGAGACCCCGCCGGGGGGGCCGGAGCAGAGCTCTTGTAACGCTGCGCCGGGGTCGCTGTTACAAGATGTCTTGCACGCCCAACCGATTGTTCTGGTTGGACTTATCGCTCATCTCTTCGGCTCGCCGTTACAAGAAGACATCGCCTCGGCGGTGGTCCGGTTGGTACAACTGGGCCAGGACATCTGTGGAGGCGAGGGGCATGACGATCAGCAAACGGACCCTGGTACCGGAGCGGTTGCGTACCGTGCCGGCGCACTTTAGTTGGCTCGACCACCGCCTGGTCCAGGAGCACTACATCGAGCGGGCTGAGGTCGACGCCTGGGCGCTGTACCTGTTCCTGGTCACCGTCGCCGACCAGCACGGCTTGAGCTACTACGCCGACGCCTCGCTCGGCCGGCGCTTGCGCCTCGACCCGCCCCGGTTGCAGCGGGCCCGGACCGCCCTGATCGGCCTCGATCTGGTCGCCTACCAGCCGCCGCTCTATCAAGTCCTCAGCCTGCCCGAGGTGGTGCCGGTAGCGCTGCGGTGCGCCCGCCTGCGGGCGGCCCTGGAGCGCCGGCCATGATCGATTACGCGACCTGGTGCGCCATTCGCGACGGCACCACCAAGCACCTCACCGCCGCGCAGTTGGCGACCAGCCTGGGCCTCGATGTCAAGACGGTCCGCTACTGGCGGGGACGACCGTACACCCCACGAGCACCCCAGCACCGACCGAGCAAACTCGACCCGTTCAAGGGCCGCATCGTCGGCTGGCTCGACGCGCACGCCCTCACCGCCCAGCAGGTGTTCCAGCGCTTGCGCGAGGTGGGCTACGCCGGCGGCATCAGCATCGTCAAGGACTACGTCCACGTCATCCGTCCCCCCACGCGCGCAGCCTTTCTGACCCTCGCCTTTGCGCCCGGGGAAGTCGCTCAGGCCGACTGGGGCGAGTGGGGCACGATCGCCGTCGGCAACACCCGCCGCCGGCTGTCGTTCTTCATCATGGTGCTGGCCTGGAGCCGGCAGATGTACGTCGAGTTCACGCTCGGGCAGACGATGGAGCACTTCCTCGCCTGCCAGGTCAACGCCTTCCACGCCCTGGGCGTGCCATACAAGATGATGGTCGACAACCTGCGCTGCGCGGTGTTGCGGCATGTCCGCGGCGAACCCGCGCAGTTCAACCCGCGCTATCTCGACTTCGCCCGCCATTACGGTTTCGAAGTCGTCGCCTGTGCGCCCCGCGCCGGTAACGAAAAGGGGCGCGTGGAGCGTGGCGTCGGCTATGTCAAAGGCAACTTCCTCACCGGCTTGGAGTTGCCCGCCTTCGCCGCCCTCAACCCGGCGGCGACGGTCTGGCTCGAAACCGTGGCCAACGTCCGCCTGCACCGCGAAACGCACCGCCGGCCGGTCGACCTGTGGGCGGAGGAACGCGCCCACCTGCAGCCGGTCAATCCCCGGCCCTTCGATGTCGGCCGCGTCCTGCCGGTGCGCGCCAATCGCCAGTTCCGGGTCACCTTCGACGCCAACCGCTACTCGGTGCCCGCCCGCTTCGCCGGCTGCCAACTGACCCTGAAAGCCTATCCCGATCGGCTGTGCCTGTACCGCGACGACGAACTGGTCGCTCGCCATGTCCGCTCCTACGAGCGGCACCTCGATTGCGAAGACCCCGATCACGCCAAGGCCCTGGTGGCGCAACGCCGGCATGCCCGCGACGCGCAGGTGCTCAAGCGCTTCCTCGCCCTATCCCCGGAGGCCACCAAGTACTACGCCGGCTTGCAGGAGCGGCGTGGCCACGCCCTGACCCACGTCCGCAAGATCGTGGCCCTGGCCGACATCCACGGCGACACCGCCGTCGCCGACGCCCTCCGTGACGCTCTCGCCTTCGACGCCTTCAGCAGCGACTACATCGCCCACTTGGTCGAGGCCCGGCGCCGGCAATTGCCCGACCCCAGCCCGTTGCACCTGTTGCGTCGCCAGGACGTGCTCGACCTCGAACTCCCTCCCGCCGATCTGGCGGCCTATACCACCCCCACCCTGGACCCTGCCCAGCCATGACGCCCGTTGACCCCACCCTGTCCCAGCACCTGACGCGCCTGCAGTTGCCGTACTTCGCCCAGCACTACCCCGACCTGGCGGCCGAGGCCGCGCGCCAGCAGTGGCCGTACCCCCAGTACCTCGAACAACTCGTCGCCGGCGAGATCGCTCGCCGCGATGACGCCCTCATTGCGCGCCGGCTCAAACACGCCCGCCTGCCCGCCGGCAAGACCCTCGACAGCTTCGACTGGAGTTGGCCGAAGAAAATCAACCGCGCCCAGATCCAGCACCTGTTCCGCCTCGACTTCGTCCCCCAGCACGGCAACGTCATCTTCCTCGGCGGCGTCGGCGTCGGCAAAACACATCTCGCCGCCGCACTCGCCCACACCGCGTGCCAGAAGGGCTACAGCACGCTCTTCACCAGCGCCATCGACATCGTCAACACCTTCGCCGCCGCGCAGGCCGTCGGTGGCGCCAAGCGCGTCATGACCCGCTTGCTCAAACCCAGCATCGTCGTCATCGACGAGCTCGGCTATCTCCCGATCGACCAGTTCGGCGCCGACGCCCTGTTCCAGGTCATCAGCCAGCGTTACGAGCACGGCGCCACGATCATCACTTCGAATCGCGCGTACAAGACCTGGCCGCAGATCTTCCACAACGACAGCACCCTCACCTCCGCGCTGCTCGACCGCCTGCTCCACCACGCCGAGACCGTCGTCATCGAAGGACGTTCCTACCGCATGCGCGAACAAGCCGAAGACTGACCCTCGTCACCTCCCGCCTCCCGCCGCCGCTGCCCCACGGCACCGGCGGCTTCGGCACGTCCAGCAACCGGGCGTAAAAGAACACCGCACCGACCTTACCGCACACCAGTTTCACGTCGGCCGATTCGCACCAGTTTCACGCCGGCGCCGACAATCAGCACGCTGGTATGCTCGTAGAGCCGCGAGAGCAGGTGGAACAGCAGCGCGCCGCCGGCTTGGCTGAAGGGGAGGTAGCCCAGCTCATCGAGGATGACCAGGTCCATGCGCAGCAGACTGGTGGCGATGCGCCCGGCCCTCCCGTGTGCCTTCTCCTGCTCCAGCGCGTTGACCAGATCGACGGTGGAGTAGAAGCGCACCCGCTTGCCGTGGCGGGTGATGCCGGACACGCCGATGGCGGTCGCCAAATGCGACTTGCCCGTGCCCGGCCCGCCGACCAGGACCGCGTTGTGCGCCGGCTCGGTGAACTCCAACTGCGCCAGTTGCTGGATCAGCTTGCGCTCCACCGGCGAGACGGTGAAGTCGAAGCCGGCCAGATCGCGATGCACCGGAAACTTTGCCACGTGCATCTGGTGACGCACCGCGCGCATGGCACGGTCCGTCAACTCGGCCTGCAGCAGGTGCTCGAGCAGCCAGCGCGAGGTGTCTAGTCCGGCGTTGGTCCCCTGCTCGAGCAGCTCGGACCAGGCGAGCGCCATGCCGTGCAGGCGCAGTTGTTTGAGTTCGACCATCAAGTCACGCATGGCCGATCTCCTCGGCGTCGTCCTGCGGGCGCAGGCGGTCGTAGCGGGCGGTATCGGCCAGCGGCGGCGCGGCCACCTGCAGCGTGGTGGCCGCACTCTCCGGCACCGGGGTGGCGGTGAGCCGCCCCAGCACGTTGACCACATGCTCCACGCTGACCCGGCCGGACGGTGGCCCCGTCTCCAGCGCCAGCGCCACGGCCACCAGCACCGCGTCCAGTCCGGCCGTCGGCACGATGGCCAGCACCTGCGCCATGACCCGGTCACCGCCGGCGTGGCGCAACAGCGCTTGGCGCAACTGCTGCAGCGGCTCCGGCATGTCGGCGAACGGCGCCCCATTGCGCAAAGCCCCCGGCTTGCGTTGCAGCAGCGGGATGTAGTGTTGCCAGTCATAGCGGGTCTGCCCTTCGGCGTTGAGCCGCTCATGGCCGGCGACGATGCGGTCGTTGGCGACGACGACCACCCGGCCTGGGTACAGCCGGGTGCTGACCATTTGGCCCACCAGCTCGCATGGCACCGAGTAGCGGTTGCGCGCCACCGCCACCAGACAGGTACTGGAGACCCGCGCTGGCTTCTCGACGTAGCCGTCAAACGGCGCGGGCATCGGCATCAGGTGCGTGCGCTCGTGGTCGAGCATCTCGGCCACGCTGAATTGCGCGTGCTCGGGATGCCTGATCTCCTCCCATAGCGCCCGGCACCGCGCCCCAAGCCAGGCATTGACTTCGACGAACGAGCCAAAGCGCTGCTGGCCCGCCTCGAGCCAGATCCGCCGGCGGCTGTCCTGCACGTTCTTCTCGACCACCCCCTTCTCCCAGCCCGAGGCGACGTTGCAGAAGTCGGCATCGAACAGGTAGTGCGCGCACATCACCGCGAAGCGCGCGTTGACGACCCGGCCCTTGCCCTTCTTGACCTTGTCCACCGCCGTCTTCATGTTGTCGTAGATGCCGCGTCGGGCAATGCCGCCCAGCGCCGCAAAGCTGCGGGTGTGGGCATCGAACAGCATCTCGTGGCCTTGGCTGGGATAGGCCACCAGCCAGAACGCGCGGCTCGCGCACAGCTTCAGGTGCGCCACCTGCGCCCGGTAGTAGATGCCGCCCACGACCAGCCCTTCCTCGCTCCAATCGAACTGGAACGCCTCGCCCCACGCGAACGTCAGCGGCACGAAGGCGCTCGTCGCCCCCGCCTGGCCCGCGCCTTGGCGCCAGGCCCGAATGAAGTCGGTGACCCGGGAGTACCCGCCGGGGTAACCGGCGGCCTTGATCTGCGCGTACAGCGCCTGCGCCGTGCGCCGCTCACGCTTCGGCCGGTGCCCATCGACCTTGAGCGCCTGCCGCAACGCCTCGTGAAACGCCGTCAGCTTGCCCGGCCGCGGCTCGCGCCGGTACTGCGGCTCGCCCACCACCGGTGCCTTGAGCCACTTGCGCACCGTGTTGCGCGACAAACTCGTGATGCGCGCAATCTCTCGTACCGACTTCTGCTGGCGGTAACGCAACCGCCGAACCTTCCCCATCATCGCCATGGTGATCACTCCTGATCCTCTGCTCAAAAATGCAGCAGAGTAGACTGAACACCCGGGTCAGTTTTGAATCGGCATCACCCCGCTAAGTGGGTCAATTTTCGGTCGGCGCCAACATGGCGCCATCATGAAGGCGTTCTTGCTGCTTTTGCCCCAGCTCCTGGAAGACTTTTTCCAGAAGGTGCTGGTTGGTTTTGCCGAATACGAAATGAGCTTACCGCGGAAGTCCTTTGCCTGCACCTGTTGTGGCAATGACCGTGACTTTGTGTGGAAGACGCGGCATGGCAAGGCGACCACCATTCTCACCTGGTTTCGTTGGCTGACCCTAAAACAGCTCCAGGTGTTGTGCAAGCGTTGTGGTCACAAGCAATATATCACCCGCACGCTTCTCGGGATGGCGCCGCGGGAACGGATTCCGGACGCCACCCGCCGCAAACTGGCGCTGGTGGGGGCGCTGACCTCTTACCGGGTCTCGGCGAAGATCGGTCAGATGTTCGGCTGGGCCGTGGATAAAATGACCATCTGGCAGTGTGTGCAACGAGTCGGTCGGCACTTAGAGTTCCTGCTCGATGAGAAGGAAGAGCCTCGTGGTGAAGCGGACGGCACCGGGATTGGGATCACCGGGATTGCCAAACGTGGCAAGGAACTGAAAGTCCTGGTGCAATACAAAAAGGGCGGCGGCATCCGGGTTGCCGGGCTTGATATTGGCAACTATAACGGTTCCTGGGCAAACCTGTTTCGTAAGAACCTGGAAATTATCAGGAAATTCAAAAGTACCTTTCTGCTGGTAACTGATGGTGACACTGCCATCTTCGATAGTCTGAAAGGCAAGGTCAAGGTCCTGTTCCAGCGGTGTTTATGGCATCTCCCTTACCAGGCGCAGTATGTGCTCTGGAAAGATGGGGTTGCCCGCAAGAGCGAGGACTGGTTACACGTTGTGGCGGAACTGATGGAGATCTGCGCCATCCGCTCCCTGGTGGACTGCCCGGAGACGATCCAGGCTATGCTTGCCTCCAAGAGGAAACGCTTGGATCAGGTCATCGAGTTCTGCCAGCAGAAGAGCTATTCGCACACCGGGTCATATCTGGAAAATGCCCGTGGCGACATGTTCACCGCTCTGGAAAACCGTCTGACCGGGAAAACGACCAGCCGGGTCGAACGACTCATGCGAACGGTGAACATGAGGGTCAATATCAGCAAGTGGAGCACGGAAGGTGCCCTGAACGTAACCAAGGTTCGACTGGCCTACTACTACAACGGGTTTGACGCCTAACCGATCTCGAAACGGAGCGCATTTGGCAGGTCTCCTATTGACAACGCTACCAATAATTTGTCGAACAGTATTAGCGCACCCCCGTCATTCTCGGAGGTTTTGGTGAAAAGGGTAGATTAGGCAGATAGGGTAGATTTCACCCCCGGTTGCCGGTACCGGGATCATCCTCCCGGGGTGCATTTCCCGCGTGGCAATAGAGTATGGAGACCCCATGACCGCGTACTTGCAACAATTGGAAAGCCTTCCGCCACCCCCGGGCTTAGGAGCCGCCCCGCCCCCTTCCCGGTTACGCGAGTATGTCGCCGCGCTCCCGCCGCACCGCCGCGTGCAGCCGTTCTGTTTGGAACAGCTTTGCGAGGCGCTGGACGCCCCCCCACCGTGCTGACTCGCGCGTTACGCCAGTGCGGGTTCGTGCGGCAGGAGCGGGTATACGGCAAGAACGCCCGGTGGGTCTTTTGGCTGCACTGGAGTTCGCCGCATCGGTATTGAACTTGGCAGCTTTGGGGGAGCAACGCTGCCCCCACTGCTACACCGGTCGCGGTCTTCTGGTACGACGTTGTGGCATGCGTCTGGGAGCTAAGGAGCAGGCTTGATGGTACTGGGGTGGCGGCTAAGGCGGCGGGCACGCGTGGCGGCCCGGAGGAAGGGCTGGAGACGGCCAGGACCGGCCGTCCGGCGATGTCGCCGATTGCGGTCGCCCGATGATGCTATCGACCCCAGTGCAGTCATCGGAGATTCCCAAGCATAGCCCTCCACGTACAGTAACGTGTTGCCTCCGAGCGGTAATAGACCGAGTTCCCCACAGCGGTCGAATGCCAAGTGCCGTCACGACCGCAGACTTGACAGGATCGCCCTACAACTACTCGCTCTTCAGCCGGCGCGAGCCTTCGATGAGCGGATGCCACCCGTAGACGAGCGAGATCATGAACCCGTCCATGCGCAAGTCGCCGGGTCCGCTGTCGTTCACGGTCGACTTGTAGCCAAACGTCAAATTCAGGTTCTCGTTGACCTGATAGCCGAGCGTGAGCCCGACGCCGAGGTTGTTGAGCTTCTCTCCTGCGACACCATTGACGCTCGCTTTGCCGCCGTTGTACCAGGCCACATCGAGCGCCCCCCAGAAGCGCTCGGTGAAGTCGCGGGTCAGGTGCGCGTCCAGCTGGAACATCGGGTCGGTCTTGAGTGTCTGCCCGACATAGTTGGTGTTGTCACCGAAGAGCCAAACGGCGGGCAGCAACTCGAGCGTCGTGCGCCGGCCCGGAACCCACGCGCCGAGTTGCCAGATAACGGGCGTCCCCACACGGCCATACCAGCGGTTTTGCCCGAGATTCAGCGGCTGGCTGCTGTCGTACTCGCCGATCGGCAATGCCAGGTCGGCAAGCAGGTCGACCGAAAATCCCGGTTCATAGCGCAAGGCGTCGGGAATGTTTTTCTGTGCCTTCGGACCAAGGATGTTGATGGCGAACTCGAGCATCGGATCACCGAAGCCGCTGGCCGACTGGTTGAATGTCTTGCCGCGCACTGTCACTTCTCCCGCCACGTGCCCCATCGGCAGGATGATCGCCGCCAAGGCCGAGCGATCGAGCAGAGTGAACGTGTGCGCATAGCCAGTCATTGCCAACGTCGCGTCAAAGTTCGCGCCGGGGGTCACGGTGTGGGCCGGATCGAACGGGTTCGTATTGCCGCTGATCGAGTTGACGATGAGCGGCACGGCATTCCCGTCCGACAGTGTCTTCCAGTAGAAGCGCGCCGGGACCTGAGCCGATGCCTGCGACGCAGCGAGCGCGCCCATGGCGAGAATGACCGCAGGTACAAGCCGCAACCAGGCAACCGGTTTCATAAGTTCTGTGACATGTTTCATGGATTCTCCGTCTCTCTCGATGGACTCTCGGATCGGCAACGCTCAAGGCTTGGGATCGGCCAACATGTCGGCAGGTGGCACGAACTGCCGCTTGTAGAGCAGCGGCGGGAAGCCGGCTTCTACCGGAACTCGCTTCGGAAGCTGGTCGTCCAGCGTCTCGTACGGGGAGCGACTCGGCAGCACGACGTGGTTTGTCTGGACGTAGTTGTCCCACAACGCGATGAGTGCCCGCAGCTTGTCGGGTTGCTCCGCAGCGAGATCCTTTCGTTCGGCGGGATCGGTCGCGAGGTTGAAGAGCTCCCAGTCGCCCTTGCCCAGCGGCTTGTATTCCCAGCGGAGCTTCCAGTCCCCCTGCCGCACGGCCCGGTTGCCGAAAACCTCCCAACCGAGGTAGTCGGTTTCTGACCGTGGCGACTCGGCCTGGCCGGACAGCACCTTGCCCCAGGACTTGCCCATGAGCGCAGGCACCGGCTGCCCATTCTTGGTCGTGGGATAGCCGGCGCCGGCGATTTCGAGCAGCGTCGGCATGATGTCGGCGACATGCATGAGCCCATGATTGATGCCGCCCTTGGGCCGCTTGACGACCGGCCCGCTCACGATCAGCGCGTTGCGGATGCCGCCTTCAGCCAGCCATCCCTTGTACTGGCTGAATGGCGTCATCGAAACCTGCGCCCACATCGGGCCGTACCCGACATAGGAGCCCGGGTCGCCCCACGCATTGGGATGGGTCTGCGACCAGTTGATCGCCGCGAAGAGATAGTCACGCGTGCCCGGCGTTCCCGCGATCATCTTGAAGAGATCGGTTCCCTCGGCACCGTTGTCGCCGAACACGAGGAAGATGGTGTTCTCGTACTCGCCGATCTCCTTGAGGTGATCGATGAGCCGCCCGACGTGGAAGTCGAGGTTCTCCACCATGCCCGCGTAGAGCTCCATCTTCTTGCCGAGGATGGCTCTGGTCGCCGGAGCCAGCACGATGGGATCGGGAATGAACCACATTCGTTCCGAGAGTTGCGTGCCCGCCGGCATGATGCCGAGCTCGACTTGTCGCTGCAGTCGTTCCTGCCGGACCGCATCCCAGCCCTTGTCGTACTCGCCGACGTGGCGAGAGCGCCACTCACTCGGCAGGTGGTACGGGTCGTGTGGCGCCTGATGGGCCACGTAGGCGAAGAAAGGCTTGCCGTCGCTGCGGCTGGCATCGATGAATCCGATCAGCTTGTCGGTATAGGTCTTCGTTGCATAGTAGTCCTTGGGAAGTGCCGTCAAATAGCGCCCGTCCTCGGTGTAGACCGACCGCGGTGACGCGGCGGTGAAATTCGTCATGTCCCAGTAGCTCCCGGCCCCATCGAGCAGCGAGAAGTCACGCTCGAATCCGCGCGCGGCGGGAATCTGGGTCGGCGCCTTGCCCAGGTGCCACTTGCCGACCATGTAGGTGTGATAACCGGAATCCCTGAGCAGCTGCGGGAGCGTGGCTACCCGGTCGTTGAGATAGCCTTCGTAGCCGTCCACGCCCCACTGGTTAGGTGCGGTCCACTCGTCCATGTTGCCGAGGCCGTTGAGGTGCGTGTCGACGCCCGTCAGCAAGATGGACCGCGTGGGCGAGCAGCTCGCATGCGTGTAGAAATTGGCGAAACGCATACCCTCGCGCGCCAGCGAATCGAGGTTCGGTGTCTTGATCTCGCTGCCGAATGCACTCATGTCGGCGAAGCCGAGGTCATCGCCGAGGATGACGACGATGTTCGGCCGGCGCGGGGTGTCTGCGGCTAATGAAATCGAGGGCGCGGCAAGCATCGCGGCGACGCCAACCATGCCAAGCACCTTCACCAGCGGTCGCAGGTGACCAGGTTTCACGACGCTCTCACGCGGTGTGTGCTGCATCACAATGTCCATTGACAACTCCTTTCGGCATCGGCGGATCAGAATTCGACCTCGATTCCGCGCGCCTTCGCCACTTCGTACATTGATTTGAAGGTGCTCGCCGCATTCCGTGGCGGACTTGCGGCCTCGCTGCGGATTTCTCGATAGGCGCTTTCGACGTTCGCGACGAGGCGCGCCGGACATCGCCACTCGCCATAGGGTCCCAATTCGATTCGCTTGGCGGCTTCCAGGGCGTTCAGCCCCAGCCCAATGCACCGCCTCGACTCGTCGTGTACGTATTCAAGGTACGCCTTCATTTCCATCGCCCCCTCGATGCCGCACACGGGCCCGTGTCCCGGGACGATTACTTCAGGGTCGAGCCAGACAATCAGATCGAGGCACTGCAGCCATTTCTCGTAGCTGCCGGCCCAGCCCATAGGCATGCCCTGACGGAAGATCACGTTGCCGGCGAACACAACCCCCTCCTGAGGCACATGAACGAGCGTGTCCCCAACTTGGTGGCATGGCCCTACATAGATGAGGTGAACTTCCATACCGTCGAGATCAAATTCGTACCGGCTGTCGAACAGTGTGGTCGGCAGCGTCAATTCGATCCCGTCGAAGTCGTAGTCCTGCCGGAGTTGCCTTCCAATCGCCAATGCGCCCGGTCGGACTGCCCTGAGCATCAGCCGGGACACCAAGCCGTCGGCCGCGTCGCACAGCTTCTGATATTGAGATCGACCCGCGGCCTCCTTCATGCGGTCCGGCACCGTTCGATGTGCGATGATCTCGCTGTCCACGAAAAGCTGGTTGCCCGATACGTGATCACCGTCCTCGCTGGTATTGATCACGCGCTTCGGCATTCCCCGCCAGACACTCCCGAACAACTCGATCATCCGCCGCGTGTGGGGCAGGTCTGCCTGGGTGTCGATGACCACGCCGCCGCCCCGATTGACGAAACCCGCATTCGCGTCGCAGACACGGTTCCTCTCATTCAAGACCGCAAAGCAGCTTTCGCTCACCTGTTGCAGTTTCACGAGAGTCCCCAGGTCCGAGATGTCGGCTCATGCGTCGACGGGTGGTCGATGTCCGGTATCGCAAGAGCGAAACGCCAAGCGATCCGGCCCGGAGCCTCGGCGTCGCTGGTAACACGCCCACTGCTACACTCTTCCGCCTTGGCACCTGGTCGTCTATCGGAATTCCGCAGAATGCGATCGTGAAGCACCCTCCGTTTAACAGCGCGCAGCCTGCCGTCACGGTGGTCGAGATCAGCGACCCCACCGCGGCCGGCGCCGGCATTGAGCTCATCGAGCAGGATGCTGTGCAGCTCCAGCCGATGTCGTTTCGGGCGCGCCGGGTGTTCGTTCGGCTCGGAGCGTCCTCGGTCGTGTTCTATTCGACCAACCGTCGCGTGCGGACGCGTACGAGCGCCCGCAGGGGCCTGCTGGCCTACGTCACGTTCGGACCGAAATCGAGCGGGACCGTGAACGGATTACCGGTGAGCGCCGGCTTGATGCTCGCGGCAGCGCCCGACGCCGAGGCCAGCTTTGTTGCCGACGCCGGCTACGAGAGCATCACGTTTTTGCTTCCGCCAGACGAGATCCGTGCGCATCTCACGGCCCGCCAGCGCGAAGGCGAGTTTCGTTTGCCGCGCGGCGTGGAGACGCTGCAGGTTGATGGCGATAATGCTCGGCGGTTGTTCGCGTGGGGCAAGCGACTGGTGGATGCCGCCGCACGCCAGCCGGCATTGTTCAACGAGCGGGAGACAGAGCGGATTGCCGCCCATGTCGAGTTGGTCGAGCTTCTATTGGCGATCCTTGGCGGGGCACACGACTTCGAGCCCAGCCGCAGCGACCGTACCAGGCAGGCGCAAAGCCTCGTCGTGAAGGTCGCCGAAGACTATGCTCTGTCGCAGATCAGCGACCAGCTCTATGTGAGCGATTTGTGCAGAGTCGCAGCGGTGAGCGAGCGCACCCTGGAGTACGCGTTCAAGGAGGTCATGGGATTGACACCGGTGACCTACCTGATCCGGCTCAGATTGCACCGTGTTCGCCGGGCGCTTCTGGCGTCGACTCAGGGATCAACCACGGTGTCGACAGAGGCACTCAACTGGGGCTTCTGGCACTTCGGCGAATTCTCGCGCGCCTACAAGGACTGCTTCGACGAGCTGCCGTCGGACACGCTGCGACGGGAGCCGGGAGGGCTGCAGACATGAATCCTGGCGCCGACGCTGCGTAGACGCGGCAATATTGCAATCGGACCACGGAGGGAGACCCAAAGCAGCATTGCGCTGCCGCCCACTGCATTCAGTCCTCGCCGGGCATACGTTCAGACTTCCGGAGCTCGCCCCGTAAGCGCAGGACAAGTCAGGAAACGAGGTTGGCACTTTGGTCGGGCCGGCGATCGCTGCTGAGGTGTATGCTTGGCACCTGCGTTTTGCCAAGAGCCTGCTATGTTCAAACAGTCGCTGCTTCCCGGCTTCCCTGAGGGCGCGCAACGAATTGGCGCGTCACTGAGCATTCTCGAACGAGACGGCCAGGTGATCTATTTCGTTGGGGGGGACAATTACTTCTCTCACCCGCAAGACGACCTGAAGAGTCGGCGCTTTGTGTTGGCCAGCTTGATGGAGAACGGCCACGTGCGCGCTGTCGATCTCCAAGGGCCGCCTTTATGCCTTGCGCACCGCACGCTGATGAATTGGACGGCCCAATATCGCAAGCAAGGGTCGGTCTCGTTCTTTCGCAACGCCCCGGTTGCCAAGCCTGCAGTCATGAGCACGGAGGTGAGCGCGCAATGCGCCGGTCTTCTGGCCGCGGGGACCCGCCCTTCCGTGGTGGCCCGGCAGGTGGGCATCAATGAATCGACGCTGCGCAAGGCGATCAAGCGCCAGGCGATACCGGTGTTGCCCAAAGCGCCCGCGTGCGCCGAGCCTGACGGTGGCCAGGTTGGCGGCAGCACCAAGTCCGAGCGCAGCCGCGACGACGCACAGGCAGCCCTGGGCATGGGCGTGGCCTGTACGCGCGCGGACGAGCGGATCGCAGCGGCGGTGGGGCTGTCCCAATGCGCGACCACGCGATTCGAGCCTGGCCAGGACGTGCAGATGGCCGGCGTGCTCGCCGGGCTGCCGGCGCTGTGCGCCAACGGCTTGCTCAGCGGGCTGGGCCGGCACCTCCATCTTGCCGCCGGCTTCTACAGCGCCTTGCACATTCTCCTGGTGCTCGGCTTCATGGCGCTAGGCCGGATCCGCCGCCCTGAAGGGCTGCGCCACATCCCGCCCGGTGAGTTTGGCAAGGTCATAGGGCTGGATCGGGTACCGGAGGTGCGCACCCTGCGCGAGAAGATCGCCTTGATGGCCGCCAAGGGCGACCCCGGCGCGTGGATGAAGGAACTCAGCAAGAACTGGATGGAGGGCGACCCCGAAGAGGCGGGCTACCTGTACGTGGATGGGCATGTGCGGGTCTACCACGGTGAACGCGCCACGCTGCCGCGGCGCTTCGTCTCGCGCGAGCGCTTGTGCCTGCGCGGGACGACCGACTACTGGGTCAACGACGCGGTGGGCCGGCCCTTCTTCGTGGTCTCCAAGGCCGTCACCGAAGGGCTGGCTGATGCGCTGCTCAATGACATCGTGCCGCAGCTGTTGCCGAGCGTCCCGCAGCAACCCAGCAAAGCCGAGTTGAGCAGCGACCCGTTGCTGCACCGCTTCGTGATGGTGTTCGACCGGGAGGGCGCCACGCACAGCTTGCTCAGCCAGCTCTGGGAACAGCGCATCGGCGCGCTGACCTACCGCAAGAACGTCAAGGACCTCTGGCCCGAGACCGAGTTCGTCGAGCAAGAGGTGCTCGCCCCGGGCGGTGAGAGCTCGCGCATGAAGCTGGCGATGCGCCAGACCGAGCTCGCGGCAGGCAACGCCACCATCCCCGTGACGGAGGTGCGCCGACTCACACCGACGGGGCATCAAACCGCCGTCATCACCACCGCAAGGCGCCTGGATCCCACCCTCATGGCCAGCCGGATGTTCTCCCGTTGGTGCCAGGAAAACTTCTTCGCCTACATGATGCAGCACTATGATATTGATGGACTAATTGAGTACGGCGTGCAAAGCCTTCCTGGCACCGTACGAGTCGTCAACCCGGCCTGGCGCAAGCTCGACGCCGAGGTCAGGAAGGCGCGTCAAGCCGAGCGACGGCTGCAGGCCAAAGTGGCCATGAGCAGCGTAGAAAACGGTGCCGGGATTCAGAAGAAGGCCGAGTCCGTGGAGGCCATGCAAGCCGTGCAAGAACAGCTCGGGCAGCTGCGACTCCAGCGCAAGGGCACCCCGAGGAAGGTCACTCTCGACAGCCTGCCCGAGGACCAGCGGCCCAACGAGTTATTGCCTCTGGGCAAGATGCTGTGCGACACCGTGAAGATGATCGCCTACCGCGCCGAGACCGCCTTGGTGGCGCTGTTGAGACGCCATTTGAAGAACGAGGACGAGGCCCGCGCACTGATACGCGATCTGTTCACCGCCAGCGCCGACATCGAGCCCGACGAGCGCGCAAAGACCCTGACCATCAGAATTCACCGAATGGCTAATCCCGCACAGGACAAAGCCATTGCAAGCCTGCTCGATGAGCTAACTCAGCAGGGCTTCTGCCATCCCGAAACCGGCGCGAGAATGATCTATGCGCTGGTGTGAGGTGCCGTTCGGATTTCCGCCGAGATCCGGAAGTCTGACGTTGCACGGCCGGCCAGTGGACAACACCTGAGGACTGCGTGCTCTGTACGTCAGCTTTCAGAGCCTTGGATGGCAGCTTCCGGGTTGCTCGAACTTCTGCAACGGGTCGTTCTCGGTCCTTTTCGTTCTGGCGCTACTCGCGCGGTTCGGCAAGTCCCGAACGTACATCGCGGGGGTTACGAGTCCTACCCGTGGTGAAGCGGTACTGTAGTAACGCACCCGTGCCACTCGGATCGTAGTCAACCGATCAGGTTGATCCCGTTTTGGTGGAAACTCTCTACGGGCGATGGGGGTGTGACTCCCCCCGCCCCTGCAGTCGATCCCCCTTGGGGGTCAGGCCGGGAAAAAGAATGCTTTCTCTTTCGGGACAAAAAACCCTTGACCGACGGATGGTCCGACCCGCTGCCGCGCGCTGATCGTGGAAGGTCTTGACCGCGTGGAGAAGAAAGCGAAGTAGAACCGCGCGGTATGCCGCTGCTTTCCCCTGCACGCGGTACTGTAGTCGCCCGGTTCGGCATCCTGATCCTCGTCGCACGAACAGCGCCGACGACCGATCTCCAACGCGCTGTCTACCGTCGCGCGAAACGGCGGCCAATCGTCTTGGTTTGGCTCACGCATTGCACCAATCCGGCTACATGGGGGCTACACGAACGCCGAGCAGCAAAAAGCCCGACCTTTTGGGCCGGGCTAAGTGCTTGTTTCAATTGGTTGCGGGGGCAAGATTTGAACTTGCGACCTTCGGGTTATGAGCCCGACGAGCTGCCAGACTGCTCCACCCCGCGTTAGCAACTGCATTATAGGCCGCAGAGCTACGTGGGTCAAATTCTCGGGTCACGCGGGGTGCAATCGGAAGTGCGACTGACGCCGGGGGAGGTGGATGGCGGTGGCATTCGGCGCTGGACAAATGGGCGCAGGTGAGGTAAATGATCGTGGGTAACTTCACCCTGGAGCGAAACCCATGGCGGAACATTGGTCGGAAATCGAGGGGCGACTGAGGCCGAGTCGGAGTGTGGAGGAGCGGTTGCGGGATCTTCCCGAGCTCAGGGCCAAGATCGAGTCGTTGTTGGTGGTGGTCGAGAACGCGGCCGGCGATGTGGAGAAGGCGGCGGAGGCGGAGCGGCGGGTGACCGAGGAACTGCGGCAGCTGGGCAACGAGGCCTTGCACGGCTGGGCGCGACGGCAAGCGGAGCGGAAGGCAGGAGAGGTGGCGCAACAACCGGGCGTGCAGCGGAAGGAAAAGAAAACGTCTACTGGCAGACCCGGTACGGCAGGATCGAAGTAGCCGAGCAGATCTTCCGGCAGGGGAGCAGCGGACCGGAGATCCGGCCGTTTACGCGTTCGGCGGAGGTGGTCTGCCGCGGCTGCTCGGAGCCGCTGCAGCGGGCGATCGTCGATTTTGGGGCGGACGCGCCCGCGGCGCGCATTCCGCAGAAGCTGAAGGAGCATTACGGTATCGAGGGGTCCGCCAGTACGTACTGGCCGATCGTCTTGCGGCATGCCGAGGCGATCGACGAGCGCCCGAAAGCGCCCGCGCAGATCCCGGAACGAGACGGGGTGGCGCAACTGATCGGCAAGATCGACGGCAGCATGATTCCCGTCGTGGAGACGGCCGCACCGAAAGCAGAGAGCCCGCCAGTGGACCGCCGCAAGACCCGCCAGGTGGGCTGGAAGGAAGCGCGGTTGAGTCTGGTCCATCCGCCGGGCTCGGTCACCCCGGTGTTCGGCGCCACCGTGGGCCCGCCCGATCAGGTCGGAGCGACGCTGTTGCGCGCTGCGGTTCGGGCCGGACTGGGGCAGCAGACCAAGGTCCACGTGGTCGGCGACGGCGCCGCATGGATTGCTGATCAGGTGCAGTTGCAATTCGGACTCCACGGCGAGTTTCTGGTCGATTTCTACCACGTCTGTGACTACCTGGTGGCCGCCGGGAAGACCATCCCCGGCACGGAGCCGAGGGCCTGGCTAGAAACGCAGAAAGAGCGGCTGAAACAGAACCGTCTCCAGGACGCCGTCGCGGAACTGCAGCCCTTTCTCGAGGACGACACCGTTCCCGATGTCAACGCCCCGGTGCGCGCGGCGCATCGTTATCTCACCAATCGCCCGGGGCAGTTCAAGTATCAAGACGCGCTCGTGGCCGGGCTGCCAATCGGGTCCGGCGAAGTCGAAAGTGCACACCGTTACGTCATCCAGGACCGTCTCAAGCGGGCCGGCGCTTGGTGGAAACTGAAAAACGCCAAGCACATGCTGGCGCTCCGTGTCTGCCGTGCCAACCAGGACTGGGACACCTACTGGCAATCCAGGCGTCAACAGGCCGCCTGATGCTCAGTCGCACTTCCGATTGCACCCGGTCACGCGCAGGTCACGCGGGTCAAACTCCACGCCCGACCAGGATGGTCCGCGGAAAAGGCGGCGGCCGGCCCCCTGCCTGCCTGCCCCCGCAGCCCGAGCCCATCGCCGATGCGAGCATCAACCTGAACCCCGATACCAACGCCAACCTGACACCGCCGCGAGCGGCTGGCCACTCGTCCCGCGCCCCGCCCCGTCACGCCGCCGGGAACGCAACCACGTGGTCGATCGCGAGCCGGATGCCGATCTTCTCGCCCAGCGCGTGGTTGTGGTGCGAGGGCACGAGCGACAGCACGCGCGAGCCCGACGGCAGCAACAACGTGTACAGGAAGTCAGCGCCGCGAAACGCCTTGCCCGCCACCTCGGCCTGCCATGGCGCGCCGTCGTCGTGGACGATGTCGTCGGGGCGCACCAGGAGATCGATGGCAAGCCCGTCGGACGCGAGCAGCGGCGCTCCGGTGTCGAGATCTCCGAGCTCGGTGGCCACACGTGCCGGGCCGGTGACGACTCCACGCAGGAACACGCCCTCCCCCACGAAATCGGCGACGAAGCGCGTGTTCGGCCGGTGGTAGAGGTTATAGGGCACGTCCCACTGCTCGATCCGTCCCTCGTGCATGATTCCTATCTCGTCGGCGAGCGCGAACGCCTCGTGCTGGTCGTGCGTCACCAGCAGGGCGGTGATCCCGGCCGCCTTGATGATCGAGCGCACCTCGAGCGACAGCCGCTCCCGCAGATCGACGTCGAGATTGGAGAACGGCTCGTCGAGCAGCAGCAGCTCGGGCTCCGGTGCCAGCGCGCGGGCAAGCGCGACCCTCTGCTGTTGTCCGCCCGAGAGCTCGTGCGGGTAGGCACGCGCTGCGGCTTCGAGCCCGACCAGCGCGAGCATGTCGTCGACGCGCCGCCGCTGCGCGCGCGTCGGTCGTCGCCCCAATCCGAACGCGACATTGCCGGCAACGTCCAGGTGCGGAAACAGCGCGTAGTCCTGGAACACCATGCCGATCCGCCGCGCCTCCGGCGGCTCGATGCGCCCCGGGGCAGACACGACGCGCCCCGACAGCGCGATGCTGCCGCCCTGCACGGGCTCGAACCCGGCGATGCAGCGCAGCACGGTCGTCTTCCCGCAGCCCGACGCACCGAGCAGGCAGCCGATCGCACCTTGGCCGAGCGCGAAGTCGAGGTCGCGTACCACCCGACGCGCGCCATAACTGTGCGCGAGATTGCGAACGTCGACGGAAGCGGCCACGGACGCGAGTCTATACCGCGCGGCGCGATCAGACGCCGTGGCTCGCGCCCCGTGGCGGCGCGCCCGCGCTCGAGTTCGCGCAGCTTGCCGGCCATCGCCGGACCGACGACCATCTGCGGCGCCCCCGACATCGATCTGCCCCCGCGGGCGGAGCGCTCGGCGATCCGCTTGCGCGCAATTTCGAACGCGCCTTCGAGCGTGTCTGCTTCGGCCATGCCGGCACCGAACAGCGCGCTGCCGAAGGCAGTGCCCTCGTCGTCGACGGCGCAGCCCTCCCCGGCGCCGGCAGCGTCGGTAGCGGTCATCACCAGCGTCTCGTCCCCGGCGAGCGCTTCCAGCCAAGCCCCCGCGTAGCAGGCCGTGACCACGACGATACGCCAGCGTATCCCGGAGTCGTCCAGCAGCTGGCGCAACCCGGCGGGCGTCAGTGGCACCCACTCGAAGGGCGGCAGCACGACTTCGATACCGCCGCCGCGAGCACCCTTGCCGGCAACATAGAGCATGATGACGTCTTCGTCCGGATCGATCGTTCCCTGCAGTTCGGCAAGCGTCTCGCGCAGATTCGAAACCGTTGCCATGGGTCGCTCGAGCACCGTGGCGGGGCTGTTGACCAGGGCCACCGAGCGGCCCGCCGTGCCCCAGCGCTGATCCATCACCTGCACCGCGGACAACACGTCGCTGCGCAACACGTCGGACCCCCCGGACGCGAAGCCGACGAAATAGAGATCGGTGATGCCCGGACGCGCCTCGTCGAGGTCGGTCAACGCCTCGTCCAGCAGGATCCGCTGCGCCTCCATCACCGGCTCGGATGCTGGATAAGGAACGTCGTGCGCGGCGCCCGTACTGGCGGCCTCCCGTCGCCACCAGGGCACGTCCGGCGCGAAAGTCGAGCCGAACCACAGCGGCGCAAGCAGCACGAGTGCCGCAAGCAGCGCACGTGGCCACCGCAGAGGGCGGTCCGGCATCAGCGCCACCGCCGCGGCTCGCACGAAGAGCGCAGCCGTCCATGCGAGCAGCGCGTCGTCCTGCCAGCCGGTGAAGATCGCGTGCCCGGGCCACCAGCGCGCCGCGAGCCCGGGCGCGAGATGCAGCAGCTGGAGGGTCGGGTACGACGCAAAGACGATGGTCGGCAGTGCCAGCACCAGCGTGCGTTGCCTGAACAGCAGCGACAGCACCGCTGCGGCGAGCAGCAGCACCCCCGCCGCGTACGTCTCGCCGGAGACGCCCAGCCACGAGAACCGCCCCTCGTCCCCGTAGCGGACGAAGTCGCTGCCGATATCGAGCGCCGCCGAGAACAGGGTGAGCATGACGAGTTCGCGCACGTCGATGCGAAAGTCCAAGCGGTCGACGGGCAGGAACAGCGCCAGCCGCAGCCCGGCGCGCAGGTTGCGCGCGAGGTCGACCCAGACGGAGGGGTCCATCGGCGGCTTCGAGGCCCTGCGCGCGGCGATCGCGCGTAATCCCGTGTCCCGCCGCCCTCAGTGCACGCCGCCGGCGTGCGCGACGATGTAGTCCTTGACGCGCTGCACGTCCGGAGGCAACACCGTGGAGCGCTGCGGCCGCGACTCGAGATCGGCGTACGCTGCCGGGCGCTCGGGATCGCGACCGAGCGCCTCGCGGATCGTCGCGGCGAACTTGGCGGGCAGCGCGGTTTCGATGCACAGGAGCGGCACGTTGGGATCGAGGAACTCGCGCGCGACCCTCACGCCGTCGGCAGTATGCGGGTCAAGCGTCACGCCGGTGCGGGCGTGGACTTCGCGAATGGTGTGGATCCGGTCTGCGTGGGTGCTCCTGCCGGACACGAAGCCCGAGGCCTGGACCATCGCCCAGTACGGCGTCGCCGCGAGGTCGAACCCACCGTCGTGCTCGATCTTGAGCCACAGGTCGCGCACGACCACGGGGTCGCGCCCGACGACGTCGAGGATGTAGCGCTCGAAATTCGACGCCTTGGAGATGTCCATCGACGGGCTCGACGTCGCGTGCGTCTCCGCCGTCCGCCGCGGGCGGTAGTGCCCCGTGCGGAAGAACTCGTCGAGTACGTCGTTCTCGTTGGTGGCGAGGATCAGGCGGCGTATCGGCAGGCCGAGCGATTTCGCGACGTGGCCGGCGAGGATGTTGCCGAAATTGCCGGAGGGCACGGCGAAGTCGACACTCTGGCGCGGAGCGCTCGTGACCGCGAAATAGCCCTTGAAGTAATAGACGACCTGCGCCGCGATGCGCGCCCAGTTGATCGAGTTGACGGCGCCGATGTGCCAGCGGCGCTTGAACTCGGCGTCGGCGCCGATGGCCTTGACGATATCCTGGCAGTCGTCGAACACGCCTTCGATCGCGATGTTGTGGACGTTCGCGTCGTGCAGCGAGTACATCTGCGCCTGCTGGAACGGGCTCATCCGGCCGAACGGCGAGAGCATGAACACGCGGATGCCGCGCTTGCCGCGCATCGCGCACTCCGCGGAGCTGCCGGTGTCGCCGGACGTGGCCCCCAGGATGTTGAGCTCGCCGCCGCCCTTGGCGAGCACGTACTCGAACAGATTGCCCAGGAGCTGCAGCGCGACGTCCTTGAACGCAAGCGTCGGCCCGTTGGACGCGTGCAGCAGGTGCATCCCGGTTTCGAGCGCCGTCACCGGCGTGATCTCGGCGCTGCCGAAGATCGCCTCCGTATAGGTCCGGTCGATCAGCGCAGCGAGCTCCGCCTCGGGGATGTCGGTGACGAAACGCCCGAGCACCGCCTGCGCGAGCCGTGGATAAGGCAACCCGCGCAATGCCTCGATCTCGGCCTGCCTGAACCGGGGATAGAACTCGGGGACCGCGAGGCCTCCGTCGGGCGCGAGGCCCTCGAGGAGGATCTCGCAGAACGGGCGTGGCGCGTCGCGCCAGGCGCCGCGGGTGCTGATGTAGCGCATGGTGCTCAGAGCCTGTGAATCAATCTGCCACGCGCCCGGATTGCTGCGTTGCTCACTCGCTGCCTCCTCGACTGTCTACTTGATAGGTCTTTTCGCTCGCGTCATTCGCGCCTTGCACTCCGGGCGCTCGCGACGGTTCCGTCACAGGCTCTCAGTTGAGTTCCTCGAGGCGGATGCGGACCACCGCGCCGGCGACGGTGGGCAGCGCCTCGATCGCCGCGATCGCGGCGACGACGTTCTCTTCGACCGTGCGGTGCGTGAGCAAGATGATGTCGGTCTGCGCCTCGCCTTCGGACGGCTCCTTCTGGATCATCGCGTCGATCGAGATGTCGCGGTCGGCGAGGATGCGCGCGATGTCGGCGAGCACGCCGGGGCGGTCGTCGACGCGCATCCGCAGGTAGTAGCCGGTCTCGACCTCGCCCATCGGCAGGAACGGCGTGTCGGACAACCGGTCGGGCTGGAACGCGAGGTGCGGCACGCGATGCTCGGGATCGGCGGTGTGCATCCGCGTGACGTCGACGAGGTCGGCGATCACCGCGCTCGCCGTCGGCTCGGCACCGGCGCCGGCACCGTAGTACAGCGTCGCGCCGACCGCGTCGCCCTTGACCAGGACGGCGTTCATCACGCCCTCGACGTTGGCGATCAGGCGCTTCCCGGGAATCAGCGTCGGATGCACTCGCAGCTCGATGCCCTTGGACGTGCGCCGGGTGATGCCGAGCAGCTTGATGCGGTAGCCCAACTCCTCGGCGTACCGGATGTCCTCGCGCGTGAGCCGGGAGATGCCCTCGGTGTAGCACTTGTCGAACTGCATCGGCACACCGAAGGCTATCGCCGCCATGATGGTCAGCTTGTGCGCGGCGTCGATGCCTTCGATGTCGTACGTCGGATCCGCCTCGGCATAGCCCTTGGCCTGGGCCTCCTGCAGCACTTCGGCGAACGACGCGCCGCGTGCGCGCATCTCGGACAGGATGTAGTTCGACGTGCCGTTGATGATGCCGGCGATCCACTCCAGCCGGTTCGCGGTGAGCCCCTCGCGCAGCGCCTTGATGATCGGGATGCCGCCGGCGACGGCGGCCTCGAAGCCGACCATCACGCCGCGCGCGTGCGCGGCAGCGAAGATCTCGGTGCCGTGGCGCGCGAGCAGCGCCTTGTTGGCCGTGACGACGTGCTTGCCGTGGTGAATCGCCTTCAGCACGAAGCTCTTCGCCGGCTCGATGCCGCCGATCAATTCGACGACGATGTCGACGTCCGGATGCGCGAGCACGACCTCGGCGTCGTTGGTGAGGTTGACGCCAGGCACGCCGCGTGTGGCCTCGCGCGCGATGTCGAGGGCGCGTTCGGCGATCCAGGTGATGCGGATCTCGCGGCCGGCGCGACGCGCGATCTCCTCCTCATTGCGGCGGAGCACCTTCCAGGTGCCCATCCCCACGGTGCCCATGCCGAGCAGGCCCACTTGCAGCGGTTTCATCGTCGTCGGAAAGGAAGTTGCGGAACCATCTCGGGCTTCGGCGCCGCAGACGGCCGGTCGGGTTGCGGGTCGAGTCAGCGCCTGGGCACGCGTCTGCCGCGCGGTCGGATCGCGGTGCCGCTCAGGGGCTGCCTCCCCGCGTGCTCCGCTTCACGGGCTCCCACGTCGCCTGCCTCCCCGACCTGCCGCGTCGGTCGCCTGCTCTCGCCCTGGTTGCCGACCGCCCGCGACGGTTTCCTCTCCTCCGCTCAGGGCGCGGCGCCGGCAACGGCGGCGGGAGCGGAAGCAGCGGTGGGCGCGCAAGCGGCTCCGGCCGCTGCAGCGGGCTTCGGCTCGCAGAGCAGGCCGTCGTCGCGGAACATCTGCTTGATGCCGCGAATCGCCTGGCGCGTGCGGCTCTCGTTCTCGATCATCGCGAAGCGCACGTACTCGTCGCCGAACTCGCCGAAGCCGATCCCCGGCGAGACGGAGACCTTCGCCTTCGCCAGCAGCGCCTTCGCGAACTCGAGCGAGCCGGCGGCGCGGTAGGGCTCGGGAACGCGCGCCCAGACGTACATCGACGCCTTCGGGTTGTCGACCATCCAGCCGGCCTCGTGCAGCCCCTTGACCAGCACGTCGCGCCGCCGCTGGTAATTGAGAGCGATCTCTCGTCACGCAGTCCTGCGGCCCCTCGAGCGCCGCAATCGCCGCCACCTGGATCGGCGTGAACGTGCCGTAGTCGTGGTAGCCCTTGATCCGCGACAGGGCGTAGACGAGGTCCTTGCTGCCGACCATGTAGCCGATCCGCCACCCGGCCATGTTGTAGCTCTTCGACATCGTGAAGAACTCGACCGCGACGTCGCGCGCCCCTGGAACCTGCATGATCGAAGGCGCCTTCCAGCCGTCGAAGCAGATGTCGGCGTAGGCGAGGTCGTGCACGACCCAGATGCCGTATTCCTTCGCCAGCGCGACGAGCTTCTCGAAGAACGGCAGCTCGACGCACTGCGCCGTCGGGTTCGACGGAAAGCTCACGATCAGCATCTTGGGCTTGGGGAAGCTCGTGTGGATCGTGCGCTCGAGCTCGGCGAAGAAATCGCCGTCGGGCGTCATCGGGACGTGGCGGATGTCCGCCCCGGCGATCACGGGGCCGTAGATGTGGATCGGGTAGCTGGGGTTGGGCACCAGTACCGTGTCGCCGCGGCCCAGCGTGGCGAGCGTCAGGTGCGCGATCCCCTCCTTCGAGCCGATGGTCACGATCGCCTCGGTTTCGGGGTCGAACGAGACGCCCCAGCGCCGCTCGTACCAGTGGCAGATCGCGCGCCGCAGCCGGGGAATCCCCTTCGACACCGAGTAGCCGTGGGTGTCCGGACGCAGCGCAGTCTCGACCAGCTTGTCGACGATGTGCTTCGGCGTCGGGCCGTCGGGATTGCCCATGCCGAAGTCGATGATGTCCTCGCCGCGCCGGCGCGCGGCCATCTTGAGCTCGGTGGTGATGTTGAAGATGTACGGGGGCAGCCGGGTGAGGCGCGGGAATTCCGTGGCGGGGGAGGTGGCCATGCAGGTCTTTCTATCGTAAGCGCCCGGAACCGTCCGAGCGACGTAGAAGCGAGATTGAGCTAGCATTGTAGCCGCAGCGCGCGCAGGCGGCAATTCGCGGAGGTTTCAGCGGGGGGTTTCGCGACCGCGGAGCCGGCGCCGGCTTCACCGCTGCACGCGACGGCGCGCGCCGTCCACCGCGACCGGAAGAGCAGACCACTTGAAATTCCACCTCGCCACCACTGCCGGCAACGTCGTGACCGGCGTCGGGCCGGGCTGGGTCCGCGTCAACGCCGAGGTCTATCGGCAGAGCCTGCTGCTCGCTCCCGATGCGGTCGTGGCGCCCTGGACGATGGCCGGATTCGACGCATTGACGGAGACGGACTTCGCCCGCCTGCTCGAGATCGAGCCCGCGGTCGTCGTGTTCGGCAGCGGAACGAGGCTGCGCTTTCCCCACCCCCGCCTCACGCGGCCCCTCACCGCCGCCGGCGTCGGCATCGAGACGATGGACACCGCCGCCGCGTGCCGGACCTACAACATCCTCGCGGCGGAGGGGCGCCGCGTTGCGGCCGCGCTCATCGTCGAAGCCGCCGAGCCCCCGGCGATACGCTCGGAGCGTTGAATGAACCCCCTTCATCCGCCGCCCGGCATGCGCGTTCGGGCGACCCCCGCCCGGCGTCGATGACCGACTCCCGCCTGGACCACGGCCACGGTGACGGCGCCGAAACCGAGCGTTTCCGCGTGCGCACACGCGCCGAGATCCTCGCCATCCTGCGCGGACTGCTGCAGCAAAGCGCGCTCGTGAACGTGTACTTCGGGCCGGGCCCCGATTTCTTCATCACTGCCCTGCTGGCGATCGACGCCGAACGTGGCACCGTCGTGTTCGACATCGGCGCCGACCCACGGCAGAACGAGCGGCTGCCGCGCGCCCCGGCGGCGCGCCTGGAGACGTACGCCGAGCACGTTCGCGTCGAGTTCTCGGTGGGCCCGGTCACGCCCGTCCTGTTCGACGGCATGCCGGCGTTCGCCGCGCCGCTGCCCCCCTCGCTGCTGCGCATACAGCGCCGCGAGACGTATCGCGTCCGCGTGCCGCAGGCCCGCCCGATCATCTGCGAGCTCCCGCCGGCGTCCGGCTCCGCACAGCCGGTGCTCGCCCGCGTGCGCGACATCAGCGTCGGGGGCGTTGCGCTGGTCGACTTTCCGCCGACGTTCGAGCTCGTCCAGGGCACCGTCATCGAACGCTGCGTGCTGCAGCTGACGAAGACCGAAAGGTACGACCTCGGATTGGAGCTCGTGCACGTCTATCGGCTGGCGCACCCGCCGCCCCCCCGCGGCCAGCTCGTCGGGTGCCGGTTCCTGCATCTCGACGGCGCGGCGCAGGCGCGCATGCAGCGGTTGATCCATCAGCTCGACCGCGAGCAGCTGGGCCGCGGCTAGAGGGGTGGGGGAGGCCTGGACGCGCAAGCCTGGACGCGCAAGCTCAGGCGGCAAGGATCTCGCGGATGTGCTCGGTCACGCTGCGTCCCAGGGCGGACAACGCATAGCCGCCCTCGAGCGTCGAAATGAGACGGCTGCCGGCGTGCTTGTGCGCGACCGACATCAGCTCGCGCGTCACCCACGCGTAGTCGGCCTCGGTGAGCTTCAGGCCCGCGAGCGGATCCTCGCGGTGCGCGTCGAACCCGGCGGACACGTAGATGACCTGCGGCCGATGGCTATCGAGGGCAGGAAGCCAACGTTCGCGCACCGCCGCGCGAAACGCCTCGCTGCCGCTGCCTGCCGCGAGCGGGACGTTGACCATGTTGTCGGCGACGTTCTCGGTGCCCGAATACGGGTACAGCGGATGCTGGAAGATGGACACCATCAGCACCCGCGGGTCCCCGGAGAAGATGTCCTCGGTCCCGTTGCCGTGGTGGACGTCGAAATCGATGACCGCAACCCGCTCGACGCCGTGCGCCTCGAGCGCGTGCGCGGCCCCGACCGCCACATTGTTGAAGAGGCAGAAGCCCATCGCCCGGTTGCGCTCGGCATGGTGCCCGGGCGGCCGGACCGCGCAGAACGCGCTCTTGCACTCCCGCCGCATGACGAGATCGGTCGCGAGCACCAGCGCACCTGCCGCGTGCTTTGCGGCTGCCACCGAGTGCGGGTTGAGTGCGGTGTCCGGATCGATGAAGTGCAGTCCCGCCTCGGGACTCGCCGCCTCGATCCAGTCGATGTAGGGCGCACCGTGCACCCGGGCGAGCTGCGATCGCGTCGCCGGCAGCGCCGAGTAGTGCCGGAGGTAGGCGTCGAGCCCGGCCGCTATCAGGCGGTCCCCGATCGCGTGCAGGCGATCGGGGCACTCCGGATGGTAGGGCCCCATGTCGTGCAGCAACGAGGACGGATGAGTGATGTAGGCAGTGGGCACGGCAGTGCTGGCGATGTGGTGGTGGCGAACCGGCGGCGCCGTCGGGCAGGCGTCGCCCAAGAAAAGGCGTTCGGCGGACGGACACGACGGGCCGGCGCGACGGCAACCCGCTCGGCTGCCGCCACCCGTCGGATGCAGTGTAGCGTTTGCCCGCCGGGGATGACTAGTACCGTCCCGGCACGTTACATTTGCGCTTTCCCTCCGTCGACCGCGCGCGGCCCCCCGCGCCCCCGGGAGGCGACCGACCAGGAAGCCCCGATGTCCGTGCGCCCGCTGTCCGCCGCCGAGGTCCCCACCGCGACTCAGCTTGCCTCGGTGGTCGGGCAGCTCGGCCGCATCCTCGTCGGCAAGGACGCGGCGACGCGCCTCGCCCTCGCCTGCCTCCTTGCCCGGGGGCACCTGCTGATCGAGGACATTCCCGGCGTTGGCAAGTCGACGCTGGCTCAGGCGCTGGCGACGACCCTCGGACTGCGCGCCGTTCGCGTCCAGTTCACGAGCGACCTCCTGCCGGCCGACATCCTCGGGGTTTCGGTCTTCGACGCACCGACGCAGACGTTCCGGTTCCACGCCGGACCGGTGTTCAACGCGCTGCTGCTCGCCGATGAGATCAACCGCGCGCCGCCGAAGACGCAGAGCGCACTGCTGGAAGCGATGGAGGAACGCCAGGTCTCCATCGACGGGATCACACGCAAGCTCCCGGACCCGTTCTTCGTCATCGCCACCCAGAACCCGGTGGAGCAGATCGGCGCGTATCCGTTGCCGGAATCCCAGCTCGACCGATTCCTGATGGCGATCGAGCTCGGCTATCCCGACCCGGCCGCGGAACGCGAACTCCTCGCCAGCGGAGACCGCCGCAGCCATCTGGCAGCATTGCCGGCGCTCGCCGACCCGCCGACGCTGCTCGAGTGGCAGCGGGAGGCCGCCGCCGTTCATGTGGCTCCCGCATTGCTCGACTACGTGCAGTCGCTGCTCGCGGCCACGCGAGGCAACACCGGCGGCGAAGCCGACGCCGGCGCCCGCCGTGGCCTGTCGCCGCGGGCCGGGCTGATGCTGCTCTGCGCCGCGCGGGCGTGGGCGCTGCTCAGCGGCCGCACCCTGGTCCTGCCCGAGGACGTCCAGGCCGTCTTTCCCTCGGTCGCCGGGCACCGGCTCGCCGGGGGCGCGCGCGCCGGCGCGTTGCAGGCCCGGGCGCTGCTGCGTGCCGTCGCCTTGCCGTGATCGCGACGGCTTCGAAGAACGGGCCGCCAACGGGTCGCGTGAACAGGCGTGCTGCGCGGGCGGTGCGGCGGCGGTCTTTGTTCACTCGCTCGCTCCCCGCCTGTCCGCTTGAGAACCGTCCACATGATATGACTCGTGCGTCACTTCGAGCGCGCCTTGCGCTCCGGCCGCTCGCGACGTTCTCTGCACGGACCCTCGGCCGGCCGGCACTGCTCGCCCGCTGGCGCCAGCGCCTTTTCCGGCACGCGCCGGCGGACCATCGGCCGGTCGTGCTGCGGCACCACCGCATCTACATCCTCCCCACCCGGCGGGGCTGGGCGTTCTTGGCCACGACCTGCCTTCTTCTGGTGACATCGCTCAACTACGCGCTTTCCCTGGGATTTGCCGTCACTTTCTCGCTGCTCGGGCTGACGGCGATCGCGTTGATCCACACCTTCCGCAATCTTGCGGGCATCGAGCTGCACCCGCTTTCCGCCGGGGAGGCCTTCGCCGGCAATCCCCTGCCCTTCAACCTGGCGCTGTCGGGCGGGGCGTTGCCCAGGCACACCATCCACCTGCGCGCGAGTGAAGGCACCGACGTCACGACCGACATCGACCCCGACGTGGCGCTGCCGGTGACGCTGGAACTGCCGACCCAGCGCCGCGGGGCAAGGCCGCTCGGGCGCGTAACGCTTTCGTCCGACTACCCGCTCGGGCTCTGGCGGGCCTGGGCCTATGTCCATTTCCCGCTTCAAGGTGTGGTTTTTCCCACCCCCGAGCCCGCTGCGCCCCCGCTGCCCGTGGCACGCGCGGGACAGGCCAGCGCTGGGCCGCTCGCGCTGGAAGACACGGATCTCGCGGGGTTGCGCGCCTACCGCGTCGGCGATCCGATGCCGCGCGTGGCGTGGAAGGCCGTTGCCCGAGGCGCCGGCTGGTATTCCAAGGAATTCGACGGCCGCGGTGGCGGCGGGCCGCTCGCCTTTTCCTGGAATGCGCTGCCCGGCGCGCTGGACGCCGAGCAGCGGATTGCGCGCCTCACCGCATGGGTGCTGGCGGCAGAGCAGTCGGCCCGGCCCTTCTCGCTCGCCGTGCCCGGCGTCGACCTGCCGACCGGCCAGGGGCGGGACCACCGCCGCCACGCGCTCACTTCGCTGGCGATGATCGAGGCGCCCGCGCGGTGAATCTCGCGTCGATCGCGCGCTCCCGCCTCGGCCGGCACTCGCAGCACGGGTTCGTGCTGTCGCCGAACCAGACGCAATGGCTGGGCGCGTTGCTGTTCGCCGTCCAATTGCCGCTGCTGCCGTTCGTGCCCCCGTGGGTGATCCTCTTCGGCCTGCTGCTGGTGGCGCTGCGGTTCCTGTTCCTCCACCGCGATCGCGCCCACGGCGAGGGCCCGGCTCGTCCGTCGTCGCCCTGGCTGTTGCTGATCGCGGCGGTTGTCGCCGGCGTAGCGATCCGGTTCCACTTCGGCTATTTCGCCGGCCGGGATCCGTGCGTCGCGTTCCTGGTGGTCCTGCTCGGCATCAAGTTCCTGGAGGCCCGCACTTCGCGCGACGGCGCGCTGCTGGTGTGCCTCTCGGGCTTCCTCATGGTTGCGCTCTTCTTCTACAGCCAGTCGCTGCTGGCCGGTCTCACCGTGCTGCCCGCGCTGCTCCTGATCGTCGCGGCGCTGCTGCAACTCACCGCGCCGCCACGGCAGGCCCTGGGGCTTGCGGCCTGGCGCAGCGTCCTGGGATCGGCCACGCTGATGCTGCTCCAAGGGCTGCCGCTCGCACTCCTGCTGTTCGTGTTCTTTCCGCGTCTCGCGACGCCCCTGTGGGGCCTGCCCACCGACCGCACGGCGAAAACCGGCCTTTCCGATCGAATGGCGCCGGGACGCATCAGCGAGCTCTCCCTTTCCGACGCCGTGGCCTTCCGGGTGGACTTCAGCGGCGTGCCGCCGCCGCCGTCCCAGCGCTATTGGCGCGGCCCGGTGTTCACGGTCTACGACGGTGTGGAATGGAGCCCGCTGCCGAGGCTGCGTCCCGGCCGCTACGAAGCCGCAAGCCAGCAGCCGGTCGCCTACACCGTCATGCTCGAGCCGCACGACAAGACCTGGCTGTTTGCCCTCGACTTCCCGGTGGCTCCGCCGACACTTGCCGCTGACGCCGGCGATGAGACGAACGAACCGCAACTCGCGCTGCTGACGCGCGACCAGCAACTCCTTGCGCGCGCCCCGATCACGCAGCCCCTGCGCTACCACCAGCTGTCGGTGCCGCGCAGTTCGTTCTCGGCAGGCGACGGCCGCTGGCGGGCCGAGGAAGTCGCGACCAACCTCCAGCTGCCGGCGGATTTCGCCCGCAGGCAGCCGCGCACCGCGCGACTGGCGCGCGAGCTTCGGGAACAGCATTCCGACGATGCCGAACTCGCGCAGGCGGTGCTCGACCGATTCACCTCCGAGCCGTTCGTCTACACGCTTTTCCCGCCAGCGCTGGGCGCGAACGCCGTCGACGAGTTCCTCTTTGAAACCCGTCGAGGGTTCTGCGAGCACTACGCGAATGCGTTCGCCGTGCTGCTGCGCGCGGCCGGCATCCCCGCCCGCATCGTGACCGGATACCAGGGGGGGGAAATGAATCCCCGCGGCAGTTACATGATCGTGCGACAGTCCGACGCGCACGCCTGGACCGAGGTGTTGATCGACCGGCAATGGCGGCGATTCGATCCGACCGCGGCGGTGTCGCCGTCGCGCATCGAGATGGGCATCGGCGGATCGCTTCCGGCAGGGGAGCCGGTGCCGTTGCTGGCGCGGCTCGACAGCCATTGGGCCAAGACGCTGGGGCTCGCGTGGGACGCCGTCAACCACGACTGGCGGCGGCTCGTGATCGGCTTCAACCACGAGCGACAGCGCTCGCTGTGGCGCGAGCTCGAGGTTGACCGCGTGCCGGCGTGGCAGATGGCAGCGTGGGCGATGGCGATCGCCGCGGCCTGGCTGGCGCTGCTGCTGGCCTGGCTGGCGTGGCGACGGCGGCGCCGCGATCCGGTCCACGCCATGTGGAACGTCTTCTGCCGCCGGTTGAGCCGAGCGGGCGTGCCGCGCCACCCGTACGAGGGACCGCTCGACTATACGCAACGGGTCGCGCAACGATGGCCCGAGTTCGCGGCCGCGTTCGACGTCATCGGGGAAGCGTACGCCGAGCTTCGCTACGGTCCCGAAGCGAGCGTTGCCTCGAGCGCCACCCGCCGCGCGGCCGAAAGACGCCTGCGGCGGGCGCTGCAGGTGCTCCCCCGAGCTCGCGCGCTCGGTCGAGGCTGAACCCCGGCGCGCCCGGCCCCCTACCCCGGACGCGCACGGCGACCCGCACGCGTCCGGTTAGCGGCTACCCCGGCGGCAGATACCGCAGCGGATCCACGGGCTTGCCCCGCTGCCGGATCTCGAAGTGCAGCTTCACCTGATCGGAATCGGTGCTGCCCATCTCGGCGATCTTTTGTCCCTTGGCCACCTGCTGACCCTCCCTGACGAGGATCTCCTGGTTGTGTGCGTAAGCCGACAGGAAGGTCGCATTGTGCTTGACGATGACCAGCTTGCCATACCCGCGCAGCCCGGTTCCGGCATAGACGACCTTGCCGGCCGCGCTGGCCACGACCGGCTGCCCCGCCTTGCCGGCGATGTCGATGCCCTTGAGGTTCGCCGCATCCGAGAACCCGGTGACGACCTTGCCGGTCGCCGGCCACACCCAACTCAGGGCGTCCGGATCAGCCGCGGTGGCGCCTGGGGGCTTGCCCACCGTCGAATCCGCAGCTGTGGTCCTGGGCTCGCCCGCTGCGGACGCCCCGCTCGCCCCGGCCGGCGCCGCCGACGCGGCGGCAGCCGCCGGCGGTGCGGGCGAAGACGCGCTCGCCGGCGTTGACGCCGCCACGGCCGGTGCAGGAGGTGGCGCCGCGGCGACCGGAGCGGCGCCGGGCGGCGGGGACACCGCCGCGCGCTGCAGTTCGCGCATCGCCTGCTCCGAGTACGGCTCCTTGACCGCCTTGGGCGAGGACTTGTACGTGTCCGCGCTGCGCGGTCCTGGCATCGCGAGCGGCTGCGCCGAGGGCGACGGGACCGGGCGCGCGTCGCCGGGCGGCACCGGCGGCACCGTGCGCAGCGGCATCGTCACCGCGCCCGCGCCCGCCGGCGTGCCCGGCGGCCCGGGATCCCCCGGTGCGGTCAGCCGCAGGACCTGGCCGACGCGGATCAGATTGGGGTTGTCGAGACCGTTCCAGGTTGCGAGTTCGTGGTAATCGAGGCCGTGATCGAGTGCGATCGCGTGCAGCGTGTCGCCGCGCTTCACCGTGTAGGTCTGCGGCCGCCAATCCGGCTCCTGCGCCTTCTCCTGCGGCATCGGTGCGGAAGCCGTGACCGGCGCACGCGGCGGCGGAGGCGATCGGTCGACGACCGGTGCCGGGGCACGCGTGGCGCAGGCAGCAAGCAGCAACGCCACCGTGCAGCCGGCGGCGATCGCCGCGCGCGAGCGCTGTCTGCGAACGATGGTGAGCGCAAAGCCTCGCATCGGCAAGTCGTCGGCCGTTCCGCCGCGGACGGTCAGGACAGTCCGGGCAGCAAAGGCACGAATCTTACCGCATCGAACGACTGCTCCCGATAGCCCGTCGGTCCGGCCTCGATCACCGTCAGATACTGCGTGCCGTCGCCGTGCTCGCCGTGGCTCGCCAGCGGCAGCACCATGCGCCCGCCGGGCTTGAGGTACTTGAGCAGCGCGGTGGGAACGTGGCGGGCGCCGGCCGTGACGATGATCGCGTCCACCGCGAGATCCTCGCCGAGATCGGTCGACCCGTCGCCGTGCTTGAGCCGCACGTTCTTGAGCTTGAGCGATTGCAGATTGCGGCGCGCCTTGGCCACCAGCGCGGCGATGCGCTCGACCGTGTAGACCTCCGCGGCGACGTGCGCGAGCACCGCCGTCTGGTAGCCGCAGCCGGTGCCGATCTCCAGCACGCTGCCGAGTTCGCGGCCATTGCGGGCGAGCTCGGTCATTCGCGCCACCACCCAGGGCTGGGAAATGGTCTGGCCGCAGCCGATGGGCAGCGGCGTGTCCTCGTAGGCACGGATGGCGAGCGCCTCGTCGACGAAGATGTGCCGCGGCACCGCGTTGATCGCCGAGAGCACGATCTCGTCGCGAATGCCCTGCTCGCGCAGGCGCTCGACCATCCGCGTGCGCGTGCGCGCGGACGTCATGCCGATTCCGGAGATCCTCTCGCCGAGCGTTCCCATCGACCGCCTGACCTCCCCGAGATCCTAAGTGATGCCCATCCAGCGGGCGACCGAGGCCATCTGGTCGTGGTGGGTGAGATCGATCTGCAGCGGCGTCACCGACACGCAGTCGTGCTCGACCGCGTGGAAGTCCGTGCCCTCACCGGCGTCCGCGGCCGCGCCGGCAGCGCCCACCCAGTACACGGTTTCGCCGCGCGGGCTGCGCGTCTTGATGACGGCCTCGGCCTTGTGCCGGCGCCCGAGCCGAGTGATCCGGTAGCCGCGGACATCCTGGCGCGGAATGTCGGGAACGTTGACATTGAGCAGCCACGCCTCGGGTGCGGCGCCCGCGTGCCGGTCGACGAGCTCGACGGCGACGTTAGCCGCAGTCTCGAAGTGAGCACCGGTTTTCGAGGCGAGCGAGATCGCGAACGAAGGAATGCCGAGCAGGTAGCCTTCGGTCGCCGCGGCGACGGTACCGGAGTAGATGGTATCGTCTCCCATGTTGGCGCCGAGATTGATGCCGGAGAGCACCATGTCGGGAAGCGCATCCAAGAGCCCCGTCACCGCCAGATGCACGCAGTCGGTCGGCGTACCGTTGACGAAGAGGAAACCATTCGGCGCGCGGCGCACGATCAGCGGCCGGTCCAGCGTCAGTGAGTTGGACGCACCGCTGCGATCGCGCTCCGGCGCGACGACGGTGACCTCCGCTCGGGTCTTGAGCGCGGCGACGAGGCGCTCGATGCCGGGTGCGAAGTAGCCGTCGTCGTTGGAAACGAGGATATGCATATTCCCTGGGCCGGGGAGCGCGAGGACGAAAGGCGCGAATGCGGGATTATAACCGCCGGAAGCTGCTGTCCCGGTGCCGCTGTCAGGCGCGCAACTCCGCACCGGGTTCCATGCGCCCCCAGGTGAAGCCACGCGTCAGCGGCAACCGGTGGTTGATCGGGGCGGCGTGCACGCTGTCGGCGCTCGCCGCGCTGCCCGTGATCGCCGTGGTGGCGGTCGGTCTCGCCCCCGGGTCGGCCGCGACCTGGGCGCACCTCTTCGCCACGGTGCTGCCCGGTTACCTCGGCAACACGCTGCTGCTGGTTGCGCTGGTGGGCACCGGCGTCGCCTTCGGCGGCACCGTGAGCGCGTGGCTCGTCACCAACCGGCGGTTCCCCGGATCCACGATCTTCGAGTGGGCGCTGCTGCTGCCGCTCTCGATGCCCGCCTACGTGCTGGCCTACGCGTATACCGACTGGCTCGAATTCGCGGGTCCGGTACAGACGTGGCTGCGCACGACGTGTGGCTGGTCGCGCGATGACTACTGGTTTCCCGACGTCCGCTCGACCGGCGGCGCGGCGGCGATGTTCATCGCCGTGCTCTATCCGTATGTCTATTTGCTCGCCCGCACCGCGTTTCTCGAGCGCCCCGCCTCGCTCGTCGAGGCTGCGCGGACGCTGGGCGAGACGCCGCGCGGCGCGTTTTGGCGGGTCGAGTTCCCGCTCGCGCGGCCGGCGATCGCCGGCGGCGTCGCGCTCGCGCTGATGGAGACGCTCGCCGACTACGGCACGGTCGCATACTTTGCCGTCGACACCTTCACAACCGGCATCTACCGAGCGTGGTTCGCGCTCGGCGACCGCGTCGCCGCAGCGCAGCTGTCGACGCTGCTGCTCGTGCTCGTCGTTGGGGCGGTCATCGTCGAGCGCCGCTCGCGGCGCGCGCAGCGCTTCGCCGGCGGAGCCCGGCAGCGCAGCATCAAGCCGCCGTTGCGTCCACGGCTCGCCGGCGGGCGCGGCTGGCTCGCGGCGGCCATGTGCGCGGCCCCGATCGTCGCCGGGTTCGCGCTGCCCGTGCTGCTGCTGCTGCGCCTGGCGATGCGCGAGCCGGAGCTGCTGCCGCTGGCGCGCTTCGCCGAGCTCGGATGGAACAGCTTCCGCGTGGCCGGCACGGCCGCCGCACTCGCGGTCGTGCTCGCCGTCGTCGTCGCGTACGCGCTGCGGCTCGCGCCGGGTCCGCTCACCCGCGCGGCGAGCCAGACGCTGGCGCTGGGCTACGCGGTGCCGGGCACGGTGCTCGCCGTCGGCGTGCTGCTGCCCGTCGGCGCGCTCGACGCCTGGGTTGCGCAAACGCTAAAGGCGCTCGCCGGCGTCAACCCCGGGCTCATCCTGACCGGCACCGTTGTCGCGCTGGTCTACGCCTACCTGGTCCGCTATTTCGCGGTGGCGTGGAACAGCATCGAACCGGGATTCGCCCGCATCACGCCGAGCATGGACGCCGCAGCCCGCGGCATGGGCGCCGGCACCGCCGGCACGCTGCTTCGCGTCCACGCACCGCTGCTCGCGCGCAGCGCCGCGGCCGGTGCGCTGCTGGTGTTCGTCGACGTGATGAAGGAGCTGCCCGCGACGCTGGTGATGCGACCGTTCAATTTCGACACGCTGGCGACGCAGACGTACACGCTCGCCAAGGACGAGCGGCTCGCGGAGGCCGCGCTGCCCTCGCTCGCGATCGTGGCCGTGGGCGTGCTGCCGCTGCTGCTGCTCGCGCGGGCGGTGCGGGAAGGCTCCCATCGTCGCTCGCCGCCTGCGCGGCAGGACGCCGACGTGCGACCGCTCGCGCTCTGACCGAGGCGCCGCGGGCTCTGCGCAGCATCGCCGTGCTCCGCCATTCGAACGACAGCCACAGCCAGTCGAAAAGGTGCCATACTGTTGCAAGGTCGTCGGCGGAGTGGTTTTCGTTTGCCGGCTACTGTGGCCTTCCGTCGTCGCCCTGGAGCGGTCCGCAGTCTAAATAACGCGGAAAGGGAAGGTCATGAATTCATTTGAGCATCTCGTTGCTGCATTTGCAATGTGCTGTCTCGCGGGGGTTGCTCTGGCCGCGACGCAAGCCACGCTGACGGTGGGTGAGGCCAGTTCCGGCATCGCCGTCGACGCCAGTGTCAGGAAGGCGTTCGTTTCGAATTTCGCCACGGGGACGATTTCCGTCGTCGATCTCGATTCGCGCACCGTCAAGAACACGATTGCCGTTCGGGTCGGCGTCCGGCGGCCGCAAGTGAGCACGGCACTGAACCGGCTGTACGTCGTGTCCGACTCGACGCCCGGGTACATCACCGTTATCGACACCAAGTCCGAGCAGATCATCGCCGATGTCCCGGTCGGCAATCGCGCCTTTGAAATGGCCGCCGATTTCCAGGGCGGCGAGGTGTACGTGCGGAACTTCGGCAGCAACTCGATCTCGGTATTCAACACCGCGACCAATGCGGTGACGGCGACGATTGCGCTGCCGGCGCAGCCGACGAGCTTTACGCTCAACCCCAATGTCGGCAGGATCTACGTGCTCTTCAACGCGACCAAGTCGGTCGGCGTCTACGATCAGAAGACCCGCGCTTTGCTCAAGTCGATACCCGTCGGCAACAACCCGACGGTAGTGGGCAGCAACGCGGGCCTTGGGCGGGTGCTGGTCCTCAACGTCAACGACAAGACGGTCTCCATCATCGACACCGCGACCGACACGGTGATCGCGACGGTACCTTCGGGAACCGGGACCAGTTCCAATCTCTTCGAAATCAACTCGATCTACGGGAAAGCGTGGCTGCCGAATGCGATCGACGGCACCGTCACCGTCATCGATCTCGCAACGAACACGGTGGCAGCGACCGTTCCGGTCGGCGCCACGCCAACCCAACCGCTCTCGGATGCCTCCGGCGGCGATGTCTACATCGTCAACCAGGGCTCGAACACCGTCTCGGTGCTCGACCCGGTCACCAATGGGGTGACGGCGACGATACCCGTGGGCGGGGCTCCGTGGCGGTTGACAGTCACACGTGTCAACGACTTGCTGCTGGTGTTGAACACCAATGGCAATAACACCAATACGCCGGACACGCTGACGATTGCCGACTTGAAGTACACGCGCAGCGGCACGCTCGTCGCGGTCGAGTACTACCACGCCGATTTCGATCACTATTTCCATTCCGCCGAACCGGTTGAAGTCGGCAAGATAGACACCGGTCTCTTCGGCAACGACTGGAATCGCACCTTCCAGTTCTGGCGGGTCTGGACGCAGCCGGGCGAGGGCCGAGCGCCCGTCTGCCGCTTCTTCAGCCGGGGCTTCGACCCCAAGAGTTCCCATTTCTACACTCCGTACGCCGCGGAATGCGAGGGACTGAAAGCGGGAACGGTATGGCAATACGAGGGAACGGTCTTCTACGTCGCGCTACCGGATGCGACAGGCAACTGCGCCGCCGAAACGACACCGTTGTACCGCACGTACAACGATGGCCAGGGAGGCGCGCCCAATCATCGGTACATGATCTCGCGCGCGATCCGAGACGAGATGGTGGCGGACAAGAAATGGACAGCCGAAGGCAGCGGACCCGATGTCGTGTTCGCATGTCTGCCGCCCTTGCTGTGACGCACCATTGATCCAGCGAGCAAGACCGCTATTGCGCACCCTCCGTGGGTAGGCGGTTGATTCTGTAGGGGCTCTTCAGGAAGACTCGACAGTGCCGAGTGTGCCACGGGAGTCGTCTCATCGGGCCAACCCCGTGGAGTCGATCTGGACAACCTGCCCCGTGTAGCTTGCGACGGATACGGGGCGTCGCCGGGCCCGCCGCCACGCCCGGCGACAACGTCGGGCGTTACTTCCAGCCGCCGCGGTCGAGGAGCTTCTGCGCAGCCGGGGTGTTGCGTCCGAGCGTGGCGATCGGCAGCGGATCGGCCTTGAACGTGCCGAGCGACTCGAGCTCGGGGTTCTTCGCCACCGCGCTCTTCACCGCCGGCCACTCGTTGTTGCCGTTGGCGAAGTACGCCTGCGCCTCGTCGCTGGCGAGGTACTCGAGGAAGCGGCGCGCGTTCTCCGGGTGGGGTGCGTGCTTCAGCACGCCCGCACCCGCGACGTTGAGATGCGTCCCGAAGCTCGCCTGGTCGGGCCAGACGAGGCCGACCTTGGCGACCCACTCGCGTTCCTCGGGCTTGGCCGAGCGCATCAGGCGCACGTAGTAGTAGCTGTTCGTCAGCGCGACGCCGCACTCGCCGGCGGCCACCGCCTTGATCTGGTCGGTGTCGCCGCCGCGCGGCGTGCGCGCCATGTTGGCGACGACTCCGCGCGCCCAGGTTTCGGCCGCCGGCTCCCCCAGGTGCTCGATCAGCGCGGCGACGAGCGAGAGGTTGTACGGATGGCTGCCGGAGCGTGTGCAGACCCGGCCCTTGTTCTTCGGGTCGGCGAGCGACGCGTAGGTCGGCACGTCGGCGCGGTTGACCGTGGCCTTGTTGTAGACGATCACTCGCGCCCGGCTGGAGAAGCCGAACCAGTGTCCCGCCGGATCGCGCAGCGCGGCCGGGATCCGCTCCGCCAGCACCGTCGACTTGACCGGCTGGAACAGTCCCTGCTGCTGCGCCGACCACAGGCGGGCGGCGTCGACGATCAGCAGCACGTCGGCGGGGCTTTGCGCCGCCTCGGTGCGAATGCGCTCGAGCAGCTGGTCGTCGCCCGCCTCGATGCGGTTGATCCGGATGCCCGTAACTTTGGTGAAATTGGCGTAGAGGGCCTCGTCGGTCTGGTAGTGCCGCGCCGAATACAGGTTGAGCACCGGCTCCTCGGCGGCGTGGAGCACCGGCGCTGCGGCCAGCAGGACGGCGGCGAGCGCGCGGCGCGCGAGCAGGCGAAGGGTCGACAGACGCAGCGGGGGAGGTGTCATGGCGAAGGACGATTGCAGTGAACGGAAGGCCCATTGTGCCCCCGGACGCACCTTGCCGTCAATACGAATGCGACTGATTCCTATTCCTGTTGTGGTTCGAACGCAGGAACGGAACGCGGCGCCGGGCGCGCCGCCCGCGCCGCGCCCGGCTTCAGCCGCTGCTGCGCAGCCCCGCCGCGAGGCCGTTGATCGTGAGGTGGATCGTGCGCTGGGTGCGCAGGTCGTTCTGCCCACTGCGGTAGCGCTGCAGCAACTCGACCTGGAGGTGGTTGAGCGGATCGAGATACGGGATCCGGTTGCGGATGCTGCGCGCCAGGAGCGGATGGTCGTCGAGCAGACTGCGCTGCTCGGTGATCGCGAGCAGGTGCCGGACCGTGGTCTCGTGCTCGGCCGCGATGCGGCCGAAGATCGTCCGCCGCGCCGCCGCGTCCGGACACAGCTCCGCGTAGCGCGAGCCGATCGCGAGGTCGGTCGTCGCCAGCACCATGGCCATGTTCGACAGCACGCTGTGGAAGAACGGCCAGCGGTCGTACATCTCGGCGAGCAGGCGCAAGCCCCGACCGTGCGCATGCTTCGGCAGCCACGCGTCCACCGCCGAGCCGAAGCCGTACCAACCGGGGAGCATCACGCGGCACTGGCCCCAGCTGAACACCCAGGGTATCGCCTGCAGCTCCTCGATGGGCGTGGATGCGATGCGCGACGCGGGCCGGCTGCCGATGTTGAGGTCGGCGATCTCCGCGATCGGCGTCGTCGACCGGAAGTACTCGACGAACCCCGGCGTGCCGTAGACGAGCGCCCGGTACCCGGCGCAGGCGAGCGTCGAGAGCTCGTCCATCGCCGTGAAGTAGGTCTGCGCGCGGTTGCCCAGCCGCTCGTGGTCGAGCATGCTGCGCTCCAGGGCGGCCGCGACCAGCGTTTCGACGTTGCGGCGACCCAGGGCGGGGTCCGAGTACTTGCTCGCGACGATCTCACCCTGCTCGGTGATGCGCAGGCCCCCGCGGACGCTGCCGGCTGGCTGGGCGAGGATCGCCTCGTACGTCGGTCCGCCCCCGCGCCCGACGGTCCCGCCCCGGCCGTGGAACAGGCGCAGGCGCAGGCCATGCTCGCGGAACAGCTCGACGAGCGCCCGCTCGGCGCGGTAGAGCGCCCAGTTCGCGGTCACGTAACCGCCGTCCTTGTTGGTGTTCGAGTAGCCCAGCATCACCTCCTGCCAGCCGCCGCGGCTATCGAGCCACGCGCGGTAGCACGGGAGCGCGAACGCCGCGCGCATCGTGTCGGCGCAGCGCGCGAGGTCGTCGATGGTCTGGAACTGCGGGACGATGTTGACGGCGAGCGCATCGCGGCGCAGCAGTCCGACCTCCTTCAGCAGGATGCCCACTTCGAGCAGATCGCTCACCGACCGGCAATTCGAGATCACGTAGTTCGGCAATGCGTCGGCGCCGTACCGGCGATGGATCTCGCTGGCCGTGGCGAGGATCGACAGCTCGGAGCCGGTCTGCGCCGAGTACTCGACGTGCGCCGACTGGAGCTGCCGGGGGTTGCCGAGCTCGCCGATCAGAAGCTCGATCCGCGCGTCTTCGGCCAGATCCGCGTAGCCCTCGACCACCCCGGCCTTCGCGAGCAGTTCGGCCACCACCGCTTCATGCACGGCGGAGTTCTGGCGCAGGTCGATCTCCGCCAGGTGGAAGCCGAACACCTGCACGGCGCGGATCAGCGGCCGCAGGCGACGTTCGGTCAGGAGCTCCCCGCCGTGCGCGGCGAGCGAATCGCGGATGATCGCGAGGTCGGACAGCAACTCGCGGGGCGCAGCGTACGGCGCGCGCTCCGCTTCCGCGGCGCGCGGCGGAACGTGGGCGGACAGCGCTCGCGCCGTCGCCGCGAGCCGGGCCTGGATGCCGATCAGCGCCTGGCGGTAGGGTTCGTCGGCGCGGTGCGGATCGGTGTCCTTCGCCGCGGCGGCGAGTTCGAGCAGTTGCGGCGTGGTTTCCACGAGCCGCGTCGACAGCGAAAGCTCGTTCCCCAGCGCGCGCGCCTCGTCCAGGTACCACGCGAGCGCGACGCCCGCCTGCGCCCGGATCGCGTAGTCCAGCGTTTCGGCCACGACGAAGGGGTTGCCGTCGCGGTCGCCGCCGATCCACGAGCCCAGACGCAGGAACGGCGGCGGCGAGAAGTCGGCCAGGCCAAGCCGGCGCCGCACCTGCGATTCGAGCGCGGCGTAGATCCTGGGCACCTCGGTGAGAAACGTGTAGCGGTAATAGGCGAGCCCGTTCTCGATCTCGTCATGGACGGTGAGCCTCGCCAGCCTGGTCATCGCGGTCTGCCACAGCGTGAGCACCAGACGCCGCAGGTCGGCGTCGAACTCGGCCTCCTCCTCGCCGGTGAACTGCACGACGTCGCGCCACTGCAGCAGGCGGGCGATCTCTCGCTCGCAGTCGAGGATGCTCCGCCGCTGCAGCTCGGTCGGGTGCGCGGTCAGCACCGGCACGATGACCGCCTCGCGGAACCAGTTCGCCAGCGCAGCGGCGGGCACGCCCTGGCCGGCGACACGCTGCAGCGCATCGGCCAGGCTTCCGCGCTGCGGTGGCGAGCCGGCCAGCGCAAGCGCGCGCCAGCGGCGATTCTGGTGCACGTCCTGCGCGATGTTGGCGAGGTGCGAGAAGTAGCTGAACGCGCGCACGACGTGCATGTCCTCGCCGATCGACAGGCCGTTCATCAGCGCGTCGAGTTCGGTCTTCACGGCCGGCGCCTGATCCTGCCCGGCCCGGCGAAACCGGATCGCCGTCTGGCGGATCGCCTCGATCCGGGCGTACACCGCGTCGCCGGCCTGCTCGCGCAGCACCTCGCCCAGCAGCCGCCCGAGCAGCCGCGTGTCCTCGCGCAACTGCAGATCCTTGTCGGGAGCATCGTTCGGCGGGTGGCCCATGGCGGCGGTCGGCAGGTGAGGGGGCAGCGCGCCGGCGCTGGCGCAGACGGCATGGCGCGGCGCAGCACGCGGAGCGATTGTAGCGATTTTGCGTCGGCGCCCCAATCGATTATGCTGCAGCGCATCCGGGCCGCGCTCCGGCGGCCCGCCTCCTCAGGACCCTGCCGCCATGACTACCCTCCGGGACCAACATCCTTCGCTTGACACGCTGCGCAACACGCTGCGCACGACCCCACTCGACGCCCTGTTCGCCGCCGATCCCGATCGGTTCTCCCGCCTGACCTTCCGCTGGGACGGCTGGCTGGTCGACCTCTCGAAGGAGCGGCTGACCACCGACGTGATCGCCGCGCTCGTGCGCGAGGCCGACCGCGCAGGGCTGCCGGCGTGGATCACCGCGCTCTTCGCCGGGGAGCGCGTCAACCAGTCGGAGGGCCGGCCGGCGCTGCACATGGCGCTGCGCCAGCAGGACGACGCCCCGGTCCTGGTCGACGGCCAGGACGTGATTCCCGCGGTCCGGGCGGCACAGACCCGCATGTTCGCCCTGGCCGACGCGCTGCGCGAAGGGCGTCGCCTCGGCGCCACCGGGCTCCCGATCCGCGACGTCGTGCACATCGGCATCGGCGGCTCGGACCTCGGGCCGCGCCTCGTCTGCGACGCGCTGGGCGCGATTCCCGAGGCCGGCGCGAGCGCGCCGAGCGTGCGCTTCGTGTCCAACGTCGACCCGGAGCATCTCGCCCGTGCGCTCTGGGGTCTCGACCCCGCGACCACGCTGGTCATCGTGGTATCCAAGACGTTCACGACGCAGGAGACGCTCGCCAACGCAGCGGCAGCGCGCGCGTGGCTGCAGGCCGGACTGCCCTCCGGCGCCGACACCGGAAGCCATTTCGTCGGCGTGTCGAGCAACGTCGCGGCGGCCTCCGCGTTCGGCATCGCCGCTGCGGACGTGCTGCCGATGTGGGACTGGGTCGGGGGCCGCTACTCGCTGTGGTCGGCCGTGGGCCTGCCGATCGCGATCCGACTGGGGCCGGCGCGCTTCGCCGAGCTCCTCGCCGGCGCCGCAAGCGTCGACCAGCACTTCCGCACGGCGCCGCCGGAAGCCAACCTGCCGCTGCTGCTCGGCCTCGTCGGCTGGTGGAACGCGCGTTGCTTGGGCCACGCCGAACGCGTCGTCGTCCCCTACGCCCACGCGCTGGGCCTCCTGCCCGGGTTCTTGCAGCAGCTGGTGCTGGAGAGCAACGGCAAGCGCGTGCGCCGCGACGGGGAGGCGCTGGCGCAGCCGTTCTGCGCCGCGCTGTGGGGGATGACGGGAACCGACGGCCAGCACGCGTTCTTCCAGTGGCTGCACCAGGGCATGCGCGAGGCCCCCGTGGAATTCATCGTCCCGCTACGTGCCAGCGCACCCGCGCGGGCAGCAGCAGACGCTGCTGATCGCCAACGCGCTGGCGCAGGCGCAGGCGCTGCTGTCCGGGCGCGACGCCGACACCGTCCGGCGCGAGCTCGCCGGCCGCGGGCTGCAGGGAGACGCTTTGCATGCCGCCATCGCGGCGCGCGTGTGCCCCGGCAACCGCGCATCGACGACCCTCGTGCTGCCGCAGCTCGACGCCCGCCGCCTGGGGCAGCTCCTCGCGCTTTACGAACACCGGACCTTCGTCGAGGCGGTGCTGGCCGGCATCAACCCCTTCGATCAGTTTGGCGTCGAGCTCGGCAAGACGCTGGCGGCGCCGATCATCGCCGCGCTCGCCGAGGGACGCCCGCTGCCGGATGCGACCGACGCCTCGACCCGAGGACTGGTGGCCTGGGCGCGGGCCGCCAGCGGCTAGCCCTCGCGCACCGGTCGGCGCGCATCACGCGCCGACCGCAGCGCCACCGCGAGCTCCCACACCGCGGCCGCGTAGAGGCGGCTGCGGTTGTAGCGCGTGATGACGTAGAAGTTGTGGCAGGCGATCGCGTAGCGGGCGCGCTCCCCGGCGTCTGCCCGCTCCTCGAGCAGGAGCAGACCGACCGGGTCGTCCGCGAGCCCGTGGGGCGGGGTCCCGGCGCTGACTCCGTCGCTTGCCCAGGCGGCCAGCGACCGGCGCTCGGAGAGACCGCCGTCGAGCCGGCGCAGCACCGCGTCGTTGTCGGGAGGCTCGATGACCGCCGGCAGCAGCACCGGCTGCCCCCGCTGCCAATCGTGGCGCGCGAGGTAGCTCGCGACGCTGCCGATGACGTCGTCGGCGCTCGCCCACAGATCGGTGCGACCATCGGCGTCGAAGTCGATCGCGTAGTTGCGATAGCTTCCCGGCATGAATTGCGGGACGCCCATCGCGCCGGCGAACGACCCCCGCGGCGCCGACGGCGGCAGCGCGAGCTCGCGGGTGAGCAGCAGGAAATGGCGCAGCTCGCCCCGGAAGAACGCGGCCCGGCGCGGGTAATCGAAGGCGAGCGTTGCCAGCGCGTCGAGCACGCGATGCCGGCCCGTGTTGCGCCCGTAGAACGTCTCGACGCCGAGAATCGCGACCACGACCTCGGCGGGCACGCCGAACTCCGCCTCGGCCCGCTCGAGCGTCGGCGCGTGCTCGTTCCAGAACGCGACCCCGGCGTCAACGCGCGCCGCGCTCAGGAACTGCGGTGCGTACTCGTACCACTTGGGCGGCGCGAGCACGGGCCGCTGCATCGCGGCGACGACCTGCGGCTGGTGCTTCGCCTCTGCGAGCACCTGCCGCAGCCACGCCCGATCGAACCCGTGCTGATCGACCATCTCGTCGATGAAGGCGCGCACGTCGGGGCGCTGCGGGTACGCTGCCTTCGCCGGCGGCGTGCCCCGACCCGCGGCGGAGCCGACGACGAACAGCAGCGGGATGAGGAGCATGCAGGCGAGACGCATCATCGGCATGGCGCGCGCAATCGGCGGCGAAGGCGGCGATGGTATCATTCCCCTTCTGCCCCCGCAGTTCCCTCAGCGCGCCCGGACGCGGGCGACGCCCCGCCGACCTCGATGCTCTATCAGGCGCTCCGTCCCGTCCTGTTCGCCCTCGAACCCGAAAGCGCGCACGAACTCGCGATGGGCAGCCTCGATTTCGCGGCGCACGTGGGCGTCGCAAAATGGCTGGCGCCGCGCGCGGCCCCTTCCCCGGTAACGGCGATGGGACTGCACTTTCCCAACCGCATCGGGGTCGCCGCCGGACTCGACAAGAACGCCGAGCACATCGACGGACTGGCCGCGCTGGGATTCGGCCACATCGAGTGCGGCACCGTCACGCCCAGGCCGCAGCCGGGAAACCCCCGTCCGCGCGTCTTCCGGCTCCCCGAGGCAGAGGGCATCGTCAACCGCATGGGTTTCAACAACGGCGGCGTCGAGCGGTTTCTCGCCAACGCCGCGCGCGCGCGGTGGTCGGGCATCCTCGGGCTCAACATCGGGAAGAACTTCGACACGCCGAACGACAAGGCGGTCGACGATTATCTGCGTTGCCTCAAGGCCGTGTCCGCCCGCGCGTCGTACGTCGCCGTGAACATCTCGTCGCCCAACACCAAGGGCCTGCGCGACCTGCAGTCCGAGGACGCGCTCAACGCGCTGCTGGCAGCGCTCAAGGCCGAACAGGCGTCGCTTGCGGACCGGGACGGCAAGTACACTCCGATCGCGATCAAGATCGCGCCCGACCTCGACCCGGCGTCGGTCGTAGGCATCGCCCGGCTGCTCGTCCGGCACAAGATCGACGGCGTGATCGCCACCAACACCACCCTGTCGCGCGAATCGGTCCAGGGCGTGCGGCACGCGGACGAAGCCGGCGGCTTGTCCGGCCGGCCGCTGCGTGACAAGGCCACCGCGGTGGTGCGCGCGCTGGCCAAGGCGCTCGACGACGCGCTGCCGATCATCGGCGTCGGCGGCATCCTCTGCGGCGACGACGCCAAGGAAAGGATCGACGCCGGCGCGACGCTGGTCCAGCTCTACACCGGACTCATCTACCGCGGCCCTGCCCTCGTCGCCGAATGCGCGCGGGCAACGGCCCGCGCATGATCACCGCCGAGTGCACGCGGGCCCCGGCCGCGCCATGACCGCCACTGCGCAGGCCGGTCAGGGTCGGGCGGACACCAGGATCTTCGCGTCCGCGTCGGCGACGACCGTGCCGCCCTGGTTGCGGCACAGCGCGTGGAGCACGACGACGCCGCCGGCGTGCCGCGGCTTGTCGAGGCAGGCGGTGACCGTCCACAAGGTGGTCAGCGTGTCCCCGGCGCGCACCGGCGCGGTGAAACGCGCCGCGTGCTCGAGATACGCGATGGCCGTGCCGTGGAAGTGCATGCCCACCGGCGCTCCCATCAGCGCGCTGGTGATCATCCCGTGCAGGATTCGCGTGCCGAAGCGCGACCGCTTCGCAAACTCGTCGTCGACGTGATGCGGGTTGAAGTCGCCGATCAGTCCCGCCGCCAGCACGAGGTGCGTGTCCGTGATCGTCAGCGTGCGCGAGAAGCTGTCGCCCACGCGCACCTCGTCGTACCAGCGCCCGCTGCCGTCCATGCCGTCCCCGGCGCGCGCCGCCGTCATCCCGGGCTACCCGCGTCCGCCGGGTATTCCCAGCGGAACCCCCCGGCCTCAACCCCGGCGATGAGGTGCGCGATGCCCGCGGCGAGCGCCGACACCTCGCCCTTCACGCCCAGCTCGATCCGGCGCTCTCCCGAAGGCGCCAGCGTCGGCAGGCTGAAGAGCCGCAGCTGCGGGAACCGGCGCACGTTGTCCTCCATCAGCGCCAGGAGCTGGCTCTCCCCGGCGCCGTGGACGACGATCGCCCGCTCGCCGTGCGCGGGCGCGGTGAGTTGGGGGTAGTGGTGCGCCAGGACCCAGTCGAGCATCGGCCACGCCATCTGGGGAAAACCCGGAAAGAAATGGTGATCGCGAATCGAGAACGAAGCGACGCGATTGACCGGGTTGGGAATGATCGTGCTGCCTGCGGGGAACTCGGTCATTCGGACGCGGTGGGGATAGGCGTCAGGCCCGAACTGCGCTTCGAGCTCGGCCACCGCCTCCGGATGACGCCGCAGAGGTACCCCGAGCGCCTGCGCCGCGGCCGCCCGGGTGTGATCGTCGGGCGTGGCGCCGACTCCGCCGCAGCAGAGCACGAGATCGCCCGACGCGAACGTCTCGCGCAATACCGCCGCCAGCCGGTCGAGGTCGTCGCCCTCGTAGCGGACCCAGGCCAGCGTGAGCCCGCGGCGGCCGAGCGCGGCGGCGAACTGGGCGAAATGGCGGTCCTGCCGCTTGCCCGACAGGATCTCGTCGCCGATGATCAGCGCGCCGATGCGTTGCCGGGGCACGGGTCTGCCGTCGCGGCCGGCGGTGTCAGGCCGCCGCCGGTTCCGGGAACCTCTCGCCGAGCGTTTGCATGACGCTGGAGAGCGCACGATCGACCAGCGGCTCGGCTTCCACCAGCCGTGCCTCGTCGTTGCGGAATCGCTCGGCGAGTTCCTCGGCCGTCATCGACAGCGCCTTCTGGCCCTGCCGGTTGGTAAAGAGGTAGGTGCCGCGCAGCGGGCTCACCCAGGCGAGCTTGGCGAATGCAAGCTGGCCGTCGTCCGCCTCGAACTCGATCCACATGCCGCGCTCGAGGCTCTGCGCGATCTCGAGATAGTGGTCCTCGATGATCACGGGCGGGGGTTCCTCGGGCTCCGGCTCGGCCTGCGTCATCGCCTGCGCGATCTGTTCGGCCTTCGCCGCCGCGGCCTCGTCGCCGGCGGCCTTCGCCTGCTGCGCGGCCGCACGCGCCTGCTCGGCCACCGCGACCGTCGGCAGCTCGACCGCCGCGAGAGAAGGCTTCACCGCCGCGGCGTGCGCCTCGACCAGGTTCGACATGAACCGCTCGCGCTCGTCCGCGGGCCACTGCCCCTCGCGCATTCCGGCCGTCATGCGCTTGAGCAGCGACGGCAGCATGGCGACCAGGCGCTTGCGGTCCTCGGCGTTCTTCTTCGGCTGCACGCTCCAGACCAGGTCGTCGAGCGTGGCGATTCCCTGGCTCCAGGCGTCGCTGTCCTCGCCCTCGCGCGTGTGCACGCTCTCGAGCGCCGGCAACCACTGCCGGCGCAGGAAGTCGGCGAGGAACTGCGGCACCGGGTGCGCGCCGACGCGGCGCTCGATTTCGGCCTTGGCGACGACCGCTGCGATCTGCTGCCGATCGCGTTGGTTGACCTCGTCGGCCGAGCTCGAGATATTGGCCTCGGCCGCCGCTTCCTCCGCCGCCAGGAACCGGGCCAGATCCTCGCGCAGTTCGTCGAACAGCGCGAGGTTGTCGCTGAACTCGTCGAGGATGCGGTGGACGATCTCGTCGAGCTTCTTGTAGAGCGGGTCCGCCGTTCCCATCGCCGGCGACCAGCCGAGCCCCGCATCGGCCATGGCGTTGACCAGCATGCGCGAAGGATGCGATTTCTTGGCGAAGAACGCACCGTCGAGCATCGCCGCCTTCAGCACTGGAATCTGCAGCCGCGCGAGCAGCGCCTTCATGCCGTCGGGCAGGTCGCGGGTGTCGAACATGAAGTCGAACAGCATCGCGACGAGCTCGATGGTCATCACCTCGAGCTGGGTGGACCTGCGGCCCAGCGGGGACTCCTGCAGGTCGCGCAAGACGTTGTGCTTGCCCTCGGGAATGCCGGAGAACTGGACGGCCGCGCCGCCCACGTCGAAGCCCATCTCCCCGCGCTGCAGGCGGGCGAGCCCCTCTCCCAACGCCGGCGTGGCGATGATCGGCGTCCCGGGAACGTAGCCGGACGGCGTCGGCGCGAGCGGACCCTGCGGAATCCAGACGTTCCTGCCGGCGCCAAACGCGTCGATCGGCGGCAGGCCTTCGCCCGCTTCGGGATACGGCCGGAAGCCGCCGCCGGCGGCGGTGTCGGCGGAGTATTGGCCCGCCATGGCCTGCGGGGGCGCGCCGCCCGCCATCCGCCGGAAGAGCGCCATGATGTCGAACTCGCCGGATGCGGGGGCCGGTGCTTCGGGGGCCGGTGCGCCGGGGGCCGGTGCGCCGGGCACGGCGGCCGCGACCGGCCGCGGCGCCGCGTTTGGCGGTCGCCGCGCGGGCGCCGGCGGGCACCACGCGCTGGTCGACGAGATGGCGGTTGAGATCGGCGTAGATGGCGCTGATCTCGCCGAGCGGCGCCTGGTTGAGCTCCTTCAGGATCTGGAAGCGGATCTTCTGGTCCAGCTTGTTCCGCTTCAGTCCGTCGGCGAAGGCGTCGACGAGAACCGCCGGCGCGAGCGGGTTACGTTCGGTCTCGAGGTCCGGCTTGCCGAGAAGATGGCCGATCCCCCGATTCAAGACCTGCAACTCGTCGTGGCACAGGTTCTCGATGACGCGGGTGATGTTCCCGGTCACCACCGACTCGTCCATCACGGTGGTGTCGACCAGCGACAACTCGGTCGCGTCGACCTTGGAGAAATCCGGCTTGGGCTGGCTCCGGCCGGCGATCCGGTCATCGATGCCGGCGCGCAGGCACTTCTCGAACGCCGCCAGCAGCGCGTCCCGACTGCCGATCACGACCCCGCGCGCATCGAGGTACAGCGTCTGATCCTCGCGAACGTCGGACCGGCCGGCCCGGTCCATCAGCATGTCGCCGACGCGATCGAGCATCTCGCCGAAGGCGAGCAGCAACCGGTGGACCGCCAGATCGCGGCAATCGCCGAGGATCTTCGCGGCTTCCCGGGAAGTACGTTGCCCAGGCGCGTTGGGTGTCAAGGCTTTCACGCTTGCTGTACGCCCCCCTTGCGCGCTCTTTCCCGCAAGGAATCCGCGCCGCTTCCCCCGCGGCCCCCCCGCGAATGGGCCGAACCGGCGCTTCGGCGTCAGGAAACTGTAGCACGGACGCATTCCCCAAGCCAAACGACGCACGCATTCGCATGTCGTGGCCCGGAAGAGTAGCGGAAACGACGGCGCGCAAGGTGTAAATCCCGGCGAAGCCGGGACGCGGGCCCGCGCCGCGTCCCGGCGGGGTCGAGCCGATCCCGGTCATCAGCCAAGGTCGGCCCACGCGCGGTCGACGCGCTTGAGCGACACGGGAAACGGCGTCTTGAGCTCCTGGGCGAACAGCGAGACCGAGAGCTCCTCGAGCAGCCAGCGGAACGTCTCGAGGCCCGGTTCGACGCGGCCACCCGCCCGGTTGCGCTCGAGGCGTTCGCGGTAGCGCCCCCACCACGCGCTCATCGTCGCGGCGTGGCGGGCGTCGCGCGCGGGGCTTTCGGCGCATTTCGCGAGGCGCCGCTCGAGCGCCTCGAGGTAGCGCGGCAGGTGCGCGAGCTGGGCCCAGGGGGTGGCCGCGAAGAATCCGGGATAGACCAGCGCGTCGCGCCGCTGCCGCAGTTCCGCCACCCGCCGCGACTGCGTCGGGGGTTGCGATGCGAGGCGCTGCGTCAGCGCCTGATGGGCCACGGCGATCGCCGCCAGCAGGCGAAACGCCCCTTCGGCAACTGCGGGCAATCGCGCGCGCGCGCGTTGCACGGCCTCGGCGAATCCCTCCTCGCTGCGGGGCAGGGGATCCTCGCCCAGGAAGGCGCGGTCGCGCACGGCCGCCATCACGTCGGCCAGCAGCCGGTCGGTCGGGATCACGGCCTTGAGCTGCAGGGCCGCTGCCGCGAACCCGGGTCCGCCCGGTGCGAGACTCGCAAGCTGCGCCTTGAGCGCGATCGAGAGCAGGCGCAGGACGCCTGCGCGGGAGGCGGCGAGCGCCGCGGCTGCGGTGTCGAGCAGGGCGAGCGAAACGCTGTTGCCGTCGTCGACTGAGCGCCGGGTATCCGGTGATCCGGCGCCCGCCCACGGTCGTGGTCAGCGTCTCGGGCAGGCGGCCGAACGTCCAGCTCGTGAGTCCGCGCTTCTCGAACGCCGGGCCCGCCTGCTGGAACGATAGCTGCGCCGCTTCGCCGAGCGCGGCCTTGAGCGCGCCGAGGTCGCGCCCGCTGCCGAGCTCGCGCCCCGCCGCGTCGACCACGACGACGTTCATCTGCAGGTGCGCCGGCACTTCGAACCCGTCCCACGCCTGCGCGGGCAGGTCGACGCCGAGCCGCGCGTGCAGGTGGGCGCGAATCGCCTCGTCGAGCGGCAGACGGGAGCCCTCGCTCGCCTCGAGGAACGCGGTCACGGCCTCGGGCACCGGCACGAGGCGACTGCGCAGGCCCTTGGGTAGCGCGCGGAAGTAGGCGGCGACCTTCTCCCGGATCATCCCCGGCACCAGCCACGTCAGCCGCGCCGCGTCGAGCTGGTTGAGCAGCGGCAACGGCACGGTCAGCGTCAGCCCGTCCTGCGGGTGACCCGGCGCAAACCGGTACTTGAGCGGCAGTTGCGCGCCGGCCATCGGCAGTCGCTCGGGAAAGAGCTCGGGCGTGACCTGGGCCGCCGCATGCCGCATCACGAGCTCGCGGGTCAGGAGCAGCAGCGCCGGGTTCTCCCGCTCGGCCGCCTCGCGCCAGTGCTCGAACGTCGCCAGCGAGTAGACCCCGGCCGGCACGCGTTCGGCGTAGAACGCGGCGATCGCCTCCTCGTCGACCAGGACGTCCTGCCGCCGGGCCTTGTGCTCGAGCAGGGCGACCTCGGCGATCAACCGCCGGTTGTGCTCGACGAACCGGCCGCGGGTGGCGAGCACGCCCGTGGCCAGCGCCTCCCGCAGGAACACCTCGCGGGCGCGCGCGGGATCGACGCGGCCGAAGGAAACGCGCCGCCGCGCGACCAGCGTGAGACCGTAGAGCTGCACGCGCTCGCTCGCGACGACCTCGCCGCGGTCGTTGTCCCAGTGCGGGTCGAAGTAGTCGCGGGTGACACGGTCGCCGGCGACCGTCTCGATCCAGTCCGGTTCGATCCGGGCGGCGCAGCGCGCGTAGAGGCGGGAGGTCTCGACCAGCTCGGCGGCGAGCACCCATGGCGCGCCCTTCTTCGCGAGCCCCGACCCGGGATGCAGGAAGAAGCGCACGCCGCGCGCGCCGAGGTAGCCCCCGCCCTCCTCGCCCTTGAGGCCGATGTTGCCGAGCAGCCCGGCGAGCAGCGTCTGGTGGATCGCGGCGAAGCGCGCATCGTCGATCGCGCGCGGCAGCGCGGTCGGCCACTGCCACCCGAGCTCGGCGAGTTCCGTCGCGAGCTGCGTGTGCACGTCCCGCCACTCCGTGAGGCGCAGCCAGGACAGAAACTGCGCGCGGCAGGCGTCCACCAGCCGGCGATGCGGCTGCTTCTGCTCCAGCAGGCCGGCGAAGAACTCCCACACCGCGAGCAGCGACAGGAAATCGGAGCGCTCGTCGCGAAAACGCAGGTGCGCCTGGTCGGCCGCCTGCTGCTTCTCGAGCGGGCGATCGCGCGGATCGGGCACACTCAGCGCGCTCGCGATCACCAGCGTTTCTGCAACACAGTGGCGCTCCCTCGCAGCCAGGATCATGCGCCCCACGCGCGGGTCGACCGGCAGGCGCGCGAGGTCGTGGCCGAGCGGGGTCAGGCGACGCGCGGCGTCGACCGCGCCCAGCTCGTGCAGCAGCTGGAAGCCGTCGCCAATCGCGCGCGGCGAGGGCGGATCGAGAAAGGGGAACGACTCGACCGCCCCCAGCCCCAGCGCTGCCATGCGCAGCACGACGGCGGCCAGCGACGAGCGCAGGATCTCGGGATCGGTGAAGCGCGGCCGCGACGCGAAATCCTCGGCAGCGTAGAGCCGGACGCAGATCCCGTCGGCAACGCGCCCGCAGCGGCCGGCGCGCTGGTGGGCGGCGGCCTGCGAGACCTTCTCGATCTGCAGCAGCGTGGTCTTGTTGCGCAGCGAATAGCGCTTCACGCGCGCGAGCCCGCTGTCGATGACGTAGCGGATTCCGGGCACCGTGAGCGAGGTTTCGGCGACGTTGGTCGCGAGCACGATGCGGCGTCCGCGCGATGGCGCGAACACGCGCTGCTGCTCGGGCACCGACAGCCGCGCGTAGAGCGGCAGGATCTCGACCGCCGCGGCGTACGGTCGGCGCTGCAGGCTTCGCCGCAGGAGGTCGGCGGTCTCGCGGATCTCGCGCTCGCCCGGGAGGAAGACCAGGATGTCGCCCGGTCCCTCGCGCCAGAGGTCTTCGGCGGTGGCCACGATCGCGTCCTCGAGCTCCTCCTCGTCGTCGGCCTCCTCGGCGCCGGTCTTGAGCACGCGGTACCGCTGCTCCACGGGATACGTGCGCCCGGAGACCTCGATCACCGGTGCCGGCCGGTCCGCGGACGCGAAATGGCGGGCGAACCGGTCGGCGTCGATGGTCGCCGAGGTGATCACCACCTTGAGATCCGGCCGGCGCGCGAGGAGTTGCCGCAGGTACCCGAGCAGGAAGTCGATGTTGAGGCTGCGCTCGTGCGCCTCGTCGACGATCAGCGTGTCGTACGCGACGAGATCGCGGTCGCGCTGCGTCTCGGCGAGCAGGATGCCGTCGGTCATCAGCTTGATGAACGCGTCCGGCCGCGTGTGGTCGGTGAAGCGGACCTTGTAGCCCACGTCCGCGCCGAGCTCGCAGCCGAGTTCCTGCGCGATCCTGGCCGCGACGGCGCGGGCGGCGATGCGCCGGGGCTGGGTGTGGCCGATCAGCCCGCCCTCCCCCCGCCCCGCGGCGAGGCAGATCTTGGGCAGCTGCGTCGTCTTGCCCGATCCCGTCTCACCACAGACGATCACGACCGGATGGTCACGGATCGCCGCGGCGATGTCGTCGGCCCGGGCGCCGACGGGAAGCTCCGGCGGGTAGCTGATCGCAGGCTTGCGGGCGGCGCGGTCGCGCCGCCGTGCCACCGAGCGCGCCACCGCCGCCTCGATCCGCGCCCATTCGGCGGCGCTCGCGCGCGCCGCCCGCGCCCGCTCGATCCGGCGGCGAAGCGGCGTCGCGTCCGCGGCCATCCCCTGCAGCAAGAGATCGTGGAGCCGCAAGGCGTCGGAAGCGAAGGACATGGGTCGGCAGCGACGAATCGCGGAGGCGCCGGGAAACCCTGCGCGTCGGTCGCGCGGCTCCGGCAGCGCGGCTTTCCGCGGCGCGGATTCTAACGCGCCCCGTCGCGGCGCGGGGACGCTATCATGAGGCATCCGGCGCCCGCCGCGGCGCCGCCCCGTCGCTACCCGCAAAGACCCCGGATGAACCGACTCCCGCCGATCGCGCTCTGCGCCCTCGTCGCGGCGCTCGCCACGACGCCCGTCGACTCCACGGCCAAGACGCTGCGCTGGGCGGGGCGTGGCGACATGCAGACGACCGACCCGCATTCGCAGAACGAGAACCTCACCAACAACGTCAACGCGCTGGTCTACGAGCACCTCGTCGACGCGCGACCGGAAGCTCGCGCTGGTTCCGGCGCTCGCGACGTCCTGGGAGCAGGTCGATCCGAGCACCTGGCGCTTTCGCCTGCGGCCCGGCGTCAAGTGGCACGACGGCTCGGCGTTCACCGCCGACGACGTGGTCTTCAGCTTCGAGCGGGCGCGAGCCGAGACTTCCCAGCTGCGCGCCTACGCGAACGCAGCCGGCACCGCGCGCCGGATCGACGAGCTCACCGTCGAGTTCGTCACCCCGGGCCCCAACCCGATCCTGCTCGAGCACGTCGCCTCGATCAATGTCATGAACCGCGCCTGGTGCGAGAAGCACCGCGCGGCGAAGCCGCAGAACTTCGCGGCGAAGGAGGACATGATCACCGCGCGACAGGCGATGGGCACCGGGCCGTTCATGCTGCGATCGCGCGAGCCCGACGTCAAGACGGTGCTGGTGAAGAACCCCAACTGGTGGGGGCAGAAGGAAGGGCGCTTCGAGGGCAACGTGGACGAAGTCGTCTACACGCCGATCGGCTCGGACGCCACCCGCGTCGCCGCGCTCGTCTCCGGCGAGGTGGACCTCGTGAACGATCCGCCCCCGCAGGACGTGCCACGCCTGGGCGCAACGCCGGGCATCAAGGTGCTGGAGGGCACCGAGCATCGCGTCGTGTTCCTGGGCATGGACCAGGACCGCGACGAACTCCTCTACTCCAGCGTCAAGGGCAGGAATCCCCTCAAGGACCGGCGGGTGCGCCAGGCGCTCTACCAGGCGATCGACATCGAAGCGATCCGCCGGACCACGATGCGCGGGCTCGCGCAGCCCACGGGCATGGTGCTGCCGTCGCCGGCGCAGTCGACGCCCGAACTCGAGCGCCGGCTGCCGTTCGACCGCGCCGCGGCGAAGGCGCTGCTCGCCGAGGCCGGCTACGCCGGCGGCTTCGAGATCACCCTCGACTGCCCGAACAACCGCTACGTCAACGACGAGAAGATCTGCCAGGCGATCGCGGCGATGTGGAGCCAGGTCGGCGTCAACACGCGGGTCAACACGATGCCGCGGGCGACGTACTTCCCGAAGCTCGAGAAACTCGACACCAGCGTGTACATGCTGGGCTGGGGGGGCGCATCGACCGACGCCATCTTCACGCTGCAGCCGGTCATGGCGACCTGGAACGGCAGGGGAGACGGCGATTACAACTACGGCCGCTACTCGAACCCGAGGCTCGATGCGCTGACGGCGAAGGTCAAGCGTGAAATGAACCCGGCGGTCCGGCTGCAGATGATCCGCGACGCGCTCGCGGCGCAGCAGGCGGAGGTCAACCACATCCCGCTGCACCGGCAGGTGATCCCGTGGGCGGCACGCGCCGGCGTCGTCGTGCCGCACCGCGCCGACAACTGGGTGACGCCCACCTGGGTGACGCTGCCCTGACGGCGCGGGGACGCGCGTCGTGCCGGCAACGCCGCGCCCTCCGGCGCCTCGATCCCGCGCGGCACGTCGGGGTACTGCGCCGCCATCGCCCGGAACCGCTCGTCCCAGTAGGGCATGGTGATCGCAAGGCCGTTGGACTTGGTCGCCGAGGTGACGTGCTTCGCCGGCCTCCGGCGGGCGAGTTCGAAGGCGAAGCGCAGGATGCGATCGACGCCGAGGCGCGTGAACACGGTCTCCTGCAGGACGATCTCGCGCTCGGTGCCCTCGAACATCCGTCCTCCCAGCGACGAGTACTCGCCCTCGGTGTTCTCGCGCACGATCGCCATGTCGATGTCTCCCGGCCGGCGGCTGGCGAGCGGCGTCGCGATGCCGGGCATCAGCCGGCAGGGACGCAGGTTGACGTACTGGTCGAAGCGCCGCCGGAACTGCAGCAGCGATCCCGCGAGCGAGACGTGATCGGGCACGGCCGCCGGCCAGCCGACCGCGCCGTAGAAGACCGCCTCGAAGGAGGACAGCTCCTCGAACCAGTCCTCCGGCATCATCCGGCCGTGCCGCTGGTAGTAATCGCAGCTCCAGTCGTAGTGTCCCCAGTCGAACTCGATGCCGAAGCGGCCTGCGACGGCTTCGAGCACGCGCAGTCCTTCCGGTACGGTTTCCTTGCCGATGCCGTCGCCGGGGATGACGGCGACTCGATGCCTGGCCATGCGCGTTGCTCCCCGGGGTTGCGTCGCGGTGGCGACAGCGCATTCTAGGACCGCGGCGCGGCCCCCGCCACGATCGAACGGCGCTGCCGGGTCAGGCGCGCGCGCATCGACATTGACCTGGCTCACCGCCCTCCGATGGCGCTGCGGTCGGAACACCCCGCCGCGCTTGCTCCCGCCCTTCGAACCGGACATCGCGTGCGCTCCATCCTCTACGTCGTCGCGCAGTTCGCTGTGTTGCGGTGCTCCTGTTTCCGGGGCTACCTGGACCGCGTCGGCCGCCGCCTGCGTGCTGATCGGCGCCGGCACGGCGATCGGCGCCTGGGCGCTGCTCGCGAACCGGCCGGGCAACTTCAACATCCGGCCCGATCCGAAGCACGACGGCCAGCTGGTCAGCCACGGCCCTTACCGGCACGTCCGGCATCCGATGTATCTTGCGGTGCTGCTCGGCTGCGCCGGCGTGGCGGCGGGCTTCGGGGACCTCTGGCGCTGGGCCGTGCTCGTGGCGCTCGCGCTGGTGCTGCATTTCAAGGCCGCCTTCGAGGAACGCGCGCTCGCGCTGCGCTTCCCGGAATACGCGGACTACGCGCGGGGCACGCCGGCGCTGATTCCCTTCCTTCGCCGACGCTGACCGCCTTCCTGCGCCGGCGCTGACCGGGCGCGCGCCGCCCGCGTCGGCCATCCGGTCGATGGCGCCGCCGACGGGCTGGCTCTAGATTGACGCGCATCGACGCTTCGCGTCGTGCCAATCCTTCCCACCCGGAGCCAACCCATGCTGCGCCGCGCCTACCTCTTCTCGCTGTGGGTCCTGCAATTCGCGCTGGTCGTCGACGTCGTTCCCGTCCTCGGGGAAGCGCTGCGGCTGCGCGCCGCCATCGGACATCCGCCCGACGGCGTGCACGCCCTCCTGCGCTTCGCCATCGCCGGCGCGGGCATGGTCGGCGCCAGCTTTGCCCTGGCGGGGCCGCTCTACGCGCTGCGGCGCCACCGGCAACGGGGCGCGCTGCGCTTTCTCGGCCTGCCGGGCTGGGCGGCGACGCTCGCCGTCGTCGGCGCGACGGCCTATGTCGTCGCCGCAGCCCTTGGCGTATGGCTGCCCGACGTCGACCTGCCCTGGGCCGAGGCGATCCACGGGCAGGCGCGCGCCGTCGCGCTCGCGAGCCTCTCCCTGATGGCCGGGGGCGCCCTTGCCGCGGAGCTCCTGCGACGCAGCGTCGCGCCGCCGCGCCTGCTGCGCGACCTGATGTCCGCCCGCGGCGGGCGCACCGAAGTCGTCTATCCGGACGACCTGCGCACCCACGCTCGCTGACCGCGGCGGATTGCGTTCGGGCACGCCCTGCAATGTTGCAGCGCATCCCGTTGCCGCGCGCGCCGCGTCGTGTCGTGTCGAGCCGTGTCGTGTCGAGCCGTGGACACCTCGGCAGCGTTGCGTTAACCTTGCCGCTCGCGTCAGGGTCTTCGCGCCTGCGGTCGGTCAGCCGCCGCGGCCCGCCTGCCTACGCCCGCCTCGCCGCGTATCCACAGCCCGCAGCGCGGGGCCGCGACGGCGGCGTCCTGCCCCGCGACGCTTCCCGCCCTCCCTTCGACCCCGTTTCCGACCGCCGTTCCCCGCCCGGCAATGACCGCCTCCCCCGCGCACCGACGCGCCATCCTGATGATGGTCGTCGCCGCGATCTGCTGGTCCTCGGGGGGAATCCTCGTGCGCCAGCTGTCGATCACCAACGCCTGGGAGATCGTGTTCTGGCGCAGCGTGTTCATGGCGCTGTTCGTCCTCGGCGTGCTCGCGGTGCTGCACGGCCGCCGGCTGCCGCAGGCGGTGATTGCGGCCGGCAAGCCGGGGCTTCTGGCCGGCCTCTTCCTCGCCGGCACCTTCTTCTTCTTCATCGCCTCGCTGACGCGCACGACCGTCGCCAACACCTTCGTGTTGATGAGCGTCTCGCCCTTCCTCGCCGCACTGGCCGGGCGCCTCATCCTGAAGGAAGCGGTGCCCGCGCGCACCTGGGTCGCGATGGCGGTGGCGTTCGCCGGTGTCGTCGTCATGTTCGCCGCTTCGCTCGATGGAGGACGGCTCGCCGGCAACCTGCTGGCCCTGGGCGTTTCCTGCTGCTTCGCCGCGCAGGTGACCGTGCTGCGGCGTTTTCATGCCACCGTCGACATGCTGCCGCAGGTGATGATCGCCGGCGTCATCTCGCTGGTCATCGCGTTCGCCGTCTCGCCCCCGTTCGCCGCGACCGGACGTGACCTGGGGTTTCTCGCCCTGATGGGCTGCGTGCAGCTGGGCACCGGCTGCCTGCTCGCGACTGCAGCCTCGCGGCACCTGTCGGCGACCGAGCTCGGCCTCCTGGCGCTGCTCGAGCCCATCGCCGGCCCGCTCTGGGTATGGCTGCTGATGGGCGAGAACCCGGGCGCGGCGACGCTCACCGGGGGAGCGATCGTGCTGCTCGCGGTCCTTGCCAACGAGGCGTTCGCCGCCTGGCAGGAGTCGCGCCACGCCGCCGCCCGCGCCGGCTGAGCGGCACACCGCCGTGTCCCTTGCCGACTTCCCGCTGGGTTTCTACCCGGTCGCGGTCGTCGCCATCGTGCTGACCGGGATCGCCAAAGGCGGCTTCGGCGCGGGCGCCGGCGGTCTCGCCGTGCCCATCATGTCGCTCTACGTCGCTCCGCCCGAGGCGGCGGGGATCATGCTGCCGATCCTCTGCGCGATGGATCTCTTCGGCGTGCACGCCTACCGCGGGCAGGGCTCGCGGCGGCACCTGGCGATCCTGCTCCCCGGGGCGATGGTCGGGATCGCGGCCGGGGCCCTGGCGTTCGGCACGCTGCCGGTCAACGGGATCCGCCTGCTGCTCGGTGCGATCGCGGTGACCTTCGCGCTCAACCGCTGGTTCGCGCTCGGCGAGCGCGTCGCCCGCCGCTTGTCGGCCGGCGAGCACGTCCCCGGGCCCGCGGCGGGCGTCTTCTGGGGCACGCTGTCGGGCTTCACCAGCACGCTCGCGCACGCGGGCGGCCCGCCGTTCGCCGTGTACGTCCTGGCGCAGAAACTCGACAAGACGCGCGTGGTCGCGACATCGGTCGTCTTCTTCCTCGTCGTCAACTACGTGAAGCTCGTCCCGTACGCGATGCTCGGTCAGCTCAACCGGACGAACCTCGCCGCCTCGCTGCTGTTCGCCCCGCTCGCGCCGCTCGGCGTCTGGCTCGGCGTCTGGCTGCACCGGCGCGTCTCCGAGCAGGCGTTCTACCAGGTGAGCTACGCGCTGCTGTTCGCGACCGGCGTCAAGCTCGTCGCCGACGCGCTGCTGCGCTGACGCTTCGCCGGCGCGGCGCCTGGCGGCGATGCGCTATGATGCTTGCCACGAAAGCCCCTTGCCGTCCTCCATGAAGCAGACCTTTCTCGACTTCGAGCAACCGATCGCCGAACTGCAGGCGAAGATCGACGAGCTGCGTTTCGTCCACGAGGATTCCGCGGTCGACATCTCCGACGAGATCAACCGGCTGCAGAAGAAGAGCCAGCAGCTCACGCGTGACATCTACTCGAAGCTCTCGTCGTGGCAGATCGCGCTGGTCGCGCGCCACCCGCAGCGACCGTACACGCTCGACTACATCAACGGCATGTTCGCCGACTTCCGCGAGTTGCACGGCGATCGCGTCTACGCCGACGACCCGGCGATCGTCGGCGGACTCGCCCGCTTCAACGGCCAGCCGTGCATGGTCATCGGCCAGCAGAAGGGCCGCGACACCAAGGAGAAGATCCAGCGCAACTTCGGGATGCCCCGGCCGGAGGGATACCGCAAGGCGCTGCGGCTGATGAAGCTCGCGGAGAAGTTCTCGCTGCCGCTGTTCACGTTCGTCGACACGCCGGGCGCGTATCCGGGGATCGACGCCGAGGAGCGCGGTCAGTCCGAGGCGATCGGGCGCAATCTCTACGAGATGGCGGGCCTGCGCACGCCGATCGTCGTCACCGTCATCGGCGAGGGCGGCTCCGGCGGCGCGCTGGCGATCGCGGTCGGCGACGTCACGTTGATGCTGCAGTACGCGACCTACTCCGTGATCTCGCCCGAAGGCTGCGCGTCGATCTTGTGGAAGAGCGCCGACAACGCAGCCGAAGCGGCCGAGATCCTGGGCATCACGGCGCCGCGCCTGAAGCAGCTCGGGCTCATCGACAAGGTGGTGAGCGAGCCGGTCGGGGGTGCGCATCGCGACCCCGCCGCGATCATGGTCACACTCAAGAAGGCGCTGGCCGAGGCGCTGCGGCAGCTGCAGGAGCAGTCGATCGGCGCGCTGCTCGAGGCGCGCGAGGAGAAGATCCTCTCCTACGGCAAGTTCAAGGAGATCGCCGCCGGCTGACCGCGGCGCGGCCTCGCGCTTCGTTGGCAGCGGCGCGCTCGGCCACCGCGATGCCCGCCCCCGCGCCGCCGGTAACCCGTGATGTCGTCGTCGACGCCGTCGCGCGGTCGCTGTCCGCGTGGCGGGACGGCTGCGCGAAGACTGGCGCGCGACCGCCGCGCCTCGCGGTCGCGCTGTCCGGCGGCTGCGACTCGATGCTGCTGCTCGACGCCGTCGCGCGGCTCGCGCCGGAACTCGGGCTCGCCGTCTCGGCGGTGCACGTCCACCACGGGCTCTCGCCGCACGCCGACGCCTGGGCGGCGTTGTGCGCCGGCGTCTGTGCCGCGCGTTCGCTGCCGCTGGTCGTGACCCGCGTCGTGGTGGAACGTCGGGCCGGGCGCAGCCTCGAAGCCTGCGCCCGCGCGGCGCGCTACGCGGCGTTCGCCGCGCTCGACGTCGACGCGATCGCGCTGGCGCACCATGCCGACGACCAGGCCGAAACGCTGCTGCTCCAGCTGCTGCGCGGTGCGGGCCCGCACGGCCTCGCCGCGATGCCCGCGCTGCGCAGCGCACCCCGCGGCCCGTCGTTCGTGCGTCCCCTGCTCGCGCTGCCGCGAGCGGTGCTGCGCGGCCTCGCCCGCGAGCGCGGCCTCGCCTGGGCAGAGGACGAGTCCAACGCCGACCTGCGCCTGCGCCGCAACTACCTGCGTGCGCAGGTGACGCCGCGGCTCGCGCAGGCCTTCCCCGGCTATCCGCACACGCTGCTGCGGGCGGCGGCACACCAGGCCGACGCCGCGCGCCTCGCCGACGAGCTGGCGGCGGAGGATGCCCAGGGTGCGCTCGCCGCCGACCCCGTGGACGGGCCGACGCTTGCGCGCGCGCGCTTGGTCGAGCTCGCGCGGGAGCGCGCGCATCGCGCGCGGAACCTGCTGCGCTGGTTCCTGCGCCACCACGGCCTCGCCGCACCGTCCGCGGCGCGGCTGGAGGCGATGCTCGCGCAGCTCGTCGGCGCCGCCGATGACGCCCGCGTGCGGCTCGTCCACGAGAACCGTGTCCTCGGCGTTCATCGCGGGCGCATCGTCGCGTACGCGCCGGTCGCACGCTGGCCCGAAGGCGCGCTGGAACGGCGAGCCGGCAATCGCGCTGGCGCACGGTCGACTGGCGTTCACGACCGCCGAGGGCCGCGGACTCGCCGCCGAGCGCGCCGCCGCCGGCACGCTGACGGTGCGGTCCCGAGTCGGCGGCGAGCGGCTGCGGCCGGGGCCGGGGCGGCCGCGGCAGCTCCTCACGCACCTCTTCCAGCAGCAGGGGGTCCCCGCCTGGCGCCGCGACGCCTGGCCGCTCCTCTACGTTGGCGAGGACCTGGTCGCCGTCCCCGACGTGGGCATCGACCCGCGGTTCGCCGCGTTGCCGACGCAGCCCGGAATCGAGGTTTCGTGGCTGCCGCGACCGTGGCAAAGCTTGATCCTTGTCAATCCGGGTGACGAGGTTCGCGGTTAGCCTGCCCAAGCCCGTTGCGTTCCTCCCGACTCGGGAAGGCGCAACGACCCGCGAGGCAACGTGGACGCGCCGGCTCGATTGGATTGACAAGCCGGCGCGCCGACTGCCCTAATGCGGGCAGCACGATCGCACCGCCGGCGGCGCGACGATGTGTAGCCAACAAGAAGAATCCGTCGGCAAGTGGTACCTTTCCTGATCTGCCCCATAGGAGGATGTGATGAAGTTCACGCAGTTCCGTCTTGCGCTCGTCCTGGCCGCGTCCGCGGTCTTCGCCGCGGGCGCCGCGTTCGCGCAGGCGCCGATCGTCATCAAGTTCAGCCACGTCGTGGCGCCCGACACGCCGAAGGGCAAGGCCGCGGAGAAGTTCAAGGAGCTCGCCGACGCGAAGCTCAAGGGCAAGGTCAAGGTCGAGGTCTACCCCAACTCGCAGCTCTACAAGGACGGCGAGGAAATGGAGGCGCTGTCGCTGGGTTCGGTGCAGCTCCTCGCCCCGTCGCTCGCCAAGTTCGGCCCGCTCGGCGTGCGCGAGTTCGAGGTGTTCGACCTGCCGTTCATGTTCGACAGCTACGCCGAGCTCAACAAGGTGACGAGCGGACCGGCCGGCGCGGCGCTGCTGAAGAAGCTCGAGCCCAAGGGCATCGTCGGCCTCGCGTACTGGGACAACGGCTTCAAGGTGCTCTCGTCCAACAAGCCGTTGAAGCTTCCGGCCGACATCAAAGGCCAGAAGCTGCGCATCCAGTCGTCGAAGGTGCTCGAGGCCCAGATGCGTTCGGTCGGCGCGATGCCGCAAACGATGGCGTTCTCCGAGGTCTACCAGGCGCTGCAGACCGGCGTGGTCGACGGCACCGAGAACCCGCCGTCGAACATGTACACGCAGAAGATGCACGAGGTGCAGAAGCACGCCATCGTCACCGACCACGGCTATTTGGGCTACGCGGTGATCGCCAACAAGAGGTTCTGGGAGGGCCTGCCCGCCGACGTGCGCAAGGAACTCGAAGCGGCGATGGCCGAGGCGACCAGGTACGCCAACACGATCGCCAAGCAGGAGAACGACCAGTCGCTGGAGAAGATCAAGGCTTCCGGGAAGACGGCCGTCTACGTGCCGACGCCGCAGGAGCGCGCGGCGTGGAAGAAGGCGATGGTGCCGGTGCACAAGGAGATGGAGAGCCGGATCGGCAAGGAGACGATCGAGTCCTTCTATAAGGAAACCGGCTTCAAGGCCGAGTGAAGCCGGACCTGCCGGACGCCCGCCGCGAGAGCGGGCATCCGGGGGTTCGTCTCGCCGGTGGGCCGCCGCCGCAACGCCGGCGGCCCGCGTACCCGTTTCGCAGCCCTGCAGTTCCGTCCACCGGGAGGAGACCGGAAGATGCTCAATCGCGCCCTCGATCACCTCGAGGAATGGATCGTTACGTTCCTCATCGGCGCCGCGACGGTGATCATCTTCGCCGCCGTGCTGCACCGCTACGCGACCGGACTGCCGATCCCCGGCGTCCAGGATTTCCTCCTCGGCATCAACATGGGCTGGGCGCAGGAGCTGTGCATCTACCTGTTCGTCTGGATGGCCAAGTTCGGCGCCGCGTATGGCGTTCGCACCGGCATCCACGTCGGCGTCGACGTGCTCATCAACGCGCTGTCCGACCGCGTGCGCGCCAAGTTCGTAATCTTCGGGCTGCTCGCCGGGGCGCTCTTCACCGGGATCATCGGCACCTTCGGCACGCACTTCGTCTGGGAGCTCTTCCACACCGACCAGGTCTCCGCCGACCTCGAGCTGCCGAAGTGGCTCGTCTACCTGTGCATCCCGCTGGGCTCGTACCTCATGTGCTACCGCTTCCTGCAGGTGACCTGGAGCTTCGTCAAGACCGGCCACCTGCCGCACGCCGACCACGGCCACGTCGAGGGCCTCGACAAGGAAGACGCGACCGAGTGGGCGAAGATGCCCTCGGACCTGCACCCCGCTGACGTCGACACCGGGAGGAAGCCATGACCGGCGTCGTCATCTTCGGGCTGCTGTGCGCCCTCATGATCACGGGGATGCCGATCTCGATCGCGCTCGGCCTCACCGTCCTCACCTTCCTCTTCACGATGACGCAGGTGCCGCTGGAATCGGTGGCGCTGAAGCTCTTCACCGGCATCGAGAAGTTCGAGATCATGGCGATCCCGTTCTTCATCCTCGCGGGCAACTTCCTGACGCACGGGGGCGTGGCCAAGCGGATGATCCGCTTCGCGACCGCGGTGGTCGGCCACCTGCACGGCGGGCTGGCGCTCGGCGGCGTGCTCGCCTGCGCGCTCTTCGCCGCGGTGTCGGGGTCAAGCCCGGCGACGGTCGTCGCGATCGGGTCGATCCTGCTGCCGGCGATGGTCAAGCAGGGCTACCCCAAGAAGTTCGGCGTCGGGGTCATCGGCACCGTCGGGCGCGCTCGGCATCCTGATCCCGCCGTCGATCGTGATGGTGATCTACGCGGTGTCGACCAACGCGTCGATCGGCAAGCTCTTCATCGCCGGGATCATTCCGGGAATCATGCTCGCGGCGCTGCTCATGTTCGTCACCTGGGCGGTGGCGAAGAAGCGCGACTACCCGCGCATGCCCAAGGCGAGCTTCGGCGAGGTCGTCGCCGCGTTCCGCGAGAGCGTCTGGGGCCTCGCGCTGATCGTGGTCGTCATCGGCGGGATCTACACCGGCATCTTCACGCCGACCGAGGCCGCGGCGATGAGCGCCGCCTACGCCTTCTTCGTGTCTGTCTACGTCTACAAGGACCTGACGCTGAAGCAGGTGCCCAAGGTCCTGCTCGATTCGGCCAACCTCTCGGCGATGATCCTCTACATCATCACCAACGCGGTGCTGTTCTCGTTCCTGCTCACCTCCGAGCAGATCCCGCAGAGCCTGGCCGCGTGGATCAACGACATGGGGCTCTCGCCCTGGATGTTCCTGATGGTCGTCAACATCCTGCTGCTCATCGCCGGCAATTTCATGGAGCCCTCGTCGATCCTGCTCATCACCGCGCCGATCCTGTTCCCGGTGGCGATGAAGCTCGGCATCGACCCGATCCATCTCGGCATCGTGATGACCGTCAACATGGAGATCGGCATGATCACCCCGCCGGTGGGCCTCAACCTCTACGTCGCCTCGGGCATCGCCAACATGGGGTTGACCGAGGTGACCAAGGCCTGCGCGCCGTGGATCCTGGTGATGATCGCCTTCCTGCTGCTCATCACCTACGTGCCGATCATCTCGCTCTGGCTGCCCAACCTGCTGATGGGTTGACGCCGGCGCGGGCCTGACCCGGCGGGCGAGCGCGGCTCCGGCCGGGCTCGGGCTTTGCTTTTCGTCGGGCTTTTCGTCGGGCAGCGTCTTGGCCCGCCGCGCTTGCGCTGGCCCGGCGGCCGCCCCGCCTGCGGCGCGGGTGCGTCCAGGCCCGGGCCGCGTCCGTCAGGGTCGCGCGCTGCCGGATGGGCCCGCCGCGGCGAGATGCTATAATTTTTCGTTTATTTCCAGTCGCCCTTCGGGAGCCCGAACATGGCCGTTGAACGCACGCTTTCCATCATCAAGCCCGACGCCGTCGCCAAGAACGTCATCGGCAAGATCACCTCCCGCTTCGAGACCAACGGCCTGCGCATCGCCGCCGCCCAGATGCGCTGGCTGTCGCGCTCCGAGGCCGAAGGCTTCTACGCCGTGCACCGCGCGCGGCCGTTCTTCAAGGACCTGGTCGAGTTCATGATCTCCGGTCCGGTGATGATCCAGGTGCTCGAAGGCGAAGGCGCGATCGGCAAGAACCGCGACCTGATGGGCGCCACCGACCCGAAGAAGGCCGCCGCCGGCACGATCCGCGCCGACTTCGCCGAGTCGATCGACGCCAACGCGGTGCACGGCTCCGACGGCCCGGAAACGGCCGCGGTCGAGATCGCGTATTTCTTCCCGGCGCTCGCCGTCTACGCGCGCTAGAGCGCCGCCCGGTCGCTGGAGCCACCCCACCCTGTGCTCAACCTGCTCGATCTCGACGCCGACAAACTCGCCCGGCTCTTTTCCGACCTGGGCGAGAAGCCGTTTCGCGCGCGGCAAGTGCTGCAGTGGGTCCACCAGCGCTTCGTCGCCGACATCGGCGCGATGACCGACCTCGCGCGGCCCCTGCGCGAGCGGCTCGCCACGCTGGCCGAGATTCGCGCCCCGGCCGTGCTCCGCGACGCGACGGCGTCCGACGGCACGCGCAAGTGGCTGCTCGACGTCGGCGGCGGCAACGCAGTCGAGGCCGTCTACATCCCCGAGGGCGATCCCTATCCCTTGGACACCGCCGACGGCACCGCGCGCTCGGCGTCCGTTTCCGCTCGAGCCGCCGCGAGGGCCGCCGACCCGATCGCACGCGACGCGCCGGCCCCCACCCGCGCCGCGCCCGTCTCGGTCCGTGCTCCGGCACGGTATCGGGGCACGCTCTGCGTGTCGTCGCAGGCCGGTTGCGCGCTCGACTGCGCGTTCTGCTCGACCGGCAAGCAGGGCTTCAACCGCAACCTGACCGCCGGCGAGATCGTCGGCCAGCTCTGGCACGCGAATCGCGCGCTGCTGGCCGACGGCGTCACCGCGCCGGGGGGCGAGCCGGGCCGCTCGCCGATCACCAACGTCGTGCTGATGGGGATGGGCGAGCCGCTCGCCAACTACGACAACGTCGTGACCGCGCTCTTCGTCTTTCTCGACGATTGCGCGTACGGGCTGTCGCGCCGTCGCGTGACGCTGTCGACTTCCGGCCTCGTGCCGGCGCTCGAGCGCCTGCGCGAAGCGTGCCCGGTCGCGCTGGCCGTCTCGCTGCACGCGCCCGACGATCCGCTGCGCGATCGCCTGGTGCCGATCAACCGCAAGTATCCGCTGGCGGACCTGCTGCCGGCGTGCCGGCGGTACGTCGAACGCGGGCCGCGCGACTTCGTCACCTTCGAATACGTGATGCTCGACGGCGTCAACGATTCGCCGGCGCAGGCACGCGCGCTCGTCGCCCGCGTCGCCGACGTGCCGTGCAAGATCAACCTGATCCCGTTCAATCCGTTCCCGGGCTCCGCGTTCCGCACCAGCCCGCGCCCGCGCGTGCTCGCGTTCCAGCGCATCCTGCTCGACGCCGGCATCGTCGCGACGATCCGCAAGACCCGCGGCGACGACATCGACGCCGCCTGCGGCCAGCTTGCCGGACGCGTCGAGGACCGCAGCAAGCGGCGAGTCGTCCGGCTGCAGCCGTCCGCCGTGCCGACGGCCGCGGCCACGACGGCCGCCGCGCCATGGGGAAGCCCGCCATGATCTGCCCCCGATCGCGCCCGCGGACGTGGGCGCTCTTGGCAATCACCGTGGCGCTCGCCTGGGGCTGCGCCTCCAAGCCCGCTTCCGACACCGCCGGACTCCCGCCGCAGCGGGCGCTGCCGCCGGTGAAGCAGCAGGAGGTCTCGCCGAAGGAGCGCGCGCAACTGCACGCCGAGCTCGCCGCCGGCTACTTCGAGCGCGGGCAGATGGACGTCGCCCTCGAGGAGGCGAACGAGGCCCTCAAACTCGACCCGAACAACGCCCGCGCCTGGAACATGATCGGCCTCGTGCACGCGTTCCTCGGCGAGAACCCGAAGGCCGAGCAGGCGTTCCAGCGAGCGCTGCAGATCAGTCCGCAGGACTCCGAGATCCGGCAGAATTTCGGGTGGTACCTCTGCACCAACGGGCGCACGCGCGAGTCGATCCCGGAGTTCGAGGCGGCGTTGCGCAACCCGCTCTACAAGTCCGCCGAGGTCGCGCTGATCAACGCCGGCAAGTGCAGCGCATCGTTCGGCAACGTCGCCCAGGCGGACGCCTACTTCCGGCGCGCGCTCCAGGTTTCCCCCGGCAATCCGATCGCCGCGTACAACCTGGCGCTGATCGCCTACAAGTCGTCGCGCCTCGACGAGGCGCGCACGTGGATGAAGACCGTCATGCAGGCAGTCAATCCGCCGCCGGAGGCGCTCTACCTCGGGATGTGCGTGGAGCGCAAACAGGGGGACGCGCAGTCCGAGCTCTCCTACGTGTCGCAGCTGCGCAACCGGTACCCCGACTCCGCGGAAACCAAAGCCATTGCCACGGGGGGCTGCGAGTGAGCCAGCACGAACGCGAGACGAACACCCCGGCAGCGGCGATCGCACCGGTCACCGCGGGAGCGCTGCTGCGGGCGGCGCGCGAGCATGCCGGCCTTTCGATCGACGCCGTCGCCCAGCAGTTGAAGCTCGCGCCGCGGCAGGTCAAGGCGCTCGAGGACGACGATTTCGCGCTTCTGCCCGGGCGCACCTTCGTCCGCGGCTTCGCCCGCAACTACGCACGGCTCGCCAAGCTCGACCCCGACGTCGTGCTGGCTGCGCTGCCCGGCGGCAACGCCGACGCCGGGCTGGCCGCGCCGACGCTGCAATCGACCGCACAGTCGATCGGCGAGCTGCCGGTGACGCAGGGCTTGCGGCAGAGCTGGGCGCGCTGGGCCATACCGCTGACGCTGATCGCGATCATCGCCGCCGGCGTCACCTACGAGCTCCTGCGCCCGCCCGCCTCCGCCCCCTCGGCGCCGTCGGCCGCCCCCGCGCCTGCCCGGGAACCCGCCAGCGAGCCGAAGGCCGCCGAGGCGCCGACCGCAACGGCCGCGCCGGCCGTGACCGCAACGCCGGCCCCGGGCGCGCCGCCTTCGCCGGGCGCAACTCCGACGGCGGCCGCGCCGGGCATCACCGTGACGGCGCTCCCCAACCCCGTCGCTGCAGCGACGACGGCACAGGAGCCGGCGGCCGCGAACGCCGCCTCTTCGGCCGCCATGCCGTCGCCCACGACCGCGGCCGAGATCCTGGGCCCGCAGCCCGGGGATCGGGAGCTCGTCCTGACGTACCGCGACCACTCCTGGACCGAGGTGCGCGACCGCAACGGCCGGCTGCTGCTTTCGGCGATGATGACGCCCGGCAGCCGCAAGGCGCTCTTCGGCCAGGCACCGTTCGAGCTCGTGATCGGCAACGCGAGCGACGTGACGCTCACGCTCGACGGCAAGACGGTCGATCTCGCTGCGCACACGCGCCAGAGCGTCGCCCGGATGACGCTGCAATAGCCCATGCCCGGTCACCTCCGACTCCCGCGCCGGTCGACCCGGCAGGTCGACATCGCCGGTCGCAAGGTCGGCGGCGGCGCGCCCGTGCTCGTCCAGTCGATGACCAACACCGACACCGCGGACGTGGCCGCGACGGCCGCGCAGGTGAAGGCGCTCGCCGACGCAGGTTCGGAGATCGTGCGCGTGACCGTCAACAGCGCCGAGGCGGCAGCCGCCGTGCCCGCGCTTCGCGCCGCGCTCGACGCCCAGGGCTGCGACGTGCCTCTGGTCGGCGATTTCCATTTCAACGGCCACAGGCTCCTGACCGAGCACCCGGACTGCGCGCGCGCGCTGGCCAAGTTCCGCATCAACCCGGGCAACGTCGGCACGGGGCAGAAGCGGGACGCGCAGTTCGCCGTGCTGATCGAGAAGGCGATCGAATTCGGCAAGCCGGTGCGCATCGGCGTCAACTGGGGCAGCCTCGACGCGGCGCTGCTCGCGCGGCTCATGGATGCCAACGCCGCGCGCGCCGTTCCCCTGCCGGCCGAAGCCGTGATGCGGGAGGCGCTCGTGGTCTCGGCGATCGAGAGCGCCGAGCACGCCGAGCGACTCGGGCTGCCCGGCGACCGGATCGTCCTGTCGTGCAAGGTCTCCGACGTTCAGGACCTCATCGCCGTCTATGCCGACCTCGCCCGCCGCTGCGACTACCCGCTGCACCTCGGCCTCACCGAGGCCGGCATGGGCAGCAAGGGCATCGTCGCCTCGACCGCGGCCATCGCGGTGCTGCTGCAGCAGGGCATCGGCGACACGATCCGCGTGTCGCTGACGCCGGAGCCCAACGGCGAGCGCACGCGCGAAGTCGTCGTCGCGCAGGAGATCCTGCAGGCGATGGGGCTGCGCTCGTTCGCGCCGATGGTCACGGCCTGCCCCGGCTGCGGCCGCACGACGAGCACGACGTTCCAGGCGCTCGCCGAGACGATCCAGTCGTACCTGCGCGCGCAGATGCCGGCGTGGCGGGCGCGCTATCCGGGGGTCGCCGACATGCGCGTCGCGGTGATGGGCTGCGTCGTCAACGGCCCGGGCGAGTCCAAGCTCGCGAACGTCGGCATCTCGCTGCCGGGGACCGGGGAGACGCCCGTCGCCCCGGTCTACGTCGACGGACAGAAGACGGTGACGCTCAAGGGCCATCGCATCGCGGAGGAGTTCCAGGGCATCGTCGAGGAGTACGTGCGCGCCACCTACGGCGGGGAGCCCCGCACGCCGCGGCTCGACCCGGAGCGCCGGACGATCGCCGTGAAGGCGCTCACCTAGCGGGGCTCGACGCGATGGCCGAGTCCCTGCAGGCCGTGAAGGGCATGAACGACGTGCTGCCCGCCGAGGCGCCGCTGTGGCAGCGCTTCGAGGACGTTGCGCAACGCGTGTTCACGCTGTACGGATACCGCAACCTGCGCGTGCCCATCGTCGAGCCCACGGCGCTGTTCGTGCGCGGCATCGGCGAGCATACCGACGTGGTCGAGAAGGAGATGTACTCGTTCGAGGATCGGCTCAACGGCGAAGCGCTGACGCTGCGCCCGGAGGCGACCGCCGGAATCGTCCGTGCCGCGATCGAGCACAATCTGTGTTACGAGCGCGCCCAGCGCGTGTGGACCGCAGGTCCGATGTTCCGCCACGAGCGGCCGCAGAAGGGCCGTTACCGCCAGTTCCACCAGCTCGACGTCGAGGCGCTGGGCTTCGCCGGACCCGACGTCGACGCCGAGCAGATCGTGCTGCTCGCCCGCCTCTGGCGCGAGCTCGGCCTCGCGTCCGACATCGGCCTGCACATCAACTCCATCGGCGACCCCGACGAGCGTCGCGCGCACCGGCAGGCGCTGATCGATTACTTCGAACGGCACGCGGAAGAGCTCGACGCCGACGCGAGGCGGCGCCTGCATGCCAATCCGCTGCGCATTCTCGACAGCAAGAACCCCTCGCTGCAGGAGCTCGTCGCCGGCGCGCCGCGCCTGCTCGACCGCCTGGGAGCACAGTCGCGCGGGCACTTCGACGGCCTGCGGCAGGCGCTGGCCGACCAGGGGATCGCCTTCGAGATCAACGCGCGGCTCGTGCGTGGGCTCGACTACTACAACCGCACCGTGTTCGAGTGGGTCACCGACCGCCTGGGCGCGCAGGGAACCGTCGCCGGGGGCGGGCGCTACGACGGGTTGTTCGAGCAGCTCGGCGGCAAGCCGACGCCGGCCTGCGGTTTTGCGATCGGCGTCGAGCGCATGGTGCTCCTGCTGCAGGAGGCCGCCATCGGGGCGGCATCCGCCCCGGCGGCGTACGTCGTCCACGCCGGCGAGGGAACGCAGAAGCTCGCCGCGGCAGCGGGCGAGACGCTGCGCGACGCCGGTTTCGCCGTCGTCGTCAACGCGGGTGGCGGCAGCTTCAAGTCGCAGATGAAGAAGGCCGACGCCTCCGGCGCGCAGTTCGCGCTCGTCATCGGCGAGATCGAAGCCACCGCCGGCACCGTCGGCGTCAAGGCGCTGCGCGCGAGCGGCGACCAGACAACGGTGCCGCTGGACGGGCTGGCAGAAGCACTCGCCGTGCGCGGCGCGCGCCCTTTGGGGTCAGAGCCGTAATGCTGTTCTAATCATGCAGGCTTGGACTCGACTCGACGGCGAGGAGCATTACGGCTCTGACCCCGAAGGCTCTCCACGACAAGGAAACATCATGGCAGTCTACGACCTCGAAGAACAGGAACAGATAGACGATCTCAAGGCCTGGTGGAAACGCTGGGGGAACCTCGTCAGCGCAGCCGTGATCGCCGTGTGTGTCGGGGTCGTCGGGGTGCAGGGATGGCGCTGGTGGCAACACCATCAGGCCGAACAGGCCTCGGTGCTCTACGGCGCGATCGTCTCGGCGGCGCGGGGCAACGAGATCGCCAAAGCCAAGGATGCGATGACGCAGCTCGCCGACCGCTTCGGTGGCACCGGGTACGCACCGCGCGGCGCGATGCTCTACGCCGCGATGCTGTTCAAGTCGGGGGACACCGCCGGCGCCAAGGCCCAGCTGCAGTTCGCACTCGATCGCTCGGACGAGGACGACCTCAAGCAGATCATCCGCTTCCGCCTCGCCGAGGTGCTGTTCGACGAGAAGAAGCACGACGACGCGTTGCGCATCCTCGACGCCCGGCACGATGCGCCCTTCGCCGGCATCTACGCCGACCTCTCCGGCGACATCCTCGCCTCGGCCGGACGCAAGGACGACGCCCGGGCCGCCTACCAGACCGCCCTGTCCAAGCTCGACAGCAAGTCGCCCTACCGCGCCTACGTGCAGGTGAAACTCGATTCGCTCGGCGGCGCGCCGGCAGCCCCGGCCGCGACCGAGACCACGACCGCACCGGCACCCGCGCCCGCGACGGCGCCCACGACCGCGCCCGCCGCGGGGCCGGTGGCCGCACCGAAATGAGGCCCGCCGTGCGGTCCCCGCAGCGCCGACGAATCTGCCGCCTGCGACTCGCCGCGGTGCTCGCCGGCGCGCTGCTCGCCGGTTGTTCCACGTCGTGGCTTCCGACGATTCCGCCGCCTTCTTTCGGTTGGCTCTTCGGGGCAAGCAAGAAGCCGGGACCCCTGCCGGACTTCAAGAACACGGCACCCGCGCAAACGGCCTGGCAGGTCCCGATCGGCAAGTCGCGCCCCGGGTTCGCGCCGGATTCCGTCGGCGACGCGGTCTACGTCGCGGCGCCGGACGGGACGCTCGCGCGCGTCGACGCTGCCAGCGGACGCAGCATCTGGCGCGTCAGCGTCGGCAAGGAGCTGTCCGCGGGCGTGGGGGCCGACGCCGCGGTCGTCGTCGTCGGGACCGACAAAGGCGAGGTGCTCGCCTACGATCCCGAAGGCAAGCCACGCTGGCAGGCGAAGGTGAGCAGCGAGGTCGTGAGCCCACCGGACGTCGCCGAGGGCATCGTCGCCGTCTGGTCGGGCGACGGTCGGGTCTACGGCCTCGGCGCGGACGACGGCACGAGAAAGTGGGTCTACCAGCGCGTCAACCCGCCGCTGACGGTGCGCAATTACGCCGGGGGCACCACCCGCCGGGGCGGCCTGTTCGCAGGAACGCCGGGCGGCAAGCTGCTGGCGATGGACCAGGCGACGGGCAACCTCGGCTGGGAGGGCAACGTCGCGACCCCCAAGGGCGCGACCGAACTCGAACGGATCACCGACATCACGAGCCTGCCGATCGTGCTCGAGCGGCAAGTCTGCGCCGTCGCGTACCAGGGCCGCGTCGCCTGCTTCGACGCCTCGCGCGGCACGCTGCTGTGGTCGCGCGACATCTCGAGCCTCGAAGGACTCACGGCCGACGCGCGCACCGTCTACGTGACCGACGACAAGAGCAACCTCCACGCGCTCGACCGCTCGACCGGCGCCTCGATCTGGAAACAGGACAAGCTCGGCAAGCGCCACATTGGCGGCCCGGTGCTGGTCGGCGACTACGTGGGCGTCGTCGATATCGAGGGCTACCTGCACCTCATGGACCGTAACGACGGCAGCCTGGTGGGCCGGCACGCGACCGACGGCTCGCCTGCCGCCTCGCAGCCGGTTGCGCTCGGAGAGCGGGCGCTCTGGCAAAGCCAGGCCGGGACGCTGTTCGCGGTCTCTGTCCGCTGACCACCGTCCGGCACGACGTTCCGGCGGCGGCTCACACCGAGACTCACGACCCGCTCGCGAAGATTCCTTCACAGGCTCTCAGCCGTCGCCCGGCAGCCGACCGAAGCCTGGCAGCTTCAGCGCCGGGGTGTGGACGTCGACGCCGGAAACCAACCCCAACACGTTGATCTCGAAACCCTCCTCGGCCCCGACGAGCACGCCGAGCAGCCCGTACAACGAGACCTGCACTCCGGTGCGGCTGGGGGTCGCGCCCACGATCTCGCCAATCGAGGCGTAGTCCTTGCCGATCGCCGTCGGCGGCAAAGCGAGCTTGAGCTCCGGCAACGCACGCCCCAGATGCGCCAAGAATGTGTTGCTGTTGGGCCCCGGCCAGGCACGGTACGTTGTCGGATAAGGGTAAGCCGCAACGGCGTCCGGCAGGCGGGCAATGACGGCCGCGGCCGCGGGCCCGCGCAACTCGCGGACGAGGCGCGGCGGATTGCCGTACCACTCGGCGTCCGGCGCCCGTCGCTCGGAGATCGAGACGACCGGGCGGCCAGCACCCGCGTACCAGCCGATCACCTCGTAGCGCGTGTAGCCGGCCGCGCCGGCGGGCTTGGCAGCGAGCCAGGTGTGATCCGCGAACGCCCCTCGCCAGCCGAAGGTCCGCGCCGCGTAGACCTGCACGATCGCCTCCGGTGCGGCGGCCGGGTCCGGCGCGAGGCCGGTCGACCGATGCGTCGCGGTCCGCCAGTCGGCGCTCGCGGCGGGGCGCCCCGTCGCCAGCATGAGCAAAGGGCCGGTGAACAGCAGCGCGACGAGCGCCAGCGCGCCCAGCGCGCGACGCCGCCACCGCCGGCCGGGGGTCCGCGTATCACTCATGCCAGGCGGGCGTCCTGACGGCGACTGCGCCGGCCGTGCTCGCAGGCGCTGCGCGAAATGCGGTCGTTCATCGGAGGGCTCCTCGCGCGACGAGGGGCGAAGAGTACCACGGCATCCGTCATGCGGCCGACGGCGCCCGCGCCGGCGGCCCGGTGGCTGCGCCGCGCCTGCATCCGGAGCCACGCCGCCCTCGTACAATGGGCGAAGCTCGCAAACGAAGCATGGTGTTCGGGAGCGCGACCCCGGCGCCCCCCCGTGACACGAGCGCGCGGGATCAACCCCTCTTGAGGAGGCATTGCATGCCCAAGGACCGCCGCGACACAGCCTTCGCCGGAGCGAGCGCTACCCGCCTTGTCGCGCGCCGGTTCGCGCTCCTGGCCGCATTCCTGCTGCTCGCCTACGGCGGCGTGCTCGTCGCGCTCTACCAGTGGCAGGAAGTGCTGCTGTTCCGCGGGTCGCGGCTCGCCGCCGACCACCGCTTCGACCTGCCGGGCGTCGTCGAACGCCAGATCCCCGTCGACGGAGCGACGCTGTCCGCGTTGCACCTTCGCCTGCCCTCGCCCGCCGGCGTGGTGTTCTTCCTGCACGGCAACGGGGGCAATCTCGCCTCCTGGTTCACCGGAACGACGTTCTACCGCCAGGTCAACTTCGACCTGGTGATGATCGATTACCGCGGCTACGGCAAGAGCACGGGACGAGTCGAGAGCGAAGCCCAGCTGCGCGCCGACGTGCGTGCCGCCTGGGAGGCGGTTGCCCCGGAATACGCGGGCAAGCGCAAGGTCATCTATGGCCGCTCTCTCGGCACCGGGCCGGCGGCGATGCTCAGCGCCGAGGTCGCGCCCGACCTCACGGTCCTCGTGTCGCCCTATTGCGCGATGGCCGAGATCGCGCGGCTGCATTACCCCTGGGTGCCGACGGCCCTGCTCCGCTATCCGCTCGACACCTGCGCCAGCATCGGCCGCATCCCCACCCCGGTCCTGCTGATCCACGGCGAGCAGGATGCGAAGATCCCGATCGAGCAGAGCGAGCGCCTGCTCGCGCGCGCGCCGGGCGCGCAGCTCCTGCGGATTCCCGCGGCGAGCCACGGCGACGTGCACCGTTTCGATGCCTACGTGCAGGCGCTGGCGGCGCGCCTGCGTGCGCTGTGACGGCGCGCTGACGCCGTGCGCGCCCAGGTTTTCCCGTCGCGGGGCGAACGCACCGGGCGCGCCGGCCGATCGCTGCGGTTCGGGCTTGCGCCGCGGCATGCGGCAAGCGTCGGGCGGGATATACTCCGCGGCATGAAGCCGGTTCGTCAACGTCCGCGGTGACCAGGGCCTCTGGCGTCCCCTCGGCCACGGCGCTCGGGTCAAGATGCTGCACGACGGACCCGACACGCGCAGCGTGCTGATCGAGCTCGCCCCGGGCGGGACGTTGCCGGCGCACCGCCATCACGAGCACGAGGAGTGCGTCGTGCTGCGCGGCGAAGCCCGTTTGGGCGAGCTCGTCGTGCGGCAAGGCGACTACCACGTCGCGCCCAAGGGCAGCCGCCACGGGGCCGTCGCGTCGCGCGACGGTGCGCTTCTCTACCTGCGTGGCGTGCCCATCGGCGATCCCTTGGAAGTCGCCCGCGACCTCGTCAGCGCGTGGGTGCCGGGCAAGGACGTGGCCCCCATCACCGTCCGGGCCGACGAAGGGCGGTGGCTGGACCTGTTGCCGGGCGTACGCACCAAGCCGCTGTGGAAGGATGGCCCGGCGCAGTCGATGCTGATCCGGATGCAGCCCGGGGCGCGGGTGCCCGGGCATCCTCACGTCATCGACGAGGAATGCCTGATGCTCGAGGGGGAGATGTTCCTGGGCGACACCCTGATGCGCGGCGGGGACTACCGGCTCGCGCCGGCCGGGACCGACGACGGCGACGTCGTCTCGGACGTCGGTGCATTGTTCTTCGTGCGCGGCGCGATGGAGCACGCGCCGGCGCCGTAGGGCGGCGGGTTTTTGCCCCGGCATTCGGCGAACGATGCCGGGGCCGGTTTCGTTCTCCAGCACGCGCTCGAGGCTCAACAGGGCCGGAAGGCGCCTGGCGCGCCTCCCCTTTGCGCATGGCGGTCGTCACAACGCGCGGCGGGCGGGCGCGCGGGCGCTTCCGGCCGCACCGGCGACGCTCCGGAAAGCGGCGGGTCGGCGGCGAACTCGCGTAAACTCCGCGTCGCCCTGCCCTGCCGCAGCCGCGACACGCTCCGGTGCGTGGCCGGCAGGGCCCCGGCGGACGCGGCTCGACGCGGCCGCCGCCCCCAGACGCAGACCCCACCGTGGCTCACTGGCTTCCCACCATCGTCCTCGTCGGCCGCCCGAACGTCGGGAAATCGACGCTGTTCAACCGGATCACGCGAACGCGCGCTGCGCTGGTCGCCGACTTGCCGGGCCTCACCCGCGACCGCCACTACGGACGGGCGCGCTTCGGCGACCGCTCGTTCCTGGTCGTCGACACCGGCGGCTTCGAGCCGGTCGCGAAGGACGGCATCCTGCACGAGATGGCGAAGCAGACGAGGGCCGCGATCGCCGAGTCCGACGTGATCGTCTTCCTCGTCGACGCGCGCAGCGGAACGACCGCGCAGGATCGCGACATCGCCGACCTGCTGCGGCGGTCGGAGCGGCCGATCGTCATCGCGGTCAACAAGGCGGAGGGGATGCAGTCCGAGCGAGCCGCCGCAGAGTTCTACGAGCTGGGCCTCGGTGAACCCCACCCCATCTCGTCGGCGCACGGCGACAACGTCGCGGCGCTGGTGGAGGAAGCGTTGTCGCGGCTTCCGCCCGAGGCCGTGCCCGAGGATGCGCCGGCGCAGCCGGATGCCGAGCCGGGCGAGGCGCGGGCCGCGGGCCCGGTCAAGGTGGCGATCGTCGGTCGCCCCAACGTCGGCAAGTCGACGCTGGTCAACGCGCTGCTGGGCGAGGAGCGGATGATCGCGTTCGACGAACCCGGCACCACCCGCGACTCGATCTACGTCGACTTCGAGCGGCACGGCCGACGCTACACGCTGATCGACACCGCCGGCGTCCGGCGCCGCGGCAAGGTGTTCGAGGCGGTCGAGAAGTTCTCGGTGATCAAGACGATGCAGGCGATCGAGCACGCGAACGTCGTGGTCCTGCTGCTCGACGCACAACAGGGAATCTCCGAGCAGGACGCGCACCTCGCCGGCTTCATCCTGGAGACCGGCCGCGCGCTCGTCCTCGGCATCAACAAGTGGGACGGCCTGACCGCGCAGCAGCGCGACGAGGTCAAGCGCGAGGTGGACCGCACGCTGGGCTTCCTGTCGTTCGCGGCGCACCACACCCTCTCGGCCCGGGCGGGAACCGGAATCGCCGCGCTGCTGCGCTCGGTCGACGCCGCGTACGCCGCGGCGATGTCCCGGCTGCCCACCCCCAAGCTCACCCGGGCGCTGATCGCGGCCGTCGAACGCCAGCAGCCCCCGCGCGCCGGCGGGGGCAGGCCGAAGCTTCGCTACGCGCACCAGGGCGGGCAGAATCCCCCGCTCATCGTCGTGCACGGCACGGCGCTGGCGCAGGTCCCGGAGTCCTACCGGCGTTATCTGGAACGTTTCTTCATGGAGACGTTCAAACTGCGCGGAACACCGCTTCGGGTACAATTCAAGTCCGGCGTCAACCCGTATGCGGACCCTTCGAACCGCCGCCAGGCCCATTGAAACCCCGAACCGTGCGCCCGATCGTGGGTCGTTGGGGTCCCGGAAGGCCCTGTGGCGGTCCGCCGGCGGCGGCCCGGCCCACAACAACACGCGGAGCAAGCGATGAGTGCCAAAGGGCAAATGCTACAAGACCCGTTCCTGAACATCCTGCGCAAGGAACACGTGCAGGTGTCGATCTACCTCGTCAACGGCATCAAGCTCCAGGGGCAGATCGAGTCGTTCGACCAGTACGTCGTCCTGCTCAAGAACACCGTCACGCAGATGGTCTATAAACACGCGATCTCGACGGTCGTTCCCTCGCGCGCGGTCTCGATGCCGCAGCACGCGCCCAGCGGCGACACCGAGGGTTGATCACCACGGCGCGACACTTGCCCATCGGCGCGGCAGCGCCGGGTTGCCGGCGCCGGTGCGTCACCGGCGGACGGCATGTTTGAGCGACCCTCCGGCGGAGACCGCGCGCTGCTCGTCTGCCTGGACCTCGGCCAGGGGGATCCCGAGCAACGCATCGGCGAGCTCGACGCGCTGGCCGTTTCCGCGGGCGCAACCGTGGTCGGGCACGTCACCGGGCGGCGGCTGCGTCCGGACGCCGCGCTCTTCGCAGGCAAGGGCAAGGTCGAGGAGATCGGAGTCCTCCGCGCGGCGGCCGAAGCCGACCTCGTCATCTTCGACCACGCGCTCACGGGAGCGCAGCAGCGCAACCTGGAGCGCGCGCTGCAATGCCGCGTGGTCGACCGGGTGAGTCTCATCCTGGACATCTTCGCGCTGCGCGCGCGCAGCGCCGAGGGCAAGCTGCAGGTCGAACTCGCGCAGGTAAAACACCAGCTCACGCGGCTCGTGGGCGGCTGGACCCACCTCGAGCGGCAGAAGGGCGGCATCGGACTGCGGGGCCCGGGCGAAACGCAGCTCGAGACCGACCGCCGCCTGCTCGGCAACCGTGCCCGCGTCCTCAACCACCGGCTCGTCCACGTCGCCCGCCAGCGCGCCACGCAGAGCCGCACGCGACGGCGCGCTTCGGTGCGCACCGTCGCGCTGGTCGGCTACACCAACGCGGGCAAGTCGACCCTGTTCAACCGCCTCACGCGCGCCCGCGCCTACGCGGCCGACCAGCTGTTCGCGACGCTCGACACCACGCTGCGCCGCTTCCATGTCCCCGGCGCCGACCCGATCGTGCTCTCCGACACGGTCGGCTTCATCCGTGACCTGCCCCACGACCTCGTCGCCGCGTTCCGCGCGACGCTGTCCGAGGCCGCCGACGCCGACCTGCTGCTGCACGTGATCGACGCGAGCCACGGCAACCGTGAAGAGCAGATCGCGGCGGTCGAGACGGTGCTGGCCGAGATTGGCGCCGACCGCGTGCCGCAGGTTCGCGTCTGGAACAAGATCGATGCGACACGAACCCCCCCAGGCAGCAGCAGAGACGAATCTGGTATGATTTCGGACGTCCGACTGAGCGCTTTGACGGGCGACGGCTGCGCCGAGTTGCGCGCCGCACTGGCCGAGCGGTTCCCGGCTGAAGTGTCGTTGTCGAACGCTCTCGCCATCCCCACCGTCGACCCCTGAACGCGTGCCGGAGTCCGCGGCGCCCTGATCCCGCTTTTTCGGTAGATTCTCTCTTATGTCGCTCAACGATCCGCAGTGGGGCAAGCGCGGCAGCGGCGGCGGGCCGCCCGATCTCGACGAGATCCTGCGCAACGTCAATCGCCGCCTGGCCGAGCTCTTCGGACGCCGCCCGGGCGGGGACGGCAACCCCCCGCCTGCGGGGCCGTCCGGTCGCCGCCTGCGCCTGCCGACGGGCGGGGCCGGCATCCTGGTCGCGCTGGTGTTGGTGGTCTGGCTCGCCAGCGGGTTCTACATCGTCGACGAGGGACGCCGCGGCGTGGTCACCCGCTTCGGGAAGTACACCGAGACGACGCAGCCCGGCCCGCGCTGGCACCTGCCGTTTCCGGTCGAGGCGGTCGAGCTCGTCGACTTCTCGCAGGTCAAGACCATCGAGATCGGCTACCGGAACACGCCGAAGAACAAGGTCGAGCGCGAGGCGCTGTCGCTCACCGACGACGAGAACATCATCGACATCCAGTTCGCGGTCCAGTACAACCTCAAGAGCGCAGAGGACTACCTGTTCAACGTCCGGCGCCCGGACCAGACGGTCGCCTTCGTCGCCGAGACCGCGATGCGCGAGGTCATCGGCAAGGCGAAGATGGACTTCGCGCTGTACGAAGGCCGCGAGCAGATCGCCAAGTCGACCGAGAAGCTGATGCAGGAGATGCTGGACCGCTACGGCACCGGCATCTACGTCCAGAAGGTCACGCTGCAGAACGTGCAGCCGCCCGACAAGGTGCAGGCGGCGTTCGACGACGCGGTGAAGGCGGGGCAGGACCGCGAGCGCTTCCGCAACGAAGGCCAGGCCTACGCCAACGACGTCGTGCCGCGCGCGCGCGGCAACGCGTCGCGGCTCATCGAGGAGGCGAACGGCTACCAGGCCGAGGTCGTGCAGAAGGCCGACGGCGACGCGTCGCGCTTCCGCCAGATCCTCGTCGAATACGCCAAGGCGCCCGGCGTCACCCGCGAGCGCCTCTACCTCGACATGATGCAGTCGGTGGTCGGCAGCTCGAGCAAGGTCCTGGTCGACCAAAAGGCCGGCGGCAACAGCCTGCTCTACCTGCCGCTCGACAAGCTGATCCAGCAGAGCGCGCCCCCGGTCGCGCCGGCCGCGAGCACGCCTGCCGCGGACCCCTCGGCGGCCCGACCGTCGGTCCCGCCGCCGGCCGAGACCACGACGACGCTCGATCCCAACCGCTCGCGCGAGTCGCTGCGCACGCGCGAGCGCGGAGGTGAATCGCGATGAAGTTCACGATGCCGCTGCTCGCGCTCCTCGTCGCCGTGCTGCTGGTCCTGTCGCAGGCGCTGTACACGGTCGACCAGAAGCAGTACGCGATCCGCTTCCAGCTGGGCGAGATCATCGAGACCCAGCCCAACGCCGGCCTCTACTTCAAGGTGCCGCTGCTGCAGAACGTCAAGTACTACGACAAGCGCATCCTCACGCTCGACAACCCCGAGCCCGACCGCATCACGACCTCGGAGAAGAAGCCGCTGCTCGTCGATTTCGTCGTCCAGTGGCGCATCACCGACGTCAAGCAGTTCTACGTCAGCGTGCAGGGCGACGAGGAGGCGGCCCGCCGCCGCCTGTCGCAGACCGTGCGCGCCAACCTGGCCGAGGAGTTCAACAAGCGGACCATCCACGACGCGATCTCGGGCGAACGCGACAAGATCATGGCCACGACGCGGCAGAAGGCCGACCAGGACGCCAAGACGATCGGCGTCGAGATCGTCGACGTGCGGCTGCGCCGCGTCGAGCTGCCGCCCGACGTCACCGGGCCGGTCTACGCGCGGATGGAGTCCGAGCGGCGACGGGTCGCGAACGAGTTGCGGTCGCTCGGCCAGGCCGAGTCCGAGAAGATCCGCGCCGACGCCGACCGGCAGCGGGTGGTCATCCTCGCCGACGCCTACAAGCAGGCCCAGAAGGTCAAGGGCGACGGCGACGCCAAGGCGTCGGCGATCTACGCGCAGGCGTACGGCGCGAATCCCGAGTTCTACGCGTTCTACCGCAGCCTCGAGGCGTACCGGGCGACGTTCCGCAACAAGAGCGACGTCTTGGTGCTGGACCCGAACTCCGAGTTCTTCCGCTATCTCAGGAGCCAGGGCGGGCAGGGATCGAAGCCCGGCAAGTAGCCGGGGGCGCGGCGCGTTCGACGCGAAGGGGATGGGGTGCAGGAATCGCTGCTCGCGGCGCTCGCGCTGGTGCTCGTGGTCGAGGGCGTGCTGCCGCTGTTCGCGCCGCAGCTCTGGCGCGAGAGCTTCCGCCGCCTGCTCGACCTCACCGACGGGCAGCTGCGCTTCATCGGGCTGGTGGCGATCGTACTCGGGCTCGCCGGCTACGCGCTCGTGTCCGATGCGTAAGTGGATCCTTCCCGAGCACGTCGAGGACGTGCTGCCGGCGGAAGCCGAGCGCGTCGAGGCGCTGCGGCGCGTTCTGCTCGACCACTTCCGCTCCGGCGGTTATCGCCTGGTGCAACCGCCGCTGGTCGAGCACCTCGATTCCCTGTTGACCGGGACCGGACGCGACCTCGACCTGCAGACGTTCAAGGTCGTCGATCCGCTGTCGGGACGCCTCCTCGGCATCCGCGCCGACATCACGCCGCAGGTCGCCAGGATCGACGCGCACCTGCTGAACCAGCCGGGGGTCACGCGCCTGTGCTATGCGGGCAGCGTGCTGCGCACGGCGCCCTCCGGGCTCACGGGAACCCGGGAGGTGCTGCAGATCGGCGCCGAGCTCTACGGCGAGCCCGGCATCGCCGGCGACCGCGAGGTCCTCGCGCTGCTGCTGTCGTCGCTCGCGGCCGTCGGTGCGCGCGACCTGCACCTCGATCTCGGGCACGTCGGCGTCTACCGCGCGCTCGCCGCGGGCTCGGGCGCCGCCGCCAACGGCGAGGACTCCGCGCTCTTCGCTGCCGTATCCTGCAAGGACCTGCCGACGGTCCGGGAGCTCACCACGCGACTGCCGGGAGCCTGGCGCGACGCGCTCACCGCGCTGCCCGGGCTCTACGGCCCCGCCGCCGAGGTCCTCGACCGCGCCCGCGCGCAGCTGCCGGACACCCCACCGATCCGCAACGCGCTCGCCGCGCTCAGCGCCGTGATCGACGGCATCGGCCCAGAGGTCGACGCGCTGCACATCGATCTCGCCGATCTGCGCGGCTATCATTACCAGAACGGCGTGATCTTTTCGGTCTTCACCGCCGGCGAATCCAACGCCATCGGCAACGGCGGACGCTACGACGGCATCGGCAGGTCCTTCGGCCGGTCACGGCCGGCCACCGGCTTCACGCTGGACCTGCGGCAACTCGCCGGCGTGCTGCTGCGCGCCCGGCCGGCCGCGTAATCCAAATCGATCGAGAGAGGCTCGGGCAGTCATGGGAAAAAGCGTCGTCGTCATCGGCACGCAGTGGGGCGATGAAGGCAAGGGCAAGGTCGTCGACTGGTTGACCGAGGAAGCGCATGGCGTCGTGCGCTTCCAGGGCGGGCACAACGCGGGCCACACGCTGGTGATCAACGGCCGAAAGACCGTGCTGCGGCTGATTCCCTCGGGCGTGCTGCGGCCGAGCGTCGACATCTTCATCGGCAACGGCGTGGTGTTGTCGCCCGCGGCGCTGTTGCAGGAGATCGGCGAGCTCGAGGCCGCCGGAGTCTCGGTGCGCCCGCGCCTCAAGATCTCTCCGGCCTGCCCGCTGGTGCTGCCCTATCACGTCGCGCTCGACCACGCGCGCGAGGGCGCGATGGGCGCGGCGAAGATCGGCACCACGGGGCGGGGGATCGGGCCCACGTACGAGGACAAGGTCGCCCGGCGCGCGCTGCGTGTCCAGGACCTGCTCCACCCCGATCGCTTCGTCGCCAAGCTCGAGGGGGTGCTCGAGTTCCACAACTTCATGCTCACCCGGTACTACCGCAGCGAGCCGGTGTCGTTCGAACAGACGCGCGACGAGACGCTGGCGCTGGCGCCGCAGATCGCGCCCATGATCGCCGACGTCGCCGCGCTGCTGCAGGCTGCGCGTGCGCGCGGCGAGTCGCTGCTGTTCGAGGGGGCCCAGGGCGCGCTGCTCGACATCGACCACGGCACCTACCCCTACGTCACGTCGTCGAACTGCCTCGCCGGGGCCGCCGCGACCGGCGCCGGCGTCGGCCCGCAGTTCCTCGACTACGTGCTCGGCATCGTCAAGGCCTACACGACGCGGGTCGGCACCGGCCCGTTCCCGACGGAGCTCACCGACGACGTCGGCGCGCGGCTCGCAAAGCGCGGCAACGAGTTCGGCTCGGTCACCGGACGTCCCCGGCGCTGCGGCTGGCTCGACGTCCCGGCACTGCGCCGCTCGTTCGGCCTCAACGGCGTCTGCGGCCTGTGCCTGATGAAGCTCGACGTGCTCGACGGCATGGACGAGATCCGCATCTGCACGGGCTACACGGTCGACGGCCGCCCGGTCGACCTGCTTCCTTCGGGCGCCGACGCCGTCTCTCGCTGCGTCCCCGTCTACGAATCGCTGCCGGGCTGGCAGGAGAGCACGCTGGGGGTCACGGCGTTCGCGCAGCTGCCGGCGGCGGCGCAGGCGTACCTGCGGCGCATCGAAGCGCTCACCGGCGCGCCGATCGCGCTGGTCTCGACCGGGCCGGACCGGGCCCAGACGATCCAGATGCACCATCCGTTCCACTGACGCCGGCGCGCGCTCGGACCCGCCGCGAGAGCCGCGGGCGGTCGGCACCACCCTAGAGGGAAAAGATGGCAGGCCTGCACGTGAGCTGGGACCAGTACCACACGCTGGTCGAACGACTGGCGCTCAACGTCCACGAGTCCGGATTCGCCTTCAACCAGATCATCTGCATCGCCCGCGGGGGCCTGCGCGTCGGCGACGTGCTGTCGCGCATCTACGAGCGGCCGCTCGCGATCCTGTCGACGCACTCGTACGCCGCGGAAGGCGGAACGATCCGCGGCGAACTGGTGATCGCCGAGCACATGACGATGACCGCGCCGCGCCTGGGCGACCGGATTCTGCTGGTCGACGACATGGTCGACTCCGGACACACGCTCGCCGCGGTCCACCTGACGTTGCCGCAGCGCTGGCCGCACATTGCGGTATGCAAGACGGCGGTGCTGTGGTGGAAGGGCTGCTCGGTGTTCAAGCCCGACTTCTTCGTCGAGCACCTTCCGGACAACCCCTGGATCCACCAGCCCTTCGAGGTTTACGACACGCTGCGTCCCGAGGACCTGCGGACCCGGCTCGGCGGCTGAGAAGCGCAGCGCAGCAAGAAAAGCGGCCCGGGGTCACCGGGCCGTTCTGCCGGCGAGAGCGCATGAGCGCAGCCGCCGGGGGGATCGCCAGGATCACTTCGCGGTCTTGCGCGAGGCCTTCTTCGCCGCCGGCTTTTTCGCGGCGGTCTTCCTGACGGCCGCCTTCTTCGCGGTGGTCTTCCTGACGGCCGCCTTCTTGGCCGCGGGCTTGCGGCCAGCCGCCTTCTTCGCGACGGCCTTCTTCGCCGCGGGACGCTTCGCCGCCGGCTTCTTGGCCACGGCCTTCTTCACCTTGGCCCTGGCCGTCTTCACGGCCCTCACCGCGCTCGCTTCGACGCTCTTCGCCCTCTTGGTCACGGTCTTCGTCACGGCGCGTTTGGCTTTCGCGACCTCGCGCTGCGCGCCCTTGGCGGCGCCCTTGGCTTTCGCCACGACCTTCTTCGCCTCGGCCTTCATCTTCCTGGCCTCGCCGGCCACCGCCTTTCTGGCCGATCCGACCGCCTTGGTCGCCTTGGCCCGCACGGCCTTCACTTGCTTGACGGCCTTGGCCTCGACGCTTTTCGCTTCGGACGCGATCGACTGACCGACCTCCTGCGCCTTTTCCTTCACCGATTCGACCATCGAACCGACCTTCGACAACAGATCATTGCTCATGCCTGGCTCCGGGTTCCTGTCTTGGGTTGCACGGGTTGTGTTGGCGAGCAGAAGATCGCGGCTGCATGCGTCCTCCGTCCGCGGGCGTTGTTGCGCGCGCCCAACGCGAAGCATACCGCGATCCGCTGCGGCGTTCGTAGTTGCAACGCCGCTGCGAAGAGCAATTCGCGCGCGTCGCGTTGTGTTCCGGCAACGACGCGCCCGGCTGCTAACGCGAGCCACGTACGCGGGACCGCGCGCGGCAGCGGGCATGTGACGCGACGCGCCGGCTCTGCGACAATGCGCCGATCCTGACGTCCCGGGGCGAGGCGTCGCCCGCACCCCTTTCTGCCGCACTGCTCGCGATGACTGCCGCCGTCCATCCCATCGTTCGTAGCCGCCTTCCGGCCACCGGCACCACGGTGTTCTCGGTGATGTCGGCGCTCGCCGCGCAATACGGAGCCGTGAACCTCGGCCAGGGCTTTCCCGACTACCCGATCGACCCGGTCCTGATCGATCTCGTCACTGCGGCAATGCACGCCGGCCACAACCAGTACCCGCTGATGACCGGCGTCGCCGCGCTGCGCGAGGCGATCGCGCGCAAGGTCCTGCGGCTCTACGGCCGCGCCTACGACCCGGAGCACGAGATCACCGTCACGACGGGCGCCACCCAGGCGATCTTCACCACGATCGGTGCGCTCGCGCATCCGGGCGACGAGGTGATCGTCTTCGAGCCCGCCTACGACAGCTACGTGCCGGCGGTGCGCCTGGCCGGCGCGATTCCCGTGCGCTTGCCGCTGAGCTTCCCCGACTACCGGATCGACTGGGACCGCGTGCGCGCCGCGGTGACGCCGCGAACCCGCCTCGTCGTCGTCAACACGCCGAACAACCCGGGCACCAGCGTGCTGTCGGCGGCGGACCTCGACGCGCTCGCCGCGATCACGCGCGGGGGCGACATCCTGGTGCTTTCCGACGAAGTCTACGAGCACATGGTCTACGGCGGCCGGGAGCATCTCTCCCTCGCCGGCCACGACGAGCTCGCGCTGCGCAGCATCGTCGTCGGCTCGTTCGGCAAGACCTTCCACGCCACCGGCTGGAAGGTCGGTTACGCGCTCGCCCCACCGGCGATCGCCGCCGAGATCCGGCGCGTCCACCAGTTCACCGTGTTTACGGTCAACGCCCCGATGCAGCACGCGCTGGCGGCGTTTCTCGCCGACCCCGCGCGCTACGAGAGCCTGCCGGCGTTCTTCGAGCGCAAGCGCAACCTGCTGCTCGAGGCGCTGGCCAGCGCGCCGCTCGACCTCCTGCCCTGCCAGGGCAGCTATTTCCTGCTCGCCCGCTACGCCCGGGTCAGCGACGAGCCGGCGAGCGCATTCGCGCAGCGCCTGGTCCGCGATTACGGCGTGGCGACGATTCCGCTCTCGGCGTTCTACCAGGACGGCACCGACCACCGGGTCATCCGGTTCTGCTTCGCCAAGCGCGACGAGACGCTGCTCGAGGCCGCACGGCGGCTGCAGCGCTTGCGTTGAGGAGGTCCGAGCGGACCGGCAGGAAGTCCCGTGCACCTGGACGCCGTGCGAACCACGCAGCGCAGCGGCGGTTCGACCGGTGGGCGCGGCGGCCGGTGCGGGTGGAAGGCGCCACCGCCACCCGGGCGTGTCGGCACCGGGCCGGCCGGCGTATAGTAGAGACGCCGCTCGCGAGGGGGCGGTGCTTCGCCGGCGGACGCTCGCGAGCGGACCCGCGGGCGCGGCGCGCCGCGGGCGAACCGCTCGAGGCCGGCGGGCTGGCGTTTCGCGCGCGCACCCGCCAAAGGAAACAGGCGCCCGAAGCGCCTGTTTCGTCACCGCATCCTTGGTGCCCAGAAGAGGACTCGAACCTCCACAGTGTCGCCACCGCTAGGACCTGAACCTAGTGCGTCTACCAATTCCGCCATCTGGGCAACGGCAATCGATCATTCTACTTTCGGCATCCCACCTTGTCAAAAACCAACCCGGATTCCACTCGCAACCGGCGCTCCGGCGCGCGCAGCGCGCCCGCCGCGGCGCCGCCCGCCCGGCGCTCTGCCGACGACGTACCGCGGCCGCCCGCCGCCGCGCCCGAACCGGCGCAGCCGCCCGGGCGTGCGCCCCGCCGCCGCGCGGACATCGACCCCGAGTTGCTTCCATCCCGCGCGGCGATCCTCGACGCCCTGCAGCAGGCCGCTGTCCCCCTGCCCCCCGAGGACCTCGCGCGCACGATGGCCGTCGACCGGCGCGTGCGCGAGGCGTTCCTCGGCCGCATCGCCGCGATGCAACGCGACGGCCAGCTGCTGATGAATCGCCGCGGCGAGCTGTGCGTCGTCGCCAAGCTCGACCTCGTCACCGGCGTGGTCCAGGGCCACCCCGACGGCTTCGGCTTCCTGTTGCCCGAGGACGGCGGCTCCGACGTGTTTCTCGGCCCGCGCGAGATGCACAAGGTGCTGCACGGCGACCGGGCCACCGTGCGCCGGACCGGCGTCGACCGCCGCGGTCGCCCCGAGGGCGAGATCGTCGACGTGCTCGAGCGCGGCAACCGCCGCGTCGTCGGCCGGCTCTACGAGGAGCACGGCATCGGCTTCGTCGTCGCCGAGAACCGTCGCATCAACCAGGACATCCTGGTGCCGCCGGGCGACCGGGGCGAGGCGCGGCCCGGCGACGTCGTCGTGGTGGAGATCGTCGAGCAGCCGTCATGGCAGCGCGAGGCGATCGCGCGCGTGACCGAGGTCCTCGGCCGCTACGCCGATCCCGGGATGGAGATCGAGATCGCGCTGCGCAAGCACGACCTGCCGCACGAGTTCTCGCTCGCGGCCCGCAAGGCGGCCGGCAAGCTGCCGCGCGCGGTGCGCGAGGAGGATCGCCGGGACCGGGTCGACCTCACCGCGCTGCCGCTTCTCACCATCGACGGCGAAGCGGCGCGCGATTTCGACGACGCCGTCTACTGCGAGCGCAAGGGCCGTGGCTACCGGCTGCTCGTCGCCATCGCGGACGTCTCGCACTACGTCCGCGACGGCGATCCGCTCGACCGCGACGCGCGCGAACGCGGCACCTCCGTGTACTTCCCCCGGCGCGTGATCCCGATGCTGCCCGAGGCGCTGTCGAACGAGCTCTGCTCGCTCAAGCCCGACGTCGACCGGCTGTGCGTGGTGTGCGAGATGGAGGTCACGGCGGAGGGGGAGATCCGCAAGCACCGCTTCTACCCGGCCGTGATGCGCTCGCGCGCGCGGCTCACCTACACCGAAGCGTGGACCTGGCTGTCGGACCCGACATCGGTGCCGGCCGGAATGCGCGAGCTCCTGCCGCACCTGAAGCATCTGCACGCGCTCTTCGGGGTGCTGCGCGACGCGCGCGAGAAGCGCGGGGCCATCGATTTCGACACCGTCGAGACGGAGCTCGAGTTCGACATCGAGGGCAAGATCGTGCGCGTCGTGCCGGTGGTGCGCAACGACGCGCACCGGCTGATCGAGGAGTGCATGCTGGCGGCCAACGTCTGCACGGCCGAGTTCCTCGCCGCGCACGGCCACCCCACGCTGTACCGCGTGCACGAGGGCCCGACGCCCGAGAAGCTCGGCGCGTTGCGCGACTTCCTCGCGGGCTGCGCGCTGTCGCTGCCCGGCGGCGACGATCCCACCGCCGCCGACTACGCCGCGCTCCTGCTGCGGATCAAGGACCGGCCGGATTTCGCGCTGCTGCAGACCGTGCTGCTGCGCTCGCTGCAGCAGGCGCGCTACCGGCCCGACAACGTCGGCCACTTCGGCCTCTCCTACGCCGCGTACGCGCATTTCACGTCGCCGATCCGCCGCTACCCGGACCTGCTCGTGCACCGGGCGATCAAGGCGGTGCTGGCGAAGGGGCGCTACCAGCCAGCGGGCGGCTCGTGGGCCGAGCTCGGCGTGCACTGCTCGCTGACGGAACGTCGCGCCGACGAGGCGACGCGGGACGTCACCAACTGGCTCAAGTGCTACTACATGCAGGACAAGGTCGGCGAGCGCTACGCCGGGACGATCAGCGGCGTGACCGGCTTCGGCCTGTTCGTCACGCTCGACGACCTCGCGATCGACGGCCTCGTGCACGTCACCGAGCTCGGGCGCGACTACTTCCACTTCGATGCCGGTCGGCACGCGATGATCGGCGAGCACAGCGGGCGCGTCTTTCAGCTGGCGCAGCGCCTGCGCGTGCGCGTGGCCCGCGTCGACCTCGAGACGACCAGGATCGATTTCACGCTGGCCGACGACGACGCTGGCGGCGCGCCGGGGCGTCCGGTCGATCCGGAGCCGCCGGCGAGCGGGCGGTCCGCGCGTGCCGCGCGCAAGCAGCGCTGACGGGGCGTCGGCGCTCCGCCGCCCAGCCTCAGGAGGGTTGCCTCGCCCGGGTCTTTTCATCTGTAAAACAATGTATTGCCTCGTCGCTCGGCGGCCCTGTGCGGTGCAGCATGGGCCGCGCGGGCTGGTAGAATGCGTCCACAATCCCTTGCGCCCTCGCGCCGCCCACCGGCGGTGACGACCGATTCCCGGCATGCACATCGGCACCCCGCTCACGTCCAACGCCACCCGAGTGATGCTGCTCGGCGCCGGCGAGCTCGGCAAGGAGATCACCATCGCGTTCCAGCGGCTGGGCGTCGAGGTCGTCGCCGTCGACCGCTACGCCAACGCCCCGGGGCACCAGGTCGCGCACCGTGCCCACGTCATCACCATGACCGACGCGGCCGCGCTCAAGCGGCTGATCAAGCAGGAGAGGCCGCAGATCATCGTGCCCGAGATCGAGGCCATCGCGACCGACGTGCTCGCGCTCGTCGAGCGCGACGGGCTCGCGCAGGTCATCCCCTGCGCCCGCGCCGTGCAGCTCACGATGAACCGGGAGGGCATCCGCCGGCTCGCGGCCGAGGAGCTCGGCCTGCCCACCTCGCCGTATCAGTTCGCCGACAGCCTCGCGGAGGTGGAGCAGGCGATCGAGGCGACCCGAGGCATCGGCTACCCCTGCCTCGTCAAGCCGGTCGTTTCCTCGTCCGGGAAGGGCCAGTCCCTGGTACGTTCCGCCGCCGACGTCGGGCAGGCGTGGCGGTACGCCGAGAGCGCGGCGCGCGTGCGTGGCAGCCGCGTCATCGTCGAGGGTTTCGTCGACTTCGACTACGAGGTCACGCTGCTCACCGTGCGGGCGAGCGACGGCAAGGGCGGCATCGCGACGTCGTTCTGCGCGCCCGTGGGCCACGTGCAGGTCGGCGGCGACTACGTCGAATCGTGGCAGCCGCAGCCGATGTCGCCGAAGGCGCAGAAGAAAGCGCACGACATCGCGAAGAAGATCACCGACAACCTCGGCGGGCGCGGCCTGTTCGGCGTCGAGCTCTTCGTCAAGGGCGACAAGGTCTGGTTCTCGGAGGTGAGCCCGCGCCCGCACGACACCGGCATGGTGACGCTGTGCACGCAGGCGCAGAATGAGTTCGAGCTCCACGTGCGCGCGATCCTCGGCCTGCCGGTCGACGTGTCGCTGCGCTCCCCCGGCGCGTCGGCCGTCGTCTACGGCGGTGTCGACGGCCGCGGCATCCGCTTCGATCGGGTCGACGAGGCGCTCGCGGTGCCGGAATCCGACCTGCGGCTGTTCGGCAAGCCGGACGCGTACAAGAAGCGGCGGATGGGCGTCGCGCTCGCCACGGGACCGGACGTCGAGACGGCCCGCAACCGCGCCGGCGAGTGCGCCGCGCGCGTCAAGCCGCTCGCCTGACGACGCCGCGGCTGCGCGGCGCGGGCTGCGGCCCGGCGCCGGAGGTCAGTCGGCCTCGTCGATCCAGGCCATCTGGATCGCCTCGAGGATCTTCTCGCCGCTTCGTTCCGGCGCGTCGGCGAAGCCGGGCAGCGCGCAGACCCAGGCGTGCAGGTCGGTGAAGCGCAGCGCAAGCGGGTCCACGCCGGGATGCGCCGCGGCCAGCGCGATGGCGATCTCGCGGGTGTCGGTCCACTTCATCGCGCACCCTCCTTCGCGTAGTTGATCGTGTACCTGGGGATTTCCAGGACCAGCTTCTCGTCGGCGACGCGCGCCTGGCACGACAGACGCGACACCGGCGTCAGGCCCCAGGCCCGGTCGAGCAGGTCGTCCTCCTGCTCGGTCGACGGCGAGAGCGAGGCAAACCCCTCGCGCACGATCACGTGGCAGGTCGTGCACGCGCAGGACTTCTCGCAGGCGTGCTCGATTTCGATCCCCTGTGCGAGCAGGCTGTCGCAGATCGAGACCCCGGGCGTCGCCTCGAAGCTGCGCCCCTCGGGACAGATCTCGACGTGCGGCAGGACGGTCACTTGCGGCATGGTGGCTGGCGGGGCTTCACGTGAGCGTGTCGACTTGTCGTCCGGTCAGCGCGCGGGCGACGCTGCGGTTCATGCGCCGGGCAGCGAACTCGGCGGTGGCGCGGTTGAGCGCGTCGGTGGCCGCGGCCAGCGCCCGGGGATCGCTTCCTTCGCGACAGCGCGCAAGCGCCGCGAGGCAGGCGTCGATCGCGGCACGCTCGTCCCGCGCCAGCAGTTCGCCGTCGGCCTCGAGCGCGGCGCGCGTGACTGCGGCCAGCTGGTCGGCATCGACGCGGGCCTCGCCCAGCGCGCGTGCCGCCATGTCGTCGGCCGCGTGCAACTGCGAGTCCCGCAGCATGCGGGCGATGTCGCCGTCGGAGAGGCCGTACGAGGGCTTGACCGTGATCGCCGCCTCGAGTCCGGTGGTCTGCTCGCGTGCCGACACGGCGAGCAAGCCGTCGGCGTCGACCTGGAAGGTCACGCGAATCCGCGCCGCGCCGGCGGTCATCGGCGGAATCCCGCGCAGCTCGAAGCGTGCGAGCGAACGGCAGTCCTCGACGCGCTCCCGCTCGCCCTGCAGCACGTGGATCGCCATCGCCGTCTGCCCGTCCTTGTAGGTCGTGAACTCCTGCGCGCGGGTCACGGGGATGGTCGAGTTGCGGGGAATGATCTTCTCGACCAGCGAACCCATCGTCTCGAGCCCGAGCGACAACGGGATCACGTCGAGGAGCAGCCAGTCGTCGCCGGCGCGACGGTTGCCGGCGAGGACGTTGGCCTGGATCGCGGCGCCGAGCGCGACCACCTGGTCGGGATCGAGATTGGTGAGCGGGGGCGCACCGAAGAAGTCGCCGACGGCCTTCTGGATCTGTGGCATCCGCGTCGCCCCGCCGACCATCACGACCCCCTGGACGGCGCCGGGCGCGAGCCCCGCGTCGCGCAGCGCCCGGCGCACCGGTGCCAGCGTCTTGGCCACCAGATTGCGCGTGATGTCGGTGAACGTCTCGGTGGTCAGCGTGAGATCGACCTTCTGTCCGCCCGCGAGCGTCGCCACGATTGGCGCCGTACCGTGGATCGTGAGATTCTCCTTCGCCTCGCGCGCGCGTAGCATCAGCAGGCGCGTGTCCTCGGCCGCCAGCGGCGGGAGCCCGGCCGCCTCGATCGCCCAGCAATAGACGCGATGGTCGAAGTCGTCGCCGCCGAGCGCCGAGTCGCCGTTGGTCGCCAGCACCTCGAACACGCCGCGCGACAGCCTGAGGATCGAGATGTCGAACGTCCCGCCGCCCAGGTCGTAGACCGCGTAGGTGCCCCGCGCCGCATTGTCGAGGCCGTAGGCGATCGCCGCGGCCGTCGGCTCGTTGAGCAGGCGCAGCACGTCGAGGCCGGCCAGCCGCGCGGCGTCCTTGGTCGCCTGGCGCTGGGCGTCGTCGAAGTACGCCGGTACGGTGACCACCGCGCCGGTGAGCTTGCCGCCGAGCGCGGCCTCGGAGCGCTCCCGCAGCACGCGCAGGATCTCGGCAGAGACCTCGACCGGCGACTTGACGCCGCTGCGCGTGCCAAGGCGCACCATCCCGGGCTCGTCGATGAAGCGGTAGGGAAAGCGCCGCGCGTCCGTGAGATCGGCGAGCCCGCGACCCATCAACCGCTTCACCGACACGATCGTGTTCTGCGGGTCGCGCGCCTGCTCGCGCTGCGCGTCCTGGCCGACGTGCACGCCGTCGGGCGCGTAGCGGACGATCGACGGCAGCAGGGGACGCCCCATCGCGTCGGGCAGCACCACCGGAATGCCATTGCGGACCGTGGCGACCAGCGAGTTCGTGGTCCCGAGGTCGATGCCTACGGCCAGCCGCAGCTCGCGCGGCCGCGGCGAGGCATCGGGCTCGGAGATCTGCAGCAGAGCCATCAGCGTGCCATCCCGCCGGCGCTCCGGCGGCCCGCGCCGTGTTCGGTTCGCATCACTCGTCCAGCGCCGCGACCATGGCGTCGATGTCGGCGTGAAGCTTGGTGAGGAAGCGCAGCTCGCGCACCGGCACCCGCGCATCGGCCAGGGCGTCGTCGCGCTCGAGCAGCACCGCGACCTCTTCCTCGATCTCGCCGGCTTCCCTGCGCACGGCCGCCTGGAGCGCGGCGAGCGTCGGCAGGTCACCCGCGGACGCCGCGTCGTCGGCCAGTTCGCGGCGCTCGAGCTGCCGCTCGAGAAACGCGAGCGGCAACCCGGGCTCGCGGGCCGACCCCGAATCCACCCCGTGCAGCGCCAGCAGGTACTCGGCCCGGGCCACCGGATCCTTCAGCGTCCGGTACGCCTCGTTGACATGGGCCGAGGCCTGGAGCGCCAGCCGTCGCTGCGCATCGTCGGCAGCGGCGTGGCGGTCGGGATGCACCGCGGACTGGAGCGCCCGGTACGCCCGGTCGAGGGCGTCGGTATCGCAGCGGAACCGCTCGGGGAGACCGAACAGCGCGTAGTGGTTGCGGGAGAAGTCGATCATCTCGGCGCCGGGGGCGCGGGCAGCGCCCGCCCGGCCGTGGAAAGGGAGCGACGCGCGTGGCTGCGCCGCGAGGCTGCGCGGGCTGTTCAAACGTTGAAGCTCTCGCCGCAGCCGCAGGCGTCCTTGACGTTTGGGTTGTTGAAGCGGAACCCCTCGTTCAGCCCCTCGCGCGCGAAGTCGAGCTCGGTGCCGTCGAGGTAGGGCAGGCTCTTCGGATCGACGAAAACCCTGACGCCATGACTCTCGAAGGCGAGGTCGTCGGGCTGCGCCTCGTCGGCGTACTCGAGCTTGTACGCCATACCCGAGCATCCGGAAGTCCGCACCCCCAGGCGCAGGCCGATTCCCTTGCCCCGCTTGGCGAGGTGGCCGGCGACGTGCCGCGCGGCCGATTCGGTGAGCGTGATCGACATCGTGCTTCCTCGCTTGCAGTGCCGTGATTCAGGCGGCGACGCGGCGAACCGGGGGCGCGCAGGCCGCGGCCTCGGCTTCCCCCGCGTCACCGCTCGCGTGCTTGTGCCGGTAGTCGGCGACGGCAGCCTTGATCGCGTCCTCGGCGAGGATCGAACAGTGGATCTTCACCGGCGGCAGCGCGAGCTCCTCGGCGATCTGCGTGTTCTTGATCGCCACCGCCTCGTCCAGGGTCTTGCCCTTGACCCACTCGGTCACCAGCGACGACGACGCGATCGCCGAGCCGCAGCCGTAGGTCTTGAACTTCGCGTCCTCGATCACGCCGTCCGCGCCGACCCGGATCTGCAGCTTCATCACGTCGCCGCAGGCCGGGGCACCGACCATGCCGGTGCCGACGTCGGCGGCTTCCTTGGAAAAGGAACCCACGTTGCGCGGGTTCTCGTAGTGATCCAGTACTTTTTCGCTGTACGCCATTGCGTTCTCCGTAGTGCCCTTGCAGGATGATTCCTTGACGGCCGTTGCCGCGGCCCCTCGCCGCTCAATGCGCGGCCCACTGCACCGCGGCGAGGTCGACGCCTTCCTGGTGCATCTCCCACAGCGGGGAGAGCTCACGCAGCTTCGCCACCTTCCGCTGCAGGAGCGCGATCGCATAGTCGATCTCCTCGGCCGTCGTGAACCGACCTACCGTGAAACGGATCGAGCTGTGCGCGAGCTCGTCGCTGCGCCCGAGGGCCCGCAGCACGTACGAGGGCTCCAGCGACGCGGAGGTGCACGCGGACCCCGACGAGACCGCGATGTCCTTGATCGCCATGATCAGGCTCTCCCCCTCGACGTAGTTGAAGCTCACGTTGAGGTTGTGCGGCACCCGCCGTTCGAAGTCGCCGTTGACGTACACCTCCTCGATCGCCGAGAGCCCCTGCCAGAGGCGATCGCGTAGCGCGCGGATGCGATCGTTCTCGGTCGCCATCTCGAGGCGGGCGAGGCGGAACGCCTCTCCCATGCCCACGACCTGGTGCGTCGGCAGCGTCCCCGAGCGCATCCCGCGCTCGTGCCCGCCGCCGTGCATCTGCGCTTCGATGCGCACCCGCGGCTTGCGCCGCACGAACAGTGCGCCGACGCCCTTGGGGCCGTAGGTCTTGTGCCCCGAGAACGACATGAGATCGACCGGCAGCGCACCGAGGTCGAGGGGGATCTTGCCCGTCGCCTGTGCGGCGTCGACGTGAAAGACGATGCCCCGCTCGCGGCAGATCGCGCCCATTGCCCCGAAATCCTGGATCACCCCGATCTCGTTGTTGACCGCCATCACCGAAGCGACGATGGTGTCGGGGCGCAGCGCCGCCGCGAAGGCGTCGACGTCGACCAGGCCGTCGGGTCGCACGTCGAGGTACGTGGCGGAGAAGCCCTGCCGCTCCAGCTCGCGCACGGTGTCGAGCGTGGCCTTGTGCTCGGTCCTCACCGTGACGAGGTGCTTGCCCCGGTCGGCGTAGAAGCGCGCGGCCCCCTTCAAGGCGAGGTTGATCGACTCGGTCGCGCCCGACGTCCAGACGATCTCCTTGGGATCGCAGTTCACCAGCGCGGCGACTTCGGCGCGCGCATCCTCGACCGCCTTCTCCGCTTCCCAGCCGAAGGCGTGCGAACGCGACGCCGGGTTACCGAAGCGCTCGGTGAGGTAGGGGATCATCTTCTGCGCGACGCGCGGGTCGACCGGGGTCGTCGCCGAGTAGTCGAGGTAGATCGGTATCTTCATTGCAGCAGGTCGATCGGGTGTCCGGGTGGCCGGCATTCGCGGCGTCGCGCGTCGCTCGCCCGCGGGGGTGGTCAAAGCACCGCCGTGGAAACGACGTCGCCGGCCGGGACGCCGATTCCGCGCTGGTCCTGGAGGATCGAAGCTTCGCTGCGCTTTGCCCGCTGCTCGCGGACGAGATCCTCCAGCGTGACCGAACGCAGGAAGCTGAAGATGTGGTCGTTGAGGCTCGACCACAACTCGTGCGTCATGCAGCGGCCATCGTCGTGGCAGTTCTCGCGCCCGCCGCACTGCGTGGTATCGATGGGCTCATCGACGGCCAGAATGATCTCGGCGACCGACATCGCGGCGGGGCTGCGCGCGAGGTTGTACCCGCCCCCGGGACCGCGCACGCTGTCGACGAGCCCGTGGCGGCGCAGCCGGCCGAACAGCTGCTCGAGATACGACAGCGAGATCTTCTGCCGGTCCGACACGCCGGCGAGCGTCACCGGACCCTTGCCGTTGTTCAGGGCGACGTCGATCATCGCGGTGACTGCGAACCGTCCTTTGGTGGTGAGACGCATGGCTTTTCACCCCTGCAATAGGTTGATCGGGCCGCGCCGCACCCCAGGTCGGCGCGCTGCGGGAAGGCTTTGTTTCGGGGTAGATGGAATCGTACCAATCCCGATCAGTTTGGTCAACTACTACGGAAGAAAGTTCAATCGATCATCCGATTGAGCCTCTGCGGGTCGAAGCCGTCGGCGGTCGCCTGCGCGTCGCCGCAGTCCAGCCCGCCTTGCCGCAGCCGGGCGATCAGCGCCTCCACGCGTGCATCGGTGGCCGTCGCATGATCGATGAGCCGGTGGATCGCCTGGACCATCGGGTCGTTCATGTCGGCCGCGATCGCGTACGCCGAAAAGCCCAGTTTGACGGCATGGCTTTCGCGTTGCTCGGCTTCCTCGGCGCTCACGATCCGTGCGGGTATGCCGACCGCAGTCGCCCCCGGGGGCACTTCGCGGACGACGACCGCATTCGACCCGACCTTGGCATCGTCGCCCACCACGATCGGTCCGAGGATCTTCGCCCCGGCGCCGACCACGACCCGGCGCCCGAGCGTCGGGTGCCGCTTGCCTTTGTTCCACGACGTCCCGCCGAGCGTCACTCCGTGGTAGAGCGTGCAATCGTCGCCAACTTCCGCGGTCTCGCCGATGACCACGCCCATGCCGTGGTCGATGAACACCCGCCGCCCGAGCTTGGCGCCGGGGTGGATCTCGATGCCGGTGAGGAAGCGCCCCCAGTGCGCGAGCCAGCGCGCGAGCCAGCGCCAGTGGGCGCGCCACAACCGGTGCGGGACCAGCCGGTGCCAGACGAGGGCGTGCAATCCGGGATAGCAGGTGAGCACCTCCCAGGTGGACCGGGCCGCGGGATCACGTTCGAAAACGATAGCGATATCTTCGCGCAGACGGGAGAACATAACCGCCATTTTCTCATTTTCCGCCGCGTCGCCACGTTGCCCCAGGCGAGACCCGGGCATTTGCCGGACCGCCGAGGACGAGCGAGACGTCCGGCGAGCTCGGGAGCACGTCGCGATCGCCACCGGCCTTGGGAGTGCCGGTATTCATCGGCGGCCTGTCCCCGCGCGGACGGCCCCCACTGCGCCGCCCGCGGGATCCCGTTCGCGCCGCCGTCCCACCGACGCACGGGTCATTGGCCCGGCGATCGCGTTTCGCCGCGTCTCGTGAACGAGAAGGCGTGCGCACGCCACGGCGGCTCATCCAGGTAGAGTCCGGGTGCCTGCAAGTCGTCGCCCCCGCGCTCGTACGTGGCGTCGCCGATCAAGTCGCTGAGCTGCCACTGCCCGGTGCCGAGGTCGGCAAACGGCAGCCGCACGTAACACTGGCTCGGGTTCGGCGCATAGTTGACCGTCACCAGCAGCCGCTCGCCGCCAGCGCCCTGCCAGGCAAAGGCCAGGAAGCAATCCCAGGTCCAGTTGCCCTCCCAGGCCGCCGTACAGTCGAGCAATTGCCATGCACCATCGCGAACGACTGGATGGCGCAACACGGCCAGCAGGCGGTCGTAGAACGCTTCCAGCCCAGGGTCGATCGCTTCCTGCGGCCCGCGGACCAAATGGAGCGAGATGCGTTTCTTGCGTCCCTGGAGTTGACCCTGATGGAAGAAGCGCAGCCCGGGCGACAGGAAGGTGACGACCGCCGCGGCCTCGTGGACTTCCGCTGAGAACGCCGCCGCCGCCCGCGGCTCGTCGTGGTTCTCCACGAAGCGCGCCAGCTTGTCCTGGTAATCGAGCCCGGCATGGAGGTGCTCGCGCACGGGCCGGGCATGACCCTCGCGCAAGCGGTCGTAGAGCCGCTTGTCGTAGGCGTAATCGAACCCCTGCTGGTGCATCGTCCATTCCAGATCCCAGTAGACCTCGGCCAAGAACCGGAAGTGCGGATGCCTGCGCCGCACGACCTCGGTTGCCTGCGGCCAGAAGGGTTCGGCGCGGATCCCCCAGGTGCGCTCGAACACCTCGGGCAGGACGAGCATGGCCATGTCGCAGCGCACGCCGTCGCATTGTCCGGCGATTCGCGCGAGCTCGGCGACCATCGCCCGCTGCAGGTCCGCGTTGCCGTAGTCGAGCTGCAGCGTGTCCGGCCAGCCGTCGAAGTACGGGTCGCGGCCGTAGGCGAGCACCCGCGGTCCCTTCCTGGTTTGCAGGCGGCAGTAGTTCTGCGCTGCGCGCGCGAGGTCGGCCTCGCTGCCATGGACGAAGTAGTCCGGGCGCTCGTCGATCCACGGGTGATCCGGCGCCATGTGGTTCGGAACGAAGTCGAGCATCAGCTTCAGTCCGCGCTCGTGCAGGCGCTGCCGCAGGCGGGCGAGCGCCGCCTCGCCGCCCAGATCGCGATGGACGGCGTAGTTCTGGATGGCGAATCCGGAGCCGCCGATGTCTTCCTCGCGCAAGTCCGGCAGCGTTTCCTGGAATTCCTTGCGCCATCCGGCGTGGCTGCGCGACACCTGCTGCGCCGCCGCGCCGGTCTGCCACACGCTCAGCAACCAGATCCAGTCGAACCCCAGCGCCGCCAGGCGGTTCAGTTCGGCGTCCGGAACGTCGTCGAGCGTCGCGCGCCTGCCGATGGCCTGAGACAACTCGGTCAGCCAGACGCGGGTGTTGATCTGGTACAGCGCCGGGTAGCGCGGATCGGGCATGGCGGCTCCTCAGCTCGTTCTCGTCGCTTCGCCTCCCACTTGATCCCTGATGACCTTGGCCATCAGGGTGCTGCGCTCAGCCTCCAGAAGCGTCTTGGCGTCGACGCGCGCAAACAGGTCCAGCAACGGGGCGACGAGGCCTGTCCAGCCGGTCTGGTGGCTGGCACCAAGGCCCGCGCCGTTGTCGCCGTGGAAGTACTCGTAGAACAGGATGAGATCGCGCCAATGCGGATCATCCTGGAACCTGGCCGTCCCGCCGTAGACCGGCCGTTTCCCGCCGGCATCGCGCAGAAACGTCCCCGTCAGCCGGCGGACGATCTCCTGCGCCACCTCGAACAGCGTCATGTGTCGACCCGAACCCGTCGGACACTCCACCCTGAACTCGTCGCCATAGAACTCGTACAGGTTCAGCAGCGCCCGCACGATCAGCGCATTGACCGGCATCCACACCGGGCCGCGCCAGTTGGAGTTGCCGCCGAACATGCCCGTGTTCGATTCCGCCGGCAAGTACTGCACCCTGTACTCCTGGCCGCCGACGTGAAACACGAACGGATGGTCCAGGTGGTAGCGCGAAAGCGAACGGATGCCGTGCGGCCCCAGGAACTCGTTCTCGTCGAGCAGGTAGCCAAGCACGCGCTTGAGCTTGTGCTGGGAGAGGATCGACAGCAACTTCCGCCCCCTGTACCCGCTGAAGCCCGCATCGGTCGGAGCCACCTGGGAAACCAGCTCGGGGTGGCGGTCCCGGAACTGCGCGATCAGCGCCATCAGCTTCGGATAGCGAGTGACGGCATCCGCCTCAAAGACCGTCGACGCGCACAGCGGCAGCAAGCCGACGAGGGACCTCACCTTCAGGCGCATCGCCTGGCCGTCCGGGAGCCGCAGCAGGTCGTAGAAGAACCCGTCCTGCTCGTCCCACATCTCGTCGTGGTGCTCGCCGCGACGGTCCATCGCGTAGGCGATCCACATGAAGTGCTGGAGGAACTTGAAGGCGATCTCCTCGTAGATGGGATCGTACTCCGTGAGAGTGAGGGCCATCTCCAGCATGTTCTGGCAGTAGAACGCCATCCACGCCGTCCCGTCCGCCTGCTCCAGCGAGCCACCGGTCGGCAGCGGCGCGCTGCGATCGAAGATGCCGATGTTGTCCAGACCCAGAAAGCCGCCCGCGAAGACGTTGCGTCCTGAAGGGTCCTTGCGGTTCACCCACCAGTTGAAATTCAGCATCAACCCCTGAAACGAGCGCTCCAGGAACCGCAGGTCGGCCCGCCCCAGCCCCTTCTCGTACTTGTACAGCCAGAGCGTGGCGAAGGCGTGCACCGGCGGGTTCACGTCGCTGAAGTTCCACTCGTACGCCGGAATCTGGCCGCTCGGGTGGAAGTAGAGGCTCCTCAGCATCAGCAGCAGCTGCTCCTTGGCGAAATCGAAATCCACGAGTGCGAGGGAAACCGTGTGAAAGGCCAGGTCCCATGCCGCATACCAGGGGTATTCCCACTTGTCCGGCATCGAGATCACGTCGGCGTTGAGCATGTGGAACCACTCGGTGTTGCGCACGCCGTGGCGGGTGGACTCGAGCAGCGGATGGCTCTTGTGCTCGCGCAGCCAGCGCTCGAGATCGAAGTAGTAGTACTGCTTGCTCCACAGCATTCCCGCCAGCGCCTGGCGATGGACCCGGCGCTGGTCCTCGGTCAGCGACCTGGGCGCGATCCGCGCGTAGAACTCGTCGGCGTCGGCCACGCGGTCGCCGAAGACCTTCTCGAACCCTGCGAAGGCGTCCTCTGTCTTGCCGGCAGCAAGACGCAGCCGGACCGTCTGGCTGCCGCCGCCGGGCACGTCGAGGACGTAGTGGGCGGCGGCCTTGGTTCCCGTCCGCGCCGGATTCGCCGCTTCGGGCTGACCCGCGACGATGCAGGCGTGGAAGGCGTCCTTGACGTAGGGCGACGGGTTGGGCTGACCCCAGAGGCGCTGCGCGTTGCTCTCGTTCTCGGTGAACAGCAGCTCCGGGGCGCCCTCGCAATGCAGCCAGTACTCGCCCAGCTCAGGGTGGGTGGCCGCAATGGCGTCCGGCGCCACCCCGCGCAGCACGGGCTTGCGGTCGTCCTGGCCCCACGACCAGGTGTTGCGGAACCACAGCGTCGGCAGGACGCGCAGCCGGGCCGCTTCCGGCCCGCGATTGTGCACGGTGACCCGGATCAGCACGTCTTCCGGAGCTTGCTTCGCGTACTCCACGAACACGTCGAAGTAGCGGTCCTCGTGGAAGACGCCGGTATCGAGCAGCTCGTACTCGAACTCCTCCCTCGATCTCCTGCCGTTGGTCTCGATCAGGTCACGGTAGGGAAACTCGCGCTGCGGGTACTTGTACAGATACTTCATGTACGAGTGCGTGGGCGTGCTGTCGAGGTAGAAGTAGTACTCCTTCACGTCCTCCCCGTGGTTGCCCTCGCTGTTGGTGAGGCCGAAGAGGCGCTCCTTCAGGATCGGGTCGCGCTCGTTCCACAATGCCAGCGCGAAGCACAGCCGCTGCTGGTCGTCGCACAGTCCGCCGAGCCCGTCCTCGCCCCACCGGTAGGCGCGCGAGCGGGCCTGGTCGTGGCTGAAGTAATTCCAGGCGTTGCCGTCCTCGCTGTAGTCCTCGCGGACCGTCCCCCACTGCCGCTCGCTCAGGTACGGCCCCCACTTCTTCCACGGGATTTGCGCCACCCGAGCTTCGTTCAGGCGCTTCTGTTCCGCCACATCCACGATTGCAGCACCCATGTTTCGTCTCCGCCATTGGCAAGTAGAATCGACAAGCAAGTGTAGCGCGACGCGGCGAAGTCGAACCAAGCCGCCGCGAGCGGACGCTCGCCGCGGCCGGCGCCCCGGCCGCGCGCTCCTGCAGGATCATTGTCTCGCAGCGCCTGCGGTGTTTGTTGCTTTTCGGTCAAGCACTGCCCTCCAGCGCGGCCTTCACCGGACCCATGATGTTGTAGTTCCCGACGACCTTGTCGGCGCCGTAGTAGCGCATCGTGACCAGCACGCCGCCCGCCGTCATCAGCGGCTCGGCGGGATCCGCCATGCGCAGGAAGGACCGGCAGGAGACCCGCATGGCCTGGGTGAAGCCCTCGGCCGAGCAGTCCACCACGCGCCCGTGCAGGTCCTCGCGCGGCGCGAAGGCGATCGAGTCGATTACGAAGTCGAGCCTGCCCCATTCCTCGGCGATGCGCGCGAACAGCGCCTCGAGTTCGCCCGGCTGCTGGACGTCGAGCGGCATCATGAGCGAGGCGCCGAGCTGCTCCGCGAGCGGGCGGACGGAGTGCTCCGCCCTCTGGTTCAATCAGCCGTAGTCCCACGAAGAACGGCAACGTCCGGACGCACAGCGTGATAGAAGAGGTACTCCTCGCCGGCGATATGCATCAGTTCGACGTAATCCTTGGTTGTGCGCTTGTTGATTTTCCCACCGTCGTTGCGGGGGTCGATGAAGGTTCCTAGCCCCACTCGCGTCAGCACGCCGGGTTCGCCGCCAGCCATCTCGCGAAACAGATGGGCGAGGACTCCCTGCGGAAAGACATAGCCCTCGATCTTTTCCGCCATCGCAAGTTCACCGAGCATCGGCGCCACGCCCCAGTGCCCGGCAATGACGCACCGCAGGAGCCCCTCGTGGGCAAGGTGGTTGTTGCCAAAGCGCGGCTCCTCCGAGCGGCTGTTGCCGGTCTGCGAGGCGATCATCAGCGTCAGGTCACAGGGTCGGCCCTCGTTGAGAAAGGCCTGCTCGATGCCGATCAGCAGATGCTCGGGCGTCACACAGCCGACGATGCCGGTCGTGGCCACCACAGCACCGGCCTTGATCAGTCGAATGGCGTCCTCGGCCGCAACGATCTTGCTTTTCCTGGTTGACGCGAGGGCGGGGGCAAGCGGATTCCGAAGCTCGTGACTCATCTTACCGTCCTGTAATCGCAGTCAGTCAAGCTGATCGATGGGGTACCCGAAACATGGACCCGGGGCATGGAGTCTTGTCTTTGTGGGGGTCAGTCGCCTCACTATAATGCGGCATCGGCAACGAGCACCAAGGAGACCATTGTGCCGCGCGTGCAAGCAGGACCTGTCACCCTCAACTACATCGAGCACGGCGCCGGCGACAACGTCGTCCTCGCCCTCCACGGGAACCTCGGCTGCGCCAACTGGCTCGATCTTGCCATGCCCCTGCTCCCGGGCGACATCCGCGTGATCGCTGCGGAATGGCGCGGCTGCGGCGACTCGGACAAGCCGGAGCCGGCTTTCCGACTACTCGAACTACGCAATGACGGTCCATGGCCGCGACCACCTCGCGCTGATGGACGCGCTCGGCATCGAGAAATGCCATCTCTACGGCCATTCCACCGGGGGCATCATCATATCGCACATGCTGACCATGGCCCCGAAGCGCTTCGGCAAGGTGCTGATGCTCGACCCGGTGAGCCCGCTCGGCCTGCAGATGAACGCCGGCCAGGTCGGCGTCATCATGGCGATGAAAACCGACCCCGACGTTTGCTTCGCTGGCCTGGCCAGCGCCGCGCCAACGCAGCTGACGATGGGGGTTGGCGACGCTGACGCGATGCGCCCGCAACGCCGGCACGCGAGGCCACCGCGGCTCGTCGCCGCCGAGGGTTTCGGCGCGCTCGTCGGCCCGCTCCTTGGCCTCGTTGCGCTCCATCGGCGGTCGGGACGTTCGGTCTTGGTCGGGCTGGCGCTCTCGGTCGCGGCCTGCGGGCCGGCGCCGCTGCCTCCCGCGCCGGTCGCGGGGCCCGGCGAGTGGCGGGAGTTCGAGGGTTCCTGGAACGCCGCCGGCAGTCGCCGGACGATCCCCCTCGGTGCGGATCGCCGCGGCTCGATCATCGATCTGCGGGGAACGATGTTGCTCGCGGGCCCGGGGCGCCCCGGCGCCGGATTCCGCGCGGAGGTGATCGCGCTCGTCGACAGCGAAACGGGACTGCAAGGCCGCGGCGTCTGGACGGACGAGCGCGGCGAGCAGGTGTTCACCGCGTTGAAGGGCGAAGGCACCGCGGCGCGAAACCGCATCTCGGGGGAGATCCTGGGCGGCACCGGCCGGTTCGCCGGCGCAACCGGGTCCTATGAATTCTCGTGGCAGTTCGTGCTGGAGGCGGAGGACGGCGCCATCCAGGGGCGCGCCGTGGGGCTGAAGGGTCGCGTTCTGCTGGGCCCGCCGACCCCAAGGGCCGCGCGGCCATGACCCGTCCCGTACTGCTTGCCAAGCGCGCGGCGCCCTTCGCGGTCGCGATCGGCATCTGGTTCGCTGCCGTGCCGGTCGGCCTCACGGCGCCGGCGTGGCACCTGTTCGCAGTCTTCGCCGCAGCGATCGTCTCGGTGCTGCTCGGCGCCTTTCCGCTCCTGACCTCGGCGATGATCGCCGTGGGAGCGGTCGTCCTCACCGGGACGATTACGCCGGCGCAGGCCTACTCGGGCTTCGCCAACGCGAGCGTGCTGCTGGTGGTGGTGGCGTTCATCGTCGCGCAGGCGGTGGTGAAGTCGGGGCTCGGCCGGCGCATCAGCCTCTTCATGGTCAGCCGCTTCGGCGGCTCCTCGCTGGGCCTTGCCTACAGCATCGTGCTGACCGACGCGGCCATTGCACCGGCGTTTCCCAGCAACACCGCGCGTGGCGGCGTGCTCTTCCCGATCGTGCTGTCCGTGTCCAAGGGAGCGGGCTCCGACCCCGCCGACCCCGAGGGACGGCGGCTCGGCGGCTACCTGATGTTCTGCGCCATGGCGAGCCTCGCGGTCTCCTCCGCCCTCTGGATGACGGCCACTTCGGCCAACCCGGTCGGCGTGCAGATCGTGCAGAAGTTCGGGCTCGAGATCGGATTCGGGTCCTGGCTCCTCGCCTCCTGCGTGCCGGCGCTGGTCGCCATCGGGATGCTGCCGCTGCTCGTCGCCAAGCTCTTTCCGCCGCGTGTCGGGGCGACCCCCGACGCCCCGGCGGCGGCACGCAAGGCGCTCGCCACGATGGGTACGATGTCGCGCGACGAGCGGATCACGGCGGTGACCTTCGCCTTCATGGTCGCCGGCTGGGTGTTCGCCGACGCGCTGAAGATCAACGTGACCAGCATCGCGTTCATGGGCTTCGGCGTACTGCTCGTCGCCGGCGTGCTCACGCTCGACGACATCGCCAAGCAGGGCGACACGCTGGCCACGTTTCTCTGGCTCGCGGTGCTGTTCGCGCTCTCCGGGCAGCTGAACGAGCTCGGCTTCATGAGCTACGTGGGCGAGCGCCTCGCCCTGCGCCTTGGCGGCCTGTCTTGGCCGGTCACCTACGTCACGCTGATCGTGCTCTACGTCGGCATCCACTACCTGTTCGTGAGCCAGACCTCGCAGGTGCTGGCGCTGCTCGGCGTCTTCCTCGACGTCGGCATTCGCGGCGGCGTGCCCGCGCCGCTGATGGCCTTCGCCCTACTCTTCGCGAGCAGCTATTTCTCGGTGATCACCCCGCAGGGCGGAAGCCAGAACATCATCTTCGCGGCGAGCGGTTATCTCACCCAGCGCGAGCTCTACCGGCTGGGGCTCCTCACGACGCTCGCTTTCCTGGCGGTGTTCCTGCTGCTCGGAACACCCTGGGTGCTCTTCGTGACGCGCTGACGATGGCGCCGGTGCCGGCAGCGGCGCCGGTGGCACCCTCCCAGCCTGCGGGATCGGATGAAGGATCGTGCATGAGGTCCACCGGCCGTTCGCCGAGCCGGCGGTTCGGCTGCGTCATCCACCGGTAGGCCAGGTCCCGGTCGTGGGGGAACAGCGGTCGCAGCGACTTGTGGATGCCCAACAAGCGTCCGGCGCGGTCCCGCAGATCGCGGCTAGCGGGGTCACGCTGCTGGCAGCCGTTCTCATCGTCAGCCCGCTGCTGCAGTGGCTCTACCTGACGGCGCTCTCGTACTTCACGCTGCTGGAGCCGCCGTTCACGACGTCGCGCGGGCTCGTGCTCGCCATGCAGCTGTTCTTCGCGCCCGGCAACGTGCTCGCCGTGGCACTCGGCGTCGGCTTGATGAGGAGGAGCGAGTGGTCGCGACGCATCGCTCGGGCCCTGTTCCTGCTCGCCGTCGGCTTTGCCGCGGTACAGGTCGGCATCCAGGTCGCAACCTGGCGATTCGACTCGAACACGCTGCTCGCCGGGACGGCGCTCGTCTTCTCCGCCGTGTACTTCTGGTACTTCGGTCGCCCGGACGTGATGCAGCGGTTCCGGGCGCGCCCGCAACCTGCGCGCCGGAAGCAGGCCACGCCGGAGGCGACCGCTGCGGTGCCGGCGCAGATGAAACACCCGCGCGCCGTCGTCTTCGCCGCGTGCGTCGAGATCTTGCTCGGCATCGCAGCCATCGCCGTGCTCTGGCACCTGCATGACACCTTCGGCGCAATGCCGTTGCTGGACGTGGGCGCAGGACCCGGAGTCGCGGACGCGGACGGGCTTCTCAAGACGTTCCTCTTCGTCTGCCTCGCGCTGCTGCTATCGCCGCACGTGCTCACGAGCACCGCGGGCATCGGAATCCTCTTCGGCCGCGCCGCGACGAATCTCGCGCGCAGGCACTCGCTGATCGCGTGCTGGTCGGCGGTCGGCTGCCTCCTGCTCACCGCCTGGCTGGTCGAACGGCCCGGGCTCGCGTTCGACACGCACCGCGCGCGTGTTCTCGTCGCCTTCTGCGCCGTCTCCCTGGTCTGGCACCTGCGCCTTCTGTGCGTCCTCGCCCGCGCGCGACGGCCAGCGGACGCCGTGCCGGCGCGAAGGAACACGACGCAATGAGGCTCGCGCTTGCGCTTTGGCGAGGCCGCCGCGCGGTCGCGGCGGCCGGATTCGTTCTTGCCGCCGCACTGGGACTGACCGCGTGCGAACGCGTTGCCGACATCCTCGCAACGGGCGCGCCCCCGCCGCGCAGCTTCATGCGCGGCGGCGTGTGGTTCCCCGCGGCGACCGGCTATTGGTTTCACCAGTACGTCGAGATCGAGGAACTGACCGCGCTGCTGAGCGAGCTCCGATTCACGTGCGTTGCCCTGGCTTCCGCAGACGCAAGCGCCGGCGCCGGGCGCCTGCGCTGCGAACGCAGCTTCAGGTCGCTTGGGGGAATCCTGTCGCGCACGGACAGCGCCGAGCTCGGGTTCCGCCGCAACGGCGCCGTCGAATTCGCCGAGTCCGGTTGCCGGTATGCGTTCTTCGATTCCCCGAGGATGTCGGGCACCTGCCGGCGCTTTGCGGCACCGGGCGCCGTGTATCCGAACGCGCAGAGCTACGCGCGGGTGGTCGACGCGATGCTCCGCCCGGCGGCGAGTCATCGGCCGATCAGTGTGGTCAGCCTGCCATCGGCGCCGCCCGCGCCGTTGCGGGACGCCGACGAGGCCGTCGAACTGCTCACGCGCTGGAGGTTCGAGTGCGACGTGCCGAACCAGCGCTACAGCATTGGCTTCCGCGGCAAGTTCGGCGAGGTGACCGAATTGCGCTGCCGGCAGTACAGCCTGCGCACGCCCGGGCGTCTGCCGCAAAGCCAGCACGTCGTCGTTCGCTACGACAGCGTGGACCTTGCGGTGCTGGGCGTCGAGGTGCGGCTCGACGATGCGCCGGCCCCGCTGCCGCAGGCGATCAACACGCGTGCGGGCGGGAGCGCGCGCGCAGCCGGGAGCGGCGTCGCGGCGATGCCGCCCCTGCTGCTGGAGACCCGCTCCGGAGAGAAGTTCGAGATGCCAAGCAGCGCCGTGGGCACCGGGTCGCGCCAGGCGACGCGTGACGGCTTCGAATCGTTGACGCCCGCTTCGCAGGTCGAGCTGTTGAAGGCGTACCTCGACGAGCTGGCGTTGCAGTGGGGCGACGCACCGGAGCGGTTCCTCACGATCGCGGCGTGCTCGCTCGGCTCGAGACGAATCCGTTTTCCTCGCGAGAGCAGGAACACGTTGATCGATCATGGAGAAGTTGCGCCCTCGCCTGCCATGACTCCAGACTCGAGACGCCGCGTTGCGGGTGATGCAACCCCCCGTTTCGGCCCCCACTTCGGCTCACACTTCTGCCCGCGTTCCAGCCGCGTCTTGACCCCACGATTCGGCCGCCCGCGCGTCAGCCCTTGCCGAACACGTCGTTGAGCTGCTGCGTGACGCGGATGAACGTCGTCCGCTTGGAGAGCTCGCGCAGCCGCCGGGCACCGACATACGTGCACGCGGAGCGCACGCCGCCCAGGATCTCCTGAACCGTGCCGGCCACGGGGCCGCGGGCCGGAACGAGCACCTCCTTGCCCTCGGCCGCCCGGTAGGTGGCGACGCCACCGGCGTACTTCTCCATCGCCGCCTTGCTGCTCATGCCGTAGAAGCGGCGGAAGCGCGCCCCGTCGCGCTCGACGGCCTCGCCGCCGCACTCGTCGTGCCCGGCGAACATGCCGCCCAGCATGACGAAATCGGCGCCGCCGCCGAACGCCTTGGCGACGTCGCCGGGGGTCGCGCAGCCGCCGTCGGCGCAGATATGCCCCTCGAGCCCGTGCGCGGCGTCGGCGCACTCGATGATCGCGGAGAGCTGCGGGTAGCCCACGCCCGTCATCTTGCGCGTCGTGCACACCGAACCCGGGCCGATGCCGACCTTGACGATGTCGGCGCCGGAAAGGATCAACTCCTCGGTCATCTCGCCGGTCACGACGTTGCCCGCCATGATGACGAGGTGCGGCCAGGCCGTGCGCGCCTTGTGCACGAAGCGGGTGAAGCTCTCGGTGTAGCCGTTGGCGACGTCGATGCAGACGTAGCGGATCACGGGCTCCGGAGCGCCGGCGGTGGCCTCCATCACCCGCCGGAGCTTTTCCTCGTCGGCGCGCGCGATGCCCAGCGAATAGAACGCGGCGCTCTTGCGCTTCAGCCCGCGGAAGAACTCGACGCAGGTGTCGACCGAGTAGTGCTTGTGCAGCGCGGTCGAAAGCTCGAACGCGTCGAGCGCGCGCGCCATCTCGAACGTGCCGGTGGCGTCCATGTTCGCCGCGATGATCGGAATCCCGTGGTACTCGGTGCCGGAGTGGCGAAAGTGGAACTCGCGCGAAATGTCGACGTCCGAGCGCGTGGTCAGCGTCGACCGCTTGGGCCTGACCAGAACATCCTTGAAATCGAGCTTGAGGTCCGCTTCGATGCGCACGTCCGCCCTCCTCCGGCGCCGCGCGCCGGGCTTGTCCAACCGCTTCCGGGGCCGCGCCCGCCGATCAACCGAGCGGCGCCACCTTCACCACTTCCTCCGCGGTCGTGAACCCGGCTGCGACCTTCATCGCCCCGGACACCCGCAGCGGCTTCATGCCGTCCTTCCAGGCCTGCTCGCGGATCCGGCTGTCGTCGGCGTCGTGCGTCACCAGCTTGCGCACACCCGGCGACATCAGCATGATCTCGTAGAGCCCGATGCGGCCGAAGTAGCCGGTCATCCGGCACTCGAGGCAGCCGACGGCCGTCATCACTTCGGTCGGCTTCTCGGCACGCCACGGCGCGGTGATCGCGCGCCAGGTCTCGTCATCGGGAGGCGGTCCCGGCTTCTTGCAGTGCGGGCACAGCGTCCGCACGAGGCGCTGCGCCATCACGCCCAGCAGCGTCGACGACAGGAGGTACGGCGGCACGCCGAGGTCCAGCAGCCGCGTCACCGCCGTCGGCGCGTCGTTGGTGTGCAGCGTCGACAGCACGAGGTGTCCGGTCAGCGCCGCCTGCACCGCCATGTCGGCGGTGTCGCGGTCGCGGATCTCGCCGACCATGACGATGTCCGGATCCTGGCGCATCAGCGTGCGCACGCCGTGCGCGAAATCGACGCCGAGCCCGGGCTGCACCTGCATCTGGTTGAACAGCGGCTCGATCATCTCGATCGGGTCCTCGACGGTGCAGACGTTGACCTCGGGCGTGGCGAGCTGCTTGAGCGACGAGTACAGCGTGGTCGTCTTGCCCGAGCCCGTCGGGCCGGTGACGAGGATGATGCCGTTCGGCTCGCCGATCATCTTCTCCCAGCGTTCGCGATCGTCGGCAGAGAACCCCAGCTCCGAGAAATCGCGAACCAGCACCTCGGGGGTGAAGATACGCATGACGATCTTCTCGCCGAACGCGGTCGGCATCGTCGAGATCCGCAGCTCGACCTCCTTGCCCTCCGGCGTCACCGTCTTGATGCGCCCGTCCTGCGGCCGGCGTTTCTCGACGATCTCCATCCGCGCCAGCAGCTTGATGCGCGAAGTGACCGCCACCAGCACCGGCACCGGAATGGCGTAGACCTGGTGCAGCACGCCGTCGATCCGGAACCGCACCAGCCCGACCTCGCGCCGCGGCTCGACGTGGATGTCCGAGGCGCGCTGCTCGAACGCGTACTGCCACAGCCAGTCGACGATGTGGACGACGTGCTGGTCGTTGGCGTCCAGGTTGCCGTGCTGGCCGAGCTCGACGAGCTGCTCGAAGTTGCGGGCGAGCGAGAGCTCGCCGCGCGAGCTCTCCTGGGCCTTCTTCATCGAGCGCGCGAGCGTGTAGAACTCGCCCATGTAGCGCCGGATGTCGACCGGATTGGCGAAGAGCAGCTGCACCTTGAGACGAAGGATGCTCTCGAGCTCGTCGGCCCAGCCGCGCACGAACGGCTCGCTGGTCGCCACCCGCAGCGTGTCGCGCGTCACCTCGATGGGCAGGATCCGGTAACGCTCGGCATACGCGTTCGACATCGTCTGGGTCACCGCGACCAGGTCGATCTTCAGCGGGTCGATGTGCACGTAGGGCACCCGCAGCCGGCCGGCGAGCCACTCGACCAGCACCTCCAGCGTGAGCAGCTTGTGGGGCGGGGCAAGGCCGCGCCACTTCCGTTCGGCGATGAGCTCGAGGGGGCCGTGCGCGCCGCGGCCAGGCGCACGGGCGAGCTGGTCCGCGGCCTCGGCGCCGACCCAGCCGTCGTTGACCAGCAGCTTCAGGATGTCGTCGAGCCGCAGGCGGCGGTCGGCGTCGGAGCTCGCGGCGCCCCGCCCGGACACCGGCGCGGCCCGCGGGGCGGTGGGTTTTTGCATGCGGCTACTCTACATGAACTGCGGCGCCGGCGGTCGCGGCGGTGCACCCCGTCTGGCCGGAGCGCCTCGCCGCGCTGGACGCGCAGTTGCCGGCAGCGGCCGCGCTCCGCGAGCGGACCCGCGCCGGGCAGGCGCGGGCGGCGCCGGGCAGGCGCGGGCGGCGCCGGGAACGCGGGGGATTCGCGTTGAGCGCCGGACCGCCAACGCTCACCCCGTGGGCGCGGGAACCTGGAAGACCTCGCGCAGGTACGCGACGTAGGAAGGATCGTAGTCCATCGCCTTCGACGGCTCGTCGCTGATCTTCGCCACCGGCTGGCCGTTGCAGCGCGTCATCTTGATGACGATCTGCAGCCGCTCGTAGCCCAGGTCGTTGGTGAGGTTCGTGCCGATGCCGAAGGCGGTGTGCGTGCGCCCGCGGAAATGCTCGAACAGGCGGATCGCGAGCGGCACGTCCAGGCTGTCCGAGAACACCAACGTCTTGGTGTGCGGGTCGATCCGCATCCTGAGGTAGTGCGCGATCAGCTTCTCGCCCCAATCGAACGGGTCGCCGGAATCGTGGCGCACGCCGTCGAACAGCTTGCAGAAGAAGAGGTCGAAGTCGCGCAGAAACGCGTCCATGCCGCAGACGTCGGAGAGCGCGATCCCGAGATCGCCGCGGTACTCGCGCGCCCAGGTGTTGAACGCGAACACCTGCGAGTCGCGCAGTCGCGGGCCGACCGCCTGGCAGGCCTGCAGGTACTCGTGCGCCATCGTGCCCAGCGGCGTCAACCCCAGCGTCTGCGCCAGCTTCACGTTGCTCGTACCGACGAACTTGGCGCCGATGCCATCGCGCAGCCCGCGCACGACCTCCTCCTGCCAGGCGCGCGAGAAGCGCCGGCGGGTGCCGTAGTCGGCGATGCGGAACTCCGGATCGGCGACGGCGTTGATCTGCTCGATCTTGGCGGCAAGGCGCCGCCGGCCCTCGGCGAAGTCGGGCGTGGGCCGCGTCCGCCGGTAGTAGACCTCGCTCACGATCGCGAGCACCGGCACCTCGAACAGGATCGTGTGCAGCCACGGCCCCTTGATCGTGATCTCGACCTCGTTCGGCGAATCCGCGAGCCGGGACACCTGCACGAACCGCTCGTTGAGCTGGAACAGGCCGAGCAGGTCGACGAAATCGCTCTTGAAGAACCGCCAGCCGCGCAGGTAGTCGAGCTCGTCCGGCGCAAAGCGCAGCCAGCACAGCGCGCGGATCTCGTTCTCGATCTCGCCGATGCAGGGCAGGAGGTCGACGCCCTCGTTGCGGCACCTGAACCGGTACTCGACCTGCGCGCCGGGGAAGTGATGCAGCACGACCTGCATCATCGTGAACTTGTAGAGGTCGGTGTCGAGCAGCGACGAGATGATCATGCGTCTTGGCCGGCGGCCGTGCCGATGCGCCGCGAGGTGTGCGGGTGGTCGATGGTAACCCCTCTCACGGCCGGCACGCCAGCTACGGTCAGACGATGCGCACGCGCCGCGCGATCCAGATCGCAGCGAACGTCCAGCCCGCGGCGATCCAGCCCACCGTGCCGTACCCCGTGAGCGCGCCGTCGCTCGCGCGCCCGATCAGAAGGCCCGCCAGCAGCGACGCGAACCCGGCGCCAAGCTGCTGGATCGACGCGTTGAAGCTCATGAAGCTGCCGCGCAGCCGGGGCTCGACGCTGCCGGTCACGAGCGCCAGCGCCGGCCCGAAGCGGCCCGGCACGAAGACGAAGAAGAGCACCGCGCTCGCGACGACGGCGGGCAGCGGCAGCGGCGGCAGGTGCGTGGTCAGCAGCAGCGGAACGACCGAGACCAGCGCGACGACGGTGAACACGCGCCGCTTGCCGTGGCGGTCCGCCAGCCGGCCGATGACCTGGGAAGTGACGAGGGTTGCGAGGCCCCCTACGAAATACACGATGGCGAGGTCGGCCTCGCGGATGCCGACGTTGGCCACGTTGTACGGCGCGATGAACGGGATCACGGTGAATCCCGCGAACATGAGCGCGATCATCAGTCCGAACGCCCAGCGGTGATTCGGCACGCCGAAAATCGCGCGCAACTGCCCCAGCGGCCGCGGCCACGCCTGCGGATCGACGTGTGCGGACAGCGGCGGCAGCGCGCGCCACGCGACCGCGGCGACGCCAACGCTGGCGAGCGCCAACACGAGGAACGGCGTGCGCCAGCCGGCGGCGGCGGCGAGCCACAGCGCGCAAGGGATGCCGACGACCGAGGACAGCGAGAACGCCGCCGCGACGATCGCCGTCGCGCTCGCGCGCCGCTCGTACGGCACGAGGTCGGCGACGATCGCGAACACCAGCCCGCCGATGACGCCGCCGAAAGCGCCGGCGACGATGCGCGCCGCCAGCAGCGAAAGATAGTTCGGCGCCAGACCGCACAGCGTCGTGCCGACGATGAAGCCGGCGTAGAGCGCGAGCAGCGCGCGCTTGCGGTCGAGGCGGTCGACCCAGAACGCCGCCAGGAAGCCGCTCGCCGCCGCGGCGAAGGTGTACGCGGACACCAGCAACCCGAACTGCTGCGGGACGACGCCGAACAGCCGCATGAACTGAGGCCCCAGCGGCATCATGATCATGAAATCGACGATATGCGTGAACTGCACGGCGGCGAGCAGGAGCAGCAGCCGCGTCTCCCCCGGCGCGGGCGGGCGGCGCGGCGCGGCGCCCTCGATCGCGGGCGATGGAGCGGAAGGCAGCACGAATGCTCGTGGACGAGACCCCGAAAGGGCCGCTCGGCGCAAAAAAAGGCGCGGCTTTGCCAAGCCGCGTTCGCATTCAGTATAGCACCGTCCCTGCGCCCGCCCTCGATGGCGCCGGCGTCCGACGCTCGCTATGATGCCAGCAACGCCCGCGCGAGAACCGTCATGCTCATCAACTGCGTGCTCTACGAGGACGGCAAGCGCCTCGCCGACATCCCCAAGGAGGCGATCAGCGACCACGTCGGACACCGCGACCGCTTCGTCTGGGTCGCGCTCCTCGACCCGACGCGCGAGGAGCTCGACGAGATGGCCGCGGAGTTCAGCCTGCACCCGCTCGCGGTCGAGGACGCGCGCAAGGGGCAGCAGCGGCCGAAGATCGAGGAGTACGACGATTCGCTGTTCGCCGTGCTGCAGACCATCGACAACAGCGAGGACGCCAGCGGCGAGCCCGAGCTCGGCGAGGTCGCCATGTTCGTCGGCCGCAACTACCTGCTGTCCGTCCGGCACCGGGCCCGCCGCGGGTTCACCGACGTTCGCCACCGCTGCGAGCGCGAGCCCGAGTTGCTCCGGCACGGCGCGGGGTTCGTCTTCTACGCGCTGATGGACGCGATCGTCGATCGCTATTTCCCGGTGCTGGAGCACCTGGAATCGGCCCTCGAGTCCGCCGAGGAGCAGCTCTTCCGCGGCACGTCCTCGCGCAGCAAGCTCGAGGATCTGTACGCGCTCAAGCGACGACTGATGCTGCTCAAGCACGCGGTGATGCCGCTCCTGGACGCCGTGGGCAAGCTCCAGGGCGGCCGCGTGCCGCCGGTGTGCATGGGGACGCAGGAGTACTTCCGCGACGTCTACGACCACCTGATGCGCATCGACGCGACCATCGAGAGCATCCGCGAAATGCTGGCGACGGCGATCTCGGTCAACATCGCGCTGATCGGCATCTCGGATGCCGAAGTCACCAAGCGGCTCGCCGCCTGGGGGGCCCTCATCACCGTGCCGACGCTGATCGCCGGCATCTACGGCATGAACTTCGAGCTCATGCCGGAGCTCACGTGGGCGCACGGCTACCCGCTCGTCGTGGCGCTGATGGTCGCCGTCGACGCAACACTCTTCTGGCGCTTCCGCCGCGCGGGCTGGGTCTAGCACCACGCCACGGCACGCGCGTGCCGCCGCATGCGCGTGCCGCCGTATCAGCGGCCCGCCGGCCGCCGCCCTGCGGCACGATCGCGCGCGGGGACGACCGGGATCACGCGCCGCCCGGCGGTGCCACAGGCCACGATGGCTGCAGCGTCACGTGTCCGATCGCGTAGCGCTCGGCCAGCAGCCGCTGGGCCCGGACGAGCACCTCCGGCCAGTCGTCGCCGCGCGCGAGCGTCACGTGCGCGGACAACACGACGCGGCCGGCGTCCACTTGCCAGACGTGCAGGTCGTGGACGCCCACGACCCCTGGAACCGCGGCGAGCGCGCGGCCGATCTCGCCGTAGTCGAGGTGCGGCGGCACCCGCTCCAGCAGGACGGCGCCCGACTGCCGCAGCAGCGACCACGTCGAGCGCAGGATCAGCACAGCGACGAACAGCGACAGCAGCGGGTCGATCGGCGTCCAGCCGGTCGTCAGGATCACGGCACCGGCCGCGAGCGCCGCGAGCGAGCCCAGGACGTCACCGAGGACGTGCAGCAGCGCGCCGCGCGCGTTGAGGCTGCCGCCGGCGCGCGACAGTATCCACGCGACCACGAGGTTGACGGCGAGGCCGCCCGCCGCGACGGCCGTCACCATCGGTCCTGCGACCGGCGCTGGGGCGACGAGGCGCTGCACAGCCTCGACGACGATCCAGGCGACGAGTGCCAGCATCGACACCGCGTTGACGAACGCGGCGAGCACCTCGGCGCGCGCGTAGCCGTACGACGCCCGCTCGGAAGGCGGCCGGCGCGCCACGCGCTGGGCGAGCAGGGCCACGAGGAACGCGCCTGCGTCGGTCGCCATGTGGCCCGCGTCGGAGAGGAGCGCGAGCGAGCCGGCGAGGTGGCCGCCGACGGCCTCGACCACGGCGAAAGCGGCGGTGAGCGCAAGCGCCGCCCACAGCGCCCGCTCGGTGACCCCCGCCTCCGCCGCACCGGGGTGCGCAGTGGCACCGGCGGGCCGGGCCGGCGCGTGTGCGTGACGGGCGGAGGAATCGTGGCAGTGCACGGTGTGGGCGATTCGCGGCCGGGTCACTGCCCGGCAGCGGCATTGTCCGGTGCGGCAGCGCCGGCGGCAACCGTTGCCAGGCGCGCGGGCGCGAGATTGCGATGCGCGCGCAGCCGCGCGAGCGGGCGCGCGAAGCACAGGCCAGACGGGCGAGGCGCGGGGCGCGCGACCCTGACGCTCAACCCTCGTCGACGGTGTCGTCGTGCAGGCGCACCGGTCCCTGCTGCGCGGGGTGCTTGCCGATCCTGCCCCGATAGTGGGAGGCTATCTCCGCCATGTCGGCAGCGACGTTGCCCGTCAGATCGACGCAATGCAGGATGCCGAGCTCGCGCCGCGGATAATCGATGAATCCCAGGGCGACCGGGACCCGGGAGGCGCGCGCGATGTGGTAGAAGCCGGACTTCCAGTACGGGGCGTAGCTGCGCGTGCCTTCGGGGGCGATCACCACGCGGAACTCGTTGTGATCCACGAAGGCATCGCGCATGGCGGCGGAGAATCCGGTCCGCACCCGGCGATTGACGGGAATGCCTCCCCAGCGCCGGAACAGCGGGCCGAGCGGCGTGGCGAACAGCGTGTCCTTCGCCGCCCAGCGAAAGCTGATCGCCAGCGCCCAGATGGCGAGCATCCCGGTCACGAGATCCCAGTTCGACGTGTGGGGATACAGGATCACCACGCACTTCGCCGGCATCGACGCGGGCCGCAGCAGTCGCCAGCCGGCAAGTCGCAGGATGCGCCAAGCGATGGCAGCGAAGGGACCGCTGCCGGGCGGGGGACGGAAGGACGCGTAGGGCACGTTGAACGCCGCTGAGCGCGGAGTCTATCAAAGGCCCCGGGGCGCCGCACGCGCGCGCCTTTACCGCGGGACGCGCCCGATCGGCGCTACAATCCGCGCCGTGGACGCCAACCCCGCAAGCGATGCGGCGCGGACTGCGCTCGTTGAGCGCATCGATGCCGCGCTGCCGCAGACCCAGTGCAGGCGCTGCGGGTACGCGGCGTGTCGCCCCTACGCCGAGGCCGTAGCGGCAGGCGCGGACATCAATCGCTGCCCGCCCGGGGGCGCCGGCGGCGTCGCCGCGTTGGCCCGGATGACCGGGCGAATGCCGCTGCCACTCGATCCGACCTGTGGTGGCGAGGGTCCGCTCGCCTGCGCCCGCATCGACGAGCCCGCGTGCATCGGGTGCGCGCTGTGCCGAGAGGCCTGCCCGGTCGACGCCATCGCGGGCGCGCCCAAGCATATGCACACCGTGGTCGCCGCGTGGTGTACCGGCTGCGCGCTGTGCGTGCCGCCGTGCCCCGTCGACTGCATCACCCTCGTGCCGGCGGGCCGCGAATGGAGCGCCGCCGACGCGCTGGCGGCGCGCGCGCGCTTCACCGCGCGCCTCGCCCGCCGCGACGCGCGGGCCGGCGCCGTGCCGCCCGGCAGCGGCGTGGCCGTGTTCGGCCCGACCGACAGCGCGCGGGCGCAGCGACAGCGGGCGGTCGCCGCCGCACTGCAGCGCGCCCGCGCGCGGCGAGCGCACCGTCCCGCCTCCCCGCCGACATGATGAAGCGTCGAACGCGCGTCCGACGCGCGCCCCTGTCCGCCTGCCTGCTGGCGCTGCTGCTGCCCGCGACGGCGCTCGCGGGGCCGCCCCTGGCCGCCTTCTCGGCGGAGGTCGACGCGCTGTGGAACTTCAGCGACCCTGCCGCATCGGAGCGGCGCTTTCGCACGGAGCTCGAACGCTGGCCCGCTGGGGAACCGCAGGCGTTGATCCTCACCACCCAGATTGCGCGCACGCAGTCGCTCTCCCGGCAGTTCGACGCGGCGCATGCGACCCTCGACGCCATCGCGGCGGCGCTCGTGAGCGCACCGTCGCACGTACGCGTGCGCTACCTGCTCGAGCGCGGACGGACGTTCAACTCGGCGGGCGCCCCGCAGGCGGCCGCGCCGCTGTTCGCGCAGGCGCTCGAGCTCGCGCAATGCGGCGAGGACGAGTTCTACGCGGTCGACGCCGCGCACATGCTCGGCATCGCCGCGCCGCCCGCGACGCGCCTCGAATGGAACCGGAAAGCGCTCGCACTCGCCGAAACCGCGACGGACGCGCGCGCGCGGAACTGGCGCGCGCCGCTGCACAACAACATCGGCTGGACGCTGCACGAGCGCGGCGCGTACGCCGACGCGCTCGCCCACTTCGAGCAGGCGCTGCGCGAGCGCGAAGCGCAGGGCAAGCCGAACGAGATCCGGATCGCGCGTTGGGCGGTCGCGCGCACGTACCGCTCGCTCGACCGCAGGGCCGAGGCGCAGGCGTTGCAGCTCGCGCTCGCGCGCGAGCACGCGGCCGCCGGAACGGCCGACGGCTACGTGTTCGAGGAACTGGCCGAGCTCGCCGCGGCGGCGGGGGAGGCAAACGCTGCGCGGGACTGGGCGATCAAGGCGCGCGAATCGCTCGGCGCCGATCCGTCGTTCCGCAGCCGTGAGCCACGGCGCCTCGCGCGTCTCGACGAACTCGCGCGCGTCGACGGACTCGGGCGCGGCGCACCGTGAACCCCGAGCGACGCCGCCGCATCTTCGAACGCCTGCAGCAACATGACCCCGAGCCACGCTCGGAGCTCGCCTTCGCAACGCCCTACGAGCTGCTGGTCGCGGTCGTGCTCTCGGCGCAGGCGACCGACCGCAGCGTCAACCAGGCGACCGCCCGGCTGTTCCCGGTCGCCAACACGCCCGCGGCCATGGTGCGGCTCGGTGTCGACGGCCTCATCCCCTACGTGCAGACGATCGGCCTCTTCCGCAACAAGGCCAAGAACGTCGTCGCGCTGTCCGAAGTCCTCCTGCGCGAACACGCCGGGCAGGTGCCGGCCGACCGTGCGGCGCTGGAGCGTCTGCCCGGAGTCGGTCGCAAGACCGCGAACGTCGTGCTGAACGTCGCGTTCGGGCAGCCGACCATCGCCGTGGACACGCACGTGTTCCGGGTCGCCAACCGCACCGGACTCGCGCTCGGCAAGGATCCGGACGAGGTCGAGCGCAAGCTCCTGCGCTTCGTGCCGAAGGCGTTCCGGCAGCACGCGCACCACTGGCTGATCCTGCACGGGCGCTACGTCTGCCTCGCGCGCAAGCCGCGCTGCCGCGAATGCTGCCTGCGCGACCTGTGCGAGTACCGCGAGAAGACCGCCTGACGGCGATGTTCGCCCCCTCTCGCGACGCGGCGCGCCGCTGCTTCGTGACCGTCCGGCGGAAGGCCCACGCCGGCGTTGACCCTCGTCGTGCGACGCGGGAGCGCGCCTCAGAGCCTGTGAGAAAATCTGCTGCGCGGGCGGTCTGCGTCGTTGCTCACTCGCTTACTCCTCGCCTATCTACTTGATATGTCTCGTCGTTCGCTCGTTCGCGCCTAGCATCCCATCCCGCTCGCGACGATTTCTTCACAGGCTCTCAGTCGGCGCCGCTCCAGATCAGGCACTCGCAGCAGCGACGAACCGCCGCGACGCAGTCCATCAGGTCGGCCGCGGTGCCGCCGGGGGCCGTGGCGCGATGCGCCCAGGCGTGGCCGACGCATTCCTCGTACCACGGCACGCCGGCGATCCAGGCACGGGCCTGCGCCGACATCTTGGGGGTTGCGGCGGGTTGCCCGCCGCCCTCGCGCCACGCCGTCCGGACAGTACAGTCGTTTGCCGTACCCGGCCGGGCGCGTTCGCATCGCAGGTTGTTGAGCATCTCGGGGACCGTCGGTTGAGGCGGACGCGGCGGATCGTGCCGCCCTCGTAATCGCTTATCGGCAGCCGGCGCCGATACCTTAGCGTTGGGTCCGGCGTCAGAGCCTGTGAACAAGCCGGGAGCGCCGTCCGGGAGCCTGGCGGACTGCGAGGTTCGAAAGCGCGACGGTGGGAGAGCAAGGACAGCTCTTGACGATTTCGACGCACCTGTCGGGAACGGGCAAGGAGGAATCGGCGAAAGGTCGACCGTTCGCCCACCGTTGCTGCCGAATCACCCTCATCCCGACAGGCTCCTGGGTTCGAGCCTGGAGCGAAGCCGCAGAGCGTCTCGGCGGTGTCAGCGTCTCGGCACGGACCGAGCCGCAGCGGCGCGCAGCAGCGCGGCGAAGTACGCCGTCTGCGCCTGCGCGACGCCTTCGACCGGGTGGGTTGCGTCAGCGCTCGCCTGAGCGAGCCGTTCCATCGCGGCGAAAGCGTCCGGTGTCGCGCGGTCCAGGCGCACGCGCACCGCGTCCGCGTCGGATGGCGCGGCATCCCCCAGCCGCAGCAGCCGGACGGTCCGGCCCAAGGCGGGGAGCAGCCGATTGACGAAGTCGACGCTCGCCAAGGCCTGGGCGTCGGCCGCCACCTGAAGCGCCCGCAACCCGCGGATCCACAGGCCGATCCCGGTCCCGGGCGGACGCGCGACAACCGACGACGGCACGGGCATCGGGCACGTGCCGGCCGACAAGATCTCGATGTCGCGGTCAGCCGGCGCGCACGCGAGGGCCTCGCCGAGCGCGAAGAGCACCGGGCTCGCCGCCCACAGCCCGCCGTCGCACAGCAAGCGCTCGGCCTGTCCGCCGATGGAGAGTCGCGCCGGCGGCAGGAGCATCGGCGCGGCCGCGGAAGCGACGCAGGCGTCGATTACGGTGAGATCGGCCGCGTCGCGATGACGCTGCGCGTGCGGCGTGGCGAGCACCCGGCCGCGCGCGCTTCCCAGGTCGGTCACCGTAATGCACAGCGCGACGCCGCGCCGGGCGTACAACTGCGCGAGCGTCTGCGTGCCGTGGAATGGCGCGAGCGCGTCGCGCAGCGCGTCGACGCTCGCCGACGCACGGCGCCAGTGCATGCTGCACCAGGGCAAGGAAGCCCGCCCGATCGGCGCGGGCTTGGGGAAGATCGCGGGGCCGCGCGCGCGGTACATGTGCGACAAGCCGCCGAGCGTCACGCCCGACGCCAGTCCGGCGCCGATCAGCGCGCCGGTGCTCGTGCCGACGACGAGGTCGAACGCCGCGCCGAAATCCACCTGCTGCGGGTCGCCGCCCGCGGCAGCGACCAAACGCTCGAGCAGCCGCGTCGTGTAATAGCCGCGGATGCCGCCGCCGTCCAGCGCCAGCACGCGAAACGGCGCTGACGGACCCGCCGGCAGGCCGTCTGTTCCGTCCGGGTTTGCCGTGGTGTTCATTGCCTCGGCCGCGCGGCAACGCGCGTTGCGCAATCTACCGCCCGCAGGAGGGAACTCGCGCGCGGCAACGGGGGCCCCTGGTCTGGATCAAGCCGCGCGCCGCAGGCCGGGATCGCGCCGACGGGGTGCGCACGGCACCCCTGATTGGAGAGCGCGGCGGCGTCATCCCACGTCGGACGGGCTCCCGCGCACGCTGCAACCGGGGACCTGCCGCCGATCCGCGCCGCGCACCCCTGGATCGGCGGACGGGCGCCCCCAGGCACCCTGCGAGCACGCGACCGGTGCACCCGGTCAATAGCGGGTCGCAAGCACGGCCGGCAGCCCGTGATAGTGCGCGGCGAGGTTCTCGATGTCCTGCTTCGACAGCGCGGCGGCAAAACCCGCCATGATGGCGTTCTTGCGCGCGCCGGACTTGTAGTCGCGCAGCGCCTTTTCGAGATAGTCGCGGTGCTGGCCGGCGAGCTTGGGATAGTCTGGCGAAGTCGGGCTGGCGCCGTCGGCGCCGTGACACGCGGCGCAGACCTCCTTGGCCTTGGCCGCGCCGGCGGCCAGGTCCGCGGCGCCCGCCGCGGGAACGACGGAAAACGCCAACAGCGTGCCGAGCAGCCTCATTCTCATGATCATTTCCCCGCCATTCTGGTCGCCGGTTGGGCGTAATACGCGGCGAGGTCCGCCATGTCCTTGTCCGACAGCGACGCGGCGATCGCCTTCATCGTCGGATGGCTGCGCTCCCCGCTCTTGTACGCCTGCAGCGCCTTGACGAGGTACGCCGCCTGCTGCCCGGACAGCCGCGGAACCTTGTAGACCTCCGGGAACGCAGTGCGCCAGCCTTCGATTCCGTGGCAACCCTGGCACATCTGCACCTTTTCGCGCCCTTTGGCCGGGTCCCCGACGGGCGCGGCCTGAGCGAGCACCGGGGCGGCGAGGAGCGCGGCCAAGAACGCGGCGACGACTGGGGGCGCGGCAAATGCTGTCCTGAGCATGCGAGTTATCACCCATAATTGAATGGCAAGCAAAAGCCGGCGGGCCGGTCCACCGCTGCCGGCCGACGCCGGGCCACGGCGCACGACACGTCGCGATTCTAGGGGCAGCCCCGGCTGCGGTCAAATGCCGCAGCGAACCGCGTCCTACTTCTTGAGGTGCTGCAGCTTGCCCTTGACGCCCTTCCATTCATCCGCATCCGGGGGAGGGGGCTTGCGCTCGATGATCGGCTTCCACACCTTGGCAAGCTCCGCGTTGAGCGCCGTGAAGTGCTTCTGGTCGGGCGGCACGTCGTCCTCGGCGAAGATCGCCTCGACCGGGCACTCGGCCACGCAGAGCGTGCAATCGATGCACTCGTCCGGGTCGATCACCAGGAAATTCGGACCCTCGCGAAAGCAATCGACCGGGCAGACGTCGACGCAATCGGTGTACTTGCAGCGGATGCAACTCTCGGTTACGACGTAGGTCATTGCGGGTCCTGAAAGGCGTAATGGGCGGTCGGCCGGGGTTGATTTTACCAAATCGCACCCGCATTTCCGTGTCGCGGTGGAGAATTCCGGCCGAGCGCGCGATGCGGCGAGTTGAGGCCAGGACGGCTACGGTTGCACCCTGCTGCGCGTTCGGCTAACTTAGCGCCAACGCCTTTCGCAAGCTCCGTCCCGAACGCGCGCGTCCTCCTTCGACCCGAGTCGCGCGCTCCCTGATCCCAAGGCCCCCCCGAGGACCCCATGAGCGAGAACATCAAACACGTGTCCGACGCATCGTTCGAGCAGGACGTGCTCAAGTCGACGACGCCGGTGCTGGTCGACTACTGGGCCGAGTGGTGCGGCCCTTGCAAGATGATCGCGCCGATCCTCGAGGACGTCGCGAAGCAGTACGCGGGCAAGCTTACCGTCGCCAAGCTGGACATCGACAGCAACCCGGATACGACGGCCCAGTTCGGAATCCGCGGCATCCCCACGCTGATCCTGTTCAAGGACGGCAAGCCGCACGCCCAGAAAGTGGGGGCGCTTTCGAAGTCGCAGCTCACCGCCTTTGTTGACAGCAACCTCTGAACCCGTTAGGCTGAGCTTCGTGCAGTGAGCCCTCCGTCCGCGGACCCCGCGGGGGGCTGCGTCTGATCATCCCGTCCAAGGTGCCGTCCCCCGGAAGTTCCGGGCGAGTCGCAGGCGCCCGACCCCGAAGTCGCACCGCGGCGCCCGCCGCGCAAGCCTTTTCGCCTGCCTCCGCAGTTTCCCGTCCGTGCCCCCTCCCCCCGCGCCATGCAACTGTCCGAACTGAAAGCCAAGCACGTCAGCGAACTGCTCGAAGTCGCCAACACGATGGAGATCGACGGCGCGAACCGGATGCGCAAGCACGATCTCATCTTCGCGATGCTGAAGGCGCACGCGAAGAAGGGGGAGAGCATCTTCGGCGACGGGACGCTCGAGGTGCTGCCCGACGGCTTCGGCTTCCTGCGCTCCCCGGACACCTCGTACCTCGCCGGCACCGACGACATCTACATCTCCCCGTCGCAAATCCGGCGCTTCAACCTGCACACCGGCGACACGATCGAGGGCGAGATCCGCACGCCCAAGGAAGGCGAACGCTACTTCGCGCTGGTCAAGGTCGACAAGGTCAACGGCGAGCCGCCTGAGGCGGCCAAGAACAAGATCCTGTTCGAGAACCTGACGCCGCTGTTCCCCGACGAGCCGCTGGTGCTCGAGCGCGACATCAAGGCCGAGGAGAACATCACCGGCCGCGTGATCGACATCATCGCGCCGATCGGCAAGGGCCAGCGCGGCCTCCTCGTCGCCTCGCCGAAGTCCGGCAAGACGGTGATGCTGCAGCACATTGCGCACTCGATCGCCGCCAACCACCCGGACGTCGTGCTGATCGTCCTGCTGATCGACGAGCGCCCCGAGGAAGTGACCGAGATGCAGCGCTCGGTGCGCGGCGAGGTCGTGTCGTCGACGTTCGACGAACCCGCGACGCGGCACGTTCAGGTCGCCGAGATGGTGATCGAGAAGGCGAAGCGGCTGGTCGAGCACAAGAAGGACGTGGTCATCCTGCTCGACTCGATCACGCGCCTCGCCCGCGCCTACAACACCGTCGTCCCCGCGTCCGGCAAGGTGCTGACCGGCGGCGTCGACGCGAACGCGCTGCAGCGGCCCAAGCGCTTCTTCGGCGCGGCCCGCAACATCGAGGAAGGCGGGTCGCTGACGATCATCGCCACCGCGCTGATCGACACCGGATCGCGGATGGACGACGTGATCTACGAGGAGTTCAAGGGCACCGGCAACATGGAAATCCACCTCGACCGCCGGATGGCCGAGAAGCGCACCTACCCGGCGATCAACGTCAACCGCTCGGGAACGCGCAAGGAGGAGATGCTGTTGAAGCCGGACATCCTGCAGAAGGTCTGGGTGCTGCGCAAGGTGCTCTACCCGATGGACGACCTCGAGGCGACCGAGTTCCTGGTCGACAAGGTCAAGGCGACCAAGAGCAACGCCGAGTTCTTCGACAGCATGCGCCGCGGTTGACAGCGCGGCGGCGGCACTCCGGCGGGAGAACGAAGGCGTTGCGCAGCGGCCCCCCGATCGGCATAATCTAACGCTTTGTGTCGAGGCCGAGCCGAATCCGGTCCGCCTCGACGCCGCGGTCCGGGCGCGCCCAGGGGAACCACTGGGTTCCGGCGCGTGGACCCAAGAGAGGAGCCCATGAAGACCGGCATTCACCCCAAGTACTCTGAAATCGAGATCACGTGCAGCTGCGGCAACCGTTTCACGACGCGCTCGACCGTCGCGAAGCCCCTGCACGTCGAGGTGTGCTCGTCCTGCCATCCGTTCTATACCGGCAAGCAGAAGGTGATGGACACGGCGGGCCGGATCGACAAGTTCCGCCAGCGCTACGGCAGCAAGGCCGGATCGGCGGCGACCTCGACCTGATCCGGCGAAGCGGAGCGCAGGATTGCCTGCGGTGCGGCGGCCCGTCATGGGCTTCGCCCCCGCTGGCAAAGGCAGCTTCGGCTGCCTTTTTCTTTCCCGCCCGCCTTGCCCCTTCGTCCTTTTCCGCCCGCTCCTTTCGCGCTACGTCTCGCCGTCCCCGCTCCCGCCCGTTCCCCGGATGTCCCGCCCACCGCATTCCAGCAACCCCGCCACGGCGGCAGCGCTGTCGCCGGCGGGCCCGTACCGATCGCTGAAGCAGGCGGGACTCGTGGTGCTGTGCATCGCCTGGGCCCTGCTCGGCGTGATCGGGCACGACCCCTGGAAGACCGAGGACGCCACGGCCTTCGGCGTCGCCTGGGAGATGATGCGCGGCGGTAGTCTTGCCGTGCCTTCGCTCGCGGGAGAACCCTACACCGCGCGACCGCCGCTGATCTACGCGCTGGCTGCGGGGTCGGGCCGGATCCTCGGCGGCGTGTTGCCCGCGCACGACGCGGCGCGAATCGCGGCGGCGCTGCTGCTCTGGCTCACGCTGCTGGCCATCACCGGCGCGGGCATCGAGCTCAACGGCCGCAGGACCCGCTGGCTGCCGGTCCTGCTGTTCATCGGCTGCGTCGGACTCTGGGACCGCGCGCGCCAGCTCGCGCCCGAACTCGGCCTCCTCCTTGGGGTGGCCGGCGCGCACTGGGGGCTCGCGCTGGCACAGCGACGCCCCGCGATCGGCGGCGCGGTCGTCGGCGCGGCGGGGGCGCTCGCGTTCCTCGCGCACGGCCTCGCCGGGCCGCTGTGGATCGGGGCAACACAGATCGCGCTCGCGGCCGCGTTTGCGCGCTACCGCTCGCGATCGCACGCTCTCGCCACGCTCTGCTCGCTGCTCGTGTGCGCCGCGATCGCCGGCGCCTGGGTCCTGGCCCTGCTTTCGAGCGCGCCCGACCACCTCGCCAACTGGTGGGCACGGCAGGTGGAACCGGATTTCTGGGCCAACTTGGGCGACGACGCGCTGTTCCTGCCGAAGAACCTGCTGTGGTTCGCCTGGCCCGTGGCGCCGCTGGTGCTGTGGACGCTGTGGATGCGGGGCCGTGGGTTCAACGGCGGACTGCGCGTGCCGGCCATCGAGATCCCGGCGACGTTCGCGCTGGTCATGATCGCCGGCCTCGCCCTGCTGCCCGACTCCCGCACGATCATGCTGATGCCGCTGCTGATCCCGCTGTGCCTGATCGCCGCGATCGAGGTCGACACGCTCAAGCGCGGCTTCTCCGCGGCGCTCGACTGGTTCGGCATCCTCACCTTCGGCCTGCTCGCGGGCCTGGTCTGGTGGCTCTGGATCGACGCCTGGCTGCACGGCCTCTCGCCCTCCATCGCCCGCCTGTTCCGCGACACCGAGGCCGGGTATCGACCCGAGCCGGGCCTGATCGCCCTGGCCATCGCCGTGTTCCTGACCGCGCTCTGGCTGGCACTCGTGCGGCCCGCGCGCCGCTCGAACCGCCGCGCCGTGCTCAACTGGGCGGCCGGCATGACGCTGGTCTGGGGGCTCTACACGACGATCTGGCTGCCGTATCTCGACTCCCGGCGCAGCTATCGCACCGTGGCCGAGTCACTCGCGGCCCAGCTGCCGGCGAGCGGGTGTGTTGCGAGCCGCCAGCTGGGCGAGCCGCAGCGCGCGCTCTTCCGCTATTTTGCCGGGCTGCAGACGGTGCGGGAGGAGCGGCAACCCGATCACGAGTGTTCCGCGATCCTGGTCCAGTACGGCCGGATCGACGGGGATCCCGCGGCGCCGGAGGGTTTCGCGCTCGCCTGGGAAGGGCGCCGCCGCGGCGACGACTCCGAGCGTTTCGTGCTTTACCGCAGGCAGGCGCCATGAGGTTCTTCGACGAAGCGCGCATCGAGGTGATCGCCGGGGACGGCGGCAACGGCGTCGCGAGCTTCCGCCGCGAGAAGTTCGTCCCCCACGGCGGACCGGACGGCGGCGACGGCGGCCGCGGCGGCAGCGTCTGGGCGCTCGCCGACCGCAACCTGAACACGCTGATCGACTACCGCTACGCGCGGATCCATCGCGCCAAGCGTGGCGAGAACGGCCGCGGCGCCGATCAATACGGCAAGGGCGCCGCGGACGTCACGCTGCGCGTCCCTGTCGGCACGGTCGTCACCGACGCCCAGACCGGGGAACTCGTCGCCGACCTCGTCGTGCACCGCCAGCGCGCGCTGCTCGCCAAGGGCGGTGCCGGAGGCCTGGGCAACCTGCACTTCAAGTCCAGCACCAACCGCGCGCCCCGGCAGTTCACGCGCGGGGCGGCGGGCGAGAAGCGCCAACTGCGGCTCGAGCTCAAAGTCCTCGCCGACGTCGGCCTCCTCGGAGCGCCCAACGCCGGCAAGAGCACGTTCATCCGCGCCGTCTCGGCCGCGCGGCCCAAGGTCGCGGACTACCCCTTTACGACGCTCGCCCCGAATCTCGGCGTCGTGCGCACCGACGAAGGTCGCAGCTTCGTCGTAGCGGACATCCCCGGCCTCGTCGAAGGGGCCGCGGAAGGCGCGGGACTCGGGCACCAGTTCCTGCGTCATCTCCAGCGCACGCGTCTGCTGCTGCACATCGTCGACATTGCACCGCTTAACCCGGATGCCGACCCGGTGCGCGACGCGCGGGCGATCGTCGCCGAGCTTGCGCACTACGACGCGTCGCTGCACGCCAAGCCGCGCTGGCTCGTGCTCAACAAGCTCGATCTCGTTCCCGAAGACGAGCGCGGCGCCCGCGTCGAGGCGTTCGTGCGCACGTACGGCTGGGACGGACCCGTGTTCGCGATCGCCGCCCTCCGCGGCGAGGGTTGCCGCCCCCTGGTCTTCGCGATTCAGGACTGGCTCGACGCCAACCCCGCCGCGCTGCCAGCCGGCGACGACCCGCCCGCGCGCGACGGCGTACCCCGTTCCCCGTTCCCCGCGCCACCCGTCCGCTGACCTCGCCATGAACCATCCTGTCGCCGCCGCCCGCCGCCTGGTGGTCAAGGTCGGCTCCAGCCTCGTCACCAACGACGGGCGCGGACTCGATCACGCCGCCGTGGCCAACTGGGCGGCGCAGATCGCCGAGCTCAAGCGCGACGGCAAGGAGATCGTCCTCGTTTCGTCGGGCGCCATCGCCGAGGGCATCAAGCGCCTCGGGTGGAGCACCCGCCCGTCGGCCATGCACGAGCTGCAGGCCGCCGCCGCCGTCGGCCAGATGGGGTTGGTGCAGGCCTACGAGACCGCGTTCGCCCGATTCGGGCTGCACACCGCGCAGATCCTGCTTACCCACGAGGACCTGGCGGACCGCCGGCGCTACCTCAACGCCCGGTCGACGCTGCGCACGCTGATCGCGCTCGGCGTGATCCCCATCATCAACGAGAACGACACGGTCACCACCGACGAGATCCGGTTCGGCGACAACGACACGCTGGGCGCCCTGGTCACCAATCTGATCGAGGCCGACGTGCTGCTGCTGCTCACCGACCAACAGGGCCTGTACACCGCCGATCCGCGCAAAGACCAGGCCGCCACACTGGTGCGCTGCGCGCGCGCCGGCGACCCCGAGCTGGAGGCGATGGCCGGCGGCGCGGCGAGCGCGCTCTCCCGCGGGGGCATGCTGACCAAGGTCGTCGCCGCCAAGCGCGCGGCCCGCTCGGGGGCGTCGACGGTCATTGCGTGCGGCCGCGAACCGGACGTGCTGCTCCGGCTGGCGGCCGGCGAGGCGCTGGGCAGCGCGCTCGTCGCGGCCGCCGCGACGCTTGCGGCGCGCAAGCAGTGGCTGGCCGACCACCTGCAGCTCGCCGGCCGCCTGGATCTCGACGCGGGGGCGGTGCGCGCGCTCCTCAACGAAGGCAAGAGCCTGCTGCCGATCGGCGTCGTCGCAGTCGACGGGACCTTCGAGCGAGGCGCGGTCGTCGGCTGCTACGACCCGACCGGCCGCGAGATTGCGCGCGGGCTCGTCAACTACGGCGCGACCGAAGCGGCCCGGATCATCCGCCGGCCCTCGGGCGAGATCGAGGCGGTTCTGGGTTACGTCGACGAGCCCGAGCTCATCCACCGCGACAACCTGGTCCTGCTCGGCTGAGTGCCACCCGAACCGCCGTCCAGGGTGCCGACGCGCCCGGCTTCGGCGGGGCCGGCGGTGAGGACGATGCAAAGGATGTAACATGTGAGTGACGGTTCCGCTGTGGGTGCTGCTCGCGGTGCTGGCCGGCGGCATGCTGCTGCGCACGCCGATCGCGTTCTCGATGGTGGCCGCGGGCATCGCCTACCTCGCCGTGAAGGGCCAGGACATGGGCCTTGCCGCCGAGCAGATCCTCAACGGGCTCTACAACAGCTACGTGCTGCTCGCGGTGCCGCTGTTCGTCCTGGCCGCGAACGTGATGAACGCGGGCACGATCAGCGAGCGCATCTTCGACTTCTGCCGGATCCTGGTCGGCCGCCTGCCGGGCGGCCTCGCGCAGGTCGACATCCTGGTCAGCGTCGTGTTCTCCGGGATGAGCGGCAGCGCGATCGCCGACGCCGCCGGACCGGGACTGGTGACGATCCGCCAGATGCTGAAGAAGCCCGAGTACTCGCCGGGCTTCGCCGGCGCGGTCGTCGTGGCCAGCGCCACGATCGGGCCGATCATCCCGCCGTCGATCCCGATGGTCATCTACGCGCTGGTCTCGGGCGCGTCGGTCGGCGCGCTGTTCCTGGGCGGGGTCGTCCCGGGGCTGCTGATGGCGCTGGTGCTGATGATCGCCACGCACGTCGTCGCGGTAAGGCGCAGGATGCCGCGCGACGCCCGCGTGCCGCTCGCCGCCTACCCGCAAATCCTCTGGCGCGGCGCGCTGCCGCTGTCGCTGCCGATCGTGCTGCTGACCGGCATCTACACCGGGGCCTTCACGCCGACCGAGGCCGCGGGCGTCGCGGCGCTGCACGCGCTGCTGCTGGCGGGCGTGGTCTACCGCGCACTGGACTGGAAGACGCTCTACGGCGTGTTCCTCGACTCGACGCGCTCCTCCGCGGTGATCACGATGATCATCGCCGGCGCGTTCATGCTGAACTACGCGTTCACCTCCGAAGGCGTGCCGCAGGCGCTGGCGCTGTGGGTCGACTCGAAGGACCTCTCGCAGCTGCAGTTCCTGCTGCTCGTCAACGCCGTCTTCCTGGTGCTGGGCTGCTTCCTCGACGTCTCGGTGATGCTTCTGGTGTTCGTGCCGATGCTGCTGCCGGCGGCGAAGCTCCTCGGCATCGACCTCGTCCACTTCGGCGTCGTCGTCGTCGTCAACATGATGATCGGCCTCATCACCCCGCCGTTCGGCATGCTGCTGTTCGTCACCAACGCGCTGACCGGGATCCCCCTCCGCGACATGATGCGCGAGGGCTGGGGATTCCTCGTCGCCCTGACGCTGCTGCTGCTCGCAATGGTGCTGTTCCCGCAGATCGTGCTGTGGCTGCCGCAGTCGATGGGCTACGGCGTGGCCTGATGGGGTCCGCGAAGCGAGCACGCGACGCGTTGACGCCTGGCCGCCGCCTCCGATCCCGGACATCGCCGCGCGCAAGGCCATCTCGACATCGGCGATAATCGAGGTCCCACGGGATGGCGCGCGAGCGCACCCTCCACCGCCGACGAGAAAGCCAGCAACCGATGCCTCCGACCCTGCTTGCGCCTGCCCGGCCCGCCGCACCGCGATCGCAGCGCGGAGCCCTGCTGTGGCCGCTGCTCCTGCTGCTCGCCGCCGTCGCGCTCGGCGCCCTCTACTTCTGGGCGATGATCTCCTGGAGCTATTCGTCCGGCGAGCGCGCGGGGTGGGTGCAGAAGTTCTCGCGCAAGGGTTGGATCTGCAAGACCTGGGAGGGCGAGATCGCGCTGGTGACGATGCCCGGCACGGCGCAGGAGAAGTTCCCGTTCACGGTGTGGGACGAGGGCGTTGCACAGCAGATCAACACCGCGATGGGCAAGCGGGTGTCGCTCCACTACGACGAAAAGGTCGGCCTGCCGGGAACCTGCTTCGGCGAGACGCGCCATTGGGTGAACGGCGTCAAGGCGGTCGAGGACATTCCGCTGGCGCCCGGCATCGTCGTCCCGGTGCCGCCCGCCGCCGCACCGGTTGCCCCAGCGCCCCCGGCCCCGCCGCCGCAGAAGTAGCGTGCCGCGCGTGGCCGCCGGCCGCCGCGCCGGCACGGCAACCGCGGCCGGTCGCCTCCGGGGCGCTCACGCCGCCTTCGTTCGCGCCGGAGCCCGTACCGGAGCCGGCTTGCTGTCGCGAAAGGCGAGCGCCATCTCGAACGCAGCCTTGGTGAAGGACAGGACGGCGGCGAAGTCGGTGTCGGTCAGCCGGCGGGCGGCATCGCTGCCGCGGTAGATGTTGGCGAACTCGCGTTCGCGCCCGGCCTGCACGGCAAAACGCCCAATCCCGAGGTTTTCGAGGGTATGCCACAGGTCGGGGTTGTACGAACGCGTGAAGCGCATCACGAAGGAGATGGGGTCGTTGCGACCGAGCACCGACGCGAGCCGCAGGATGATCTCGAACGGGAGCGCAACCTTGCCGTTCTCGACCAGCTCCAGCAGCGCCGGGTCCTTGAGGTTGATCGCCTCGCCGACCTCGTTGAGCGACATCCCTGCCGCCTCGCGCATTCCGCGCAGCACCGTCCCGGCCTTCTCCAGCGCTCCGCGCTGCTCGGGCTTGACGAGCATCGCCTTCGCCGCGCCGATCGAGACGTCCGCCGCGGCGCCGGCGATTCCCAGGACCGAATCGGACCATGACCGCACCTGGCGCGCGACCCCCAGCAAGGCCGACTCCGCGGCCGGCAGCGCGCCTTGGACCTTGGCGGGCGGTTCCACCGCGACGTTCTTCCTGCTTGCGCGCTTGCGAGGGGCCGGCATGGTGTACTCCTTCATGAACCGCTGAGTGGGGAATCGCCTGATCCAGCTCGGCGTCCGGCGCGTGGCGCGGCCCCGACACGGGGCCTGCGCTGGTTCCGGGCGATCGCGACAGGCAGAGCGCGTAAGGATACCGACCAAACGGGGCGCGTGACCACTCCCGCTTCGCGGCGCGTGGCGCGCGGCAGGGCGCGCCTGCGCCCGTCGCGGCGGGGACACGGGGCGCGGCCGCGCGAAGCCGGCGCACGTAGAGCAGCGGCGAATGGTCGCGAAGCACTCGACGTCGCGCTGCCGATCGGCGATGAACTCGACGCGCGTCGGCCGGGGTCGGAAATTTGCGAATACCCGCGCCGCTTCCTGCGGCGGCGCGTAGGCGAGCAGCGCCGCCTCCGCCAGCCATCCCGCGTTCGCCTGCGTCAACTCGCGCTGCGCCGGCGCGAACGGCTCGCCTGCCCAGTGCTCGAAGTAGCGGAACCGCTCCGACTCGCGCGTCGGCGGCAGCAGGTCCACGAGTTCCCGCAGAGTGAGCCGATCGGTCATGGCGAGGGCTCGAATTCACGGGCCAGCGCCCGCCGCCCGCGGCGGCACGGCTGCCGACGGGCCGCCCCAGGCCGCGCGCACCTCGCTGCGCAACGCCTCGGCGCGCCCTTCGTAGCGCGGCGAGAAATGGAACGGCACGACCGACCGGGCGCCGAGCCGCCGCGCGATGTCCCCGGCCTGCCGTGCCGTCAGATGGTGCTTGCGCGCGCCGTGGGCCGCGTGCTCGTCGAGGAAGACGCTTTCGATGTAGAGCCGGTCGACACCGACGAGCAGCTCTTCCAGGATGCGCACGTTGTCGTCGGTGTACCGGAGGTCGGTCACGTAGCCGACCCGCCTCCCCGGAGCAACGTCGAGGATCAGCGGGCGCAGCTCGTCGACGCTGCGCTCGAGCGCGTGGTCGCCGTGCTGGTCGCGCCACCGCACATCGATCGGCGTTTCGCCCGGCGCGCCGCAGAGCACCGCCCGCTTCAGATCCCGCAGCCACGGCCCGGTCCCGAGCCCGTGCGCGTGGAGCCGGTCCTTGTCGACCCGGACCTGCGCCTTTTCCTCGAGGGCATAGGCAAGGCAGGGAACGCCGTGGTCGACGAAGCGGCCGCGCACGCGAAACGCGGGCTCGTCGTGCAGCACGTCGCACGCCCAGGGCGGGGCCGCGTCGGGCTCACGCTCGAACCGCGTCCGGCTGCAGAAGCGCGCGCCGCGCGCCGTTCCGTCGAGGTCACGCTCGCGCACGACGATCGTGAGCGCCACGTCGTAGCGGTGGACGACGTTCCACGTGTAGGCCCTGAGCTTGTGCTCGACCTGCGCGACGAAGCCGGGCCCACCGAACAGCACGATCTCCGCCTTCCTGCCGAGCACCACGCGCAGCAGTTGGTCGAAGCCGAAGAAGTGATCCATGTGCGCGTGGCTGACGAACAGGTGCGACAGCCGCAGCAGGCGCCGTGGCGGCAGGGCGCCGACGTCGCCGAGATCGAAGAGCAGCGCCCGGCGCTCGTCGCGGAAGTTCACATAGAGGCCGGGATCGCCGAAGTCCCCGTTGGCCAGGAAGAACTCGAACAGGCTGTGCATCGACACGCTTCGCGGTCCTGGCGCGCGCTCCGGAAGAGGGCCAGGCGTGACGCCATTCTGTACCGGTTTGCCGCATGGGGACAGCGTCCGCGCCCGCGCCCCCGGCCGTCGGCGCAGGCGCGACGGGCCGGTTCCCGGCCGCCCCCCGGTCCCGGAGGCCGTCCGGGAGCGCCGCGGCTGCCGCATAATGGCGCTGGCCGAAACGCGTGGCGCTTCCGGCTCTCCCGACAACCGCACTGCGAGGCGAACGCCATGGCTGCAAAGAAGATCCTGATGCTCACCGGCGACTACACGGAGGACTACGAGACCATGGTGCCGTTCCAGGCGCTGTCGATGGTCGGTCACACCGTGCACGCGGCCTGCCCCGGCAAGAAGGCGGGCGAGCAGGTCCGCACCGCCATCCACGACTTCGAAGGCGACCAGACCTACAGCGAGAAGCCCGGCCACAATTTCACGCTCAACGCCGAGTTCGACGCGCTGAAGGCGGAGGACTACGATGCGCTGGTCATCCCCGGCGGCCGCGCGCCCGAATACCTGCGGCTCAACCCCAAGGTGCTCGCCTGCGTCCAGCACTTCGCCAAGGCGAACAAGCCGATCGCCGCGATCTGCCACGGCGCCCAGCTGCTCGCGGCTGCGGGCGCGCTTGCCGGTCGAAGCTGCAGCGCCTATCCTGCCTGCGCGCCGGAGGTAAAGGTTGCGGGCGGAAGCTACGCCGAGATCGCCGTCGACCAGGCACACACCGACGGCAACCTGGTGACCGCGCCGGCGTGGCCCGCCCACCCGGCATGGCTCGCGCAGTTCCTGCGAGTGCTCGGCACGCGCATCGAGCCCTGACGCGTGGACGCGGCCGCCGGGGCGCAGTGCTCGACGCTGCCGCACCATTGCGCCGGCGCGAGCGCGCCGCCGCCCGGCGCCGATAGGCGATGGGCGTCGATCTCGACGGAGTATCGACGCGGGTGTTGACTGCACTACGCGCTGGCCGCGCAGGACCGGGCCCGCGCCAACGGGAAGGATCGCAATGGCACTGGTCGACCGGATTACCAACATCCTGCTCAAGCCGAAGTTCGAATGGCCGAGGATCGCGGAGGAAAGCGCGACGACGAGCTCGCTGTTCACCGGCTATATCATGCTCCTGGCTGCGCTGGGCCCGTTGGCGTTGGCCTTGAAGGCGGGCCCGGGCATTGCCGTGCTGAGCTACGCGATCAGCCTGGGCGTCACGTACGTGCTGGCGATGATCGTCGACGCGCTGGCGCCGACCTTCGGTGGAGAAAAGAACTTCATCCAGTCGCTCAAGCTCACCGCCTACTCGTACACGGCAGCCTGGCTCGCCGCGGTCCTGCAGCTCATCCCGATCCTCGGTGGCGTCCTGAGCCTGCTCGGCGCGATCTACGCCTGGTACACGTTCTACCTCGGCGTGGCGCTGATGAAGAAGTGCCCCGTCGAGAAGGCGGTCGTCTACACGGTCGCGATCGTCGTCTGCGGCCTGCTGCTGGGTATCGTGCTGTTCGCCGCCCTGATGCCGGTGTTCATGGGCGGCGCGATGACGGGCGGCGCGGGGTTCATGCGCTGATCTTCGGGCCGCGCGCGAAGATGCCTTCGCCGGCCGTCAGTCACCCGCACTCGGTCCGGGCTCCGAGTACGAGGGCGGCATCACCGGATGCGGGAAGCCGTAGAGGCGCTGGCGTCGCGTATGCGGGCGCACCTGCAGGTAACGCTCGAGCTCCGTCAGCGCGCGACGGTAGACTTCGCGCTTGAAGTCGATGACGGTGTCGAGCGGCACCCAGTAATCGTGCCAACGCCACGCGTCGAATTCCGGACGCTCGTTGCCCCGGAGCTTGAAGTCGCTATCACGCCCGACGAGGCGCAGCAGGTACCATATCTGCTTCTGCCCGCGGTAGCTGCCCCGCCATTCCCGCTTCACCCAGCGCTGCGGCACCTCGTAACGCAGCCACTCCCGTGTGCGCCCCAGAATCCTGACGTGCTGGGGATGGAGTCCGACCTCCTCGTGCAACTCGCGGAACATCGCCTCTTCCGGCGTTTCGCCGGAGTTGATGCCGCCCTGCGGAAACTGCCACGAGTGCTCGCGAATCCGTTTGCCCCAGAAAACCTGGTTCTTGGCGTTGACAATGACGATGGCTACGTTCGGGCGATAACCGTCTCGATCCAGCATCGCGGTCACCCCGAAAGTTTGGTTGAGTCGATTGTTCCACAGAAACGGGGCGTTGCAAAGGCGAAAACGCCCGCCACGCCGGGGCCCTGCGCCACCGCGCAGGGCCCGCGAGGGAGGCATCCGACGAACGCCCGCCAGGGGGCGACCGCCGGCGCCCGGGCCCCGCTCGGGGCAGCAGCAACGGCATGCCCGCCTGGCGCGTGCCGAGCCGGCAGCGGTCCGGGCGCGCTGCGCGTTCGTGCCGCGGCCACCGGGCACGGGCGAGCGCATTCAGTTGCAGCACGTTTGGGTCGCCGCCCGGCGCGCCGGAGCACGCCTTCGCTCACCGGCAACGAGAGGACGGCGCCGCGGCCCGAATCGAGCCAGCGGCTCCTTGTGCGGCGCCTCGGCGATCGGACGTTCTTACCTCGCCTTGACCGCCCCGCAGCGGCTGTGACCGCAGACGACGGCGTCGCGCACGGCGAGCATCAGCACCGCGTACTCGATCGCCGCCGTCGTCCCGTGGAAACCGTGCGAGGCGTCCCGGGGGGAATGGGCTCGCCCACGTTGCGGACCCATCAGCGCGAGCGCACGAGCTGGTAGGCCCGCACCAGGTAGCCGGCGGCGGCGAAGCCCGACCAGATGTGGACGAGCCGCGTGAACGGGAAGACCAGGAAGATCGTCATCCCCAGCACCAGGTGCAGCTTGAACACCGGCGCCACGTCCGCGACGAAGCTCGCGGCGTCGCCGCGGAACGTGACGATGTGCTGCGCCCACGTCATCAGCCGGATCATCTCGGCGCCGTCGAGGTGCTGCAGCGACACGGTGATGCTGAACAGGCCCAGGAGCAGCTGTGCCAGCAGCAGCAACAGCACGAGCTTGTCCATCGGCCGCGTCGTCGCGCGAATCCGCGGCTCGGTGAGCCGGCGATGGATGAGCAGCAGGAGCCCGATCAGGCAGATGAACCCGGCGATGCCGCCGGCGACCACCGCCAGCAGCTGCTTGGCGCCCGCGGAAACGCCGAGGGCGTGCCAGACGGCAACCGGCGTCAGCAGGCCGACGAGATGGCCGAAGAAGATGCCGAGGATCCCCAGGTGGAAGAGGTTGGATCCCCAGCGCAACTGGCCCGCGCGCAGGAGCTGCGAGGAGTCGCTCTTCCACGTGTACTGGTCGCGGTCGAAGCGCAGCAGGCTGCCGACGAAGAACACCGCCAGCGCGACGTACGGATAGATGCCGAACAGGAATTCGTTGAGATAGGACATCGCTTGTCTCCGGAATCGCGTCAGGACCGACGCGGCATGAATTGGACGACGGACACGGCCGGCGACGCCGCCGTGCAGCCCCCGGCCCCGGGGGGGCCGAAGAACACCGGCTCCTCGCGCCACGCCTCGTCGAGCGGCACCTCGGGAGGTGCGTCCGCGACGGGAGTCGCACCCAGCGCCGCAGCGCCGATCAGGAGCAGGAGCGCGTTCGGGACCGCCGCGTAGGCGCTTTGCTGCCGCCGCAGTGCCTCGCCGAGCGCGCGCACGATGTGCTCGCAGTCATCGAGCATCGCCTGCCCTTCCGCGTACGGGCGCTGGGCAAGGAACTCGAGCACCGCGGGCAGGAAGTCCGGCAACTCCCCCGGCGCCAGCAGGAAGCCCGCGCGGGCGTAGGTGTGCTTGAGATCGACCATCGCCTGGCCGCGTTCCCGCGAGTCGCCGTGCACGTGCTCGAACAGGTGCAGCGAGGTGGACCGCCCGCGGTCGAACAGGGCGACGTAACGTTCCTGGGCGTCGATGAGATCGGACTCACCCAGGTCCTGGCACAGCTGCACGAGCGCCTGCCGCGCCGCCGCGGGCAGGCGCGCCTCCTGCTCGATCAGGGCGCCGATCTCGGGCAGCGCAGCGACGAGGTCGGCCGTCGGGTAGGCGAGCAGCGCACCGAGGGCCTTGAGCACGGGAGTCATCGTCGCCTCCCTCAACCGCCGACCTTGATCGGGATCGTCTTGCGCTTCTTGCCGCCGAACAGCGAGCTCTCGGACTGGCCGTCCGAGCAGCCGTTGCCGAACGAGAAGCCGCAGCCGCCCTTCACGTCGAACGCGTCCTCGGCGTACTCGCGGTGCGCGCTGGGGATCACGAACCGGTCCTCGTAGTTGGCGATCGCCATCACGCGGTACATGTCCTCGACCATCGCCGCCGCGAGGCCGACCTGGCGCAGCACCTCGGCGTTCTCGCGCCGCTCGACGTGGCGGTCGCGCATGTACGCGCGCATCGCCAGCATTCGCTCCAGCGCCGTCACCACCGGCGCCTCGTCCCCTGCGGTCAGCAGGTTGGCGAGGTACTGGACCGGGATGCGCAGCGAGCGCACGTCGGGGAGCTGGCCGAAGGTCCCGATCTGGCCGGCGCTGGCGGCCGCCTGGATCGGCGAGAGCGGCGGCACGTACCACACCATCGGCAGCGTCCGGTACTCGGGGTGCAGCGGCAGCGCCACTTTCCAGTCCACCGCCATCTTGTAGACGGGGGAGTCGCGCGCCGCGGCGAGCCAGGCGTCGGGAACGCCGTCGCGGCGCGCCTGGGCGATCACTTCCGGGTCGTTCGGGTCGAGGAAGATCGCGAGCTGGGAAGCATACAGCCCCTTCGGATCCGCGACCGCAGCCGCCGCCTCGATCCGGTCGGCGTCGTAGAGCAGCACGCCGAGGTAGCGGATGCGGCCCACACAGGTCTCCGAGCACACCGTCGGCTGGCCCGACTCGATCCGCGGGTAGCAGAAGATGCACTTCTCCGCCTTGCCCGACGCCCAGTTGTAGTAGATCTTCTTGTACGGGCAGCCGGACACGCACATCCGCCAGCCGCGGCACTTGTCCTGGTCGATGAGGACGATGCCGTCCTCCTCGCGCTTGTAGATCGAGCCCGACGGGCAGGAGGCGACGCACGCCGGGTTGAGGCAGTGCTCGCACAGCCGCGGCAGGTACATCATGAACGTGTTCTCGAACTGGCCGTAGATGTCCTTCTGCATCGCCTCGAAGTTGGCGTCCCTGCTGCGCTTGGCGAACTCGCCGCCGAGGATCTCCTCCCAGTTCGGACCCCACTCGATCTTCTGCATCCGTTCGCCGGTGATGAGGCTCCTCGGCCGCGCGACCGGCATCGCCTTCATCTCGGGCGCGCTCTGCAGGTGCTCGTAGTCGAAGGTGAACGGCTCGTAGTAGTCGTCGATCTGCGGCAGGTTCGGGTTGGCGAAGATCTTCATCAGGATCGAGAGCTTGCTGCCCTGCTTCGGCTCGATCCGGCCGCTGTCCTTCCTCGCCCACCCGCCGTTCCACCGGTCCTGGTTCTCCCACTCCTTGGGGTAGCCGATGCCGGGCTTGGTCTCGACGTTGTTGAACCAGGCGTACTCCATGCCTTCGCGACTGGTCCAGACGTTCTTGCAGGTGACCGAGCAGGTGTGGCAGCCGATGCACTTGTCGAGATTGAGCACCATGCCGATCTGGGCGCGGATCTTCATTGCGATGACTCCTCGTTGGCTTGGCGCTCGCCCTCGGCGCGCGCCGGCGGGAACAGGACGGCCGCGGCGGGCCGCGACGGGATCAGGGCACGCTGGAGGTCGCTCATGCCGACTCTCCCGCGTGCGCCGGCGCGTCGAGCCAGTCGACGGTCTTCATCCTGCGCACGACGACGAACTCGTCCCGGTTGGTCCCGATCGTGCCGTAGTAGTTGAAGCCGTAGGACTGCTGGGCGTAACCGCCGATCATGTGCGTTGGCTTGACCGCGATCCGCGTCACCGAGTTGTGGATGCCGCCACGCGTGCCGGTGATCTCCGATCCCGGCGTGTTCACGATCTTCTCCTGCGCGTGGTACATGAGGCACATGCCGTTGCTCACGCGCTGGCTGACGACCGCCCGCGCGGCGATCGCGCCGTTGACGTTGAAGAGCTCGATCCAGTCGTTGTCCTCGATGCCGGCGCGCCTCGCGTCGTCCTCGGACATCCAGACGATCGGCCCGCCGCGCGAGAGCGTCAGCATGATGAGGTTGTCGGTGTAGGTCGAGTGGATCCCCCACTTCTGGTGCGGCGTGATGAAGTTGAGAACGATCTCCGGGTTGCCGTTCGGCTTCTTGCCGGCGATCGGGTGCACGGTCTTCAGGTCGACCGGCGGCCGGTAGACGCAGAACCCCTCGCCGAACGCCAGCATCCACTTGTGATCCTGGTAGAGCTGCTGGCGGCCGGTGAGCGTCCGCCAAGGGATCAGCTCGTGGACGTTGGTGTAGCCCGAGTTGTAGCTCACGTGCTCGGACTCGATGCCGCTCCACGTCGGGCTGGAGATGATCTTGCGCGGCTGCGCCTGGATGTCGCGGAAGCGGATCTTCTCGTCCTCCTTCATCGCCGCGAGGTGCGCGTGCTCGCGGCCGGTGATCACCGACAGCGCCTCCCAGGCCTTGACCGCCACTTCGCCGTTGGTCTCCGGGGCCAGCATCAGCACGACCTCGGCGGCGTCGATGTCCGACTCGATCCGCGGCATGCCCTTGGCCACGCCCTCCTCGGTGACGCGGTAGTTGAGCTCGCCCAGGTTCTTGACCTCGTGCTCGGTGTTCCACGCGATGCCCTTGCCGCCGTTGCCGACCTTGGCCATCAGCGGGCCCAGTGCGGTGTACTTGCGGTAGGTGTTCGGATAGTCGCGCTCGACGACTGTCATCTGCGGCGCCGTCTTGCCCGGCACGAGCTCGCATTGCCCCTTCTTCCAGTCGCGGACGTCGAGCGGCTGGGCGAGTTCGCTCGGCGTGTCGTGCAGCGTCGGTGTGAGCACCAGCTCCTTCTCGACGCCGAGGTGCCCGACGCAGACCTCGGAGAACTTCCTCGCGATGCCCTTGTAGATCTCCCAGTCGCTCCTCGCCTCCCACGCCGGGTCCACGGCCGCGGAGAGCGGATGGATGAACGGGTGCATGTCGGAGGTGTTGAGGTCGTTCTTCTCGTACCAGGTCGCCGTCGGCAGCACGATGTCCGAGTACATGCACGTCGTCGACATCCGGAAGTCGAGCGTCGTCAGGAGGTCGAGCTTGCCCTCCGGCGCCTCGTCGCGCCACACGACCTCCTCGGGCTTCTGGCCGCCGAAGCTGCCGAGGTCCTTGCCCTGCACGCCGTGCCGCGTGCCGAGCAGGTGCTTGAGGAAGTACTCGTGCCCCTTGCCGGAGCTGCCCAGGAGGTTCGAGCGCCAGACGAACAGGTTGCGCGGGAAGTTGGCCGGATGGTCCGGGTCCTCGCACGACAGCTTGAGTCCGCCCCCCTTCAGCTGGCTGACGGCGTACTCCTTGGGATCGACCCCTGCCCTGCCGGCGGCGCGGCAGACCTCGAGCGGATTGGTGGCGAGTTGCGGCGCGCTCGGCAGCCAGCCCATCCGCTCCGCGCGGGCGTTGAAGTCGATCAGGCTGCCGGTGTACTCGTTCGGGTCGGCGAGCGGCGACAGGATCTCGCGCACGCCCAGCTTCTCGTAGCGCCACTGGTCGGTGTGCGCGTAGAAGAACGACGTCGAGTTCATCTGGCGCGGCGGGCGGTGCCAGTCGAGCGCGAACGCGAGCGCCGTCCACCCGGTCTGCGGGCGCAGCTTCTCCTGGCCGACGTAGTGCGCCCAGCCCCCGCCCGACTTGCCGACGGTCCCGCACATGACCAGCATGTTGATGATGCTGCGGTAGTTCATGTCGGAGTGGAACCAGTGGTTCATCGCCGCGCCGATGATGACCATCGACTTGCCGCGCGTCTTGTCGGCGTTGTCGGCGAACTGCCGCGCGACGGCGATCACCTGCTCGGCCGGCACGCCGGTGATCTTCTGCTGCCAGGCGGGCGTGTACGGCACGTTCGCGTCGTACGACGCAGCGACGTTCTCGCCGCCCAGACCGCGGTCGATGCCGTAGTTCGCGCACAGGAGGTCGAACACGGTGGCGACCAGCGCCTCGCCGTCGGCCAGCGCCACCTTCCTGACCGGGACGTTGCGACGCAGGATGTCGCTGCCCTGGTCGTTGTTGCGGAAGACCTCGTGCTCGATGCCGCCGAAGTACGGGAACGCGACCGCCTGCACGTCGTCGCGCGCGTCGATCAGCGTCAGCCGGAGCTTCACCTCGGCGCCGCTGCCGTCCTTGCTCTCGAGATTCCACTTGCCGAGGTCGCCGCCCGCCGATTGTCCCCACCGGTAACCGATCGAACCCAGCGGCGCGACGAGCTTGCCGCTCACCTCGTCGACGGCCACCGTCTTCCACTCCGGGTTGTTCGTCTGGCCGAGGGCCCCGGGCAGGTCGGAGGTCCGCAGCAGCCGGTCGGCGACGAGCTCGCGCCCGCGGCGCACGAGTTTCACCAGCATCGGCAGGTCGCTGTAGCGGCGGCAGTAGTCCTGGAAGTACGCCGACGGCCGCTGCAGGTGGAACTCCTTCAGGATCACGTGGCCCATCGCCAGCGCCAGCGCGGCGTCGGTGCCCTGCGTGGGATGCAGCCAGAGGTCGGCGAGCTTGGCGACCTCCGAGTAGTCCGGCGTCACCGCGACGACCTTCGCCCCTTTGTAGCGGACCTCGGTGAAGAAGTGCGCGTCGGGCGTGCGCGTCTGGGGCACGTTCGAGCCCCAGGCCATGAGAAACGTCGAGTTGTACCAGTCGGCCGACTCGGGCACGTCGGTCTGCTCGCCCCACATCTGCGGCGAGGACGGCGGCAGGTCGCAGTACCAGTCGTAGAAGCTCATGCACACGCCGCCGATCAGCGACAGGTAGCGGCTGCCCGCGGCGTAGGACACCATCGACATCGCCGGGATCGGCGAGAAGCCGACGACGCGGTCGGGGCCGTACTTCTTGACCGTGTAGACGTTGGCGGCGGCGATGATCTCGTTGACCTCGTCCCACGACGAGCGCACGAAGCCGCCCAGGCCGCGCACCGACTTGTAGCTCTGGGTCTTGGCCGGGTCCTCGACGATCGATGCCCAGGCCTCGACCGGTGCCAGCGTCTGGCGCGCCGCGCGCCACAGCCGCATGAGGCGGCCTCGCACCAGCGGATACTTGACGCGATTGGCGCTGTAGAGATACCAGGAGTAGGAGGCGCCGCGCGCGCAGCCGCGCGGCTCGTGGTTGGGCATGTCGGGCCGCGTGCGCGGATAGTCGGTCTGTTGCGTCTCCCAGGTGACCACGCCGCCCTTGACGTAGATCTTCCAGCTGCACGAGCCCGTGCAGTTGACGCCGTGCGTGGAGCGTACGATCTTGTCGGCGGCCCAGCGGTCACGGTACGCGCGCTCCCAGGTGCGATCCTCCTGGGTGACGACGCCGTGCCCGTCGGAGAAGGGCTGCCGGTCGCGGGTGAAGTACGTGAGGCGGTCGAGGAAATGACTCATGGAGTGCTCCCGTGGGGACGACTGCGAATGGCTACGAGCGAACGAGGGACGCCGCCGGCGCGCGTGCCGGGACCGGAGCGCGGCGGGTGGATGATCAGCATGCGAGCGCCGGTTGCCGGCGGATGTAGAACCACCAGGTGACGGCGATGCAGGACAGGTAGAACGCGAGAAAGGGGTAGAGCGCGGCGAACGTGCCCCCCGTGATCGCCACGGCGGTGCCGAAGGCCTTGGGAATGAAGAAGCCGCCGAACGCGGCGATCGCCGAGGCGAGCCCGAGTCCCGCCGCGCCCTCGAAGGTGCCCTCGCGCAGCGCGCGGGCTTCGCCCTCGGTCGAGCCCGCGAGCGCGCGCCGCGCGTGGGCGATGAACACGGCCGGGATCAGCTGGAACACGGCACCGTTGGCCATCCCGCTGGCGACGAACAGCAGCGAATACAGCCCGAGGAATGCGCCGACGCCGCCCGTCATCCGCGCCCCGGCGCCGAGCAGCAGCAGGAGCAGCACGATGAGCGCCATGGCGGCGAACGCGGCGAGTGCCACCTGCGCGCCGCCGAACTGGTCGGCGAACCATCCCCCGGCGGGCCGCGCGAGCGCGGCCAGCAGCGGACCGACGAACGCGTAGCCGGTGACCTCGGCGCCGCTGAACTCGAGGTCCGCGACCAGCGGGAAGCCGGCGGCGAAGCCGACGAACGAGCCGAAGCTGCCAAGGTACAGCCAGGCGAGAATCCAGGTATGCGGGCGCAGGAACACGATTGCCTGGTCGGCAGCGCTCGCCCGTACCGGCGCGAGATCGTCCATGAACCGCCACGCGGCCGCCGCCGCAAGCAGGATCAGCGGCACCCAGGCGAAGCCGGCGTTCTGCAGCCAGATCTCGCGCGTGAGGCTGCCTTCGGCCCACTGCTGCGGCGCGCCGCCCAGCGCGCCGAAGATCGCCGTGCCGACGACCAGCGGGATCGCGACCTGCGCGAGGCCCACGCCGAGGTTGCCCACGCCCGCGTTCCAGCCCAGCGCCTCGCCTTTGCGCTCGGCGGGATAGAAGAAGCTGATGTTCGCCATGCTCGAGGCGAAGTTGCCGCCGCCGATACCGGCGGTGATCGCCAGCAGCACGAACGTGGGGTAGTCAGTCGATGGATCGCGGACCGCAAGCCCGAGGCCGATGACGGGAACGAGCAGCGCCGCCGTCGAGAGCGTCGTCCACGTCCGGCCGCCGAAGATCGGCACCATGAACGAGAACAGGAGCCGCAGCGTGCCGCCGGCGAGGCCCGGGAGCGCCGCCAGCCAGAAGAGCTGATTGGGGCTGAAGTGGAAGCCGATCCGCGGCAACTGCACGACGACGATGCTCCACAGCATCCACACGGCGAAAGCGATCACCAGCGCCGGCGCCGAGACGAGCAGGTTGCGCCGGGCGACGCGCGCGCCCTCGCGGACCCAGAACGCGCGGTCCTCGGGTTCCCAGTAGGCGATCTGCGGCGCCATGGCGTTCACGGTGCGGGGTGGGCGGGCGTTCCGGCGAGGGGACGGGGGCGTGTCCGTCGGGTTCGGCCTGCGCGGGGCTCCCGTCCGACGACGGTCAGGGGTTCTTCACGTAGGCGTTCTTGCGCAGGTAGAACCACCAGTTCAGCACCAGGCACAGCGCGTAGAAGATCGCGAACCCGTACATCGCGTTCTGCGGGGTGCCGGCCTTGATCTCGCCGCCGATCACCACCGGCGCGATGAACGAACCGTAGGCGGCCACCGCCGAGGTCCAGCCCAGCACCGGGCCGGCCTGCACGCGGTCGTAGATGACGCCGATGGTGCGGAAGGTCGACCCGTTGCCGATGCCGCTCGCCGCGAACAGCACGATGAAGAGCAGGATGAACGGCATGAAGTACTGCTCGGGCGTTGCCGACGCGTAGGCCAGCATCATCACGTAGCCGACCGCGACCGACGCGACGACCATCACCAGCGAGATGACCTGCGTCACGATCGAGCCGCCGACCTTGTCCGAGACCCAGCCCCCGATGGGGCGGATGAGCGCGCCGACGAACGGTCCGATCCAGGCGTAGGTGAGCGCCGACGGCGCGTTCGGGTTCGGCAGGTGCTTCACCACTCCGGCCGCGTCCACGACGTGGCTCTGACCGAAGATCACCGTGATGGACAGCGGCAGCGCGTTGGAGAAGCCGATGAACGAACCGAAGGTGACGATGTAGAGCAGCGTCATCGACCAGGTGTGCTTGTCCTTGAAGATCGCGAACTGCTTCTGCAGGTTGGGCTTCATGTCGCCGAACGCGACCAGCTTCATCGCGAGCAGCGTGCCGACGATGATCAGCGGCAGCGCCACCCACATGTTCAGGACGCCGAGCCCGGTGGGCTTGGGCAGGTACAGGTAGAGACCGAGCGCCGCGGTGATCATCGCCACCGCGTACAGCAGGAGGATCTTGAAGAACGCCGCCGCCGTCGAGCCGATGTTGGGCGAGATCGGCTGCAGGTTGTTCATCCCGAAGAAGCCGGCGAACGCGAGCGGAACGAGCAGGACCAGCCAGATGAAACCGCCGTTCTGGATGTACGTCGGCGTCCCGGCGGCGATCTTGCCGATCAGCGTCCCGGAGGGCTTGACCAGCGTCATCGGGTCGCCGCCGAGGGCGCCGAACACCGCGGTCGTCATCACCAGCGGGATCAGGATCTGCATCGTCGTGACGCCGAAATTGCCCAGGCCCGCGTTGATGCCGAGCGCGGTGCCCTGCAGCCGCTTGGGGAAGAACGTGTTGATGTTCGACATCGAGCACGCGAAGTTGCCGCCGCCGATGCCGGACAGCAGCGCCAGGAACTGGAACACCCACAGCGGCGTGTCCTTGTCCTGCAGCGCGACGCCGGTGCCGAAGGCCGGGATCATCAGCAGCGCGGTGGTCAAGAACACCGTGTTGCGACCGCCGGCGAGCCGGATGAAGAACGACGCGGGGATGCGCAGCGTCGCCCCGGACAGCCCCGAGATCGCCGCCAGCGTGAAGAGCTCGGGCTGCGTGAACGCGAAGCCCAGGTTCTGCATCTGCACCGTGATGATGCCCCACATCACCCAGACGGCGAACCCGCAGAGCAGGCTGGGCACGGAGATCCACAGGTTGCGGTTGGCGACCCCTTTGCCGGTCGAGTCCCAGAACGCGTTGTCCTCGGGGCGCCAGTCGACGATGTCGACAGAGCTGGTGACCTTGGGGGGGGTGGCGGCTTGCACGGTGTTCATCATCGACTCCCTGAAATGCGGCCCGCGAGTTCTTGTAGGAGCGGCTTCAGCCGCGAATGCCAAGCAGCGTGCGGTGTACGGTTCGCGCCTGAAGGCGCTTCCACACGGCTCACGGCTCGTTCGAGCCATCCGCCACGGGCATCAGCCCTTGAGGCTGAAGCCCTTCGAGCGCACGCCCATGAGTTCGGTCTTGCGCACCTCGGTCCAGTACATCCAGATGAGCGACACCCAGACGACGCCGTACATCAGCATGAAGCACGACGAGCGGATGCCGGTCAGGTCCAGCAGCACGCCGAACAGGATCGGCAGCAGGAATCCGCCCAGGCCGCCGGCGAGTCCGACGACGCCGGAGATCACGCCGATGTTCTGCGGGTACTCGTCGGAGATGTACTTGAACACCGACGCCTTGCCGAACGCCCAGGCGATGCCCATGAGGAACATCAGCGCCGTGAACGCCCAGGGGTTGAGGCCGACGTGAAAGGTCTTCGGTCCGTCGACGGTGGCGATCGTCATCGACGTCTGCGGATAGGAGAGCAGGAAGAGGCAGATCCAGGACACCCAGAGCACCCACCAGGTCACCTTGTGCGCGCCCCACTTGTCGGACATCCAGCCACCGACCGCGCGCAGCACGCCGCCGGGCAGCGAGAAACCCGCCGCGAGCAGCGCCGCGAGCCGGATCTCGAAGCCGTACTCGGTGACGTAGTACTGCGTCATCCACAGCGCCAGCGCGACGTAGCCGCCGAACACGATCGAGTAGTACTGGCAGTACTTCCAGACGTTGGGATCGCGCAGCACCGCGAGCTGCTGGCGCCAGGTGATGCGCGAGTCGACGAGATGCTTGGGATCGCTGTAGCTGAACAACCAGAAGAGGATCGCCGTGCCGAGCATCACCGCGGCGTAGACCTGCGGCACCACCGCCCAGCCGACGGCGACGACGATCGCCGGGGCGACGAACTTGTTGACGGCCGCGCCCGAGTTCCCGGCACCGTAGACGCCCATGGCGAAGCCCTGGTGCTTGCGGTCGAACCAGCGCGCGACGTACGGCGTGCCCACCGAGAACGAGCCGCCGGCCACACCGACGAAGAGACCCAGGACGAGGTACTGCCAGAACTCGGTCGCGTAGCCGATGAGCCAGATCGGGATCACGCAGACCAGCATCAGCCAGAACAGCACGATGCGGCCGCCGTACTTGTCGGTCCACATCCCCAGGGGAACGCGGATGAGCGAGCCGGTGAGCACCGGCGTCGCCGTCAGGATCCCGAACTGCGTGGCGTTGAGGTTCAGCGTCTTTTTGATCGGGATCCCGATCACGCCGAACATCATCCAGACCATGAAGCACACCGTGAACGCGAGGGTGCTGACGATCAGCACCGACACCGCCTTCGCCTTTTGCGTCTTGGCCATCCTGCGCTCCTTCCCCTGCGTCGCCGTGTTGCAATGCGTCAATTCTCCGGCCTGCGCAGTCGAGGCGACATTCGCCGCAGGGGTCATCGGTGCGCGGCGTTCGGGTTACGCCGGCGGTCCGCACGGCCGAGGATGGCGTAGTCCGAAAGGAGTATTGCGCCGCCACGCGGGTGGGGCGGCGCCGACGCGCTCGACGGACTCAGGCTTCCGCGGCTGCGCCGCCGACGACGCGGCGGCGACGCGCCAGCCGGGCGGTTCCTATCGGGGGGGAGGACCGCCCGCGGCCCGCGACGCTGCGGGCATTCGGTAGCAATACAGCCGCGTGCGCCGCCGGTCGCCGACGGCGACTTCGCGCCAGGGCGCGACGTCCGGCACCGGGAAGCTGTTCGACACCAGCAGCGCGCCAGCCGGCTGCTCGCCGAGCGCCTTCGTCCACAGCCGGCGCATCGGCGCCGGCGACAGGAACGCGTAGACGACGTCCGCCTGGCCGAGATCGGCCCGCCAGAGGTCGCCGTAGCGGATCGCGACGTTGCCGCAGCCGACGGCACGCAGGCGGGCGGCGAGCCAGGGCAGCGGCGCGTGCTCGACGCCGACGAACCGGGCATCGGGGCGGGCGGCCGCCAATCGCAGCAGCAGGCCGCCGTGGCCGCAGCCGAGGTCGACGACGGTGCAGGGCCCCGCGGGCAGCAGGCGCGCGAGCGCGTCGGCGCTCGCCGCGTTCGTGAGGTACAGCGGCACCCGGCTGCGGTCGGTGCGCCAGAACACGAGCAGGAGCAGCGTGAACGCCGCCAGCCACCACGCCGGATGCAGCGGCAGGCGCGCTACCAGCACGGCGAGCGGCAGGAATGCCGCGTGGATCGCCCACCACCAGCGCGGCGCGCGGCGCCACGCCGCGACGCCCGCCGCGACCGCGCCTTGAATCGCGGCCAGCGGCAGCGGCTGGCGCCACGGCCCCGGGTCCAGACCGGCGAACAGCAGCGCCGCCACCGTGAAGCCCGCAAGCTGCGCGCCGAGGATCGACGGCAGTGGCAGGCGATACGCCGAGCGTTCGGATTCGATCGCGGGCGCCTCAGGTCTTGGGCGCGATGCCGTGCTCGATCGCCCAGACCGCCGCCTGGACCCTGCTCGTGAGCTCGAGCTTGCGCAGGATGTGCTGGACGTGGATCTTGACCGTGCTCTCGGCCACGTCGAGCGTGCGCGCGATCTCCTTGTTGCTCGCGCCGCGGGCGAGGAACGCGAGGATCTCGCGCTCGCGCGGCGACAGCGCGGGCAGCGAGGGCGTCCCGCCGCCGCGCAGTTCGCGCAGCAGCTTGGACGACATCTCGGGCGACATGACCGACTCGCCCGCCGCGGCGCGGCGCACGGCGTCGACGAGGAAGTCGCTGTCGATGTTCTTGAGCAGGTATCCCTGCGCGCCGCCCTTGAGCGCTGCCATCAGGTCCTCGGCGTTCTCGGACACGGTGAGCATCACGACCGGTAGCCCCGGCGCGGCGCGCAGGATCGCCTGCATCGTCTCGATGCCCGAGATGCCCGGCATGTTGAGGTCGAGCAGCACGACGTCGGGCGCGAGCTCGGCGACTTTCCGGATGCCCTCGAGTCCGTCGGCGGCCTCGCCCACGACCTCGTATCCGGGTGCGTGGCCGAGCAGGGCGATGATCCCGCGCCGGAACAGCGTGTGGTCGTCGACGACGACGATGCGAATCGCCTGCTCGCTCATCGCTGGCTACCGCGCGAACGGATCCGGGCCGGGATCACGCGGCTTCCCGCTGGGTGACCGGCAGCCGAAGACGGACCTCGGTGCCGGCCCCCCGTTTCGACCGCACGTCGACCTGCGCGCCGATCCGCGCCGCGCGCTCGCGCATGATGCGCAGGCCCACGTGGTCGCCGGCGTCCTCCGGTGGTCGGGAGGGGTCGAAGCCGCAGCCGTCGTCGCGCACGGCGAAGCGGTAATCGGGGCCCCGTGCGAGCTCGACCTCGACCTTCGACGCCCCGGCGTGCTTGCGCACGTTGGACAGCGCCTCATGGAGAATGTGCAGCACCTGCAGCTGGTCGTCGGGCGCGAGCGGCGCCGCGGCGCCGGTGGCCCGCAGCTCGGTGACGATTCCCGTCTGGTGCTGGAAGCGCGAAAGCAGCGTGCGAACCCCCGTCTCGACGTCGCCGTCGGCGACACGGGTGCGGAAATGCACGAGCAGCTCGCGCACGTCGGCGTACGACTCCTGCACGCCTACCTGGATCTCGTCCACGGTGCGTGCGGTCAGGGCGACGTCCGCCGCGGCCAGCGCCTTGCGCAGCATCTGGGCCTGCAGGTTCAGGAAGGCGAGCGACTGCGCGATCGAATCGTGCAGCTCTTGCGCCAGCAGATTGCGCTCCTCGGCGATCGCGAGCTCCCGCTCGCGCGAGACTAGGCGCAGGTTCTCGATCGCCACGCCGAGGTTTCGGCCGAGGCTCTCGTAGAGGTGCCGTTCCTCGCCTGCGATCTCCTGGGGCTCGCGGTAGAACAGGTTGAAGATGCCGAGCACCTGCTGTTTGGCCGCGATCGGAAACGCGGCCACGGTGGCGAATCCAGCCTCGCGGCAATGCGGCAGCGTGATGCTGATCGGCGCGCGCTTCGCGTTCAGCGCGTGGATCACCGTCGCGCTGCGGGCGGCCGCGTCGCCACACGCGCATTCGCTGCGCGCGAGGCAGTGCTCCTGCGCGCGGAAGGCCGGCGCGAGACCGTCCTCGACGAACAGATGCAGCGTCTTGCCGTCCGGAGACATCAGGCGCACGGCGCCGGCGGCGGCGCCGGCGACAGGCAGCAGGCGCGCCAGGAAACCGCGGCACTGGTCCTCCGGCGTGCCGGGCGCATTGAGCAGTGCCGTCATGTCGTAGAGCGTGGCCAGCCGCTCGTTCTGCCGGGCCAGCGACTGCGTCTTCTCGTCGACGCGCCGCTCGAGCATCCGGTAGGACTCCTGCAACTGCCCGGCCATGTCGTTGAACCCCGCGGCCAGCGCGCCGAACTCGTCTTTCGATTCCACCGGCAGACGGACGGCGAAGTCCCCCTTGGCCATCCGGCGCAGTCCGTCCTCCAGCCGGTTCACCGGCCGGATGATGAACAGGAACGACAGGTAGATGAGCGCGACCGCGCCGATGATCGCCAGCGCGACCAGCGCGAGCTGGATCGAGCGCAGCAGCGACGTGGCGTGGGCGATCTCCTGCTCCAGCGTCGCGACGAGCGTGTTCACGATATCGACGAAGCGCTCGACCTCTGCGCGGGCCACGGCGTGTCCCGTGCCCGCCTCCGCGCGCAGGAGCTCCGGCCGCAGCTTGCGCCACTCCCGATCGAGCTGGACGAACTGGCGTTCGATCGCCTCGGTGCGCGGGACGAACAGCGGTCGGACGGGGTCGCCGGTGCGCAGGGTGGCGAATATCGACTCGAACGTGGCGATGTCCTCCCGGATCAGCGCGCCAGTCGCCGCCGGGGGGAGGCATCGGCGCCGGTTTCCTGCGCCAGGTAGGCGAGGCGGTAGGTCCGCATGCGCAGGCTGCCCGCGTCGTTGATCGCCGCGGCGCTGCCCTCGAGCCGCCAGGAGACGAGCAGCGTGAGGCCGATCGACACCAGCGCGACCGCCAGGAAGAACACCTGGATGCCGACCAGTTTGGCACTGAGTTTCTGCGGCTGCGGCATGCGGGGTGGTGCGGCCTCGAACGCGAATGGTGACCCGCCGATTCTCGCACAGCGCGCCCGCTCTCGCGCGAGGACGCGGAGAACAGGTTCCTGCCCTTCTACATCGAGAGCGGCATCCTGCGCGACAACCCGTTCGAGATGCTCGACGTCGAGGGCGTCGGCCGGCTGATGAAGCTCGCCGTCGCGTGGGGCCGCGGCAGGCGGGCGCACCTCAAGGAAGCCGACTTCGACGCCGGGGCCTTCGACTGAGGCCGGGAGGCAATCGTCGCGGGCGAGCGAGCGCTCCGGCTCAGGCGAGGTGCGCGGCCGCGAGCAGCGACTGCGTGTACGGATGCCGGGGTGCTGCGAACAGCGCCTCGGCCTCGCCCTCCTCGACCACGGCACCGTCCTTCATCACCAGCACGCGGTGCGCCATCGCGCGGACGACGGCGAGGTCGTGGCTGATGAAGACGTAGCTCATGCCGTACTTCTGCTGCAGCAGGGCAAGCAGCGTCAGCACCTGCTGCTGGACCGAGACGTCGAGCGCCGAGGTCGGCTCGTCGAGCACCAACACCTCGGGCCGCAACACGACCGCGCGGGCGATCGCGATGCGCTGGCGCTGGCCGCCGGAGAACTCGTGCGGGTAACGGGTGAGGACGTCGGTGAGGCCGGCATCCTCGGAGAGCCCCACCTCGGCGAGCATGGCGAGGATGCGCTGCCGGCGCTCGGCCGCCGAGAGCTCGGGCAGGTGCAGCGCGACGCCTTCGCCGACGATCTCGCCGATGGTCAATCGCGGCGACAGCGACCCGAACGGGTCCTGGAACACCACCTGCATCCGCCGCCGCATCGCGCGCAGCGTCTGCCGGTCGGCGTTGTCGATCCGGCCGCCCTCCAGCGTGACGCTGCCCTCGGCGACGGGCTGCAGCGCGAGCAGCGCCATGCCGAGCGTGGTCTTGCCGGAGCCCGACTCGCCGACGATGCCCAGCGTCTCGCCGCGCTTCAATTGGAGCGTCGCGTTCCTCACCGCGCGGAACACGTCCTTGCGGAACCAGCCGCGCGGGGACACGAAGTCGACGCTGACCCCGTTGGCGGCGGCGAGCACCGGGGCGTCCCCCGGCACCGGGCGCACCGCGCGCTGCGGGCGGCTGTTGATCAGCTTGATCGTGTAGGGGTCGCCGGGTCGGGCGAACACCGACGCCGTGTCCCCCTGCTCGACCAGCCGCCCGCGCTCCATCACCCCCACGCGGTGGCAGAAGCGCCGGACGAGGTTGAGATCGTGGGTGATGAACAGGATCGCCATCCCGTACTCGCGCTGCAGGTCGTCGAGCAGCGCCAGGATCTGTGCCTGGATCGTCACGTCCAGCGCCGTCGTCGGCTCGTCGGCGATCAGGAGCTTCGGCCGGCAGGCGAGCGCCATCGCGATCATCGCCCGCTGCCGCTGGCCGCCGGAGAGCTGGTGCGGGAACGCGTCGACACGGCGCTCGGGGTCGGGGATGCCGGTGCGCGCAAGGAGCTCGATCGCACGGCCGTATGCGGCCTTCGGCGCGAGGCCCTCGTGCAGCTCGAGCACCTCGGCGATCTGGTTGCCCACGCGGTAGAGCGGGTTCAGCGCCGTCATCGGCTCCTGGAAGATCATCGCGATGTCGCTGCCGCGCAGCGAGCGCATCTGCCGCTCGCTCTTCGCCAGCACGTCCTCGCCCTGGAAGCGGATCGCGCCCTCGTAGCTCGCGGTCTCGATGAGCTTCAGCACCGACAGCGCGGTGACCGACTTGCCCGAGCCCGACTCGCCCACCAGCGCGAACTTCTCGCCCGCGTCGACCGCGAAGGACGCGCGGTCGACGACGCGGGAGGGCCCGAAGTTGACGCAGAGGCCCTCGACGGAAAGGAGCGGCGGCGCCATCTTTAGGACTTCCGGGTGTCGAAGGCGTCGCGCAGCGCGTCGCCGATGAACGTGAGCAGGAGCAGCGTCACCGACAGCACCGCGAAGGTCGGGATCGCGATCCACCAGGCGTCGAGGTTCTCCTTGCCCTCGCGCAGGAGGTCGCCCAGCGAGGGCACGTCGGGGACGCCGAGCCCGAGGAAGTCGAGCGCGGTGAGGAACAGGATCGCGGCGCTCATCCGGAACGGCAGGAACGTGATCACCGGGGTCATCGAGTTGGGCAGGATGTGCCGCCAGATGATCTGAGCATTCGACAGGCCCATCGCCCGCGCCGCCTTGACGAACTCCAGGTTGCGGTTGCGCAGGAACTCGGCGCGGACGTAGTCGGACAGCCCGATCCAGCCGAACAGCGCGAATACGCCGACCAGCAGCAGCAGCGTCGGCGCGAAGATCGAGGCGATGATGATCAGCAGGTAGAGTTCGGGCACCGCGTTCCAGATCTCGATGATCCGCTGCGCCGCGAGGTCGACCCGGCCGCCGAAGTAGCCCTGCAGCGCGCCGACCAGGATGCCGAGCACCGTCCCGACGAGGGTGAGTGCCAGCCCGAAATAGATGCTCACCCGGAAGCCGTAGAGCAGCCGCGCCGTCATGTCGCGCCCGGCCGAGTCGGTGCCGAGCCAATGCCCCTGCCCCGGGCGCACCGGATCGGCGGCACGCGCGTAGTAGTCGAGCGTTCGCGCGCCCCAGGGATTGATCGTGAACAGCGCGAAGTTGCCCGGCTTCGCGAACTCCCCGACGATGAACGGGTCGTGCCAGTCGGTGGGGGTCGCGAAGTCGCCGCCGAAGCGGGTCTCCGGCGGGTTGCGCACGACCGGGAAGTGCCACTGCCCGTCGAAGCGCGCGAGCAGCGGCCGCTCGTTCGAGAAGAGCTCGGCGAAGGTGCCGACGGCGAGCATCGCGGCGAACAGCAGCAGCGAGACGTAGCCCAGCCGGTTGCGCTTGAACCGCGCCCAGGCCCGCCGGTTGGGCGACAGCGAGGTGGCGCGCGGCGCCGCCGCAGCCTGCGCCGTGTCCCTGCCGACCGCGGGCCCGCTCGCCACGCTCACTTGCCCACCGCCCCGAACTGCACGCGCGGATCGACGACGACGTACAGAAGGTCGCCGATCAGCTTGACGAGGAGGCCGATCAGCGTGAAGAAATACAGCGTTCCCAGCACCACGGGGTAGTCGCGCCGGATGAGCGATTCGTAGGACAGCAGCCCCAGCCCGTCGAGCGAAAAGATCGTCTCGATCAGGATCGAACCGGCGAAGAAGGCGCCGACGAACGCCGCCGGAAAGCCCGTGATGATCGGGATCAGCGCGTTGCGGAACACGTGCTTGTAGAGCACCTTGCGCTCGGACAGGCCCTTGGCGCGCGCGACCAGCACGTACTGCTTGCGGATCTCCTCGACGAACGTGTTCTTGGTCAGCATGGTGACGATCGCGAAGCTGCCGATCGCGTAGCAGGTGAGCGGCAGCACCAGGTGCCACAGGTAGTCGACGACGCGTGCGGGCCAGGAGAGGCTCGTCCAGTCGTCGGAGGTGAGCCCGCGCAGCGGAAACCAGTCGAGGAACGAGCCGCCGGCGAACAGCACGATCAGCAGCACGCCCAGCACGAAGCCGGGGATCGCGTAGCCGACGAGCACGAACAGCGTCGTGATCGTGTCGAAGCGGGTGCCCTCGCGCACCGCCTTGGCGATCCCCAGCGGCACCGAGACGAGATAGGAGACGAGGAAGGTCCACAGCCCGAGGCTGATCGACACCGGCAGCTTCTCCTTGATGAGCTGCCAGACGTCCTTGTTGCGCAGGAAGCTCTTGCCGAGGTCGAACTGCGCGAAGTTCCTCATCATCGACAGGTAGCGCTCGAGCGGCGGCCGGTCGAAGCCGTAGAGCTTCCTGAGCTCCTCGATCTGCTTCTGGTCGAGGTCGCGCTTGCCCGAGAAGCCGCCGGTCTCCCCGCCGGTCCCGGCCCGCGCCTCGGCGAGGATCTGCTCGACCGGCCCGCCGGGCACGAACTGGATGACGACGAACGTGAGCGTCAGCACGCCGATGAGCGTGGGAATCATCAGCAGCAGCCGCTTGCCGATGTACGCGAGCATGTCGTCTGCGCGCCTACCGCTTCGCCGACGCGCCGGGCGGCGGCGCCGCGGCCTTGTCCAGCGCCTTGTCCCACCAGCACGTCACCGCCCACTGCAGGAAATCGCTGGGCGTGGCGATCGTGTAGTACTTCGGCACGACCCTGGGGAGGCCGAACTTGTCCCAACGGGAGACCCGGTTGGTCGCGCCGTAGAGGTCGGGAACGACGTAGTGCTCGTGCATGAACACGCGGTCGAGCGCGCGCGCCGCCGTGCGCAGCTCGTCCATCGACGTCGCCTTGTCCATTCGTTCGATCAGGAAGTCGATCGCCCTGTGCTTGATGCCGCTGTAGTTGGCGGAGGCCTGCTCGTCGGCCGCGGCGCTGCCCAGCGCCGCCTTGAGGTCGGCCGCGTTGGGGAGCGCCCAGTCGCCGCTCTTGAGGTTGATCATGTCGAAGTCGAAGGTTTCCAGCCGCTTGCGGTAGAGCGCGAAGTCGACGACGCGGACGTTGAGCTTGATCCCCAGCAACGCGAGGTTGCGCTGGTAGACCGCCTCGCGGCGGCCCGCCGCCTCGCCCGCCTCCAGCCACTCGAACTCGAAGCGCTCGCCCCTGGCGTTGCGCAGGACGCCCTCGGCGTCGACCTTCCATCCCGCCTCCTCGAGCAGCTTGCGCGCCTGGCGCAGGTTGTTGCGCAGGCCGTTGGGGTCGAGGTCGGTGCGCGGGTCCTCCCACGACGGGCCGAACACGGCGACGGGGAGCTCGCCCCGGAAGCCCTCGAGCAGCGCGAGCTCGCCGGCCGACGGCTCACCACGGGCAGCGAAGTCGGAGTTCGCGAACAGGCTGTTAACGCGCTTGTACTGCTTGTAGATGTTGATCGACGCGAAGTCGTAGGCGAGACCCAGCGCCTCGCGCACCCGGCGGTCCTGGAACAGCGGCCGGCGCAGGTTGAAGTAGTACGCCTGGAGGCCGATGCCGAAGCCGGTCGGGAACTCCTCCCTGACGATTCGTCCATCCTCCCACTTGGGGCCCGAATGCTGCCGCGCCCAGCGCCGCGCCGAGTACTCCATCAGGAAGTCGAATTCGCCGGCCTTGAACGCCTCGATCGAGATCGCGTTGTCCTGGTAGTAGCGATACACGATGCGGTCGAAGTTGTACATCCCCCTCGACACGCCGAGGTCGCGCGCCCAGTAGGCGGGATCGCGAACGAACTCGATGCGGCGCGGCATGTCGACGACGCCGATCCGGTAGGGCCCGCTGGTGATCGGGAACTCGCTGACGACGTCGCTGAACCTCCTGGGCTTGCCGTCGGCACCGAGCGACCACTTGGGCGAGAACACCGGCAGGTTGGCGACGTTGAAGATCGTGTCGGCCGTGCGCTCCTTGAGGTCGAAGCGGATCGTCCGCGCGTCGATCACGGTCGCCCTCGCGACGCCCTCGAGCTGCGTGCGGATCGCCGGCGCAACGTCTTTGCCGCTGAGCATCTCGAACGCATGCGCGACGTCCGCCGCGGTGACCGGGTCGCCGTTGATGAACCGCGCCTGCGGGTTGATCCGGAACGCGATCCACGACTTGTCGGGCGCAACCTGGATCGCCTCGGCCAGGAGGCCGTACATCGTGTCCGGCTCGTCGCCCGAGCGCACCGCCAGCGATTCGAACATCAGCGTCGAGAGGCCGGCCGGCGACTGTCCCTTGATCGTAAAGGGATTGTACTTGTCGAAGCTCGTGCGGCGGTCGGGATTGTTGAGCTGCAGGGTGCCGCCCTTCGGCGCGTCCGGATTGACGTAGTCGAAATGCGTGAAGCCGGGCGGGTACTTGGGCTTGCCGTACGCGGAATAGGCGTGCGCCCACCGGTGCGGCGCCGGCGAAACCCCGGAGCCGACGCCCGGCTGGGCCGCGACGAACGGCGCCAGCGCCCAACCCAGCAGCAGCCAGCCTACGCAGACCAAACGCCAGCGCCGGGACGGCGCCCGAAGCAGGAGTGACACGCCGGGGGAACCCAGGCCGATGAGAACGGCGCGATGATCACGCGTTTCGCACGTTGACGCAACCGCTCCGGCCTCGCCGGCACCCGGGCCGGGACGTCGGGCACGGCACCAATGCGCGGGGTAGAATGCGGTCGGTGACGACTCCGCCCCGAGCCACCGGCGCCGCGCGCACCCCCCTCGCTGCCATGGATCCCACCCCTTCCGTACTCGTCACCGGCGCGAGCCGCGGGCTCGGGCGTGGCGTTGCCGTCGCGCCGTCCGCGCGGTGCTGGCCGGTCATCTTCCCTTCACGACCGGCGAGGTCATCCACCTCGACGGCGGCTTCCATCTGCGCCGCCTGTGAGCCGCAGGCAACCGAACCGACGAGCGCCCATGATCCAGATCGACTACCAGCTCACCCCGGCCGCCCTGCTCCCCGCCATCGACCGCGTGTTCGAGGTCTCCGCGAAGAAGATCGCGCTGATCGAAAAGCGCTGGGACCCCGCCCAGGGGACCCCGGTGTTCACGGTCGCCGGCCGCTACAGCACCCGGGGCTGGACCGAGTGGACGCAGGGCTTCCAGTTCGGCTCGGCGATCCTGCAGTTCGACGTCACGCAGGACCGGCAGATGCTGGACATCGGCGTCGGGGGCACGGTCCGGCACATGGCCCGCCACGTGAGCCACGTCGGCGTGCACGATCACGGCTTCAACAACATCTCGACCTACGGCAACCTGCTGCGTCTCGTGCGCGAGGGCCGGATTCCCGACGACGCGTGGCAGCGCCGGTTCTGCGAGCTCGCGCTCAAGGTCTCCGGCGCCGTGCAAGCGGCGCGATGGACGGAGCTGCCGGACGGGCTGGGCTTCATCCACTCGTTCAACGGACCCCACTCGCTGTTCGCAGACACGATGCGCTCGCTGCGCTCGCTCGCGGTCGCGCACCAGCTCGGCCACGTGCTCATGGGCGAGCGCGACCGCAGGATCTCGCTGCTGCAGCGGCTCGTCCAGCACGCCGACACCAACGCCCTGTACAACGTGTACTACGGCAAGGGCCGTGATCGCTACGACGTGCGCGGCCGCGTCGCGCACGAGTCGATCTTCAACATCCATGACGGTTCCTACCGGTGCCCGAGCACCCAGCAGGGTTACGCGCCGTTCTCGACCTGGACCCGGGGTCTCGGCTGGGTGCATCTGGGCTACGCGGAGCTGCTCGAATTCCTGCAGACGCTGGACGAAGGCGAACTCGAGCCGTTCGGCGGCAAGAAGAGCGTGCTGGCGCGCTACGTCTCCACCGCCCGCGCGACGGCCGATTTCTACCTCGAACACACGCCGAGCTGCGGCGTTCCCTACTGGGACACCGGCGCGCCGGGGCTGGCGCAACTCGGCGACTACCTCGAGCGGCCCGCCGACCCGTTCAACGACCACGAGCCGGTCGACAGTTCGGCGGCGGCGATCACGGCCCAGGGACTGATCCGGCTCGGCCGCCTCCTCGACGCCCGCGGCCAGCGCCGTGTCGGCGCCCGGTACCTCGCTGCGGGCCTCACGGTCGCCAGGACGCTGTTCGACAAGCCCTACCTGTGCACCGACGCCCGGCACGAGGGCCTTCTGCTGCACACCGTCTACCACCGGCCGAACGGCTGGGACCACGTCCCGAAGGGTCGCCGCGTCCCCTGCGGCGAGTCCTGCATGTGGGGCGACTACCACCTCCGCGAGCTCGCCCTGACCATCCGGCGCATCGCCCGCGACGAGCCCGCGTACGCGTTCTTCCTGCGCTGATCCGGCCGGTGCAGTGCTGGATCGCACGGGCGAATGAGCTCTCCGATGCCAATCGTCGACCGCGCGCTACTGACCGTCGAATCCGCCGGCGCCGACGGCGCAGCCCGCACCGTGGTTTGCGCCGGCGAATGGACGCTGCCGGCGAGCGCCCGGCTCGACCGAGCGCTCGCCGGCATCCGCTGGCCGCAGGCGGGCGAGCTCGTCGTCGACGCCACGCGCGTGTCGGCGCTGGACACGGCGGGCGCCTGGTTGCTGCACCGGACGCAGCGCGAGCTCGCGGCACGCGGGTGCACCGTGCGCGTCACCGGCCTGCGTCCCGAATTCGCATCGCTGCTCGACCTGATCGCGGCCCGCGACGTCCCGCTCGCGTCGCCCGCGCCCCCGGCGCCCGGGCTGCTCGCCCGCATCGGCAGGCGCGCATCGGCCGAAATCGTCGGCGCCGGCGGATACCTCGCCTTCGTCGGCGAAAGCGCGTTGGCGCTTTCGCGCGCGCTGCGGCACCCGAGTCGGCTGCGGTGGCGGCCGATCCTTCACAACGTCCAGACGGCCGGTCTGGAGGCGCTGCCGATCACCGGCCTGCTGTCGTTCCTGATGGGCGTCGTCATCGCCTACCAGGGCGCGGACCAGCTGCAGCGTTTCGGCGCCAACATCTTCGTCGTCGACCTGGTCGCGCTCGCGATGCTGCGCGAGCTCTCGCCGCTGCTGACGGCGATCATCATCGCCGGACGGTCCGGCTCGGCGTACACCGCGCAGATCGGCACCATGAAGGTCACCGAGGAGATCGACGCGCTGCGGACGATCGGCGTCGGCGCGCAGGAGCTCCTGGTGCTGCCGAAGGTCATCGCGCTGGTCATCGTGATGCCGCTGCTCACGGTCTACACCGACGTCACCGGCGTGCTTGGCGGCATGATGATGGCGCGTGCCAAACTCGACGTCAGCTTCGCCGCCTTCTTCGACCGCTTCGACGAGGCGGTGGAGCTGTCGTCGTACTGGACGGGGCTCGCCAAGGCGCCGGTCTTCGCGCTGATCGTCGCGCTCGTCGGCTGCTTCCGCGGTTTCCAGGTGAGCGGCAGCGCCGAGAGCGTGGGCGAGCAGACGACGATGAGCGTCGTCCAGTCGATCTTCCTCGTGATCGTCACCGACGCGGTGTTCTCGGTCGTCTTCCTCTGGTTGGACCTGTGATGGAAATGCACGGACCGCGGCCCGCGTCCGGTCCCGTGGTCGAGGTCCGCGGCGTCGCGACCCGCTTCGGCGCGGCCGTCGTCCACGAGTGCGTCGACCTCGCGGTAAGCGACGGCGAGGTCTTCGCACTGGTCGGCGCCAGCGGGTCGGGCAAGTCGACCCTGCTGCGCGAGATCATCCTGCTGCAGCGTCCGGCTGCCGGCTCCATCCGCGTGTTCGGCCAGGAAATCGTCGGGATGACCGACGAGGACGCGCTGCCGCTGCGTCGAAGGTGGGGAGTGATGTTCGAGCGCGGCGCCCTGTTCTCCGCCCTGACCGTGGCGGAGAACGTCGGGATGGTCCTCGCCGAGCACACCGACCTGCCCGCGCGCCTGATCCGCGAGATGGCCGCCGTCAAGATCGCGCTGACCGGCCTGCCGGCCGACGCCGGCCCCAAGTACCCGAGCGAGCTCTCGGGCGGCATGAGAAAGCGCGCGTCGCTTGCGCGGGCGCTGGCGCTCGATCCCGAACTCCTCTTTCTCGACGAACCCACGGCCGGGCTGGACCCCTTGTCGGCCAGCGGCATCGACGAGCTCGTGCGCAGCCTGCGCGACGGCCTCGGCCTCACGATCATGATGGTTACGCACGACCTGGACCTGTTGTGGCGCGCGGCGGACCGGGTGGCCGTGCTCGGCCGCGGCAACATCGTAGGCGCGGGCACGATGAACGAGCTTGCGCGGTCGGACGACCCGTTGGTGCGGCAGTACTTCCACGGCCCGCGCGGCCGTGCCGCGCTGGAGCAGGCATGGAATCGAAAGTAAACCTCGCCGCCGTGGGCGCGTTCGTCATCGTGCTCACCGTGACGATGATCGCCGGCGTGCTCTGGCTTGCGAGCGGCAAGTACTACCGCAAGAGCTACGATACCTACCAGACGTTCATGGCCGAGTCGGTGTCCGGCCTGAACGTCAACGCGCCGGTCCGCTACCGGGGGGTGGACGTGGGCCGCGTGCGCCGCATCGCGCTGGCGCCGGGAGACGTCGAGCACGTCGAGATCACGCTCGACATCGAGCGCGGAACTCCGGTCAAGGAGGACACGCTGGCCACGCTGCAGACACAGGGACTGACGGGGATCGCGTACGTCGAGCTGACGGCCGGCCGCCGCGACTCGCCGGCGCTCGCGGCGCGGCCGGACGCGCCCTACCCTGTCATCGCGTCGGCGCCGTCGCTGATGAACCGCCTGGAGACGGCGCTGCCCACGCTGCTCGCCGATCTGGCGCGCGTGACCGGCAACGTCAACAGCCTGCTCGACGAGCCCAACCGGCGCGCCGTCAAGGCCACGCTCGCGGACTTGGCCACGCTCTCGCGCACGCTCGCGCAGCGTTCGCGCAGCATCGAGGCCACCCTGGCAGGCGCCGAGCGCACGATGGAAGGCGCGGCGCGCGTGACGGGCGAGCTGCCGCGGCTGGTGGCACGCGCCGAGCGCACCGCCGACGCGCTCGAACGCATGGCCGAAGCGGTCGGTGCCGCCGGAGCGAGCGGTCGCGCTGCGCTGGACAGCGCGCGCGGTACACTGGATAGCGCGCGCGGCACGCTCGACGCCACGCGCGACGACCTCCGGCACTTCACCGGCAGCACGCTTCCCGAGATCCACGCCCTCGTGGCCGAGCTGCGCGCGCTGACGGCCACGTTGCGCCGCGTCGGTGACGAGGTCGAGCGCAATCCCGGCGTACTGCTGCGCGGGCGCCCGGCGCCCAGGCGCGGCCCCGGCGAGTGAGCAACGACGCGGACCGCCCGCGCGATGCTCGATTCACAGGCTCTGAGCGCCGTGCCGAACCCACCCAGCAGCCCCCCCCAATGATCCGCCGACGCCTGCCACTGTCCGGCCCGCCGCGGGCGGCCGCATCCGCCGCGCTGGCGCTCGCCACGGTGGCCTGCAGCGCGCTGGCGCCAGTCCCCGTTGAGACGCCGGTGCGGCACGTGCTCGACGCGACGCCGGCGATCGCCGCGTCCGCCACGACACGCCCGCTCGTGCTCGAAGTGGGCGCCCCGCGGGCGGCCCCGGGCTTCGACACCGCGGCGATCGCGTATGTGCAGAGGCCGGCGACGCTCGACCATTTCGCCGTGCACCGCTGGGTGGACTCGCCGGCGAAGATGCTCGGGCCGCTCTTGGTCCGGGCGCTGGAGGCTACCGGCGCGTTCAAGGCCGTGGTCCGAGACGCCCCCGGCGTCAGCACCGATCTGCGGCTCGACACCGAGGTCGTCCGGCTGCAGCAGAGCTTCCTCACCCGGCCCAGCCGCGTCGAGCTCGCGCTGCGCGTGCAGCTCGTCGACGTCGGCGCGCGCCGCATCGTGGCCACGCGCGTCGTCGAGGTCGTTCGGGACGCGCCGAGCGACGATCCCGCCGGCGGCGGCCTGGCCGCCAACGCCGCGCTGGCCAGCGCGCTGGAGGAAGTCGCGGCATTCTGCGTCACGGCTTCCGCCGCCGTCGCGCCGCGCGCGGCGCCGTAGCCCGCCGGCGGCGAATCCGAGTCGCGGCAGCGCGCTCTTTCGCGCAGCGGCGAGAATCGCCTTCAGCGCGCGACGCTCCGAACCCTCTGCGTGGGGCGAAGCGCGTCGGCGCACCTATGCCGTTCGCATGGGCACCGGCGGCGCGTCGAGCGGCTCGCGGCCGATCCGCTCGTACTCGGCGATCACCTGCGCGCCAAGCAGCAGGATGATGGCCCCGATCTCGACGCTGAGCAGCACTGCGATCGCGGTGGTCAGCGCGCCGTAGACGACCTGGATCTGCGACACCGTCGCGTAGTACCAGACGAGGGCGTGGCGGGTGATTTCCCACAGCACCGTGGCGGTCACGCCGCCGATCAGGGCGTGGCGCACCGCGAGCCGCCCGACCGGCATCACGAGGTAGATCGCCGTGAGCAGCAGCGCTTCGCCGAGCACACCGACGAGATAGAGCAGGACGCCGGCGACCGGGCTGAGCGACAGCGACGCGCCCAGGATCGTGACGTCCTGCGCGCCGATCCGCTGCAGCACGCCGGACACCACGGTGACGACGAGCAGCCCCGCGCCCAGGAACAGCATGAAGAGGTACGGCATCACCGCCGAGACGAGGAAGCGCCGACGGCGGATCGCGACGCGGTGGACGAAGATCACCGACATCGCGTTCTCCAGCACCGTAAACGCGAGGCTGCTGAAGAACAGCATCGTGGCGAGCAGGATGCCGCCGACGACGTGCCGATCGACGAGGAACGCGCGCAACCCTTCGACCAGCGCCGCGGCGTGGCCCGGCACGACGAACTCGAGGTAGTCGCGCAGCGTCGCGAGCAGGCGCGCCTCGTCGAAGAAATGCGAGGCCGCGATCAGCATGAGGATGAGCAGCGGAACGAGCGAGAGCAGCGCGTAGTAGGCGACGGCGCCGGCGAGCAGGAAGCCCTGGTTGGCGCGAAAGCCGCGCGCGACCGCCAGGGCGAACGACGCGGGGCTCCGGAGCACTTTCGCGGCGGCAGCGGCGAGCGGGCGCATGGTCGCTCCCATTCTACGGCGGTCGACCTGCCGCGGACCCCGCTTGCGCAGGCGGTGCCGCACGGGTGCCGGGGGATGACGGCCGGGAAGCGCAGCGACATAATTGCGCACCGCCGTGGCGCCGAGCGCCATGCACCCCGAGGAACATGAACCCGCACGCCACGCCTGCGCCGAGGATCGCGCCTTGCCCCGCCCTGCCCCGGCTGCGCGCCTGCCTGCCCGTCTCCACGCGCGAGGAGCTCTCGCGGCGGGCGCGCCCCGCGCCCCGGCGACGGCCGACGGCCGGGACGCCGCGCCGCGCGTCGGCGCGCCGGCGCGGCGTCCCGCGGGCGCTGGAGCAGGCGCGGGGAGTGCGCGGTGAGCGCACCCGGCGCCGGCGCGCAGGCGCCGCGGCCGTGGCTTGCGCGCCTGCCTCCCGGCCTGTTCGCGATCGCGCTCGGAATCCTCGGCCTGTCCGGAGCCTGGCAGCGGATCGAGCCGCTCGTCGGCGGTGCCGCCGGCGGCATCGCCGACGCGCTGCGGGGCACCGGGGCCGTGCTGCTGCTGCTCATAACGCTGCTCTGGGCTGCCAAGACGGCCCGGCATTTCGACGTCGTGCGCTCCGAATGGCGGCACCCCGTCCAGGGGCCGCTCCTGGCGCTGTTTCCGGTCACGACGCTGCTCGCGATCACGCTGCTCCTGCCCGCGATTCCGGGCTGGCGCGTCGCCGCGCTGTGGCTCGCGCTCGCGATGCTCGCGCTGCAGGCGGCGATCGCGTGGGAGGTCGTCTCGAAGCTGGCCACCGGGCGCTTGCCGGCCAAGCAGCTGTCGCCGGCGCTCTACCTGCCGATCGTCCCGGGTGGATTCGTCGGGGCAATGGCGCTGGCCGCGCTCGGCGCCCCCGGCTGGGCCACGCTGCTGGTGGGGATGGGCTTCGGGGGGTGGGCGCTGCTCGAGGTTCGCATCCTGCACCAGTTGTTCGCCGGGCCCCTGCCGCCGGAATTGCGCGCCACGCTGGGCATCGAGATCGCCCCCGGCGCGGTGGGGACGCTGGCGGTGGCCTCGGTCTGGCCGGAGCTTCCCGGTGATCTCCTCATGATCGGCCTGGGGGTTGCGAGCGGCCCGGTGTTCGCCGTGCTGACGCGCTGGCGCTGGTGGACCGCAGTGCCGTTCTCGGTGGGCTTCTGGTCGTTCTCGTTTCCGCTCGCCGCGCTGGCCGGCGCCGCGGTCGAGGCCGTGCGGCGCGCCGGTTGGCCCCCCGGCATGGCGCTAGGTGCCGTGCTCGTCGCCTCGGCGGTGATCGCGTTCCTCTCGGTTCGCACGCTCGTGCTGCTTCTGCGCGGTCGCCTCATTCCCCCCGGGTGAGGAACGGGCCGACCCCGGGCATCGGAGCACACCGCGCAGAGTCAATCGACCAGCGGCATCACCGCAGCGATCTCGTAATCCTGAATCGTCTTGATCTTGTTCTCGAGCTGCAGATAGCGTAGCACCTTTGCCGCCGGCAGCACCCTGCTCAGGCGGTTCTGGTAGGCGCGCCGGGTGCGTACTTCCTCGGCGTCGATCGCGAGCGACTCCTTGAGGACCGACTTGGCGAGGACGTCGGACAGCGGCCGGTGCTGCGCGACGACGTCCTCGATGAGACGCGTATTGCGCCGGTTCAGCGCGTCGATCTTCTTCTGGAACTCGTCGTACAACGGCCAGAACTTGCTGGCCTCGGCGTCGGTGAGCTTCATCGCGGAGGCGACTACGGCGCGCTTGTCGGACCGCACCGCCAGCTTGAGCGCTTGCAGGTCGGCAGCGTCGGCCGCCTTGTCCTGCGCGCGGGCGGGCGGCGCGAACGCGAGCGCGGCGGCGAGCGTAGCGGCAGCGAGTATGCGATTCATGGCAGTTCCGGTGGCGTTTCGTTGGCGAGGACGCGGCACGCGACGACGAGCGAGCGCCGTTGCGTGCGGCCGCGTCAAATCACGCCGCGCATTCTACTTCCCCGACGCGCGACCCGGGAGCCCCGTGGCGAACGCGCCGTGCCCCGGGATCGAAGTGCAGGCCGCGGCCGCGGCAAGGGTGCTCCCGCCGAGCGCGGGGCACGGCCGGCACGAACGCGCCCCGGCGCGACCCGCGGCGCATCCGGTTCGGTTCGACATCCGCGAGGGTTTGGTGCAGGATGCTCACTGCTGGCGCGCGCCTGCCGACGCGGGTGCCGCGGCGCGGTGCAACGCGGGATTCGCGGGAGGAACGATGACAGCCTTGCGACGACTCGGACGGCGGAGGATCGTGCTCCTGGTGGCGGCCGCGTGCGTTGCGCCAGCCGCCGCCGCGGACATCGGACAGATCAAGGTTGCGCGCGGCGCGGTCACGATCGACCGCGCCGGTTCTGCGCTGCCCGCGACGGTGGGCATGCGCGTGCACTCGGCCGATCGCGTGCGGACCGGCGGTGACGGCTCGGTCGGCATCACGATGACCGACAACACGCTGTTGTCCGCCGGGCCGAACAGCACGCTGACCCTCGACCGCTTCGAGTTCGCGCCGACGACCAGCGTAGGCCGCTTCGAAGCGTCCCTCGGCACGGGGTCGCTCGCCGTCGTGTCCGGTCGCATCGCCAAGCAATCGCCCGAGGCGATGACCGTGCGGACGCCGCACGCGATCCTCGGCGTTCGCGGCACCGAGTTCGCGGTGCGCACCCATGATCCGGCGCTCGCGCGGCCTTGAGCGCGCGCTCGTCGGCAACTGGGTGGCGGTCACGGTCGCCGCATGCGCGACCCATACCGGAACCGTCGTGCTGCTGCCGGAGGCCGACGGCCGGCACGCGGCGGTGAGCGTGCGGCAGGGCGACGCCACCCTGGTGCTCGACCGGCCCTACGCGAGCGCGAGCCTGACCTCCGGCGGCCCGCAGGCGGGCGTGTCGAGCGCCGCGGAGGTCGAGCGTCAGTTCGGCGCCGCGCTCGCCGCCCAGCCGCCTCGTCCACGCACGCAGGTGCTCTACTTCCTCGAGCAGACCGACGTGCTCACCGAGGACTCGCGCCGCGCGCTCGACGGCGTGCTCGCCGAGATCGCGCACCACCCTTTCCCCGACATCGTGGTGGTGGGCCACACCGACCTCGTCGGTGACGACACGGTCAACGACGCCCTCGCCCGCAGGCGGGCCGAGACGGTGCGTGCTGCGCTCGTGGCGCGCGGGATTGCGGGCGCGAACATCGCAGTGATCGGGCGCGGCAAGCGCGAGCCGGCGGTGCCCACCGCCGACGGCGTTGCCGAGCCGCGCAATCGGCGCGTCGAGATCGTCGTGCGCTGATCAGGCCCCGCCCGCCGGGCCGTGCCAGCGCAGCGCGAGCACGGTGATGTCGTCGGACTGCGCCGTGCCGGCCGAGAACCGCGTGAGGTCGCTCACCAGCGCGTCGACCAGTGCCTGCGCCGGAGAGGCGCAGCGTTGCCGCAGGAACGCCGCGACACGGGCGCCGCCGTAGAACTCCGCCGCCGGATTCGGGGCTTCGGTCACTCCGTCGGTCACCACGCAGAGCAGCTCGCCGGGGGCCAGCCGCAGCCGCGCGCCCCGATAGACGAAATCCTCCACCGCGCACAGCGGCGGGCCGTCGCCGTCGGCCAGACGCGTCACCGAATGCTCGCCCACGCCGACGCGAAACGGGTTCTCGTGCCCGGCGTTGCAGTACGCGAGCCATCCGGTTTCGAGGTCCAGCACGGCAGCGAAGGCCGTGACGAACAGCAACTCCGGGTTGTCGCGCGACACCTCGGCGTTCGCCGCGACCATCAGCGCGCCGGGATCCAGCGCTTCCATCCGCAGCGCGGTGCTCTTGCACAGCGCCTTGCTGACGGCCATGAAGATGCTCGCCGACAGGCCCTTGCCGGCCACGTCGCCCACCAGCAGGAACAGGCGCCGGTCGTCGAGGCGGAAGAAGTCGTAGAGGTCGCCGCCGACCTCGCGTGCCGGCAGCATCGTCGCGGCGAGGTCCAGCCGGCGATCGGCGCCCAGCACCTCGGCCCGCGGCAGCGTCGCCGTTTGGATGCGCCGCGCCGCGTCGAGCTCGCCGGCAAGACGCGCGCTGCTGCTCGCGCTGCCGCTGCAGCGAGAACTCGAGCGCCCGGCGGTGCCGCATCGCCTCGGCGAGCGTCGACACGAGCAGCGCGCCGAACACCACGGCGAGGCCAAGGGCCGGCGTCGCCGCGTCGAGCAGCAGCCGACTTGACACGAACGCGGCGAAGCCGCCGGCGAACGCGAGCAGCACACAACCTAACGCCAGCGCCAGCGCGTGCCGCGGCGCCCACGAAGGCGTCGACCATGCGAGCAGGGCGGCGAGCGCGGCGAAGACCGTCGCCTCGAGCACGGGGGCCCAGGACGGCCGCGCGAGCAGCGTGCCCTCGTACAGGTTCTCCAGCAACTGGGCGTGAATCTCGCTGCCCGGCATGCGTTCGCCGACCGGCGTGGCGTGGACCTCGCCCAGGCCCAGACCCGTCACGGCGAGCAGCACCAGCTTCTGCCGCAGCCGGTCCGGCTCCACGCGAGCGTCGAGCACGTCGGCGGCGCTGACGAAGCGCTCGGCGTGGCGCAGCGAGAAGTACGGACGCAGCGTGCCGTCGCGATCCGTGGGCACCAGGACCCGGCCGACCGCGATGCCCTCCACCGCCGCGCCGGCCATGACCAGGCGCAGCGACGAAGCCCCGGCGGCCACGCGGAGCATCTCGATCGCGAACGCGGGAAGCAGCGTACCGTCGAGATCCGCGACCGCCGGCACCGCGCGGATCACGCCGTCGACGGGGTCCGCCGAAACCAGCCCCCAGCCCGTCGCCGCTTCGTTGACAGGCTCCACGCTGACCAGCGCCCCGGCGTAACGCACGATCCCCGCGGCGTCGAGGCCGGTCGGCGCGGCCGCGGGAATCGTCTGCTGAACGGCGAAAGGCGCCGCGCGCAGCGACCTGCCGGTGGGCTCGGGCATGCCGGCCACGGCCAGCACCGTCGGTGTCGCGGCCACGGCGCGGGCAAGCAGCGCGTCGTTCGTGGGCAGACCGGCCCACGGCAGGGCGGCAGCGCCCAGGCTCGTTCCGGACCCCTGGAGCAGGCGCTCCGGGGACAGCGGGTCCGGTTCGGGCATGAGGATGTCGATGCCCAGCACCGCGGGCCCATGACCGCCGATCCGGGCAACGAGATCGGCGAGCAGCGAGCGCGGCCAGGGCCAGCGGCCGAAGGCGGAGAGGCTCCGGCCGTCGATCTCGACCACGATCGCGGGCATCGCCCCGGCCCGACGCGGGAAGGCCGTCTGGCAGGTGTCGAACCACGCCTCGCGCAGCGGTGCCGTGAACCGCGGGCTCTGCCCGATCAGCAGCGCCAGGACGACGATCAGCGCCGCACCGATGGCCCGGCTGCGACCTCGCCGCGGCCCCGGCGCTGCGGCCGCGGCGGTGGTCGTCAAAGCCGGATTTCCAGGCCGTCGTACGCCGCGCAAACGTGCAGCGGGCTTCCGCGGCGGGTGATCTCCTCGAGCCGCCGCGTATCCGCCAGCATCGCGGCGAGCGCAGTATCGTCCGAGGCGGGTTCGTGATGGAACAGGCACAGCTGCGTCGCGCCGGCGAGCTGGCACAGCTCGACGCCCACGACGTTGCTCGAGTGGCCCCAGTCCGCCTTGACCGTCGTCGCTTCGGCCAGCGAGTACATCGCGTCGAAGATGACGAGGTCGGCGCCACGAAAGAACTCGACGAAGGTCCGCGTCTCGCCGGGCAGGGCGAGCTTGTGCTCGGAGTCCGTCGTATAGACCACGGCCCGACCCTCGCGCTCGAAACGATAGCCGTAGGAGTCGCCCGCGTGCCGCTGGCGCAAGAGCTGCACCGTCATTCCGGCGACGTCGTGCCGAACCCCCGGAGCGAGGTGCACGAACTCGATGTCGGCCCGCATGGTCGAGAACTCGACGGGAAACGAAGGCGGATCCATCTGCCGCCGCAGCGCGGCCTCGAGATCGCCATGTCCGCCGTAGATGCGCAGGCGATTGCCGGGAACATAGGCGGGGGCAAAGAAGGGCAGCCCCATGATGTGATCCCAGTGCACGTGCGACAGGAAGATGTGGAACACCCGCGGCACGCGCGGCCCGTGACGGGCGATCACCGCCTGCCCGAACGGCCGCACGCCGCTGCCGAGGTCGCAGAGCACGTAGTCCGTGCCGCCCGTCTCGAGCTCGACGCACGAGGTATGTCCGCCGAAGGTCCCGGAGGTCGCGAAGCCGAGCGTGTCGACGTACGCCTCGACGTCGCGCTCGGTGGGCAGGGGCAGCCCCCGCGCGCCGCGCACCGCCGCGATCAGACGCCGGCGCACCTCGGAGGCAGTCAGGGCGACGGGCAGAGAACCGCGCGTGCCCCAGAAGCGGACCAGCTTCACGGCGTCGGGGTCCCGGCCCCGGCGCCGAAAGCGGCGGCGGCCGCGGGCGAAATCGCGGCGAGCGCGGCAGCCGCCGATTCGAATACCTCGAGGACGTTGTGGAACCGGCTGATCGCGAAGATCTCCGCGACGACCGGCTGCATGCCGACGCTCGCGATCCGGCCGCCACGGCCCCGCATCTTCTTGGCCGCGATCATCAGCACGCGCAGCCCGACGCTGCTGATGTAATCGATCCGGGTGAAGTCGAGGACCAACGCGCCGGGAGCGCCGGCAGCGCTCTCGAGGAGCGGCAGCAGGAAGGCTTCGAGCTCGGCCGCGCTCCCGTGGTCGAGCCGCCCCACGGGCGCCACGACGACGACGTCGGCATACCGGCAACTCGAACACTGCATCGAGCTCTCCTCCCCGCGCGCGACCCTGGCCGCGCCCTCGCCCACGCGCGGCTCCCACGCCGAGATACGCCCAGATAGGCTGGTAGTGTACTGCTTCGTCCTCCGGGTGCACTCACCGAGTGGCTGCGCCCCGCGCCGTGCGCGCGGCGGCGACCGGGCACCGAGCGGACCTGCGCCGGCGGGGGCCCGCCTCAAGCGCTCGGCCGCGCGCGGCGGTGCGGCGGCGGTGCGGCGGCGGAGGAGGTTGCGGCGGGTACGGTTCTCGGGCATGATCGGCGCCGTCGTAGCACAGGAGATAGAGATGCGCACTCGTTTGCTGTTCGCAGCGCTGTCGACGTTGCTGTTCGCGTCCTGCGCGGTCCACCCGCCGCACGGCGCGGCCGGCTATCAGGCCGTTCCGGACCCCACCCGCCCGCAGGTCTTCGTCGTCGGCGACCGCTATCCGGTCGTGAACCAGGAGCCGCTCGTCTTTCTCCGCGGTGGCGGCGAGGTGACGATCGTCTGGCAGCTGCCACCCGAGTCGAAGTACCGTTTTCCGGCCAACGGCATCGTCATCGAGGGCAAGCAGGACGAGATCGTGCGCTGCGGACCGCGCAACGAGGGCCTCGAGTTCACATGTCTTAACCGGCACACGCAGCCGGGCAAGTACAAGTACACGATCCGGGTGCAGGAGGGCTCGCGCCCCCTCGAGCCGCTCGATCCGGTCATCTACAACGACTGAGGTTCGGCGAAGCAGTCGAACAGACAGGCGCGTGAGCGACGCCGCGAGCCCCGCAGCGGCCTTCTGCACAGTCCCTGGGTCCCTGCGCCTCAGGCAAGGCGCTCGATCCAGGCCCGCGCGGCGCGAAGCGCGGGGTCGCTTTCCAGCGCCCGGCCGGCGCGTTCGGCGACCGCGAAGGCCGGCGTACCGAGCGCGCTGCACGCGCGCGCGAGCAGCGGATCGAGGAAGGCGGCGTCCGCCGCCTCGCGCTTGAGGCCGGTGCGCGTGGCGAGTGCTTCAGCAACACCGAAGAACCCGGCCGCACGCTCCCATTCGGCGTCCGCGGCGGCGAGCCCCGCACAGACGTCCATGGCGCTCTGCGCGACCGGCACAGAGCCGATTTCGGCGGCAATCGCCAGCGCCTCGGCGAGCATCGGCCGCGCATTGGCGCAGGCGTTGCCGGCGATCGACACCATCGCGAGGTTGAGAAGCCCGATGGCGATGCTCTGCCGATCGCCGAGCTCCCGCGCCAGGGCGAGCACGTCCCGGCACAGCGGCAACGCGGCCTCGAGGCGCCCTTCGATGCGATGCAGTTGCGCGAGCGTGCTGGACGCGGCGGCGATCTCCCGCTTGTCACCGACCCGGCGTGCGAGCGCGAGTCCGTCCTCCAGGTGCCGCCGCGCCAGCACATGGTCGCCGGCACCCAGGCACGCCAGGCCGAGCGGTTGCAGCACGGCCGCCTGAAGCGTCGCATCGTCCACCGCCCGCGCGATCCCCGCAGCCTCCTCGAGGTGTCGCTGCGCGTCGTCGTAGCGGCCCATCGTCACTGCCAGCTGTCCGGCCCCGAACAGCCCGCGAAAGCGGGCGAGCACGGACCCCGAGCTGCCGGCGCGGGCGAGTGCGTCGAGGGTGAGCCGATAGCCGAGCCCGAGCAGCCCGCGGTTGATCCAGTAGCGCCGCAGGTCGCGCACCAGCTGCAGTCCGGCCTCGGCGCCGTCCGGCGCCGTTTCGGCAACGGTGAGGGCGGCCAGCAGGTTCTCGTGGTCCGCGTCGAGCCTTGTCATCCAGCGCCCCTGCTCGGGGCCCGCCAACTCGGGCCGTGCCTTCGCCGCGAACTCCAGGAAATGCGCGAGAAAGCGGTCGCGAACCACCGCGGCCTCCCCGAACTCGAGCAGGCGCTCCTCGGCGTACTGCCGCACGGTCTGCAACAGCCGGTAACGCGCGCCGTCGGCATCGATCAGCACGAGCGACTTCTCGACCAGCGCGCTCAGCAGGTCCAGCACGTCGGCGGCCGCGATCCCGTCGCCCGCACCGACGGCCTCGGCGCCCTCGAGGGTCCACCCGCCGATGAAGACCGCCAGCCGCCGCAAGAGCGCCTGCTCCGCTCCAGCGAGGAGGTCGTAACTCCAGTCGATGAGAACGCGCAGCGTACGCTGCCGCGGCAGCACGGTGGCGTCGCCGCTGCGCAGCAGGCGAAAGCTCTCCTTCAGCCGCGCCGCGATCGTCTCCACCGGAATCGCGCGCACGCGGGCCGCAGCGAGCTCGATCGCCAGCGGAATCCCGTCCAGCCGCCGGCAGATGTCTGCCACCGCCGCGACGCTGCGCTCGTTGATCGCAAACCCCGGCGCCGACGCCCGCGCGCGATCGGCGAACAGCCGCATCGCGTCGCAGCGGGCAAGCGCCTCGGGTCCGTGCTCGCCGTCGCGCGCCGGCACCGCGAGTGCGGGCACCGGAAAGACGATCTCGCCGGCGATGCGCAGCGGCTCGCGACTGGTCGCAAGAACGCGCACCCGCGGGCTTCGTTGCAGCAGCGCCTTGGCAAGCTCGGCGCACGCGGGCAGGAGGTGCTCGCAGTTGTCGAGGATCACGAGCATCACTCGATCCTCGGCGTACTTGAGCACCGCCTCGACGACCGGACGCCCGGTTTCCTCCTTGATGCCCAGCACCGACGCCAATGCCTGCGCGACCAACCGCGCGTCGCCCAGCAACGAGAGGTCGACGAACCAGGCACCGTCGGTGTAATCCTCCAGCACGTCGGCCGAGAGCTGCGCCGCCAGCCGGGTCTTGCCGATGCCGCCGGCGCCCACGAGCGTGACCAGCCGGTGGCCGGACAGCAGTCCTTTGAGCTCCGACATCTCGCGCGCACGGCCGATGAAGGCGTTGAGCGGCTGCCACAGGTTGTTGGGCGTTGCCTCCAGCGAGCGCAACGGGGGAAACGCGCGGGCAGCCGCGTGTGCGCGAGCTGCCAGACGCGCTCGGGCCGGCTGAGGTCGCGCAGGCGCACCACGCCGAGGTCGTGCAGCGCCGCCCCGTCCGGAAGATGATCGCAAACGAGGTCCGCCACGGCCTGCGACAGCAGGATCTGGCCGCCGTGCGCGGCGCCCATGATGCGCGCTGCCCGGTTGACTTCGGGGCCGAAGTAGTCGGCGTCGCGGGACTCGTGGGCGCCCGCGTGCAACCCGCAGCGCACGCGCAGCGCGACACCTGCGGTGGCGTGAGGGTCCGCCAGCGCCAACTGCATCTGCAGCGCGCTCGCCAGCGCGGCGCACGGACGCTCGAACGCCGCGTGCACGCCGTCCCCGGTGGACTTGACGAGCGTCCCGCCGTGCCGCTCCACCGCCGTCCGGGCGATCGCGTCGTGCGCCGCCAGCGCGAGGCGCATGCGCTCGGGGGCCTCTTCCCAGAGGCGCGTGCTGCCCTCGATGTCGGTGAAGAGAAACGTCAGCGGGACCGTGTCGCCAGCCATGCCGCTGCCCCCGCCCGCGCCACGTTGGGCCGCTCGCACACCGTTGCGCCGGCTCGCGCACTTGGCCATTGCGACCCGCGCAGCCGCGTCACGTCGCTCGCGGCAGGAGAACGCTCGTCGCGGGCGAACCTTGCAGGGAGCGCGCAGGCATCGAATCCCCCTCTTCCGCCTGACGACATGACCGCATTATAGCGAGCCGCGACCGCGCAGCACGCCGCACCGGTTGGCCTGCGCCCACGGGTCAGCGGCCCGGGCGCTGCACCTGCCCATCCGGTGGCGACTGCCGCTCGATCGGGGCCGGCGTCGCGGCGGCAGCGTCTTCGCGCTCGCCGACCGCACGCCTTTCGATTGCATCGACCAGCGCCCGGAACTGCCTTGCGACGTTGCGCTCGACGACGATCTCCTCGAGCGGTCCGGGCAGACCGAAGCCCGTCGCCGCCCGTCCGACGTAGTCGAGCCGCACGCCCGGGGGCCGGGGCGTCAGCGTGTAGTCGCTCTCCAGCATCCGCAGACTGCCCGCCACGGCGCGCGAGCGCAGCCGCGCCGGAGCGGTCTCGGTGATCTCGTAGGTCACCTCGATCGGTACGCGAAGCCGCCCACAACGCCGCGTCGCCGGACTGCCGGACGACGACCTGCGAGCCGTGCCGGGCCACGACCTTGCTGACGCGCAGGTCGGGGATGAACTCAACGTAGCGACCGTAGTCGGTGAGAACGCGCCACGCGGTCGAGGTGTCGGCGGCGATCAGCGCACTCGCCTCGATCACGATCGCCTCGTCCCGCCGCACGACGTCGATGCTGACCGTCGCTGCGTCGCCGCGAATCGCGACGCCGTGCAGCCCCGCCCCCGCCAGCACGCAGGCTAGCGCGAGGACGCCTGGCGGCGGGCATTGGCGAAAACGGCGCAAGGCGCATCTCCATTCTTGATCGCAGCGGCCGGGTCGGCGTTCAAACCCGGCGTCGCAGTCGCCGTCGCGCGGGCGACATGGCAAGTGTACCGGCCAAGCGCCCCCGCTGCGGTGGCGCCGTGCGGCATACGATGCGCCACCATGCGCTCGCTCCCGCGATACGGCCCCGGTGGGCGAAGCGCCATGGTAGAAGTACGCTTGGCGCTGCGTTCGGAGCGGCGCCAGGCGCCGTCCCGGCCGGCAAGCGCGACCCGGCCGGACGCCGCATCCAACGCTGTCGCGCGCGAGCGAAACCGATGATCGAACTGCTGCTGTGGCTGGGCCGGATCGCCGGACTGGGAGGCGCATTGGTCTGCGCGCTCGCCCTGGGCGCGCGACTGACCGGAGAATACTGGATCGCGGGACTGCAGGTCGGCACGCTGCTGCATGCCGGGACCGCCGCCATGGTATTCGGCGGTCTGTGCTTCCTCGCCTGGCTGGTCGAACACGCGAGGAAGCGTTGAGTGCGCGGGACGACGGGGTTGCGCGCCGCAGGACTGCGACGGGAGCGGGTCTGGCCGCATCGTTCGGCCACGGCCCTGCCGCGGGCGCCGAGTCGAGCCCGTCGCTGGTCAGCGCGGACCCGCCGCCGGGTGCGCGACGGTCGGTTCCGTCACGCCCGCTTGGCCCAGAAACGCAGCCACCGCGACCCAGAAGGCGTCCGGCGCACTCAGGGTGTTATGGTCGGTCGCCGGCACGGCGAGCCACGCCTTGGGCCCGGACCACGCGTCGTAGAGCGCCTGGGACCGCGCTCGAGGGATGATCGCATCGTCGGCGGCGACGATCGCCAGCAGGGGTACGTTCAAACGTCGGGCCGCCGCGATCGCGTCGAAGCGATGGCGCAGCAGCCAGCCCACGGGCAACAGCGGGAAATGCGCGCGCCCCACCTCGACCAGGCTGTCGTAGGGCGAAGCAAGGATCGCCCCGGTTACGGGACGTGCCGCCGCGAGCTTGACGGCGACACCGGTCCCGAGGCTGCGGCCGAAGGCGACGATGCGTCGCGCGTCGACGTCCGGGCGCGCCGCGACGGCGTCATGCACGGCGAGCGCGTCGGACACCAGCACCGATTCGCCCGGCGCGCCTTCGCTGCGACCGTAGCCGCGGTAGTTGACGGCGACGATCGCCCAGCCCCGGGGCCAGCGCCGGTCCGCGAGCGTCCAGGAAACCTCCTCGGCATTGCCACCGAAGTAGAGCACGGCCGACGCCGGCGCATGGTCTGCGCCACGGATCCACCCGCGCAGACGGGTGCCGTCGGCCGCGACGACCTCCAGCGGGGTCGCGTCGGCCGGCAGGTGCGCCGTCGAGCCCAGCGGCTGCGGGTAGAAGACGAGCCGGTCCTGCGCGAGCCAGGCGGCAGCCGGCACGCCCAGCAGAATCGCCACCACCAGCAGAAGCCATTCCATGCGCTGACGCATCGTGTGCGAGGCAAGAAGTCTGTCGAGCGCGGCCGCCGCGGACCCCACCCCGTCGGTGGAGCCCTGCGCGCCGCGCCATCCTCGCCAAGCATAGCGCAGGCGCCGCGCCGGGACGAGCCGTCGTCGAGCGCAGCGCCGCAAACGCCGCGATCGACGCCGCCCCGCCGAGTGAACGCGTGTTCGCAGGGCTTGCGTGACGCCGAGCGCGGCTTGCCGGGCCGAGCTCGCCGCTGCCCCGGCGCCGCCGCGCGCACGCCGCAGCGAGCACACCAGCGCCCCCCGGGTTGAAGCGGCGGAATTCGACCCCAATTTACCGTTCGCCGATGGCAGTCGGCGCGCACGCCGTGCGGACCGGTGATAACCTTATCCAATCGACGTTATCCAAATAATCAATTGGACCAATTCTGCGGCCGCGCCTACCCTTCGGGCCGTGGAGTTCCACCGAGTCGTTCCACCCACTACGCGGAGATCGCAATGCCCCTGATCAACAGCAAGCTCAAGCCCTTCAAGGCGACGGCCTACCACAACGGCAAGTTCGTCCCGGTCACCAGCGACAACCTGCTGGGCAAGTGGTCCGTCGTGTTCTTCTATCCCGCCGATTTCACCTTCGTCTGCCCGACCGAGCTGGGCGACCTGGCCGACGTCTATCCCGAGTTCCAGAAGCTGGGGGTCGAATGCTACTCGGTGTCGACCGACACGCACTTCACGCACAAGGCCTGGCACGACGCCTCGGATACGATCAAGAAGATCAAGTACCCGATGCTCGGCGACCCCACCGGGGTCATCAGCCGCAACTTCGACGTCATGATCGAGGAGGAGGGGCTCGCGCTGCGCGGAACGTTCGTGATCAACCCGCAGGGGGAGATCAAGGTGGCCGAGATCCACGATCTGGGCATCGGCCGAGACGCCAAGGAGTTGCTGCGCAAGGTGCAGGCGGCGCAGTACGTGGCTTCCCACCCGGGCGAGGTCTGCCCCGCCAAGTGGACGCCGGGCCAGGCCACGCTGTCTCCCTCGCTGGATCTCGTCGGCAAGATCTGAACGGATCCGCACCGTCCCGGGCGCGCGCCGCCCGGGAGCCGTCCTTGACCCAGCCCGGCGGTTGCGCCCAGCCGGAAGCGAGCGGCGGCTTCCGTCCCGCCTGCCGCGCGGCCGCAAGACTTCATCCATCGAAATGCTCGACACCTCCATCAAGACCCAGCTGAAGGCGTACCTCGAGAAGGTCACGCAGCCAATCGAGATCGCCGCTTCGCTCGACGACGGCGAGAAATCGCACGAGATGCGGGCGCTGCTCGCGGATATCGTCGGCCTGACCGACAAGATCTCGCTGACCGAATCGCGCGGCGACGGAGAGCGCAAGCCGTCGTTCTCGATCAACCGCAAGGGCGCCAACATGGGCATCCGGTTCGCCGGCCTGCCCATGGGCCACGAGTTCACCTCGCTGATCCTCGCCCTGCTCCAGGCCGGTGGCCACCCGCCCAAGGCCGACGCCCAGGTCCTCGAGCAGATCCGCAACCTCGAAGGGCAGTGGAACTTCGAGACCTACGTCTCGCTGTCCTGCCACAACTGCCCCGAGGTCGTGCAGGCGCTCAACCTGATGGCGGTCGTCAACCCGAACATCCGTCACACCATGATCGACGGCGCGCTGTTCCAGCCGGAGGTGGAAGAGCGCAAGGTTCTGGCCGTGCCGACCGTGTTCCTGAACGGCCAGCTCTTCGGCCAGGGCCGCATGGAGCTGGGCGAGATCCTCGCCAAGGTCGACACCGGCGCCGCGGCGCGCGACGCCCGCAGGCTGTCGGCCAAGGCGCCGTTCGACGTCCTGGTCGTCGGCGGCGGGCCTGCCGGAGCGGCGGCGGCGATCTACGCCGCGCGCAAGGGGATTCGCACTGGCCTCGTCGCCGAGCGCTTTGGCGGCCAGGTGATGGACACCCTGGGCATCGAGAATTTCATCTCCATCAAGGAAACCGAAGGGCCGAAGCTCGTGACGGCGCTCGAAGAGCACGTCAAGCAGTACGACGTCGACATCATGAACCACCAGCGGGTCACGCAGCTCGCACCCGGCGACCCGATCGAAGTGCGGCTGGACAACGGCGCGGTGCTCCGGGCGAAGACCGTGATCCTCGCCACCGGCGCGCGCTGGCGCCAGATGAACGTGCCGGGCGAGAAGCAGCTCATGGGCAAGGGGATCGCTTTCTGCCCGCACTGCGACGGTCCGCTCTACAAGGGAAAGCGCGTGGCGGTGATCGGCGGCGGGAACTCCGGCGTGGAAGCCGCGATCGACCTTGCCGGCATCGTGTCGCACGTCACGCTGCTGGAGTTCGCAGACGACCTGCGCGCGGACGCGGTGCTGCAGAAGAAGCTCTACAGCCTCCCCAACGCGACAGTCATCAAGAGCGCGGAAACGACCGAAGTGACCGGCAGCGACAAGGTCAGCGGCCTCATGTACAAGGACCGGGCGTCGGGAGAAACGCACTGGGTCGAGCTCGAGGGCATCTTCGTGCAGATCGGCCTCTTGCCGAACACGGACTTCCTCAAGGACGCGGTCGAGCTCTCCCGCCACGGCGAGGTCGTCGTCGACGCGAAGGGACACACTTCGGTGGCGGGCGTGTTCGCCGCCGGCGACTGCACGACCGTGCCGTTCAAGCAGATCATCATCGCGATGGGCGAAGGCGCCAAGGCTTCGCTGTCGGCGTTCGATCACCTCATCCGGGCGACGGCGCCGGCCTGAACCGGATTGCGCCGCCTTTGCCATGGCGGGCAGGGTCCCGCGGCCCGCGTGCTAGACTCCCTCGGGCGTGCGCGCTCGACGCGCACGCGCGTCCGACCGGGCTGTTCATGAGCACTGCTTCGCCCCGCCACTACCTGCAGTTCGCGAGCTTCGACCGCGCGGAGTACGACTACCTGTTCGAGCGCATCCGCTGGATCAAGGCCCGCTTCAAGCGCTACGAGCTCTACCAGCCGCTGCGCGACCGCACGCTGGCGATGGTGTTCGAGAAGGCGTCGACGCGCACCCGCGTGTCGTTCGAGGCGGGCATGAACCAGCTCGGCGGCATCGCCATCAACCTCAACCGCCACGACACGCAACTCTCCCGCGGCGAGCCGATCGAGGACGTCGCCCGGGTCATCTCGCGCATGGTCGACGTGGTGATGATCCGCACCTTCGAGCAGTCGATCATCGAGCGCTTCGCCGCGCATTCGCGGGTGCCCGTCATCAACGGCCTCACCAACGAGCACCACCCCTGCCAGATCCTTGCCGACATCTATACCTACGTCGAGCACCGCGGGGCGATCGCCGGACGCACGGTGGCGTGGATCGGCGACGCCAACAACGTCCTTACGAGCTGGCTCGAGGCGGCACAGATCTTCGATTTCAAGGTCAACGTGTCGACGCCGCCCGGCTACCAGCTCGACGCCGAGCGGGCCCGGCTGCTGCCGGCGCGCCATTTCGAGTCCTTCGCCGAGCCCGACGCCGCGGCGCGCGGCGCCGACCTCGTCACCACCGACGTGTGGACCAGCATGGGCTTCGAGGCCGAGAACGAGGCGCGCAGGCGCGATTTCGCCGGCTGGGAAGTCAACGCGCGGGTGATGGGCGCCGCCAAGCCGGACGCGTTGTTCATGCACTGCCTGCCGGCGCACCGTGGCGAGGAAGTGAGCGCCGAGGTGATCGACGGCCCCCAGAGCGTCGTCTGGGACGAGGCCGAGAACCGGCTGCACGCCCAGAAGGCGCTGCTCGAGGTCCTCGTCTGCGGCCACGTCAGCCCGTAATCCGCCGCGCGCGTGTGCCCGCAGTCAAAGCGAGCACGGCGCCGCGCGGCAGTGTCGCCGCGCCGAGCCAGCGCACCCAGGAGCCTCCAAGATGACCCGCTTCCTCACCCGCCTCCTCGCCGCGGTTGCCGCGCTGCTGGCCGTCGCGCCGGCCGCCGCCCAGGCCTGGCCCGACCGCCCGCTGCGCATCGTCGTCGCCGCACCGGCCGGAAGCTCGCTCGACACGCTGGCACGCGTGATCGGCGACCGGCTCAAGGATCGCCTCGGACAGCCGGTGATCGTCGAGAACAAGCCGGCCGCGGGGGGGACAGTCGCGACGGGCGAGGTCGCGAGAGCCGCGCCGGACGGTTACGCGATGGTGCTCTCGTTCAACGGCCCCCTCGCTTTCGCGCCGCTGCTGCAGAAACTCTCCTACGACGTGCAGAAGGATCTGGCGCCGGTGATCATCACGTCGAGCCAGCCCAACGTGCTTGCCGTCAACGCCCAGCTGCCGGTCAGGAGCCTGCAGGAACTGGTGGCCTGGGGGAAGGCGAATCCGGGCAAGCTCAACTACGCATCGGTGGGCAACGGCAGTTCGTCGCACCTCACGATGGAGCTGCTCAAGGCCACGACCGGGATCGACGCCCTGCACGTGCCGTTCAACGGCTCGCCGCCGGCGGTGACCGCCACCGTGCAGGGAGAAACACAGATGATGTTCGCCGTCATGCAGCCGCTGCAGGCGCAGATCCAGGCCGGCAAGCTGCGCGCGCTCGCGGTGACCACGGTGAAGCGGTTCCCCCTGCTGCCCGAGCTGCCGACGATTGCCGAGTCCGGCTACCCCGGCTTCGAGGCGCTGGCGTGGAACGGGCTGCTGCTTCCGGCAGGCACCCCGCGCCCGGTCGTCGTGCGGCTCAACGCCGAGATCAACGCGATCCTCAAGCAGCCAGACGTGCTGAAGAAGATGAACGAGGCCGGTTTCGACCTGATCGGCGGAACTCCCGAGGACTTCGGCCGTCTCATTTCCGGCGAAACGGAGCGCTGGGCACCCATGATCCGCAGGGTCGGGCTCAAGGTCGATTGAACGCGCCGGCCCGCTTCACCCTGCACCTGCCGGCCTGGCACCGACGCGCCGAGCCTGCCGCACGCCTAGGAGCCTGTCGGACTTAGGAGGATTCGGCTGCAACGGTGGGAGAACGGTCCATATTTCGCCGATTTCTCCTTACCTATTCCCGATAGGCGCGTCGAAATCGTCAAAATCTGTCCTCGCTCTCCCACCGTTTCGCTTTCGAACCCCTAAGTTCGACAGGCTCCTCGACGCATGCTGCGTCCCTGCGCCGCTAAATCCCCACGGAACCTGCCATGCCGTCGTTCGACATCGTGTCCGAAGTCAATCAGGTCGAAGTCCGCAATGCCGTCGACCAGGCAAACAAGGAGCTCGCCACACGCTTCGATTTCAAGGGCTCCGATGCCCGGGTCGAGATCGGTGACAAGGTCCTGACGCTCTTCGCCGACGACGACTTCAAGCTCGCCCAGGTGACCGACATCGTCGCCGGCAAGCTCACGAAGCGCGGCGTCGACATTCGCGCCCTCAAGTACGGCGGCGTCGAGAAGATCTCGGGCAACAAGGTCAAGCAAGCGGTGACCGTACGCGTGGGCATCGAGCAGGAACTCGCCAAGAAGATCGTCAAACTGGTCAAGGACGCGAAGATGAAGGTCCAGGCCAGCATTCAGGGCGACGCGGTCCGGGTGTCGGGTGGCAAGCGCGACGATCTGCAGCAGGCGATCGCGCTGGTGAAGAAGTCGATCACCGATTTCCCGGTCCAGTTCAGCAACTTCCGCGACTGACGCCGCCCAGCCGCACGCCTCGACAGCTGCATGCCTCGACGCCCGTGAACCCCGCGGCACCCCTCGACGAGCGCGCGCTCGGTCTGGACTGCGGCCCGATGGGCGGGTTCGACGCGGCCTGCCGCATCGCCTGACGACGGACGCCGACGCCGCGAGCGGCGCCCGCGCGTGGTAAGCTCGCGCCCCGAAATCCTCCTCGTCAACCACGTTCCGGAGCTCACCGTGCCAGGTCTGCGTCCCGATGTCGATCCCCAGGGTCTCCTCGAATACTCGGTGGTCTTCACCGATCGCGCGCTCAACCACATGTCGAAGGCCTTCCAGGAGGTGATGCGCGACATCTCGGCGACGCTGAAGGAGGTCTACCGCGCCGACGCGGCGGTCGTCGTGCCTGGCGGCGGAAGCGTCGGCATGGAGGCGGTTGCGCGCCAGTTCGCCACCGACCGCAAGTGCCTGATCATCCGCAACGGCTGGTTCAGCTACCGCTGGTCCCAGATCCTCGACATCGGCCGGATCCCGTCCGAATCGACGGTGCTGAAGGCGCGCCGGGTGGCGCCCGAGCACCAGGCAGCGTTCATCCCCCCGCCGGTGAACGAGGTGATCGCGGCGATTCGCGGCCGGCAGCCGGACGTCGTCTTCGCGCCGCACGTCGAGACCGCGTCGGGGATGATCCTGCCCGACGATTACCTGCGCGCCGTCGCCGATGCCGCGCACGAGGCCGGCGGCCTGTTCGTCCTCGACTGCATTGCGTCCGGCGCGATCTGGGTCGACATGGCCGCAACCGGCGTCGACGTGCTGATCACCGCGCCGCAGAAGGGCTGGAGCTCGTCCCCCGGCTTCGGGCTGGTCATGCTGAGCGAACGAGCCTGCGCGCGGCTTGCCACGACGACCAGCACGAGCTTCGCCTGCGATCTCGCCAAGTGGAAGCAGATCATGGACGCGTATCTCGGCGGCGGGCACGCCTACCACTCGACGTTGCCCACCGACGGTCTGCGCCGCCTGCGCAACACGATGATCGAGATCCGGCGCCACGGCTTCGAGCGTGCGCGCAGCGACCAGCAGGAACTCGGCGTGAAGGTGCGCGCTCTGCTCGCGGGCAAGGGTTTTCGCAGCGTCGCCGCCGAGGGTTTCGAGGCCCCGGGGGTCGTGGTGAGCTATACCGACGACCCGGACATCCACTCCGGGCGCAAGTTCGCCGCCCAGGGCCTGCAGACCGCGGCCGGCGTGCCGCTGCAGTGCGACGAGCCGGCGGACTTCCGCACGTTCCGGATCGGCCTGTTCGGACTCGACAAGCTGGAGAACGTCGCGCGCACCGTTGGTCACTTGGAACGCGCACTGGACGCCCTTCTCGAGCAGCCTGTCGCGGCGACGCCGTAGCCAGCGCCGGGAGGGCCCGAGCCGGCCCTCCCGCGCCTGGGGCGGGCCGGTCGGCCGGGCGAGCAGGCGCCGGGGCGACGCCGGCAGTGGCGCCGCCGAAGCGCGAGCGGCCGGCGGGATCGACCCGGGCCTGCGGACCGTCACCGTCCCCCGGCCGCCGCGCCGCAGCCGCCGCGCCGCCCCATGTCCTCGCCGCTCGAGTTGCTGCGCTCCGTTTTCGGATACCCCACGTTCCGGGGGCTGCAGCAGGAGATCGTCGAGCACGTCGTCGCGGCCGGCGATGCGATCGCGCTGATGCCCGCCCGGGGCGGCAAGTCGATCTGCCACGCAGTCCCGGCGCTCCCACCCGACGTGGGTGGGCGGCCCGCCTATCGGCGCGCCAGGCCGCAGCACCCAGCCGCATCGGCGGCTTGTTTTCGGTATCAACCTCTGGGCGCGGGCATGCTGTTTCCGCTATCATCCCGGCTGAACCAACACCTTCACCGCGGTTTTTTCCAGGAACGATCATGGCCGAGGACAAGTCCACATCCCGCAAGCAACCCCCGAAGAAGACGGCTGCCGGAGCCCGTGCCGTCGCATCCGGCAAGCCCGCGCCGGCCGAGCCCGTCAGCGCAGCCGCCGCCAAGCACCTCGCTCCCAACGCTGACAAGGCGAGCGCGGCCACGCCGAAGGTTCCGGCGGTTGCGAGCCCCGCAGCGGCGAAATCCGTCGCGGCGACTCCCGCGGCGGCGAAGCCGGCACCCCGGCGAGCCCCGCACCGGCAAAACCCGTCGCGGCGACTCCCGCGGCGGCGAAACCGGCACCTGCGGGCCACGCACCGGCAAAGCCCGCCGCGGCCGCCGGGGCCTGCCGCGCCGAAGCCGGCTGCTGCGAGCCCGGCGGCGGCGAGACCCGCCGTCACGCCGCTCAGGGAAGCTGCCACCCGGACCGCCGTCGAGGCGCCCGCGAAGGCGCCGGCCGAAGCTCCAGCGGCGCCAGCCGAAACTCCAGCGCGCCAGCCAAGCCGCCGCCGGAACGGAAGCGGTCGCCAGGCCGGCACCGCCTTCGACCGAAGAGCGGCAGCGCTGGATCGCGACGATCGCGTACTACCGTGCCGAAGCACGCGCGTTTGCGCCCGGCTACGAAGTCCAGGACTGGCTGGATGCCGAGGCCGAAATCGACGCCCTCATCAGCAAGCTTTGACCGGGCGCGCCCCCGGGCGCGTCCCCCGCCGCCCCCCGTTGTCCCGCGGCGCGACCGCGCGCGCAGCGGCGTCCGGGCGAACCGGCAGTAGGCCGCGCCGCCATACCCCCCGCTTCGCTGTCCCCGCGGCGCCGGGCGCGGCGTGGGCGCGCGGTGGGCCTTCCTCCCGCGAGCTCTACGGGAGCAACGGCGCGCCGCCGGCGCACGTTGCCCGCAACTCGCCAAATGCCGGGTTCACCCGCTCACGGCGCGGATCGTCGGGCGCCGGCTGCCGCCGCTGCGGCTGAACCTGCCGAACGTCCTCGCCGGCCGCTTCGTCGTGCCGAAGTGCTTGCGGGAGCACGCGACCGCCGCCAACTTCGCGCCGGCGGCGCAGCCACGCCTGGAGCTTGAAGGTCGGGCGGCCACGGGACGATGCGCGCGTGGCGTAGGCCGCGGCGGGTGGGGCTGGAGTACTCGGTCGGGTCCCGTGCCTGCGGCGGGCGAACGCGCTACGATGGGCGCGGCAACCGGCGGCAATCCGACGATGGGCGCGATCTTCATCAGCCACAGCAGCCGTGACAACGAGCGCGCGGCGGAGCTCGCCGCCTGGCTCGGACGCCACGGCCACCACTCGCTGTTCCTGGACTTCGACCCCGCGCTCGGCATCCCGGCCGGACGGCATTGGGAGCGCGAGCTGTATCTGCAGCTTCGTGCCTGCCAGGCGGTGATCGTGCTGTGCAGCGAGCACGCGATGGCTTCCGACTGGTGCTTCGTCGAGATCACGCACGCGCGGGCGCTTGGCAAGCCGCTGTTTCCGCTGCTGGTCGCGCCCTGCACGCTGCGAGCGACGCTGGCGGACGTGCAGGTGGTCGATGCGACCGCCGAACGCGATGCGGCGTACGAGCGACTGCTGCGCGGGCTGCGCGAGGCTGGTCTGGAGAACGCGTTTGCCTGGGATCCCCGCCGTCCGCCGTACCCTGGGCTGATGGCGTTCCAGGAGGCCGACGCCGCGGTGTTCTTCGGGCGCGACGCCGACATTCGCGCCGGCCTCGACGCGCTCAACCGCGTGCGCCGGTTCGGTGGTGCGCGGCTGACGATCTACCTGGGTGCATCCGGCAGCGGCAAGTCTTCGCTGTTGCGCGCCGGCGTTCTCCCGCGGCTCGGGCAGGATCCGCAGAGCTGGATCGTCATCCCGCCGTTGCGCCCGCTGCGGCGGCCGCTCGACGAGCTCGCCGCGTCGCTGCGCCAATGGCTGAAGTCGCTGCCCGCGAACGCCGAGCGCGCGGCGTTCGCGCGCAGGGTCGATGTGTTCGCTGCGTCGTCCGATCCCGCGTCTTCGATCGGCGAGCTGCTGCGCGGGCTGCGCGACACGAGCGGGCAGCGCGATGCGACGGTGGTCGTTCCGGTCGACCAGTTTGAGGAGGCGCTCACCGGCACCGAAGCGTCGTCGCGCTTCTTGCGCGTGGTGGCGGCGATCGCCGACGATCCGGAGCGGCAGGCCGTCGTGCTCGCGACGCTGCGCTCCGACTTCTTCGCCGCGGTGCAGACCAACGCCGCAATCCAGCCGATCCGTTTCGACACGCTCGCGATTGGCCACCTCGGCGTCGAAGGCCTGGTCCAGGTGATCGAAGGCCCGGCGCAAGTGGCGGGGATGGAGCTCGAGACCGGCCTCGCGCAGCTATTGCTGGCCGACGCCGCGACCGACGACGCGCTGCCGCTACTTGCCTTCGCGCTGCGCGAACTGTGGGAGATCGACGGCGCGCAGCGCCGGCTGCGGATCGAAAGCTATCGTGAAACGCTCGGCGGCCTGCACGGCGCCGTCGCCCGCGCGGCCGAAGCCGTGATCACGGCCGAACCGTTGAGAGCCGAGCAAGAGGACGCGCTGCGCGCGGCGTTCCTTTCGATGGTCCGCCTCGACGAGAGCGGCCAGTATGTGCGGCAGGCGGTGCCGTGGAGCGACCTGCCCCAGGCCATCGCACCGCTGCTCGAGCGCTTCGTCGCAGCACGGCTGCTGATCTCGGGCACCGAGGGCGGGCAGCGCATGCTCGAGGTCGCACACGAGGCGCTGTTCCGTGTCTGGACGCGCGCCAGGCAGTGGCTGGATGCCGATCGCGACAACCTGCGGCTGCGCGAGGGGCTGCGCCAAGCGGCGCGCGAGTGGCACGCGCGCGCACGGCCGGCCGAGCTGCTCGTCCATCGCGGCAGTCGGCTCGAAGCACTCGAGGCGCTGGCACAGCAGACCCGATTCCCGCTCGACGCCGTGGCGCGCGACTACCTGCGGGCGTGCGTCGATGCGCGCGAGGCCGCGCGCGCGGCCGAGCGGCGCGAGCTCGCGGCACGCAGGCGCCGGGTGCAGCTCGCGATCGCGAGCCTGCTGATCGGGCTCGTGATCGTCTCCACGCTCGGCCTCGTCGCGTTGCGCGAGCGGCAGCAGGCAACCGAGCGCCTGGCGAGCCTGCACTGGGTCAACGGGGTGACCGAACGCGACCGCAACCGTGACGATCTCAAGGCGCTGCATCATTTCCTGGAGGCTGCATCGCTCGCCCGCCAACCGGACGACGCGCGCAATGCGCTGGTGGCGGGCGATTGGCTGGCGGGCGATGTGGCGCTCGCTGCGATCGTCGAGCCCGCGCACGGCATCGAGACGGCCGCGATCGACAGCGACGGCGCGCGCGCGACGATTTGGACGCCGGCCGGCGAGGCGCGCGCATTCGACCTGCGCACCGGTCTCGCCGTCGGCGCCGCGTTGCACGACGGTACGGCGCGCAAGGTCGTGGCGAGTCCGCGCGGTCGACACGTCGTGCTCCACCTCGGTGACGACGTGGTCGAGGTGCTGGGCCGCGATGACGGACGCTCGTGGCTCGCGGCGTCCGGCATCGTGACCGCGCCCGTGTTCAGCGACGACGAGACACGCGTCGCGCTCGTCGCCCGCGACGGCGTGCGCGTTTTCGATGCGGGCAGCGAGCAGCCGCGCGCGACGCTGCCCGTGCACGGCGCAGCGCCTCGGGTCGTGCTGAGCCATCGTGGCGAAAATCTGCTGACGTTCGACGATCGGGGAATGGCGCGGGTGTGGAACGTCGACGACGGCTCGCTGCTCGCCGAATGGACGGTCGGGCGCGCCCTCGTCGGCGGCACGTTCAGCAGCGACGCGTCGCGCGTGCTCGTCTGGGCCCGCGACGGACCCGCCGTCGTCTGGCCGGTCGGCCGGGGAGCACGGATCGAGCTCGGCGCGCCGGCGGGCGTCAATCCGTCGATCATGAACGGAGCGTTCTTCGCGGCGGGCCGGCGCGTGCTGACGTGGAACTACGGCGGCGTCGGTCTCGCGCAGGTCTTCGACGCCGACACCGGCAAGCTGCTTGCAGCGCTCCGGCACGACGACGCAGTGCGCAACACGACGCTCGATCGCAGCGGTACGCGTGTGCTGAGCTGGAGCGACGACGGCACCGCACGATTGTGGGATTCCGCGACCGGCAGGCTGCGCCTCGCATTCCAGCACGAGCGCGAGGTGCGTGGCGCGGCGTTCGGCCCCGACGAAAAGCGTATCGTCACCTGGAGCAACGACGGCACCGCGCGCGTCTGGGACGCGACGAGCGGAGAGCCGGCCAGCCTGCCACTGACCCACGACGGTCCGATCCACGACGCTGCGTTCTCGCCCGACGGTCGATCCGTGCTCACATCGGACCGGCGCAGCGCGCGCCTGTGGCGACTGCTGCCGGAGTCCGATCGCCGCCGCTTCACGCTCACGCATCGCGAATCCGTGCTGGCGGCCGGATTCGCCGCCGGCGACGAGGTGATCGTACTGACGGTCGACGGGCGACTGCACCGCTGGGCAGGCGAGAAGGAGCAGGGCGACCCGCTCGCGTTGCCGCGCAAGCTCGCCGGTGCCGCGTTCGACCCGGACGCGCGGCGCATCGCCGGCTGGAGCAGCGACGACGCGGTCGGCATCTGGAGCACGGACCGTGCGACCGCGCTGGTCCCGCCGATGCGCCACGAGCGCAGCGACCTCGGCATTCGAGGCCTGCGCTGGAACGGTGACGGAACGCGCTTGCTGAGCTTCGGCGAGGACCGCACGGCGCGGCTTTGGGAAGCCGCCACCGGCAAGCCGCTGGCGGTGTTCCGCCACCCGGTCGCCGTGTCGGGAGCGCGTTTCGCCGAAGACCCGACACGGATCGTTACCTGGGCGATCGATCGCGTCGTTCGCGTCTGGGACGTCGCTCGGCCGCAACCGCTCATTGCACTTCCGGCGCACGAGTTCGACGTGCGCGGCGCGGTGCCGAGTGGCGACGTGAGCGAGGTGCTGAGCTTCGACGCCAACGGCACGATCCGCGTCTGCGACGCGCGAAGCGGAGCGGTCGTGCAAACGTTCGGACGAGCGGGCGGGGACGCAGTGCGCGGCGCGACGTTCGATCGCGACGAGCGCCGGATCCTCGTCTGGGACGAAACGGGCGTGCGCATCTTCGAGCGGCGCACGCACGATCCGGCGGTGCCGGCGCTGACGTGGGATGCCGGCAACGTCCGGGGTGCGCGCTGGAACGCCGACGAAAGCATCGTGCTGACGGTCGGAGACGAAGGCGCGAGGCTGTGGAGCAGCCGTAGCGGGCATGCTCTGACTCCTTGGCTGACGATCGACGTTCCGCTCGCGGACGCCCGCTTGCGCGCCGACGAGCGCGCGCTGCTCGCGTTCGGCGAATCGACGGCGAGATTGTGGGAGATGGCGCCACCCATGCCGGGCGCACAGCAGGCGCTGCTGCGCCTTCAGGCGGACAGCGGGACGCGGCTCGGCGCGCGCGGCGATGTCGAGCTGATCCCGGCCGACACGTGGCGCGCGTTGCGCGAGCAGGCCGGGCCGGTCACCGCTGCGCGCTGAGCAACGAGCCCGTTCAGTTCTCGACGGTGACGAGGCTGTCCGACCACGACATCACCCAATCGCCGACGCGGTCCCAGGCGCGCACCTGGATCTTGTGCCGGCCGGCGGATACCTGGCGGTCGCGATTGGTCCCGTCCCATTCCCGGCGCTCGTTGAGGCCGATCCACTGGTCCTTGCGCACGCCGCCGATCGGCACGTCGTCGACCAGATGGTGCCGACTGCCGTCGACGGCGCGCTCGATGCGCCAGACCTCGACCGACGCGTTGCTGAAATCCGAGTGCGAGTAGAACCGGTAGAGCGCCTTCTGCTGCTCGGCATGCCGGATCGTCGACGGACCGAACGACACGCCGTCGATTGCGACCGAGCCGATCGCGCGCGGACCGGCGCCGAGCGCGTATACCGCGAAATCGCCCTGCGTCTGCCGGCCCTGGTCGTCGGTGGCCGTCGCCGCGATCACCGCCGGCCGCAGGTCGTCACCGAAGATCTGGCGCGGCAGCTGCATCTGGATCAGGCAACGGCGTGGCGGCGGGCACGCCTCGCTCAGGTTGTAGGTGTAGATCTCGGCAAGGTCGCGCGCGCTCACCCGCAGTACGGCGGTTCCCGGCGCGCGCTGCTCGAAGTCGATCAGCATCGGCCAGTTGCCGCGCACGAATCCGCGCACCGCGAACGCGCTCATGTTGAACGCGTTCGCCAGCATCGGGCCTTCGGCGAGCAGGCGCTCGACCATCGGATCCGGCGCCGCCGACGGTGCCGGCGCCGTGGCCGCCCGCTCGCTTGCGAGCAGGCTGCCGACCGCCACCAGCGCTGCGGCGCCGATCAGGATTGCCGGAACGTGGGCATCACGGTCGCGCCGCGGTGGACGCCGTCCTTCGTCCGGCGGGCCCGGGGAACGCGGCACGTCGCCACCCGCCGGGCGACCGTCCGGGCTTCCGGTCGGGCGCTGGACGTCGGCAGCGACGCTCAACGGCGAGACCTTCACGCCGTAGCGGTCGGACGCACGAGGGCCGTCGTGCGTGCCCGAAGTCGCACCCGGGCCGTCCGAGGTGCTGCCGCCCTGGGCAACCGGTGTGCCGATCAGCGCGGCAACGACCAGCCATCCGACGCACCGTTGGATACCCCTCGCTGGCATTGCACTCGCGCTCCGTCGGAACCGGCGTCGAGGCGCCGGTCAGCTCGCCTCCCAGTCCGCGCCCTCGGCCCGGCGGCACGCCGTGCCGTTGATCGTCCGCGGCTGCCCGTCGATGATCGCCTCCTGGGTGAAGTTCCGGCACTGTAGGCCGTCACGCACGTACGTCTGCCCCGGCGTCACCGTGTAGCTCGCGGCAGTCGAAGCGTTGTTCCAGCTCGACGACTGGCCGGCCGAGTTGTGGCTGAGTGCCTCGCTCATGCGGCGGCGATCCTCCTCGTCCATCCGGCGACCAATCACGTTGCCGATGGCGCCACCGATGACCACCCCACCGATCGTCGCTGCGGTACGTCCCGCGCCGGAGCCGAATCGCGAGCCGAGAACGCCACCGATCACCGCGCCGACGCCGGTGCCGATCGCTTCCCTGCTCGGCGTTGTTTCGCACGCGGCGAGCACGCCTGCAGCGATGGCCAACGCGCACGCGAGCGCGGGGAAATTCGAACGTCCGGAAAGGCTCATCGTGAACCTCCGCCTCGGCAGTTGAAGGAAGGATGCGCCTCCCTCATTGGAGTCGACGACTTGTATTACACACCGCACCCGTGGCGTCCACAAGCGAATATTCACGCCCGCGGCAAGCGAGCCTTGGGGGAAGCCCTTCGGAGGCCCGCGATCAACGGAACGGCCTCGTGCAGACCGGCTACGGCGCCCATGCGCTGCTGGTCAACTACCCGGAAGTCCACGACGGCCACGACCGGCTAGGCATGGTCTACGAGGCCCGCGGCTAGCACCGGGAAGCCGCCGCCCACTATCGCCAGGTCGTCGCCTTCATCCCCCCCCATCCGGCCAACGACGATCTCGAGACGGAGACGCTCTTCCTCGACCGGATCGCCCCACTCGATCCGCCAGGCACTGGCTGACCAACGGAAACGCGGGCAGCATGCTGCAGGCGGCACGCACCGCCCACCCCGTCCCCAATGTCATCGGCTCAACTGATCCAAGCGCCCTCAATCCCGGCGCTGCTTCGCCGCGGCCCTTGACGGCACAGGGGTCGGGTCGGCGTCGGCGCCGCCGCGCGACGGCCGTTTCCGGCTGGACGAAGCCGGCGTCTCCCCCGACCTTGCCCCGCACCGGCAGACGCCTCGGCCGCCGACTTGAGATTCCGAGCGTCAGCCGCCAACTAGCCGACCTGGAGGTGCACTTGCCGATGGGCGGAAGCGATGGATTCCTGCTGGACGCGTACTCGACAACGGTCGCGGGCGTGGTGGATCGGGCGGGGCCTAGTGTCGTCTCGGTCCAGGTCTTCGCCCAGACCGCGGGCCGAGAACAGGGCATCGGGAGCGGTTCGGGCTTCCTGTTCACGCCCGACGGCTACCTGCTGACCAATTCACATGTGGCGCGGGCCGGAGCGCCCGCGGCGAAGCCGACGCCCTCGCACGCGCGGTGCTATCGCGTCTCCCTTCCCGACGGGCGGCACTTCGGCGCCCGCTGGGTCGGCGACGACCCCGATACCGACCTTGCGGTGCTGCACATCGACGCCGTGTCGCAGGGACCGCTCGCGTCCCTGGCTCTCGGGCGCTCCGCGACGCTGAAGCGCGGCGAGATCGCCGTCGCGATCGGCAATCCCCTCGGCTTCGAGCACACGGTTACCGCCGGGATCATCAGCGCCCTCGGGCGCAGCATGCGTGCCGAAACGGGACGCCTGATCCCCGATGTCATCCAGACCGACGCGGCGCTGAACCCGGGCAACTCGGGCGGGCCGCTGCTGAACTCGCGCGGCGAGGTCGTCGGGGTGAACACCGCGGTCATCCGCGGCGCGCAGTCGATCAGCTTCGCCGTGGCGATCGACACCGCCGGTTGGGTGATTCCGCAGTTGCTCCAGCACGGCCGCGTGCGCCGGGGCTACCTGGGTGTCGCCGGCACCACCACGCAACTCGACCGCAGGGTGATGCTGGCGTTCGGGCTGGCGCAGGAACATGCCGTACGCGTCGCATCGGTGGCGCCGCGCAGTCCCGCGGACTCGGCCGGCATGCGCGAAGGCGATCTGATCCTGGGGATCGACGGCGTGGTCGTCGACTCGGTCGATCGCCTGCACCAGGCGCTCGACGCGAGTCGGCTGCATCGCGACTGCCTGCTCAAGATCCTCCGTCGCGAGAGCGCGGTCAGCCCGACCTATCTGGCCATACGGCCGAGCGAAACACCCCCCAGGTGATCGCCCCGTCGCCAGCGCAACGGTTCGATTCCGTTCGCCTCCGGGTGCGGCATCGCCTGCGCGCCCGCTCGACCGGGTCGCCGCGACAAAAGTAGGGTTCTGCTGCGCTGCGCATTACACCGGTCGCCGGCGGGCAGCGTCACCGGTCAGTCGATCCGGTCGTAGGCGGGCAGCGTCAGGAACTCGACGAACGTGTCGTTGTTCACGAGGTCGGCGAAGATCGCGGCCGCCTCGTCGTACTTGCCCTCGCCGAAGGCAGGGCCGAGCAGCTCGCGGATCTTCTTCATCTCCTCGGGAATCATCGCCGCGACCATCTCCTTGGTCACTTTGCGGCCGTCGTCGAGCTTGCCCTTGGGCGATCGGATCCATTGCCAGACCTGCGAACGCGAGATCTCGGCGGTCGCCGCGTCTTCCATGAGGTTGAAGATCGGCACCGCGCCCTGGCCGGCCAGCCAGGCGCCGATGTACTGGATCGCGACGTTGATGTTGAGGCGCACGCCCTTCTCGGTGATCGGCGTAGCGGGCTCGAACTTCAAGAGATCGGCGGCGGTCACGCGCACGTCGTCGCGCTTCTTGATCGCGATCTGGTTGGGCGTCGGCATGAGGCGGTCGAACGCCTCGAGCGCCACCGGGACCAGGCCGGGATGGGCGACCCAGGTGCCGTCGTGCCCGTACGTCGCCTCGCGCTCCTTGTCGGCCTTTACCTTGGCGAACGCCTCGGCGTTGGCGGCCTCGTCGTTCTTGACCGGGATCTGCGCCGCCATGCCGCCCATCGCGTGGATGTTGCGCTTGTGGCAGGTCTTGATCACGAGCTCGGCGTAGCTCTTGAGAAAATGGGTGGTCATCGTCACCAGCGCGCGGTCGGCGAGGCAGAAGTCGTGGTTGTTACGGAACTTCTTGATGCAGGAGAAGATGTAGTCCCAGCGACCGCAGTTGAGCCCCGCGGAATGGTCGCGCAGCTCGTAGAGGATCTCATCCATCTCGAACGACGCCAGGATCGTCTCGATCAGCACCGTCGCCTTGATCGATCCCTGCGGGACGCCCAGATCGTTTTGCGCCATCACGAAGATGTCGTTCCACAGCCGCGCCTCGAGGTGGCTCTCGAGCTTGGGCAGGTAGAAGTACGGGCCGCTGCCTCGGGCGAGCAGCTCCTTCGCGTTGTGGAAGAAGTACAGCGCGAAGTCGAAGATGCCGCCGGACATCGCCTCGCCGTCGACCTTGACGTGCTTCTCGGGCAGGTGCCAGCCGCGCGGCCGCACGAACAGCACCGCCGTCCTCTCGTTCAGCTTGTACACCTTGCCCTCGGGCGAGGTGAAGTCGATCCGGCGGCGGATCGCGTCGCGCAGGTTGATCTGCCCCTGGATGTTGTTGTCCCAGCGCGGCGTGTTCGCGTCCTCGAAGTCCGCCATGAACACCTTGGCGCCGGAGTTGAGCGCGTTGATGATCATCTTGCGGTCGACCGGCCCGGTGATCTCCGCGCGGCGGTCGACGATGTCGGCGGGAATCGGCGCGCAGGTCCAGCTGCCCTCGCGGATCGCCCGCGTCTCGGGAAGGAAATCGGGGAGCTTGCCGGCATCCAGATCGGCCTGCCGCACTGCGCGGTGCGCGAGGAGTTCGTTGCGTCGCCCGCCGAACGCGCGCTGCAGCTTGGCGGCGAAAGCCGCCGCTTCGGGAGTCAGGATGGCGGCGAATTCCGGGGTGATCCGGCCGTTGATCTCGATGCCGGGGCCGTAGGTGGGCGTGCTCATGTCGATTCCTCGCGAGGGGTGGCGTTGACGATCGCGGCGGCGAAACGAAAAGCGGTCCGGCGCGTTTGTGAAAACGGTTTTCAATGTTATCACTGACGCGTCGGCGTTGCCACTCTCACGCGCTGCCTCGCCGCCGGCGGCATCCGCGCATCGCCGCCGCCGCCCGCGCTCACCGTCGGATCCGGGCGCGCCGGCGCGGGGCGGCGGCGCGCTGCCCGCTTGAGGGCGCAACGCTGCAGCAGCCTCACGTCGCCAACTGCGGATTGAGCCGCTCCTGTCGCGAGCGCAGCTTGTTGAGCGCGTTGAGGTAGGCCTTCGCCGAGGCGACGATGATGTCGGTGTCGGCCCCGTTGCCGTTGACGATGCGCCCTTCCCGCTCCAGCCGCACGGTGACCTCGCCCTGCGCGTCGGTGCCGGTCGTGATGGCGTTGACCGAGAACAGCAGCATCCGCGCCCCGAATTCGACCAGCCGCTCGATGCCCTTGAACACGGCGTCGACCGGCCCGTCGCCGGTGGCGTCGGTGCGCAGCTCGGCGCCGCCGGCGGCGATCGCCACCGTCGCCTGCGGCAGCTCGCCGGTCTCGCAGACCACCTTCAGCGTCAGCAGGCGGTAGTGCTCGTGCTCGGGGGTCACCGACTCGTCGGAAACCAGCGCCTGCAGGTCCTCGTCGTAGACCTGTCCCTTCTTGTCGGCGAGCTCCTTGAACCGCGCGAACGCCGCGTTGACCGCGTCGTCGCCCGCGAGCTCGATGCCGAGCTCGGCGAGCCGCGCCTTGAACGCGTTGCGGCCGGAGAGCTTGCCCAGCGAGAGTTTGTTCGCGTTCCAGCCGACGTCCTCGGCGCGCATGATCTCGTAGGTCTCGCGGTGCTTGAGCACGCCATCCTGGTGAATGCCCGACTCGTGCGCGAAGGCGTTGGCGCCGACGATCGCCTTGTTGGGCTGCACGGGGAAGCCGGTGATGCCGGAGACGAGCTTGGATGCGGCGACGATCTGCGTCGTGTCGATCCGGGTCGTGCAGGGGAACACGTCGCGGCGCGTGCGCACCGCCATCACGATCTCCTCCAGGGAAGCGTTGCCGGCGCGCTCGCCGAGGCCGTTGATCGTGCACTCCACCTGGCGGGCGCCGTTGATCACCGCTGACAGCGAGTTCGCCACGGCCACGCCGAGGTCGTTGTGGCAGTGCACCGACCAGACGGCCCGGTCGGAATTCGGGACGCGCTCGCGCAGCGTGCGGATGAGCTCCCCGAACTGCCAGGGCATCGTGTAGCCGACCGTGTCGGGAATGTTGACCGTCGTCGCCCCCGCGGCGATCACCGCTTCCAGCAGCCGGCAGAGGAAATCCGGTTCCGAGCGACCGGCATCCTCCGGCGAAAACTCGACGTCGTCGGTGTAATGGCGGGCCCAGCCGACGGCCTTGACCGCCTGGGCGAGCACTTCGTCCGGCGACATCCGCAGCTTCATCTGCATGTGGATCGGCGAGCTCGCGATGAAGGTGTGAATCCGCCCGGACCTCGCCGGCCGGATCGCCGCGCCGCAGCGCTCGATGTCCTTTTCGTTGGCGCGCGCCAGGCCGCAGACGACGCTGTCGCGGATCGCACCCGCGATGGCGTGCACGCAGTCCCAGTCGCCGTTGGACGACGCCGGAAAACCGGCCTCGATCACGTCGACCCGCAGGCGCTCCAGCTGCTTGGCGATGCGCAGCTTCTCGTCGCGCGTCATCGACGCGCCGGGACTCTGCTCACCGTCGCGCAGCGTCGTGTCGAAAACGATCAGTGAGTCGGCCATCAGCGTTCTCCTCGGGATGGGATCGCGATGCCGCGCGCCGTTCAGGCGTTGGCGACGCGGCGAACAGCAGGCAGCGCGAGCTTGCCGTCGGCGATGCCCCGGTTCACCGCACTGACCACCGCCCGCAGCGTCGCGGTGACGATGGACGGGTCGAGGCCGACGCCGTAGACGGCGTGCAAGCCGGTGCCGATGCGCAACTGCACGTAAGCCGCCGCGTTGGCGTCCTCGCCCACACCCAGCGCGTGCTCGTGGTAGTGCTGGACGTGGATGTCGAGGCCCAGCGCCTGCCGCAGCGCGTTGACGAAGGCATCGACCGGCCCGTTCCCGGTTCCGGCAAGGCGCACTTCGCTGCCGCCGACCGCGACGCGAGCCGTGACCTGCTCGCCGCGACCGTCCCCGCCGGTGTGCTGGGTCCGGTGGTCGACGTAGACGACCGGCTCGCGCGTATCCAGGTACTCGCGCGCGAACGCGGCGCGAATGTCGGCGCTGGAGAGCTCCTTGCCCGTCGCGTCCGCGATCTCCTGGATCACCCGGCTGAACTCGATCTGCAGCAGGCGCGGCAGGGCGAAGCCGTGGTCGCGCTCCATGAGGTAGGCGATCCCGCCCTTTCCCGACTGGCTGTTGACGCGGATGACCGCGTCGTAGGTGCGCCCGATATCGGCCGGGTCGATCGCCAGGTACGGCACGTCCCAGACCGGGTTGCCGGCCGCGAGGTCGTGCGCCCGGGCGGCGAATCCCTTCTTGATCGCGTCCTGGTGCGAGCCCGAGAAGGCCGTGAATACGAGCTCCCCGCCGTAGGGATGGCGCGGGTGCACCGGCAGCTGGTTGCAGAACTCCACGGTGCGGATGATGTCGTTGATGTCGGAGAAGTCGATGCCCGGATCGATGCCCTGCGAGTAGAGATTGAGCCCCAGCGTGACGAGGCAGACGTTGCCCGTCCGCTCGCCGTTGCCGAAGAGGCAGCCCTCGATCCGCTGCGCGCCGGCGAGCAGCGCGAGCTCTGCCGCCGCGACCCCGCAACCGCGGTCGTTGTGCGGATGCACCGACACGACGATCGCCTCGCGCCGCGCGAGATGCCGCGTCATCCACTCGATCTGGTCGGCGTAGACGTTGGGGGTCGCCATCTCCACGGTCGCCGGCAGGTTCACGATCATCGGCTGGTCGACCGTCGGCTGCCACACCTCGGCCACCGCGTTGCACACGTCGGCGGCGAAGTCGAGCTCGGTCCCGGTGAAGCTCTCCGGCGAGTACTCGTACACCCACCGCGGGCCGGGCTGCCGGGCGGCCGCCTCGGCGATCATCCGCGCGCCCGCCACGGCGATGTCGCAGATGCCTTTGCGGTCGAGACCGAACACGACGCGCCTCTGGGTCGCCGACGTCGAGTTGTAGAGGTGGACGATCGCGCTTCGCGCGCCCGCGAGCGCCTCGAAGGTGCGGCGGATCAGCGGCTCGCGCGCCTGCGTCAGCACCTGGACCGTGACGTCGTCCGGGATGTGGCCGTCGCCGATCAGGCGCCGAACGAAGTCGTAGTCGGTCTGCGACGCGGCCGGAAACCCGACCTCGATCTCCTTGTACCCCATCGCGACCAGCAGGCGGAACAGCCGCAGCTTGCGGTCGGTGTCCATCGGCTCGATCAGCGCCTGGTTGCCGTCGCGCAGGTCGACGCTGCACCACACCGGCGGCGCGTCGATCGTGCGCGAGGGCCACTGGCGGTCGGGGAGCGCCAACGGGGTGAACGGACGGTACTTGGTCGCGGGGTCGGTCTTCATGATCGGGGCTCGGATCGGGTTGCGGCGCATGACGCGCGATGATGCGTCTCCGGGAGTCTCCCGGAGGACACGGCGCACTGCTCGAATTGAGGGGGTGGGGTTATGTGCGCGCGAGGCGCAGCAGGAGCAGCAGGCCGCCCAGGGGGAGGGGCAGCGCGGGAAGCGCAGGGCGGCCGGAGGTGTGGGATCTGCTCATGACGTATCAACTATAACCGTGGCGGCGCGCCGGATGCAAGGCGGCCCGTGCGCGCGCGGCCCGATCGCGTAGCGCCGCCGCAACAGGATCGGCGCGAACGACCCCGTTGGCGTCCGTGCGCGGCGCTCCCGGGCCACCGTCGGCGGGCTCCTGCGGTGCCGCCTGGCCTGGGTTGGCCGCAGCCGGCCGGCGCCGCGCGCGAACGGGCGTTTCGTCAGCGTCCGCACGGTAGGCTATGATGCTCGACGGTCGACCCGACGTTCGGTTCGCTCGCCGTTCTACGGCTCGATGCGCCCTGCCGCCCCTGACCCTGCCGACTTCGCCGGGACGCCCGCTCCCGGTAACCCAGCGCCCGTTTGGCGCGTCGCGCTTGCCTGTGTGGCGGGAATCGCCGCGCTCTTCCTGCTTTGCCGGGCGTACGTGGACGGCAGCTTCGCCGGGGGCATCTCCGGTTGGCGATCCGGTGAGAGATCGCCGATGTATCGCTTGTTCATCGGATCGCTGGTCGCCGCAGTTGCCGTCGTGCTTGCCCGACCGAAGCTTGCGCACCGGGTGTTGTCGCTCGCGCTGCTGCTGTGGATCGTCGTCGCGTTCGGCCCAACCGCCGTGGCGAGTGTTGCCGCCATCGCCGCCGCCTCCGCAACACTCGGCCGCCGCATGCTGCGCGCCATCGCGCCGACCGCCGCCGACCCGCTGACGGCGGTGACCGCCGGCGCCGTGGCCATCGCTGCGTTCGTCGGTGCCACGGCGGCGATACGCTGGCATTGGCCAGCGACCTACGGCGTCGCGCTCGTCACCGTCCTCGTCCTGCTGCGCAACGACCTCGCCGCGCTCATTCGCGGCTGCCGCCAATGGTGGGCACCGCGCACGGCAGCGCTGAACATCGAATCGCTCCTGCCGTGGACGCTGCTCGGCGCCCTCGTCGCCGTCCATGTCGCGGTCGCCGCCCGACCGGAGGTCGGCGTCGATGCACTCGCCATGCACCTCGAGGTGGCGATCGAAATGGCGCGCGACCACCGCTTCCGGTTCGACGCCACCCGACACGTGTGGGCGGTGATGCCACTTGGCGCCGACTGGATCTACGCCGTTGCCTTCCAGTTCGCCGGGGAAGCGGGAGCGAAACTCGCCAATCTCGCCGCATTGCTGCTGCTGCTCGCCTGGGTCGTGCGGTTCGGCTCGCCCGACGGCGACGCTCCCGCGCCTGCGGCAGTCGTTGCGGCCACGCTGTTCGCCTCGATGCCGCTGGCCTTCGCCGAGACCGGGTCGCTGTTCATCGAGAATTACTGGGCAGCGCTGCTGCTCGGTGCGACCTTCGCCGGCGAGCGTGCGGTACGCGAGCGCAGCCACGGGTGGGCGCTCGCGGCCCTGTGGCTCTCGGCTGGCGCGATGCAGGCCAAGGTGATCGCCCTCCTCTGGGTGGCGCCACTGCTGCTGGCGGTCATCGTTGCCCTGCGTGGCAGGCTGCGCGCGCTGGGCGGGCGCGAGTTCGTCGCGCTCGCGCTCGCCGCGACGGTGCTGGCGTGGCCCTACGCAAACGCTTGGTGGCGCACCGGCAACCCGGTGTTTCCGTTCATGAACACCGTGTTCCGCTCCCCGCTGTTCGACATCGGCGAGGCGTTCAACAACGCCCGCTACAACAGCCCGCTGACGTGGCGCAGCTGGTACGACGTCGTCGTCCATTCCGGTCGCTTCCTCGAAGGCTCCGGTGGCGCGGCCGGCCTGCATTGGCTGGTGCTCTTCCCCGCCGTCTTCCTGCTGGTGCGCCGGGATCAGCTGCGCGCCGTGGTTGCGCCGCTGGTGCTCGCCGCCTGCTTCTTTGTCGCCACCTGGCAGCAGCAGTCGTACTTGCGCTATCTCTACCCGGCGTTCGCGCTGCTGGCCGCGATCGGGGCGCGGATCGTGGTCCCCGGGCACCGCGCCGGTAGCGCGCTGGCGCTTTCCGGGGCGACGCTGCTGGTCGCCGCCAACCTCGCGCTGATGCCGGCCGGCGGGTGGTGGAACGCGACGTTCTGCCTGCGCTGCGGCTTCGACCGCGAGGCGCGCGCGCGTTACATCGCCACCTATGCCGACCAGCGGCCCGTCGTCGACTGGCTGAACGCCAACGCGCCGGGCACCGTGGTCGGCTGGTTGCGCACCGAGTTCGTCGGCCCCGCCGGCCTCGTGAGTCCGCATTGGCGCGCCTCCTGGCACGACTACCCCGCGTGGCGGGAGCTGCGCGAGATGACCACGCCCGAGGATCTCGCCGAATTCGCGCGGCGGCGCTCAACGATGCTTTTCCTGCTGCCGCAAACGAGCGCGGACGCGTCCCCGATGGACCGGGTGATCGCGGGATTTCGCGACCGCTACACCACGCCCGTGCTCGTCTCCGGAAACACCCAACTCGCCCGCTGGGCGGACACTGCCGACCGGCGCCTGGTCGAGCTGCCGGCGAGCCTCGAACGGATGCGGCACAACGCCGGTGTCGAGCGGGCTGGCCCCCGCGTGGTGTTCTCGCCCCGCGGCCTCGCGTGGCTCGAGTTACCTGACCCCGCGCCGACGCTGCTGAGCTACGCGATCACCGCCGACTGCGCCGCGGGGAGCGGGCGCGGCATCGTCGAGGCGGCTTGGCTCGACGGCCAGGGCAGCGTGCGGCACGCCGACTCCCGATTCGTCGCCTGTCGCGACGACGGCGTCGGAACATCGGGCTCGTTCTTCGCGCCGAGGGGCGCCCGCGGCCTGCGCGTCTATGTGGGCAGCGCCGGCGAGGCGTCGTTCGCGCTTTCCGCCTTCACCGTTTCGCAACGATAGGAGCCTGCCTATGCGCAGCACCGACATCCTGCTGACGCTGGCCTGCGTATTCCTTATCGGTTGTGGTCAGATCCTGTTCAAGCTCGCAGCCCGGGAGGTCGCCGTCGACGGCTTCACCCTGCGCAGCGTGACGAGTTGGCTGTCGCCGCCGATGCTCGCCGCGCTCGTGATCTACGCGATTGCGACGCTGCTCTGGGTCTGGGTCCTGAAGAGCGCATCGCTGTCGCTTGCCTACCCGCTGTACGCGCTCGCCTTCGTGCTGGTGCCGCTCCTCGGCTGGCTGCTGTTCGGCGAGCCGATGACCGCGCGCCACTGGCTCGGCGCCGCCTGCATCGTCGTCGGCGTCTGGCTGATGGCCGGGGCCACGCCATGATCGACGGCAAACGCATCGCCGTGGTCGTTCCCTGCTACCGCGTGCGCGCACAGGTGCTGGATGTCATCGGCGCGATCGGCGAGGGCGTCGACGCGATCTACGTCGTCGACGATGCCTGCCCCGAAGGCAGCGGCGACCTGGTCGCCGCCTCTGCAGCGATTCGCGCGTCGTCGTGCTGCGGCATCAGGACAACGCCGGCGTTGGCGCCGCGGTCATGACCGGCTACCGGCGGGCGCTGGCCGAGCAGGCCGACATCGTCGTCAAGATCGACGGCGACGGCCAGATGGATCCGGCGCTCATCCCGGCGTTCGTCCGCCCCCTGGCCGCGGGACTGGCCGACTACGCAAAGGGCAACCGTTTTTTCTGGCTCGACGGTCTGGCCGAGATGCCGCATCTGCGGCTCTTCGGCAACGCCGTGCTGTCGTTCATCGCCAAGCTCGCCACCGGCTACTGGAATTTGATGGATCCGACCAACGGCTACACGGCGATCCACCGCACCGCGCTCGCGGCGTTGCCGCTGTCCCGGATCGACCGCCGCTATTTCTTCGAGTCCGACATGCTGTTCCGGCTGTACACGATTCGGGCGGTGGCGCTGGACGTGCCGATGCGCGCCCACTACGGCACCGAAACGAGCAGCCTGTCGGTGCGGCGCGCCGCCGTGTCGTTTCCGCTGCTGTACGCGAACCGCCTCGCCAAGCGCTTCTTCTACGCTTACGTCCTGCGCGACTTCAACGCGGGGTCCGCGGCGACGGTCCTGGGCGCGCTGCTCGTGTTTGCCGGAGCCGCCTTCGGCGCCGTCAAGTGGCTCGCCAGCTACGCGAGCGGCGTGCCTTCGACGACCGGCTCGGTGATGCTGGCCGCGATCCCGCTGCTGCTGGGGGGGCACTTGCTCATCTCGGCGTTCAACTACGACATCGCCAACGTGCCGCGGCAGCCGCTGCAATCGCTGGAGAACTAAACGGCGATGCGACCGATGTCGCGTGCCCCGCAGGTCAGCCTGCCGGCGGCGGCGCCGGCGGCGCGCTGCGCCGGCGCTTGAGCATCATCCACGCGGAGCCGACGTAGCCGGACAGCGCATACGCGACGAACGCGGCGAACAGCACGTGCGCCGGCTGGTACGAGAGCAGCGCAAAGAACAGCACGATCAGCAGGACGACGACGAACGGCACGCTCCGCCTGAGGTTGATCGTCTTGAAGCTGTAGTACTTGATGTTGCTGACCATCGTCACGCCGGCGAAGACGGTGATCCCCCACGCCCACCACTTGATGCGAATCGGGTCGATCGCGTAGTTGTCGACGATCCAGACGAAGCCCGCGACCAGCGCCGCCGCCGCGGGGCTCGGCATTCCCGTGAACCAGCGCTTGTCGGCGACTTCGAGCATGGTGTTGAAACGGGCGAGGCGCAGCGCCGCGCCCGCGACGTAGACGAACGCCGCGATCCAGCCGAGCTTGCCCAGGCCCCGCAGCGACCACTCGTAGACGATCAGCGCCGGCGCCGCGCCGAACGACACCATGTCGCCGAGGCTGTCGTACTCGGCGCCGAACGCGCTCTGGGTCTTGGTGAGCCGCGCGACCCGGCCGTCGAGGCTGTCCAGCACCGCTGCGGCGAAGATCGCCACCGCCGCGTACTCGAAGTTCTGGTTCATTGCCTGCACGATCGCGTAGAAGCCGGCGAACAGCGCCGCCGTCGTGAACGCGTTGGGCAGGAGGTAGATCCCGCGCCGGCGAATCCGGTTCTTGCGAGCCACGCGCTGGAGGTCGAAATCGGTCATGTGCGAGCCCGGTCCGGCGCAGGCTAGGCGGCGAGCAGGGCGATGATCGTCTCGGTCGCGCGCACCTTGTCACCGACCGCGACCCGGGCGACGGCGTCGGGAGCGAGATAGACGTCGACGCGGGACCCGAAGCGGATGAAGCCGAAGCGCTGGCCGCGCGCGAGCGTGTCGCCCGCCTTGGCGTAGCACAGTATTCGCCGGGCGACGAGCCCTGCGATCTGCACGCAGGTGACATCCTGCCCGCGCGCGGTCACGAGATGCATGGCGTTGCGCTCGTTGGCGAGCGAAGCCTTGTCCAGCGCGGCGTTGAGAAAGCGACCGGCGTCGTACCAGACGTTCTTCACCACGCCGTCGACCGGGCTGCGGTTCGAATGCACGTTGAAGACGTTCATGAACACGCTGATCTTGAGCGCATCGCGGTCGAGGTAGGGGTCGCGCGTCTTCTCGACCCTCACGACGCGTCCGTCGGCGGGGGCCAGCACCGCGCGCTCGACCCGCGGAACCACCCGCGCCGGGTCGCGAAAGAACTGCAGCACGAAGGCGAAAGCGAGCCACCCGAGCGCTGCTGCGAACCCGTAGTCCAGCGCCGTCAACCCCAGCGCCAGCACGCCCGTCACGGCCAGGAACGGCCAGCCCTCGCGGGCGATCAATGGATGGGGATAGTCGTTCATCGCCGCGTCCGGCCGCCTCGGCCGGGCAACCTGCGCGCATTATGCCCTGTCGCCCGCAGCGCTGTCATGCGCCCGCGGGCGGCCCTCGCGCGCCGGCGCGAGCGAGCGGGGCGAGCGGTCGCGCCGCCCGCGCGTCAGTTCCGGCTCTGATCGACGAGCTTGTTCTTGCGAATCCAGGGCATCATCGAGCGCAGCTTCTCGCCGACGACCTCGATCGAGTGCTGGGACGTGATCCTTCGCCGCGACAGCAGCGTCGGCGCCCCGGCGCGGTTCTCGAGAATGAAGCTCTTCGCGTACTCCCCGGTCTGGATGGCGGCGAGCGCGTCGCGCATCGCCTGCTTGGTCGCCGCGGTCACGATCTTCGGTCCGGTCACGTACTCGCCGTACTCGGCGTTGTTCGAGATCGAGTAGTTCATGTTGGCGATCCCGCCCTCGTAGATGAGGTCGACGATCAGCTTCAGTTCGTGCAGGCACTCGAAATACGCCATCTCCGGCGCGTAGCCGGCCTCGACCAGCGTCTCGTACCCGGCCTTGATCAACTCGACCGTGCCGCCGCAGAGCACCGCCTGTTCCCCGAAGAGGTCGGTCTCGGTTTCCTCGCGGAAATTCGTCTCGATGACGCCGGCGCGCGCGCCGCCGATCGCCGCGGCGTAGGACAGCGCCACGTCGCGCGCCTTGCCCGACGGGTCCTGATGCACGGCGATCAGCATCGGCACGCCACCACCCTGGGTGTAGGTGGAGCGGACCGTGTGTCCGGGAGCCTTCGGCGCGATCATCACGACGTCGAGATCGGCGCGGGGCACGACCTGACCGTAGTGGATGTTGAAGCCGTGTGCAAATGCGAGCGTAGCGCCCTTCTTCATCGCCGGTTCGACGTCGTCGCGGTAGACGGCCGCGATGTGCTCGTCCGGCAGTAGCAGCATCACGACGTCTGCCCCCGCGACCGCCCCGTCGACCTCGGCCACCTTGAGTCCGGCCTTCCTGGCCTTCTCCCAGGAGGCGCCGTCCTTGCGCAGCCCGACCGTCACCTTGATCCCCGAATCGTTGAGGTTCTGCGCGTGCGCGTGCCCCTGCGAACCGTAACCGACGATCGTGACCTTCCTGCCCTTGATCAGCGACAGGTCGGCGTCCTTTTCGTAGTAGACCTTCATCTTCTTCTCTCTCCCGTGGCGCGCGCGCCACCGGAGCGGCACGCGCTGGCTGGTTTGGCAATGGGCTGGCCGCGGAACTCTAGACCCGCAGCACGCGCTCCCCCCGACCGATCCCGGATGCGCCGGTGCGCACGGTTTCCAGGATCACCCCGGGCTCGATCGCCTGCAGGAAGGCGTCGAGCTTGTCACCGGTGCCGGTGAGCTCGATCGTGTAGCTCTTGTCCGTGACGTCGAGGACGCGGCCGCGGAAGATGTCGGCAAGGCGCTTCATCTCGTCGCGGTCCTTGCCGGCCGCGCGGACCTTGACCAGCATCAGCTCGCGCTCGATATGGTGGCCCTCGGTCAGGTCAACGACCTTCACCACCTCGATGAGCTTGTTCAACTGCTTCGTGATCTGCTCGATGACGTCCTCGGAGCCGATGGTGACGATGGTCATCCGCGACATCGTCGGGTCCTCGGTGGGGGCGACGGTGAGCGACTCGATGTTATAGCCGCGCGCCGAGAAGAGCCCCGAGATGCGCGACAGCGCGCCGGCCTCGTTCTCGACCAGGATGGACAGGATGTGACGCATCAGAATGTCTCCCCCGAAGTTGCTTCGCGCCTTCCCCCTGTACGGGGGCGAGCGCCGTGGCACGGACCGGCGGCGCTCATAGCTCCTCCGCCAGGATCATCTCGGTCAGGCCCTTGCCGCCCGGGACCATCGGAAACACGTTCTCGGTCTGGTCGGTGATGAAGTCCAGGAAGACCAGGCGATCCTTGAGCTTGAACGCTTCGCGCAGGGCGCCCTCGACGTCGCCCGGCTTCTCGATCTTGACGCCGACGTGGCCGTAGGCCTCGGCCAGCTTGACGAAATCGGGCAGCGCGTCGATGTAGCTCTCGGCGTGCCGGTTGCCGTAGAAGAACTCCTGCCACTGCCGCACCATGCCGAGGTAGCGGTTGTTGAGATTCACGATCTTGATCGGCACCTTGTACTGCTTGCAGGTCGAAAGCTCCTGGATGCACATCTGGATCGACCCCTCGCCGGTGACGCAGGCGACCGTCGCTCCCGGATTGACCATCTGCACGCCCATCGCCGCCGGCAGGCCGAAGCCCATCGTGCCGAGGCCGCCGGAGTTGATCCAGCGCCGCGGCTTGTCGAACTTGTAGTATTGCGCCGCCCACATCTGGTGCTGGCCGACGTCGGAGCAGATGAACGCGTCGCCCCCCGTGACCTCGTAGAGCTTCTCGATCACGTACTGCGGCTTGATGAGTTCCCCGCCCTTGTTGTAGCGAAGGCACTCCCGGCGCTGCCACTCCTTGATCTCGCCCCACCAGGCCTTGAGGGCTGCGGCGTCGGGACGCTGCGGGGAGCCGTCGATCAGCTTCTGCATCTCGTCGAGCACATCGGCGATGTAGCCGACGATCGGCACGTCGACCTTGACCCGCTTGGAGATCGACGAGGGATCGATGTCGATGTGGATGATCTTGCGGTCGGCGCGGAAGAAGTGCCCCGGGTTGCCGATGACGCGGTCGTCGAAGCGCGCGCCCACGGCGATCAGCACGTCGCAGTGCTGCATCGCCATGTTGGTTTCGAACGTGCCGTGCATCCCGGGCATCCCGAGGTACTGGGGGTCGGTCCCCGGAAAGCCGCCCAGGCCCATCAGCGTCGTCGTGCACGGGAAGCCCAGCGAGCGCACGAACCGGGTGAGCTGCGGCGCGGCGTTGCTCAGGATCGTCCCGCCGCCGGCGTAGACCATCGGCCGTTTCGCATCGAGCAGGAGCTGGACCGCCTTCTTGATCTGCCCCGAGTGGCCCTTGGTCACCGGATTGTACGAGCGCAGCGACACGGTCTTGGGGTACGCGAAGTCGGTCGAGGCCTGGGTCACGTCCTTGGGGATGTCGATCAGTACCGGCCCCGGCCGGCCGCTGGCGGCAAGGTAGAACGCCTTCTTGAGCGTCAGGGCGAGGTCCTTGACGTCCTTCACCAGGAAATTGTGCTTGACGCAGGGGCGCGTGATGCCGACCGCGTCGCATTCCTGGAATGCATCCTGGCCGATCGCGTGCGTCGGCACCTGGCCCGACAGGATGACCAGGGGAATCGAGTCCATGTACGCGGTGGCAATGCCGGTGACCGCGTTGGTGACCCCGGGGCCCGAGGTGACCAGGGCGACGCCGGTCTTGGTCGACGAACGCGAGTAGCCGTCGGCCGCGTGCACCGCGCCCTGCTCGTGGCGGACGAGCACGTGCTTGACCTTCTCCTGCTTGAAGAACTCGTCATAGATGTTGAGTACCGCGCCGCCGGGGTACCCGTAGACGACCTCGACGCCCTCTTCCTGCAGGCAGCGGAGGACGATTTCCGCACCGGTGAGTTGCATAGTTTGGCCCTGAACGAATTGAAGGGAGACCCCCGCCTGCCGCAAGCGGGCGGGGTTCTGCAAAAACGCTCGGCGCGCTGGAGGTTGTACGCGCCCACCTGGGCTCGAATCGGGTAGAAAGCCACGACCTGGAAACACCCGCCGCGCTCCTGGGGAGACTCCCTCGCCGCTCGTGACGCCGGGGGAGGGAACGCTGGCAGCCGTTCTTGCAGTACCGCAACGGCCGACGCCGGCCGCAGGTGGAACCTTACCCCGGCGCCACACGCGGGTCAAGCACTGCACGTTGCAGCGCACAACGGCCAGCCGACCGCCAAGCGTGCCACACGCGGGCGCTCCCCCCGCGCGCCGGGGCGAGCCCCCCGGCACGGCAGCGTCCGGGCGCCGCGTCGGTGGCCGCACCCCTCGCCGGTCCCGGTCGAAGCCGCGAACCGGGTGGCCCGGCGGCGAATGACCCCTATAATCGCTGCACACAGCCTCGCGAGCCCTCCCCTGGCCTCCCATCAAGCAATCGCGGCCTTTCTCGCTGAAGTCGAGCGTCGGGCGTACAAGCACGCGCTGTACGCGTTGCGCGACGAGGATGCCGCGCTCGACGTCGTCCAGGACGCGATGCTGCGCCTGACCGAGAAGTACGCCGACAAGCCGGCTGCCGAGCTGCCGATGCTGTTCCAGCGCATCCTCCAGAACGCGATCCACGACCACTTCCGCCGGGGAAAGGTACGGTCGATGTGGACGACACTGCTCTCGGCGCTGGGCAGGGGCGAGCAGAAGGACGACGATTTCGACCCGCTTGAAACTTTGCCGGCAAATACCGACACTAATCTGCCGTCGGATCCGGCGGATCGGTTCCAGCAAGCGCAAGTCATGGCCACGATCGAACGCGCCCTGACGGGCCTTCCGGCGCGTCAACGCGAAGCGTTCCTGCTGCGTTACTGGGAGGAGATGGATGTCGCCGAGACAGCAGCCGTCATGGGTTGCTCGGAAGGCAGCGTCAAGACGCACTGCTCCCGCGCCGTCCATGCGCTCGCTGCGGCACTGCAGGCCAAAGGGGTGGGTTTATGACCGCTGACGACGAGCAATTCGCTAAAGAATTATCGGCTTACCTCGACCGTAGCAACGCCGGACTCAAGGCCGGGACGGTGTACAGGCTGCAGCAGGCGCGCGCCAGGGCGCTCGCGCAGCTCGCCGAAACGGCGCCGTCGCGCGACGTGACACTGGCCGGCGCGCACAGTCTGGCGGGCGGGGGTACGGCGGCGGGTCGCCCGGGGCGACGCGGACACCCATGGTCCAACCGGGTATTGTGGATCGGGATTGCCCTGATCATCGCGGGCGGCTTCTTCTACAAGGAATGGGAGGCCGCGCAGCAGATGCAGGAGATCGCGGAGACCGACGCGGCGATTCTGTCGTCGGATCTGCCGATCGACGCCTACCTCGACCAGGGATTCCAGGTTTGGCTGAAACACGACGGCGACCAATGATCGGCGCTGCGCGCCGCTGGCGTGCACGGGCCGCGCTGCTCGCCACGGCGTTGATCCTTGGCGGCACGGTGACGGCCGCAGCGGCCGCAGGACCGGGCTGGTCGCAGCTCACGCCTGGAGAACGCCAGATTCTGGCGCCACTCGAGCCCGAGTGGGAGAAGCTCGACGCCCAGCGCAAGGAGAAGTGGCGCGGCATCGCCGAGCGCTATCCCAGGATGTCGCCGGCGGAACAGCAGCGCGTCCAGGAGCAGATGCGGCCTTGGGCGACGCTGAGCCCCCAGGAACGGGCTGCCGCCCGCGAGCAGTACAAGACGCTCAACCAGCTGCCGCCCGAGAAGAAACAGGACGTGAAGCAGAAGTGGGAGCGGTACCAGAGCCTGCCCCCCGAGGAACGGCAGAAGCTTGGCGCAAGACCCCCGCCGCCGGCGGCCACGCCGGCCCCTGCCGCCGCCGCAGCGGCACCGGCAGGTAGTGCGCCGCCACCGGGGTCGCCAGGGAGCGCGCCGGCGAGCCCCGTCCCTGCGGTCAACCGGTGACGATCCGCGAAGCAGTCCTCGCGCGCGGTCGATGCAGGGCCCCGGCGCGCGGCAGATGCGTTCGTCGGTTCGAGCGTCTGACGTGAGGCACGCCGCCGGTCCGGGCGCCCGCATCGGGGCGCCGGCATGCGGCGCAGCGACCCGGGCGACGCTGCCCCGACGGCTCGGCGCTCTGGTCTACGAGTCCCTGCTGGTCGTCGCACTGGTGCTCGTCACCGGGTTCCTCCTCCTGCCGCTGGTCTCCCCCGGCGTTCGCGCCGTCGGCGCACTCGCGTTGCCCTCGACCGTCGGTCGCCTGCTGTCGTTCGCAGGCATGGCCGGCACGGCCATGCTGTATTGCGTGTGGTGCTGGAGCGACGGCCGCCGCAGCCTGCCGATGAAGACGTGGCGCCTCGCCCTGAGGACCCGCGACGGGCGTCCGGTCTCGGTGCGGCGCGCCTCGCTGCGCTATCTCGCCTGCTGGATCGGGCCCGCGCTTGCCGTCCTCGCCTACCTTTCGCTCAGCCGCTACGGTCTGGGCGCGCATGCCGCCTGGCTGGTGGCGTTCAATTTCCTCTGGGCCGCGATCGACCCGGAGCGACAGTTCCTGCACGACCGGCTCGCCGGCACGTGCATCGTCGACGACCCTGGCGCGGCGCATGGGCGCCCCGGGAACCCCTGATTCACCGCGCCTTGGGCGGACGCGCGAGCGCGACGCCGGCGGCGATCAGCACCATCCCGGCGATCGCCGTGACGCCGAGGGTCTCGCCGAACACGAGCCAGGACAGCACCGCCGTCACGGGCGGCACCAGGAAGAAGAGCCTTGCGACATCCGACGCCGCACCGTGCCGCAGCAACCAGTACAGCAGACTGATCGCGCCCACCGACAGCACCAGCACCGACCAGGCGAGCGCGAACACGAACTCCGCCGTCCACCGCACCGGCGCGGACTCGAACACGGCGGCCAGCGGCGCGAAGACCAGCGCGCAGGCGCTGAACTGGATGACAGCACCCGCGCGCAGGTCGACATGAGCGCAGAACCGCTTCTGATACAGGGCGCCGACGCTGATCCCGACCAACGCGATGCCGGCAGGCCACAGCCCCTGCAGCGAGCCCGCAACCTCGAAGCGATGCCGCACGACCAGCCAGACGCCGACCATCCCCGCCAGGAATCCCGTCCACTGCCGAAACACGATCCGTTCGCCAAGCCAACTCCGCGCCAGCAGCACCGTCAGCAGCGGCTGCAGACCCACCAGCATGGCGATCGTTCCGGCCGGCATGCCGCGCGCGAGTGCCACGAACACGCCACCGAGGTAGGCACCGTGGACGAGCCACGCCGAGACGGCGACGTGGCCCGCTTCGGCGAGTGTGCGCGGCCAGCGCGCGCGCGTGGCCAGCGCGACCACCGCCATCAGCGCAGCGACCAGCACGAACCGGCACAGCAGGAACGACAGGGGCGGTGCGTGCGGCAGCCCGTACTTGGCCGCAATGAACCCGGTGCTCCAGAGCAGGACGAACAGCGCCGGGAAGACGAGCTGACGGCGCGCGTGCGCGGGGGAGGCGATGGCGGAATCCCGGGCCCGTCACGCGCGAGCCGCGCGCCGGGCCGCGGCGGCTTCAGGCGCGCGGCAACGTCAGGCGGGCGCTGTCCGGGAGGTGGCCGTAGGTGCAGGGATCGTGCATCGCGGTCGACAGGAAGCGGTCGACGAACACGGCTCCCGTCCCGTTGCCGACCTCGTACTTGATCGGATCGCCGCCCATCGGCAGCTCGATGATCACGTTGCAGGCGTTGGGAATGTCCAGGCCGGGGGGGACGCGGTCGAGGTTCATGGATGCGGACGCAGTGGGGAAGGAGGAGAATTATACCGGCACCAGGACGGGCCGGCCCGCACGGCGGGCAAACCGGGCGAGAAGCCGTGTGCGCCGCGGCCGCCGGCTTGCCGACCCGCCGCAGGCCCGCGGCGGGCCCGCTTTCTCGACCGCAAGGGGGGATTCACAATGATCTGCGCGCTTGCCCACCGTCGCGTCCAGTTCCATGGGTCCGGGCACTTCGTCGCCCACAACGCCACCGTCGTGGGCAGCGTCGTCATCGAGCACGAAGCCTCGATCTGGTTCAACACCGTGATCCGGGGTGACAACGACACGATCACGCTCGGCGCACGTTCGAACATCCAGGACGGCGCGGTGCTGCACACCGACGAAGGCATACCGCTGGTCATCGGGGCGTCGGTCACCGTGGGGCACCTCGCGATGCTCCATGGTTGTACCGTCGGGGAGGGTTCGCTGGTCGGGCTGACGGCGGTCGTCCTCAACCGCGCCGTCATCGGCCGGGAGTGCCTGATCGGCGCCGGCGCGCTGGTTCTCGCGGGCGCGTCGATTCCCGACCGCTCGCTGGTCGTGGGCACCCCGGCGCGGGTCGTGCGCGCCCTCACCGAGGCCGAAGTTGCCGGTCTGCGCACGAGTGCCGATCACTACGTCGCCCACGCCCGACGTTACCTGCGCGAACTCGTTCCCGATGCGTCGACGCACGCCCCGCGCGCCTGAATCCGCCAGATCGGTCGGACGCAGCGGAACTACGTCACGATCCGGGTCGCGGGCAACGTGTGCCTGCGGGCGGCGTCCGTCCCTACGCTGACCCTCACAGGCCCTCAGTGCAGCCGCAGCTCCGCGCCGACGGGAATCGTCTCGGGCTTGAAGAGCAGCGGATGGGTCGTGCCCGGCACGCGGTCCGGATGGACGCCATCGAGCAGGCGGATGTCGGCGACGCGGCAGTCCTGCAGCAACCGCACCAGCATCGCGACGACGTCGGCGACGCGGTCGGGCGCATACAGCGGGCAGCGGAAGCCTTCCGCGTCCCGGGGTTCGAATGGCGAAGAGATCGAAACGCGCAGCTCGCCCCGGGCCCGCGCCTCGGCGCAGCGGTGCGCGCTGATCACGACGACAGGCTCGCCCACCGATGCGCGCAGCTTGCGGATGGCATTGCCGGCAAAAAGCTGCGCCGAGATCTCGCGCTGCGCGGCCCGGCCGTCCTCGACCGCGCGTAGCGGCCGCTGCGGCGGACGCGGCAGGACGAGGATCGACAAGGCCCCGACGCCGAGCTGCCGGCCAAGCTCGCGCGTAAGCGGCAGGCCCCAGCCTTCGACGCCGCGGCCTCCAAAGAGGTCGGCACCCGGCCGCGCCAGTGCGCTCCCGACCAGGAATCGCAGGTGCACCGACTCGGCGCCAGCGCTGAAATGGAGCGGCCGCGGCTCGATGGAACGTGCCGGCAGGGGCAACGCCGACGCGTCCGGCAGGCGCTGCCAGGCCACGAACTCCGGCAACCGCGGCAAGTCGAGCGCGTCCGCCGCGACCAGCGCATTGGCGAGCGCGATCGACTGATTCCCCGCCAGCGCGCCATGCTCGCGCAGCAGCGCCACGATCGCGGCGACGTCCTGCACCAGGCCGGGCAGCGTCGCCTCCCCCTGCGCGGCCTCGATGCCTCCCACGATGACGAGAGGCAGCCCGAACAGCGCGACGGCGAGCGTGGCCCCCGCGGCGGGCTCGGCGCAGGAACGATCGACCAGCCGCCAGAGGTGACGTGCCACGGCGACCGACGGGGCGGTTTCCACGAGACGGGCCAAGCCGACGCCTTCGCCGGCAAGACGCTGGGCAAGGACACGGCACAGCGCGACGTCGGCGGCGTCGGCAGCCTGCCGTGTCGACGCGCCGAGACTCTCCTCGGCCAGTCGATGCAGTGCGGCGTCCTCCGCCGCGGCGCGGGCGGGGAAGACCCGAGGATCGGGAACGGCGGCGGCGAGGTCCAGGGGGCCCACCGGCGCATTTTCGCACGGCGGCGGCGCGCTCCCGGCGCCGGTCCGCGGCACGAGGCCAGGCGGCGCCGGTCCGCACGGCGCCGGGCGCGGCAACGCTCACCCCACACCCGCCCGCGGCACGCGAGCAGTAGCGGGATCGGCCGAGCGCAAGGGGCGAAGGCGCGGGGGGGGTTCTGTTCATTTGTCTGGATTCGTTCTAGACTTGCGCAGGTTTGACGTAGATCAAACCCCCCGCCTCGCCCACCCACCAATGACCCTTCGCGCCAAACCGATCACCGCATCCACCACGCCGGCGGCTCCAGCGGCTTCGCGGCAGGGAGGCGGCGAGGGAACCCGCGCGCCGGTCATTTCCATCCGCGACCTGAAGGCGCACTGCTCGACCTGCAGCATGCGCGAGCTCTGCTTGCCGTTCGGTCTGTCCACCGACGAGCTGCGGCAGGTCGAGACCGTGTTCGGCAACCGCGTCAAGCTGCGCAAGGGCGACTCGCTCTACCGGGCCGGTGAGGCCTTCTCGTCGCTGTACGCAGTTCGCATCGGTTCGCTCAAGACGACGGTGCTGGCCGAAGACGGGCGCGAGCAGGTGTCGGGCTATCACATGCTCGGCGACATCATCGGCCTCGACGGCATCGGCACCGACCACCACGGCTGCCAGGCGGTCGCACTCGAGGACACCGAGGTGTGCGTGCTGCCGTTCGAGCGACTCGAGGAGCTCGCCCGCGACATCACGTCGCTGCAACACAATCTCTACCAGTTCCTGTCACGCGAGATCTCGCGCGACCATCACATCATGCTGCTGCTCGGCAGCATGCGCGCCGAGGAACGCCTGGCGGTATTCCTGCTCAATCTCTCCGACCGCTATCGCCGTCGCGGCTACTCGTCGACCGAGTTCGTGCTGCGGATGACCCGCGAGGAGATCGGCAGCTACCTCGGGTTGAAGCTCGAAACGGTGAGCCGCCTCTTCTCCCGTTTCCAGGAGGAGGGGCTCATCCAGGTGCAGGGCCGGTCGGTGAAGCTGATCGACGTTCCAGCGCTGAAGCACCTGGTCGGGCAGCGATCCTGACTGGCGCGGCGCGACCGCCGTTGCGCTCGATAGCGCTACGGCGGGTAGGCGGCGCTACGGCGACGCCTGCATGCCGCCGCAATCGCCGGTCTCCCGCTTGGGGCAGCCGACCGGCCGCTGCGTCGGTTCGAGCACGCAGCGGTTGATCTCCCAGGGCGAGCGCCCGAGAAACACCGTCAGCGCCGACGAGGCCATTCCCAGCGCCCAGAAGGCGAAGAAGCCCATCGCGTAGAGGGCCTCGCGCGACAGGTCGAGGGGATCCCCGAAGAAATGGAGCTCCAGGGGGTCGAACACGGTGAAGAACACCCCCACGGCGACCGCCGCGACCAGGAATGCCGGCCAGACCACCCACATCAAGCGCTGCGCAACGTTGCCGCTCTTAGCCATCGCCCGCTCCTCCTCAACCGCGTCTTTGCTTGTGCGCAACTCGGCCGCCGGCGCCCACCGCGCGCTGCGGCCGCCCTCAGTCCTCCACGCGCGCCGAGCCGAGTCGCACTTCGTCCAGCGAGCTGACCGCGGCAGCTGTCTGCAAGCGCCACCCCTCCCCGTCGACGGTGACGATCCAGCGCCCCGTCCGCGTGGCGGGGAGACGGCCGCGGTAGACGCCGTCGACGCCTCGCGGCAGCGTCAGCGCGAGGTCTTCGCCCGAACGCGTCGGATGCGCCAGCAGCAGGCGCAGCGTGGCGGGGGCGGCCTCACGCGGGCCGGTCAACTCGACAGAAAGCGCGGCGTCCGGCGTCACGCGAAGGACCGCGCCGACCCGCAACGCCTCGGCCTGCCCCACCCGCGCGAGATCCTGGTTGATCAGCAGCCCGCGCTTGTAATAATCCTCGGCGACCAGCCCGTCGTCGGACGCGACCGCGATCCACGCGGTCACAATACCCGCAACCACGACGACCGCCGGCCCGCCAAACAGCAGCCACGGCCAGCGCTGGCGGTACCACGGCCCGCCTGGGGAGAGCGCAGACGTCATCGCGCGGACATCCATCGTTGAAAGACGGACGGCGAGTTTACCGCGGAAACAGGAAACTCGTCTCCTCGCGCCGCGCGACCTTGGCGTCGCCGATCGCCTCGACGACGATCTCCACTTTGTGGGAACTCTTGCGCGCCTTGCCGTCCTCGTCCGCCGGCGCCTGCAGGCTGAGCGGCACGATCCGCGACGACTCGGCGTCGAGCGCGAGCGGCTGTTCGACGCCGCTGACCGCAAGGCCCGCGAGCCCGCGCGCAGTCACGGTGTACTGGCGCGGCGTCGCGTCGGTGTTCATGACCTGCAGCCGGTAGACGTTCTCCACGACGCCAGGCTGTGCTTCGCGCGCGAGCGCGCCACGGTCGCGCATGACGTTGACTTTGAGCGGATTGCGCAGGTAGAGCGAAACGCCAGCGGCGACGGTGATCGCGACCAGCAGCCCGGTATAGAGCAGGGTGCGCAAGCGGAATACGCGCCGCCACATCGTCTTCGTGTCGTACCCCTGGGCGAGCGCGTTCTCGGTCGTGAAGCGGATGAGCCCCTTCGGATAGCCCATCTTGTCCATCACCTGGTCGCAGCCGTCGATGCACGCGGTGCAGCCGATGCACTCGTACTGCAGGCCCTTGCGGATGTCGATCCCGGTCGGGCAGACCTGAACGCAGATGCCGCAGTCGACGCAGTGCCCGAGCCCCGCCGCCTTGATGTCGACCTTCTTGCCGCGCGCCCCGCGCGGCTCGCCGCGATTCCGGTCGTAGGTGATGACCATCGTGTCCTTGTCGAACATCACCGATTGGAAGCGGGCATACGGGCACATGTACTTGCAGACCTGCTCGCGCATCCAGCCCGCGTTGCCGTAGGTCGCGAAGCCGTAGAACAGGATCCAGAACGTCTCCCACCCCGAGAGCCCGAAAGGCATCTCGCGCAGGAGCTCGCGGATCGGCGTGAAATAGCCGACGAAGGTGACGCCGGTCCACAACGCGATCGCCATCCACAATCCGTGCTTGGCCGCCTTCTTGCCGAGCTTCGCCCCCGAGTACGGCGCCGCGTCGAGCTTCATCCGCGCCATGCGGTCGCCCTCGATCTTGCGCTCGACCCAGAGGAAGATCTCGGTGTAGACCGTCTGCGGGCAGGCGAAACCGCACCACAGTCGGCCCGCGACCGACGTGAACAGGAACAGCGAGTACGCGCTGAGGACCAGGATCACCGTCAGGTAGATCACGTCCTGCGGCCAGAACACGAGGCCGAGAATGTAGAACTTGCGCGCGTTAAGGTCGAAGAGCACCGCCTGGCGGCCGTCCCAGGTAAGCCAGGGCAGCCCGTAGTAGACGAGCTGCGTCAGGACAACCAGCGCCCAGCGCCACTGCGCGAACACGCCGGTGACCGCACGCGGATAGATCTTCTTCCGGATCTCGTACAGCGAGATCTCTTCGGCCTTCGCACTCGCCGCGACTGCGGGTCTTTCCGGGGCGTTCATGATCGATATGCTCTCGAAAGGCGCGAGGGCGGCGGGGGATTGCGCCGCAGCTTCCGGGTTCGCCTCCGCCGGGGGCCTAGCGAAGCGTGACCTCGACCCGCCGCGCCTCGGCGTCACCCCCGGTGCCGGTCGTCTGCTCGGGCTTCTTGAGCTCGATCCGGTCCTCGGGGACGCCCGCCGCTTTCAGCGTGTCGCGCACGCTGAAAGCGCGCTGCTTCGCGAGATCCTGGTTCGCCTGCAGGCTGCCGGTGGCATCGTGAAAGCCGGTGATCGACAGCGTCCCGCTGCCGGCCTTCGCCGCCGCGGCCAGGTCCGCCAGCGCGTTCGTTGCCTCGGCGGTGACGTCGGCCTTGCCGGTGTCGAAGTAGACCTTCGCGACCTTGGCGGCCGCCGCGGCAGCGGCAGCCGCCGGAGCGGGCACCGCGCCGGCTACCGGCTGGGCACCTCCACCGAGCCCCCAGACGTACGCCGCGACCAGATGGATCTTGGCCGGACCGAGCTGATCCTTGAACGCGGGCATCGTCGTCGCGCCGGGCGTCGCGGTGGCATTGCGGCCCTTCACGATCCCTTCGGTGATGACCGCCTCCGAGCTGCCGTACAGCCAGACCTTGTCGGTAAGGTTCGGCGCGCCCAGCGCCTGATTGCCTTTCCCGTCGACACCGTGACAGGCGGCGCACACGGTCTCGTACTGCACGCGGCCGAGCTGCGCTTTCGTGCCGTCGTGCGGCAGGCCCGAGAGGGAGTGCACGTAGGCGACGACGTTCTTGATGTTGTCCGCGCCGCCGAGCGCCGCCCCGAGCGCCGGCATCACGCCCATGCGCCCGTTGGCCACCGACTCCTTGATCGTCTCCGGCGCGCCGCCGTACAGCCAGTCGGCGTCGCGCAGGCTGGGAAAGCCTCGCGCACCGCCGGCGTCGGAGCCGTGGCACTGCGCGCAGTGGTTGAGGAAGATGCGCTCGCCCATCCCTCGCGCCGCGGCATCGGCGCTGACCTGCTTGAGATCCATCGTGAGGTACTTGTCGTAGAGCGGCTTCACCTTGGCGTCCATCGCCGCGCTCTCCTTCGCGTAGGCGCCGGTCGACGTCCACTCCAGCATGCCCCGGACCTTGCCGAGCCCGGGGTAGAGAACGAGGTAGCCGAGCGAGAAGAAGATGGTGATCCAGAACAGCCACATCCACCACCGCGGCAGCGGGTTGTTGAACTCGGCGAGATCGCCGTCCCAGGTGTGTCCCGTGGTCTCGACTTCCTTGCCGCCGGGTCCAGCGGCGGGCACCTTGGCACCTCCCATCACCTTGGTCTTCGCCATCGACACCAGCAGCCACGCGCAGAACGCGATCGACGCCAGGGTGAGGCCGATGATGTACCAGTTCCAGAAATCCGAGGTGAAGTCACTCATGACCGACGCTCCGCACGTTTGCCGTTTGTCTGTTGGCCGCCCTGGGCACCGTCGTAGACGTCGTCGGGAAGCGCGAACGGCGCGTTCGCCGCGTCCTCGAACGCCTGCTTGCGACGGCTGCTGTACGCCCAGGCCACGACGCCGATGAAAGCCGCGAAGGCCAGCACCGTCGTCGCGCTGCCGAGGAATGTGAACAGGGCCATCGCCTACCTCACGTTCTTCATGGCGAGGCCGAGGTTCTGCAGATACGCAACGACCGCGTCCTGCTCGCTCTTGCCGGCGAGCTCCTCCTGCGCCTTCGCGATCTCGGCGTCGGTGTACGGCACGCCGACCGCGCGCAGCGCCCTCATCCTGGCCCCGACGTCCGCCGCGCTGGCGGGCGCCTTGGCGAGCCACGGGTAGCCGGGCATGTTCGACTCGGGGACCACGTCGCGCGGGTTGTCGAGGTGCACGCGGTGCCAGTCGTCCGAGTAACGGCCGCCGACGCGCGCGAGGTCCGGGCCGGTGCGCTTGCTGCTCCACTGGAACGGATGGTCGTAGACGGATTCGCCGGCCACCGAGTAGTGACCGTAGCGCTCGGTCTCCGCCCGGAATGGCCGGACCATCTGCGAGTGGCAGTTGTAGCAGCCTTCGCGGAGGTAGACGTCGCGCCCGGCGAGCTGCAGCGGCGTGTACGGCTTGACTCCGGCCACCGGCTGCGTCGTCGACTTCTGGAAGTAGAGCGGGACGATCTCGACGAGACCGCCCACGCTGATCGTCAGGACGATCAGCACGATCATCCAGCCGATGTTCTTCTCGAGCATTTCCTGGTTGAGCTTCATCGATCGCTCCTGTTCGTGGTCGTTGCGAGCGAGCGCCGCGTCACGCGTGCGCCGGGCTCAGCGCCGGGATCGGCGCGTCGACCGCCCTGCTGCCGGCGACCGTCTTGACCACGTTCCAGGCCATGACCAGCATGCCCCCGAGGAACAGCGTGCCGCCGAGCAGCCGGATCGCGTAGAACGGATACGTCGCCTTGACGCTCTCGACGAACGCGTAGGTGAGCGTGCCGTCGGGGTTGACCGCGCGCCACATGAGCCCCTGCATCACGCCGGCGATCCACATCGCCGCGATATAGAGCACGACGCCGATCGTGGCGACCCAGAAGTGCAGCGTGATGAGCTTCACCGACCACATCTCGGTCTTGCCGAACATCCTGGGCAGCAGGTAGTAGAGCGCGCCGATCGAGATGAAGGCGACCCAGCCCAGCGCGCCGGAGTGCACGTGGCCGACCGTCCAGTCGGTGTAGTGCGACAGCGCGTTCACCGTCTTGATCGACATCATCGGGCCCTCGAAGGTGCTCATGCCGTAGAAGGAGAGCGAGACGACGAGGAACTTGAGGATCGGGATCCTCGCGCAGCTTGTACCAGGCGCCCGACAGCGTCATGATGCCGTTGATCATCCCGCCCCAGGACGGCGCCAGCAGGATGAGCGAGAACAGCATGCCGAGCGACTGCGTCCAGTCGGGCAGCGCGGTGTAGTGCAGGTGGTGGGGGCCTGCCCACATGTAGGTGAAGATCAGCGCCCAGAAGTGCACCACCGACAGCCGGTACGAGTACACCGGGCGGCCGGCCTGCTTGGGCACGAAGTAGTACATGATCCCGAGGAACCCGGCGGTGAGGAAGAAGCCCACCGCGTTGTGGCCGTACCACCACTGGACCATCGCGTCCTGGACCCCGGCGTAGGCCGAGTACGATTTCCAGAACGGACCGCCGAAGAAATAGGGGGGAATCGCGGCGCTGTTGACGAGGTGCAGCACCGCGACGGTCAGGATGAACGCGCCGTAGAACCAGTTGGCGACGTAGATGTGCGGCGTCTTGCGCAGCACGATGGTGCCGAAGAACACGATCGCGTAGGACACCCAGACCAGCGTGATGAGGACGTCGATCGGCCACTCGAGCTCGGCGTACTCCTTGCCGCTGGTGAAGCCCAGCGGCAGCGTGACCGCGGCCAGCACGATGACGACCTGCCAGCCCCAGAAGGTGAACGCGGCGAGAGGGCCCGCGAACAGCCGCACCTGGCAGGTTCGCTGCACCACGTAGTACGAGGTCGCGAACAGCGCGCAGCCGCCGAACGCGAAGATCACCGCGTTGGTGTGCAGCGGGCGCAGCCGCCCGTACGAGAGCCACGGCAGGTCGAAGTTGAGCTGCGGCCAGAGCAGCTGCGCCGCGATGATGACGCCGACCAGCATGCCCACGATCCCCCAGACCACCGCCATGATCGTGAACTGCCGCACCACCTTGTAGTTGAATGTCGAAGCTGCGCTATGCGCACCCATCGTTTCCGCTCCCAACGCTGCCGCACGGCGAGCCCGTGCCCGCTCTCCCCGCGCCGGTCTGTGCATTCGGGCCGACGGCCGGGGCACTCCCCACCTGCAGACGGACGCGCACGAGGCCGCACGCGTCCATTCAATGGTTCATGCTAAGAGGGGGTCTCCCGGTTCGGGTTGATCGAGGTCAAAGGTCGACCATGCTGCCCGGAATCGTCGAGGCCGGCGTCGGCCGCGCTTGGCTGCGGCGGCGTGTCGTCGTCGGCGAGGATACGGTGCGCAGGGCCTTCGAGATCGTCGAACTGACCGCTCTTGACCGACCACCAGAACCCGGCACCGACGAGCAGGACCAGCACGACCGAGAGCGGTATCAGCAGCAGCAGAATGTCCATGGGACGACAGTCAGGCGCACGGCACGCGCGGCGCGGTGCGCGCGGCCGGCAGGGCGTCCGCCGCGCCCTTCGCGCCGCGCCCGACCGGAAGGCGCGCCACGCGCAGCGCGTTGGCGACCACGACCAGCGAGGACGCCGACATGCCCGCTGCGGCGACGAGCGGCGTCACGAACCCGAACGCGGCCGCGGGAATCGCCACCGCGTTGTAGGCGAACGCCCAGGCGAGGTTCTGCCGCACGACCGCGAGCGTGCGCCGCGCGTGGCGGATCGCATCGGCGACCAGGAGCAGTTCGTCGGACAGGACGACGACGTCGGCGGTCCATTGCGCGAGCGGCGCGGCGCTGCCCAGGCTCACCGAGACCTGCGCCTGCGCGAGCGACGGCGCGTCGTTGATGCCGTCGCCGACCATCGCGACGACGGCGCCCTGCGCCTGCAGCGCGGCCACCGCGGCGCGCTTGTCCTCGGGCAGCGCGTCACCACGCGCCTGGTCGATGCCGACGCAGGCGGCCGTCGCGGCAACGGTGGCCGCGCGATCGCCGGAAAGGAGCACCGGGACGATGCCGGCGTCGCGCAGGCGCGACACGAGCGCTGCGGCACCTGGTCGCAGGGTGTCGCTGAACGCGAACAGCGCGGCGATGCCGTCCGCGTTGCCCAGCGCCACCAAGGTCGACGCAGCGTCGACGCTCGACGCGGCGGCGGGCAGCGCCGAGCGCGACAGCGCAGCGACGTACGCCGGACGCCCGAGCCGCCAGGCGCGGCCGAACGCGGTGCCCGCAACACCCTCGCCGGGCACGGTCGACAAGTCCCCGACTTCCGGGAGCGTGCCCGCGCCGGCGGCACGGCGTAGGGCACGCGCCAGCGCGTGCTCGGAGTGCGCTTCGAGCGCCGCCCCCAGCGCCACGACGTCGTCCTCGCGCCATCCGGCGAGGGCGATTGCGCGCTCGAGTTCGATCCGCCCCGAGGTCAGCGTCCCCGTCTTGTCGAGGACCACGTGCGTGACCTTCGCCAGCGCCTCGAGCGCGTCGGCACGCGCCATCACCACGTGGCGCCGCCCCAGCGCACCGCTCGCCGCCGCCAGCGCGGCGGGCGTGGCGAGCGAGAGCGCGCAGGGGCAGGAAACGACCAGCACGGCGAAGGTCACCGCCAGCGTCCGCGCGGGATCGAGCTGCCACCACACCAGCGCGGTCACCGCGGCGAGGGCAAGCAGCGCGGCGACGAACCAGGCGGCGACCCGGTCGGCGAGGCGCGCGAGCCGCGGCCGTTCCCCGGCCGCCCGCTCGACGAGCCGCTCGATGGCGGCGAGCCGGGTTGCCTCGCCGGCGGCCGTCACCCGAACCGTCAACGCCCCGTCGCGCGCCACGCTGCCCGCGAGCACCGGATCACCGGTCGTTCGCGGGCGCGGGTGCGACTCGCCGGTGAGAATCGCCTCCTCCACTTCGGCCCTGCCATCGAGCACGACGCCGTCGGCCGGAACCGTCGCGCCCGGCCGCACGAGCACGATGTCGTCGGCGGCAAGCGCCGCGGCGCCGACCACCGCGACCGATCGGCTCACCGGCCAGTCGACGAATCGCTCGGCCGTCGCCGGACGCGCCCGCGCGACCGCCTCGACCGCGTCCCCGGCGCGGCGGCGCGCCACGAGCTCGACGTAGCGAGCCACGAGCAGCAGCGCGACGAACATCGTCACCGAGTCATAGTAGACCGCGCCCTCGCCCCGAAACGTCGACCACGCGCTGGCGGCGAACGCGGCAACCAGCCCGAGCGCCACGGGAACGTCCATCCCCGGGCGGCGGACCTTGAGGTCGCGCCACGCGCCACGGAAGAACGGAAAGGCCGAGTACAGCAGCGCCGGCAGCGTCAGCGTGAGGCTCGCCCACTCGAGCAGCAGCCGGTGCTGCGGTTCGACGCCGTCGATGGTGATGTATGTCGGCAGCGCGAACATCATCACCTGCATCATCGCCAGCAGCGCGACGGCCATGCGCAGCAGCAGCACCCGCGATTCGCGCTGCGCCAGGGCCTCGCGGCGCGCGGGGTCGTAGGGATAGCCGCGATAGCCGATGCGCGCGATCGCCCGCAGGATCGCCGACAGCCGCGCGCGCTGCGGATCCCAGACGACGCGCGCGCGCCGCGTGGCGTAGTTGAGCTGCGCGCTCACGACGCCGGGCGTGCGGGCAAGCCAGGTCTCGAGCAGCCAGATGCAGGCGCCGCAGTGGATCCCCTCGAGCAGCAGCGAGATCTCGCAGCGGCCGTCGCCCGCGTCGCGGATGAGCCCCTGCGCGCGGGCGGACTCGTCCCAGCGCTCCCACTCGTCGTCGGCTTCGGGCAGAGCCGCCGGACCGTCCGCGAGCGTGCTGCGCTGCGCGTAGAACGCGTCCAGGCCCGCCGCGTGGATGGTCTCGGCGATCGCGCGGCAACCGGCGCAGCAGAACGCGCGCTCGCGGCCGTCGATGACCGCCCGCCAGCGCGTGCGCGCCGGGTTCGGCAGACCGCAGTGGAAGCACGCCGCGTCGGTTCCCGCGTCCGCGCCGACGGACGCTGTCTCGGCGGGAGCAGCGGAAAGAAGCGGCATCCGCCGCAATCTACGGATCGCACGCGCGGCGGTCAATCGCGGCGGCCGCCGATGTTGACCACGGGCAAGGGCCGCCTTGATTTGTGTCAAGCCAGCCCCGAGAATGGAGCGGACAATGGTGTTGCGTCCCACTCTGAAGAGGAGCGCGCATGTACAAGAACATCCTGATCGCGACCGACGGGTCGAAGCTCTCCGACAAGGCGGTCACTCACGCGATCGACCTGGCGCAGGCGCTCGGCGCGAAGCTCACGGCCTTCTACGCGGCGCCCGACTATCCGCTGCCCGCCTACGCGGACGGCGTGGTCTACGAGCCGGTCTCCCGCAAGGAGTACACCAAGCTCGCCGCCGAGGACGCGCAGAAGATCCTCGACGCGGTGACCGCCAAGGCCGCCGCCGCGGGGCTCGACTGCAGGACCGCGTACTCCATCGCCGCGGCGCCCTGGGAAGCGATCCTCGCCGCGGCGAAGAAGAACAAGTGCGACGCCATCGTGATGGCTTCGCACGGGCGCCGTGGTGTGGCGGCGCTGCTGCTCGGCAGCGAGACGCAGAAGGTGCTCACGCACACCAAGCTGCCGGTTATCGTCGTCCGCTAGCCGCCCGGCTTCACGCAGCCCGCCCGGCTTCTCGCGCGGGCGTTTCCCGCCCCGGCGAGAAGGGGCTGTCGCCCCGCGCCGGGAGCGCGCGTCGGAGTGTCAGCAGCCCGACGACACCGGAGCTTCGCGGTACAATGTCCGTTTTTCCGGCAGCAACGGCATCGTGCGCGTCTCGAGATTCTACCTGGCGACCCTGAAGGAAGCTCCGGCCGAAGCGGACATCGCGAGCCAGAAGCTCATGCTTCGGGCAGGGCTCATCAAGAAGCTCTCCTCGGGCATCTACACCTGGATGCCGCTCGGGCTCATTACGCTGCGCAAGGTCGAGACGATCATCCGCGAAGAGATGAACCGCGCGGGCGCGATCGAGCTGTTCATGCCGCACATCGTGCCGGCGGAGCTCTGGCAGGAGACCGGGCGCTGGGACAAGTTCGGCCCGCAGCTCCTCAAGATCAAGGACCGCGGGGACCGCGACTTCCTGTTCGGCCCCACGCACGAGGAGACCGTCACCGACATCGTGCGCCGGGACGTCAAGAGCTACCGCCAGCTGCCGGTCAACCTGTACCACATCCAGACCAAGTTCCGCGACGAGATCCGTCCCCGCTTCGGCGTGATGCGCGCCCGCGAGTTCCTGATGAAGGACGCCTACTCGTTCGACACCGACCGCGACGCGCTGATGCGTTCGTACCGGGCGATGTACGACGCGTACGCGCGGATCTTCACCCGCCTTGGGCTCTCGTTCCGCGCGGTCGAGGCGGACACCGGCGCGATCGGCGGCTTCGCCTCGCACGAGTTCCAGGTGCTCGCCGAATCGGGCGAGGACGCGATCGCCTGGTGCCCGGCGTCGCAATACGCAGCCAACATCGAGCAGGCCGAGGCCGTCGCGCCGCCGCATCCCCGGCCCGCCCCCGGCGAGGCGATGGCGCGGGTGCCCACCCCGGGCCAGGCGACCTGCGAGGAAGTCGCCGCGTTGCTGCAACTGCCGTTGTCGCGCACGGTCAAGTGCCTGTTGATCCAGGCGCAGGACAAGGTCCAGATGCTGCTGGTACGCGGCGATCACATGGGCAATGAGGTCAAGATCGGCAAACTGCCGGGCCTTGGCCCCTGGCGCTGGGCGAGCGAGGCCGAGATCGTCGCGGCGACCGGCTGCCGGCCGGGCTACCTCGGCCCGGTCGGCCTTCCCGCCGACATGCCGCTCGTCGCCGATCACAGCGTCGCCGCGATGGCCGATTTCGTCTGCGGCGCCAACGAAGCCGACTTCCACCTTCGCGGCGTGAACTTCGGCCGCGATTGCCGCGAGCCCGATCGCGTCGCCGACCTGCGCAACGTCGTCGCCGGCGATCCATCGCCGGACGGCTGCGGCACGCTGGAGATCCAGCGCGGCATCGAAGTCGGGCACGTGTTCGCCCTGGGCAGCGTCTACTCGAAGGCGATGGGGGCGACCTACCTGGACGCGCAGGGACACCCGCAGCCGGTCGAGATGGGCTGCTACGGCATCGGCGTGACGCGCGTCGTTGCCGCCGCGATCGAGCAGAACCACGACGCGCGCGGCATCGTCTGGCCCGACGCGATGGCGCCGTTCGCCGTTGCCATCGCGCCGGTGGGCTACGACCGCAACGAGTCGGTGCGGTCGCTGGCCGACTGCCTCCACGACGAACTCGCCGCCGCGGGCGTCGAAGTGCTGCTCGACGATCGCGGCGAGCGTCCCGGCGTGATGTTCGCCGACCTCGAGCTCATCGGCATCCCTCACCGCGTCACGATCGGCGAGCGCGGGCTCAAGGAGGGACGCGTCGAGTACCAGGGCCGGCGCGACGCCGCGGCAACACCCGTCGCCGTCGACGCCATCGCCGCCTTCGTCCGGGATCGGCTCGCGGCGTGATCGGCACAGCGCAACGGCGCCTTGCCGCCGCACTCGCCGTGGCGGCCTGCCTGCCGTGCGGTGTCGCGCGCAGCGGCGCGCAGGCCGAGGAGCAGCTCGCGCCTTCGGTCGCCGCGGGGTTGCAGCGGGCGATCGCCGACAATCCGGTGCCCGCGGACTACGCCAACCGCCCGGACGTGCAGCCTTGGCTCGCCGAGATGTCCCGCCGGCTCGCGCCGCGCATGCCGGACGAGCGCGACCGCCGCGATCTGCTCGCGACCGTGCACTACGAGGCCCGGCGGGCCGGCCTCGATCCGCAGCTCGTGCTCGGTGTCATGCAGGTCGAAAGCGCCTTCCGCAAGTTCGCCGTCTCGACGGCGGAAGCGCGCGGCTACATGCAGGTGATGCCGTTCTGGGTGCGGCAGATCGGCACGCGAGACCAGAATCTCTTCAACCTGCGAACCAACCTGCGCTACGGGTGCACGATCCTGCGCCACTACCTCGACCGCGAGAGCGGCGACCTGTACCGCGCGCTCGGGCGCTACAACGGCAGCCTCGGTCGTCCCGAGTACCCCAGCGCGGTGGTCGCGGCGATGGCCCGGTGGCAGTTCGACGCGCCAGCCGCAGCGGATGCTCCCACCACCGTTTCGGCGCGGTGAGCGCCGGCGCGACCGCACCCTCCCCGCGTTATCGCGGCCGTTTCGCCCCCTCCCCGACCGGCCCGCTGCATTTCGGCTCGCTGGTCGCGGCGCTGGCGAGCGCCTGCGACGCGAGGCGCGCGGGCGGCCAGTGGCTGCTGCGCATCGAGGACGTCGACCTGCCGCGCAACCGCCCCGGGGCGGAAGCATCGATCCTGCGCGTGCTGGAGCGTTACGGATTCGCGTGGGACGATCCGGTGCTGCGCCAGTCGTCGCGCGGCGAAGCGTACCGCGCGGCGCTCGCCTCGCTTGAACGCCGCGGGGAGACCTACGCCTGCGCCTGCTCGCGCCGCGAGCTCGAAGCAGCAGCGATCGGGCCGGGCGGCGAGCGGGTCTACCCGGGCACCTGCCGCCACGCTGTTCCAGCCGCGCGCACCGGCCGCGCGCGCTTCGCGCAGCGACTCGCGCTGCGGCCGGGCGCGGGCGCCTGCGTCGAGTTCCGGGACCGCCTGCAGGGCGTACGGCGCCAGGACCTCGTCACCGAGGTCGGCGATTTCGTGCTGCAGCGCGCCGACGGGCTCTACGCGTACCAACTTGCCGTCGTCGTCGACGACGCGGCGCAAGGGATCACCGACGTGGTCCGCGGCGCGGACCTGCTCGCGTCGACGGCGCGCCAGATCTACCTGCAGGGCCGCCTGGACCTGCCCACACCTTCGTACCTCCACCTGCCCGTCGCGGTGCACGGCACGGGCGAGAAGCTCTCCAAGCAGACGCACGCCGCGCCGCTGCCGCAGGAGGCGCTGCCGGCGTTGCTCGCAGCGTGGCGCTTCCTCGACCAGCCGCTCCCCGAGGGCTCGGGGCAACCGGCCTCGGTGGCGGAGTTCTGGCGCCACGCGATCGCCGCGTGGTCGGTCGCGCGCCTGCCGCCGACGCTGCAGCTGCCGGCTCCGACCGCGTTCGCCTCCGGCGCTTCGGCCTCCGGCGGGTCGCGCTGAGCGCTTGGTATGATTCGCTCCTCCCTGCCCGGCACGCCGTCACCCCGCCGGCCGACGCCTGCACGCCTTCCTCGAACCCGGACATGACCACGCTCGCAGTCGTTCGCAAGAACGACGAAATCGCCATCGCCGCCGACTCGCTGACGACGTTCGGGGACACGCGCCTCTCCGCGCGTTTCGACCGGACTCCGGAGAAGATCGTGCGCTATCGCGAGAACTGCATCGGCCTGTGCGGCAGCGCTGCGCACCAGCTCGTGTTCGAGAGCCTTCTCGCCAAGCACGAGGGTCTCGACTTCTCGCACAAGACGGCGATCTTCGAGACGTTCCGCAAGCTGCATCCCATCCTCAAGGAGCAGCACTTCCTCAACCCCAAGGAAGAAGAGGACGATCCCTACGAGTCGACGCAGATCACCGCGCTGGTGGCGAATCCCCACGGCATCTTCGGCGTCTATTCGATGCGCGAGGTGTTCGAGTACACGCAGTTCTGGGCGGTCGGGTCGGGGCGCGAGTTCGCGCTCGGCGCGATGTACTCGCTGTACCCGAGACTGCGCTCGGCGGAGGCGATCGCTCGCGCCGGAATCGAGGCAGGCGCCACCTTCGACAAGAACTCCGCGCTGCCGATGACCGTGTACACGATCCCGCTCGGCGAAGGGCAGAAACGCGGTTCCGCGTGAACGCGGGATCGAGCCGGCGCGGCGGCGTGCCGAGGAGACCGACGCGTCGCGCCCGCCGGGCCGGCCGACCAGGCGCGAACGCACGAGCGTGGAGGGCCTCTCGGGCGAACCGTGACAGCGCGATCGCCGTCCAGCCGCTCAGCAGAGGCGAAAACCCGCCAGGCCGAGCAGCAGGTCGGGATTTCGATAACCCAGCCAGGCGGCGCACCCGGCCGCGAGCGCGAGCGCAACCCATGCCGCAAACCGCAACCGGCGCGCCAACGCGCGGCCCCGCGCGCCGGGAACGAGCTCCGCGTCGAGCAGCGGGATGCCCTCCATCCGTCGAGCTTACGCGCGGATGTTCGAATTCGGCAAGAACCCCAGGAGCTGGACGGTCGACGTCGCGACCACGTCGAACTCGCGCATCGTGGACATGATCGAGTTGAAGTCGGCCGCGGTGCGCACCTCGGGAATCGGCTTCGCGAGCAGGTTCACGGCGCGACCGCTGACGATCAGCGGCATGTCATTCGGCAGCTCGGCGCGCAGCGACCGGATCTCCTGCCCCGCGATCTTGCCGGAAATGCCGCGGTCGAACAGCAGCACGACCAGGCTGACCTTGTAGGCTTCGGCCGCTCCGGCGATCTCCTGGGGGGGGACGCCCGGGCCCAGTGTCAGGCAGTTGACGCCCTCGGTGAACAGCAGCAGCTCGAGAATCGCGAGGCCGAGCTGGTTCGGATCGTTGGGGGGCGTGGCGAGCAGCACCTGCCGCGCGTCGCGCGTGGGCCGGACGAGTCGCGTCACGTCGCGCAGCAGCCGCTGCGCGAGGTCGGCGAAGCGAAGCTCCTGGAAGTTCTGCATCTCGCCGCGGACCACCTGCTCGTGAACAGCCTCGTTGAGCGGGATCAGCGTGTGCTCGAGGAACTTCCGCAGCCCCTGGCCGACCAGCAGCTTCGACAGGTGGTTCTGCAGCTCGCCGATCCGGTGCAGCGACAATAGCTGCACGGCCGATTCGATCTCGTTGGGTAGCGGCGTAGGCTCCTCGACGGCAAGACCCAGCATCGACTGCAGCGCCGATGCCGCGAGCGGCACGACCGCGCCGGCGCGCCAGCCCTCCGACAGGAGCTGCTTGATGAGCTTGAGGCGCGCCACCTGGTCGGGCGGATAGACCCGATCGCCGAAACCGTCGCGCAGCGGCAGCGGAAACCCGTAGCGCCGCTGCCACATGTAGAGCTGCTCGCGGCGCAGTCCGGTCGTGCGCACGACCTCGCGGATGTGCAACGCGCCCCGGCTCTCGGCGGGAATCTCGGGAGGAGTCCCGGATCCGTCAGGGGCTTCTTGCCGGCGGGGGGGGGCGCTAATCAGAATGCCCATGCTTGCCATTCCCTTTCGACCGGCCCGCCCGCAGGGCGCTCCGGCTGTGCTACACAAGTATATCGGATGCCCCGCAACGTCACAGTCCGACGGGACGGAGCGCCAATGCTGCAGTCTCGCGCCCCCCCGGCATCGCCTCTGTGCAGCACGTCGCGTACCACGCACGATGTGTGCCAGACAGTGTCGCCTCCCTATTGCCGCTCCCTTGCGTTTACGCCATCATCGGCACTTTGAAGCCCGGTCACGGCGGCGCGCCGACCGGGTAGCGGTGCCGACGTTGAGCATGACGGCGGTGGCAGTCGGTTCCGGCGCGCTCAACCCCCCGCTGGCGCATGTGCGGCGCCCTGGAGCTCGACCATCCCGATGTTCGGATTCGGCAAGCCCTCGAAGGATCCTCTGGTCGACGCCAAGTCAGCCGAGCGCTGGCTGGCTTCGTTTCCCCCCAACGACCCCCTCGCCCTGCACGCCGAGGTCGTCTCCGCGCTCGGCCGCGCCGCCGAGCGTAGCGCGGAGCGATCGCTGCCGCGGCTGGAGGCGCTGTTTCGCCTCGACACCTGTACCAAGGCGTTACGACGCAATCTGACGGCGCAGTACATCGAGCACGCAAACCGCTCGAGCAAGATCGAGAGCCAGCTCTGGCAGGCGCTGTTCGACCTCACGCAGAGCTTCCTCATCTGCTACGGCGGCTTCGCGCGCGAGGTCGCGCAGCGGCCGCAAAGCGGCAAGTGGCAGTCGCGGTTGCCGGAACTCATCGCGCGCCAGATCGCCCACCTCGGCGACGATGCCAAGGTTCGCCTGCTGCGCTACGAACTGTGGATTCCGGCCAAGTGGGTCGAGCTGCACACGCTGTTCGCGAATGGCTGCTCGCTACGCGTCGAGCGCCGGCCGCTCACGCTCGACCCGGAGCGCGGCGCGACGACGATCGAGCACGAGTACCTCATGGTGCTGGCGCTGCACCTGCTCAACCCCGGCAGCCTCACCGCCCGTCAGCTCACCGGCATCGCCAGCGAGCTCCACGAGTGGTGTTCCCCATTGCGGCTCACCTTGGAGTCCCCGCCGGTCGAGTGCTTCTACGTCGATCTTTCGAGCCGGACCGGGCTGCGCCGGCGCGGCGCGCTGCCGCTCGAAGGACGGATCCTCTACCTCGACACCCGGCCGCTGCACGCCCTGCTGCTGGAGCAGCGGGCGATGGTCGAGCAGAAGGTGCAGCAGGACCCGATGTCCGACAAGACGGCGCGCCGCTCCGAGCAGCTCGGGCTTTACGCGAAACTCGCGGCGCAGGCAGACCCGGAGTTCCGTCCGCTGCCGCGCCGGGGCGAGCGCGCGCCGGCGAGCGGCGAAATGGATGCGATCATCGGCTTCGACCGCATCACGGGATTCCTGCACGACGAAGAGCACCCGCCGGGGCCGGAGTTGGAGCCCGGCAAGAGCTACGAAGGCACGATGGAGATCGCGGTCTTCGGGCATTCGCGCAACGGCGACGAGCGGCGCCGCGAGCTCGCCCGACGCCGCTTCGCGAAGTACGGCGCCGAGGGACCCTGGGAGGTCAAGGACTCGAGCCACTCGGGCTTGCGCCTGATCGCGTCGATGGACGTCGCGACGAGGATCACATTGAACACCCTCTGCGCGCTGCGTGCCTCCGGGCAGCCGTCGTGGACGCTGGGCGTCGTGCGCAGGATGCGCCGCCTGACTTCCGAGCGGGCCGAGATCGGCCTCGAGGCGATCGCCAGCACGCTGATCGGCGTCACGCTGGCCGAACCCCGGAGCAGCGCCGCCGCGGAGTACCTGAACGAAGTAGAATCCGGCGCGACGCGGGAAAGGACGTTTCCGGCACTGTTCCTCGCGCTCAAGAAGCGCGGCGCCAGCACCTCCGTGCAATCGCTGATCGTGCCGCCCGCCGAGTTTGCGCCGACGCGCCGCTTTCGGCTGCGCACGCCCAAGGCCTCGTACCCCATTCGTTTCGGCGGCCTCCTGGAGCAGGCGCCCGACTGGATCTGGGCGGCCATCGAGCCGATCGATTTCGGGGTCGCCGCCGCGCCTGCCGTCCCGTCGTCTCCTGCACCCCCGTCGCCGTGACCGCCGACCGCCACGCAGCGCTGCACGCCGCCCATCGCTGGAACGTCCCGCCTCGGTTCAATATCGCCACCGCATGCTGCCGCCGCTGGGCGGAAGACCCGCGGCGCATCGCGATGGTCTGGGAGGATGAATCCGGAGCGACGTCGACCCACACGTTCCACGACCTGCAGTGGCAGGCCGAGCGTATCGCGAGCGCGCTGGCCGCGCGGGGCGTCGGCCGTGGGGACCGGGTCGCGCTGGTGCTGCCGCAGCGGCCCGAGACGGCGATCGCCCACTTCGCGGTGCTCGCGCTCGGCGCGGTCAGCGTCCCGCTGTCGTTCCTGTTCGGCCCCGAGGCGCTGCACTTTCGGCTCAGGGCGTCGCGGGCGAAGCTCGCGTTCGTCGACCCCCAGTCGCAGGTCAACCTCGCGCCGGTGCGCGCCGCGTGCCCCGATCTCGCCGAGATCGTCGGCGTCGCGGGGGCGGCCGGGGCGGGGATCACGCCGTGGGGGGACCTGCTGGCGACGGCAACCGAACCGCCCGCGCCGGTCGAGACGTTGCCGACCGATCCCGGGCTCCTCATCTACACCAGCGGCACGACCGGCCCGCCGAAGGGCGCGCTGATGCCACACCAATGCCTGCTCGGCAACCTTCCCGGGTTCGTCGCCTCGCACGACGGCTACCCCCTTCCCGGCGATCTCTTCTGGTCGCCCGCCGACTGGGCCTGGACCGGCGGGCTGATGGATGCGCTGCTGCCCACGCTCTTTTTCGGCCAACCGATCGTCGGCTACCGCGGACGCTTCGACCCGGAGCGCGCGTTTCGCCTGATCGAGAAGTACCGGATCCGCAATACGTTCCTGTTCCCGACCGCGCTCAAGCTGATGATGAAGGCGTTCCCGCAGCCGCGATCGCGCTTCGACCTGCCGTTGCGCAGCGTCATGAGCGCCGGCGAGTCGGTGGGCTCGGCCGTGTTCGAGTGGGCACGCGAGGCGCTGGGCGTCACGATCAACGAGATGTTCGGACAGACCGAGATGAACTACATCGTCGGCAACTCGCAGTCGCAGTGGCCGGCGAAGCCGGGCTCGATGGGACGCCCGTATCCCGGCCACCGCGTCGCGGTCGTCGACGACGAGGGCCGCGAGGTCGCGCCCGGCGAGACCGGCGACGTCGCGGTGCACAGGCTCGCGCCGGATGGCACTCCCGACCCGGTGTTCTTCCTCGGTTACGACGGCAACCCCGAGGCGACGGCGCAGAAGTTCAGCGGCGACTGGTGCCGCACGGGGGATCTCGCCCGGCGCGATGCCGACGGGGATCTGTGGTACCAGGGCCGCTCCGACGACGTGTTCAAGTCCGCTGGCTATCGGATCGGCCCCTCCGAGATCGAGAACTGCCTCGTCCGCCACCCCGCGGTGGCCAACGCCGCCGTCGTGCCGTCGCCCGACGAGACGCGCGGCAACGTCGTCAAGGCCTTCGTCGTCCTCGCCCCCGGCACCACGCCGTCTGCGGAGGTCGACACCGAGCTGCGGGAGCACGTCCGCCGGCACCTCGCGCCCTACGAAACGCCGAAGGAGATCGAGTTCGTCGACGCGCTGCCCTTGACCACGACCGGCAAGGTGCAGCGGCGCGTCCTGCGCGAGCGCGAGCGGGAACGCAAGACGGGCGTGCGCACGGCATGATCGCGTCGGCCTTGCTCCGTCTCGAACGGGTCGTCGGCGTCGAGCCGCTCGCGGCCGGTCGCCGCTTTCCGCCCGATTCGGCGCCCCGCCAGGCGCTGGCCCGCCCGCTCACCGTGCCAAGCGCATGCGATCGAGGAAGGCGCGGTGGGAGACCACCCACAGTATCGCGGGGACCACGGTCGGCAGGATCAGTGCGCCGAGCTGGTACGCGAACGCGATGAGCTCGCGCTCCCAGGCGACGAAGTTCGTCTGCGACGCCACCAGCGGTCCGGCGGTGATCGCGACGTGCTTCAGGAAGTCGGCGAGCGCGCCGCAGGCGATGAAGGGAAGCATCGCGAGGAAGCCGAGCGCGAGCCGCTGCGTCCGCCCCGGCTCCCGCGCCGCGACCACGAGTGCGGCGAAGAACGGCAGGCCCAGCGAATAGACGAGCAGGTCGACGTCGACGGTGATCTCGGCGCCGGGCAACCGCGCCTCCCCCGGCTTGAGCGTGGTGACGAAGGTGAGGCTGCTGCCGTGCTGCTCCACCGTGCGGACGAGGTCGGCGAAACCGAAGCGCGCGACGAGGGCGACCACGAGCTTGACCGGCCACAGCAGCACCGGCGCCGCGACGTACCAGACCAGGAACGCCGGCGGCAGCCAGACGAAGACCCGGGCGACGAACCGCGCGATCGGGCTGGCGAGCATCACGGATGGCTTTCGCAGGCGTTCAGGCCGACGCGTTCCCGGCAACTGCCGGCGGGCCGGACTCGCTACCTTGGGCGGGCCGGGGCAGCGTGCGCAACCAGATCAGCCAGACGACGAGCACGTCGAGCATGATCAGCACCTGCCAGACGTAGAGGTGCGCGAACTCGAACAGCCTGAAACTCCACTGCCCGAGGTAGAAGAGACTGATGACCCGCACGACGTTGAGCCCCTGGACGGCGACGGTGCCGACGGCGAACCCCACGAGCCTGTTCTTCCACGGGGCCGGAAACGCGAGCATCGCCGCCAGCAGGACGATCATCGCCTCGATGCCGTTGCAGCCTGCCTCGATGGATACGGCAAAGCCGCTGCCCGTACTACGGATCACCTTCCCGGCGGCGACCACCCCCGGATCGAACAGCACGACCAAGCCGGTGGCCACGCGGGCGAGCGTGTTGGTCCACGGAACGACCAGGTACTGCTGCGCCCACGGGGTGAGCTCCGCACCGAACAGCGCGGCCTGCAGCAGCAGGAAAGCGATGATGAATCGCAGCATCGGGGTCAGAGCCGTGATTTTTCCCGCAACCTGCCTCGCGACCGGCGAGATTACGGCTCTGACCCCTTACTTGGGTCGTCGCTTCAGCCGACGCGGGCGAGGGGTGGATTCTGCCCGAAGTAGCGTCGGATGCCGGCGTGCATCGATTCGGCGAAGTTACGCTGGTGGCGGTCGCTGCGCAGCTTGAGTTCCTCGTCGGGGTTCGAGATGAACGCCGTCTCGACCAGGATCGACGGGATGTCCGGCGCCTTCAGCACTGCGAAGCCGGCCTGCTCGACCTCCGGCTTGTGCAGCGCGTTGATCCGGCGGATGCTGTCCAGCACGTGGCGGCCGGCCTTCAGGCTGTCGTTGATCTGCGCCGTTTGTGAAAGGTCGAGCAGTGTACGCGCGAGCACCGAATCGCGCACGTCGAGGTTTACGCCCCCGATCAGGTCGGCGGCGTTCTCCTTCTGCGCCAGCCAGCTCGCCGCCGCGCTGGTTGCGCCGTTCTCCGACAGCGCGAACACCGACGAGCCGCGCGCGGTCGGCATCCGAAACGCGTCGGCGTGGATCGACACGAAGAGGTCCGCGCGCACGCGCCGGGCCTTGTGCACGCGCTGCGCGAGCGGAACGAAGTAGTCGTCGTCGCGGGTGAGCATCGCGCGCATGTTCGGCTCGGCGTCGATCATCGTCTTGAGCTTGCGGGCGATTGCGAGCACCACGTTCTTCTCGTACGTTCCGCGCCGCCCCACGGCGCCGGGATCTTCGCCTCCGTGCCCTGGGTCGAGGGCGACGACGATCCGCCGCGGCGCCCCCGAGCGAGTCGTCGTTCTGCTCTCGACCGGCCGGCCTTCCCCCGTCCTGCTCTCCGGAACCTTGCTCGGCGCGGACCTGCTCTCGGCGGTCCCGACGTCGACGGACTGCGGTGGCTCGCGCTCCGCCGTTGGCGCTGCGCCCGCCGGCGCACGCGACTCGTCGAGCAAGGCCATCAGCGGATCCACCGGTTGCAGCGGGTAGAGATCGAGCACCACCCGGTGACCGAACTCGGCGACCGGCCGGAGCGCGAACAGCTGCGGCGTCACCTCGGCCCGCAGGTCGACGACGACCCGCAGCACGTCGGGCGCCTTCTTGCCGAAGCGGATGCCGGCGATGTAGGGATCGCTCGGCTGCACCCGCGAGGGCAGTTGCGCGAGCTCGGGGCCGAGCTCCACACCTTCGAGATCGAGCACGATCCGGTGCGGGTCCCGCAGGATCAGGAGCTGGTGCCCGATCGGCGCCGGCCCCTCGAGGATCAACCGCGTGTACTCCTGCGCCGGCCACACGCGCGCCGAGGCGACACGACCGGCGCTGGCCCAGGCCGCAGGCAATACGAGACCCGCGGCGGGCAACAGCATCCACGACAAAGCGCGCCGGCGCGACAGCGTCGCCGTCACGCCTTGGGGCGAAACGCCCCGATGTCGCCCTGCATCGCCTGCAGACATCGCTCACCGGCCCCGGTATGCGCGACGATCGAGAGCGTGCGCCCCGGCGCCAGCACGTCGGGCGGAAGTTCGAACGACAGCGCGAGATCCGCTTCCGGCAGTCGCGACGCCACGCGCTCCGGCCATTCGATCACGCATACCGCGTCGTCGCGGAAGTTCTCGGCAAGCCCCGCAGTGTCCCATTCGCCCGCATCCTCGAAGCGATAAAAATCAAAGTGATAGAAGTATAAGCTCGAAAACGCGTAACATTCAACCACGGTGTAGGTAGGGCTCTTCACCACGCCCTGCCAACCGAGCGCGCGCAGCAGGCCACGCACGAGCGTCGTCTTGCCGGTGCCAAGGTCGCCGGAGAGCGTGATCACCGTGCCGCCGGCCAACGCGGGTGCCAAGCGTGCGCCGGCCGCCTCGGTCGCGGCGGCGTCGGGGAGCGCAATCGTGGCGACGGACATCGCGGGTTAGGCGCGGTGGCCAGGACCTGCGGTAATCTGCGCCCGATGACCCACCCGGAACCGCGAGCACCGCTTTCTGCCGCCGACGCCGAGCGACTCGCCGTCGCGATCCGGCGCTGGGGCCGCGAATGCGGTTTCGACGACATCGGCATCGCCGACATCGATCTCGCGCAGGACGAGCGTCGGCTTCTCGAATGGCTGGCGGCAGGCAGGCACGGCGCGATGGATTATATGGCACGGCACGGCACGCTGCGGTCGCGGCCTGCCGCCCTCGTCCCCGGGACGCGGACCGTGATCACGGCGCGGCTCAACTATCTGCCGGCCGACGCGCTGCCCGGCGACGCGGTACTGCGCCAGCCGGCCAAGGCGTACGTCGCCCGCTACGCGCTGGGGCGCGACTACCACCGGCTCGTGCGCACGCGGCTGCAGCGCCTGGCAAAACGCATCCGCGCCGAGATCGGCGCCTTCGGCCACCGCGCGTTCGCCGACAGCGCCCCGGTGCTGGAAGTCGCGCTCGCGGCGAAGTCCGGGCTCGGCTGGCGCGGCAAGCACACGCTGCTGCTGACGCAGGATCAGGGGTCCTGGTTCTTCCTCGGGGAAATCTACACCGACCTGCCGCTGCCGGCCACGCCGCCGCAGCGCGCGCACTGCGGCCGTTGCCGCGCCTGCATCGACGTTTGCCCGACCGGGGCGATCGTCGCGCCCTACGCGCTCGACGCCCGGCGCTGCGTGTCCTACCTCACGATCGAGCTGCCGGGGAGCATCCCCGAGGAACTGCGCCCGCTGCTCGGCAACCGGATCTACGGCTGCGACGACTGTCAACTCGCCTGCCCGTGGAACCGGTTCGCGCACAAGGCCGTAGAACCGGCGTTCGCGGTCCGCCACGGTCTCGACGGTCCGGATCTCGTCGCGCTGTTCGCCTGGACCGAGGCCGATTTCGAGCGGCGCATGGCCGGCAGCGCGATCCGCCGCATCGGCTACGCCCGCTGGTCGCGCAACATCGCCGTCGCGCTGGGCAACGCGCCGCGCGACGAGGGGGTGATCGCGGCGCTGGCGGCGCGCGCGCTCGATCCGTCGCCGCTCACGCGCGAACACGTCGCGTGGGCGCTGGCGCGGCAAGCGGGCCCTGCGTGCTCGGCCGCGGCGTTGCGCGCGTGACCGACGCGACGGATTCCTGCACCGGCGCTCAGCGGATCAGCTGGTTCATCGACACGATCGGCAGCATCACCGCCAGCACCAGCACGAGGACGATCGCCCCCATCGCGACGATCAACGCGGGCTGCAGCAGCGCCGCGAACCAGGTGAGCCGGCGCTCGGCCTCGCGTTCGAGCTCGGCCGCCGCGCGCTCGAGCATGGGTGCCAGCTGACCACTGGCTTCGCCGTTGGCGACCAGGTGAACGAGCAACGCCGGAAAAAGGCGCTGCGCGGCGAGCGCGCGCGCCACCGACACGCCCTCGCGCACCAGCGCGGCCGCCTCGGTCGCGGCGCGGCGCAGCGGCAGCGCCCAGACCACGTCGCGCGCGGCGTCGAGCGCGCGCAGCAGCGGCGTGCCGCTGCCCACGAGGATCGCGAGCGTGCTCGCGAACCGCGCCGCGTCGACGGCGGTGACCAGCCGCCCGGCGACCGGCAGGCGCAGGAGTCGCGCGTGCCAGCTCGCGCGGAACGCCTCGCGCCGATTGGCGAGCGCGAACGCCACACCGGCGACCACCGTCCCGAGCAGAGCGTAGATGCCGGTGCCGCGGAAGAACGCGCTCACCGCGATCAGCGCCCGCGTGAGCCACGGCAGCGTCTGCCGGCTCTGCTGGTACACGGAGACGACCTGCGGCACGACGAAGACCAGCAGCACGGCGATCACCGCCACGGCGATCAGCGTGACGAGCGCGGGATAGATGAGCGCGAGCGTGAACCTCTGCCGCAGCGCGAGGCGCGCCTCGAGGTAATCGGCCAGCCGCACCAGGACGTCGTGCAGGCGGCCGGTTTCCGCGCCCGCCGCGACCAAGCTGCGGTAGAGCTCGGAGAACGTGCGCGGCCAGCGGGCGAGCGCACCGGCCAGCGGCTCGCCCGCGACCACGTCGGCGCGCACCGCCGCGACGATCTTTTTCGCCCGCGCGTCGTCCGCCTGGTCGGCCACCGCGCCGAGCGCCTGGTCGAGCGGCATCCCCGAACCCACCAGCGTCGCGAGCTGCCGCGTCGCCAGCGCGACCACCGTGGTGGGGAGCCGCACGTAGCCGGCCGCCGACGGCGCGGCAGCGTCGGCGCCGATCGCCTCGATCGCCGTCGGGGTGAGGCCTTGCGCGCGCAGCCGATCGCGCGCCTGGCGCGGCGTTGCGGCGTCGACGACGCCCTGCCGCGGTCTGCCGCGGGGGTCGGCCGCTTCGTAGCGAAATGCCGGCATGCACGCCGCCGACGCGTCAGGACTCGCGCGTGACGCGGACCAGTTCGGCGAGCGAGGTGTCGCCGCCGGCCAGCCAGCGCACGCCGTCGCGGCGCAACGGCACCATCCCGTCGGCGAGCGCAGCAGCGCGCAGCTCGTGTTCCGCCGCGCGGGCGTGGATCAGGCGCTGCAGTGCGTCGTCGACCCGCAGGAGCTCGTAGATGCCGGTGCGCCCGCGGTAGCCGGTTGCGCGGCAGGCATCGCAGCCCACCGGTGCGTACAGACGGGCGGGATCGGGGCTGCCGAGCTCGGCGAGCAGCGCCGCCTCCTCGGCGGTCGGCACCACCGGGCGGCGACACGACGGACACAGCGTGCGCACGAGCCGCTGCGCGAGCACGCCGAGCAGCGACGACGCGAGCAGGTAAGGCTCCACACCCATGTCGGCGAGCCGGGTCACGGCGCTGGCCGCGTCGTTGGTGTGCAGCGTGGCGAGCACGAGGTGCCCGGTGAGCGACGCCTGCACGGCGATCTGCGCGGTTTCGAGGTCGCGGATCTCGCCGATCATGATGATGTCGGGATCCTGGCGCAGGATCGAGCGCAGCGCGCGCGCGAAACTGAGGTCGATCCGCGGGTTGACCTGCGTCTGGCCAACGCCGTCGAGCGCGTACTCGATCGGGTCCTCGACCGTCATCAGGTTGAGGCTGCCGCGCGGCAGCCGCGACAGCGCGGCGTAGAGCGTGGTCGTCTTCCCCGAACCGGTGGGCCCGGTCACGAGCACGATGCCGTGCGGCTCGCGGATCAGCCGGTCGACCGCCACCCTCGTCGGCGCGCTCATGCCGAGCGAGGCGAGGTCGAGCTGGGCGGCGTCCTTGTCGAGCAGCCGCAGCACGACGCGCTCGCCGGGTCCGGTGGGCAGCGTCGACATGCGCACGTCGACCTGCTTGTCGCCGAGCTTCAACGTGATGCGGCCGTCCTGTGGCAGGCGCTTCTCGGCGATGTCGAGGCTGGCCATGATCTTGAGCCGCGACACCAGCGCCGCGTGCAGCGCGCGCGGCGGCTCGATCACGTCGCGCAGCACGCCGTCGACGCGGAAGCGCACGACCGAGCGGGCGTCGTAGGGTTCGAAGTGGAGGTCCGACGCGCGCTCGCGCAGCGCCTGCAAGAGCAGCGCGTTGATCATCCGGATGACCGGCGCCTGCGTCCCCGAATCGAGCAGGTCCTCGCTCGGCGGCAGGTCCTGCATCAGGCGCACGAGGTCGGTCTCGCGCGCGAGGTCGCCGGTGATCTCGGCCATTGCCGGCGCCGTGGCGTTGTACGCTCGCGCGAGCTCCGCGGCGAAGCGCCCGTCGTCGACGGCGGAGAGCGCGAGCGGGCGCTGCAGCACGCGCCGCAGCTCCGCGAGCCCCTCGGCGGAGGCGTCGCGACGGGTCAGGACCACGACCGCCTCGCCGGCCTCGGCGTGCGCGAGCACGCCGTGCGTCCGCGCGAAGGCGTAGGGGATGCGGGCGGCGAACGCCGCCACCCGGCCTTCCTTCGGCACGTCGGCGGGCGCGACAGGCGCGGTCGACATCGCCGGCGTCAGTGCTCTAGCGCGGGGCGCTCGGCGCGGGCGCCGGCGCGTCGGGAACCGCGTCCGGGGCGTCGGCGGGCGGGGGGACGCCCGGCGGCACGAGCTGGGGGTACGACGGATCGTCCCAGAACGAGCCGCTCGGGCGGGCGCTGCCGGATCTGTTCGCCGGCGAGGTAATCGTAGCGCTCGTTGGTGAAGGCGGCGGCCCCCGCCGGCCCGCGCACGACCGTCGGCTTGAGGAAGATCATCAGGTTGGTCTTCACCCGCTTGCGCTGGTCGTAGCGGAACAGCCCCCCGAACAACGGAACGTCGCCCACGCCGGGCACCTTGTCGGTGTTGTCGGTGAACGCGTCGGTGATGAGTCCGCCGAGGACGATGATCTGGCCGTCCTCGACCAGCACCGACGACTCCAGCGAGCGCTTGTTGGTGGTGATTCCCGCGGGGTCTTTCTTCGACAACTCGTCGACCCGCGAGACCTCCTGGTAGACGACGAGGCGGATGCTGCCGCCTTCGGTGATCTGCGGCTTCACCCGCAGCGCGAGGCCGACGTCCTTGCGTTCGATGGTCTGGAACGGCGCAGGTCCCGTTGCGCCGCCGATGCCCGTCGTGTACTGACCGGTGATCACGGGCACATTCTGTCCGACGACGATCCGTGCCTCCTCGTTGTCCAGCGTGAGCAACGTGGGTGTCGAGAGGATGTTGGCGTTGGCGTTGGTTTCGAGCGCGCGCACGAGCATCGCGAGGTTGGTGACGAGCCCCAATCCCGGAATCGTCACCGTGCCGTTGACCAGCCCCATGTTGAGCCCCTGGCCGAGACTGCCGAGGTTGAGCGAGCCCTCGATGATGTTGTTGCCGCTGCCGCGGTTGCCGAAGTTGGTGCCGCCGAATCCCTGGGGGCTGTCCCGGTTGAGCCCCCCCAGCACCTGCCACTGGACGCCGAGCTCGGCCGCGCGGTCGGCCGACACCTCGACGATCAGCGCCTCGACGAAGACCTGTGCCCGGCGCACGTCGAGCTTCTCGATGACGGCCCGCAGGTTGTTGTAGATCGGCTCGGGCGCCGCGATGATCAGCGCGTTGTTGGCGACGTCGGCCTGGACGGTCGCGCCGCCCGCCGAGAATCCCGGCGCCGCCTGGGCCGCCGGCGTGGCGAGCACGGGGAGCGGCATATTGCCGGAGGCGTTCACCGCCGCCTGCGCCACCGCGGGCGGGCCCGCCAGCCCCGACAAGGCGCCGGACTGCCCGCCCGCATCGCCACCGCCGCCACCGCCGCGTGAGCAACGCGCGCAGCGTCTGCGCAACCCGCGCGGCCTCGGCGTTCTTGAGATAGACGATGAAGATGTTGCCGCCGGCACGGCCCGGCGTGTCGAGCTGCTCGACCAGTTGCCGGATGCGCGCCACGCGTCCGGGGTTGTCGCTGCGCACGAGAATGCTGTTCGAGCGGCCGTCGGCGACGAGCGTCACCCGCTGCTGGGCGTCGGCGACCGCCCCCGGCGCGACCTGCGTCTCGCCCGCGAGCCGGTTCAGGATCGCGACCAGGTCGACCGCGGACGCGTGCCTGACGGGGATCAGCACCGGCTCGCCCGCAGGCGCGAGGTCGAGCGAGGCGATGATGCGATTGATGCGCCGCAGGTTGTCGGCGTAGTCGGTGATGATCAGCGCGTTGGCGTTCGGGTACGCGGCGATGGTGTTGTTGGGCGTGATCAGGGGGCGCAGCACGTTGACAAGCTGCGCCGCCGTCTCGTACTTCAGCGTCAGCACCTGGGTCACCAGCCGGTCGCCGCCGGCGGGGAGGACTCCCTGCGCGACCGCGCCGCCGTGCAGCTTGGCGTCCGCTTCCGGGACGATCTTGACGATGCCGTCGCCCTCGATCGCGGCGAAGCCCTGCAGGCGCAGCGCCGACAGGAGCGTCGGGTAGACCAGGCTGCGGGGCACCGCCCGGTTCGAGACGATGTTGATGGTGCCCTTGACCTTGGGGTCGACGACGAAGCTCTTGCCGGTGAGCTCGGCGACCGCGCGCACGACGGCGTCGACGTCGGCATTGACGAAGTTGAGCGTCACCGCATCGTCGGCCGCGCGCAGGGGCGCCGCACCCGCGGCAAGCCAGGCGACTACGAACAGCAGGGCGCCCCCGATGCGCTGCCGCAGGCGCCCGGCTCCCCGACGGCTGCCGGCGGGAAGGTGGAGGAGAGTCGTCAAATTTCGCCCATGCGCAAACGGCTCCGGGCCGATCGCCCCGGGCAATAACCTGCGGCGACGGCGCGGCGAGACCGGCGCCCGGTCCCCTGCATAAAGCTTGCACAAATAAGCAGCGGGCGACGCCATTCACCGGCATCGCCCCGTTTGGAAATAATAGCACGCGCTTCCGATACCGCGGCGCGCCTCGCGGCCGCGCCGCACGTGCACGACCCGCGGGAGGCGACCCGCACGCGGGCCCCGCTTCGCGGCGACCGCACGGTGGACGCCGCCGTCACTCGTCCTTGAGCGTGAAGTTGAACTCCACCTCGGCGACGTACTTCTCGCCTTCGGCGTGGAACTTCCAGTCCTTCACCGCCGCGGACACCGACCGCTCGAAAACCCGCGGCGGCTCCGACGTCACGAACTTGACGTCGATCACGTGGCCGTTCTCGTCGATCTGCAACCGCACGACGACGCGCCCCTTGGCGATCCCGGCCCTGATCGCCTCGCGCGGATAGGTCGGGTCGTCGCCGGCGATCCGGGCGATGCCGCGCCGCACCGCCGGCTTCGGCGGTGCCGGCGGCGCCGGCGGCGCTTCGACGACGGGGGGCGGCGGCGCGATGACGTAGGGCTGCGTCGGCGCCTCGGTCGTGACGGCGGAGATCGTGGGCGCGGTCTGGGTGGCCGGCACCTCGACATCGGGCGGCGGCACGTACGGCTGCGGCGCCACTTCGACGCGCTGCGGCGGCTGCACCTGCCTCGGCGGCGGCGGCGGCGGCGGAGGCGGCGGAGGCGGAGGCGCCAGCTTGATCTCCTCGATGATCCTGGCGTCGATCGGCTTCTTGATCACCTCGACCGTCTTGCGCGCGAGCCCGGTGAACAGCGCGTAGATGATGAGGGCGTGCAGCAGGACGACGAACGCGATCCCGACCACGTGCCGCGTCGGATTCCTCTGCCGGCGTGCGAAATCCATGTGTTGACGACCTCCCTTCCACCTCGCCGGCGCGCTACTCGATGAACTGCTCGCTGCCGACGATGCCGATCTTGGTGAGGCCGATGCGCTGCGCCGACGCCATCACCCCGGCGACGACGTCGTACTTGGCCGCGCGGTCGGGGCGCAGGTGCAGCTCGGGCTGCACGGCTTGCGCCTCGGCCGCCCTGAGCTTCGCTTCCAATGCGGCGCGGTCGGGCAATTCCTCGCCGTTCCAGTAGACGACGCTGCGCGGATCGATGTCGATCTTCACCACCTGCGGCTCGACCTGCGGCGGCGGCGGCCGGCCGACCGGAAGGTTGAGGTTCACCGAGTGCAGCTGGATCGGGATGGTGATGATCAACATGATCAGGAGCACCAGCATCACGTCGATCAGCGGCGTGGTGTTGATGTCGACCATCACCTCGGGCTCGCCCGAGCCGCTGCCCGAGCCCACGTTCATTCCCATGTCGCGAGTCCTCGCTAGGTGCGGCGCGGGCGGATCGTCACCCGCGCACCGGCGGCTCGGTGATGAACCCGACCCTGGCGATGCCCGCGCGCTGGCAGGCGTAGATGATCCTGCCCACCGCCTCGTAGTTCGCCCGGCCGTCGCCGCGGATGTGCACCGCGGGCTGCGGGGTGAGCACCGCGATCTTCTTCAGCCGTTCGATCAGCGCCGCCGTGCTCTTGATCTCGAGGTCGTTCCAGTAGATCCGGCCGGCGCTGTCGACCGAGAGGTTGATGTCCTCGGGCTTGGTCTCGCGGACCTCGTTGACCTCCTTCGGCAGCTCGACCGGGATCGACGTCGTGACGACCGGGATGGTGATGAGGAAGATGATCAGCAGCACCAGCATCACGTCGACCAGCGGCGTGGTGTTGATCGCCGAGACGACCTCGTCGTCATCGCCGCTGTCGGCGCCGACGTTCATGCCCATGGGCTCAGGCCTTGGCGCCGTTGTTCTGCGGCGCCGAGAGCAGCACCGCGTGCAGGTCGGCGCCGAAGCTGCGGACGTGCTCCATGGCCACCTTGTTGCGCCGAACGAGCCAGTTGTAGCCCAGCACCGCGGGCACCGCGACCGCGAGGCCGATCGCCGTCATGATCAGCGCTTCGCCGACCGGCCCGGCGACCCTGTCGATCGACGCCTGGCCGGCGATGCCGATCGCCGTCAGCGCGTGGTAGATCCCCCACACCGTGCCGAACAGCCCGACGAACGGCGCGGTCGAGCCCACGGTCGCGAGAAACGCAAGGCCGTCCTGCAGGCGGCTCTGGACGTTCTCGATCGCCCGCTGGATCGACATCGAGATCCAGGTGTTGAGGTCGACGTGGCCGAGGAGCCCCGTGTGCCGGCTGGTCGCCTCGAGGCCCGATTCGGCGATGAAGCGGAACGGGCTGCCCTCCTTGAGACCGGCGGCGCCTTCCTTCACCGACGGCGCGGTCCAGAAACTCTTGTTCATCGCGCGCGCCTGCGCACCGAGCTTGAACTGCTCGAACAGCTTGACGACGATGATGTACCAGCTGCCCATCGACATGATGACCAGGATGATCAGCGTGCCCTTGGCGACGGCGTCACCCGCCCGCCACAGCGCTTCGAGGCCGTAGGGATTGTCGACCACTTCGGTGGCCTTCCTGGCGGCCGGCGCCGGTGCAGGAGCCGGCGCCGGTGCCGGCAATCGCCGGCGCCGGGGCCTGGACCGCGGGCGGCGTGGCCGGCGGCGACGGCGTGGCCGGCTGGGCGAGCGCGGTTGCCGCCGCGAAGCACGCGGCCGCGACCAGCGCAGGCAGGCGAATCGTCTTCAACATGGTATCTCCAGGGAATATCGGCTTGCACCGGAACCCGTCCGGACCGCGCGGTCGCCCCGATCCCGCGAAACAGTCCGCCCGCGGGCCGCCAGCCGCAGGCGGATGCCTACCCGGAAACCGCGAGCCCGGCGCAATGGGTGGGCCACGGCCGGTGCGGCTGCCGGCGCTGGGGCAAGGCGGCACGTCCGCAACCGCCGCTACTTCGGCCAGTCGAAGTTGTAGGTGATGCCGAGGAGCCAGGCGGCACCCGCCACGCCAGCCCAATGCAGCGACGGGTTGTACGGCGCGTCCGAATGGAGGAGTTGCGGTTGTCCCCGGTGCCGGCGAGGCCGCCCACGTCGACGGGAGCCTGCTGGTTGAAGAGGTTCGTCACCGCGAGGCGCAGCTGCAGCTCCTTGTTGATGTCGTAGGAGAGGTTCAGGTTCCAGTACCAGAACGAGTCCACCCGGCAGTACTGATCGGGCACGCCACCCGAGGGCCAGCGGAACGGGTTGCCGTAAGCGGCCATGCCGTCGCAATCGTTGAGTCCCGAACTCGGGTCGGTCATGCTGTACGCCGCTGATGTAGTTCCCGATCAGCGTGCCGGTGAACGGGCCCTTCGCCCACTGCCCGGTCAGCTGCACGCGGTCGCGCGGGTTGCCGGTGTTGCCCGAAACGCTGCGGGACCGTGCGTTCCGGCGAGCTTGTAGGTCTGGCCTTCGAACTCGAGGTCGTAGCTGAAGATGTGGCTCCACTGGGCGCCGAGCTTGAGCCGGCTTTCGTCCGGAAGCCTGAGCGCGTAGACCGTCTGCAAGTCCAGCCCCGTCACCGTCGTCTTCTGCGCGTTGACGTAGCCTTCGGGAACGTAGTTGATGAGGCCCGCCGGCGAAGGCCCCTGGCGGCCGTCGCCGAAGGTGACCGAGTTGATCGGCCCGCGCACGGCAACGGCCAGCGGATCGAAGGTCGACGTCGACTGAGACGGGGATGATCTGGTTCTTGACCGCGATCGAGTAGTAGTCGGCCGCGAGCGACCAGTCGCGCACCGGTTCCGCCACGAAACCCAGCGTCCAGTTGTTCGACTTCTCGGGCTCGAGATCCGGGGTCGTCGACTGCAGAAAGGTCGGGCTGAAGTTGCAGGGGTTGGCGCCGGTGGGGGTGCTGACGACGTTGTTGGGCGAAGTCAGGTTGGGCGAGCCGTTCGCGTTGCTGTCCGGGCAATTCAGCGGATCACGGATCGCGCTTGGGCAGAGAACGCCGAACCCGCTTCGCCGTTCTCGGTGATGTACGGCGCGCGGAATCCCTGCCCCCACGTGCCGCGGATCGCGAGTTCCTTGATCGGCGTCCACTTCGCCCCGAACTTCGGGGTCCACTGCCCGCCGTAGGTGTCGTAATAGTCGTAGCGAACGGCCGCGCTCAACTCCAGCGACTTGAGGACGGGCGCAAGGATTTCCGCGTAGACCGCCGTGTCGCTCTGGCTCCCGATCGCGTAGAAGCAGTTGAGGCCCGCGATCGATCCTTCCTTGCACGGCGCCGGATTGTCGTCATCGAGCTTCTGGTAGACGTAGCTCGCGCCCAAGGCGACCCCGAGCGGGCCGCCCTCGAGCTTCATCAGGTCCCTCGTCGCGTCGACCTGGAAGAAATCCAGCTCGTTCTTGTACTTCGACTCCACGGTCGGTGAGTAGGTCGAGACCACCTCGGAAGGATTGCCGCCGAGCAGGCTCAAGGGACGGACCGGGTCGTTCAGCGCCGCCAGCAGCGCGTTGTAATTCACGAAGCCGTTGTTGGTCTTCGTCGTCGTCGCCTGCGTGTATCCGGCGGAGAACCTCAGGTCCCAGTCCGCGAAGCTGCCGGACAGGTCCGCAACGATGCGCGTGGTCCCGGTGGTGAACTCGATGTTCTGGTTGCTGATGTCGGGGACGAGGGCGCGCACGATGGCGGGAACGCCAAGCGTGTTGCCCGGATAGCTCGCTGGAACCCTGAAAACGCTGATCCCGTTCACGAGCGTCGGCGGCTGTCCCGGGCCGTACGCGATGTTGGGATTAGCACTCCCGGCGGGCACGGCGAAGGGGCGCCGGTTCTGCTCGCTCCGGCTGTCGAAATAGGACCCCGTCAGGCTGAACAGCCAGTCGCTGTCGAGCTTCGCGTTGAAGCGGCCGATCACGTTCACGTTCTGCGTTTCCGGCTGGATGGTGCTCCAGGTGTTCTCGTAGACGCACTGGTTGGCATTGCGCGCGGCGAAGTCGCAGTTCGAATCGAGGAAGGCAAACGCCGTCGGATCCGACGCACTCGAACCCGGGCGCTGCAGGTAGGGGGTCAGCAGGATCGGGTTGGCTTGGACCGGGCTCCGGGCGCCGGGCCGCAGGTCGCTGCCTCCGGCGCCCGACCAGTCCATGTTGGCCCAGTCCTTGTCGGAGCGGTCCTGGTACTTGATCTCGTTCTGATGCCGGTATTCGACCGACAGGAAGCCGCTGTACTTGCCCGACTCGTCGCTCATGCCCGTGAGGAGCGACACGTGCACGTTGCCGCCGTCGCCCTGGAAGGTCGCCCCGCCTTCGGCCAGCAGCTGGGTACCCGTGAAGCCCTTCTTCAGGATGACGTTGACCACGCCGCCGATCGCGTCCGAGCCGTAGATCGCCGATGCGCCGTCGAGCAGCACCTCGATCCGCTCGACCGCCGAGAACGGGATGCTGGAGATGTCGACGAAGTTCCGCTGCCCGTCGTCGGCGAGGGGATACCCGACCATGCGCAGGCCGTCGATCAGCACCAGCGTCGCGCCCACCGACAGGCCGCGCAGCGCCACGCCGCTCGCGCCGCCCGCGAACGCCCCGTTGAAACCCTGGCTCAGCAGCCCCTGGCCGTTGGCCGTGATGTCGCGCAGCACCTCGCTGACCGTCGTGTAGCCCGACTGGGCCAGTTCTTCCGCGGTCAGCACCTGGACCGGGCTCGCCGTCTCGGCATCGACGCGGCGGATGTTGGTCCCCGTGACCTGCACCGACACGTCGGCCGCCTGCGCCGTTGCGACCAGGAACGCGCTTCCGACCCCGAACAGGCACGCGAGCGTGGAAGCGATCTGCCGTTTCTTGAATGCCATGTGGAACTCCCCAGGTGAACGTGCGCAGGTGCTGGCGGCTGCCGGTCGGGCGACCAACGCGCCTCTTGGTGGAAACCTTAACGTAGGCCCGGGTACCGGAAAAGCGAGTTAGCTTGTTTGCTACACTGCGCGGCACCAAAGCGTTGCATTTCTGCCAAACGTGCCCGTGCGCCAAGCGATTTCCGCCGACCTTCCCCGGATTGTTGAAATCTACAACACGTCGATCCCGGGTCGACTGGCGACCGCCGACAGCGAGCCGGTGACGGTGGAGGCTCGCGCGGCCTGGTTTCGCGAGTTCGATCCCGATCGGCGCCCGCTCTGGGTCGCGACCCGCCCGCCTGGCGAGGTCATTGCCGGCTGGCTGTCGCTGCGCTCGTTCTACGGCCGCCCCGCGTACGCCGGCACCGTGGAAGTCGCGGTCTACGTCGACCCCCCGTTCCGCCGCCAAGGGGTGGCGAGCGAGCTCCTCGCGCATGCGCTCGCGGCCGCGCCACGGCTCGCCGTGCTGACGCTGCTCGGGTTCGTGTTCGCCCACAACGCGCCGTCGCTCGCGCTGTTCGGCCGCTACGGGTTCGAGCGCTGGGGCCTGCTGCCCCGGGTCGCCGTCCTCGACGGCGTCGAGCGCGACCTCGCCATCCTGGGTCTGCGAATCGGATGAACCCCGAGACCGCAGGCTCGGCGTTCTCGATCCGGCCGGCGCGCGAAGCCGACGTCGGCGCGGTGCTGCGGATGATCCGGGCACTCGCCGAGTTCGAGCGGCTTGCGCATCTGTGCGTGGCGACCGAAGCGGAACTTCGCGCCGCGCTGTTCGGCGCGGACCCCGCCGCGCACGTGCTGATCGCCTGGGACGGGCCGGCGGCGGCCGGCTTCGCGTTGTATTTCTACAACTTCTCGACCTTCGTCGGCCGGCGCGGCGTGTGGCTCGAGGACCTGTGGGTCGAGCCCGCGCACCGCCGGCGAGGCTGCGCACAGGCGCTGCTGCGCACGCTCGCCGGAATCGCCGTCGAGCGCGGCTGCGGCCGGTTCGAGTGGGCGGTGCTCGATTGGAACGCGCCGGCGATCGACTTCTACCGTTCGCTCGGCGCGTCCGTGCTGCCGGACTGGCGCATCGTCCGCGTCGTCGGGCCGGCGCTCGACGCGCTGGCGGTACCTCGTTGATTCGGCGCGCGCACCCGCGTTGACATCAAGGCATCACGACTCGTATGCTCTGATGCATGCGAACACACTCTCTTTGGACGAGGACGTCGCCGCAGCCGTCGAGCGATTGCGCCGGACCCGGCGCCAGAGCCTGAAGGCGATCGTCAACGAAGCGCTGCGCGAGGGCCTCAAGCAGATGGCAACGGCGCACCGCAAGCCGCCGGAGTTCCGCACCCGTGCGGTCGATCTGGGACGCTGCCTTGCGGGTGCCGTCGATGACGTGGCGGACGTGCTGGCGATCGCGGAGGGTGAGTCCTTTCGATGATTCTGGTCGACGCCAACCTGCTCGTCTACGCCCATGTCGAGTCGTTTCCCCAGCACCAGCGGGCGAGGCCATGGCTCGATGCCCGGTTGAGCGGCACGGGCGCCGTCGGCTTGCCGTGGGCCAGCCTGCTCTCGTTTCTGCGCATCGTCACGAATCCGCGCGTGTTCGAGAGGCCCGAGCCGATGACCGATGCGTGGCGACAGGTCGAAGCCTGGCTTGACGTCGAGCCGTCTGGATACCCGCGCCGGGCGAGCGACATCGCGCGGTGCTGGCCACCTTGCTCGAGCAGGGCGGCATGCGGGCCAATCGGGTCCCGGACGCGCACCTGGCGGCGCTCGCGATCGAGCACGGGCTGGTGCTGTGCTCGACCGACGGCGATTTCGCCCGCTTTGCCGGGCTGCGGTGGCAGGACCCGCTGTCCACGGCGGAGTGACCGCCACCGCGCGCGCCCACCGAACTCCGCCCGTTCCCGACCTAATCCGAGTTCCTCGTGCCCGACTCCGTTCGCTTCCCGCCGCCCGGCTTCACGGCGCCCCGCCTGGAAGCCGACTACTGGTCGCTGCGCTTCGTCGACGAGGCGAGCGAAGCGTACGCCGTGCGCAAGAACGTGGCGCTGCCGCCGGCCTTCGCGCATGACCGCGGGGTGATGGCCACCGTCTGCGCCGGCGGCGGCTGCGGCTACGCGGCGACCGGCGACACCTCGCCCGCGGGTCTTGCTGCCGCGCTCGAGCGGGCTGCCGCGTGGGCGCGCTCGACCGCCGGCTCCGCGCTGTTCGACGCGCGTTCGTTGCCGCGCGCCGCGGCCCGGGGTGAGTACGCATCACCGGCCGCGTTCGGCCCGGCCCGCACCCGGCGCGAGTGGCTCGATCTCCTGATGGACGAATCGCGGCAGTCGGCGATTCACCCGCGGGTCGTCGATTGGACGGCGAGTGTCGAGACGCTCACGGCGACGCACCGCCTGATCACCAGCGAAGGAGGCGACCTCGTCCAGCGCTACCGCTTCCTGTTCCCGGGGCTCGAAGTCACCGCCCACGCGGACGGGGACACGCAGACGCGAACGCTCTATGGCTACCGGGGGATCTGCCAGCAAGGCGGCGACGAGATCCTCACGCGCTTCGGCTTCGTCGGCGCGGGGCGGCGGCTCGCCGAGGAGGCGCTCGAACTCCTCGCGGCACCGAACTGTCCCTCCGGCACGATGGACGTGCTGCTGCTGCCCGACCAGATGATCCTGCAGATCCACGAGTCGATCGGCCACCCGCTGGAGCTCGACCGCATTCTCGGCGACGAACGCAACTTCGCCGGCACGAGCTTCGTCACGCCCGACATGTTCGGCCGCTACCGCTACGGCAGCGAACTCCTCAACGTCGTGTTCGACCCGACACCGCCCGAAGAGCTCGCGAGCTACGGCTGGGACGACGACGGAACGCCCGCCGAGCGCGTCCACCTGATTCGCAACGGCATCCTCGAGCGGCCGCTGGGCGGCGCAATCTCCCAGCATCGCGCCGGGTTGCCCGGGACTGCCAATGCGCGCGCCGACGGCTGGAACCGGCCGCCGATCGACCGCATGGCCAACCTCAACCTCGTCCCGGGCGAGTCCTCGCTGGCGGCGATGATCGCCGGCGTCGAGCGGGGCGTGCTGATGGAGACCAACCGCTCGTGGTCGATCGACGACTCGCGCAACAAGTTCCAGTTCGGCTGCGAGCGCGGGCGGCTGATCGAGAACGGCGCGCTCGGCGCGGTGGTGAAGAACCCCAATTACCGCGGCGTCAGCGCGAGCTTCTGGCGCAGCCTCAAGGCGGTCGGCAGCGCCGAAACCCGGCAGGTGCTCGGCACGCCGTACTGCGGCAAGGGCGAACCCTCGCAGCTCATCCGCGTCGGCCACGCCTCGCCCGCGTGCGTGTTTGGCGGTGTGGAAGTCTTCGGCGGAGAGCCCGACAGGTGAGGCACGCGCCTCGCGCAGCCCCGTCGAGCCCTTGACCATGGAAGACTACTTCCACGAACTCGCCGCGATCCTGGACGGCCTTGTCGCCAGCGACGAGGCTTACACGGCGTGGTTCGCCGGCGAAGCGTCCGACTTCGTGCGCCTGAACCGCAGCAAGGTGCGCCAGCCTGGCACCGTGGTGCAGCGCACGCTCACGATCGACTGGATACGCGGCACGCGCCACGCCAAGCACTTCCTCTCGCTGTCGGGACATCCGGTCGCCGATCGCGGCACGATCGAGGCAGCGGTCGCCACGCTGCGCACCGCGCTGCCGGATCTCGATCCGGATCCGCATCTGCTCATCTCGACCGACGTGCGCAGCTCGCGCACGATCCGCCGCGAGCCTCTGCCCCCGGCGGAGGAGATCGTCGCAGCGGTGCTCGCCGCGAGCGCCGGGCTCGACCTGGTCGGCTTCTACGCCGGCGGCCCGGTCTACCGCGGGTTCACCAACTCGCTGGGCCAGCGCAACTGGCACGAGGCGACGTCGTTCAACCTGCAGTGGAGCCTCTACCACGCGGCCGACAAGGCGGTGAAGTCGGCGCTCGCCGGCTTCGCCTGGGATCGCGCGCTGTTCGACGCGAAGATGGACGCCGCGCGCGTCGAGCTCGCGCAGGTCGCCCGGCCGCCCAGATCGCTCCCGCCGGGAACCTACCGCGCTTTCCTTGCCCCGGCTGCGATGGAGGAGATCGCCGGCCTGCTGTGCTGGGGCGGCTTCTCGGCTCGCGGCCTCGCGACCCGCCAGAGCCCGCTCTCCCGCATGCTGGAGGACGAGGGCGGCACGCGGCTCGACCCGCGGGTCTGCCTCGCCGAAGCGATCGCCGACGGCGTCGCGCCGGGGTTTCAGGCCGAGGGCTTCAACCGCCCGCCCCGCACGCCGCTCGTCGAGGCCGGGCGCCTCGTCGGATCGCTGGTGTCGCCGCGCACGGCGCGCGAGTTCGACCTCGTCGCCAACGGCGCCAACGGCAGCGAGTCGCCGGAAGCGCTGGCGATGGCAGGGGGCGACCTCCCGTGCGCCGACGCGCTGGCCGCGCTTGGCACCGGGCTCTATGTCGGCAATCTCTGGTACCTCAACTACTCGGACCGGCCGGCCTGCCGGATGACGGGCATGACGCGCTTCGCGACGTTCTGGGTCGAGAACGGACGATTCGTCGCGCCGGTGAACGTGCTGCGCTTCGACGACACGCTCTACCGGATGCTCGGCGCGAATCTCGAGGCGCTCACGCGGCAGACCGAGATGCGGCTGGAGAGCGGCACCTGGCGCGAGCGGCAGCTCTGCTCGGCCACGCTTCCCGGGGCGCTGCTGCGGGCCATGACGTTCACGCTGTGAGGCGAGGCAATCGTGCTGCGGAGTGCTTCGCGCCTGAAGGCGCTCCCACGACGACCGCACATTGCGCCCCTGGGTGGGAGCGGCTTCAGCCGCGATCGCCTCCCCCGCGAACCGCCCGCATCGCTCGCGCCTGAAGGCGCTCCCACGACGACCGCACATTGCGCCCCTGGGTGGGAGCGGCTTCAGCCGCGATCGCCTCCCCCGCGAACCGCCCGCATCGCTCGCGCCTGAAGGCGCTCCCACGACGACCGCACATTGCGCCCCTGGGTGGGAGCGGCTTCAGCCGCGATCGCCTGCGGTTCTTCACCCGCGCGCGCCATCGCCACGCCAGCCCCGCGGAATCGAGGCGAGCAGCCGCCGGGTGTACGCCTCGCGCGGCGCGCGGTAGAGCTGGTCGGCCTCGGCGATCTCGACGACGCGGCCCTCGCTCATCACCATGATCTCGTCGGCGATGTGCCTGACCACCGCGAGGTCGTGCGAGATGAAGAGGTACGAAAGGCGGAACTCGTCCTGCAGGTCCTGCAGCAGGTTCAGCACCTGCGCCTGCACCGACACGTCGAGCGCCGACACCGGCTCGTCGCAGATCAGGACGTCGGGCTTCATCGTGAGGCAGCGCGCGATGGCGATCCGCTGCCGCTGCCCGCCCGAGAACTCGTGCGGATACCGATAGAAAGACGCTTCCGGCAGGCCGACCCTGTGCAGCAGCGCGAACGCCTGCGCGGTGCGCTCGTCATCGTCGGCGCCGATGCCGTGGATCGTCATCGGCTCGGTCAGGATCTGGCCGACGGTGAAGCGCGGATTGAGCGACGCGTAGGGGTTCTGGAAGACGATCTGGATGCGCCGCTTGTACGCCATGAATTCGCGCGCCGACATCGCCAGGATGTCCCTGCCCTCGAAATACGCCGCGCCGGAGGTCGCCGCGTGCAGCCGCATCAGCGTCAGGCCGACGGTCGTCTTGCCGGAGCCGGATTCGCCGACGACGCCGAGCGTCCTGCCGCGCAGCAGCTTGAACGAGACGTCACGCACCGCCGCGTGGTCACGGTGCCCGAACAGGCCCCGGCGCGAGCGGAAGCTCTTGCCGAGATGGCGCACGTCGAGAATGACCGAAGCGGAGGGGTCGACGCCGCGGGTACGCTCGCGGTCGAGCCGCGCATCGCGCGCGCCGCGCCGCGCCCCGAGGAAATCGTCGATGACGGGCAGCCGCAGCGGCCTGCGGTCGAGCCGCGGCCGGCAGTGCAGCAGCGCCTGCGTGTAGGGGTCGCGCGGCGCGCCGAGCACGGCCCCGGTGGGCCCCTGCTCGCGGATCTCGCCGTCGCGCATCACGATTACATGATCGGCGATCTCGCCGACGACCGCGAGATCGTGGCTGACGAACAGCACCGACATCGCGTGCCTTTCCTGCAGCGCGGCGATGAGCTCCAGGATCTGCTTCTGGATCGTGACGTCGAGCGCCGTGGTGGGCTCGTCGGCGATCAGGAGCTTCGGTTCGCAGGCGATCGCCATCGCGATCATCACGCGCTGCTGCTGGCCGCCGGAGAGCTGCGACGGATAGGCGTCGATCCTGCGCGCAGGGTCGGGGATTCCGACCTCGTCGAGCAGCGCGATCGAGCGCCGGCGTGCCGCGCCCGCTTTCAGGCCGCCGTGCAGGCGCAGCACCTCGGCCAGCTGGAACCCGACGCTGAACACCGGATTGAGCGAGGTCATCGGCTCCTGGAAGATCATCGCGAGGTCGGCACCGCGCAGCGCGCGCAGCTTGGCCGGGGCAAGCCCGACCAGGTTGCGCCCGCCGTAGAGGATCTCGCTGCCCGCCCCGATCGACGCGTTCTCCCGCGGCAGCAGGCCGAGGATCGCGAGCGAGGTGACCGACTTGCCGCTGCCGGACTCCCCGACCAGCGCCACCGTCGCGTCGTGCGGAACGTCGAAGCTCACACCCTTGACCGCGTCGAGATGTTGGTGACGGTCGATCCGGAACGAGACCCGCAGGTTGCGCACGCGGACCAGCGGTTCGGCTGGCTGCTCGGGCAGGCCGTGCTCCGCGGCCGGGATCAAGCTCATCCTCCGGCCCTCCCCTTCAGCCTGGGATCGAGCGCGTCGCGCAACGCGTCGGTGAGCAGGCTGAAGGCGGTGACCAGGATCGCCATCGCCGTGCCCGCCGCCGCGAGCTGCCACCACTTGCCGAGGATGAGCTCGGTCTGCGCCTCGTTCAGCATCGAACCCCACGACACGACGTCGACGGGAACGCCGAAGCCCAGGAACGACAGGATCACCTCCGCCTTGATGAACGCGACGACGAGGATCGACAACTGCACCAGCACCACGTGACTGACGTTGGGGAAGATGTGCCGGAACATCCTGCGGCCGTGCGACGCGCCGATCGCGTCGGCCGCCCGCACGTACTCGCGCCCCTTGTGCTTCATGTATTCGCCCCGCACGAGGCGAAAGATCCCGGTCCAGCCGGTGAGCCCGAGGATGAGGATGATCGTCAGCGTGCCCTTCCGCTGCAACACCGCGGCAACGGCGAGGATCAGCAGCAGGTAGGGGATCGAACTCATCGCGCTGTAGAGCCCATTGAAGCCGCCGTCGACCCAGCGGCCGAAATACCCCGCCAGCGCGCCGAACAGCGTGCCGAGAAACGCCGCGACCAGCGCGGCGGCGACGCCGACGAGGACCGACGTCTGCGCTCCCTTGATCGTCTTCTTGAGCACGTCGCGCCCCCACTTGTCGCCGCCCAGCGGCAGCGTCGCCGCGCGCGCGGCGGTTCCGGTCGCGGCAGCGCCGCCCGCGGCGGCGTCCTTGCGGATCGCAGCCATGACGTCGGCCAGCGGGTCGAGCGAATCATCCTCCTCGCCTGCCTTCGCACCCGCGCCCGACGCGGGCGGCGCGGCGTTCGCTGCCATGTCCGGCCGGCGGCCCGGCCGCGGGGCGGCGACGCCGGCAGTGCCGGTCGTGGGCGCGGCGGAGCGTGGCACCGCAGGCGATCCCGCTGCGTCCTCGGCCGGGTCGGCGCCGACGAATGACGGCGGCGCGTAGTTGACGCCGACCTCGGCGGACCAGTCCGCCGCCAGCACGCCCGCGGCCGACAGCAGCACGACGAGGCAACACGCCGCCACGATGGCGAGCGCCACCATGCCGACGCGGTCGCTTCGCAGCCTGCGCCAGGCGAGCGCCCAGACGCCGGGGGACACCGCACGTGGCACCTCGCGCGTCATGGCGGCGTCGGTCACCCGAGTTCAACCCGCGGATCGGCCGCCTTGTACATGAGGTCGGCCAGCAGGTTGGCGAGGACCGTCGCGAACGCGACGTAGACGGTGATCGCCTTGATCACCGGGAAGTCCGAGCGCTCGACGGCGAGGATCACCTCGCGTCCGATCCCCGGAATCGCGAAGAAGCGCTCGACCAGGAACGACCCCAGCAGCAGACCGGGCAGCGCCGCCATCAGGTGGGTGATGATGGGGATCGACGCGTTGCGCAGCACGTGCACCCACAGGATGCGATGCTCGGACAGGCCCTTCGCCCGCGCGGTGCGCACGTAGTCCTGGTCGATCTCGTCGAGGAAGAACGTCCGGTAGAGCCGGAGATTCGGCGCGATGCCGACGGCGAGACCGATCAGGATCGGCAGCGCGGCGTAGCGAAAGAGATTCTCGCCGAGGCCATGGCCCCAGCCCTGGACGGGAAACCAGCCCAGCGTGTAGGCAAACACGTACTGGAACACGATGATGTAGACGAGGATCGAGATCGACAGGCCGACCGTGCAGGCGATCATCACGATCCGGTCGGTCAGCGACCCGCGCACGTAGGCGACGGCAAGCGCCAGCCCGATCGCGAGCAGCGTCTCCAGCGCCAGCAGGGGCACGAGCACCGTCAGCGAAGGCCCGAGCCGCGTGGCGAGGATGTGCGAGACCGGCTCGCCGGTGCTCCACGATGCGCCGAAGTCGGCGGCCGCGATCTCTTTGACGAAGATCCAGAGCTGCGTGCCGTACGGCTGGTCGACGCCCAGCTGGCGGCGAATGTTCTCGATCTCTTCCGGGCTCGTGATCTTGCCGGCGAGCACGTACGCGGGATCGCCGCCCACCCAGTTGAACAGCGCGAAGACGAGCAGCACGATCCCCGCGAGCGTCGGGATCATCTGCCACAGGCGCCGCAGGAGGTACGCCGTCACGCGCTCGTCCCGCGCAACGCCGCTCGTCCCCGGCTCCGAGCCGGCGTCGCGCCGAGGCCGGGACGACGGCGGTCAGCGGCCATCGCCGGCCAGATCGAGGTACTGCCAGTGCGCCTGCAGCAGCGGGTGCCGCCGGTAACCCTGCACGCGCTCGTGCAGCAGCGTGTTGCGATAGCGGCTGACCGTCAGACGCCACGGTGCGTAGGCCTCGAGGATGCGCGTCATCTGCGCGTACAGCCGGTCGCGCTGGGGCCCGGGCGGCAGGCGCCGCGACTGCTCGTAGAGGCGGTCGTACGCCGGAATCCGGGCACAGGCGTTGTTGCTCTGGAACGTGTTCGGCCCGTAGAGCAGCTGCATGAAGTTGTCGCCGTCCGGAGTGTCGGCGATCCATGAAGCGAGCGCGCTCTGCAGACGGCAGGCCTTCTCGGCCTTGCGCAGCTCGGAGAACGTCGCCTTGTGCACCTCGAGCCGGACGCCGACCCGCGCCAGCGTCTTGCGCCACAGCTCGTCCTGCGCCCGTCCGAGCGCGTCGGGCCGCGACGAGAGGCGAACGGCCAACGGACTGCCGTCGGGCAGCGTGCGCCAGCCGTCGCCGGCCTTGCGGTAGCCGAAGTAATCGAGCAGGGCGTTGGCGGCGGCGGGGTCGAAGCGGACGTTGCTGCGCCAGTCGGCCCGGTGGCCGACGACGCCCGGCGGGATCGGAAAGCGGGCCTCGATCGCCTGGCCGTTGCGCACGACGCGGATCTCGTCCTCGACGTTGTACGCCATGGCCAGCGCCCGGCGCAGCGCGATCTTCTCCCGGGTCAGTCCGCCGACCACCGGGTCTTGCAGGTTCCAGTAGACGTAGTTGATCTCGGGCTCGACGATCCGCGACAGCCTGACCCCCTGCCCCGCAAGCTCCGGCCGCAGCCGGCCACCGTCAAGCGCCTTGGGTGCCAGCGGCCCTTCGAGTCCCAGGATGTCGAGTTCGCGGTTGCGAAACGCGAGCCAGCGCCCCTGGTCCTCCTCCACGATGCTGATCTCGATGCGCCCGATGCGGGGCATCGACTTGCCTTTCATCTGCGCGATCAGCGCCTGGTCGGCCGGATCCGCGGAGGTGAAGTCCCAGACGTAGCCGCGGTACTCCGGGTTCGCCGCGAGCGAGATCCTCGCAGAGCGGACCCACCGGTCGAGGCGATAGGGACCGGTGCCCACCGGGTTGGCCAGCACCCGACCGCCGGCATCGGCGTAGGCCTCGACGACCTCGCGCGCCACGGCCGACGTCGGCGCGTGCGCGAGCACGTTGACGAGGCCATCGTCGGGGCTCGCGAGCCGCAGGCGCAGCGTGTAGCGGTCGCTCGCCTCCACCCCGGGAATCCGGCGGTCGTAGTCGAATCTGCCGTCGCGCTTCGCCTCGGCGACGACTTCGTCCAGGCCTTGGAACCTACCGGCGACCAGGAAGGCCCACGGCGAGCGTATCGCCGGGTCGACGAGGCGCTTGAGCGCGTAGGCGTAGTCGGCCGCGGTGAGTTCCCGCCGCGCGCCACGAAACGCGGGGTCGGCGGCGAAGTGGATGCCCGCACGCAGCCGGATCGTCCACGTCCGGCCGTCGTCGGTGATCTCGGGGAGCGCGCGGGCCGTGAGCGGCACGATACGCGCCGGCCGCGCGAGATAGTCGTAGGTGTAGAGCGTCTCGAAGATCGCCTGGACGAGCGTCAGCGAGTAGAGGTCGTGCACCGCCACCGGGTCGAAACCGCTCTCGGCCGCGGCAAAGGCCTCGCGCACCACCTTGTTCATGTCCGCCCCGGCGCGGCCGGGGGCCGGTATCACCGCGGCGCCGAGCGCCAGTGCGAGCGCCGTCAGCGCGCAGCGACGCGAGCGCCGGCGAGGCCGTGTCACCGCTGTGGGTCCGCGGTGTCGCACCTGCAGCCACTCGGCGCGCCGGTGCCCTGCTCGCCGCGACCCGGGGGAACGCGCACGCCGCGGGCGCGGCGGCCCCCAGGGAACACGGGGGTCGGGCCGCTGTCCGACTCGCTTGAGCACAGCGGGGACGGCGCCGAGGAAGTGTGGCGCAAACCCCCGCACGGCGCGGGATGACGAACACGGGGCCGGTTCGCAAACCGCGCCGTGGTGCCGCGCGCGACGCGAACAGCGACCGCCGCGCGCCGATCCCGTGGCACCTCGCTCCCGCAATGCATCCGCCACTCCGACCCGAAGAACGACGCCGGTTAATGTACCATCCGCATCCGACCCCATGCCACGCCACCTGATCCGCCGCCTCGCGGCACCGCTGCAGCCGGCCGTCGACCGGCTCACGTCGAGTCCGGCCGTGCGCCGGTTCGTCCCGGCGCTCACCAACCCCGGTCTGTGGCACCTCAACCGCCGCTCCACCGCGCGGGCGGTGGCCATCGGCCTCTTCTGCGGGTTGATCCCCGGCCCATTGCAGGTCGTCTCGGCCCTGGTCTTCTGCCTCTGGATCCGCTCGAACCTGCCGCTGACGGTCATCAGCACCTTCTACACCAATCCCCTGACCATCGCGCCGCTCTACCTCGTCGCCTACCAGTACGGCCGCCTGTTCTACCCCGATGCCGAAGCCGTTCCCCCGATGTTCGCGGTGCCCGCCAACGCCGGGCTCGCAGGCTACCTGCCCGCCCTCGTCGACTGGATGCTGGCCCTCGGCAAGCCGCTCGCCGTCGGACTGGTGCTGCTCGCCACGACACTCGCCGCACTCGGCTGGATAGCGGTGCGCGTGGGGTGGCGCTGCCACGTCGTCCGCGCCTGGCGGCGGCGCGCGCACCGATGAAACCCGCCTACTGGGACGAAGCGACGGCGGCGCTGTCGCGCGGAGATCCGGTGCTGAAGGCACTGATCGGCCGCTACCCCGACGTTCACCTGCAGCGTCGCAGCGACCCCTTCACGACGCTCGCGCGGGCGATCGTCGGCCAGCAGATCTCGGTCAAGGCGGCGGACACGATCTGGCAGCGGTTCGCGGTCGCCGTCGCACCGACGCGGGCGGCGCGCGCGTTTCCGAAAATCGCCCCCGCGGCGGTAGTGGACGCTCCCGTCGCGGCGCTGCGCGCCTGCGGCCTGTCGCAGCGCAAGTGCGAGTACCTCGCCGACCTCGCCGGCCATTTCGTGTCGGGACGGCTCGTGCCGCGGCAATGGCGGAAGATGGACGATGAAGCGCTGATCGCCGCGCTGGTCGACGTCAAGGGCATCGGCCGCTGGACGGCCGAGATGTTCCTCATCTTTCACGAGCTGCGCCCCGACGTGCTGCCGGTCGACGACATCGGCCTGCAGCGCGCGGTCGCGCTGCACTACCAGCGCGGCGAACGTGTCGGCGCCGCGACGCTGCGCGAGATCGCGCTCCCGTGGCAGCCCTGGCGCAGCGTTGCCACCTGGTATCTGTGGCGCTCGCTCGACCCCGTGCCGGTCGAGTATTGAGCGGCGCGAAGCGCGAAGGCACCCCGCCCTGCCCCTACAATCGCGCGATGGAGCCGCCCGCAGCCCTGTGCACGTCGCCCGCCGCCCCTTACGCGGCGCTCACGCCCGATGTCGTGCTCGACGCGATCGACAGCTTGGGCTTCGCCACCGACGGCCGGCTGCAGGCGCTCAACAGCTTCGAGAACCGCGTCTACATGGTCTATCGTGAAGACGCGCCGCCGCTGGTGGCGAAGTTCTACCGCCCGGCGCGCTGGACCGACGAGGAGATCCGCGAGGAGCACGCGTTCGCGCTCGAACTCGCCGCCAGCGAGATTCCCGTGGTCGCGCCGCTCGGGCGCAACGGCGACACGCTGCACTGCCACCGCGGCTTCCGGTTCGCCGTGTACCCGAAACAGGGCGGTCGGGCGCCGGAGTTCGACCGCCTCGACACGCTGGAGTGGATGGGACGCTTCATCGCGCGCATCCACGTCGTCGGGGCGACGCGTCGCTTCGCCCGTCGTCCGGCGATCGGCGTCGAGAGCTTCGGCACCCGCCCGCGCGCGTGGCTGCTCGCGCATGCGTCGATCCCCGCCGACCTCCTGCCGGCGTGGGCGGCGGTGACCGAGCTCGCGCTGGCCGGCGTCGAGCACTGCTATCGGCGCGCCGGCGCGCCGGGCGAGCTGCGGCTGCACGGCGACTGCCATGCCGGCAACGTCCTGTGGACCGACGACGGCCCGCATTTCGTCGATTTCGACGACACGCGCAGCGGGCCCGCGATCCAGGACCTGTGGATGCTGCTGTCGGGGGATCGGTCCGAGATGACGCGACAGCTTCACGCCGTGCTGCGCGGCTACGAGGATTTCCGCGAGCTCGACCCGCGCGAGCTCCATCTCGTCGAGGCCCTGCGCACGCTGCGCCTCATCCACTACTCGGCGTGGCTGGCGCAACGCTGGGCCGACCCGGCGTTCCCGGCGGCATTCCCGTGGTTCGGCACGCAGCGTTACTGGCAGGACCGGATCCTGGAACTGCGCGAGCAAGTCGCGCTGATGGACGAGCCGCCGCTCGCCGCCTGATCTGCCGGCGCGCGCGTGGAAGCGACTTCAGTCGCGCTCGGCCGGCTCGGCTTACCCTTGTGGGAGCGACTTCAGTCGCGATCGGCCGGCTCGGCTTACCCTTGTGGCAGCGACTTCAGTCGCGATCGGCCGGCTCGGCTTACCCTTGTGGCAGCGACTTGTCGCGATCGGCCGGCTCGGCTTACGCGACTTCAGTCGCGATCGGCCGGCTCGGCTTGCCCTTGTGGGAGCGACTTCAGTCGCGATCGGCCCGTTCGCTTCGGTTGGCGAAGCTGTTCTCGCAGCCTCGCATCGCGGCTGAAGCCGCTCCCACCAGGCTCGAGCGCCGCGCGTCGCGGCTAAAGCCGCTTCCCCATCACTTGCGGCTGGCGCGGCGCCTACGCGGGCCAGGCGGCAGCGCTCGTTACCGGCTGCAGCACGCCGTCGACGAGGTGCAGCGTGCGGTCGGTGCGCGCGGCGAGCTCGGGGTCGTGGGTGACGATGACGAGGCTGGTGCCGACCGAGCGGTTGAGCTCGAGCATCAGATCGAAGACCGCGCCGGCGGTGTGACGGTCGAGATTGCCGGTGGGCTCGTCGGCGAGGACGCAGCGCGGCGAGGTGACCAGTGCGCGTGCGAGCGCGACGCGCTGCCGCTCGCCGCCGGACAGCTCGCCCGGGAGGTGGCGCAGGCGGTGCCCGAGGCCGACGCGCTCCAGCATGCGCGCCGCCTCCGCGTTCGCCGCACGCGGCCCGATGCGCCGCACGACGAGCGGCATCGCGACGTTCTCCTGCGCGCTGAACTCCGGCAGCAAGTGGTGGAACTGGTAGATGAACCCCAGCGCCCGGTTGCGCACCTGCCCGCGCAGCGCCTCCGACAACGAGGCGAACGGCACGCCCTCGACGTCGACCTCCCCGCGCGTGGGGACGTCGAGCCCGCCCAGGAGGTGCAGCAGCGTGCTCTTGCCGGAACCCGAAACGCCGACGATGGCGACGCGCTCCCCGCGACCGATCGCGAGGTCGACCCCGGCGAGCACCGGAACGTCAAGCGGGCCGCTGTGGTAGGTCTTGACGAGCCCGCGGCAGGCGAGCACGGGAGCGCGCTCACTCATAGCGCAACGCCTCGGCGGGATTGACGCGCGCCGCGCGCCACGCGGGGTACAGTGTCGCGCAAAGCGCGAGCAGGAGTGCGATGCCGGCGATTCCCACCACGTCGCTTCGCTGCAGGTCCGACGGCAGATCGCTGATGTAATAGACCGTCTTGTCGAGGAACTGGACGTTGAACAGGCGCTCGAGCGCCGGGACGACGACGTCGATGTTGAGCGCCAGCGCCACACCGCCGGCGACCCCGATGACCGTGCCGATGACGCCGATCAGCGCGCCCTGGATGACGAAGATCGCCATGATCGACAGCGGCGACGCGCCGAGCGTGCGCAGGATCGCGATGTCGGCCTGCTTGTCGGTGACGGTCATCACCTGCGCCGAGACGATGTTGAACGCGGCAACGGCGACGATGAGCGTCAGGATGATGAACATCATCCGCTTCTCGATCTGCACCGCGCGGAAGAAGTTCGCGTGCGAGAGCGTCCAGTCGCGCACCTCGACGGCGACGGGCATCGCGGCCGCGAGCTGCCGCGCGACCGCCGGGGCGGCGAAGAGGTCGTCGATCTTCAGGCGCACACCCGTCACGCCGTCGATACGGTACAGCCGCGCCGCGTCGTCGATGTTGACGAGCGCGAGCCCGTTGTCGAACTCGTACATGCCGATCTCGAACACACCGACGAGGCGGAACGTCTTCAACCGCGGCAGCGTCCCGGCCGCCGTGACGTTGCCCTGCGGAACCACGACGACCACCGGGTCGCCGAGGCGCAACCCGAGTGCGCGGGCGAGCTCGACGCCGAGCACGATGCCGAACTCCCCCGGCCGCAGCGCGTCGAGCGCGCCTGCCCGCATGTGCCGGCCGATGTCGGCGACCCGCTCCTCGGCGCCCGGGTCGACGCCCCGCACCAGCGCGCCGCGGTTGACTTCGCCCGCCGACAGCATCGCCTGCCCCAGCACGTAGGGCGCCGCGGCGCGGACCCGCGGCGCCTGCGCGGCGATCCGCATCACCGCTTCCGGATCGTCGAGCACCGGCAGGCCGCGGAGTTCGATGTGCGAGGCCACCGAGAGGATGCGGTTGCGCAGTTCCTCCTGGAAGCCGTTCATCACCGACAGCACGACGATCAGCGCCGCGACGCCGAGCGCGATCCCCGCCATCGACGTCGCCGAGATGAAGGGGATGAACCGGTTGCGTCCCGAGCCGCGGCGCGCGCGGGTGTAACGCAGGCCGATCGCGATCTCGTAGGGGGTCACGGCGCCGAAGTCAGGCGGCAGTGCAAGGCGCAGCGCGCGCCCCGGTCCGCCGCGGGCGGGCCGGGCGTTGCGCAGCCCCGCCTCCGTCCCGCGCGCGGGCCGACTCATGCTTCCCAGTCGATCGCGTGCCGGGCGCAGAGCAGCGGGCCGATCACCTTCTTGACTTCGACGTGCAGCGGATGCTGCTGGTAGCCGTCGAGCGCCGCCCGGTCGGTGAACTCCGTGTAGAGCACGAGGTCGTGCGCCTCGGGATCGTAGCCGATGTCGATGCCGCTCTCGATGGCGAGCAGGCCGGGGATGCGGCCGCGCATCGATTCGAGTTGGGCCTTGACGATCGCCGCGTGCTGCGCCTTGCTTGCGGGATCCTTGATCTTCCAGACGACGACGTGCTTGAGCATCGGACGGGAACGGACGCGGAAGTTGCGAAGCCGCGATTATCGCATGCTAATCTTGCGTCCTGCCCCGGCGCGCGCCTGCTCGCGCCCTGCCAACACCCACGCGCCCGATGCACCTGGTCCTCGGCCTGCCCGGATTGCTCGCCGCCGGCGCTTCTCTGCCCGAGCTGCCGGGCCTCGCGCGGCTGCTCCGCGCGGCCGGCGCCCCCGCTGCCGCGCAAGACGCGGTACCCCACGCGCTGGCCGCGCACTTCGGCCTCGCGCGCGCGGGGGACTGGCCGCTGGCCGCGCTGCGCCTGCGCGCGCAGGGCTGCGATCCGGCCGGGGACTGGTGGCTCGCGGCCCATCCGGTGACGCTCGTCGCCGGGCGCGACGACGTTCGCGTCGCCGGCGCGGTCGCGGACCTGTCCGCCGACGAAGCGGCCTCGCTCGTCGGCCGGCTGAACGCGCATTTCGCCACGGACGGCCTGCGCTTCGTCGCCGCCACGCCGCGGCACTGGTTCCTCGGCAGCCCCCGCCCCTTCGAGATGACGACCCGGCCGCTCACTCGCGCGCTCGGCGCGCCGCTGTTCGAGCTCCTGCCGCGCGGCCCCGATGCCCGGATCTGGCGCCGCTGGGAGAGCGAGATCGAGATGCTGCTCCACGACCATCCGGTCAACGTCCGGCGCGAGGCGCAAGCGCGCGCCGCCGTCAACGGGCTATGGTTGTGCGACGGCGGCGCGCTGCCTGCACCGCCGCGCCCGATGCCCGGCAGGGTGACCTTCGCCCACGACGACGCGGTGCGCGCGCTCGCCGCCCACGCCGGTGAAGCGCACGCGGACGTTCCCGGCAGCCTCGCCGCGGCGCGCGCCGCCGCCGCAGCCGCGCCCGAGCTCGTCGCGGTGGTCGCTGCCGACGCCGATCCGGCCGCCATCGAGGCGAACTGGACGCTGCCCGCGTGGCAGGCGCTCGCCGCCGGTGTGCTGTCGGGGGTGACGCTCGTCGCCGACGGGCGCGGCGGGGCGCTGCGCTGGGAGGTTCTCCGCCCCGGCCTCGCGACCCGCGTCGCCCTGCGCTTCGCCGTGCCCAAGCTGCGGCCGCTGCTTGCGCTCCCGGCACCGACCGCGTGATGGAGATCGTTCGCCGCCGCCCGGTCCCCGCCAGCGCGGCGGCGCTCTGCGCCGCCGGCGTCTCGCCGGTGCTCGCGCGCGTCTACGCAGCCCGGGGCATCGATTCCCCCGCCGAGCTGGACACGGGGCTTGCCACGCTGCCCTCGTACGCGTCGTTGAAGGGGATCGACGCCGCCGCGAACCGCCTCGCCGACGCGATCGCCGCCCGGGAGCGCATCCTCATCGTCGCCGACTACGACGCCGACGGCGCGACCGCGTGTGCCGTCGGCGTGCGCGGCCTGCGCGCGATGGGCGCCGACGTCGATTTCATCGTCCCCAACCGCTTCGAATACGGCTACGGGCTGACGCCCGAGATCGTCGTGCAGGCGCTCGCGCGCGCGCCAGGGCTCGTCGTCACGGTCGACAACGGCATCGCGAGCCACGACGGCGTCGCCGCCGCGACGGGGGCCGGTGTCGACGTGCTCGTTACCGACCACCACCTGCCCGCCGCCACGCTCCCGGACACGCCGTGGATCGTCAACCCCAACCAGCCGGGCTGCAACTTCCCGTCGAAGCACATCGCCGGGGTCGGCGTGATGTTCTACGTGCTGCTGGCGCTGCGCGCGCAGCTGCGCCGCCGCGGGCATTTCGCCGCGCTTCGGGAACCGCAGCTCGCCGCGCTGCTCGACCTCGTCGCACTCGGCACGGTGGCCGACGTGGTGCGCCTCGACGGCGTCAATCGGACGCTGGTCGCGCAGGGGCTTGCACGCCTCCGCGCCGGCCGGGCCCATCCCGGAGTCTCCGCGCTGTTCGCAGCCGCCGGACGCGACCCGCTGCGCGCCACGTCGTACGACCTCGGCTTCGTCGCCGGTCCGCGCCTCAACGCGGCGGGGCGGCTCGCCGACATGAGCGTCGGAATCCGCTGCCTCCTGGCGGACACGGCCGCCGCGGCGCTGCCGCTCGCGACCGAGCTCGATCGCTACAACCGCGAACGCCGCGAGATCGAGGCCGACATGCACGAGGGCGCGCTGGCGGCCATCGACGCCGTCGGTGGCGCCGGCGAGGCGTACACGCTCGCGCTCTTCGACGAGCGATGGCACCAGGGCGTCGTCGGCATCGTCGCGTCGCGGCTCAAGGACCGCTTCCACCGGCCGGCCGTGGTCTTCGCGCGCGGCAAGGACGGCGAGCTCAAGGGCTCGGGACGCTCGATTGCCGGGCTGCATCTGCGCGACGCGCTGGACCTCGTCGACAAACGCGCACCGGGGCTCATCGGTCGTTTCGGCGGTCACGCCTTCGCCGCCGGTCTCTCGCTCGCCGAGGCGGACCTGCCGCGATTCCGCGAGCTGTTCGAGTCCGTCGCCCGCGAGAGGCTCTCGCCCGAGCAGCTCGCGCGCGTGCTGGTGAGCGACGGCGAGCTACGCGCCGAGGAGCTCGACGCCGACCTCGCGCGGGCGATGCGCGACGCGGTCTGGGGCCAGGGATTCGAAGCCCCCGTGTTCGACGAACGCTTCGACGTCGCGGAGCAGCGCGTGGTCGGCGGGCGGCATTCGAAACTCACCCTCCGCCGAACCGACCTCGCCGATCCGGCCGCCTACACCGCGATGCTGTTCGGCCACGCCGAACCCCTGCCCGCGCGCATCCGCGCCGCCTATCGGCCGGACCTCAACGAGTGGAACGGCACCGAGTCGCTGCAGCTCATCGTCACGCACTGGGAGCCGGCCGAGGACTGAACGCGTCTGCCCGGTCGCAGTCTTCGCTCTTCCTGCGTATCGCTTTCGAACCCCCAAGTCCGACCGGCTCCTGGAAGCCGACGACCCGTTGTGCGCCGCAGCACCGCAAACGCTTCCGACATGCCCGAGTCGTTATTGATCGGGACTTCGCCCTGCCTACGGGCGGGCGCGCCCACGGGCGGCAGTACGCCGACACGCTCGACAGTCATCCGGCCGACTTGAGCCTCGGGTGCCGGACGGGTAGCATTCAGCGTTTCTCACTCCCGGTGCCGCGATCCAATCCCATGCGAAGCTCCCTGATCCTAGCTTTCCTGTCCGCCGCCGCGCTGGCAACGGCGCCCTTGGCAAACGCCCAGAAGGCCGAAGTCGCGCCCAGGCCCGACACCTACATCTGCCCCAACAGCGGCGGTCCGAGCGCCGTCGATTGCTTCCTCAATGCAATCGAGCACCTCTACACGATGTGCCGGCAGGTGAAGAGCATCGAGATCATCGAATTCGGCTACGAACGCTCCGACGAGGGCGTCAACGGCGCCAAGAGCGAGTACTGCGTCGACAAGCACCGGGTCTCGATGACGCGCCCCTACCAGGCGGCGCTGCGCGAGGCGACGGGCAGCCGCAGCGCCGTCGACCAGCTGCGCGCGTTGCACGAGCACTGGCAGCAGGCCCTGCAAGGCCTGAAGTGGAAGCCCGGCGAGTCCGACGGCGACTACAAGGCACGCATCGGGCAGCCCTACGAGTCGTTCAAGGAGCGGGCGATCGCCGTGCGCGACGCCTTGAAGGAGAGCCTCGCGATCAAGTCGGCCACGGCCGCACCGTCGCCGGCCAAGGCAGCCAAGGGGAACGCGAAGGCGGCGGCCGCCGCCGATGCGGGGGCCGCTCCGGTGGCGAGCGCGAGCCACTGATCCCCGCCACCGGCGCCGCCGCCGCAGCGACGGCTCGCGCGCCCGAATCCGCGTTGGCCGACGAGCTCGCCGATATCTTCGGCCCGGGCGGTCCCCTCGCCCGTGCCCTTCCCGGTTTTCGCTTCCGGCAGCAGCAGCTCGAGATGGCGCGTGCCGTCGCGCGCGCGATCGCCGCCCGTGCGCCGCTGATCGCGGAGGCCGGCACGGGCACCGGCAAGACCTTCGCCTATCTCGTCCCGGCGCTGCTCTACGGCGGCAAGGTGATCGTCTCGACGGGAACCAAGACGCTGCAGGACCAGCTCTTCCAGCGCGACCTGCCGAGCGTACGCGACGCGCTGGCGCTGCCGGCCACACTCGCGTTGCTCAAGGGCCGCGCCAACTACGTCTGCCATCACCATCTCGCACGCACCGCCGCCGAGGGGCGCCTGCCCTCGCGCGAGGATGCCCGGCACCTCGCCCGGATCGTCGCGTTTGCGCGCGCGAGCGACACCGGCGACCGCGGCGAGCTCGGCGACGTTCCGGAGTCGGCGTCGATCTGGCCCTTGGTCACCTCCACGCGCGACAACTGCCTCGGCGGCGATTGCGCGCACCACGGCGACTGCTTCGTGCTGCGGGCCCGCAAGGCGGCACTGGAGGCCGATATCGTCGTCGTCAACCACCATCTGTTCTTCGCCGACGTCGTGCTGCGCGACGAAGGGCTCGCCGAGCTGCTGCCCGCGTGCAACACCGTCGTCCTCGACGAGGCGCACCAGCTCACGGACACGGCGACGCTCTTCTTCGGCGAGCAGGTCGGCGCGGGTCAACTCGCGGAACTCGCACGCGACGCGGAGGTGGTCGCCCGCACCGACGCGCGCGAGGTCGCCACGCTGCCCGACGTCGCCGCCGGCATCGTCCCGTGCATCCGCAGGCTCCGGCTGGCGCTGGGGGAGGCGCCGGCGAAGCTCGGCCACGGCACGGCCATGGCGCGGGACGACTTCCCCGCCGCCATCGACGAGCTCGCCGCAGCACTCGACCGCCTCGCCACCGAGCTCGGGCTGTTCGCCGAACGAAGCGAGGAGTTGGGGGCGTGCGCGGCGCGCGCGGCGACCGCTGCCGGCGCGGTGGCGCGCTGGCGCCACGCGGCAGCGGCCGCCGCGGCCGCGGGCGGCGCCACGGCCGATCCCGCGCCGGCATGGATTCGCTGGGTGGACGTGACGCCGTTGGGCTGGCAGCTGCACGCCTCACCCCTGTCGGTCGCAGGCATGTTCTCGCGCCAGGTCCACGCTTCGGGCCGGGCGTGGATACTCACCTCGGCCACACTCGCCGTCGGTGGCGACTTCTCGCTCTGCCAGCACGAGCTGGGCCTGTCCGACGCAGCGACCGGGTGCTGGGACTCGCCGTTCGACTACGCCGCGCAGGCGCTGCTCTACGTTCCCATGGGCCTGCCGGCGCCGAACTCGCGCGAGCATACCGAGGCGGTGATCGAGGCGGCGCTGCCGGTGCTGAAGGCAAGCCGCGGGCGTGCGTTCCTGCTGTTCACGACACTGCGCGCGCTGGCCGTGGCGCGGGGGCTCCTTGCCGCGGCGATGCGCGACGCCGGGCTCGACTGGCCCCTGCTGGTCCAGGGCGAAGGCTCGCGCAGCGAGCTGCTGGCGCGATTCCGCGCGCTCGGCAACGCCGTGCTGCTCGGCAGCCAGAGCTTCTGGGAAGGCGTGGACGTGCCCGGGGGCGCGCTGTCGGTCGTCGTCATCGACAAGCTGCCGTTCGCGCCTCCGGACGACCCGCTGCTCGCCGCGCGGCTCGAGGCGCTGAAGGCCGAAGGCGGCAATCCGTTCTTCGACTACCAGCTGCCGCAGGCGACCATCAGCCTCAAGCAAGGCGCCGGGCGCCTGATCCGCACCGAGACCGATCGCGGGGTGCTGGTCATCTGCGACCCGAGGCTCGTCGACAAGCCGTACGGCCGGCGCATCTGGCGCAGCCTGCCGCCGATGCGGCGCACGCGTGAACAGGGCGAGGTCGAAGCGTTCTTCCGCGCGGAGCCACTCACCCGCGGCTGACGCCACGCCAACTCAGGCGAAGGCCCGCGCCCGTCGGGCGCGCAGCCGGCACCGCCCGCGGTTCGTCGCGACGCGAGCGCCCGTGTCGCCGGGGCTTTCGCGCACCGCGCCGGCACGCGCTACCAGAACTGCCACCAGGGCTTGGGCGGCGACTCGACCAGGTACTTGCTGTCGGGAAACGTGCGCTTGAGGATGGCTTCCGAGTCGTCGCGCAGCTGCGTCATCCCCAGGCGGTCGTAGGCCCGGACCAGGAGCTCGAGCGCGTCCTCGTTTGCCGGCGTGCGTGGAAAGCTGACGAGCGCCCCCTGCGCGCGATTCACCGCTGCAATGTAGGCGCCGCGGTTGAAATAGTAGCGACCGACCTTCACCTCGTAGAGCGCGAGCGAGTTGGTAAGGTACTGCATGCGCAGCACCGAGTCCTCGGCGTACTTGCTGTAGGGGAACTTGGCGACCAGCTCGCGGAACGCCGCGAACGACTCGCGCATGCTCTTGGGCTCGCGTTCGGAGAGGTCGAGCTCGTAGACGTAACCCAGCAGGCCCTGGTCTTCGCGGAAGTGGACCAGGCCCTTGAGGTAATACGCGTAATCGACGTTCGGGTGGTTCGGGTAGGTGCGGATGAAGCGGTCGCAGGCGACGATCGCGGCCGCCGTTTCGGACGCACGATAGTTGGCGTACGCCGATTCGAGAATCGCCTGCTGCGCGTAGCGGCCGTAAGGAAAGCGCGCCTCCAGCGTCTCGTAGAGCTTGACCGCCCGCGTATAATTGCCCTCCCGCAACGCCCCGTTCGCCTCGCTGTACAGGCGCTCGGCAGTCCAGTCGGCGGTCTCGTCCTTCGCGTCGGGCAGCCACTGGCAGCCGCCCAGGAGGAGCAGCGCGAGCAGGGCCAGGGCGCGCAGCAGCCCGCCGGAAACGATCGCGGCGGCCGGTCGGAGCGTTGTTGCAGACATTGGGACTCGGTGCGAGTGAAGCGGTTGTCGATTATAGCCGACCCCCTCGGGCTCGGGCGTCCCGGCCTCCCGGCACGAACGCGCTGCGCCGACCCGACGGCGCCCGCGGGCGCGACGCACCGGCTCGTGCTGCCGCCGTCGGCGGCGGGAATGCGCTGCGACGCAGCGCTCGCGCAGGCGTTGCCGCAGTACTCGCGCAGCCGGCTGCGGGCCTGTATCGACGCCGGCCGGGTCGCGGTGGACGGCGCGCCGGCAGTGGCCACGCGCCGGGTGCGCGGCGGCGAGGAGGTGGCGGTCCACGTCGTGCCCGATCCCGCGGCCAGCGCGCTCGTGCCGGAGCCGATCGCGCTGTCGATCCTGTGCGAGGACGAGGCGCTGCTCGTCGTCGACAAGCCGGCCGGGCTCGTCGTCCACCCGGGCAACGGCAACCGGGAAGGCACGCTGCAGAACGCGCTGCTCCACCACGCGCCACAGCTGGCGGCGATCCCGCGCGCCGGCATCGTGCACCGGCTCGACAAGGACACGAGCGGCCTCTTGGTCGTCGCGAAGACGCTGCCGGCGCAGACGCACCTCGTGCGCCAGCTGCAGGCGCGAAGCGTCAAGCGCGAGTACGCGGCGGTTGCCGTCGGGGATCTCGAGCGCGGCGGCACCGTCGACGCGCCGATCGGCCGGCATCCGACGCGCCGCACGACGATGGCCGTGCTCGCCACCGGGAAGTCCGCGCGGACGCATTACGACGTCGTCGAGCGCTTCGGCGTGGCGACGCTTCTCGCGTGCCGCCTGGAAACCGGCCGCACGCACCAGATCCGCGTGCACCTCGCTTCGCTCGGCCATGCTCTGGTCGGCGATCCGGCGTACGGCAGGCGGGCGCCGATCCCCTTCGGCAGGCAGGCGCTGCACGCGCGTCGGCTGGGTCTTGTTCACCCAACGCGCGGAATCGCGTGCCAGTGGGAGTCGTCGCTGCCTTCGGACTTCGCGCTGCTGCTCGATCGCCTGCGCTCCGGCACGTGGCGATGAGTCTGCAGGGCGACGCCGAAGGCGTTGGCCGCGGTGCGCAGGACGCCGGCGGCGCGGCGGCCGCCGATTGGGGGCCGGCGCTGGGGTCGCGCATCGCGGCCGCGGGCTGGGATTGGCTGCAACCCGACTGGCCCGCCACGATGCGGATCGGCGGATTCGCCACGACCCGCCACGGCGGTTGCAGTGCCGCGCCGCGCGACTCGCTCAACCTGGCGCTGCACTGCGGCGACGACCCGGCGGCGGTGGCGGAGAACCGCCGCCGGATCGCCCCGTTCCTCCCCTCGCCGCCCGTCTGGCTGCGGCAGGTGCATGGCCGCGATGTCGCAGTCCTCGCGTCCGGCGACGTGGCTGCAGCGCGACGCTCGCCGCCGATCGCCGACGCCGCGGTGACCCGCGTCCCCGGCGTCGTGTGCGCGGTGCTCACGGCGGACTGCCTGCCGGTGCTCTTCGCCGACCGGGCGGGCACGGCCGTCGGCGCAGCGCACGCCGGCTGGCGCGGCTTGGCTGCGGGCGTGCTCGAAGCCACGGTCGCCGCGCTCGGCGCGCTCGGCGTGCCGGCCGCGCGGCTGACGGCGTGGCTCGGTCCGGCCATCGGACCGCGCGCTTTCGAGGTCGGGGACGACGTGGTGGCGGCTTTCTGCACCGGTGACCCGGGCGCGGCGGCCGCGTTCGTCACCCGCCCGGACGGCAAGTGGCTGGCCGATCTCTACGCGCTCGGGCGCCGCCGCCTCGCCGCGACGGGCGTCGGCGAGGTGCGCGGCGGCGGCTGGTGCACCTCATCCGAGCCCGAGCGCTTCTTCTCCCATCGGCGCCAGCGCGACACCGGCCGCCAGGCGGCGCTCGTCTGGCGCGCGCCCGACGGCCGCGCGGACGTATAATCGGTTTGCAACAGGGTTGCGCTCTCGGCAACCCTTCCGTGAAACGCCCTTCGTGACGCCGCTCACCCCGATCGTCATCGCCTCGCTCGTCGGCGGGGTGCTCGCGACCCTTGCGGCGGCAGCGACGCTGGCGTTGCACGCGTCGTGGATATCGCGGCTCGTCTCCTTCGCCGTGGGCGCGCTCCTCGGCGCCGTCTTCCTCGAGCTCCTGCCGCACGCGCTCAGCGAGGGCGGCGCCGAGCGGGTGATGGGCACGGTGCTCGTCGGCCTGCTGGGTTTCTTCCTGCTGGAGAAGCTCGTCCTCTGGCGGCACGCGCACGGGCACGCGGAGCACGACGACGACGCCGAGGAAACCGAGCACGAGCACGCGCTGCACGCGCACGGCGGTCCCGCCGACGGCGGGCGCTCGGGCCTCATGATCCTGATCGGCACCAGCGTGCACAATTTCTGCGACGGCGTCGTGATCGCCGCCTCGTTCCTCGCCGATCCCGCGCTCGGCGTTGCAGCCACGGTGGCGATCGTCGCCCACGCGGTGCCGCAGCAGGTCGGCGATTTCGCCGTGCTGCTGCACTCGGGCTTCGCCCGCAGCCGCGCGTTTGCCTACAACGTCGCCGTGGGCGCGGCGACGCTCGTCGGCGCGCTCGCCGGTTACTTCGCACTCGCGGACATGCAGCAGATCCTGCCCACGGTGCTCGCGATCGCTGCTGCCAGCCTGCTCTACGTCGCCGTCGCCGACCTCATCCCCAGCCTGCACCGGCGTCCCGAGCCGCTCGAGACGGTGAAGCAGCTAACGCTGATCGGCCTGGGCATCGCCGTCATCGGCGCCGCGCACCTCGTGCTCCAGCATTGACGACGGGGCCCGCCGCAGGCGTGCCCGCGCCCGGCGCTGCGCGAGCCACAGCAGGACGAGCACGGGGCCGATGCCCGCAAACAGAAAGAACGCGAGCCCGCCGCGCACGGTGTCGGCGGTGAGCGCCATCGTGCCGATCACGTAGATCCAGGCGAGGAGGACGATGTGCATGGCGATGGTCGGGGCCCGATTGTGCGCGACGCGACGCTCACGATACCATCGCGGCTTCGTGCGGCGCGCACGGCGGCCCCTGTCTCGCTGCCGAGCCCGCGCGAACCCCGTCCCCTGCCACCGAGGTCGCCCCGTGCCGCCGATGCCGCCGCTGCCGGAAATGCCCCCGCAGTTCGATCTGGCCGAGCGCTTGCGCCAGATAGCCGTCGAGTGGGCGACCTGGTGGATGCGACCGACGCTGCAGCCGGCGCGCCCCGATGCCGCCGGCGCCGCGCCGCAGTTCCCGCCGTTCATGGCCGCGGCGGGGCTGAGCGCCCCGCCCGCGCTCGCGGCGGGAATGCTCGATCCGCGTGCCCTCGCCGAGCTCAACGCCCGCTATCAGCCGCGGCTGCGCAAGCTCTGGGAAGCCGCCAGCGCGGCGGCCGACCCGGCGCGCGGAACGCCCCCGGCGATCCCCGACGTGGCCGCGGCGCCTGCGGGCGACCGGCGGTTCACGGCGGCGGAGTGGACCGAGCTTCCCTACTTCGCGCTGGTGAAGCAGAGCTACCTGCTGGCCGCCGAATACCTTGGCGAGCTCGCGGCGCTCGCCCCGCTGCCGCAGCACGACCGGTACCGGCTCGAGTTCATGACCCGGCAGCTCGTCAACGCGATGGCGCCGACCAACTTCCCGGCGACCAATCCGGAAGTCCTCAAGCGCGCGGTCGCCACCGAAGGCAAGAGTCTCGTCCAGGGCCTGGAGAACCTCGTGGCCGACGTGCGCAAGGGCCGGATCTCGATGAGCGACGAGTCCGCGTTCGAGGTCGGACGCAACCTCGCGATAACGCCGGGCAGCGTCGTGTTCCGCAACCAGCTGATCGAACTGATCCAGTACGACGCGACGACGCCGCGCGTCTACCGCCGGCCGCTGCTCATCGTCCCGCCCTGCATCAACAAGTACTACGTTCTCGACTTGCAGCCGGAGAACTCCTTCGTGCGCTGGGCCGTCGCCCAAGGGCACACCGTTCTTCTCGTATCGTGGCGCAACATCCCGCCCGAGCTCGGCAAGGTGGGCTGGGACGACTACGTCCAGGAAGCGGTCCTGACGGCGGTCGAAGTGACCCGCGAGATCTCCGGCAGCGCCACCATCAACACGCTGGGCTTTTGCGTCGGCGGAACGCTGCTGTCCTGCGCGTTGGCCGTGCTCGCGGCCCGGCGCGACCGCAGCGTGGAGAGCGCGACGCTGCTGACGACCATGCTCGATTTCGCCGAGCCGGGAGACATCGGCGTGTTCACGTCCAAGGAGCTCCTGGCCGCCCGCGAGCCGGCGCTGCTCAATGGCCAGCGTGTCCACGGCAGCGAACTCGCCGGCGCGTTCGCGAGCCTGCGCGCCAACGAACTCGTGTGGAACTTCGTCATCCACAATTACCTCAAGGGCGAGACGCCGCCCGCGTTCGATCTGCTGCACTGGAACGGCGATTCCGCGAATCTGCCCGGACCGATGTACGCGTACTACCTCAAGAACCTGTACGTCGAGAACCGGCTGCGCGAGCCCGGTGCGCTGACGATGTCCGGCGAGCCGATCGACCTGTCGCGGATCACGGTGCCAACGTACGTCTATGCGTCGCGCGAGGATCACATCGTTCCCTGGCGCTCGGCGTACCGGACGACGGCGCTCTTCGGGGGCGACGTCGCCTTCACGCTGGGGGCCTCCGGGCACATCGCCGGCGTGGTCAACCCGGCCGGGAAGAACCGCCGCAACCACTGGGTCAATCCGCTCGTCACCGACGACCCGGACGACTGGTTCGCGCGCGCGCAGTCGTGCCCCGGAAGCTGGTGGCCGCACTGGGAGTCGTGGCTCGCCGCGCACGGCGGAGCGACGCAGGCGGCACCGTCGCGCGTCGGCAGCCGCGCACATCCGCCGCTGGAGCCCGCGCCGGGATCGTATGTCCGGGCCTCGTCCGGCTGATGCTTCCGGTGCGCCGGGCAGCGCGGGACGTCGCCCTTGCTTCACGCGGGCACCCGGCCAGGCCAGGGCAGCCGGAAGTCGTCACGGGGGCGCACCAAAAAAAGCCCCACAGACTGCGCTGTGGGGCCGAGGCTGTATCTTCTAGGAGGAGGATGAAGATACAGAAGGAGACGCCGCATCCCGCACATCCGGCCACTTGTAGGCCACCGAGCCGCGGGCATGGAGCGAATTCTAGGGCGCCGAATTAGACGGCGGACTCTAAACGCCGTCGTGGCCGCAGCAGCCTTCGACTTGCGTCACGGCGCGTTTTGGGCGCACAGAAAGAAGCCCCGGCGGTGACGCCGGGGCTTCAACCTGCATCTTCCAGGAGGAGGGTGAAGATGCAGCAGGATCGCTCCCGCTCTCTATATCGGCGTGCCCCCAGCCTTTTCAAGGGCCCCGATCGATGCGGGCGGGGACTCCGTGCGCCAGCCGCCCGTGCCGTCAACGACCAGCAGCGGTCCCGAGTCGGACGCCGGGACCGGCCGGCGGCACCTGTCCGACTTCAGGCAGCCCTGCGACTCGCGGCTGCGCCCGCGCTCCGGGTGGCCTTCGCCGCAGCGGCGCGCACGCCTGCGTCGGCAAGGTTCACCACCTCCTTGGTCGCCTTGCTGAACTGGTCGAACGCGGCCGTCGACGCGGAAAACGTCGACTTGAAGGCGTTGACGGCGGCCTCGGAGCCCACGGGAGCCGCCTTGCTGGCCTTGTCGACCCAAGCAGCGACGCCCTTCGTGTAGTCTGCCCACGCGTCCTCGGCGAGCGCGGCATACTGCGCCTGTGCTGCGGAGGCAAGCTCGTAGAGGTCCTTCGAGTACGTCATCGCGGCCTGCAGGCTCGACTCGGCCAACTTCGCTCGCAGCGCCAGCAGCTCGGGCATCTCCTTGACTGCCGCGACCGCCTGTGCGCTCTCGACCCCCTGCACCACCGCGGCCTTTGCGGCGACCAGGTGCATCTTGGCGAGCTTCTCCGCGTTCTCGATCGCCAGCGAGGCCGCCTTCCCGGCCTGTGCGACATGCGTCCTGTTCAGTTCGGCGAGCTCTTCGACTGCGTTGTACATGGCGTCTCCTTGACGTTGCGACGATGCGTTGGACGGCGGCCCGAGGCGATTCGCCTCGCCTGCGCCTGTGGTGTCGTGCCCGTGCCGAGGCTTGGATCGGGCCACCCGGTATGCTGCACTGCAGCAAACCAATCTTAGGAGCGCCGTAACTGCGCTGTCAAGCGGTTTTGTGCATCGCACAATGGTCAGGCCACCTGACCGCTTTTCGATTTCGGAACTCCCGCCGGTCAGGGGTTTACAATGCGGCAATCGACGCTGAGGAGGAGACCATGAGCGACACGCCGCGGATGATCAAGAAATACCCCAACCGCCGGCTCTACGATACGGTCGACAGCGGCTATATCACGCTCGCCGACGTCAAGCGGATGGTGCTGGAGAACATCGACTTCCAGGTGGTCGACGCCAAGTCCGGCGACGATCTCACGCGCTCCATCCTGCTGCAGATCATCCTCGAGGAAGAGTCGGGCGGCGTGCCGATGTTCAGTTCGGAGATGCTGGCGCAGATGATCCGCTTCTACGGCACTGCGCAGCAGACGATGATGGGCACGTACATGGAGCAGAACGTCAAGGCGTTCCTCGGCATCCAGAAGAAGCTGCAGGAGCAGGCCAAGCACCTGTACGGCGACAAGCTGCTGTTCACTCCGGAACTGTGGAAGCAGTTCATGCAGATGCAGGCGCCCGCGTTGCAGGGAATGCTCGGCAACTACCTGGAGCAGAGCGCCCGGTTGTTCATGGACATGCAACAGCGGATGCAGGATCAGACGCGCGGGATACTCTCGGCGTTCCCGTTCCCCAACTTCGCTGCCCCGCAGCAAACAGGCGCCGAGGATGCGAAGTAGCCCGATCGACGCGAAGCAGCGCATCGACCCTGACCCCCCGGTCATGTTTGCTGCGATGCAGCATCCTTAACCCTGGTGCGTCCGGGTCGAGTTTTGCTGCGCCGCGTGATCGACGATAGCGCCCTGCCTCCGCTCGCGCCGCCCCGGGTCGTGATCGGCGCCTGCGGCGAAGCGTCGATCGCTCCGGGGGCTGCCGCCCCCTCGCCATGACGCGTCGAACCGCCAAGCCGCCCTCCCCTGTCGCCCGGCGCGCGCCGTCGCGGGAACCGCGCGTCGGGTTCGTTTCGCTGGGGTGCCCCAAAGCGCTCGTCGACTCGGAGCAGATCCTCACCCGACTGCGCGCCGAGGGCTACGTGGTCGCCCCCTCGTACGCCGGCGCCGACCTCGTTGTCGTCAACACCTGCGGCTTCATCGACGCGGCCGTCGCCGAATCGCTCGATGCGATCGGCGAAGCGCTCGCCGAGAACGGCAAGGTCATCGTCACCGGCTGCCTGGGGGCGAAGGACGAGGGCGCGTTCGTTCGCGCGGCGCACCCGCGCGTACTCGCAGTGACCGGCCCGCACGCGGCGTCCGCGGTGATGGACGCCGTGCACGCGCACCTGCCCAAGCCGCACGACCCCTACGCCGACCTCCTGCCGCCACAGGGCGTCAAGCTCACGCCCCGGCACTACGCGTACGTCAAGATCAGCGAGGGCTGCAACCACCGCTGCACCTTCTGCATCATCCCGGCGATGCGCGGCGACCTCGTGAGCCGCCCCGTCGGCGAGGTGCTCGGCGAAGCGTCGAGGCTGTTCGCGGCCGGGGTCAAGGAGCTGCTGGTGATCTCGCAGGACACGAGTGCCTACGGCGTCGACGTTCGCTATCGGACCGGCTTCTGGGACGGGCGACCGGTCAAGACGCAAATGCTCGGGCTCGTCACCGTGCTCGACGCGCTGGCACGCGCGAACGGCGCCTGGGTGCGGCTCCACTACGTCTATCCGTACCCGCACGTCGACGATGTCGTGGAGCGCATGGCGACCGATCCGGCGCAAGGCGGCCTTCTCCCCTACCTCGACGTTCCGTTCCAGCACGCGAGCCCGCGCATTCTCACGCTCATGAAGCGCCCGGCCAACACCGAGGGCACGCTGCGCCGGATCGAGGCGTGGCGGCGTGCGCGCCCCGACCTCACGATCCGCAGCACGTTCATCGTCGGCTTTCCCGGCGAGACCGAACGCGAATTCGAGGCGCTGCTCGCGTTCCTGGAAGCGGCGCAACTCGACCGGGTGGGCTGCTTCGGCTATTCGCCGGTCGAGGGCGCAGCCGCCAACGCCCTGCCCGGGGCCGTGGCCGACGAGGTCAAGGAGGAGCGGCGCGCACGCTTCATGGCCGCCCAGGCGCGAATCAGCGCCCGCCGCCTCGCGCAGAAGGTCGGCGCGCAGATGACGGTGTTGGTCGACGGCCACTGTGCCGACGGCGCGGCCGTCGCGCGCTCGGCCGCCGACGCCCCGGAAATCGACGGCGTCGTCCGCGTCCGGCGGGGCGCCGCGGTGCCGGTCGGTCGATTTGCGCGCGTCACGGTCACCGGCAGCGACCTGCACGATCTCGACGCCGAGGTCGCTGGCTGAACACCCAGGACAGCGCGAAGCGGCCGCTGTGCGCACGGCAAGACCCGGAGCGGCCCTCGCTTACCGCCGCAGCACGTCGTCGATGCGCGCGAGGATGCCGCGCAGGATGTTGACTTCCTGCTGCTCCAGCCCCGCGCGCGCAAACAGCCGCCGCAGCCGAGGCAGCAGCCGACGCGGCAGCCGTGGGTTGAGGAAGCGCATGTCGCAAAGCGTCCGCGCGGCATGAGCGTCGAGCGCGGCGATCTCGTCCACCGTCGCCGGCGCGAAGCGCGGCGCCTGCCACACTTCGCCGCCGGACGCCGCGACCCGCAAGTCGTAGCAGGCGACCTGCACGGCCGCGGCGAGATTCAGCGAGGCGTAGTCCGGATTGGCCGGAATCGTGGCCACGATGCCGCACCGCGCGAGCTCGTCGTTGGACAGGCCCGACATCTCGGTTCCGAAGACCAGCGCGACGTCGCCGTTGCCCGCATGGGCGAGCGCGCTCACCGCAGCCTCGCGCATCGGCAGCACGCGACCCGCGAACTCGCGGCGCCGCGCGGACAGGCCGATCGCGAGCGCGCAGCCTTCGATCGCCTCGTCGAGCGAGGCGACGACGCGTGCACGCTCGAGCACCCGCAGCGCCCCGGCCGCGCGCGCCTGCGCGGCCTCATCGGGAAAGCGGCGCGGATTGACAAGCACGAGCCTATCGAGCCCCATCGTCAGCATCGCCCGCGCCGCGGCCCCGATGTTTCCAGGGTGGCTGGTCGCGACCAGGACGATGCGGATCGACGCGAGCGCGGGGTTCATCGTGCGGCGGAATGCGCGGTCGGCGGCGTACAATGAAACATTCGCTCGCTCAAGCCCCGTGGCACGCCGAAGCCGCCGTCCGGGGCAGGACAACCCGACCATGCATCCGATGCTCACGATCGCGGTCAAGGCTGCGCGCCGCGCCGGCAACATCATCAACCGCGGCGCGCGCGAACTCGACCTCTTGACGGTGACGGTCAAGGGGCCGAAGGATTTCGTCAGCGAGGTCGACCGGGCGGCGGAGAGCGCGATCGTCGAAACGCTGCTCGACGCCTATCCGGATCACGCGATTCTAGCAGAGGAGGGGACGGCCAAAGGCGCGAACGCCGAAGCGGAGAACGTCTGGATCATCGACCCGCTCGACGGGACGACCAATTTCCTGCACGGGTTTCCGCAGTACTGCGTGTCGATCGCGCTGGCGCATCGCGGTCAGGTGACGCAGGGCGTGATCTACGACCCCGTGCGCAACGACCTGTTCACGGCGAGCCGCGGTCGTGGCGCGTACCTCAACGAGCGGCGCATCCGTGTTTCCCGCAGGCAGCACTTGCGCGAATGCCTGATCGGCACCGGTTTCCCGTTCCGCGACGGCAGCTATCTCGACACGTACCTGCGAATGATGCGCACCATGATCCAGCAGACTGCGGGATTGCGCCGCCCCGGTGCGGCGGCGCTCGATCTTGCGTACGTCGCGGCGGGGTTCTACGACGGCTTCTGGGAGGTCGGCCTCAACCCCTGGGACGTCGCCGCCGGCAGCCTGCTCGTCCAGGAGGCGGGCGGGCTGATCGGCGACCTCGCGGGCGAGGGCGATTTCCTGCATGCCGGGCAGGTGATCGCGGGCAATCCGCGGATCTTCGCGCAGATGGTGAACACGTTGGCGCCGTTCCGCGACGAACTCAGCCGCCAGCGCGCGATGAGCCCGGCGCACCCGTCGGCCGACTGACGGGCACGGTGCGGCGCGACGCACCTGGGGACCGGACGCCGCGACCGGGCCGCGACCGGGCCGCGACCGGGGCCGACGGGCTCGCGCCGGCGAAGGTCCGCGGTCGGCCTGCCCGACACCTCGCGCAGGACGCAGCGTGGGGCGACGGGCGAACACCTCCCTCAAGCGCGATGGCATTATCCTTGCACGCGAAACTTCGGTTCCACCACCCGCGATGGAATCGTCCGCGTTCGAAGGAGCCTGCTATGCGCCGCCGCATGCCGCTGAATCGCAACTTGGATCGGATTGCCCGCGCCGCGCTGTGCATGTTGGGCGCCGCCGCGATCACCGTGGCCGCGCCGGTGCCGGCCCACGCGACGGAGAAAGCCAACCTGCGCGTCATGCTGCACCCGAGCGCCGCGCCTCGCGGAACGTTGCCGGCGCAGCGCCTGGCGAAGCTCGAAGCCGTGGCGGGGAAGAAACTGACGCTCCTGGGCGTGACGCGCACCGGCGGCCTCGATCTCGCGGTCGAGGCCGTTTCTGATCCGGTGGCATGGCAGGCCGTGATCGGCCGTCTGCGCAACGACCGCGCCGTATTGTGGGCCGAGCCCGCGAAACCGGTTCCCACCGCCCGCCGCGCGACCCGTGCCGGCGCGACGACTCCGGGCAACAAGCTCCTGGTCCGCCTTGCCGACGGCGTCGCCCCGGATTGGGCTTCGCTGCTGCCGCGCTTTGCCGAGCGTGCGGGCGTGGCGCTCGCCAAAGGACGGCAGATCGGCGAAGTCTGGGTGCTCGAACTCGCCCAGGCGCAGCCTCCCGCCCGGCTCGCGCAGATCGCTTCCGCGTTGCAGGACGACCCCGCGATCCGGTATGCCGACCCCGTGCTGCGCAAGCACGCGCGCGCGCTTCCCAACGACGTCCTCTTCGGCGAGCAATGGGCGCTGACCGATCCGCTCGCAGGCGTCAACGCCGCGGCCGCGTGGAACATCACCCAGGGGCTCTCCAGCATGGCCATCGCGGTCATCGACACCGGGATCTTGGCCCACCCCGACCTGGAGGGGCGGATTCTCGGGGGCTACGACTTCATCACCAGGGCCGGCGGCGCCCGGGACGGCGACGGACGCGATCCGAATCCGCGGGACGAAGGCGACTGGAACGGCAACGGCGCCTGCGAAGGCTATCCGGAGCGAGAGAGCTCCTGGCACGGAACGTTCATCGCCGGGCAACTCGCGGCCAATTCGAACAACGAGATCGGGGTCGCCGGGCTCAACGGGCGCTCGTCGATCGTCCCGGTTCGCGCGCTCGGGGAATGCGGCGGCACCGATATCGACGTGTACGAAGGCATGCTCTGGGCATCGGGCTTTCCCATCGACGGCGTGCCCTCCAACCCGAATCCGGCGAAGGTCATCAACATGAGCCTGGGTGGCGAAGGAGCGTGCGCGCAGGCACTGCAGGAAGCCATCGACGACGCCCTTGCGCAGGGCGCCGTCGTCGTCGTCGCCGCCGGCAACGAGGCCAGCGACACGCTCAACTTCTCCCCCGCCAACTGCAGCGGCGTGATCACGGTCGGCGCGCACAACAGGCACGGTGAGCGGACGTACTACTCCAATTACGGCCGCCGCATCGACCTCTCCGCGCCCGGTGGCGACGGCATCGATCGAGCCGACGCGATTCTGTCGACGTCGAACACCGGCAGCACGGTGCCAGGCGAGCCGACCTACAACCACGAGGTGGGGACGAGCTTCTCCGCCCCGTACGTGGCGGGGACCGCGTCGCTGATGCTGGCCCGCAACCCCACGTTGACGCCCGGGCGTGTGCTGGAGATCCTGCAGGGCTCCGCCCGGGAGTTCCCGGCCGGCTCGATCTGCCGGACCAGCGGCCTCTGCGGGGCCGGCATGCTGGACGCCGGCGCGGCGGTCGCTAACACGCCGCCGGCGACGCTGAATCCGCCCCCCGGTGCGCTTCCCGTCATCGAGTACTACAGCGCAGCGCTCGACCACTATTTCGTCACCGCCTCGCCGGAGGAAATCGCCCAGCTCGACGCGGCGACCGATGGCACGTTCCAACGCACCGGCTACTTCTTCTACGCTTACCTCGACCCGGTTTCGGCGCCGGCGGGGGCCCAACCCGTGTGCCGCTTCTACGGCGCGGACGTCCTCATCAACTCGCACTATTTCACTGCCGACGCCGCCGAATGCGAATTCGTGCGCGACCGCTGGCCCGGCGTCTGGCTCCTCGAACTGCCCGCCGCGTTCTATGTCCAGGTTCCGGACGCCGACGGCAAGTGCCCTGAAGACACGCTCGCGGTCTACCGCTTCTTCAATAATCGCCGCGACGCGAACCACCGGTACACGATCGACCTCTCTGTCCGGCGCTCGATGATCAACCGCGGCTGGGTGCCCGAGGGAAACGGGGCGGCCGCCGCAGTATTCTGCACTCCGGTGTGAGCGGGGCGCGGGCGCAAGGCTGCGACGCCGTCTTGCCGATGCAACGGCCGCAGCGCGGCGCATTCGATGCAAGAGTGCATAAACGGCTTCGTGCATGAAGTGTGCATGTGTGCATCGAGCGGTTTTTGCGAGCCCGTTCTCGAGCCGGTTATAATTGAAATGTTTGGAGAGATGGCCGAGTGGTCGAAGGCGCTTGACTCGAAATCAAGTATAGGCGGAAGCCTATCTAGGGTTCGAATCCCTATCTCTCCGCCAGTTCGCTGTTCCAGAGCCGTCCGAAATCGTCCCAAGACGGCCTCCTCCAAGAAGCATTCCCATCAAAATCAATGGCTAACAGGCTGGTGATAGGTACGACACTGTCCGCCGCGTTGCGACCAAAGCCGGCGTTCCGGTAGTATCTTAGGTAGTGATTCTTGTGCGTCTCGGGTATGAGCACCGTGAGACGGCACCAAGCGCTATCCGAAAACACTACCGGGAGCAGCCATGCTGACGGTCAGGGAAATCGAGCAAGCCAGGCCACGGGAGAAGCCCTACCGGCTCAACGATGGCGGTTCGCTCTACCTCGTCGTTCGACCGAGCGGCGCCAAATCCTGGGAGTACCGGTACAAGGCCGGCGGGCAGGTGCGGGCCGTCGTGCTCGGCTCCTACGGCTCGGGCGACAGCCAACTCGGGCTCAAGGCCGCCAGGGAGAAGCGCGACGCCGAGCGGATGCAGATCAAGGACGGGTCCGATCCGGCGACGCGGCGAAAGATCAGGGCGGAGGCGGAAAAGGCCGAACTGGAGGAACTCCGCCGGCAGAACCAGGAGAAGCAGGAAGCCGCTCGCCGCGCCAGGGAAGAAGCCGCTGCTGCTGCCCGCACGTTGAAGGCTGTCGCCGAAGCGTGGCAGAAGGCCATGCTTCCGCACTGGACCGCGGAGCATGCGCACCAGGTCGACCAGTCGCTGACCGATCACGCCTTCCCGAAGCTCGGCGACAAGGCGATCGCCGCGATCGAGCCGAAGGACATCATCGAGATCCTGTCCGGGATGCTGGCCGATCGGAAAGTGGAAACTGCGCGCCGTGTGCGGCAGCGGCTCGACGCGATCTTCGAGCAAGCGGTGCTGCACCACAAGCTGCCCGGTAATCCGGTCGCCGCCGCCAGGCGCGAGATCAACAAGCTGGTGAAGGCCGCGCGCCGGGCCAACCCCGAAGCCAACTTCCCGTGCGTGCCGGTGGCCGAGGTGCCGCAGTTGTTGCGCGCGATGCGCGCGTACGTGGGCACGCCGACGACGCGCTCGCTGCTGTGGTTCGTGGCGCTCACGGGCTGCAGAACTGGCGAAGCGCGCTATGCGACATGGGACGAGTTCGTCCTCGCTGGCGACGATCCGCACTGGCTGATTCCCGCCGAACGGATGAAGGCGGGCAAGCCGCACCGGGTGCCGCTGGCACCGGAGGTAGTTGAGATCCTGAAGGCGCTGCCGCGAGGGCGCTGGCTGTTCCCTCACCCGACCAAGGCCGACCGCCCGTGCTCGGAGAACGCGATCCTGTACGCACTCGCGGCCATTGGCTACCGAGGCAGGATGAGCGGCCACGGCTTCCGTTCGCTGTTCAGCACGCTGGCGAACGCGTCGCGGCTGCACGACGCCGACATCATCGAGGCGGCACTCGCCCATGGCGACCCGGACAGGATCCGGGAGACGTACAACAAGGCGTCACGGATCGAGCAACACAAGGCGATCGTCGACCTGTACGGCGATGCGCGTCGGAAGCTGGCGAACTGGTACGCGGCCGAACTCGCCCGCCTGGAAGCCGGGGCAACGGCGAAGGTGACGGAACTGCGACCGGCAACGGCTTGACAAAGCGCCGCGCCTGACGGCATCGGGCGGAAGTAGCACCCTACCGTCGCGATGCTCATGCGGCCAGCGCAATTCGCATAACACAGGTCAGCCCCGCCTGGACATGAGGTTATGCTGCCCCACGGCGAGCCCGTTTGGGTCGACATGAGCGAAGGCGAATTCACCATGTATGAGGACGGCGGTGCGCATCGCGTCGGGCTGCCGGCCTATTCCATCTCGAAAGTGCCGATCGGCAACGCCTAGTATCAGCTCTTCCCGCTGATGGCCCGTTCGCTCGCCGTGCTGCGCGCCGATTTCCTCCAACCCAAAACCAATCGGGTGTGGCTCTTTTCCGTCGGCCCGTTTCTGTCGATTTGACATACAGTTAGCCGTTTTTGCGAGGTCGCTGGGGCACGCTTGTCGCTGGGCTATGCGCTGGGCGGGCGCATAGGGCCCGGTGATGGAGATCGATTGTCCGGTCGGGCCGTTGGCAGCGGCCGCTGTTGGCGGCTGGACATTTGGGCTCTTCCGGAGAATTTGTGGGTTGCTTCAGTCCGACGCGGAGCTTAATGCCTTGATACTGAGTGGTTTTCGCGATGAATAAGCCGTAACGATTTCAACCTCAGGTTCAATCGGCAGTTCAATCCGCTCGGAGCGTTGCAGTGTCAAGTGCGGACGTAGTCCGGCGAAGCGAACACTTGACACCGCGCCCCTCTATTACGCTGGCTGAATGGTCGGATGCGACGCTTCTACGCATCCGACTATGAAGACGGTCGCGGTGCCCAAGCCACCAAACCTGTGACAATTCACCCACAGATTCTGTTGAGGAGCCGACATGGCTCTTCCGGAGAATTTGTGGGTTGCTTCAGTCCGACGCGGAGCTTAATGCCTTGATACTGAGTGGTTTTCGCGATGAATAAGCCGTAACGATTTCAACCTCAGGTTCAATCGGCAGTTCAATCCGCTCGGAGCGTTGCAGTGTCAAGTGCGGACGTAGTCCGGCGAAGCGAACACTTGACACCGCGCCCCTCTATTACGCTGGCTGAATGGTCGGATGCGACGCTTCTACGCATCCGACTATGAAGACGGTCGCGGTGCCCAAGCCACCAAACCTGTGACAATTCACCCACAGATTCTGCTGAGGAGCCCCAAGTATTTGGACAAGGCGCGCGCGACGCTGGCCATGCTGACGCGCCAGGGCTTGAACGGTCCACTGGATGTTGCGATGAAACTGGCGATCGAAGACTTCATGGGCCACGCGGCACGCCAGATTGATCAAACCAGGCGCCGCGTCATCGATGGAGAAGTGATCCCCCACGAGGAGAAGGTATTCTCGATTTTTGAGCCGCACACCGAGTGGATCAGCAAGGGCAAGGCTGGTGTTCCGGTCGAGCTGGGCGTCAAGGTGTGCGTACTGGAGGACCAGTATCAATTCGTCTTGCACCATCAAGGCATGGAACGGCAAACCGATGAGCAGGTGACGGTCTCGATGGTGAACGAGGCAAAGAAGCGGTTTCCGAGTTTAGCCGTCTGTAGTTTCGATAAAGACTTTCACTCGCGCGAGAACCAAAGCGCATTGAAGGAAGCATTGGACTTGGTCGTGTTGCCGAGAAAGGGCAAGCTGTCGCAGCAAGCGCAAGCGCTCGAACAGGCGCCGGATTTCATCAAGACACGCCACCAACACTCAGCGGTTGAGTCGGCGATCAACGCGTTGGAGGTACATGGCTTGGACCGCTGCCCAGACCATGGCCTCCGTGGCTTTAAGCGTTACGTGGCGTTGGCCGTGGTGGCAAGAAATATCCACCGCATTGGCGCAATTCTGTGGCAACGTGAGCAAGCACGTGCGAAGAGAAAGCGGAAATACTCTGATCGTGACACCACGTACAAGCTGGCCGCGTAGACGCTGGCCAGCGCGTCTCGGCAAACAAGCCTGATTCTAGAAATCAGCGGCTGCGGCCGTCCAGAAAATGACTTTTTAGCTTACAAGAATGGAAACTCGTCCGCTCTCGTTGATTGGAAGCCACGACAACGCGGTTTGGTGAAAATTCGGCCTGCCGCTTTCGAAAAAAACAGGGGTTTTCTGACAGGCACTAGATAGGCCGGATACGTCGACCCGCTGGGCACGCCCGCGGGAGGTGGCAGCTTGGGCAAGGCGAAGTTGGTAGTGCCATCACCCCCGTATTGCGTACCCAGCAGCGAAAACAGCGCGGTGTACTGCGAGATGGGCAGCAGTTGCCCGTTGCACGCCATCCAGCCCCGCGGGACAAAATTGCCGCCGAACAGGATGATCTGTGCGAGGTAGAAGTCCATGATCGAGATTCCGTTTTCCGAGGTTGGGGTCTGTCCGCGCAATGCGGTCGACAGGCCCGCAGCGAGGGTCGCCGCCGTCACCTTTGGGCAGGGCCATCATAGAGCCGTTCCCGTGCCGCGCACAAGAGGAGGATTTCGCTGGCACCACCCTCACCTTGCGAACCTGCGCCATGGCCGGTGCGACGATGAGCGCGGCGCCGACACCGCCTGGCAATGGGCAGCCCAGCCATCGCCTGCAGCGCCGATCTCGTGGGGCAAGACCGCCTGCCGCCCGGACCGCTCTACGTCGGTACCCATCGATGCCACCACCACCGAGCACGGCCGGCCGCGCAGGCTCAGCATTCGCGCTTGACTGCCCGCTTCAGGGAAGGCGAGTCCTGATTCCATAGGGCCGCTGTGAGTCGTTAGCGCCCATTCGATTCCCGGATGCGCGGTCGTTCGATCCGCCCCGCATGTGGCTGGCGGGGTATGCGTTTCGATGTCCGCTTTGTCGAGGACCAGGTCGGCATTCCCCAACGGCCATGCCCTTATTCCGCGCTGAGGACGCGCTGCACCACGCTGACGCCGATCCCCGGCATCCGGGCGGTCTTCACCTTGCCGATCCCCTGGGAGGCGAGTCTGCGGATACGGTCCTCGATGCCGCTGCTCACTCTGGACCGACCGAGTGTTCTTCCCTTGGCACGCGTCCGGGCGAGCCCTGCCTTCACCCGCTCTTGAGCCATCGAGCGCTCGAACTCGGCGAACACGCCCACCATCCCGAACATCGCCTTGCCCGACGGGCTCGAGGTATCCAGTGCCTGCTGGTGCAGGTACAGGTCGACGTTCTTCGCCTGCAGGTCACCGAGGAAGCCGACAAGATCCCGCAGGCTCCGACCCAGACGATCCACCGACCAGGCCGCGACCACATCGACCTCCTTCCGGGCCACCGCGCGCAGGAGGGCATCGAACTGGGGACGCTCCGTCCGGCCCTTGGTGCCGCTGATGCCTTGGTCGGTCGGCGTGTCCTGCCCAGCTAACATCAACCGCCGGTCGGGTCGATGGGCGGCGGTGGATTCTACCCAGGGAAACGTCCATCAATCTCTTCGACCGGCCATCAGTCTTGACTTCCGTTCTTCCAAGGTCGCGATCTGCGATCTGAGGCTCTTCAACTCGCGATTAATCTTGGCCAGCTCCGCCTTCGTTTGCGTCTGTTGCAGGTAGTCTGCCCCGTGCTTGTCGCGAACCAGCGCCTCAACCTCTCGCCGAAGCAATCGCAGCCACGGATTTCCGTAGATTGAGTGCTCGCGGTATTGGAGCTTGCCCGCCCGGATTGCCGCAACGATCTCGTCTTGCGTCAGCCCAAATTCCTTGCGCGCCGTCTTGTCGCTGAGAGTAGCACCCGGGCGTTGCCAATCGGAATCCGTTTCGTTCATTGGTCCCGTCCTGCGCAAGTCCGTATCCTTATCCTTCGCTTCACGTCAGACCACCGCGAGGTTCGGATACCGCTTCCTGTAGAAACGCCCCCTGTGCCGCCGGAGTAGAGCGTCGAGGCCGCAGCCCCCACGCCGGTCCGTCATCATGAACGCGGCCAGAACCGACTGCTCGGCGTGCTCCGCCGCCAGTCTTCTCACAAACCGTGGGCTCAGCTCCTTCGAAAGGATCAATCCTCTGACCGCGCGCTCCTCATCTTCGCTGAGGCCCGTGCCTCGGAGTCCCAAGGCCGAGATGATCTGGTTGAATCCCAACGCGATCTCCTTGCCCTCCTCGGGGTTCCAGAACACGCCGATGCCTTTCTTCTCCTCCAAGATGTCGTCCGGGAGCTTCATCTCCGGCATACGTATCGTTATTGAGGCCATGTCCTTTGACCAGTTTGGCGACGTGCTCTGGGATTTCCCACGATTGTGGTGGCTGAGCTCCTTCCACCCGTCAGCGGCCATCGACGCGCCATCCGGGTATACGAGCGAGGTCGCAGCCATGATAGTCGAGGCTCTGCTGGTGAAGGCGCGCGTTCACCTCCATGACCTTCTTCTCGTAGTCGTTCCAATATCGGCACAGGATTCGTGGGCACCGGCGCTTCATGTCGGACCTGAGGCCCTCGACCATCTCCGGGGTGCTCTTCTCAAACGCGCGCTGCGAGCCTGACCAGTACCACCGGCCCCGCCAGGGCAGGGCACGAGGCTTCCCAGCACGAGTCGTCCTGTCTTGAAAGCCCGGATCTCAGGGTCTGCGTGCACTGAGTAGCGGTCCCCGCTGTACACGTCCAGCACGACGATCCCGTCGGACCCGGCTGAGACGACATTGCATTGCGCGTCATTTCGAAAAAACCGGTCCAGCCCAAAGGGGTAGGCGGAGTCGATGTTACAGCAAGCGTGACCTCAGATCAGACGGCTTTCAAGCCCCCCGTTGGTTTGATCTACGATCTACAGACAGCAAGTCGCAGCGCCGGCGTCTTCTTAGCGAGGGTTCGCATTTGCCCACTGAGATAAGCGGGATTGCGGTTTGGCCACGTCTTCCATCACCGTCCCCGCCTTGGTGGCCAAAAGGTCGCGCCTTGGCGCCACCCCAACCACAAGATCAATGTTGCAAGCAGCGCCAGCATCCAACCGTCAAGCAATGGCACGCCGACAGGGGGACTCGCCTGCGGCTGGGTATCGAACACCATGTCATCGATGTTGAGGATGCGGTCGCAGGATAGGGCAGAAGGAAGACACCACTCAGGGCGCACAATAAACCGGGCAATAGGGGTGACGGAACTCACGTCCAGACGAGAGAGAACGAGGTCTCTTGTTGAATTGATCCCTAGCGCCCCGTAACCCAACGCGCCAAGCGGACGGCACGCAACACAAGGCACAGGCGTTGAAAGGTCGTCCGCCGTTCCGATCAAGCCGTCAGGGCCCGGCGAGGTTTCGAGGTCAATGACAATCTGAGCGGCCGAAGCGACCGGCAGTCAGAGCACCAGCAGCGCAATTGCGATGATCGACGCCGTAGTTCTCATGACGGACTCCTCTTCTCCTCATTTCCGCGGGGATGCCACACCGACATTGAGATGCTTTGTAGTCCCATTCCTTGATGTTGGTCAACCAGAGCCATCTCCCACCTGCCAGCCTAGATCGTCCGCGGCAGCGCTCGCACCTCGCGCCGGACAGCGATCACCGCCTTCGCGTGACGCCCGGGGTTGACATCCAGCTTTGCCGCCGTGTATTCGGCAGCGCGCCCTCCTATACACAGATCCCGCCCACGGCGCGGCTTCCGAGTGGTCGAAGCACGGGTAACGCAGCCAGCTGAGTTGCCAGCCAGCCAGCAAGCGAGGTCTCATTTCGGTCACAACCCACCGTTCAAGGTTGCCACACCATTCCGGCTTGGGAGGCACCATCCGTCCAGACTGAATGTTCGGACTACGGCGAGCACATTGAAACCCGCGCTGCCTCGACTCGGCCATGAGCGGGCACTTGCAGCGCTGGCAGCGAAGGACAGCCCCTACTGGCTTTGGAAGTTCAATGAAGCCCGTGCCGACGATCGAGTCGCGCGCCTCGATCCGGCGCGCAAGGCGGGTTCGGTGTCGCAGTTCTTTACATTGGGCAGATAACGCCGAGCCTTCGATCGGCTCTTCTCGACCCTGCAGCGACATCCGCTGTCCTGACTCGTCGCCGAAAAGCTGCCGGTCGGACCCCTACGCATGCGCCCGAGGGAGGCCCCGCAGCGGAGGGCATGCATCGGTAGGCAGCAGTCGGAGCGATTGAGGCGCGGCGCCCCCGACTCCTCCCGCAGCGAGCAGAGCCGATGTCGCTGCGACTCGACCTCTCCTTCAAGGACCGAGGGGCCGCCGGCATCGTGCCGCCGTCCGATAGGCGAAACGCCGCCCATCACTTGGCCCTCGAAGGCGGCCCAGGCATGCGCGGCCGGCCCCTCTGAGGTTGAGTTGCAGGCGCGGTTGGAGACCCAGAGTCGTCCATGGTCCGACGGCTGAGGTCCTCTTCGCTGGCTCATGATATCGCTAGGGGCGAGGGCGGCGGTTCCAGCCCCAAGGGCATGAGGCTCTTCTCGATAAGCCTCCGGCTGAGGAAGGCCGGAGTGGGTGCGTGTGCCTGGAGGCCGGCCCTCGCCACCGACCGCTGGTGGCCGACTGTTGCCGACGGAGGTGAACGCCGAATGCGGGCGTCAGCCGATCGACGTTGCCGCCGTGAACGACGGCTTCCGGAGCCGACCTCGAACTCGGGCTACCGGCGAAGACCGGACACTGGTTGAGCGCCGAGTTTTAGGTCAGCTGATGCGCTCGCCAACGCTCTGGTGAATAGTGGTGTTCGAACCGCCTGTCCTCTTGCCGTGGCCGGAACGCACGGCTTTGCAATTGCGCACCGGGGAGTTGATGGAACACGGCCGGGCGCACATACTCGAACCTTGTCGCCAGAGGGACGAATCAGCATGTCCGCAAACCCCGCCCCGCAGACCGATACCGTTCCCGGGCGTGCACGAGGATTCCTCTCCGGTGCACGCGAGATTGATGACGAAGCAGTTGGCGTGCATGGTGACCTGCCACCCTGGCTAAAGGGCACACTGCTGCTCAACGGACCAGCGCTTTGGGAGTTGCCACGCGGCCGCCTCGAACACTGGTTCGACGGCTATGCGATGTGGCACGCGATACGGATCGAAGTGGCCGGCTTGCGCTATCGCAGCCGCTTCGCCGCCAGCGAGTCCTACCGGCGCAGCAATGCAAGCGGCGCTCCGGCGTACGGCGAGTTCGGCACGGCCAACCCGGCTGGGCTGCTGGCACGGCTGCGTGGCCCGCAAGTCACCGACAACCCGGCGGTCGTGATGTCACGCCACGGCGAACGCTGGATTTCGGTCACCGAGACACCGCATCTCACCTACTTTGATCCCGAGACCTTGCAGACTCAGGAGCGGGTCGACCTCGGCCACGGCGGCGAGGCTATGCACCTGATGGGCGCGCATGGTTTTACGCTGCCCGATGGCAGCTACCTCAACGTGGCCACGGCGCTTGGCCCGCACTGCGAAATGAAGCTGTTCCGGCTCGGGCCGCGGTCGACGCGGCCCGAAGTGATGGCCAGGATCAGGGCGCCCAAGTCGGGTTACCTGCATGGCTTCGGCCTGGCACCCGGGCACGCCGTGATCTGGGAAACCGCGTTGCGCGCACAGCCGCTGGCTTTTCGCTTCGGCGCGAGGTCCTACGCCGACAACTTCCGCTGGGAGCCCCAGGGCGGCTCGACGATCCACGTCGTGGCGCTTCCATCGGGGGCGGTGCGCAGCTGGCGTGTTCCCGCGATGATGGCCTTTCACGCCACCCAGGCCTGGATCGACGGCGACGATGTTGTGCTCGAGATCGCGACCTATGACGATGGCCGGGTGTTCGATGACTTGCGCCTCGATCACCGCCGCGCCTGCGCACCGATGCGCAGCCGCATGAGCCATGTGCGCTACCGCCTGCGTGATGGCCGCAGCGACGCTGAGCCTGAGATGATTGCCGGCCCGGCGATAGAGCTGCAGCAGGTGCACCCTGGCCGCGTCAGCCAGGGCCGGGCGCGCGTCTGCTGGGGGTCCGGCAACGGTGAGCGCGGCGAGTTCTTCCACTGCACGCATCGCATCCATCTGGACAGCGGCACGGTGGCGACCTGGCAGCGCACCGACGCGACCCATCTCGAACCGCTGTTCGTACCGCGGCCGGGCGGCGAGGCCGACGACGACGGCGTGCTGCTCGTGCCGACGCTCGCCGACAGTGACGAGACGAGCATAATTGGCGTCGTCGATGCACGCACGATGGCCTGCCTGGCCGAACTGCGCCCTCCGCAGATCGTCCCTTTCGGTTTTCACGCTGCGTTCAGGCCCGCATAGCTCGCGTCGTCGGGCTGGAGGTCGGCGCCGTGGACGCCGTGCTGACGATGACGCGCGACGCTCGGGATGATGTCGCTGCTGTCGTTCATGCAGCGCCTCGTCGACTCCATGTCTGCGCCAGCGCCTGGTTGGCGGCGATCAGCTTGGGGCAGTGAATGTCGCTGATGGGTCGGTTGCTCTCGGTCCGTTGGTTCGAAATCAGCACTCGGTAGCCGAATCGCCGACAAGGATGGCGATGGTCACCGAACGACACTCTTGCTGACCCGGTGAGCTCACCACGACCGCAGCGGGCGACGGCTCGTTGGGTCCAAGCAGTCTTCCGCTCCGGAAATCGCGACCGGCAGGAACGGGTCGGGAGCACTCGGTGACGAGTTGCCACTTCCAGGAAACAGAATCTCACCGACCGCTTTTCGACGATCAATTCGAAGAGAGGACGGTCGCGTAGCGCCCTTAGCCGTCGTCTGAGGTGCTCCGAACCGGCAATAGAAACCGACCAAAGCCGTCGTTCAGGTTTTGGCAAAGATCCGCCTCGATCCTGCCAGATTGGACGCCTGTAAATGAGGGCAAGGCTTGCGCCCAACTGCGGCCCTCCGCTCTGCGAGGAAACCGTCGGCGGGGCCGATCCCACCCCCAACGGGCAGCGCGCACCGGCGCACGAGTTCTATCAGCGCCTCGCTTGGTAACCCGCCCGCCGACCGCCGTTTGCGCGCGACGCGTGGCAGCCGAGTGCCTGTGGCCGCTGCACACGCTGCATACTCCAAAACGCTCGCGCAACACCCGGCCCCGGGGCTCTCCGGGCCCCGCAGCCATCCCATCACGGGAGCTTCCCGTCGGCCCGGACAAGTCGAGGCGTGTTACGCTGCCCCGTACGACGCGACAGGGGCGTTGGATTTACTATCCCTCTGGTGCTCGGGCACGCCGAGCTCGCGCGCCGAGACGGCGGCACCGCCGCGCGCTTCTTAGGCGTGCGGGTGGTCAGTCCGAGTCACGCCGTGCGCGCGAAGCACGCGGGCGGCGCTGGTCACCGGCAGCTTGTCTCGGGTCATGGTGGCAGAGCGGATTCTACGAGACCCGCGACCGGGGGCCCGCCGCCCGAGCGTCGTGCGATAGGATGCTGACGAGGAAGAGCCGATGATGCCGAAAACTCCGGTGGACCGCGACCTGGACATCGACGACATCGCCGCGCGTGCACAGCAGTTCCGCCGCGAGCTGGACCGAACCAAGCGCAAGCTGGCTCCGGCCGGATTCGGCTGGTATCCGTACGGGACGCTCGACAACTTCGTGCACCTGCAGACGTTGCTCCGCGGCGGGCACCGCAAGCTCTTCCGGCTGATCGGCGAAGATCCCTTCGCGGACATCGGTGCGGCCGACGGAGACACCGCGTTCTTTCTCGAGCATTGCGGCTTCCGCGGCGAGGTCGTCGACTATCCGCCGACCAACTTCAACGGCTGCCGTGGGCTGCACTTGCTGAAGGGCGCGCTGGGGTCGTCGGTGGCGATCGCCGAGACCGACCTCGACGCCGGAGCGTGGCGGCCGGGGACGCGTTACGGACTCGCCTTCGTCCTCGGCATCCTCTATCACCTGAAGAACCCATTGCTGGTACTGGAGTCGCTTGCCGCGAACTGCCGGCATGCGCTCGTCAGCACGCGCATCGCCCGCTACAACGTGGCGCCCGGCGCGGTCGGCGCCGGCGACGTCAACCTGGTGCGCGCTGAGGTGCGCACCATGCCGGTAGCCTACCTGGTCGGCGCGCGCGAGACCAACGACGACCCAACCAACTTCTGGATGTTCTCGGAGGCGGGGCTGCGGCGAGTGCTCGACCGCGCCGGGTTCGACGTCCTCGAGTTCCTGACTGTCGGCAACACCGTCGACTCGGACCCGGCCACTGCACGGGGCGACGAGCGCGCCTTCGCGTTGCTGCGAAGCCGCCACTTCTGACCTTCCCGACGGCCGCGGTCAGCCGCGCGAGTGGAGCTTCGCGTGCAGTCGGTTGAGGCGCTCGCGCGCGACGTGCGTGTAGATGGTCATCGTCGTGATTGGCATGGCTGAGCAGCAGCTGCACGACGCGCAGGTCGGCGCCGTGATTGATGAGGCGGGTGGCGAAGGCGTGCCGCCTATCTCTCGGACGACATAGTCGGCACGTAATAGCTCAGGTCCTCAGGATCATGAAATCGAGGCTGCAATCCCGCGATGTGGCGATGTCCTCGCCACAAGCGGTGAAGGTACGTGACGCAGCGAATCGCCAACCGCGAGCTTGAAGTGTTCGTCGCGCCGTTCCTCGACAGCCAGAAGCGCCTGATCGCGGCCGAGGCGCTGTTCAGCGGTACGCTGGCCCAGACCTCGGTCTGTCCACGCGCGGTCGTCAAGGCGACACTAAGGCGCAACACTGGGGCACTCAAGAGTGCCGAGTTCTCCCCCGTTTTCGCGCGGCCTCGGCTCGCCGCTCGTGGTCCTCGATCCAGCTCTCGGTGAGCCGATCGAGCTCGTCCAATTGCGCCGGAGAAGCGGAGGGTGGGACGAAGTCCATTTCGAGCCATCCGAGCAGATGCGTTTCGATCAGCTCGAGCGGAAAGTCTGGGTAGCCGGCGTGAATGCGGTGCACGGACTCGGTAATCGAAAGCCGTTGCCCATCTTCCCAGATGATCTTGCGCTGCTTGGCGTCGACCTCGACCTTTTCTAGCAACGCCCACACCGCATCCAACACTGCAGTGGAAAGCTCCCCTGCGGGACTGTCCATCCAGCAAGACCTTCGAGGAAAGGATTGTCCGCGAAGGGATGCTTGTCATGCTGTTTGCCCATGGAATAGGCATAGCATCGCTGGGTTAGGGTCTGCGCGCCAGCTCAGCGGCGGGCGACGGGGCCCCATGCCCAAGGCGATCCATTGTGCGCGCAGGGCCTTGCAGCGCTCGTCGTTGGCGATCTGCCGGCGTGCGGCGGGCGGGCACTGGATTCGGTACGGCCCTTCCTCTCCCGTGTATAGCTCCCACGGGTCGTAGGCCGCGCGGTAGCGCGCGGGATCTTGGTCCTGGCGCGGTAGCGACCGGTAACTATTCGCTCCCCTGGCCGCCCCTGCTGGTACGCGGGCAGGCAAAGCGCAGTCGTCCTTGACAGCATAGCGGGTCGCGGTTAGGATTGGTCCGCGACCTCTGGCGGACCAACTGGGATGGGCGGCTATTTCGGCTCGAAGGCGACCTCCGGCTTGTGCCAGCCGATCATCGCCCTCATGCCGCCGCACCACACCTATATCGAGACCCACCTCGGCGGCGGGGCCATCATGCAGCGCAAGCCGCCGGCGCTGCGCAACATCGGTATCGATCGCGACCAGCGGGCGCTGGAGCACTTCCAGTGCGCCTACCCGGTGGAGAAGGTCCACGGCTGCGCGCACCGCTTTCTGGCGGCGTTCCCGTTCACTGGCCGGGAACTGGTATACAGCGACCCTCCCTACCTGCACGAGACTCGCAGCTCGGGGCGGCGCTACCGCTTCGAGTACACGGCGCAGGATCATCGCGAGCTCCTGGCGCTGCTCAAGAGCCTGCCGTGTGCGGTGCTCCTGTCCGGCTACCCGTCGACCCTCTACGACGAGCAGCTCGGGGATTGGCAGCAGCTGGAGCTGCAGGTCATGAACCAGGCCGGGGTGCGCACCGAGAAGCTGTGGTTCAACTTCATCCCGGACCGGGTGCACTGGGCGCGCTTCGCCGGCAAGAACTTCACCGATCGCCAGCGCATCAAGCGCAAGGCCGAAACTTGGGCGCGGCGCTACCGCGCCATGCCGGCGCCAGAGCGGCTGGCGGTGCTGGCCGCACTCATGGCCGTCGAGGCCAGCTGAGGCGATGGGTAGCGGCAACGAGGTTGCACTGCGCGCCGAATGGCCGCAAGGGCCAGTTTGAAGAACTGGGCGCCAAGGTCAGTTACAGCGACCCCGGCCGCAGCTTGGCACTTGCCGCCAGTGCTGCCGTGAGCCATGCGCTGGGGCCTCGGCGCGCGGCGTTGTTGTGTCCTAGCCCTACCTTCGCAATCCTGTAGACGAGTTGGACATGCGCCTGGCCGCTGGGCCGCATGAACACTGGGCTTTCGCTTGTTTATCGCTTCGAGTATGCTACATGAACGAACATGCACATATTCGAACGAGAAGGCGGCGGCCGTCGCTATCGCATCGCGGCGCAGTCAGTGTGGGATTCGCAACAACGGCGCTCGGTGGCGCGTCAGGTTGTGCTCGGGCCGGCTACGCCCCCTCCAGTGGCCGATCTCGGTGCCACCTGCACGGTTGGCACGCGTGCGCTAGGTGATGTCGGCGCTTTGGTTTGGGTGGCCGAGCAGCTCGATCTGGTTGCGCACATCGATCGAGCCTGCGGTGGCGTAGGGGCCAAGGGCGGCCCCTCGGTGGGCGAGTTGGCTGTGGCGGTGGCGATTCAACGGGCCTGCTCGCCGGGACCCAAGCGCGGCCTGGGTGACTTTCTCGATGCGAGCTTGCCGCGCGTGTCGTGCCTGCCTGGATCTACGTTCACGGGGCAGGCGTTTTATCGCGTCGCCCAACAGGTCACCGAAGACGACTTGGAGCAAGCTCAGCTGGCGATCGCCAAAGCGGTGGTGGCCCGGTTCGAGCTTTCGGTAGACGTGCTGGCGTTCGACACGACGAACTTCGACACCCACATCGACTCGCTGACGCCTGGCGATCTCGCCCAGCGCGGACACGCCAAGAGCAAGCGCAAGGATCTGCGGGTGGTTGGGCTGGGCGTCTTGGTCAGCGAGACCGGGCATGTGCCGCTGCTGTACCGGACCTACAACGGCAACGGCTCGGACCAAGCCGTGCTGGGTGCCTGCCTCGAGGGACTGGCGCAGTTGCATCAGGCGCTGGACAGCGGCGAGGATCGGCGGCGGCCGGCCCAGCGCACGCTGGTGCGAGACGGTGGGTTTTGGAGCCCGCAACTGGAGCTCGATCTCGACGCCGCAGGCTACTACAGCCTCATCTCTCTGCCGCTTGGACACAAGGCAGCGGAGCAGGCGCTGCAGATGGCCGCGCGGCGCGGCGCGATGAAGCCGCTGTCGGGCAAGCTCAGCGCGGTCCGGGCCGCGCGCGTGCGAACCAGCGTGGGCGAACTCGACCGTACGCTGGTCGTGGTGGAGAGCCAAGAGCTGCTGCAAGGGCAAAAGCGAGGAATCGCGGCAGCGCTGATCAAAGCCAAGGTGGAACTGCGTAAGCTCGAGGCACTGTGCCAAAAGGGGCGCATCTCGCGTAGCCGTCTCGAAGACCGAGTCAAGAAGGCTCTCGCTCGGGAACATTTGTCGAGCTTCGTCGTGCCCACCATCGCGGGCACCGACCAAGCGCCGACCCTGCATTGGGAAGTCGATGCGGCCAAGCGTCGTGAGCTGGAGAAGACCCGGCTGGGCCGGCGGGTGCTGTGCACGGATCGCCACAACTGGAGCACGGGGCGCATCGTCTACGCCTTCCGCGGTCAGTGGAACGTCGAAGAGCTGTTCCGCCGAGCCAAGAAGGGCGGCGTGGTGCCCTGGGGGCCGTCGCACCAGTGGGCCGACGGCTCGCTACGGCTGCACACGTTCGCGACCGTTTTGGGTTTGATGCTCGTGAGCCTGGCACGCATCGCGCTCGCACCCGACGCTTCGGCCCGCGGCATGATGAAAAGCCTGGAGGGCATCAAGGTCACGCTGGTGCGGACCACGACCGGCGGCCCCGGTAGGCGGCCCACCGTGATGCTGGCACCCGAACTCACGGCTGAGCAGCGCCGGGCAGTGAAGGTCTTCGAGCTCGACAAGTGGAGTCCCGATATTCTTTCATCTATTACCGCACGGCCCAGAAAGCCTTGATCCACGGGCGAAAACAGCAGACTGTCCACAAGATCTTGCGAAGGTAGGGCTAGCTCTGCTCTACGCGCTTGACACTTACCGAGGGGAGGAGACCATGGCGCTGTGGATCGCCTGGTGGAATGCGATACGGTTGCTGCGCCCGGCGTTCTCGCGCCAGCGCAGCTGCCTGTGGTTCGCCACCGCCGTGGCCGGCTTGACGGTGCGCACCGAGCTGCTGGGGGTGACCAGCATCGTGCGGGCACTGCAGCTCGCGCCGCGCTTCTACAACCAGCTGCTCGATAACTTCCATAGCAACGCCGTGCAGCTCGATCGGCTCGCGGCGCTCTGGACCCAGGTGGTGCTGCACCTGCTGCCTGCGCCCTTGCGCATCAACGGCCGGCGGGTCCTGGTCGGGGATGGCATCAAGGTGCCCAAGTGCGGCAAGAAGATGCCCGCCGTCAAGCTGCTGCATCAGCAGTCGGCAGCGAACACCAAGCCCGAGTACATCATGGGCCATTCCTTGCAGGCGGTCAGCCTGCTGGTCCAGGCCGCGCAGAGTGTGTTCGCCCTACCGCTGGCGGTGCGCATCCACGAAGGTCTGGTATGGTCCAATAGAGATCGGCGCACCCTGCTGGACAAAATGCTCGCGCTGCTCGGGAGCATCGCCATCCAGGAGCCGTTCTACTTCGTGGCCGATGCGTACTACGCGGCCCGCAAGATCGTCACCGGCCTGCTCAAGCAGGGCAACCACCTGGTCACCCGGATGAAAGCCAATGCCGTTGCCTATACTCCCTACCTGCATTCTGGCCCGCGCAAAAGAGGCCGGCCCCGGCTCTACGGCACCAAGCTCAAGCTCCAATCACTGTTCAACGACCCGCAGTCCATGCAAGCGGCCGCGAGCCCCGTCTACGGCGAGCACAACGTCACGCTCCGGTATCGGGTCATCGACTTACTGTGGCGTCCGGCCGGCCGGCTGGTGCGCTTCGTGGCGGTCATGCATCCTTCCCGAGGCTCCTGCCTGTTGCTGTGCACGGACACCTCCTTGAGCGCCATCGAGATCATTCGCCTCTACGGCCTGCGCTTCAAGATCGAACACGGCTTCAAGCAGGCGGTTCGTCTGGTCGGCGCCTTCGCCTACCATTTCTGGATGCAAGACATGAAGCCGCTGCGCCGCCGCAACGGTAATCAACATCTTCATCGCGCGTCGCTCGAATACCGCAACGCCATCAAGCGCAAGATCCACGCCTATCATGTGTTCATCCAGGCCGGGGTCGTCTGTCAGGGATTGCTGCAGTACCTCGCGGTCGCCTTTCCCAAGCCCGTCTGGAACTCCTTCGGCTCTTGGCTCCGTACTGTCCGCCCCGGCATCCCTCCATCCGAGTTCGTTGTCGCCCATGCGTTACGCCAGAGCCTGCCCGAATTTCTCTTGCATGCCGCCCAAACCAACTTCCTCGCGAAATTCATTGTCGAAAGGCAACACCCCGGTGGCGCACAGATGTTCCGAATGGCCG
>CAVQLG010000014.1:0-48097 GCA_963713275.1 uncultured beta proteobacterium
CGAGGAGGTTTGACGCGGTTTGATGCAGGTTCTTGGTGCCGGGAGAGGAAATCGAACCCTCATGGCCTTGCAGCCGGCAGATTTTGAGTCTGCTGCGTATGCCGCTTCCGCCATCCCGGCCGGGATGCGCCCAGCAGCGGCCGCGGCGAGGGAGCCCACATTATCGCCGGTCGGAAAGCCATACAACGGACTCGCGACGCGGACACGGACACGGACCCTGGTTCGGACCCGGACTCGGGCTGCGATCCGGCTCGGCGCGTGGGCCGGAGCCGGTGACGGTGCGCCGTCGCGAAGGTGACGCCGACCGCGGGTACCCCCGTCAAGCACGTCACGCGCCGAGCGGCCAAAGCGAGGCGCCTGACCGGCGCACCCGCCGGTAGTGGGCGACGTGCAGGCAGGGCTGCCGCCTGCGGCGGAGCCCCCGGCTGGCGGGAGGTCTCGACCCAGTCGCGCCGGTCGTAGTCGGGAAACCGCGTGTCGCCGGCGAAGCTGCCGGCGATCTCGGTGATGTACATATCGGTGGCGCGGGGTAGCGCGGCGGCGTAGAGTTCGGCGCCGCCAATGCAAAACGCCGGCGGCGGCAAGCGGACGAGCAGCGATGCTGCATCGAGCGACGAAGCCACCTCGGCACCGCTGGCCTGGTAGCCGGACTGGCGCGTCACGACGATGTTCTGCCGCTGCGGCAGCGCCCGCGGCAGCGACTCCCAGGTCCGTCTGCCCATGATGATGGCGTGCCCCGTCGTCAGCGCACGGAAACGACGCAGGTCCTCCGGCACGTGCCACGGCAGCCGGTTGGCGATGCCGATGACCCCGCTGTCGGCGATCGCGACGATGATCGCCACCTCCGGACCCAAGGCTGGCATGCCGTGCTCTCGTGGTGTATCGTCGCCGAATTGCATCGCGTCGATGCCACCCCGCCAGAGGTGGTCAACGGTTCGCCACGAATTATAGCGGCCGGGTTCCGTGTATTACCCCGCTCGTTTCTCAAGTTCATCCTCCTCTCCTTCCTGCTCGTGAGCCTGCCTCTGGTTTACGCGCTGGCCGAGCTATCTTCTCGCTCGACCGGCTGCAGACGCAGGGACAGCAGGCGGTGCAGGAAGCCGCCCAGGCCGGCCGTGCGGGCAGGCAACTGCTCGAACAGAGCGCGATGCTGGAGCGCGTCGTTCGCCAGCACCTCATCCTTGAGGATGCCGCGCTGCTCGACGACTACGCTCGGCTGCGGCAGGATTTCCGGGCGACGATTCACCAGCTCTCCGCGCTGCCGCTGCCCCGGCCGCAGCTCGTTGCGCTCGAGGCGCTCGCGGGCAGCGAGACGCGGCTCTACGACGTGCTGCGGGCGCAGCCGCGCAGGTTCGAGGCGAGCCAGCGCCTCGCCGACGGCTATGCGCGGCTCGCGGACGGCGCGCAGGCGATGCTCGGGGCGACCAACGAGCTCACCGAGCGCGCGATCGAGCGCCTGCAGGAGACGGCGCGCGAGGGCCGGGAGAAATGGCTCTATCTCGCGCTGGCGTCGGTGGGCATCGCGCTCGTCCTTGCGATCGTGTTCTCGGTGCTGATCGCGCGGCCGATCCGGCAACTCGATCAGGCCATCCGGCAGATGGGCACCGCGGATTTCGCGCACGCGATCGACGTGACCGGCCCCGCCGACCTGCGCTACCTCGGTCAGCGGCTGGAGTGGCTGCGCACGCGGCTGCAGGATCTCGAACAGCAGCAGAATCGTTTCCTGCGTCACGTCTCGCACGAGCTCAAGACGCCGCTGACCGCGGTGCGCGAGGGTGCGGAACTGCTGCGGGACAACGTCGGTGGAAAGCTGGCCCCCAGCCAGCAGGACATCGTGCGCATCGTCCGCGACAATACGCTGCAGCTGCAGAAGTTGATCGAGGATCTGCTGAGGTATCACCAGGCGCGGGCGATGGAGCCACAGGCGCTCGCCCCGGTGAACGTGGCGGACGTCGTCGCCGCCGTCGTGCGCGAGCACAAGCTCGCCGCGCTGGCGCGCATGCTGAGCTTCGACACGCAGCTACCTTCCGCGCAGATCGTCGGCGATGCCGGCAAGGTCCGCACCATCGTCGACAACCTCATTTCCAACGCGATCAAGTACTCGCCGCGCGGCGGGTCGATCCGGGTCGCGCTCGCGCCGCGCGACGGGTTTGCGGTTCTCGAGGTGATCGACCAGGGGGCTGGCGTCGACCCGCAGGAGCGGCAACGGATCTTCGACTCTTTCTACCAAGGCCAGCCACCCGCCGAAGGCAAGGTCAAGGGCTCCGGGCTGGGGCTTGCGATCGCGCGCGAGTACGCTCTGGTGCACGGTGGACGCATCGAAGCGGCTGATCGCGAAGACGGGCGACCCGGCGCATGTCTTCGCGTGCTGCTGCCGCTCGCCTCCGCCGAAGCGACTGGCGTCCCGGCTTCGTCCGCATCGCCGCCGGATCGTGCGGTGCCCCAGGGTGAGGGGCGATGAACGCGCCGCGCCGCCCCGCGGGCGCGAGGCCCGGCGCATCGCACGGTGCAGCGCCGAAGCAGGCTAGGCTGTCGCCGTTGCGGCTGAGCGCCCGTCTTCTCGCGGCGACGCTCGTCGCCGTGTTCGGCGGCTGCGCGGCCGTGCCGCCGGCTCCGGTGGTGGAATCCTCAGCCGCACGGCAGACGGGCGCGGCATCCGCCGCCCGACCATCGGCACCGGTGGAGTACCCTCCTTTCGAGCCGGTGGAATCCCCGCCCGCGGCAGCCCGCACGCCCCCCACGCGCGACGGGAGCGCAGCCGCCACGGACGCGACGCGGGGGCCGGTACCTTCCGCGGCCGCGCCGTCGACCGTTCCCGGCGCGGCCGGTGCGAGCCCGGCGGCGCCCACGGCAGCCCCACCCGCCGCTGCGGCACCTGCCCCGGCCGAGGCGACCGACGAGCAGATGATGGCAGCCGTCGTGGCGGACCTTCAGCGCTACGCGCAACTGTCCCCCGACGAACTGCGGCGCGAGCTCGCGGCAATGACGCAGGCGCTTGCCCGGCAGCGCAGCGACGCGAACCGGGTGCGCCTCGCGGTGCTCTATACGATGAGTCGTACCGCCCAGGACGACCAGCGCGCGCTCCAGCTCTTCGACAACGTCGCCAAGGGCGGTCCGGGCTCGCCGCTGGTCAAGCAGTTGGCCCTGGTCCTGCAGGTGCAGGTCGCCGAGCGCGTGCGGGCGGTGCGCGAGGAACAGCAGAAAGCCGACGCTGCGGTGCAGAAACTCGAAGCGCTGCGCGCCATGGAGCGCAGCCTGCTGCGCGATCGCGTCCGCAGCGGCGGTGGCGGGGGAGGCGGCGGCGGAAGCGGCGGCGGCAACTGACCGCGCGCGCGACGCAACGAAAGGGCGAACGATGGCTTCCGGCGACATCCTCTTGGTCGACGACGATCCCGATCTGCTGAAGCTCATCAGCCTGCGGCTCACGTCCGCCGGCTATCGGGTGCGCACGGCCGACAGCGCCGAGTCGGCGCTGGCGGCGCTCGCGATCGCGCGCCCCGGCATCCTGATCACCGATCTGCGCATGCCTGGCATCGACGGACTGCAGCTGTTCGATGCCGTCCACCGGCAGCATCCGGCGCTGCCGGTCATCATCCTGACCGCGCACGGGACGATTCCCGACGCCGTAGCGGCGACGCAGCGCGGTGTTTTCGGGTTCCTGACCAAGCCCTTCGACAGCCAGGAACTGCTGCAGATGGCGGCATCGGCGATGAAACTCGCCGGCGACCTGCCCCCTGGCGGCGACGCGTCCCTGGCCGACTGGCGCGCCGGCATCATTACGCGCAGTCCCCGGATGGAGGACCTCCTGCGCCAGGCGCGGCGCGTCGCCGATTCCGACGCCAGCGTGCTCATCTTCGGCGAGTCGGGGACGGGCAAGGAACTGCTCGCCCGCGCGATCCACCGGGCGAGCCCGCGGCGTGAGCGCGCGTTCGTGGCCGTGAACTGCGGCGCCATCCCCGAGCCGCTGCTCGAGTCCGAGCTGTTCGGGCACGCGCGCGGCGCGTTCACCGGCGCGGTCCAGGCGCACAAGGGTCTGTTCCAGGCGGCCGACGGAGGTACGATCTTCCTCGACGAAATCGGCGACATGCCGCTCGCATTGCAGGTGAAGCTCCTGCGCGTGCTGCAGGAAGGCGAGGTGCGCCCCGTCGGCGCGACGCAGCCGGTCCGCGTCGACGTGCGCGTGATCTCGGCGACCCATCGCGACCTCGACGCGCACCGGGCGAGCGGCCAGTTCCGCGAAGACCTCTATTACCGTCTGAACGTCGTTTCGCTCAGGCTGCCGGCGCTGGCGGACCGGCGCGAGGACATTCCGCTGCTGGCGACGCACTTCCTGGGCAAGCTCGCCGAGCGCTACCAACGGCCGGTGTCGTCGCTCGCGCCGGAAGCGATGGCGCAGCTCGTCGCCGCGGATTGGCCCGGCAACGTCCGCCAGCTGCTCAACCTGTTGGAGCAGGCCGTCGCGCTGGTGCCCACGACGATGATTCCGGCCTCACTGGTGCAGAACGCGCTGCGCGAGGACGCCAGCGTGCTCGTGCCCTTCGAGGAGGCGCGCAAGCAGTTCGAGCGCGACTACCTCGCCCGGCTGCTCAAGATCACCGGTGGCAACGTCTCCCAGGCGGCCGCCATGGCGAAGCGCAACCGGACCGAGTTCTACAAGTTGCTGCAGCGTCATCGCCTCGAGCCGGCGATGTTCAAGGAAGGCAAGTCCGGCTGACGGGCGCGGGGGCGCGCGGTGATGCGCGCGCCACGCGCCTGCCGGACCGGGCGCGGCCTGCGTTCGGGTTTCGGACGCCACTCCGGGGCGGCGGTGCCGCGTGCGCACTGCGCGCGCCAGCACGGTTCGTCGTCGCCGATCGGTGACAGCAATAGGCCTTCCAAAACAGGGTGATCGACGTAGCGCGCAAATTTCTGTCGGCGGTTCGCGACAGCGGCGCCTGCCGGCGCGTGGCATGTGGCGCGCCCGCAGGCCGCCCGCGGGGCGCTTCCCTCTCTACCGCGCTTGAGCGGCATGCACCCTATGGCGTGGCGGGTGACCACAAACTCCATCTGGCACGCGCTTTGCTTGTAGAGGGCGAGCACTTCTTCATCACGATCGACGCCAACCTGCATCATGGACGCGCTCTCGCCCGACTTCTCGCGTTACTGGCTGCCCGCGAAGGCGGGGGACCACCGCGCTGCCGCGCAGCCGCCGCGAGTCGACGAAGCGACCACGCCAGCGTTGCTGGAAGAGCTGGAGGCGCTGGTCGAGCGCGTCAACGCCGCTCGCTGCATCTTCTGATCGGACTGGAGCAGGAAACCCGAACAGCTCCCATCGACTTCGACCACACGGTTCAGCGGTTGCCACCGGCGCCCGCCGGTCGGACCGCCAACGGCTCCCCCACTCGCCCGCCCCTCCTCCTCCAGGCGGGCATTTTTTTCCAGCGGTCGCTGTCGAACGGGCCGTCGGTCACTCGGCGATGAAGGGGCAGCGAGTCCGACAAGATGTCGAGAGGGGATGCCGAGCGGCGCCCGACCGCGGGTCGACCGCAATGCGGCCAAAGCGAGGCATTCGGGATCGGTGGGTTACGAGCCGGAGACGATCCGGGGCATGAGCAGGGCGGTCGAGTCCCGCCGTCCGCACCCGATCGCGCCCGTTGTCGCGGTTTCGTCGCGCGAGGCGCACGCGCGCTCCGCAGCGCCGGTCAGGCGAGTTCCCGAATATGGCGGGCGACGATCAAGAGCTGGGCCTGGTTCATGCCCATGATGTACTTCCGACTGACCGAGCTGATGAGCTTTGCGGCACCGGAGACGCCAAGCCGTGCCGATTGCTCGCCGACGAAACCGACCTTGGCAACTCGGAGAGCCCGCATGTAGTAATAATCCATGCCAGCTTCGGTGAGTTCAGCCACCAGATCCGCCAAGGCGGGACGATGCTTCGCGTGGTCAGGCGCTCCTTCGATCGCAGCGAGCACCGCAAGCGTCTTGGCGCGCAGCTCCTTCGAGTGGTGGAAGCGCAGGGAGGGCTCGACCGCCGTGGATGCGGGGGAAGGTTTGCTTTTCACCGTGGACTCGGCCGATCGGGTCGCTCTTGCCGATGGCGCTGCGCGCACCTTCGCTGCCGGTACAGTGGCTCGTTTTGCGTTCGATCTTGGCGAAGCAACCATGATTGTTCGGCCTGTCTTGGAGTCGAATCACGCGATTCATCCCATCGGCGGCTACCAGCCCCCCACGCGTGGAGAACGAGGATCATGACTCCGCTTGCGACAGGGTCAGTGCCTTCTCAAACCGCGATGGGCAGTTGCGGCAAATCATGCGCGTTCGAAACGAGACACGCAAGATTCGAAAGACGCATGAAGCGAAGCCCGCCAAAGCTCACCCGAAACGGCTGTCGTCGGGAATCCGTCGGGAATGCGTCGGCATTGCGTCGGCATTGCGTCGGGAGTTCGTCGCGTTGCTCTCGCATGCACGCAGCTGGCACGCAGCTGGCCGGATGGAGTCGAGGTTCAAGATCGGTGGCCGACGCCGATCGCCGAGCAAGCCCGGCGTGCCCTCGGCCCGCGCCCACTACGTTCACGCGGTTTGCAGGAAAAAGCGAAGCATCTCGCCGGCGGCGCACGGTCCCCGTGGGTCACTGTACGATCCTGCACGGCTGCCGCCAAACCACGCGTGACCGCCGCCGTGCACCAGCCAGTGCTCGAGCACCACGCGCCCCACGGCGTCCCGGTGAATCGTCCGCGTGTAGGCATGTCCATCCGGAGCCTGGCCGCTTTCGGTCAAGACCTGTCCGCCCAGGCCGCCCTCCCGATGTGCCGACCTGGAAATTGCATCGACGCCGTTGCGTGGATGGACGGTTGTGTCGCGGTCGCCGTGAAACACGATGGTCGGTATCGAATGCGATGCCCCGGCGACGTCCGCGGGACTTCTGAACGACGTTGGCATTCCCTTCATCGCCGCAAGCGCCGAGGGCAGGTCATGCGCGCTTCCGCAAGCGAGGCCGGAGTGGATGCCGACAGCCGCGTAGAGGTCCGCGTACGCCACGCCCATGACAGCCGCCATCGCGCCCCCCGCCGACAGGCCGGCCACATACACCTTGCGCGAATCGATCCCGTAGCGGCTGACGATCTCCCGCGTCATGCCCGCGATGATCGACGGTTCGCCTGCGTCCCGATCTTGATCCTCCCGCCTGAACCAGTTCCAGCACCGCGAAGGGTTGGCGACGTGGGACTGCGCAGGGTACAGAACGAAACAGCTCCGCGCTTCGCCCAGAGCGTTCATCTGCGTGCCGGCCGCGAAATCCTCCGGCGTCTGGTTGCAGCCGTGCAGCATGACAATCAAGGGAAGTGGCTGTCCGGCGTACGTCGAGGGGACGTAGAGCCTGTAGGCGCGGTGGCCGGCCGCGTTCTCGAAGGCCCCCGCGATCCAGTCGCCAGGCTGCAGGTTATCGGCCTTCGCTGCGACCCGCGATTCGTCGTCGACGTGGCCCCGACGCCATGTACGGATTGCCTGTTCAAGGCCGATCCGCGTCGTCACGGAACTCGCCGCCCGCACGCAACGTTCGCTTTGCTCGCGGTGCGCTGGTGCGACAACCTCGGAGCACTCGCCTTCGATCACGACGGCGTTGGCCAAACCGCTGCCCGCGGATGTCGCGTTGCGCGACACGGGGCCGGTCGGGCCGCGCGTCAGGCTCCGTTGGATGAGGGCGGTAGCTTCCGCAAGTCTTCCAGCGCGCGTCAGCTGGGTCGCACGCATCAGTTCACCGAGAGTTCGCTTGTCCACGCCTGTCCGTCCTGGAAACTGGGCCCGAGCACCGCTGTTAGCGGATGCGGTCCGCGAGCGCCGCTCGCACTGCGGAGCTGGCGCGCAGAGCGCCCAGCACCGCGATGGACGCGATCGTCTGTCGCGCGAGGTCTGTCGGCACGTCCTCGTCAATCTGCGCGAGACCCAAGACCTGAATGTGCAATTGCTCGCCCGCTTTGCGGACACGCTCCAGATCCTCGCGGCGATAACGCTGCAAGCCAAGAACCATGGACCGTCGTGCTACGGTCTGCTTCAAGACGTCGCCATGGCTCACCAGCTGATTGCGGATCGAAGTACGAATGAAGTCGGTGCGGTTGGAATAGAACCCTTCCTGCACCAGCAGATCGATGTGTCCAAGATCGACGTAACCGAGGTTGATGGTGATCTTTTCCGACTCCGCCTCTTTGCGGCGGACCCCGGCCGAGTGCACGATCGGCTTCATTTCACCATCCATTAACCATCCACATGGATGGCATAATACACCACGCCAAGGGGATCTTCCCGCGCAGCGACACCAGCGCGGTGGGTTTTCGAGCGAATGGACGCGCGGCAGGGGATGGCCGGCTCTTGGCGCGGCACCGCGGTTCTCGCGCTGTTTCGTGATTCACCAGCAGCTTCGTCGCAAGTTGTTTCACCGCGTCAAGGCCGTGCTGCACGGCGATGTGACGACGCTCGCCGCGCTCGGCGAGAAGGGGTTGCAGGAGCTCGTGATGGCGACCCACGCGGGCAAGCACGAGCGACGAGTTCGCGCAGGCCGTCCGCGACTGGGCGAAGACCACGCGCCGGCGCGCTGACGTGCGGCGCGCGCGGCAGCGACGATCAGGCGATCCGCCGCTCGCTTCCCGCTTCGAAGAGATGGATGTCCGCGGCGGTCCAGCGCAAGCCGACGCGGGCGCCGGTTGCGTGATGCAGGCGACCGGGAACGCGGGCGGTGAGCTTGCCCAGCGCCGTGTCGACCAGCGCGTAGGTTTCCGGTCCCGTCGGCTCGATCATCGCCACGGTACCCGGCAGTCCCGCGTCGCCGAACGAGAGCGCCTCCGGGCGCAGTCCGTAGAGCACCTGCCCCGCGCCGGCCGCCGCGAGCGATTCGCGCTGGCGCGCGTCGAGCACGAGGTCGATGCCCTTTGCCGCGAGCCCTCCCGGCGTGCGCTCGGCCGCGATCATGTTCATCGCCGGGGAGCCGATGAACTCGGCGACGAACCGGGTGGCCGGCCGGTCGTAGATGTCGTCCGGCGTGCCCAGCTGCTCGATCAAGCCCGCCTTCATCACCGCCATCCGGTCGCCCAGCGTCATCGCCTCGACCTGGTCGTGCGTGACGTAGACCGTCGTGACCTGAGCGGCACGGTGCAGTTGTTTGATTTCGGCGCGCATCTCGACCCGCAGCTTGGCGTCCAGGTTCGACAGCGGCTCGTCGAACAGGAAGAGCACGGGGTTGCGGGCCAGCGCCCGTCCCATCGCGACCCGCTGGCGCTGTCCGCCCGACAGCTGCCCCGGCTTGCGGTCGAGCAGGTGCTCGATCTGCAGCATCTTGGCGACGCGCTGCACGGCCGCGTCGCGCTGCGGCTTGGGCACGTTGCGCATCTCCAGGCCGAAGCTGATGTTGCCCGCCACGTTCATGTTCGGGTAGAGCGCGTAGCTCTGGAAGACCATCGCGATGTCGCGGTCCTTGGGCAGCGCGTGCGTGACGTCGCGCCCGGCGATGTGCACGGTGCCCGACGTCGGCGTGTCGAGACCGGCGATGATGTTGAGCAGCGTGCTCTTGCCGCAACCCGAGGGGCCGACGAGGATCACGAACTCACCGGCCTCGACCTCGATGTCGATGCCTTTGAGGACGTCGACGCCTCCGTAGCTGCGCCGCACGTTGCGAATCGAAAGCGCGCCCATGGTCGGTCATCCCTGGTGGTATCGCGGCAGCAACGGTGCGCGCGGGTTCAGCCCTTCACGGCGCCGGCGGTCAGCCCCCGGACGAAATACTTGCCGGCGACGATGTAGACGAACAGCGTCGGCAGTCCCGCGATCATTGCCGCGGCCATGTCGACGTTGTACTCCTTGACCACGCTGGACGTGTTGGCGAGGTTGTTGAGCCCGACCGTCACCGGCTTCGAGGCGGCGCCCGAGAACACGACGCCGTAGAGGAAGTCGTTCCAGATGTTGGTGAACTGCCAGATCAGCGTCACGACCGTGATCGGCGTCGACAGCGGCAGGATGATGCGCCAGAAGATCCGCCAGAAACCGGCGCCGTCGAGCATTGCCGCTTTGATGAGTTCGTCGGGCAGGCCGACGTAGTAGTTGCGGAAGAACAGCGTCGTCGACGGCAGCCCGGCGATGACGTGCACCAGGACCAGGCCCCACACCGAGTTGGCGATCCCCAGCCAGCCGAGGATCTGGCTCATCGGCAGCAGCACCACCTGCATCGGCATGAAGACGCCGAACAGCATCAGCGCGAACATCGTCTCGCTGCCGCGGAAACGCCACTTGGAGAACACGTACCCGTTGATGGCGCCGAGCATCGTCGACACCGCCACGGCGGGAATCACCATCAGCACCGAGTTCAGGAAGAACGGCTTCAACCCTCCGCAGTCGACGCCGGTGCAGGCGCGGTGCCAGGCCGTGTCCCAGGCCGCCAGCGTCGGCGCCGTGGGCAGCGACAGCAGGTTTCCGTCGCGGATCTGCGCCATGTCCTTGAGCGAGGTCGTGACCATCACGTACATCGGCAGCAGAAAGAAGAGCGCGAACAGCAGCAGCACCGACCACACCGCGGCGCGGTGCCAGTCGAACTTGCGCGCGTCGCCGCTCATCGGCGCGGCCTCCGCTCCGCCAATGGAACTCGAAGCGCCGGAGGTGTCGGCCGCCCGCGCCGATTCGCCTTGCCGTCGATCCCCGGCCGCTGGCCGGGGCGACCGGCGAGGCGGAGCAGGGGCCCCGGCCGAAGGCCGGGGATGCGACCCGAGACGGGCGCAGGGCCGACGGTAATGAAACCTCGATTCGCGCCGACGTTACGACGGCGGCCCCTCGCCGGGTGGCTCATCGGCGCGGCCTCCGCTCCGCCAATGGAACTCGAAGCGCCGGAGGTGTCGGCCGCCCGCGCCGATTCGCCTTGCCGTCGATCCCCGCGCGCTGCGCCGGGGCCCCTCGCCGGGTGGCTCATCGGCGCACCCGCAGTTCGGAGTAGAGGTAGGGCACCACGATCGCCGCCACGGTGGCGAGCATGATCGTCGCGGATGCGGCGCCGAGGCCGATCTGTCCGCGCGAGAACGCCATCGTGTACATGAACGTCGCGGGCAGGTCGGTGGCGAACCCCGGGCCGCCGGCGGTCAGCGCCATCACGAGGTCGAAGCTCTTGATCGCGAGGTGCGAGAGGATCATCAGCGTCGAGAAGAAGACCGGGCGCAGGCAGGGAATGATGATGCGCCAGTAGATCCGCGGCAGGCTCGCGCCGTCGATCTGCGCGGCCTTGAGGATCGAGTCGTCGATGCCGCGCAGGCCCGCGAGAAAGAGCGCCATGACGAAGCCGGCGCTCTGCCAGACGCCGGCGATGACGATGGTGTAGATGGCGCGGTCGGGGTTGATCAGCCAATCGAAGGTGAAGTTGGCGAAGCCCCATTCGCGGGCGAGCTTCTCGAGCCCGAGCCCGGGGTTGAGGATCCACTTCCACGCCGTTCCGGTGACGATGAACGACAGCGCCATCGGGTAGAGGTAGACCGTCCGCAGCACGCCTTCGGCGCGGATTTTCTGGTCGAGCAGGATCGCGAGGAGGAGGCCGATGGCCATGCCGCCGGCGATGAACAGGGTGCCGAAGATGCCCAGGTTGGTGAGCGCGACCCACCAGCGCTCGCTTTCGAACAGCCGCTGGTACTGCTCGATGCCGACGAACTCGTAGTTGGGCAGCAACCTCGACGCGGAGAGCGAGAGGTAGCCGTTCCACGCCATCAGGCCGTAGATGAACAGGAAGGCGAGCACGAACGACGGCGCCAGCACGACCTTCGGCATGGCGCCCGCGAGCCACGCGCCGAAGGTCGGCGCGCGGGTCCCGGAACCGACCGAGGAAGCGGCCACGCTCACCCTCGCGCCCCTGGCGTGCGGCGCGGCGACGGGGGCGCGTGCGCGCGCCGCGGCGGCGCGGCGCGAACCGGACCTGCCCCGGCCGCGGCCGACATGCTAATTCGCCTTGGCAGCGGCGGCGAGCTTGTCCATCGCGGCGGCGGCGGTCATCTTGTCGTCGTTCCAGAACTGCGAGATGACGTCCTTCATGGCCCCTTCGGTGGCCGACGGGACGGCCATGCCGTGCGCGATCGAGGGAACCAGGGCGCCGCTCTTGGAGCTCGCGACGAAGTCCGCCGCGGACAGCTTTGCGCAATCGTCGAACTTGTCCAGCTTCATGTTGAGGCGGACCGGGATCGACCCCTTGTTCAGGTTGAACACTTCCTGGAATTCGGGTCCCATGATGGCGACAGCGAGTTCCTGCTGCGCCTTCTGGTTGGCGGGATCCTTGAGCTTGAAGAGCACGAAACTGTCGACGTTGTAGGTGTAGGACTTGGCGGTCCCGGGGGCGGCGACGCAGACGAAGTCCTTGCCCGGCGTCTTGCCCGCGGCGATGAACTCGCCCTTCGCCCAGTCGCCCATCAACTGCATGCCCGCCTCGCCCTTGATCACCATCGCCGTGGCGAGGTTCCAGTCGCGGCCGGGCGCGTTCTTGTCGGTGTAGTCCTTCACCTTCTTGAACGTTTCGAGCACCTTCAGCATGGTCGGGCTCTTGAGCGCGCCCTGATCGAGCTGCACCAGCGCCCTGCGGTAGAACTCCGGACCGCCGACGCCGAGGGCGACCGACTCGAAGGTCGTGAAGTCCTGCCAGTTCTGTCCGCCGTGGGCGACCGCGATAATGCCCGCCTTCTTGAGCGCCTCGGCGGCGACGAAGAAGTCGTCCCACGTCGTCGGTACTTTGGCCCCCGCCTTCTTGAAGACCTCCGGATTCGCCCACAGCCAGTTGACCCGGTGGACGTTGACCGGCGCCGCGACGTAGTTGCCCTTGTACTTGAGCCCGTCGGCGATCACCTTGGGCAGGAGCTCGTCCCACTTCTCGGCCTTCGCCACCTCGTCCATGTTGGCGAGCACGCCTTCGCGCGCCCATTCCTGGATCGACGGGCCCTTGATCTGCGCCGCGGCGGGGGCATTGCCCGATACGACGCGCGACTTCAGCACCGTCATCGCGGCGTCGCCGCCGCCGCCGGCGATGGCGAAATCCTTCCAGGTGTGGCCCTTCTTCTGCATCGACGCCTTGAGCTCGGCGGCCGCCTTTGCTTCGCCACCGGAGGTCCACCAGTGCAGGACCTCGACCTCGCCGGCGCGCGCCGGAGTGGCGAACACCACCCCGAGGGCGGCCAAGAGCAGGGACTTGCGGATGATCGACATGAAACTCTCCTCGTTGTTGTGGGCAGCATTCGATGCCGCGTGGGGCGGGGGTGGGGGCAGCATTCGGAGCCGCGTGGGGGCGATGGTAAGCCTGCACCGGCCGGCGAACAAGCGCCGCATGGTCCCGGCGGGGTACCCCGCAGGCTCCTAAACCGCCACGGGGGCCTTGATCGCCGGGTGACACTGGTAGCCGACGATCTCGAAATCCTCGAACCGGTAGTCGAAGATCGTCGGCGGGCGCCGGGCAATTGCCAGGCGCGGCAGCGGAAAAGGCTCGCGGGCGAGCTGCGCCGCCACCTGCTCCTCGTGGTTGTCGTAGAGGTGGCAGTCGCCCCCGGTCCAGATGAACTCCCCGGGGTCGAGGCCGCACTGCTGCGCGACCATGTGCGTGAGCAGCGCGTACGACGCGATGTTGAACGGCACGCCGAGGAAGATGTCGGCGCTGCGCTGGTAGAGCTGGCAGGACAGCCTCCCCTCGGCGACGTAGAACTGGAAGAACGCGTGGCAGGGGGGGAGCTTCATCGCCGGGATGTCGGCGACGTTCCAGGCCGAAACGATCAGTCGCCGCGAGTCCGGGTTGCGCCGGAGCTCGGCGATAAGCTGCGCGATCTGGTCGACGTGCCCGCCGCCGGGTGTGGGCCAGCTGCGCCATTGGTGGCCATAGATCGGCCCCAGGTTGCCGTCCGCGTCGGCCCACTCGTCCCAGATCGTCACGCCGACGGCTTGCAGCGAACGGACGTTCGACTCGCCGCGCAGGAACCACAGGAGCTCGTGCACGATCGACTTGGTGTGAATCCGCTTGGTCGTCACCAGCGGGAATCCGGCGCCGAGGTCGAAGCGCATCTGGTGCCCGAAGATCGACCGCGTGCCCGTGCCGGTGCGGTCGGCCTTGCGCTGGCCGTGCTCGCGGACGAGCCGCATGAGATCGAGATACTGGCGCATGGGAACGCTCGGACGAAGGTCAGCGCGGATTCTAGCGGAACCTCGCCGCCGGCTGGCACTTGTCGGAAGCCGTCCGGTCGAGCAAGCTGCGCGACGACATCACCGCGCCGGCCCCGACCATGCACGCACCCAACCAGTTCGACCTCTTGAAGCAGCGGCGTTTCGCGCCGTTCTTCTGGACCCAGTTCCTCGGTGCGGGCAACGACAACGTCTACAAGAACGCAATGGTCATCTACCTCGCATTCCACGCGGCGTCGATGACGGCGCTCGACGCGAACGCGCTCGTGAACCTCGCCGGCGCGGTGTTCATCGCCCCGTTCGTGCTGCTGTCGGCCACCTCGGGCCAGCTCGCCGACAAGCTCGAGAAGTCGCGTCTGATCCGCTGGATCAAGCTGTCCGAGATCGCGATCATGGCCGTCGGGTTCGCCGGTTTCCTTGCCCGCGACCTGACGCTGCTCTTCGTCGCGCTCGGCCTGATGGGCGCCCAGTCGACGATCTTCGGGCCCGTCAAGTACGCCATACTGCCTCAGCACCTTGGGCCCGAGGAGCTGATCGGCGGCAACGGCCTGGTCGAGATGGGCACCTTCGTTGCCATCCTGTTGGGAACGATCGCCGGCGGTCTCGTCATCGCGCTGGAGCCGGCCGGCCCCGCGCTCGCAGGCGCGCTGACGATCGCGATCGCGATCGCCGGGTATCTCGCCAGCCGCGGCATTCCGCACACGCCCGCGGTGGCGCCCGGGCTCGCGATCAACTGGAACCCGATCACCGAAACCGCGCGCAGCCTCCGCTTCGCGCAGGGCAACCGCGTGGTCTGGCTGTCGATGCTCGGCATCTCCTGGTTCTGGTTCTACGGGGCGCTCTTCCTTGCCCAGTTCGCGGGTTTCTCCCGCGACGTGCTCGGCGGCAACGAGCAGGTCGTGACGACGCTGCTCGCGCTGTTCTCGATCGGGATCGGCGTCGGGTCCCTGCTCTGCGAGCGCCTCTCCGGCCGCCGCGTGGAGCTGGGGCTCGTCCCGTTCGGGTCGATCGGCCTGTCGGTGTTCGCCATCGACCTCTGGCTCGCGAGCCGCGGGCTCGCCGCCCACGAGCTCACCGGCCTCGGCCCGTTCCTGGACCGGCCGGCGCATTGGCGCGTCGCCGCGGACCTGTTGCTGATCGGGCTCTTCGGCGGGCTCTACATCGTGCCGCTCTACGCGCTGATCCAGGAGCGCTCCCTGCCCTCGCACCGGTCGCGGATCATCGCCGCCAACAACATCCTCAACGCCCTGTTCATGGTGGCTTCGGCCGGCATCGCGATCGGCCTGTTGCAGGCGGGGCTCAGCATCCCGCAGCTGTTCCTGGTGACCGGGCTCATGAACGCCGCGGTCGCCGCGTACATCTACGGGCTCGTGCCCGAATTCCTGATGCGCTTCCTCGCGTGGATGCTGGTGCACACGTTCTACCGGGTGAGGCAGAAGGGACTGGAGCACATCCCCGAGGCGGGGCCCTGCGTCATCGTGTGCAACCACGTGAGCTACGTCGACGCCGTGGTGCTGGCGGCATGCATCCGCCGGCCGATCCGCTTCGTGATGGACCATCGCATCTTCCGCGTGCCCTTGCTGTCGTTCATCTTCCGCACGATGCGCACGATTCCGATCGCGCCGGCGAAGGAGGACGCGGCGATGAAGGAACGGGCGTTCGCCGAGGTGGCGCGCTCGCTCGCCGAGGGCGAGGTCGTCGGCATCTTCCCGGAAGGCACCCTCACCCAGAGCGGCGAGATGGGCCCCTTTCGCCCCGGCGTGCAGCAGATCGTGGCGACGACTCCGGTTCCCGTGATCCCGCTCGCGCTGCGCGGGCTGTGGGGAAGCTTCTTCAGCCGTTCGTACCAAGGGCGGGCGATGCGGCGGTTCCGCGGCATGTTCTCCCGCATCGAGCTCGTGGCGGGCGCCGCCGTGCCGCCGGGCGAGGTGACACCGGAGGGATTGCACGCGGCGGTGCTCCGGCTGCGCGGCGAGCGGCGCTGACAGCGGGACGCGGCGCGACGCGCAGGGTGGCGCGTCGGACCCCCGTGCTACACTCCGGCGGCGTGCGCGCGACGCGCGGCCGCCGCCTCGATCCATCGCCCCATGTCCGGCAACACCCTCGGCAGACTGTTCTGCGTGACCTCGTTCGGCGAGTCGCACGGCCCCGCGATCGGCTGTGTGGTCGACGGTTGTCCGCCGGGGATGACGCTGCGCGCCGAAGACGTCCAGCGCGACCTCGACCGCCGCCGGCCCGGCACGTCGCGGCACGTGACCCAGCGCCGCGAGTCCGACGCGGTCGAGATCCTCTCCGGCGTGTTCGAGGGACGAACCACCGGAACCCCGATTGCACTGCTGATCCGCAACGAGGACCCGCGCAGCAAGGATTACGCGAACATCGCCGAGACGTTCCGGCCGGGGCACGCGGACTACGCGTACTGGCAGAAGTACGGGATCCGCGACTACCGCGGCGGCGGGCGTTCGTCGGCGCGCGAGACGGCGGTTCGCGTCGCCGCCGGCGCGGTCGCGCGCAAGTGGCTGCACGAGCGGTACGGCGTCATCATCCGCGGGCACCTCGTCCAGCTGGGCCCGAAGGCCATTCCTTTCGCGGATTGGGGCGCGGTCGACGACAACCCGTTCTTCGCAGCGAATGCCGCGATCGTGCCCGAGCTCGAGGCGTTCATGGATCGCCTGCGCAAATCCGGCGACTCGTGCGGCGCGAAGATCACGGTCGTCGCGAGCGGCGTTCCCGTGGGCTGGGGCGAGCCGGTCTTCGACCGCCTCGACGCCGAGCTCGCGTACGCCATGATGAGCATCAACGCGGTCAAGGGCGTCGAGATCGGCGCCGGCTTCGCCTGCGTCGAGCAGACGGGCACCGAGCATTCCGACGAGATGACGCCGGCGGGTTTCCTGTCCAACCAGGCGGGCGGCATCCTGGGCGGCATCGCCACCGGACAGGACATCGTCGTGACGCTCGCGGTCAAGCCGACGTCATCGGTGCGCCTCGATCGCCGCTCGATCGACAAGGCGGGGCGTCCGGTGATCGTGAACACCCACGGGCGACACGACCCGTGCGTTGGAATTCGCGCCACGCCGATTGCCGAGGCGATGATGGCGATCGTGCTGATGGACCATGCGCTGCGCCACCGGGCGCAGAACGCCGACGTGGTGGTGCCGACGCCGCGCATCGCGGCGGCGCCGCCTCCGGCGGCTGGGCAGGGCGGCGGGGGCGACGCCGTCGACGACCCGGACCCCGACGAAGCCTGAGCGGCGGTCGTCGCGCTAATCGGCTTCGCCGTCAGCCGGCAGCGCGCCGGTGATGCGAGCGGCTGCCCGGCCGCGCGCGAGGCGCAGGCGGACCTCGTCGCCGGCCGCCAGCGCCGTCGCGTCGCGCGCGATCGAGCCGTCGGCGCGCGTCACGATCGCGTAGCCCCGGTCGAGCACCGATTGCGGATTGAGGTGGGCGAGCGCGCGCGCGGCACGCCGCGGCGCGCACCGCCGCGGCGTCGACGATCGTGGTGCCGCCACGTGCCCAGCGTTCCCGGGCCCGGGCGAGCCGGGCGGCCGCAGGCGGGGGCTGGCGCAGCAGCGCGCCAAGGCGCTGCGCCTGAACTGCGGCCAGCCGGTCGAGGGCCGCGAGCCGGTGCGAGAGCGCAAGCAACAGCCGCTGCGCGAGCGCCCGGGCGTCGTTGCGTTGGCGCGCGAGCCGCGCCGCCGGATGGACGAGACGGCGGGCAAGGTGGTCGGCCCGCTGCATGCGGCGCTCGAGCGCGGCAGCGCCGGCGCGCTGCATCCGTGCCGCCAGCGCCGCGGCCTGCCGGCCGACGGCGACACGGTCGGGCGCGACCAGCGCCACCGCTGCCGTCGGCGTAGCCGCCCGGGCGTCCGCGACAAAATCGCAGATGGTGAAATCGGTCTCGTGGCCGACCGCGGAGACGACCGGCAGCGCCGAGTCGAACACCGCGCGCGCGACCACCTCCTCGTTGAACGCCCACAGATCCTCGATCGATCCGCCGCCGCGACCGACGATCAGGACGTCGACCTCCCGCCGCGCGTTGGCCGAGCCGATCGCTGCCGCAATCTCGGCGGCGGCGGCGCCCCCCTGGACCGTACAGGGATAGATCACCACGGGAAGTGCCGGCCAGCGCCGCTGGAGCGTCGTCAGCATGTCGTGCAGCGCGGCGCCCGCGGTCGACGTCACGATGCCCACGGCGCGGGGATACGCGGGCAGGGGCCGCTTGCGCGCCGCGGCAAACCAACCGGCGGCGTCGAGTCGCGCCTTGAGCCGGGCGAACTGCTCGTAGAGCGCGCCTGCTCCCGCGAGGCGGATCGACTCGACGTTGAGTTGGAACTCGCCGCGAGCTTCGTAGATCGAAGCAGTGGCAGCGACTTCGACCGCAAGGCCGTCGCGCAGCGGGAAGCTCGCGTGCTGCGCCTTGTGCCGGAAGAACACGCAGCGCACCTGTGCCGTCTTGTCCTTGAGGCTGAAATAGCAGTGCCCGGAGGCGGCGCGGGTGAAACTGGAGATCTCCCCCGCAACCCAGACGAGACCGAGCTCTCGCTCCAGGACGAGCCGGGCCGACGCGACCAGCAGCGACACGGACAGCACGGGCACGCCGAGGCGGCGGGGGCCGGGAGTGTCGACGGGAAACGTGAAGTGAGTGCTCACAAATATAATCGGGCGACGCCGCACGGAGCGTTCGACAGGCCGACCCTCCCGGTCAATTCTGTCCAGGACGATATGGCCGCGCCCTTCGCCAATGGCGCCGCGGCCGACGGTGGTCCGGCCCCGCTGCGGGATCGGGGAAGCCCTTGAAGGGGCGTCGCAGGTCATTGTTTTGTAATAAAAAAATCTAGCCGAGAATCTGGTCAGGCGGGGTTTATCGCGGCCCCCGCGTGACTTAGCGCAGCAGTTGACACGATATGCACATCATTATCCACAGGTTCTGTGGAGAACACCTCGACCGCGAATACCGGCGCAGCCCGCGAAGCCTTGCCTGGCGCGGGTTTCCGAGGCACGACCGGTTGGCTGCGGGGGAACGGACGATGACGCTGCCGGTGCCAGCGGTTAGAATGCGACGTCGTTGCCGATTGTTCATGAACAAAACTCGATGACCAGGAATGTTGCGCCGCCGCAAGTTTCGTCCGCGCGTGCTCCCGCACGCGGGGCAGGTGGGGCGCCTGACCGGGGGGAGGGGCCGGCGTCGAACTTCCTGCGCGCCATCATCGCGGATGACAATCGCAGCGGCAAGTACGGCGGACGGGTCGTCACCCGCTTCCCGCCCGAACCGAACGGGTATCTGCACTACGGCCACGCAAAGTCGATCATCCTCAACTTCGGGCTCGCCGCGGAAAACGGCGGCCGCTGCCACCTGCGCTTCGACGACACCAACCCGGTCAAGGAGGACGTCGAGTTCGAGGACTCGATCGCCGATTCGGTTCGCTGGCTCGGGTTCGACTGGGGCCCCCATCGCTACCACGCCTCGGACTACTACGACCGGCTCTACGAGTTCGCCGAGTGGTTCATCGGCGCCGGCCTCGCCTACGTCGACAGCCAGTCGGCGGACGAGGTCCGCGCCACCCGCGGCACGCTGACCCAGGCGGGTCGGCCGAGCCCGTATCGCGACCGGTCGCCGGCCGAGAACCTGGATCTCTTCCGCCGCATGCGCGCCGGGGAATTCCCCGACGGCGCGCACGTGCTGCGCCTCAGGATCGACATGGCGAGTCCGAATCTCAACATGCGCGATCCGGCGATCTACCGGATTCGGCACGCGGCGCATCACCGCACGGGCAGCAAGTGGTGCATCTACCCGCTGTACGACTACACGCACTGCATTTCCGACGCGCTGGAGGAGATCACCCACTCGATCTGCACCCTCGAGTTCCAGGACCATCGGCCGCTCTACGACTGGGTGATCGGCAAGCTCGCCGACGGCGGCCAGCTCGCCCACCCCCTGCCGCAGCAGTACGAGTTCGCGCGCCTCAATCTCACCTACGTCGTCCTGTCCAAGCGGCGGCTGATCCAGCTCGTCGCCAACGGTCACGTCGACGGCTGGGACGACCCCAGGATGCCGACGCTGGTCGGCGCGCGCCGGCGCGGCTATACGCCGGAGGGTTTCCACCTGTTCGCCGAGCGGATCGGGGTGTCCAAGGCCGACTCCTGGATCGACATGGGCATCCTCGAGGACTGCATGCGCGAGGATCTCAATGCGCGCGCGCAGCGGCGCATCGCGATTCTCGACCCGCTCCAGCTCGTCATCGACAACTTCCCCGAGGGCGCGGTCGAGCAGTGCGCGGCGCCGAACCACCCGCAGCAGCCCGCGCTGGGAACCCGGGCCCTGCCGCTGCGGCGCGAGCTTTGGATCGAGCGCGACGACTTCTCCGAGGCGCCGCCGAAGGGATACTTTCGCCTCGCGCCCGGGGCAGAAGTGCGACTTCGGTACGGGTACATCGTCAAGTGCACTGGGTTCGATCGGGGCCCGGACGGCAGGGTCGATCGCCGTGCACTGCACCTACGATCCGGCGACCCGCAGCGGCACCGCCGGCGCCAGTGCGCGCAAGGTCAAGGGCAACATCCATTGGCTCTCGGTGGCGGACGCGATTGCCGTGGAGGTCCGGTTGTACGACCGCCTCTTTGCGGTGCCGTTTCCCGGGGCTAGGCTGCCCTGGGGGCAGCGCGCGGACGCCGCGGAAGCCGCAGCGCCTGCCCCCGCCGGCTTCATCGCCGGCGAAGAAGGCGACGAACGCGAGATTGGCGAGGTGGCCGAGCGGAATTACCTTGACGATCTCAACGCCGGCTCCAAACGCGTGATCCGGGCTTTCGTCGAGCCGGCGCTGGCCGCGGCCGCGGCCGAGGAACGGTTCCAGTTCGAACGCCAAGGCTATTTCGTCGCCGACCTCAGGGACCACAGCGCCGGCCACCCGGTGTTCAATCGCACGGTGACGCTCAAGGATTCCTGGACGGGTACGGCTGCCGGGTCTTGAATCCGCGTCCGGCCGACGGCATATTCTCATCGCGCCGCGCTCGCGCAGCCGCGTGCGCGAGGCACAACCCGGATGGGCAACGTGTCGCTGGCGCCCGTCCCTTTCTCATCGAGGCACTTGCCATGAAGCGCATCGTTCTCTTTCTCGTCACCAATCTCGCAGTGGTGCTCGTGCTGTCCGTCGTGCTGAGGCTCCTCGGCCTCGACCGCGCGATGTACGACCAGACCGGCATCTCCTACGGCGGTTTGCTCGCGTTCTCGGCCGTCGTGGGGTTCACCGGGGCGATCATCTCGCTGCTCATGTCGAAGCAGGCGGCCAAGTGGTCGACCGGCGCGCAGGTGATCGCGCAGCCCGCGAACCAAGCCGAGGCCTGGCTGGTCGAGACGGTTCGCCGGCTCGCCGCCAAGGCCGGCGTCGGCATGCCCGAGGTGGCGATCTACGAGGGCGAACCCAACGCCTTCGCCACCGGAGCGTTCCGCAACTCGGCGCTGGTGGCGGTGTCCACGGGGCTGCTGCAGAACATGAACAAAGAGGAAGTCGAGGCCGTGCTCGCGCACGAGGTCGCGCACGTCGCGAACGGCGACATGGTGACGCTCACGCTGATCCAGGGCGTCGTGAACACCTTCGTCGTGTTCTTCGCGCGCATCGTCGGCTCGATCGTCGACCGGACGATCTTTCGCACCGAGCACGGGACGGGCCCAGGCTACTTCGTCACCGTGATGGTGTGCCAGATCGTGTTCGGCATCCTCGCCTCGGTCGTCGTGGCGTACTTCTCGCGCCAGCGCGAGTTCCGAGCCGACGCGGGCGCCGCGAACTACCTCGGCAATCCGCAGCCGATGATCAATGCGCTCAAACGGCTGGGAGGCGTCGAGCCGGGCGAGCTGCCCAAGGCGATGAACGGCTTCGGCATCGCCGACAAGGCGGGGGTCATGGCGCTGTTCTCGACCCATCCGCCGCTCGAAGCGCGGATCGCCGCGCTCCAGGGCCAGCGCTGAGCCTGTGAAGAACTCTTCGCGGGCGGCCGAAGCGCAGGGCGACTTGCGTCGACACCAAGGGGTCGGGCTCGAGCCGCGGTCGCTCCGCCCGACCTGCCGCGAACTCAGGTGTGGCGTGCGGCGAGGGCGCGCGCGCCGGGACGGGTAAATGAAAACGGCCGGGCGGGAACCCGGCCGGCCGTGCTCTTTCGCCCCGGCAGCGCCGGGGAATGCGCCGCGCCTACTTGAGGTGGCTCGAGATGAGCTTGGTCATCTCGAACATCGAGACCATCTTCTTGCCGCCGAATACGGCCTTGAGCTTGTCGTCGGCGTTGATGTTGCGCTTGTTCTCGGCATCCTGGAGCTTGTTCTTCTTGATGTAATCCCAGATCTTCTTCGTGACCTCCGTGCGCGGCGCCGGGGTCGGGCCGATCACGGCGGCGAGCGCGGCCGAAGGCGTCATCGCCTTCATGAACGCGGCGTTGGGCTTGCGCGTTGCGGCGGCCTTCTTGCTGGCGGGCCTTGCCGCTGTGGCCTTCTTCGCCGGAGCCTTCGCCACGGCCGCCTTCTTTGCCGGAGCCTTCTTTGCCGGGGGTTTCTTCACGGCGGCCTTCTTGGCGACGGGCTTCTTCGCGGCAGTCTTCTTGGCGCCGGGCTTCGTTGCAGCTTTCTTGGTGATGGCCATAGGTCTCCTTCCCTGGATGGATTGCTCGTCGAATCGCCGAACAGTCTGAAGCAGGCCCTCCTCTCGGGGCTCGCGTCCCACTTCATCGGCGGGAACTATAGCGCAATTCCCGAGAGAGGAAGCGGTGGCAAATGCAAATTTCGCTGTGGAATTCCGCGGCCGCGGCGCGGTGTCGTGAGTGCGTCCATGGCGCCTGGACGGCGCCCACGGGAGTCCCCTCGCGCCACGTTCCGGAGTTCACCCCCGGGGCGGCCGTAGCGCTCACGGCTTCGGCGAGGGTGCGCGCAGCCGCTCGGTGAAGCGGCGGCGGAACTTGGCGACCTTCGGCGCGACGACGACGGCGCAGTAGGGCGCCTGCGCATTGCGCTCGAAGTAGCGCTGGTGGTAGGACTCTGCCGGGTAGAACGTCGCCGGCCCGGCGAGCTCGGTAACGAACCGCGCGGGCCAGAGTCCGGCCTTCTCCAGGCGCGCGATCACTGCCTGCGCCGCCGTCCGCTGCTCGGGAGACTGCGCGAAGATCACGGACCGGTACTGACTGCCGACGTCGTTGCCTTGCCGGTCGCGCGTGGTCGGGTCGTGGATCGTGAAAAAGACCGTGAGCAGCTCGTCGAACGACAGCTCCGCCGGATCGAATGCGACCTCGACCACCTCGGCGTGGCCGCTGCGGCCGCTGCAAACGCTTTCGTAGGTCGGGTTGGGGAGCGTGCCGCCCGCGTATCCGGAGCGTACGCGCTCGACGCCGCGCAGTTCGACGAACACCGCCTCCAGACACCAGAAGCAGCCGCCGCCAAGAACGGCGATCTCGGTCGCCGGGGTGGAGTTGCTCGCGGAATCCAACGTGCCTCCCGTGTCTGTGTTGGTAATCGTCGTGACGCGCAAATCGCCCCGCGCGGCACGGCCCATGGGCGCGACGGCGCCATCCGTTTGCCCGAAGCGAACCGCGCCGGAATGCGATAATCGCTCGAGTGCCGAAACCAAGGATGCGCCCGCCATGGTACGCCGCTTGCCCAGCGAGGGCAGGCTTTTCGACGTCTTCGACCCGCATGCCAAGCTCGCTTGCGCATGAGGCCGCACGAAGTGGACCGCGGGTTCCGCCGGCTGCAGCGCGTCTCGGCGTCGTTGGACAGCCTCGGGCACGGCGGCAACGACGCCGATAAGACGATGGCCCGGAACATCACGATGGCACGCGCAATCGGTGCCGTGCGGGCCTTCGTCTTCGGGGGCGTGGTCGCGCGGCTGCGCGCTGCCGAGATGGGGCGGACCGCGGCGGCGCTCTCGTTCACGTCGGTGCTGGGGCTCGTGCCGCTGCTCACCGTCGCGTTGGTCTACGTGGCGCGCTATCCCCTCTTCCAGCAGTGGCTCGACGCGCTCGAGCGATTCCTGTTGAAGCACCTCTTGCCGGCCAGCGGCAGCATGGTGCGCGGCTACCTCCTGGAGTTCACCGGCAAGGCGGCGAATCTGAAAGGTCTCGGCATCGCCTTCGTCGTGATCACCGCGGTGCTGCTGGTTGCGACGGTCGAACGCGAGATCAACGCGATCTGGGACAGCGAGGGGGCGCGCTCTCTCTGGCGGCGCCTGGTCGTCTTCGCGCTGGGCCTCGTCGCCGGGCCGCTGGTCATCGGGGCCGCGGTCTACTCGACGGCCTGGGTGATCGAGGCGTCGATCGCGCAGGTGCCGGCCGCGTCGGCGAGTGCTGCCCTACGCCGCGCGCCCACTCGCCGTCGCGATCACCGCGCTCGCTTTCACGCTGCTCTACCTGCTGATGCCGAGCCGGCACGTGCCGCTGCGACCCGCCGTCGTCGGGGGGGTGTTCGCAGCGCTGGCGTTCGAGGCCGCCAAGCAGCTGTTCGGCCTCACCATCGCCCGCGTGCCCACGTATCAGCTCGTGTACGGCGCACTTGCGGTCCTGCCCCTGTTCCTGGTCTGGGTGTACGTTTCCTGGGTGGTCGTGCTGGTCGGCGCCGCGGTGACGGCGACCCTCGCCGAGGGCCCCCTGCGCCGGCGGCGCCGGGGTGGTCGGTAGCGCCAATGCGCCGCTCGGCCATGCGCGCAGCGCGATCCATCGCCTTGCCGAATCCGGGCGGGCAGGCTACATTCCGCTGGATCTGCATCGACGGAGCGCTTCACCGTGTGGTCCATCATTCAAGCGGCCGGCTGGCCGATCTGGCCGCTGATCGTCGCCTCGATCATCGCTCTGGCGTTGATCTTCGAGCGCCTGTGGTCGCTGCGGCAGAACGCGGTCGCACCGGTGGGACTCGTCGACCGGGTCCTCGCGGAGTACCGCGTGTCGGGTGCGACGACGGAGCTTCTCGCGCGTACCGCGCAGCAAGGTCCGCTGGGACGCCTGCTCGCCGCCGGCCTCGCGAGCATCCGGAGCCCGCGGCCGGTCGTCAAGGAGGCGATCGAGGAGGTCGGACGCGTCGTTACGCACGAGCTGGATCGCTTCCTGACCACGCTCGGCACGATCGCGGCGATGGCGCCGCTGCTTGGCCTGTTCGGGACCGTGGTCGGCATGATCGAGATCTTCGGTTCGCAGACCGCCGCCGGATCCAACCCGATCCAGCTCGCGCATGGCATCTCGATCGCGCTCTACAACACCGCGTTCGGCCTGATCGTGGCGATTCCCAGCATGATCTTCTATCGCCATTTCCGGTCCAAGGTCGACGGGCTCATCGTCGAGATGGAGCAGCAGGCGATACGCCTGGTCGACATCGCTCACGGCGACCGTGCGTAGCTGCGGCGGATCGCGGCCATGAACCTGCGCGGCAACCGCAACCGGGACGAGCCGGAGATCAACTTCATCCCGTTGATCGACGTTCTGCTGGTGATCCTCATCTTCCTGATGGTGACGACGACCTACCAGCGCGTCGCCGAGCTGCAGATCACGCTGCCGGAAGCGCAGGCCAACGAAGTCAAGCAGCGACCGAAGGAGATCACCGTCGGGGTCGATGCGCAGGGTCGCTACGTCGTCGAGCGAACCGTCTTCAATTTCACGTCGGTCGCCGAGTTCGCGCAGCTGCTGCGGCGTGCGGCCGGAGACGCCGCGGACCCGGTGATCGTCGTCAACGCCGACGCGAATGCCACGCACCAGGCGGTCATCCACGTGATGGAGGCCGCGCGCGCCGCCGGTTTCATCCACATCACGTTCGCGACGCAGGCACCGGCCAAGTAGTCCGGCGGCGCGCGGTGCGCAGCGGAGGAATCCCGGAGCGACTCGCCGATCGGCTGGTCAGCGCGTGGTACGCCCCTCGCCTCACGCCGCTCACGCTGCTGCTCACCCCGCTCTCGCTCGTGTTCGGCGTGGCGACGATGCTGCGGCGGCTCGCCTATCGCCGCGGCTGGCTGCGGGCGGGGCGCCTGCCGGTCCCGGTGATCGTGGTCGGCAACCTCTGTGTCGGCGGGGTCGGCAAGACACCGCTGGTCGCCGCGCTCGCCCGCGATCTCGCCGACCGCGGGTGGCACCCAGGCATCGTCAGTCGCGGCTACGGCGGCGCCGCGGCGCGGGAAGGCCGGCCGCCGGTCCTGGTGAGCGCCGCCGCGGATCCCGCCGCGGTGGGGGACGAGCCGGTGCTGCTCGCCCGCAGAGGACACCGGGTCGCGGTGGCCGCGGATCGACTGGCCGCCGGCCGGGCGCTGCTCGCCGCCGATCCGGACTGCGACGTGATCATCGCCGACGACGGTTTGCAGCACTACCGTCTGGCGCGCTCGGCCGAAGTCGTCGTCATCGATGCCGCCCGCGGTCTCGGCAACGGCTGGTTGCTGCCTGCGGGTCCGCTGCGCGAGCCGCGGCGCAGGCTCGCGACGGTCGCCGCGGTGGTGCTCAATCGCCTCGAGGGCGCGCCGCGCGACGGAAGCTTCCGGGGCGCGCTGACGATGACGCTCGACGCGGGGCGGTTGCGGCGCGTCGACGGCCGGGCGCCGCCCGCCGCACCCAGGGAGTTCGCCGGCCGCCGCGTGCACGCCGTGGCCGGCATCGGGAACCCGCAGCGCTTCTTCGCATTGCTGCGCAGCCTGGGCATCGTACCCGTCGAGCATCCGTTCCCCGATCACCACCCCTTCGCGCGCGCTGACCTCGCGTTCGACGACGACCTCCCGGTGCTGATGACCGAGAAGGATGCGGTAAAATGCGCGGCGTTCGCCGACGAGCGCTGCTGGTACCTGCCGGTGGACGCGCGCCTCGACCCGACACTCGTTCCGCGCCTCGAGGAGAAGCTTCGTGGATCCCAAGCTGCTTGAAATCCTGGTCTGTCCGGTGACCAAGGGCCCGCTGATCTACGACAAGGAAAAGCAGGAGCTCCTCTCCAAGTCGGCTCGCCTCGCCTATCCGATCCGGGATGGCATTCCGGTGATGCTCGAAGACGAGGCGCGCCGGCTCGAGCCGCACGAGGTCGAGTGACCGGGCCCGCGCGCGCGTCTTCGCGCCACGGGGACGCCTGGCGATGACCGCCTCCCCGGTGACCGGGTTCACTGCGCTGATTCCGGCGCGCTTCGCGTCGACCCGGCTGCCGGGCAAACCGCTGGCCGACATCGCCGGCAAGCCCTTGGTCGTGCGCGTGGCCGAGCGCGCGCGCGAGGCGGGCGCCGCCACGGTCGCGGTCGCGACCGACGACGAACGCATCCGCGCCGCCGTGGCCGCGCATGGGTTCGCCGTCTGCATGACCCGTGCCGACCATCCGACCGGCACCGATCGCCTGGCCGAGGCGGCGGCGCAGCTGGGCTTGCCGGACGCGGCGATCGTCGTCAACGTCCAGGGTGACGAGCCGCTGTTGCCGCCGGCGCTGATTCGGGAACTCGCGCACACGCTCGCGCAGCGAGCCGACGTGGCCATCGCAACGGCGTGCCACCCGATCGTCGATCCGGCCGAGGCCTTCAGTCCCAACGTCGTCAAGGTCGTCCTCGACGCCCGCGGCGACGCGATGTACTTCAGCCGAGCGACCATCCCCTGGGCGCGCGACGCCTTCGCGCGCTCGCGCGACAGCATCCCCGCAGGCTGCCCGATCTACCGGCATTACGGTCTGTACGCCTACCGGGCGGCGTTCCTGCGCGCCTATCCCGGGCTCGCGCCGGCGCCGGTCGAGCGTTTCGAAGCGCTGGAGCAGCTGCGCGCCCTGTGGCACGGCTACCGGATCGCCGTGGCGATCACCGAGGGAACGCCGGCCCCCGGCGTCGACACGCCCGAAGACCTCGAGCGCGTGCGCGCGCTGTTTGCCGGGAGCGCAGCGTGACGCCGCGCTGTCCCGCGCCGACTCGCATCGCGCCGCGCGCGGCGGTCGCGTGCGCGGGCAGGCCCCGCGCCCTTCGGCGCCCACTCGATTGGAGGCTGGCATGATCCGCTACGGCATCATCGGCTGCGGCAGCATGGGGCGCGAGCATATTCTGAATCTGCGCGCGCAAGACGGCGTGGCGGTGACGGCGATCGCCGATCCGCACGCCCCGAGTCGCGAGGCGGCGAGTGGTCTGTGCGCTGTCGCGCCGCAGGCATTCGTCGATCACGTCGAACTCCTGCAAAGCGGCCTGTGCGACGCCGTGGTCATCGCGACCCCGAACTACACGCACGTGGCGATGATGCGCGACGCGCTGCGCTACCGATCTTCACATCCTGGTTGAGAAGCCACTGGTCACCCGGATCGAGGACGGTGTCGAGCTGGTCGAGCGGGCCCGCGGACGCCAGGGCATCGTCTGGGTGGCGCAGGAGTACCGCTACATGCCGCCGGTGGCGCGAACTGATCGCGGATGGTGCACGAGGGTGCGGTCGGCCGGCGTGCACCAGGTCGCGATCCGCGAGCACCGCTAGCCGTTCTATCCAGAAGGTCGGCGACTGGAACCGCTTCACCGCGCAATACCGGCGGAACGCTGGTCGAGAAGTGCTGCCACTACTTCGACCTCATGGACTTGATCGTCGCGCGAGCGGCCCGATGCGTGTGTACGCAGCGGGCGGCACAGAGCGTCAATCATCTCGACGAGCGCTACGACGGCGAGGACGCCCGACATCCTCGACAACGCCTATGTCGATCGTCGACTACGCCGGGCGGCGCCAGGGCCATGCTCGACCTGTGCATGTTCGCCGAGGGTACGCTCGACAACGAGCAGGTCGTCGTCGTCGGCGACGAGGGCCGGCTCGAGTCGCTGCTGCCGGCGCTGCAGTTGCGCTACGGGCGGCGAGAGGACTGGGGCAGGCGCGTCGTCTGGGGCGCGCCATCGGGCACCGGGCGCGGGGTCGCCGTGCGGCGCGTGTGGGACACCAATATCCGCTACAGCGGTCAGCACTTCGGCGCGTCGTATGTCGAACATGTCCGGTTCGCCAACGCAGTCCGACAGGGTCTTCCCGCCGAGATCGGGCTGGAGGAGGGGCTGCGGGCGGTTGCCAGCGGGCTCGCGGCCCACCGCAGCATCGAGCTCGGGCGGCCCGTGGCGTTGCGCGAAGTACTGCCCTCAGGCTAATGAGCACTCGGGCGCGCACCCGCCGAAGAGGGTGCGCATTGACCCGGCGCGCCATCACCGACAGAATTGTTCGTGGCCCCTCCACGGGGCAGCCGGCCGGTACGGTATCGGCGCGGTGCCCTCCACCCTCCACCCTCCACGACAGAGCCAGGAACATGCGACTGATACTGCTCGGACCCCCGGGCGCCGGCAAAGGCACCCAGGCCAATTTCATCAAGGAAACGTTCGGCATCCCGCAGATCTCGACCGGCGACATGTTGCGTGCGGCGGTCAAGGCGGGTACGCCGCTCGGGCTCGCGGCGAAGAAGGTGATGGACAGCGGCGGCCTCGTGTCGGACGAGATCATCATCGGGCTGGTCCGGGACCGGCTGCGCGAGCCGGACTGCGCCAGCGGCTACCTGTTCGACGGTTTTCCGCGGACCATCCCGCAGGCCGACGCGATGAAGGACGCCGGAGTCGCGCTCGACTACGTGCTCGAGATCGACGTGCCCGACGCCGCGATCATCGACCGGATGAGCGGGCGCCGCGTGCACCTCGCGTCCGGACGGACCTACCACGTCCGGTACAACCCGCCGAAAGTTGCGGGGCGCGACGACGTCACCGGGGAGGCGCTGATCCAGCGCGACGACGATCGCGAGGAGACGGTCAAGAAGCGCCTCGAGGTCTACCACGCCCAGACCAAGCCGCTGGTCGATTACTACGGTCGGTGGGCGGCTTCCGGCGACGCGCGCCGCCGAAGTACCGTCGCATCGACGGCCAGGGCAGCGTCGACGCGATCACCGCGGCGGCGCTGGCGGCGCTGAAGGGTTAGTCGGCGTGCCGCCGCGATGACGTCCCGCGCCGGGACGCGCCCTGGCCGGCCTCTGCGGCCTGCCCGGCCGTCCCGCGGCCCCGATACCTGACCTCCGCCGGGGAATGGCGCCGGCGCCGCCCCTGTTGACCGTCGTCGTGCGCAGCATGGCGCGGCCCTCGCTCGCCGCGGCTCTGGCGTCGATCGCGGCGCAGGACTATCCGGCCACCGAGGTGGTCGTGGTGGCCGCCTGCGGCCCCGCGCACCCGCCCCTGCCGGCGCGGTGCGGCCCCCACCCGCAGCGCCTCGTCGAGAGTCCGGGGCGGCTCACGCGGCCCGCGGCGGCCAATGCCGGGCTCGACGCCGCCGGTGGCGAGTGGCTCACCTTCCTCGACGACGACGACAGGTTTCTGCCCGGGCACTTGTCCGCGCTGATGGCGGCGCGGACGGCGGCGCCGCAGGCGGGCGTGATTCACTCCTACGCCCAGGCCGTATTCCGGGACGGGCGGGTCGAGCGGTTCGGTCAGCCGCACGCTCCCCTCCAGCTCTTCGAGCGCAACTACATCCACCTGTCGGCGACGGTGTTTGCGAAAGCGCTGGTGCAGCAGGGTTGCCGCTTCGACGAGGCGCTGGACATCCACGAGGACTGGGATTTCCTCATTGCGCTCGCGCAGCGCGCCCGGTTTCACTTCGTGCCCCTGCAGTCGTTCGAGTGGCACGCGGAGGCGGGCGACTCGGGCGCCGGCGGTGGCGGCAACCAGGACGACGCGCGATTCGCGCAGTTCCGCGATCGCGTCTACGCCAAGTGGATGCGAGTGCACGATGCACTCGTCGACCGGGTGGCGCCGCTCCTGGATGAGGCAAGCACGCTGGCGCGTTCGGGACATCTGGAGGCCGCCGCGGCGAGGTGCCGGGACGCGCTCGCCGTGAGCGTCAACGATCCCTGGGCGCTCAACCTGCTGGCGATGATCCACCGCAGTGCCGGTGACCTGCCCACGGCGCGCGCCGCGCAGGAGCTCGCGGCAGCGATTCGCCCACACGATGCGGGCATCGTCTACAATCTGGCGCTGGTCTGCCGCGCGCAGGGCGACGACACCCAGGCGCTGCGATGCTGCGACCGAACCCTCGCGCTTGCTCCGGACTTCGATCCGGCCCGGCGGCTGCGCGCGGCAATCGCTATCCCGGCGAGCTGACGGCGATTCACCCGGCTCGGCGACGCGCAACCACACCACACAGCGGGTACAACCATGGCCAAACGTAACGCTTTCTACGCCCAGTCCGGCGGGGTCACCGCCGTCATCAACGCCTCCGCCGCCGGCGTCATCGAGGCCGCGCGCGCGCACCGCGATCGCATCGGCCGCGTCTACGCCGGACGCAACGGCATCATCGGCGCGCTGACCGAGGACCTGATCGACACCGGCAAGGAAAGCGCGCGGTCGATCGCCGCGTTGCGCTACACGCCGTCCGGCGCGTTCGGCTCGTGCCGCTACAAGCTCAAGGGGCTGGACGAGTACCGCGCGCAGTACGAGCGCCTGATCGAGGTGTTCCGTGCGCACGACATCGGCTATTTCTTCTACAACGGCGGCAACGACTCGGCCGACACCTGCCTCAAGGTCTCGCAGATCGCCGACAATCTCGGCTATCCGCTGACGGCGGTTCACGTGCCCAAGACCGTCGACAACGACCTGCCGATCACCGACAACTGCCCCGGGTTCGGCTCCGTGGCCAAGTACGTCGCGGTCTCGATGCGCGAGGCGGCCTTCGACGTGCAGTCGATGGCCAAGACGTCGACCAAGGTCTTCGTCCTCGAGGTCATGGGACGCAACGCCGGCTGGATCACCGCGGCCGTCGGAATGGCCGAGGACGAGGCGACGCCGATCCCGCTGGTGCTGCTCTTTCCCGAAGTGCCGTTCGACGAGGCGAAGTTCCTCGCCGCCGTCGACGCCAAGGTGAAGTCGCACGGCTACTGCTGCGTCGGCGTCTCGGAAGGCCTGCTCAATGCCGAAGGCCAGTTGCTCGCCGAGGCGGGAACGCGCGATGCGTTCGGCCACGCCCAGCTCGGCGGCGTGGCGCCGGTGATCGCCAAGATCGTCAAGGACAAGCTCAACTACAAGTACCACTGGGCGGTCGCGGACTACCTGCAGCGCGCGGCGCGTCATATCGCTTCGAAGACCGACGTCGACCACGCCTATGCCGTCGGCAAGGCGGCCGTGGAGCTGGCGCTCGCCGGCCACAACGCGGTGATGCCGGCGATCACGCGCACCAGTGACAAGCCGTACCGCTGGAAGGTCACCGTGGCGCCGCTGGCGAAGGTCGCCAACGTCGAGAAGAAGCTGCCGCGGGACTTCATCACGCGGGACGGCTACGGGATCACCGCCAAGGCCCGTGCGTACCTGGCGCCGCTCATCCGGGGCGAGGATCCGCCGCCGTTCAGGGACGGCCTGCCGCAGTACGTGAGGCTGAAGAACGTCGCGGTCCAGAAGAAACTCGCCACCGACTTCAAGGTGTAGGCAACGGCACGAACGGGGCGGTGATCCTCCCGACCTCGCGACAACGGCGGAGGGACAGGCGGTGGACAAGGTCATCGATTACTACTTCACGCCCGCCTCGCCGTACACCTACCTCGGCCACGCCCGGTTCGTGGCGCTGGCCGCGAGGCACGGCGCGCGGATCGATGTCTACCCGATCGACCTGGGCAAGGTGTTTGCGGTCTCGGGGGGCGTCCCGCTGGCCAAGCGCGCGCCCCAGCGCCTCGCCTACCGGCTGGTCGAGCTGCGCCGCTGGAGCCGTTTTCTCGACGTGCCGATCAACGTGCCGCCCAAGTTCGGCGGCACGCCGGTCGATCTCGCCTCCCGCTGGATACTTGCCGCCGCGCAGACGGGGGAGCGCCCGGCGCTCGACCTCGCCGGCGCGGTGATGCGCGCGCGCTGGGCCGAGGAACGGGACATTGCCGACCCCGGGACGCTGGCCGCGATCGCCACTGACCTGCACCTCGACGCGCGGGCGCTCGGCGCGCGCGCAGAAACCCCGGCGCTGGCCGCGCGGTTCGAGGCGACGACGGAGCAGGCGATCGCCGCCCAGGTTTTCGGCTCGCCCTGGTACGTCTACGCCGGGGAGCCTTTCTGGGGCCAGGATCGGCTCGACTTCCTCGACCGCGCGCTGGCACAATAGCGTTCTTTTCCCCGCGGAGCGCCGGGGATGGATCGGTCGGATCGGGCGCAAGACAGCGGGGGCGGTTGCCGAACGGGGGAGGTGGGCCGCGGGAACACGTGCTGCAGGCGCGGCCTCCCGGCTGTCGATCGTTTTTCTTAGCCACTTCACGGGTAAATTGGGGGAGTCAGTATGTCCACGGGCCTCATCTTCGCGCTGGTCTGCGCGCTCGCCGCGCTCATCTACGGCATCGTGTCGATCAGTTGGATCATGGGAAAGAGCACCGGCAACGACCGGATGCGCGAGATCGCGGCGGCGATCCAGGCGGGTGCAAAGGCGTACCTCAACCGCCAGTACACCACCATCGCGATCGTCGGTGTCCTCCTGTTCGCGATCATCTGGTGGGCGCTGGGGGGGGCAACAGGCGGCGGCTTCGTCGTCGGCGCGGTGCTCTCGGGCCTTGCCGGCTACATCGGGATGAACGTCTCGGTGCGCTCGAACGTGCGCACGGCGGAGGCCGCGCGCACCGGCCTCAACGAGGCGCTGGCCGTGGCGTTTCGCGGCGGGGCGATCACCGGCATGCTGGTGGTCGGCCTCGGCCTGCTGGGTGTTGCCGGGTTCTTCTGGTTCCTGCTGGGCGCCGCTCACGGTGCGCCCAACCTGATGAAGGAAGGGCTGCACCACGCGATCCAGCCACTGGTCGGCCTCGCCTTCGGCAGCTCGCTGATCTCGATCTTCGCGCGTCTGGGCGGCGGCATCTTCACCAAGGGCGCGGACGTCGGCGCCGACCTCGTGGGCAAGGTCGAGGCCGGTATTCCCGAGGACGACCCGCGCAACCCGGCGGTAATCGCCGATAACGTGGGTGACAACGTCGGCGACTGCGCCGGCATGGCGGCCGACCTGTTCGAAACCTATGCGGTCACCATCGTCGCCACCATGCTGCTGGGCGCGCTGATGTTCCCGGCCACGGCCGAGGCGGCGGTCACGTATCCGTTGGTGCTGGGCGGCTTCTCGATCCTCGCCTCGATCGTCGGCTGCTACTTCGTCAAGGCGACCCCGGGCGGCAAGATCATGAACGCCCTCTACCGCGGGCTCATCGTCGCCGGCGTGCTGTCGGCGATCGGCTTCTGGTTCATCACCGAGTGGATGATGGGGGCGGTGGCGACCACCTATCCCGAACTCACGCCGCTGCGCCTGTTCGGCGCGTCGCTCGTCGGTCTCGTCCTCACCGCCGCCATGGTGGTCATCACCGAGTACTACACGGCCACCGAGTACAAGCCGGTCCGCCACGTCGCCGAAGCATCGACCACCGGTCACGCGACGAACATCATCGCGGGCATCGGCGTGTCGATGAAGGCCACCGCTTGGCCGGTGCTGGTCGTCTGCCTGTCGATCCTGCTCTCGTTCTGGCTCGCCGGGCTCTACGGCATCGCCATCGCCGCCACCGCGATGCTGTCGATGGCCGGGATCATCGTCGCGCTCGATGCCTATGGTCCGATCACCGACAACGCCGGCGGTATCGCCGAGATGGCCGACCTGCCGGACTCGGTGCGCGCGATCACCGACCCGCTCGACGCGGTCGGCAATACGACCAAGGCGGTGACGAAGGGTTACGCGATCGGCTCCGCCGGCCTTGCCGCGCTGGTGCTCTTCGCCGACTACACCCACGCCCTCGACTCGTTCGGCCTGGGTACCACGTTCGACCTGTCCAACCACATGGTCATCGTCGGCCTGTTCATCGGCGGCCTCATCCCCTACCTCTTCGGGGCGATGGCGATGGAGGCGGTGGGCCGCGCGGCGGGCGCCGTGGTGGTCGAGGTGCGCCGCCAGTTCCGGGAGATCGCCGGCATCATGGAAGGGACCGCCAAGCCCGAATACGGTGTGGCCGTCGACATGCTGACCAAGGCGGCGATCAAGGAGATGATCGTGCCGTCGCTGCTGCCCGTGCTGGTGCCGCTCGTCGTCGGCCTGGTGCTCGGCCCGCAGGCGCTGGGCGGCCTCCTGATGGGCACGATCATCACCGGCCTCTTCGTCGCCATCTCGATGACCACCGGCGGCGGGGCCTGGGACAACGCCAAGAAGTACATCGAGGACGGGCACCACGGCGGCAAGGGCTCCGACGCGCACAAGGCCGCGGTGACCGGCGACACGGTGGGCGACCCGTACAAGGACACGGCGGGTCCGGCGGTGAACCCGCTGATCAAGATCATCAATATCGTCGCCCTGATGATCGTGCCGCTGTTGGGGCACTGGGGCGACAAGTCGCAGCCGGCCGCGCACCAACCCGCTGCCCCGACGCCGGCTGCCGCCGTCGCACCGGCGCCGGCTGTCGTCACCTCCGCCGCGATCTCGTCGACCAAGCTCTATTTCGAAACCGGGAAAGCCGAGTTGCCGCCCGACGCGAACAAGTCCATTGCCGCGATCGCCGCCGCGGCGCAGGCGGGTGGCGGCACGGTGGTCGTGTCCGGCTACCACGACGCGACCGGCAACCTGGAGCAGAACCAGGAGCTCGCCAAGCAGCGCGCGCTTCACGTGCGCGACGCGCTGAAGGCCGCCGGCATTGCCGAGGACAAGATCGAGCTCAAGAAGCCGGAGCAGACGCAGGGCGGCACCGGCAGCGACGCGGAGGCGCGCCGGGTCGAGATCCACGTCAAGTGATCCCGCCGCGCGCCGCGTGAGCGGCAGGGCCGCGGCGCGCGCGCTGCCCGGCGGTATCGTGCACCCCAGACGATCCGGCGTGCAGCCGGGCGCGCTGCAGGCGTTCGCTGCGCGGCTCGGCAAGAACGCCCGCCACTGGGGCCGGTGGGCGCGCCGCCGCGGCTTCGGCGCGTGGCGGGTGTACGACCGCGATCTGCCCGAGTTTCCGCTCGCGATCGACTGCTACGCGCCGAGCGACCCGGCGCTCGGCCTGCGTGTGCACTTGCAGGAAATCGAGACCGGCTGGCAGCAGGAGGACGCCGTGCACCACGAGTGGCTGGCGGCGGTCACCGGGGAGAGCGCGCGCGTGCTCGGGGTTCCGGCCGGTGCCATCGCGGTCAAAGAGCGGCGGCGCCACGGCGGGGAGCAGCACGGCAAGACCGGCGTGCGCGGGCGCGAGTTCGCGATCGTCGAGGCCGGCCTCTCGTTCCTGGTCAACCTCGACGCCTACCTCGACACCGGGCTCTTCCTCGATCACCGCGCATTGCGCGCCATCGTCCGCGAGCGCGCGGCCGGCCGCCGGACGCTGAACCTCTTCGCCTACACGGGCAGCTTCACCGTCTACGCGGCGGCGGGCGGGGCACTGCACTCGGATACCGTCGACCTGTCCAACACCTATCTCGACTGGGCGGGGCGCAACTTCGCGCTCAATCGCATGGATCGTACCCGGCACGTGCTGATCCGCGCCGACGTTCTCGAATGGCTGGACCAGGCACTGGACGAGGGCCGGCGCTACGACCTCGTGGTCCTCGATCCACCGTCGTTCTCGAACTCGAAGGCGATGGCGGGCGTGCTCGACGTGCAGCGCGATCACGGTTGGCTGATCGCGAACGCGCGCGCACTGCTCGACCCTGGCGGCGAGCTCTACTTCTCGACCAACCTGCGGACCTTCACTCTCGACCCGAGGCTTGCGGCCGACCCGGGAGGCCGAGACATCACCGGCGAGACGCTGCCCGAGGACTTTCGGGACCGCCGGATCCACCGGGTCTGGCGCTTCGGTCCCTGACCGCAGCGCGCTCGAGGCGGCGGCCGTCGTCGGCCGCGTTCCGGGGTCGCGTTCCCGGGCCGGAGTCGCCTCGGCGCCGCGATATACTGCGCGCAACTGACGACCCGCGGCCTGCGCCGATGACCGCCGAGCTCTTCTCCGCCGCGATCCTGCTGCTGCTGGTCATCGACCCGTTCGGCAACATTCCGCTGGTCGTCGCGGCCATGCACAAGGTGCCGCCCGAACGCCGGGTCCGCGTCGTCCTGCGCGAGTGCGCCGCCGCCTACGTGATCCTGCTCGTGTTCATGGCCGGAGGGCAGCGCTTCCTGCAGCTCATGCACCTGTCGGAGGTCTCGCTGACCATCGCCGGCGGCATCATCCTGTTCCTGATCGCGATCCGGATGGTATTCCACCCTCCGGACGGCATCTTCGGCGAACCACCCGGCGGCGAGCCGTTCCTGGTGCCGTTGGCGGTGCCGTCGATCGCCGGACCGTCGGCGCTGGCGACCGTGATGCTGATGGCCACGCGCGACCCGGCGCACCTGGGCACGTGGGTGGCCGCGCTCAGCGCTGCGATGGCGGTGACGACCCTCGTGCTGGCGGCGGCGCACCGGCTGCAGGAGGTCCTCGGCGAGCGGGCGATCGTCGCGCTGGAGCGGCTGATGGGGTTGGTCCTGACGGCGCTGGCGGTGGAGATGCTGCTCGCCGGCGTGCGGACGTTCTTCGCATCGCTGGCGCGCTGAGAAGCGCTCACAACCTGACAGCAGCCGGGGTCGCCCGGCGGGGAGTGCGGCATGACCAACGCTGTGCAGCAGCGCGACGAAGCCTCCGGCGAAACCCCGGGCGACGTGGTCGCTATCCACGTCTGGGACTGGCCGGTGCGCGTCTTCCACTGGTCGATCGTGGCATTGGTGACGGTGGCGATCGTCACCGCTTACATCGGCGGCGAAGCGAAGGAATGGCACATGCGCGCCGGGTACGGGGTCTGCGCGCTCGTTGTGTTCCGGGTGTTTTGGGGATTCCTGGGGACGCGGCACGCTCGGTTTGCGAGCTTCCTGCGGGGGCCGCGCGAGGCCGTCCGCTATGCGAGGTCGTTCGCCACGCGGGCGCCGCCGCCGTCCGTTGGCCACAACCCGCTAGGGGGGTGGTCCGTGATTGCGCTGCTGCTCGCGTTGCTCGCTGCAGGCCGGTACCGGGCTGTTCGCAAACGACGACTCTGCTGATGGAAGGCCCGCTGGTGAAATTCATCAGCGACCGCCTGTCAGACCAGATCACCACCTACCACCATCTCAACGTCTGGACGATCGGCATCCTGATCGGCATGCATATCGCCGCGGTGATCTCCCACTGGGCGTTGGCCAAAGAGGATCTCGTTCGCCCGATGGTCACGGGGCGAAAGTACCTGCATCGGTCGCTGGCCGATCAGGGCGTCGACAACGTCCCCCACGGCCGCGCGATCGTCCTCTTGGCCGGATGCCGCCTTGTCGGTATGGTGGCTGGTGACCCGCGTCTGACCGCGGGGTCAGGCCCGCGTTGCGCAGCGCCAAGAAAGGAGCCGGACCGAATCGGCCGGCTCGCTTGCTCGGGCGAAGCTCGCGGTTACTGGTTTTGGAACGTATCGTGGCAGTTGTCGCAGCTCTTGGTCACGGCGCTGAACGCCGGCTTGATCTGGTCCATGTTGCCGGATTGCGCGGCAGCGACGAGCTTCGGCGTCTCCGCTTGGAACGCTTCGGCCGCCTGCTTGAATCGGGCAGGGTTGCTCCAAACCTCTGGCTTGGCATTGTTGGGCGCGCCCTTGTCCGTGCCCGGCCCGAAGCCTTCCCACGCCATCTTGGACAGCTGATCCAGCCGCTGCGCGCGCAGCAGGAACGCAGCCTGGTCGTAGGGCGCCTTGCCCTGGACCATTGCCTGCCATCGGAAGCACGTTCCACAGTTGGGCCCTGAAGATCCCCTGCCGGTACTCGATGGCCTTCTCCGGCTTCGTCTGCGCCTGGGTCGACACCGCCATCCCTGCGAGCATGAGGCCCGCGACGAGTTTCAATCTCGATTGCATCGAACGCTATCTCCTCGGTCAATTGATCTGGCGCCGCCACCGGGGCAGCACGGCTATTGCACACGATCTCGAAGACTACGGCAACCGCGGAACAGGCGAAGCAAGCACGAACGCGCGGCCGAGTATTCCAGACGTCGACTTCCGAGGCCGGCCGGCGAGCGGCGCGCTTCATGCCGGCAGCAGCCACCCGTCTTCCGTGCGCACGGCACCGACCAGCAGCAGCTCGCTGATCAGCGTCTCGGCCAGCCGCAGCGGAGTCAGCTTGAAGATGAGCGCGTTGAAATCGCGATACACGCCGACGCGCTCGACGTACTCAGCCATGCCGGCGAGCGGCAGCCGGCGCCGGTCGAGCAGCGTGAAGGTGAGCAGCGCCTTCAGCGCGTAGCGCGCGGCGCGCACCGGGTCGGCTTCGAACGTCGCCAGCCGGCGGAACGCCCGGTCGAGCGCGGCGTGCACGTCCACGAAGGGTTCTCCGTGGCCGGGGATCACGACGCGGGTGTCGAGCGAGGCCAGCATCTCCAGCGTCCGGCGCGTCGCCGGCAGGGCTTCGGGATCCACCTCGGGCGGCATCACCAGGCCGAACCCCTGCCGCCACAGCGCGTCGCCGGAGATCAGGATGCCGTGCTCGGGGTTGTAGAAGACGAGCGCGCCCATGTCGTGGCCCGGCGCTGCGAGTGCCTGCCATTCGAGGTCGCCCCAGACGTGCTGCGAGCCGGGGACGAGAACGCTGGAGAAGGGAAAGCGCTCGACCGTCTGGTCGGCGTAGTCGAGGAGCAGCGCCCGGGTGTCCCACCGCTCGACCGCTGCGGCCTCGCCTTGGGGAATCGCAATCGGACAGCCGTAGCGCTCCCCGACCGCCCGGTTGCCGCCGATGTGGTCGGAGTGGCAGTGGGTGTTCACGAGGCAGGCGAGCGGATCGTGGCCGAGGCCGCGCGGCGTGGCGAGCAGCGCGAGCGTGAGCGGCGCGTGGCGACCGTAGCCCGAATCGACGAGCACGTGCCCGTCGCGGCTCTTGAGCAACACGTGGTTCGCCGACAGCCAGTCGCGGACGAAGACGTGGACCTGCGGCGGGAAGCGAAGGGCCGCGGTCATCGCGGTCACCGCAGCCTCAGCAGGAAATCACGGACCAGGGCGACGCGCTCAGAGAGCGCCGGCGCGCCGCGCTCGATGCGCACGCGATCCTGCCCGGCGAACCGGATGCGCCCGTCGCGCTGCACCAGCTGGATCAGCTTGCCGGCGTCGAACGGCGGGCTGGCCGCGAACTGCAACGTCGTGCGCTCCGGCCCCGCGTCGATCTTCGTGACGCCGAGCGAGCGGGCGACGAGGCGCAGCCGGTGGCAGGCGAGCAGCGCCTGCGCGGGCTCGGGCGGGCTGCCGAAGCGGTCGACGAGCTCCTCGTGCATCGCCTCGAGCTCGGTGTCGCTTGCGCAGTTGGCGAGCCGCTTGTAGAGCACCAGCCGCTCGTGCACGTCGCTGCAATAGTCGTCGGGCAGCCGGGAGGGCGCGTGCAGGTTGATCTCGGTCGCAACACCCAGCGGCGCGGTGAGGTCGCTCTCGCGGCCCGACTGCAGCGCCGACACCGCCGCCTTCAGCATGTCGGCGTAGAGCTGGAAGCCGATCTCCATCATCTCACCCGACTGCGACTCGCCGAGCACTTCGCCCGCGCCGCGGATCTCGAGGTCGTGCATGGCGAGGTAGAAGCCGGAGCCCAAGTCCTCCATCATCTGGATCGCCTCCAGCCGCTTCTTCGCCTGCGCCGACAGCGCGTCCTCGGGCGGCGTCAGCAGGTAAGCGTACGCTTGGTGGTGCGAGCGTCCGACGCGGCCGCGCAGCTGGTGGAGCTGGGCCAAGCCGAAGCGATCGGCGCGCTCGATGATGATCGTGTTGGCGGTCGGGATATCGATCCCGGTTTCGATGATCGTCGAGCAGACGAGCAGGTTGAAGCGCTGCGCGTAGAACTCGCGCATCACGTGCTCGAGATCGCGCTCGCCCATCTGCCCGTGGGCAACGGCGATGCGCGCTTCCGGCAGCAGGTGAGCGAGCTTCTCGGCCCTGGAGCCGATCGTGTCGATGTCGTTGTGCAGGAAGTAGATCTGCCCCCCGCGCTTCAACTCGCGCAGCGCCGCCTCGCGCACGATCCCCGACGAGTATGTCGAGACGAAGGTCTTGATCGCGAGCCGCCGCTGCGGCGCCGTGGCGATCACCGAGAAGTCGCGGATGCCCTCGAGCGACATCGCCAGCGTGCGCGGAATGGGCGTCGCAGTGAGCGTCAGCACGTCGACCTCGGCGCGCAGGCGCTTCAACTGCTCTTTCTGGCGCACTCCGAAGCGGTGCTCCTCGTCGATGATGATGAGGCCGAGGTGCTTGAACTTGACATCGGGCTGGAGCAGCTTGTGCGTGCCGATGACGAGGTCGATGCTGCCGTCGGCGAGCCCATCGAGCGCGGCTCTGACTTCCTTGCCGGTGCGAAAGCGCGACAGCTCGGCGAGCTTTACCGGCAGGTCGGAGAAGCGGTCGGAGAAGACCTGGAAGTGCTGCTCGGCGAGCAGCGTCGTCGGCACCAGCACGGCGACCTGCTTGCCGTCGGCGAGCGCCACGAACGCCGCCCGCAGCGCCACCTCGGTCTTGCCGAAGCCGACGTCGCCGCAGACCAGACGGTCCATCGGCTTGCCGTCGGTCAGGTCCTTGAGGACCGCCTCGATCGCCGCGCTCTGGTCGGGCGTCTCCTCGAAGCCGAAGCCCTCGGCGAAGGCTTCGTAGTCGTGCACGTTGAAGCGGAACGCGTGACCCTTGCGGGCAGCGCGCTGCGCGTACAGGTTCAGAAGCTCGGCGGCGGTGTCGTGCGCCTGCTTCGCCGCCCGTTTCTTGGCTTTCTCCCACTGGCCGCTGCCGAGCTCGTGCAACGGTGCGGATTCGGGGGCGGCGCCGCTGTAGCGGCCGATGAGGTGCAGGTTCGCCACCGGCACGTAGAGCTTGGCGTCGTTGGCGTAGACGAGCTGCAGGAACTCGACAGGGCCCTCGCCGAGGTCCATCGTCACGAGACCGAGGTAGCGGCCGATGCCGTGCTGCTCGTGGACGACGGGGTCGCCGATGCGCACCTCGGAGAGGTCGCGCAGCATTGCGTCGACGTTCGAGCGGCGCGCGGCGTCGCGGCGGCCGCGGCGGACGACGCCGGCGTAGAGCTCGGCTTCGGTGACGAACGCGAGCCCCGCGGCCGGCCAGGCGAAGCCCGCGTGCAGCGGAGCGACGATCAGCGCGACTCCGGGTCCGCCGGTGTTCGCTGCGGCGACCCAGTCGTCGGCCAGCCGGACCGCGAGACCGTACTCGCCGAAGTACTGGTGCATGGTTTCGCGCCGGCCGGGGCCATCGGCGGCGATCAGCACCGTACCGCCGGCCGCGGCGAGGTAGCGCTTGAGCGCAGCCAAGGGGTCCTCGGCGCGACGATCGACCTCGACCGAGGGAAGCGGTGTCGGCAGCGCCGTAGATTGCGGCAACGCCGCCGCGCCGGGAGGCGACGGGAGGTCGAGGCGGGCGAAGCGCTTGAGCAGGCCGTTGAACGCGTCGACGGGGACGAACACGTCGGCCGGAGGCAGCAGCGGGCGCGATTTGTCGCCGCGCAGCAGCTTGTAGCGCGCATCCGTGTCCTGCCAGAAGCGCGTGACCGCGTCCTGCACCGCGCCGTGCAGCACGACGGCGGCGTCATCCGGGAGGTAATCGGCGAGCGTCGCCATGTCATCGAAGAACAGGGGGAGGTAATACTCGATGCCGCCGGGCATCACGCCGTTGCTCACGTCCTTGTACAACACGGACTTCGAGGGGTCGCCCTCGAAGACCTCGCGAAAGCGGCTGCGAAAGCGCGTGCGGGCGGCCTCGTCCTGCGGGAACTCCCGCGCCGGCAGCAGCCGCACTTCGCGCACCGGATAGAGCGTGCGCTGCGTGTCGACGTCGAAGGTCTTGATGCTCTCGATGTCGTCGTCGAAGAGATCGAGCCGGTAGGGCAGCGGGCTGCCCATCGGAAAGAGGTCGATGAGGCCGCCGCGGATGCTGTACTCGCCCGGCGACACCACCTGCGTCACGTGCTGGTAGCCGGCCAGCGAAAGCTGGCGGCGCAGGCCTTCGACGTCGAGGCGCGTTCCCTGCGTGAGAAAGAACGTGTGCGCCGCGAGGTACGCCAGCGGCGGGAGACGGGTCAGCGCCGTGGTCGCCGCGACGACGAGAACGTCGCAATCGCCGCGGGAGGCGCGGTAGAGCGTCGCGAGGCGCAGCGAGACGAGATCCTGGTGCGGCGAGAAGTGATCGTAGGGGAGCGTTTCCCAGTCCGGAAAGAGCGCGACCCGCAGCCCCGGCGCGAACCACGCTGACTCCTCGGCGATCCGTTGCGCCGCCAGCGCGTCGGCGCAAACGACGGCGACCAGTCGCCTCGGATCGGCGAGCGCCGTGGCGAGCTGCGCGATCGCAAGCGCGTCGGCCGAGCCGGGCAGCGGCGTACCTTGCGAGCGCTGTCCGGCGGGGCGCCGGTCGCGGGACCAGCGGCGGCAGCACGGCGAGGCGCGCGGCGCTCGCGGCGGCGTTCGGTGTAGGCGCGGCGGCGGAGCTCAAGGCGGCAGCCGGCGGGGTGTCGACGGCGATCCCTGCACCGCGACCCCCGCGCGAGAAGGGTCAACGCAACGGGAAGCAATCAAGCGAAGCGCGATTATACGCGCGGGGGTGCATGCGATAATCTGCGGGTGTCTGCACGCCGCGCCACCGCCGCCATCGCCGGCTGGAACCCCTATCTGCTGCTGACGCTGACACCGTTCTTCTGGTCCTGCAACTGGATCGTCGGCCGGGCGCTCGCGAGCGAGATCCCCCCGATGGCGATGACGTTCCTGCGCTGGTTCTTCGCGCTGCTGATCCTCGCGCCGCTGGCGTTGCCGCAGGTGCGGCACGACTGGCCGATTGTGCGGCGCCACTGGAAGACGATGCTGTTCCTGGGCGTCGTCGGCGTGGGATCGCACAACGCGCTGGCCTACGCCGGGCTCAACTATACGACCGCCACCAACGGCGTCATCCTCAACTCCTTCATCCCCGTGATGATCATCGCGTTGTCGCGGATCTTCCTGCGCGAGCGGTTGACCGGCGTGCAGCTGGCGGGCGTGGCGGTGTCGCTCGCCGGCGTGCTTGCGATCCTGTCGCAGGGCAGTACCGCGGTGCTCGCGTCGCTGCGGCTCAACGTGGGCGACCTGTTGGTGATCCTGTCGATGGCGGTCTGGGCCGTGTACACGATCTGCCTGCGCTGGCGCCCGCCCGGGCTGTCGATGCTCACGTTCCTGTTCGCGCTGGCCTGCGTCGGGGATCTCGCAGTGCTGCCTCTGTTCGTGATCGAGCACGCGTTCGGACGGCAGATGGCTCTGACCCCCGCCAATCTCGCCGCGCTCGTCTCGGTCGCGCTGTTCTCCTCGGTGTTGGCGTATATATTCTGGAACCAGGGGGTCGAGGCCGTCGGCGCCAATGTGGCAGGACTCTTCGTCCACCTGATGCCGGTCTTCGGCGTCGTGCTGGCCTGGGTGTTCCTCGGCGAGCGGCTCGCGCTCTACCATGTGGCCGGGATCGCGTTGATTCTGGCCGGGATCACGATCACCAGCCGCGCGGGGCGGCGCGCGGCGCCGGCGGCCGCCGGCACGGAATAGGCTTCGGGAGCATTGCTCATGGCGGATGCCGGTATTGGCGACCCCCGACGCGTCGAGCTGATGGAGAAGCTGGCGCAGCTCACCCTCGAGCACCGCGACCTCGACGACCTCCTGCACCGTCTCGCCAACGACCGCTCGCTCGACCAGGTGCAGATCCAGCGCCTTAAGCGGCGCAAGCTGCTGCTCAAGGACCAGATCGTCCGGCTGTCTCGGGAAATGGATCCGGACGTCCCGGCATAGCCACAGTGCTTGAAGCCGGCGACGGCGGCCCCAAATCGGGGTTGTTCCAGCGATTTGACCGTCGCAAGCGTCCGGTCGATGGTAAGATGATCGAATTCTTGCGCGTTGCGCGCTCCAACGATTTCGGGGGTGACCTGGCTTCGACGGGGGTTGCAAGGCAGCTTGGGGCATGCCGAGGTGTTGGTCCTCGTAAAACCCTGACACTCGCAAACTTAACTGCGAACGACGAAACCTACGCTCTGGCGGCTTAATCCCGCCGGACCTCGCACCGGGCAGCGCTCGGTTCGGGTGGCCTAGCCGGCAACGGCGAAGCCACAGCGAGGACATCTAGAGCGATCGCGTCCGCCCGGGCCGCTTGGGCGAGGCGCTAAAACAAGGCGGCTGGTCTCGCCGGCGTATGTCCGTCAACGGCGTCGAGGCAAGAGCACAATGACGAGACTAAGCATGTAGTCCTGACTGTTGAGTGCTTCCGGACGGCGGTTCGATTCCGCCCACCTCCACCATTACCCGCCGCGGGCGTTTTTTCTCTGCGGCGACAGAAGCCCCGCAAGCCATTGAGCCTGCGGGGTTTTTTGTGTCCGGTTTCCGGACTTCACCACCCCCCGATACCCCCGGAAAACCCCGTTTTCGGCTATTCCCGCCCCTCTCTTCTCTGTTTTTCCGGACGTGCAAAGTCCGAAGTCCGGAAGGGCACCCCACGTAGAATCAAGCGGTTACGCAGAGCGGCGGGGCGGGAATTTTTTCCAGCATTGCCCAGGCGGTTCGCCGCCAGTGAAGAACATTAGCTGTGTTGTCCGGAATCTGACCCGAAGACCATGTAAGCCTGCCTTGAGCCGGGCCGTGGTCGGTGCAAAGACCCGCGCGTGTTCGGCCCGAAGTCGTCAGCCATGCCCTGGTCCTCGCCTGTCTGCCCCCCAGCGGTGGCGAACGGTTGCGGATGCGTAGAGGAGCCGTTTCGAACACTGAAGGGGGCTGACGGCCATCTGCCGTCGTTCATGGCAGGCGGCTTCCCGGCAGGCCAGCATCAGCGCTGCGATCCTGGAAGAGTCGGTCATCGAGAAGATCCTCAGGCACCTCGGGCGGCGAGCCGCAGCCGCCGCCACAGGCCGCCAAGGTTCGCTCGGGAAATAGAGCCGCGGGCGGTGCCGGACGTCGCGTCGGCACGACCCCCTCGGCAGCATGGTCAAGCCTGAGCCGGAGGCCGTGGATGCGCCGTGCGTGACGATCCAGGAACTGCCGACCCAGTACAGTGCGACGGTCGAGGCGCCCACATCGAGGCACTTCAGGCGGGTCTTGGCCCTGTTTCGGCCTTGGCAGGGGGCGTTTGAGCTTTCTATGCTCGCTCGTCCTGTTTCTTCGCACCAAACGGATACGCGCCGCCAGGTGTGCCTTTGGGCGCGATCTTGAGAGACAGGATCATCGTCACGCCCAGCGTGACCGCGGTGAAGCCGAGCGAAAACACCACAGGAATCTTGTAGACGTCGATCAGCAACATCTTTGCGCCGATGAACACCAGGACGATCGCCAGACCGTAGCTGAGCAGGTGGAAGCGCTCGTGCATGTTGGCCAGCAGGAAGTACATCGCGCGCAGACCGAGGATCGCGAACACGTTGGAGGTGAGCACGATGAAGGGGTCGGTCGTGATCGCGAAGATGGCCGGGATCGAGTCGACCGCGAACACGATGTCGACGATGCCGATGAGCAGGATCACCACCAGCAGCGGCGTGGCCATCTTGACACCGCCAACCACGGTGAAGAACTTCTCGCCGTCGTAGTCCGGCGAGATCTTGAAGCGGCCGCGGATCCACTTGAGGGCGGGGTTGTTGTCCAGATCGGGCTCCTGGCCGGCAGCCCACCACATCTTGATGCCGGTGAACAGAAGGAAGGCGCCGAACAGGTACAGGATCCAGTGGAACTGCGCGATCAGCCAAGCACCGACCAGGATCATCACCGCACGCAGCACGAGCGCGCTCAGGATGCCGATCATGAGCACGCGCTTCTGGAACTCGGCCGGCACCGCGAAGTAGGTGAACAACATCAGGAACACGAAGATGTTGTCGACCGCAAGCGCCTTCTCGATCAAGTAGCCAGTCAGGAACTCCAGCGACTTGGCATTGGCCAGAGAGCGTGCGGCCTCATCCGTGCCGGCACCGCCGAGGTACCACCACAGCCAGCTCATAAAGACGAAAGACACGCCGACCCAGACGAGCGACCAGATCGCAGCCTCGCGGGTGCTGACGCGGTGCGCGCCCTGCCTGCTCATCGCAAAGAAGTCGACCAGCAGCGCAACGAGTACAAACGCCGCGAACAAGGACCACATGAGTGGAGAACCGATGGATTGCATGACCGCCTTTGAAGTGAGTTGCAGTGAGCCACCTCGCTGTTCGCTGATCTGCGAACGCCGTGATGACGTCAAGAACCCAAGGCTGGTCTTGCCGTGCCGACGATTCCGCGGTCGATGACCGGTATCGCGGCCTGCAGCGCCGGGACGTAGTGCAGAGCACCGCGACCGTATTGACGACACTGCACCGGATCTACGTCCTGACCCTCAGACGTACCCCGGTGGCTACTCCCCAACATGAGTAGACGCGAGTATAGCAACGTCAGGCCCCAGATGTCGGCTGCGTGGTTTACCGGCTGCGGATTGCCTGGTGTGGCGTGCGGATCATCCGGCCCGTCACCCGACTGATGAGGCTTCTTACGCGCCGGGGCGCGCTGGTCGAGGAGATGGGGCAGAGCTATCCGGCCAAGCCGGAGGCCGATGGGGACAAGGCACGCACGCTGCGGCCGCTGCAGGCGGCGGCCGTCGCGTACCGCATCGCCTTCGGTCCACGCGCCGGTCGCAAGGTGCTGACCCTCAGGGCCGCGATGCCGCGGGAGGCTGCACCGCGGCAGCCCCCTGTGCCGACATCGACGGCTTCAGCCTGCATGCCGCGGTGCGCAGCGAAGCACACGACCGTAAGCGGCTGGAACAACTATGCCGCCACATCACCGCCCGGCACTGTCGGACGGGCGCGTTCAGTGCAATGCCGCCGGGCAGCTGGGGCTCAAGTTCAAGACGCCGTGGCGCGACGGCGCCACGCACCTGATGATGTCGCCGCTGGAGTTCGTGCAGCGGCTGGCCGCGCCGGTGCCAGCCACTCGAGCCGGTCGCGAGAGGCCCGCGCCAGCGACTGCTTCGTGGCGACCAATTCGGGGCGGCGAATGTCGCTGATGGGCGGAGCACAGGTGAAGATTTGGGCCGTCGAGGCTACGAATTTATCTGACAGCTTGCGGGCGATGAAACCGAAGAGAGGTCGGTCG
>CAVQLG010000015.1:0-183367 GCA_963713275.1 uncultured beta proteobacterium
GCCCTTGGCGCGCTGGATCTGCTCGCCGAAGGCGGAGACCCCCGCCTTGACCTCGGCCAGGCCGGCGGCGGCCTTGTCGCCGGCGGTCTTGGCGCTGGTCGCGCAGTTCACCGAGGCTCGTCTCGGCCGAAGTGAGGGCGCGTTGGAGCCCCGCGTCGGCACCGTCGAGCGCGACGAGGATGGAGATGCGCTGGGCCATGGTTCAGTCCAGGGTGCGGAGCTGCCGCTCCACCGCCGCCGCCAGCCGCGGCACCCGGCCCACCACCAGCCGGGCGATGTCGAGCCGCTTCTTGAGCGTCACCCTGGGCACCAGCACCGCGATCGGGATGTCGGCACCGCGCTTGAGGCGCTTGATGCCCTCCGCCTTGCGGTAGCGGCGCTTGAAGCCGCGCAGAGGCTGGTCGTGCTCCTTGATGTTCTCCGCCATCAGCACCACGTGGCCCTTGGCGTTCTTGACGAAGTAGGCGTTGCCGCCGCGCATGCAGCTCCGCCACCTGCGCCTTGAACGCTTTGCGCCCCACCCGGCCGTGCAGCGGGATCAGCATCTTCCCGCTGATGGTGCCACCGGTCTCGTGCATGCCCGCCCACGGAATGCGCGAGCCGACGTAGAGCGCCGGCAGGCGCCTCGGATCCCGGGTCAGCACCTTGGCGGTGAAGCCCTTGAGGAACGACTTCTTGACCACCCGCAACTGCCCGGCGACGTGGCTGCGCACCTCCTGTCGGATCTCGTTGGCCTCGCTGGCCAGCGCCCGCGCCACCACCTGCCGCACCTGCTCCCGGAACTCGCCGCCCCAGCGGCGCAGTTGCGCCTGGGCGGCCGCGCTATCGAGACGAATGCGGATCTTCATGCGCAGACGGCACGCTGGGCGTGATCGGTCAGGCGGTCGAGGGTCTGGTCGAGCTGCCGCGCGTCACCGCGGGTGCCGATGGCCACCAGCGACAAGAGCCGCGCATCGCGCGCCGCCTCCTCCCGGCCGATGGCAGCAGTGAACCCGCGCACCTGGGCCAGGGTGTAGTCGAGGAGGTCGGGGAAGCGATGGCCGTGCGCGATCAGCCGCTGGACGGGGTCGAACCAGGCACCGGCGTGCGGCCGGCCGCGGCAGCGTCGGCGCCAATGCCTGCGCCCGGGCGAACAGCGTTTCGAGCTGCGGCAGCACCGCCCGGGTAAAAAAATCGGCGTTGACCTCGATCACCTTCGCCGCCAGCCGGATCGCGTCGTCGGCCCCGAGCTCGTCGACCCAGGTGCGCGGCTTGCCCACCGCGATGGCGATCGCCGAGAGCAGATCGTGGCCGCGCTCCCCGAAGAGCTGCAGCCAGTCGATCTCCGGGGCGGAGAGTTGCTGCACCACCGGGCCGATGGCGCGCAGGAAGGCCGGCATCTGCCCGACCTTCAGCGGCTTGAGGGCGAGCACCTCGCCGGCGATGGTCAGTTCGACCGGCTGCGGGATCAGGGTGTCCAGTTCCGTCATCACGCCCTCCGTCAAAGCTGGTCACGATGCGACCGAACTGGCCGAGCAGCGCATCGATCGGCTTGGTGGCGTCCGCCAGCAATGCGCCTTCCAGCTCGAACTTGTTGTAGTCGTCGGAGATGAAGGAGATCTCCTTCAGCGGATCGAAGGCCACCCGGTAGAGCTCGACCAGCACCTTGGCGTTGCCCTGCGCGGTGTTGAGCCCTTCCAGGCGCAGGTACCGCTCCGGCAGCGCCTGGGTGAAGATGCCGATGTCGGTGACGGCGCCGTAGCGTGTAGCTGGCGTTGAACGGCGCCACGTAGGCCACCGGCGGCTCGTCGCCGTCGTCGAGGCGCAGCCACTGCACGGCGCCGAAGTCGAGGTCGGCGGTGTAGTCGACGCCCGGCGACCAGCGTCACCGGCGGGGTACTGCCGTCCTTGACCACCAGGCTGGAGACTTTGGGGTGGGCGAGGAAGTAGCGATCGCCGACGACCGGCGTGGCGCCGCCGACCGGTTCGCCGGTCACCGTGCCGCCGCTGCCGGTGACGTGGTTGCCGTACAGGGCCAGCGCCAGGTTCTCCTTGGTGAACTCCTCGATGGTGAGGGTCACCGTGGCCGACTTCTGCTTCACCATCCGGTGATCCAGCGTGCGCTGGCCGGTCTGGCTCTCGTAGTGCTCGAGCACGTCGGTCTTGAGCGCGAGCTTCAACTCGGCGACGTTGCCGGGCGAGCGGACTTCGATCGGGCAGGCCCGCGGCATCACGCTGGCCGAGATAGACGCGGCCCTGAAACGAGGCATAGGTACTCATCGGGGATTTCCTTGCAGGGAAGAACTTGGCTTCGGGGAACGCTCAGCCCGGCGCCGCGAGATCGCGGGCGAGCGTGCGGTAGGTGATGCGGTAGCGGGCGGGAAGGGCAGCGGCCACCGCATCGGCGTCCTCCACCTCCCACTCGACTCGAGCTCGCGGATGCCGAGCGCCAGCCCGCCGAGATTGCCGTCGGCCAGCAGCGCCGCGTGGGCGGCGGTCAAGAGGCCATCGGCGGCAGTCTCCGGCCACCACCGGCGGCACCGCCCGGGCCAGCGCGACCAGGCGGACGACCAGTTCCCGGGTGACCCGGTCGTTCGCCCGCTCGACGATCGCTTCGGCCTCCGGGAACAGCACCAGCGCCGGACACTGCTCGCGGGTCAGGGCCACCGTCGGCGAGCGGTGCAGCGTGGCGCCGAGCGCCGTCGGCGACGGGGCGCAGGCGGCCAGCAGCGCCTGCAGGATCTGCTCGCGCAGGGAAGTAGCCCGGCATGCTACAGCCGGCTCAGCGTGGCCTGGCGTTCGGAGCCATCGCCCACCGCCCGCACCTCGCGCACCTGGTAGCGCACGCCGTCGATCTCGACCGCATCGCCAGCGGCGAGGCCGGCGAACACCCGGGCCGGGAAGGTGATGACCGTCTGCGTCGACAGGGCGAGCTCACCCAGCACCGACTCGTCCGGCGCGCGCAGCCCGACCAGGTCGGACACCGGCGGCCGGCCGTCCGCAGGATGCCAGGTGCACTGCTGCAGGAAGCCGGCATGCGCCGCCGCGGCATAGAGGACGTCGATGCAGCGCCATCAGCTGGCGGTGAGCCGCACCAGCAGCGCCGGCCGGTGGCAGATCGGCAGCGGGTTGGATTGGGTGTGCAGATCCGTGCCCCGGTCGAACTTGCGCGGCTCCTGCTTGGCGTAGAGCGGCTGGCCCAGGGTGTTGACCGTCTCGTTGAAGTCCGCCGGGGCGAAGTAGGTGGCGAAGGTGTCGATGGTGCCCAGCGGGAAGGCATGGGCCTCGCCCTCGGCGATGAAGCGCTGGCTGGTGTAGCCGCCGTTGCCGTCGCTGGTGCTCGCCTCGCCGGCGTACTCCTCGAAGGTCACCCCGGCGAAGGGGAAGCCCGCGCGCATGTCCGAGCGCAGTGCCTGCCCGTCCTGCCACAGCTGATAGGCCGCCTTGACGCTGGGGTGATTGACCAGGGCGGAGAAGAACTCCGGCGACACCAGCACCTGGATGGTGCTCATCCGCTCCCCGGCCAGGTTCTTGGTGAGATAGCGCTTGAGCTCCAGGCACTTGTCGAGCACGCTGGTGGTGTCGACGTTGAGCTTGAAGTTGATCGTCTTCGGCGTGATCTTGAACTCGGTGTACAGGTTGACGAGTTCGGAACCGTCGGCGTCGCTGACGATGCCCTTGAGCGCCCCCATGCGCAGGTACTCCAGCGTGGCCGCGTGCTTGGCGCGCATGTGTCCAGGTGCTCGGCCAGCACCGCGGCGATCGAGGCGAACTCGCTCTCGGTGCCGAAGGCGCGCAGGCCCTGCACTTCCTCCGGCAGCACCACGTCGTCGTGCGGGATGTGCGGGATGACGAAGCTGCGCAGGGTGCGCTTGCCGCGGATGCCCACCGTGCCGGGCGAGCCGACCGGGCGGCTGGGCAGCAGCGTCAGCACCCCGGCCTTCTCCTCGACCACCACGGTGCGGGTGCGCACCGGCCGGGGATTGAACAGGCCCAGTTCTTCCAGCCGGCCGTAGCGGTTGGGCAGCAGGTTGATGGCCGCGGTGAGCGAGGCCATGCCGAAGGCGGGATTGGCGAACGGGTTGTTGAGGGGCATGGGCTGCTCCGTTACACGCCGTGGCGCACGAGCACGCCCAGGGCTTTGAGTTGCAGGATGGCGGTGGCCTTCTCGCCGGCGGTGATGCCGGTCGGCCAGGTCAGGGCGTGATCGGCGACGATGGCGTGGCGGGCGACGATCAGGCCGTCGTTGCGTTCGGCCAGCGCCGCGTCGCAGGGCTGGAGCAGGACGCCGGCGGCGAGCTGGCTGCCATCGGTCGCGGAGGGGTCGAGCGGCTTGACCTTGCCGCTGGCGGTGACGATGCCGACCACCGCGCCCAGCGGCAGGTTGTGGCCGGCGACCACGGTGACGCGCTCGCGCGAGTACAGGTGCGACGCCTCGTACTTGAGGAGATCGCCCAGATTGAGGGCTTCCTTGAATTCGGGCATGGGGGTCTCCGGTCAGGGCTTGGGGGTGACGTAGTGCGCGGCGAGGCGTTGCTTGACCGCCTGCAGCAGGGGGTTGTCGGGCGAAGCGGGATCGGTCCGCGCGGCGGCGTTGGGATCGATGCGGCTGGCGATCTCCGGCGAGGCCTCGGCCTGCGCCGCCAGCAGTTGCCGGCGCACCTCCGCCGGGGTCGCCGCCGCGGCCAGGAAGCCCGCGATCAGATCGCTGCGCCCCGCCAACTGGCAGGTCTCGGCGATCGTTACCGCATCGACGATCGGCATCGGGATCGCCGGCTCCACCGGGGGCGGCGCTGCCGATGCGGCACCGGAGGTCAGCAGGCGGGATGGACGCGGCCGGCGGGGTCGGCGGGTACTGCCGCCGCAACGGGGCCGACGCGGCGCCACCGGCGGCGGCAGACAGCTGGGTGGTGCTTCATTCATAGGCTGCTCCTGGAGTGAGATGGAACGGACGATTCCGCCGCCGACGCGAACGGCCAGCGCCGGGGCTGGGGTAACGCAGGCGAATGCAGTTCGGCCAGCGCTTCGTCGCAGCTGCCGACCGCATCGGCGAGGCCCGCGCTGACCGCATCCGGGCCGAAGAACAGGCCCGCTTCGGTCGCGCGCACGGCTGCGGGAGCGAGCCCGCGGTGCTGCGGCAACGCTGTTGACGAAGAGCTCGTAGATCCGGTCGACCTCGGCCTGCAGCACGGCGTGGGCAGCAGCGGTCAGCGGCGCATGCGGATCGAGGTCGTTCTTGCGCGCGCCGGCGAACACCGGGGTGTAGGCGAGGCCGGCGCGGGCGTCCTGCGCCGACTGGTCGACGTGCAGGGCGATGACGCCGATCGAGCCCACACCGCCGGTGCGCGACACGAACAGGCGCGAAGCGCCCGCCGCCAGCGCATAGGCGGCGGAGAAGGCGAGATCGTTGGCCACCGCCCACACCGGCTTCACCTGCGCCGCGGCACGAATGCGCTCGGCCAGGTCGAACACCCCGCCGGCCTCGCCGCCCGGACTGTCGAGGTCGAGCAGGATGGCGCGGACCGCCGGATTCGCCAGCGCGGCGTCGAGCTCGGCGCCGATCGTGGCGTAGCTCATGAGGCCCGACTCAGCTTCGAGCCCGACGGTGCGCCGCACCAGCGTGCCGTGGATCGGCAGCACGGCGATGCCCGGCCGGTGCGGAACTTGCTGCACCGGGGAGGACGAGTGCGGTCGGAGCAGACCCGACTTCCGGCCAGTGGGCCGGAGGTTCGAGGCCGAGGCGCGACCCCAGCACGGCCAGGATCAGGTCGAGCTTGGGCCGGGCGAGCAGCAGCGGCACGCCGAAGAGGCGCGCCGCCAGGTGCGGCAGCAAGGTCATGTGGTTCCTTCAGGAACAGGCAGCCCGGGCGGCGTCGCACTGCCGCCGTCCTTGCTGGTGCGCCGCGGATCGGAATCGAACACCAGCCCGAGGCTGTCGGCCCGGGCGTTGTCGGCGGCCATCTCGCGCTCGACGTCCTCGGCGTCGTAGCCGAAGGCGGAGATCGCCTCCGAGCGACTCATGAGCCCGGCGCGGATCGCGGTCAGCATGGCCTTGAACTCCTTCTCCGGGTCGACCCACTGCCAGCCCTGCGGAATCCACTTCGCCTGCAGGTACTGCCGCCGCCTGGCGGGACCGCCGCGGGCAAAGCCGGGGCCTCCAGCGCTCCGGCCAGCACTGCCTGCCGCAGCCACGCCGCCCACACCGGCCGGCACAGCTGGTGCACCAGCACGCTGTGCTGGACCATCTCGCAGCGGCGGCGGAACTCGAGCAGCCCCGCCCGGATCGACGAGTAGTTGACGCCGGTGAGGTCGCCGGTCAGCTGCTCGTAGGTGACGCCGATGGCGGCGGCCACCGCGCGGAACTGGGTGCGCAGGAACTCGCCGTAGGAGCCGCCGACATCGGCCGGGTCGGAGAACTTGATGTCCTCGCCCGGCGCCAGCAGTTGCAGCGTGCCCGGCTCCAGGCCCGCCAGGGCCACACCATCGGCGTCGGCAGCACCCTCGCCGAGCAGGCTGTCCTCCGGGGATTGCCGGGTGACGAAGCCGGCGAACATCGCCGCGGTCTTCTTGCGCACCAGTTCCGCGTCGTCGTACTGGTCGAGTTCGTTGAGCTTGACCAGCGCCCGGGACAGCCACGGCTCGCCGCGGATCTGCCCGGGGCGCAGCACCCGGTACAGGTGAATGACCTCCGCCGCGGGAATCCTGACCGTCTCCAGGCCACCCTGGCCCGACATCGGCGCCAGCCGCCCGTCCTCCGGGTGCGCGCGGTACAGGTGGTACGCCACCCGCCGGCCGAGCGCGTCGAACTCGATCCCGGCCCGCACCACGTTGCCCGAAGGCAACTCGGTGTTGAGGTTGAGCGGCAGGTGCTCCGGCTCCAGCAGCTGCAACTGCAGCGGCACCGTGAGGCCATCCTCGGCCCGCCGCGGGCGCAGCCGGATCAGGCACTCGCCGCCTTCCAGCAAGGCGCGGCAGGCCAGCGCCTGCAGGCCGTAGAAGTCGGTCTGCCCGGCCGCGTCGGCCTCTTCCGTCCAGTCGCGCCACAGCGCCTGCACCGCGGTCTTGAACCGCTCGTCCGGACAGAGGCTCTGCGGCTTGATGCCGGTGCCGACCGCATTGGCGACGAACGCTTCGATCCCCGCCTGCGCCCAGGCATTGCGGCGGACCAGGTCGCGGCTCTTGGTCCGCAAGTCGGCGTTGGTCGCCAGCAGCGCCGCCATCGCCCCCGGATTGCCCGGCATCCAGGCCAAGGCGCGGCGACCCCGGCCGGCCGCTTCATGCACCGGCGGCGCCCCGAACAGGGCGCGCAGCTTGCTGTACCAGGTCATCAGAACCCCTTGCTGGTGGTGATGCGGACCTGCCGGGTGGGCCGGCTGCCGGCCGCGCGGGCGAGCTCGGCCTCGACCGTGCGCATGGCCGCGAGCAGCTCCTCGACCGAGCGGTACTCGACCGTCTTGTCGCCGAAGCTCACCCGGCGCTCGCCGGTGACCAGGGCCCGGCGCAGCGCTTCCAGTTGCTCGGTGCTGTAGCTCATCGTTGGTTCAGCCAGCGGCTCTTGATCAGCCGCCGGCGAGAGTTGCGGGCGGTGGAAACAGCGCGGCCACCATGTTCGGTGGCCGTCGCGGGATCCGGGAGTTGTGGCAGCAGTGCGTCCGGCGGCCGCTCGATGCCGAGCTGCCGCTCCAGTTCGCGCCAGTGGCGCTCCTCGAAGCGGTCGAGGCCCGCCGCCGCGGCAGCAGCCCGGGAATAGGTGCGGATATCCAAGCCCTCGTTCCTCTCCCGCGTCTTCTGCCACTCGCGGACGGCAAAGCCGTGGCGATCGCGGCGGGTGACGAGCTGCTCGGCGCACAGCTGCTGGACGAACTCGGCGTCGACCATCGGCAGGTGCACGTAACCGGCGGGATAGAGCGGCGTCACCCCGTCGGCAGCCACCCCGGGAACCTGGCGCAGGTGGTTGTAGAACTCCAGCTTGGCGATGCCGACCGCCACCGCGAACAGCTTGATCCCCCGCCGCAGCCGCTTGCCGCCGGTGGTGACGTCGACCGCGGTCGGCGTGCCGATCAATGCCGCACCCCGGGCCACGCCCTTGACCGCCATGACGCGGGGATCGCGACTGGCGCGGACGAAGGCGTACGCCTCCTGGGTGGCGAAGCCGGTGTCGAGCGCGAAGCGGGCGAGCGGCAACTGCGCCCCGGAGGCGTGGGTCCAGGTTTCCGCAACCAGCTCGCCCAGGCGCTTCCACACCGCCTCGCGGGCGGTGTCGCCCAGCAGCACCCGGTGCTCGATCAGCCACGACTCCTTGCCGCGGCCGAAGGCCCAGATCGACGCTTCGATGCGGTCCTTCTGCACGTCGGCCCCGCCGACCAGCAGCAGTCCGCCGGCGGGCACGGTGCCGATCCGGTAGTCCTCCCGCCGTTCGAGCAGCCGCTGCCAGTCCGGCGCCTCGCCTTCCTCGACCCAGGTCTCGCCGAGCTCGGTGTTCTTGAAGGTCTTGATCGCCGCCGCCGATCCGGATTGCTGGCTCACCGCACTCTCCCAGGCCGCGGCGATGTCGCGCCAGCTGCGCCAGCCGACCGGGCTGTACAGCGACGACAGGTGAAAGCCCGCCGTCCGGCTGCCGTTCTCCGGTGCCAGGGCGCGCCATTCGCCCTGCTCCAGCATCCCCGTCTTGTGGTGCTCGGCGATCGGGGCTTCGCACGACTCGCAGACGTAGGCGGCGGTGGCGGGCGATCCCTTCTCCCAGCGCAACTGCTCGAAGCGCAGCCACTGCCGGTGGCCGCAGTGCGGGCAGGGCACGAAGTACCGGCGCTGATCCGACGCCTCGTACTCGCGCTCGATGGCGCTGGCCCCGGCGATGGTCGGCGTCGAGACGATGAAGATCTTGCGCCGGGCGAAGGTGCGGGTCCGGGCTTCGGCCAGGGCGATGGCGCTGCCCTCGCCCTCGACGTCGACCGGGTAGCCGTCGACCTCGTCCAGGAACAGGTAGCGCACCGGCATCGAGCGCAAGCCCACCGCGCTGTTGGCGCCGGTCAGCACCAAGGTCCCGCCGCGGAACTCCTTGGCCAGGATGGTGTTGCCGGAATCGCGGCTGCGTGCCGGGGCGATCAGCTCCCCCAGCACCGGCGACTCCTCGACCAGCGGGTCGATGCGCTGCTTCGAGTTGCGCTTCGCCATCTCCACGGTCGGCCAACCGCCATCATCGGCCCCGGGGCGTGGTGGATCACATAGCCGATCCAGTTGGTGCCGCTCTCGGTGTTGTGCGTCGGCAGCCAACTGCGGCTGCACAGAAAGAGGTGCGAGGGCGAGTCGACCGCGATGCAGCGCACCGGCACCGACGGCACCGGCCGCACGGCGACGATCGCCTGCCGGCGCGCCGGCTGTCCGGACCGTAACAGCGGCGCGACCGGGGCGCAGGTCGCAAGCGAGAACCGCCACTGGCCGGTGCTCGACCGCTCGCGACCGACCAGTTCGGCGGTGGTGACCAGGCGTTGCCGCGTACCCGCGTCGCCGTGCTCGCAGACGGGCCAGCGGTGACCCGCATCGCAGACCACCTGCTCCCCACCTTCGAACTCGATCTGAAAGCACGGGCGCCCGTGGAGCACCGGGGAAACGCCCGTCACCCGGCACGGCCCGCCATCATCGGCGAACACGTAGTCACCGGCGGCGAGCTCACCCATCGTCGTCCAGCCGGTCGGCGTCGGCACCGGCGTATCCAGGGCCAGCGGCGCGCCGATCTGTGCCCCTTTCATGAACACCACCCGCTCGACCGGCGAGGTCGGCGACAGGCAGTCCATGATGTCGCGCAGGTACGGCGTGCGGCTGGTGCGCCAGCGCCCCGGCTCGGCCGAGGCTTCTGACGAGAGCATCCGGTGCCGGTCCGCCCATTCGGAAACGGTCAGCAGCGGGTCCGGGGTCAGCCCTTCCCGCCAGGCGCGTTCGATCTCGGCCGCGCCTTCGTAGTCGTCCGCCATCAGTCCACCCGTGGCCGCAAGTCGCCCAGTTCCTGCAGGTGTTCCCGCACCGCCGCCTCCAGCGCCACGTGGGTGAGGTGCGGATCGGCGGCGAGCTTGGCCGCCAGTTGCGCCGAGATCCGCGCCGGCCAGTTGAGCCAGGCATCCCGCTCCGCCCGGGCCAGCCGGAACACGTGGGCGAGCGCCTGCGAGCGGTCGACCAGATCGCCCTTCAGCCGGGCCAGGCGCACCTTGTTGGTCTGCGCCTTGACCACCTCGTTGACGGTGCGCGCCTGCAACAGCGAGGTGCCGCCGGCCGGCAACGTAGAAGGGCCATCGTTGGCGGGGCCTCCGGCCTCGGGAACGGCCACCTTCACGACCCTCTGGCGGGTCCCGCTGCGGGGTGCGTCGGAATTGCGCGCCCACTCCCGGTCGGCGCGCTCGGCATCGATGGTCCCGTCCGCCTCCGGGGTGATGCGGCCAGAGGCGACGGCCTTGCGCACCGCTGCTTCGGACACCCCACGGTGGCGGGCGTAGGCGCGCATCGAGATTCCCATCGGTGTTCTCAATCCTTCATGCGGCGTTCCCTCGAAAAGAGCTTGGCTTCCAGCGGCAACAGCGCGTTCATCACCTCACCCGAGCAACCACCGCGAAGGCAACGCAGATGCAGCACCTCGAGCAACTCCTGACCCAGATCGCCCGTGAGCACCTCCAGGTCGAAACGCTGGAGACGCGCCGGTCCGACCGCCTGGACTTCCACGACGTCGCGGTCTGGTGTCTGAAGGACGCCCTGGCGGCTGCCTACCAGGCGGGCCTCGACCGCGGTCGGCGGCAAGCCGAGGAAGGCGAGCGCGCCTGACGATGATCAGGAACAAGCGCTTGGCTTCACTCCCGAACAGCGCGGGAATGCAAGCGCACCAGGCAGCAACGAACACCCCCCACCACGAACCAAGGAGCATCGCCATGACGACCCAGCCCGCCACCCTGACCGCGACGCAACGCGCCGTACTCGAAGCCGCCGCCACCCACCCGCAGGGGTTCCTCACCGCCTACCCCGAGAACGTCAATGGCGGCGCCAGGGTCAAGGTCAACGTGGCGCTCGAACGCGCCGGGCTGGCCCGGTGGAACCACAAGGCCCAACGGTTCGAGATCACCCCGGCCGGGCAGGCGGCCGTTGGGCGCGCCGCGCCGCCACCGGCGCCGGTGGAGGCCACCCCGGAAGAACAGCGCCACACGGCGCCAACGAAGGCGCCCACAGCGCCAGCCGCCGCGCCCAAGCCGCGCTCCCGCGAGCACAGCAAGCAGGCCGCCGTCATCGCCATGCTGCAGCGCCCGGAGGGCGCCACGGTGGCGCAAATCTGTGCCGCCACCGGGTGGTTGCAGCACACCGTCCGCGGCACCTTCGCCGGAACGTTCAAGAAGAAGCTCGGCTTGACCATCACGTCCGACAAGCCCGCCGGCGGCGAACGCGTCTACAGGCTGGGCTGAACTCGTCGGGCAATGCGGCGCGCCGCGCGCTCCCCCATGTGCGCGCAGACCGCCGACGTCATCGACCAACTGCTCGCCGACGCCAAGGCCGCGCCCCGGCTGGCGGATGCGGCGCTCGCCACGGCCGCGCTCACCCTGGCCCTGGCCGGCATCGTTGCGCTACGCGGCGCGTGAGGTGTCCGTCACGTGCCCAGCGCCGTTCGTTTCTGGCGCAGCGGTCGTTCGGTCGCGGCTTGTCCGCTGGCGTTATCGGCCAACAGCAGACGCACAGCGTTGCGGAGCAACATACCCTTGAGCGGTCGTTCGCACCAGCATACCGAAGGAGGGGCGACATGTATGCGGCGGCGGATTGGCGGAATCGAACACGCCATTGAGGACGAGGCAGTGGAAACGCGTGTGGGCATTGAGGCTTGAGCCGAACCGATGGATGAAGGCCGTCGCGCCGAGCCGCCTTGCCCGCACCCGGGCTGTGCGGGCGCAGGTGGGGGACTCCACGGCTCGCAGCAAGAGGCGCAGAGCGGCGCCCTGGAGTTCGGCGTCGTGCTCCACAGGAAGTGGCGCAGCCGGTTCGGTATCATCCTGCGGTCGCCGTCGTTCTGCAGCCACGTGTTGACGCTGCAATCGAGCAGCGCCACCGTGTGCTCGGTGCGAATCCGCTTGAAGCGCGCGAACGGGATTTTCAGTTTCTCGGCCAACTGCCGGCGCGTGAGATCGGTGACGCCGAACTCGCCGTTGCCCTCCTTGGCGTCGCCGAGCAGCTTCAGGTCGCCGCCTTCCTCGTCAGTACGACCTGCAGGAGGATGGACAGGCACGACCAAGTCCCGCTCAGCGGCGAGGTGGCGCGTCGGTAGCGTTGGACTCACTATTTTTGATTTGCTATTCGTTTCATCACAGGGTCGATCTGAGAAGGTGTCGGCATTCTTTACAGAACGAAATGGTTAATCGGATAGCACGACGCCAAACCATTGTTTTGCATAAAGCTGGGTCGCATGGCTCGTTTCTTGCTTTTCTTCAGTTCCCAGTTTGAACGTTACGCTTAGGGGTAACCGATGACCAAAAGCACGATTCTGAACACGGCGTTTTGGATGACGATGTTCGCGGGCTCGGTCCATGCCGGGCCGAACCTAGTCGTCAATGGCAGCTTCGAGAGCGGCCTGACCGGCTGGAACGCCAGCGGTACGCAGATTACCTATCCACCCGCAGTTGTCGTCACCGACGGTGTTACGGGTTGCTGCTTCGGCGAGGCAGTACCTGCAAGCGACGTGATTAGCGCGAGCCCGGACGCCGTTGGATCGCATGGAGTCTATTTTGTCGACGACCGAGCCGATCAAGTTCTTGGCCAGTCGGTTTTCCTGGCCGCCGGCGGTTATAGGATCGGATTCGACGCCTACGCACCCCGCAATGGGTTCAATAACCCGGGTGATGCGCTGTTCAGAGGTACCATTGCAGGCATCACCCTTGCGAGCTACAGCGTCAAGACACAAAACCAGCCGCAAAAGTGGTTTAACTATACGGCGCTAGCAAATGTTCTTTCTGACGGATTTTACGATGTGACGTTTGACTTCGAAACGTTCGGCGGAGCATCTGCGGACGTTGTTATCGACCGTGCATACATCATCGCCACCACTGAAGGTGGCGGCACGGATATCGGGAGAGTCCCTGAACCCACGACCATCGCCCTGCTCGGCCTCGGCCTCGCAGGTCTAGGCTTCTCACGCCGCAAGCGGTAACCGATTCTGACTCGACACCAGCCCCGCCCTGGCGAGGCTGGTGCTCGTAGCGTCAAGAAGCGTGGTCGGATTAGCGCGCGCTATGTCCTGTGGCGCTCCCAGATAAGGCTCAACGCCAAGGCAAGATCGAAGGTCCGCCCCCGGGTCTCGCGTCAGACTGCTCAGGGTCGACCGCCACCAACCGCCGTCCGCCTCGGCATGACCGCTTACCGGATCATTGCGTGAACCCGGGATAGATCGCCTGCGTCGCGGCCGCTGCGCAGGCGCCAGCCTCACGCCGCGACTCGTTCGTCGACCAAAGCGTCGAACGGCACACCGTCGCTCTCCCGGGTCGCCTGCTTCCCACTCCTGTCTTGCCAACGCCGGACGATGACGTCGCAGTACTGCGCATCGAGCTCCATCAGTCGGGCGACCCGCCCGGTCTTCTCGGCAGCGATCAGCGTGGTGCCCGAGCCGCCGAAGCAGTCGAGGACGAGGTCCCCGGGGCGGCTCGAGTTGCGGATGCAGCGCTCCACCAGCTCGACCGGCTTCATGGTCGGATGCAGGTCGTTCTTGTGCGGCTTGGCAATCTGCCACACGTCGCCCTGATCGCGATCGCCGCACCAGTGGCGGCGCGCCCCTTCGCGCCAGCCGTACAGGATCGGCTCGTACTGGCGCTGGTAGTCGGCCCGGCCGAGCGTGAACGTGTTCTTGGCCCAGATGATGAACGTCGACCACTTGCCGCCAGCGGCGCGAAAGGCCGCTTGCAGGGTGTCGAGCTCGCTCGACGACATCGAGAGGTAGACCGCGCCGTCGCAACGCGCCAGCATCGGCGTCAGCGCCGCCTGCAGGAACGGGCCGAAGTCCTCGCCGAGGTCGTCGTTGAGGATCGGCCGGTGCGTGCCGCGCAGCTTGTCCTTGGCGCTGTTGGCGTAGTTGACGCCGTACGGTGGATCGCTCCAGATCAACTGCACCCGCTCCTCGCCCAGCAGCGCGGCGTAGCTCGCCGGGTCAGTCGCGTCGCCGCACAGCACGCGATGCGGACCCAGCAGCCACACGTCGCCCAGGCGGGACACGGGCGTCTCCGGCGCCTCCGGCACCGCATCGTCGTCGGTGTGGCCCTCCGTGGTGGTCTCCTCGCCGGCGAGGAGGTCGGCCAGTTCGTCGGCAGCGAAACCGGTCAGCGACAGATCGAAGGCGTCCTCGCGCAACGCGTCCAGTTCGACGCGCAGCATGGCCTGATCCCAGGACGCGTTCTCCGCCAGGCGGTTGTCGGTGATTACCAGCGCCCGGCGTTGCGTCGGCGTCAGGTGATCGAGTACCACCACCGGCACGGTGTCCAGCCCGAGCTTGCGCGCCGCGGCGAGGCGGCCGTGGCCGGCCACGATGACACCATCGCTCCCGGCGAGGATCGGGTTGGCGAAGCCGAACTCGGCAATCGAGGCGGCGATCTGCGCCACCTGTTCGTCCGAGTGGACCCTGGCGTTGCGGGCGTAGGGCAGCAGCTTCGCCAGCGGCCACTGCTCGATCCGGTCGGCGAACCACGCGGCGGTCATGCCGCCACCCGCTCGGGTGCGACGACGGGCGCCAGCCGCTCGGCCGCCACCGCGGCGAAGGTCTGCCCCGTGCCCGCCAGCGTGACCGGCATGCCGGGGAAGGTCTGCTGGAAGCGCTTGATCGCCACGTCGACGTACGCCGGCGCGATCTCCACCGCGCGGCAGTGCCGCCCGGCACGCTCGGCCGCAAGCAGCGTGGTCCCGCTGCCGGCGAACGGCTCGAACACGAGGTCGCCTGCGTCGGAGTAGGCTTCGATCACGAACTCCGGCAGCCCGACCGGGAACACTGCCGGGTGGTCGATCCTGTCGCCGATTGCGCCGCGCTGCCGGGTGACGGTGACCACCGAATCGGGAATACGGAAGTCCTGGGTGACCTTGCCGACGTGGTTCCAGGCGGTGCGGTCGCCTTCCTTGCCGCGCAAGCCCCCGCTGCTGGACCCGTCATCGCGCAGGTGCACGTCCTGACCGGCGAACTTGCACGGCACGATCTTGTTCGGCTTTCGCGCCTGGCGATTGAAGTGGAACAGGAACTCGTGCCGCGGGGCGAGCCGGCCGGCCCAATCGCCCGGCACCGTCACCGACTGGTCCCAGACGTACCAGCCGAAGAACCGCCAGCCCTGCTGCGGCATCCACGCCAGCCAGTCGTCCCAGTAGCGCAGCACCGTGCCGTCGCGATGCACCAGGCCGAGGTTGACCAGCATCTGGCCTGCCGGCGCCATCACCGCCATGGCGGCGGCGAACACGCCGCGCAGCAGCGCCTCCCAGTCGGCGATGCCGCCGGTGGTGTAGCTGCGTTGGTTGGCGTACGGCGGGCTGGTGACCAGCAGCTGCGCCTGCTCGCCTTGCAGCAGCGCGGCGATGACCGCGGGGTCGGCAGCGTCGCCGCAGATGAGCCGGTGATGGCCGAGTTCCCACAGGTCGCCGGGGCGCGATACCGGGGTGGCCGGAGCCTCGGGAATCTGGTCGGCGGCGTCCGGCTGCGTCGGTTCCGAATCGCCGTCGTCGCCGGTTGCGTCGTCCGCGAGCAGTCGCTCGACCTCATCGTCGGTGAAGCCGGTCAACGCCAGGTCGAAATCGGCCAGCCGGAGCTCCTCCAACTCCAGCGCGAGCAGGTCGTTGTCCCACTCGGCCCACGTCGCCGAGCGATTCGCCAGCAGCCGGAAGGCCTTGATCTGGGTGTCGGTCAGTTCGTCCGCGAGTACGACCGGGACCGTCGCCAAGCCCAGCCGCCGCGCCGCTTTGAGCCGCAGGTGGCCATCAACCAGCTCCCCCGTACTCCTGGCCACCATCGGAATGCGAAAGCCGAATTCGGTGATGACCGCTGCCATCTGGTCGATGGCATGATCGTTCTGGCGCGGATTGCGGGCGTAGTCGATCAGCCGCTCAATCGGCCACTGCTCCAGCGTCAATGCAGATGCCGCCAACTCTCACCTCTGGCCATGTGATTGAACACGTCGGTGGATGCCGAAAAAGATGCGGCCCGGCCAGGGAAGGAGTGGGCCCCGGCACGGGCCGCGCACAACGCTGCAGCGTGGGAATCAGTTCGAGGCTGGGTTTCAGCACCCATACCCGACTAAGGTGACGCAGGAGAAAGCGATCAGCAGATCCTGGTCGCACTCCCCACAGCGGGCGCGGGCGAAACCGTAGGCATCCCCGGCCGCGACGCGACCACGCGTCAGCAGGTCACGTGAAACAGGCCGATGACCGCGCCCTTCAGCTTGTTCCAATGGGCGATGGCTTCGGGGGTGGGCGCCAGGTCGACCGCCACCTTCTTCGCACTGAAGTATTCCGCTGCCTCACCGGAGAGTTTCACCATGCCATCCTGGCCGGTGCCCAGGATCAGCCGCTCGGCGCCCTTCTCGTAGAGGCGCTCCGCCTCCGCGAGCGACACGATGTGTGAGGTGCCATACACGGCCTTGGAGAGCTTCTTCTTGCGCTTTGCCACGTGGCCGGAGAGGTCGATCTGCACATCATGCTCGAAGCGCTCTCCGTCGATGGTGATCGAGCCGAACGCGGTGCCATCGATCTTGGGCTTCATGCTCACGCTCATCTCTGGGTTCAACCGGCCCACCCAAGTGAACCACTTACCGCGACGAACAGCGAATAACCATCCGTGGATCGAAACGAAGACATGCTGCCCAGACCTATTTTGACCGCCACCCCGGTGCAGGCGGGCTTCTTCCCAGGTCAGCGCATGTTGTCCCTTCCCCTCGCAGTTACCCTGTCGCGCAATTCCCTACCCGCCTTGAAGCGGGGTACGCTTTTCGCAGGAACGCACACGATCGCCCCCGTCTTTGGATTGCGCCCCTCGCGCGGCGGCCTGTGGTTCAGGCTGAAGCTCCCGAAGCCGCGTATCTCGATTCGCTCGCCCTTGGCGAGGGCGTTGCTCAGCGCGTCAAGTGTAGCCTTGACCGCAAGTGCGATGTCTTTCGCGGAGAGCTCCGGATGCTGTGCGGCGAGCCGAACGATTAGGTCTGCGCGATTCATGGCCGCATTTTACGCGGTGACTAGACCTACCCTTGACGAACCCACGCAGCGGCGGCCTTGGGTGGACGGGTGCGACCTGCGAACCGCGAACCTGGGTTCGTATCCTGACGCTATCGAAGCGCCGCGCTGCTCCCCCCCGGATGGGTTCTTCGCGAGGAAGGACCCCTTTCGCCGCCGGCTATCCGCGCGGCTTGGGAGGGGCCAGAAACGACAACGCCCACAGGGCATAAGCCATGTGGGCGCGACTTGACTGAGTAGCTGAACGATACAGTATCGATATCTACGCGTCAAGGACTTTTCCAATCTTTCGCGACCCTCAACGCAAATAGCCGTAATGCAGCGCGAGCACGCCGAGTGCGCTGACGAGAATCCCTTTCGCTTCGTACGGGTTGAGGGCGCGCCCGTTCCATCCTTCGAGCACCGACCACTCCTTCACGCTGCGCCCGAGCCCCGCGACGTGCCACAAGGCGCAGCCGCCCGGACTGTCGATCCCGCCGACCGCGTCGAGCGCCTCGCCGACGCGCTTGCGCGCCCAGGCGCAGCGTTCGGTCATGCTGTCGCGCCAATGGCCGCCGGGAATCCGGTGCAGGGATGGGGCGCCGGTCGGGCTGAGCTGGGCGGCGACGAAGCTGCGGTTGAAGTCCTGCCCGGCGTCGTGCATCTCTTGGGTGATCGCACCGTTGCGCAGCAGGAGGCCGAGCGAGTCGACGCAGCGGAAGTGCTCGGTGCGGTGGGTTGTTCCCTCCTCGGGGAGGCTGTTCCACTCGGCGAGCCGGCCGCCGGGGAGTTGCACCACCGTGCCGTGGGTCAGCGGGAGCACTGCGCGCTTCTTAGCCATGGCGCTTGCCTCCCACCACCGCTTGCGCCATCGCCCAGTGCAGGATCGCCAGCGCGTCCGCTTCGTTGTCGTCCGCCGGCGTGTAGCCGAGCGCGCGGATCGCGGCGATGACCATCTCCTTCCCGGCGTTGCCCTTGCCGGTGGCAAGCCGCTTGATGGTGGCCACTGGCACACCGCTGTAGCCCACCCGGTTCGCTTCGCACCAGGCCGTCAGTTGCCCGAGGAAGGCGCCGTAGGTGTGGGCCGCAGCGGTGCCCTTGTGGGCGCGGACCTCCTCGAAGAACACCATGGCGATCGGTCCCGCGCTGACGTGCAGTTCGCTGAGCCACGCGGCGAAGCGCAGCAGCGGCATGCCGCCGCCTTCGAAGCGCCCCGGCTTGAAGCCGTGGGTGCCCGAGGCGACGAGGCCGCTGGGCTGGCGCAGTGCCCAGCCGGTGTGCTGGCCGAGATCGAGCGCGAGGAGGGCGCCGGTGACGTCGATGGGCGTGGTGGTTACCGGGCTTGGGCTTGCCGGCGGCAGCTTGGTCAGTGATGGTGTCATGGCATCCTCCGGGGAGCGGTTAGGCGACCTGGAGGAGCATGGCCATCGCCGGGTCAGGGCTGATGCTTGCTCCCTCGTGTCCGAACAGGTTCGAGTGAGGGTGTCGATCGCGGCCGATCGACGGCGTCACTTCAAGACTTCATTCATTCAACCTAGATGGGGTTGCCCAATATAGGTGCAGAGAGATACTTCAATATTTCATTCATTCAACCTAGATGGGGTTGCCCAATATAGGTGCAGAGAGATACTTCAATATTTCATTCATTCAACCTAGATGGGGTTGCCCAATAAATGTATAGAGAGATATTTCAATATTTCATTCATTCAACCTAGATCCCCTTTTCATTTTCTTCGTTGGTCAAAGATCAGTGTCTCTAGGGCCCCCCTGATTTTGTATATATCTATCTCTAAGACCCCCCTTGAAACGTGAATTCTTGAAATCGTTGAAGCGATGAAGTCAGGCCCCCCCAGCCGACCCCTATCGCGCTACAGAACTTTCAGCCATTGGATCACCCGCCCCTTGTTCTGGACCGTGAGTATCTCGACCAGCCCGGCCTCGGCCAGGGTGCGCAGCACGCCGTCGCGCTGGCGGCGATCCATGAACTGGGTGCGGCGGGTGAAGTCGCTCTTGGCCATCCCGGACTGGCCGGCGTCGCGCAGGATCTGCAGCGCTCGCTTGTGCTGCGACTCGACCAGGTTCTCCGACACCCGCGCCGCCGCCTCGCGGATGGTGAGCTCGGCGCAGTGCCGCGAGAGCATGATGCCCCAGGCCGCATCGTGCTCCTCGAGCTGGGGATCGACCGGGTCGCGAGACACCGCGCGGATCAGCGCCAGCTTGGTGGCGTTCTCCTCGATGCGGGCCAGGATCGACGAGTAGCCCGAGCCACGTGAGGCGCGCAGGCGGCCGATCAGTTCCTGATCCAGGTGCCGGAACGCTGCGCGCGCCGACGCCGTCATCGGCACCACCCGCGGCTCGACCAGCACCTCGTCGATCGCCCCGATGTCGGTCAGATTGCCGTTGAGCTTGCCGCCGCCCTGGTGGATCAGGATCAGCTTGTCGATCAGGTCCGGCGGCGGGTCGATCACGCCGAACGCCTCGTTGCTCTCCGGAAAGTCGTCCTCGCTCTCCATGATCAGGAAGCGGGCCAGCGAGCCGTCAGCGACGTTGGCGGCCTGCAGCGCCTGCCAGAAGTGCAGCGGCGTGGTGGTGCCGTAGATGCAGGCGCAGGGCTGGTGGATCGCCCGGTGCGCGTTGTTGTTCTGGTTACTGGCGTACTCGATGCCGAAGTAGGTGGTCCCCGCCGTGGTGTAGAGCTCGGTCATCAGGTCGAGGATCTCGCACACGTACCGCGGCGAGCGCTTGCGGTCGGCGGCCGCGGACAGGAACATCCCGAACTCGTCGAGCTGGAACAGGATGGCCGGCTGGCGCTGGATGGCGGTCAGGAATCCCGAGCCCGAGGCGATCTTGTTGCCGCCGAGGTACTGCAGCAGGTTCGCCTTGCGGAAGAGCTCGTTGATCACGACCCGGCTGTGGTTCTTGCCGGCCCCGCTCTCGGCGATGCCGACCACGTAGAGGTTGGAGCGGGTGTTGTTCTCGGTGCGGTACTTCCGGCCCATCAGCGCCCCGATCGCGCACAGGCTGGCGCCCAGCGCCAGCACCGGCTGCGGCCGCTTCGCGGTGGCGACCATCAGGGCCATCATGTCGGCGATGACGCCGCCGACCTGATCCCAGCCGGCCGGCAACGGCTTCGGCGCCGGCGGCGAGTCGCCGGCGGATTTCGTGCAGATCGGATCGCCTGCTTGCAGTGCTTGCAACAACTCCCGGGCCGGGTGATGCCCGTTCAGCACGACCTCGCCGTTGAGTTGTAGATCCGGCGCGGGATGCCAGCCGTTGTCCAGCGCCAGCTTGTAGAGGGTGCCCGCCCCGATTCGCTGCGGGGCGAAGCTGCGCCAGCTTCTGGCCGTCGTCTTGGGGTCGTTCTTGTGCGATGTCGCCGACCACGCCTCGAACAGCGGCCGGCCCTCATCGCCGAGCGCGCCCTTGATCGCCATGCCGATCCGGATCCAGCTGTCGTAGTCGAGGTCGGCGTTGACGATGTGGTGCAACGCGTCGGCGACGGCTTCGAACGTACCCCGCTGCTCGGGTAGATTGGCGTACTCGCTGCAGCCGCTTCGCCCGACGCCGAGGCTGCTGGGGCGCTGCTCGGCAGGGACCAGCGCGTAGGCTTCCTTGGCGAACTCCCTGGCCTGCGCCTCCGTGATCGCCGGCAGATCGGCAAGATCAAGGTCGGCCAGCGTCGCCACTGGCCAGTGGTACGGCTGGCCGGTGTCGGGGTGAATGCCGTAGGCGACGAACTGCTGCCCCAGGCCCAGCACCTCGATCGGAGGGTACTTGAAGCCCCGGAATGGTTGCGCCGCGCGGTAGACCAGCAGCCGCTTGGGCGCGCGACCGATGCGCACCGCCGGGGTGTCGCCCAGCAGGCGCTTGGCGAGCGCCTCGATCTCATGGGCGATGGTCGGCGCATGCACGACGTCGATGTCGATGCCGATGACCCGGCCGGCGGCGACGCCGATGCCTGCTTCCGGCCAGTCGCCCCAGGTGTCGATTTCGTTGTCCGTGGTGTCGCGCTCGCAATGGCGGCTCCACTGCGGGTAGTCGTACCAGGCGCCCAGCCGGTACCTGCCGGGCTTCTTGCTGCGCGGCTGGACCGGCAGGATCGGGAACCCGCGGTCCACCAGCGTGGCGCCGAGTTGGGCCATGAAGTTCGTCGTCATTGGGGTCCTCAGAACGGCGGATCGTCGCCATAGGCTTCGCGCAGGAAGTCCTGGAACGACGTGACGATCACGTCGATCAAGGTCGCCCACTCCTGCTCGGTCCAGGTGGCAAGGTCGGTCTTGCCGGTGGATTCGACGTAGGCGCCGCCGCTGGCACCGGCGGCCGCCAAGGCGGCGGTTTCGTGCTTGTTCGGATCGATCATTCCCCTGAGCCTCGCAGTAATGTCCTGACAGCGCCGGGAGCACAGCTTGACCGCCGGCGCGTTGACGCGGATGAGTTCCGGCACGAAGCCCAAGGCGAGCGCCTCCCGCCGGCAGATCGCGCAGATCATGGAAACCGTGCCGCCACGACCTCGGTGAAGCGTCCGCTCGGCCGCACCGCGATCTCGGCCGGGCAGCGCAGCTGGGCGGCACAGGCCAGCGCGTCGTCGACCCGCAGCGGCAGGGGCACGCCGGGCGCGCGGTTGGCCCACCACGTCGCCGCCTTCTGGCGCGGATAGCCCGGGTGCTCGAGGCAGACCCACTCGCTGTGGGTGTTGAGCCCGCTGCAGTAGTCGACGCGCAGGGACGGCGGCTTGCCCGGCTTGTCGTGGCGGGCATAGCGGACCTGCGTGACTGGAATCCACTGCGACTTGCCCGCGGACAGGATCGCCAGCGGGCTGGCGCTGGGGGTGATCTTCGGCACCGGCGGCGGGAACCAGTGCCCGCAGTCCGGGCACTGCCGGACGGCGGCGTGCACGATGCTGTGACAGTCGGGGCAGACCTTCACCGGCGCTTCGCCGTCCCCCGCCTGCGGCCGCTTGGGCTTCACCAGGTCGACCGGGCCGTGGCGAGCGATGTTGCCGGCGAAGTCCAGCACCAGGCAGTTGGTCTTGCCCGGCGCCAGCCGGCAGCCCCGACCGACGATCTGCACGTACAGGCCCGCCGACTTCGTCGGCCGCAGCATGGCGATGAGGTCGACGCACGGCGCGTTGAAGCCGGTGGTGAGCACGTTCGCGTTGGTGAGGCACCGAATGCGCCCGGCCTTGAAATCGTTGATCAGGGCCTCGCGCTGCGCGCTCGGGGTGTCGCCGACGATGGTTTCGCAGGTCACGCCGCGGGCACGGATGGCGTCGCGGACGTGGTAGGCGTGGTCGACACCGGCGCAGAAGACGAGCCAGCTGGCGCGATCCTGGCCGTAGGCGGCGATCTCGGTGACGGCCGCCTGGGTGATGGCATCCCGGTCGACCGCCGCCTCCAGGTCCTTGGCGATGAACTCCCCACCGCGCGTGCCCACTCCCGAGACATCGATCTGGGTGGCCATGCGCTTGGAGACCAGCGGCGACAGGTAGCCAGCGTCGATCAGATCGCGCACCGACACCTCGTAGGCGATGTCGGTGAAGATGGCGTCGTCCCCCTCGTGCAGCATCCCGGAGTCGAGCCGGTACGGCGTCGCGGTCAGCCCGATGACCTTCAGCAGCGGGTTCAGCCGCATCAGGTCGTCGAGGAACCGCCGATACATCGTGTTCGACGAGCGCGGGATCAGGTGCGCCTCGTCGATCAGCACCAGGTCGCACTGCTGGACGTCGTAGACGCGCTTGTGGATCGACTGGATGCCGGCGAACAGGATGCGGGCGTCGATGTCGCGTTGCTTGAGCCCCGCCGAGTAGATGCCCGCCGGCGCCTCCGGCCACAACCGCTTCAACTCGGCGTGGTTCTGCTCGATAAGTTCGCGGACGTGGGTGACGATCAGGATGCGCTGATCGGGGAATGCCTTGAGCACCCCTTCGACGAAGGTGGCCATGACCAGGGATTTGCCGCCGGCAGTCGGGATGCACAGCAGAGCGTTGCCGGTGTGCTGCTCGTAGTAGTCGTAGATGGCGTCGATCGCGGCGCGTTGATAGGGGCGAAGTGTCAGGTCATGTTGCTTTCTCCTTTTTGTGGATGGGGGGTTTGGCGCTGGAGCCGAGCATCCGGATTGGACGCTTCCTGCCTTCAAGTTCCCGCTCGATGCACGGTGTGCCCGAGCGCAGTCGCACTGGCAGTTCCAGACGATCTCACCGCACCTGCTTCGGGCGCCGCTATCCGACACTACGGTCAGACGACCGAATCGTTTCCCGCAAAGGTCGCGTCGATTACTGATCTTGGCGGTCCCCCGCTTGATTCCCGTACTTGTTCAAACCGGTGTCGCGCCAGCGATTCCCACTGGCGAAGGCGTACTCGACCCAGTCCTCTCCGGCGTCGATCTGCTGGCCCGGCACCAGCGGCGGGAGGAACAGGTGCTGCGGGCAGGCGACCCGCTGATCGGCTTCGCTGAGGTACTTGGCGTGCCGCGCGCAATGCCAACCGCCCTCGACCGGGGTCGAGTGCAGACAGGTGCGGCAGTTGATCGCCGGCGCCACGGACGTGGTTTCACCGCCGTGGCACAGCGGCGCGTGAGCGCAGAACCGGCACTGGAACCACGCCGGGTCCTCGCTGATCCGTGGCGGCGGCGTCGGCGCGAAGATCACCCGAGCGGCCTTGTCCAGCAGCCCCTGGGCGAAGACGGGGTCGGCCTCGATGCGCTCGACGTAGAGGTCGTCCGTGTCCTTGCAGACCGCGAGGTACATCGCGCGGGTGATGCCGGTCAGGTGCAGGTAGATCTGCATCTGCGCGAAGTGCTGCGGCTTGCTGTCGCGGACGCGCTTGGCCACGAGGTCGTTGAAGCTCTTGGCCGAGTGGGTCTTGAACTCCAGCACGTGCCAGGTCTTCGGTGCCTCCGGCAAATTGATGGCCACACCGTCCAGGGAGCCGCCGAAGTGACCGCCGTGCGCCTGCACCCGGAACTGCCGCCCGGTCTCGGGATCGACTTCCAGCACCGTGGCACCGATGCGGCGCAGGTTCTGCACCAACCGGGCTTCCTCCCGTTGCCCGGTCTCGAACAGGCGCAGCAGCCGGCCCGCGTGCCTGGCTCGGGTGGTCCAGCGGAAGTCGTACCAGAGCGCGCGCTCGCAGTCCTTGCCGATCAGCGACGCTCCCAGGTGGCTGCGCAAGCCGTCGTCGGCATCCGCCTCGTAGGCGGCGAAGATCGCCGCGCGCGTCGGGCTGCTGCTGGCTGGGAGTTCAGCCATCCTGATCCGCCTGCGCCTGCTGCAGCGCCCGCGCACGGCTGACGAGGCTTGCCCACCGCTCGTCGTCGCAGTCGGCGCGCAGCAACTCGATCAGCGCATCCTTGAACCGATCCCGACACGCCGTAGCGCCGCCGGCGTTGAGCTTGCCGAGACGTGCCGACACCAGCGCCAGTTCCTGCTGCTTCAGGCGCAGCGCCGTCTTCGCCCGGTGGTACCAGTTGGCGTCCAGCGCCGTCTTCGCGGCCTGCCTTCGGATGTCGGTGGTCGCGATCTGGATCCGGATCGAGGCAATCTCGTCCTGGAGTGCCGCCAGACGATCGCGGCAACCTTGTGCGGTGTCCGGCAGCCGAATCAGGGCCACCTGCTGAGGGTGCTCCTGCATGCTCGTCCCTCGATCAGCCTTGCCGCTTCCAGGGCAGGCCGCTCGCTGCCGGCGGGGGCGCGGTCGGCACCGGGCGCGCTGGCGACCGGCGCCGCGGGTACGGCGAGCACGGGCGCAGCCGCGGGAGGCGAACTCCGCGGCAGGTAGCGGATCGAATTGGACTCGCCGTACATGCCCTTGGGCGGGCGGACCCGCACGTCGGCGATCAGCGGGATCAGGTGCAACTGCTCGGAGTTGCTCACCTGCATCTTGCCGACGGCGCGGCAGATCGCCGACAGCGTGCGCTGCGCGATCTGCACCGTGTCCGGATTGGCGTTGATGAGGTTCAGGCGGTCGAAGAGCTTGCGGCCGGCGTACTGCCCTTCGAGGATGTCGATCTCGAGGTACAGGTACTGACCGTTGCCGTCCTTGGTGACCCGCATCTCGCTGGCGACGATCTGGGCGAGATACTTGCCGGGCGGCAGGACGTCGTAGCTGCTGCTGGGCTCGATGGCGGAGGCGTCGAAGGTCTGGGTCGAAGGAAACCATGGTGCGTTCTCCTGTTTCAGGTGCAGTTGGCGGGGGAAGCGGAGGGGATGAGCATCGGGTGCAGCGCCTCGGGCATCGCCTCGGCGAACGCCGACCACTCCAGCGGCAGCGTGTCGGGCAGGCCGTAGCGGTTCTTGGCGAGGAACGCCGGCCGCTCGGCGGTGTGGATGACGCGCTCGCCCGAGCCGACGGCGCGGCTGATCTTCTTGTTGAAGCCGACGTCCGACTTGACCGTCAGATCCGGTAGTTCGCGAACAGCACCACGTCGGAGTGCTCCTGCAGCAGCGCGGCGGCACGGGCGTGGAGCTTGATGACGTAGCGGTCGTAGGGGTCGTGCTCAGGGCTGTCGAAGCGCTTGATGTCGGTGTGCGCGATCTGCACCACCGTCATGCCGCGGTCGTCGCGCAGCGCGTTCAGCCCGTCGACGTACTGCCGCCACAGACCCAGGCAGGCGACGTAGCCCTTGCCGTAGCCGGCGTCCTCGATCGAGGACCAGCCGTTGTCGCGGCAGGCCCGGGCCCAGACCAGCGGCTCCAGCCAGTCGACGCTGTCGATCACGACCGTGGCGAAGTCGTGCGCCTCGGTGTAGAGCGCGGCCAGCGCCTCGATCACTTCGTCGAAGGTCCGCGACAGCGGAAAGTGCGCAGCGGCCAGCGTCCCGAGACCGTCCTCGGTCTGGACGAACACCGGCTTGTGGGCCTCGGCGGCGAAGGTGGTCTTGCCGACGCCGGCCACGCCGTGAATCAGGATGCGCGGCGGCTTGGGTGCACTGGCCCGGTTCAGTTGGGCGAGGGTGATGGCCATCACGCCTCCCCGAAGTTGCTGTCGTTGGCGGCGGCGGGCAGCTGGTCGGGGTCGATGCGCTCCAGCTGGTAGATGCCGACGTAGTCCTCGGGGTTCTCGCCCCAGGTGCGCAGCGCCTCGCCCGCGTCCTTGAGCTGCTTCTGGTCGTACTCCGGGCGCTTCGGCAGGTCGGCGATCTCGTCGCGCACGGCCTGGCGCAGCCAGGTCAGAATGGGATCACGCATGGCATTCCTTCCACAGTTGGTTGAGTTCGATGAGCAACGGGGTGGCGTGGGCCAGCCACGCGGTGACGTTGGCGCGCTGGTAGCCGGGGATGGATCGGAACGCGGTGGCGGCATCGAACGGCAACGTGCCGAGCGGCTCCAGGCCATCACGCAGCCGCAGCCAGCGCTCCATGCGCGCGTCTTCTTCCGGGTCGCCGGGCGCGGTGTGGAAGCGGCCGTCGCTGGCCAGCACGATCAGTCCTGGTAGCCCCGCGGCGGCGATACGGTCGGCTTCGGCCGGGCTTGGCAACGGCGGCGTTTCGGCCTTGATCACTGCGCCGACGGCGAACTGCTCGATGGGGGAGAGTTCGTGTTCTGCCGCCACCCGGTCGAAGATCTTCACCGCCGAGGGACCGACCACGCCGGCATCCGCAATGCGGCGTTTCACCTCATGGGCGATGGCGCGGATCTCGTCCGGGGTGCGGGCGAGGACGGCGCGTTGCTCGTCCTCCGGCAGGCGCGTCAGTTCGGCCGCAACCGATACCGCGACTTCGCCGCGATCCACGGCCGAGATCAGCTCAGGGGTCCCCTCCCGCACTACCTTCGCCGCGCGAGCCACTGAGCGGGGACTGACAAGAAGGAGCTTGGCAGCGTCCTCACGGCGTAACCGCGGAAACATGCCAATTGGCATCTTTTTCGGGACGCCCCTGTTCCAGGGTTTCGAGCCTGGCGGCGACCATGGCGCGCTGACTCTCGGTCAGATGCCGCCGATGCAGGTTCAGCGAAACGATCAGCGCGGTCGGGTCGCCTTCCTCCGCGCCGACTTCGCGCACCAGGGGTTCGCGCCCAAGTTCTGCGCAAGCCCGCAGCCGATGACGGCCGTCGAGCACCTGGTCGTCCCGCACCAGGATCGGTTCCCGCTGGCCGTGGACGCGGATGTCGTCCACCAGCGCCGCGTACTCGGCGTCGGTCATCGGCGGGAACAGGTCGGCCGCCGGGTGAACGGAGAAGGTGCGCATCAGGCGTCCTCCCCCAGTGCCAGCCGGAACGCGGGCTTGCCGGCCTTGACGGTCCGGGCGGCGACGAACTGCTCCTTCACCCCCAACGGCCAGCCGCTCCACCGGGATTCGGACACCGACAGCTCGACGTCGAGGTAGTCCGCGACCCGCTCGCCGGCGGCGGCAATACGTTCGGCAATGGCCGCCAGCTGCTTTTGGTCCCAGGCCACGCGCTTGGGCAGCTCGTACGTGATGCGCAGCGCGCCGTCGGACAGGTGCGTGACGCCGAAGTCGCGGCCGGCGGCGCGCAGCGCCGCGCGCGCTTGCGGGCCGTAGCGCTGTTCCAGGGCGGCATCGAGCTTGCCGCGCGCCTGCTTGACCTGCGCCTGCAAGGCGTTGAGCAGGGCGTCAAACTCCTGCAGCGGCTGCACCGGCAACGACGCGAGGTCGGCGAGCGCCAGTTCGGCAAGTTGGGCCAGGCGGATCGGGGCGATGCTGTCCAGCGGGAGCAATGTGCGGTTCATGGCGTCTCCTGGTCAGTGCGGCGTGCGGACGACGACTTGGGCATCGCGGCGCCGCTCCCGGAGCACGTCCAGCCCCACGGGCGTGCGACTGCGAACCGCCAGGTAGCGGTAATCACAGGGGCCGACACTGCGACTGAACAGATGCACCAGGCCCAATTCGCAGGCGATCCAAGCGCGGCGGGCGACGGCGTGAATACGCTTGCGCTCCAGGTTCGAGTACTGGGAAAGGCTTCGGGGAGCGATCCACGACCAACAAGCCTTGGTGGTACTGGATCGTGTCGCCGGGCTTCGCGCTGGCAATCCAGTCGCAGAGGCCCTCCTCGGTGAGCGGCGGCGGCGGGATACGCTGCGGCCGGGTTGGGTCCGGCAGAGTCGACTCCGCCGGCGTTACAGGGTCGGATCTATGCGGAGGGGCACAAGCGGTAGCGCAGGACATCGGTGGCTCCATCAGGTTGGCGCGTCGCCAGCAACAGGCGAAAGAACGCGTAGCCGGGGGCGATCCGGGGCTCGGCATCGAGCCCACGGAACTCAGGCATGAAGGTTCTTACCGGGCGAGGCGGCGGGTTCTTCTCAGCCACGCCCTCGATCGGTCAGGCGGCCGTCTTGATGCCGAACATCCGCAGGTGCATCTGCAGGTCAGCGACGCGGCGGTAGAACGTTGCCGACGACATGCCGGACGCCTTGCCGCGCTGGGCAGGTCCTGGTGGGCGGTGAGCAGTTGAAACAGGTCCACCTGCTCGCCATTCATGTACGCCAGGGCCGTCTCCAGGTCGTGGAGGGTGTCGGTGTCCGCGAACAGATCCCGGTCATCGGCCCACATCGGCACCGCGCCTTCGAGGTGGCCGCCCACAGCCGCCGTGACATCGTCATCGTTGGCAGCTGCCTGCATCGAGAAGGAAGTCAGACGTGCGCGATCTCGATTGAGGGCGCTGAGGAAGTCTGCTGTCTGGTGCTCGGACACCATGCCGGTGAAGGTGCCGGCGCTACCTCTGGCTGGATCGAACCTACCGGCACGTTCCAGCAGATCAAGAACGATCGCTTGATGTAGGTCTTCGCGATCTGCTGTCGTCAGCCCCGCTGACACCGCTGCGCGGTAGGTGCGCGTCGCGGCGGCATTGAACACCGCGAAGATAAAGGACTCATCGTGTGCCACGGTAAGACTCCTGGTTCGATTAAGGAGTCTCCGATTATTCGCACGGGACTTGAGATGGTCTGCGGCCTATTTCAGATGGTTTTCAGATGGCTGCGACAGCCACCGTACTGCCGTAATCGCCTGCCCCAGACTAGACCAGAAGCTGAAAGCTGCCGCGCTTGGACAGTGGCGGCGGCCCGAGATAGACGCCGTAGATCAGCTTCCAGACCTCCGGCCGAAACATCTGGCTCGGCGTCGCAGCTGATGATCCAGCGGCGGCCATCAGCTTCTTGGTCGGTACCGCTGGAGAACCACCGCGGTGGGCATCCACCAACGCCTGGAAGAACCCGATCTGTTTGTGTCCGTTGAGCGCCAAAGGCGGCTTGCCAGGTATGTAGAGCGTGGCGCTGTAGGCGTCCTTTCGGACGAGATCAACGACCATGCCGCCTCTGGCCGATTGCTTTCGCTGTCCATACATGGCGGCCAGCCGAGGCATGTCGAGGAGGGACTGGTCGTCTGGACCCGCAAGGATGTCCGACACTGAGACGACGACGTTTGGCCCCAGGCACAAGGGGTTGTCGTGACCGGCGGACAACAGCAGACCGACACCCTTGTCGCTGCGTGCCCGCAACAGGATGTCGAGACGCTGCACGGTGGCGGGTGTGCGGAGATCGCGCGCCAGATAACAAGGCGCCTTCTCCTCGCCCAGCTGCATCTCGCCGAGATCGGTCATGCACTCGTCCAACTTGGTCATAGCTACGTTGACCAGGTGGCGTTTGACTTGCTTCAGCACGATCTCATCGAGCCAGTCGCGTCTGACCGCGAACCTCTCGGCGGCTGACATGGGCAACTCAACTCGCTTGCCGTCAAGCGGGTGGACGTAGTAGATCAGCCCCGGCTTGCCCGCAGACTTGATGTCGACCTCGTGCGTGACGCCGTCTTCGTCCAACAGCAGCCGCGCATATCGGCCGCGCCGCTCGAGGAAGCCGCCGTCCAGCAGCTCCTGCGGATCCAGCCGGCGCGACAAGAAGAACTGCCCCGGCACCTCGTCCTTGCTCTGGTCGAACAGCTGCAGCAGTGCGGGGAAGAGCGAACGCACCTGATTCGGCGCGAGCGGCGTCACCGGGTTCAGGATCTTCCACGCTTTCAGCAAGGCGTAGCCCAAGTTGCGCTGCTCGGGGTCGCGGTTACTGCGCAGATTGCAGCGGTTGGGCTCCGAAAGCGTGATGTTGAGGGTCTTGGTCTTGTCGCCACCGTGCGGGGTATAGCGCACGGCAATGACGATCCGGGCCAGACTGGCGGCCCGTTTGAACAGGTGGTCCGCGCCGAACAACGCGATCGCGACGGCCTCGATGTCGTCGTCGATGGTGACCTTCAGGCCAGCGCGGTGTCTTGGGTTGTCCGGACGGGCGTCGACCTCAACCACGGCAACCCGCTCGATGTCGAAATCCGGAATCGTCGGCGTGCTCAGGCTCAGCGACGCCAGGAACCGACTGCAGTTGTACTGCTTGAGGGTCAGGGGTCGGTCCGACAGATCAAGCTTGAGACCCGTTTCGGCGAAGCAGGCCGCCACCTGCTGCCGCACGCTGGGGCTCGCGGAGAACACCTCCAGCATGCCTTCGTCGGGCGAATACAACAGGGTCGCCTCGTTCAGCGGCCGGTAGTAGCGCTCCCTGCGGCTGCCATCGTCCTCATGGAATTCTGCGACGCTGGACAGCGGACCGCCGTGGCGAACGATGACCAGGTGCTGCTGCTGTTCCGTGCCGTCCTGGCCTTTGCCGGTTGTCTGCGAGGTGGGTCACCATGCAGCGACCCGTCAGCTCGAGCTTGTCCTGGAGCTGCTGTTCGAGCGCCGCCTTGACGGTGTCGTCCCAGACGAACGCCACCTCGGCGTCGGCGTCGAGCTCGAAGGCCTCATACATGCGACCGAAGTTGCGGTAATGGTCGGCGTAGAAGAGGCTTTCGGCTTCGTCGAACAGCTGCGCTTGGTGCTGGTACAGCCAGAGGCTGCGGCCCAGGGCATCCAGCTGTTCGGCAAAGCCATCGATGTGCGTCTGCTCGAAGAGTCTGTCCGCGACCCGAGTGATGACTTCGACGCCCCGCCCTTCGGCCAACGTCAGGACGCGCTGCGCATGCCGGTCGAGCGGCACCGCGACCTCCGGCTTCAGGTCATTGCCGAGGTCGACGAGTTGCGCCCGCAGCGCGGTCGTGCCGGCCTCGTCTACCGCGCTTGCCCACGCCGCGGCAGCGAACGCTTCGGCGTTCTGACCGCCGTCGGCGGTCGCAACGAACAATTGCAATGCACCGAGGGGCGCGGCTTCCAGTAGCCGGTGCAGGGCAATACCGTTCTTGAAAGTCGTTGCCACGCCTTCCTATCCCCTATTCGGTTCCGCTGCGACTTGGGGCCCACGCTGCGAGGGCCATAGTTCACCCCCCTCGCGTGTCGTCGGGGTTCTCATCATCGGCTGCCGTGAACGTACCGCGCAGGGTCCGGGCGACCGGACTTCAGCCGTCGGGCTCGTTGGCGATGCACACGGCGACCCCGCTGCAGGCGGGAGGCAATGCAGAGGCACCGGCCAAGATCCGCGGCGGCTCTGTACGCCGTGTCGGCCACCCGGAATTGTAGTCGAACGATCGTTCGATGGTCAAAAAGGGCGCGATGGCAGTGGCAGTTGCCGGACTCGGTCATCGCGGCCGCATCTACGGTAACGACCGAGCGAACGCGGCGGACCACGCGCAGTGGCCCGCTGAGAAGAACGCGCCGCTCGGGCGGTATGAACGTTGATGAACGCCAATCCCAGCAGTCGTCGACCACCTCCCCCGAACCCGTTGACCATCGTCGGCGCCATCCTGGCGCATGGGCGTGATCCGCCTGATCGAGCGGCAGAATCGCCTTGCTAGCCTGACCGAAGAGCGCGTTAGTACGGGTGTCTCGACCACCAAGGAGAAACCCGTGACTGACTCCGTCGTGGCCCGTGTGGCCGCCCTCAGAACCGCCGACGCTGCCGAACTCAAGCAGATGTGGCGGGAACTGTTCCAGCAGGACCCGCCGCCGTTCAACCGCCGCTTCCTGGAGACCCGCCTCGCGTACCGGATCCAGGAACTGGCCTACGGCGGCCTCAAGCGCGAATCGATCAAGCGTCTGGAGAAGCTGGGCGAGCAACTCGACGGCGGCAAGAACGAGGTGCGCCGGCGCCGGGTAGACAACCGGCCGGTCGCCGGCACCCGGTTGATCCGTGACTGGCAGGGCGCGCCCCACGAAGTCGTCGTCGGCATCGACCACTTCGAGTACCAGGGCCGACGCTACCGGTCGCTGTCCAGCATCGCGAAGGTGATCACGGGCACCAACCGCAACGGCTGGACGTTCTTCGGGTTCGCCTCGGCGCGGGGGGCGGGATGACAGCGCAACGACGCCTGAGCTGCGCGATCTACACGCGCAAGTCCACCGAGGAAGGGCTCGACCAGAACTTCAACTCGCTGGATGCCCAGCGCGACGCCTGCGAGAACTACATCGCCAGCCAGAAATCCGAGGGCTGGTTGCTGACTGCGCGACCGCTACGACGACGGTGGCTACTCCGGCGGGAACATGGACCGGCCGGGCCTGCAGCGGTTGCTCGCCGATGTTCGGGCTGGGCTGGTCGACATCATCGTCGTCTACAAGATCGACCGCCTCTCCCGGTCGCTCGCCGACTTCGCCAAGCTGGTCGAGATCTTCGACGAGCAGAAGGTCACCTTCGTCTCGGTGACGCAGGCGTTCAACACGACCACGTCGATGGGCAGGTTGACGCTGAACATCCTCTTGTCGTTCGCGCAGTTCGAGCGCGAGCTGGCCGGCGAGCGGGTGCGGGACAAGATCGCCGCCTCCCGCCAGCGCGGCATCTGGATGGGCGGGATGCCGCCGCTGGGCTACGACGTCGTCGACCGCAAACTGGTTCCCAACCCGGCCGAGGCACAGATCGTCCGCGAGATGTTCACCCGCTTCGCCGCCGTGCCGTCCATGGCGATGCTGGTCCGCGACCTGCGGGCGCGCGAGGTGACGTCGAAATCATGGACCACGGTCAAGGGCGTCGAGCGCAAGGGAAAGCTGATCGACAAGGGCTACGTCTACAAGATCTTCAACAACCCGGTCTACATCGGCGTCGCCGCGTACAAGGGCCACCACTACCCCGGCGAACACGCGGCCATCATCGACCGGTCCCTTTGGGATACCGTGCAGGCGCTGCTGCGGTCCGGCACACCGCACGCCAAGGGTTCATCGGCGCCCCGCGAGACGAGGGCGCCGTCGCTGCTGCGGGGGCTGCTCTTCTCGGAACGGGGGCGCGCCTTCACCCCGGGCTGGACGGTCAAGGGCCAGAAGTACTACCGGTACTACATCAACACCGACGCCATCAAGCTCGGCAAGGACGCCTGCGACGTGCGGCGGATGCCCGCCGGCGAAATCAAGACCGTGGTCGTCGAGCAGCTGCGGCAGATCCTGCGTTCGCCGGAGGTGCTGGCCCAAGCTGTCCGCGAAATGGTAGCCCTGCGCCCGAGAACCAGCGAGTCCGAGGCGATCGCCGCCCTGCAGTCGATCGACAAGGTCTGGGACGAGCTGTTCCCCGCCGAGCAGGCCCGCATTGCCCACACCCTGATCGACCGGATCACGGTCCGCAAGGACGAGATCAGCATCGCCTGGAGGACCGAGGGCATGCCCCGGCTGCTGCGCGAGACGGTCGCTCCGGAAGTCGCCCTGGGGGCAGCATGACCAAACCCTCCGCTGTCATGCCGCCGACCGAGATCCCGATGACCTTCCGCATTCGGGGCGGGAAGACGGTCATGGTCCTGCCTGACGGGTCCCGAGCGGTCGCCCGGCGCGAGGCGACCATCGACAACACCATGGTCAAGGTCCTGGCTCGCGGCTTCCGATGGCAGCGCCTGCTGTACGAGGGGGCCTACGCCACGATCGAGGACATGGCGGCCGCCGAGAAGATCAACCCGTCGTACATCAGCCGACTGCTGCGGCTGGCCTACTTGTCACCGACCATCGTCGAGGCAATCCTGGACGGCCGGCACCCGGCCCACCTGACGATGAAGGACCTGATGGCACCGTTCCCGCTGGACTGGGCGGAACAGCGCAAGCACTTGGGCCTGGGCTGACCGCGGCCCCCACGAATTTTTCGGACACTCAAGAGCGTAGCCGGCATCGGTCAGCACGTAGCCGCCGTCGCCGGCCTCGATCCACTCAAGCCGCAGCAGCTCGGACACCGCCTTGACCCGCGCGCCGCCGCGCAGGTTGGCGGGCGGGATCACGCGTCCATCGGCGCGGCGGGCGGCGGCGCGCAGCAGCAAGGCCTGGGTTGGGGTGAGCTTGGGCAGGGTTTCCATCGCGGCCTCCGTCACTCGGGCTGGCCGTCGAAGATCGCGAGCAGCTCGTCGAGCGCCTGCTCCATCCGCCCCAGGTCGCCGACGTGGCCCCAGTGGACGGCGTTCAGGTCGTGGCCGAAGTAGTTGTCCGCCAGCTGCTGCAGCCGCGCCAGCTTGGCATGGGCCTGCGTGGTGCGCGCGGCGTAGGCGGCGCGGGGATCGGTGTGTCGCATGGGGGGCTCCCGGTTGATCGCGATGCAGTGATTCACGCGCTGTTCCGCCCCAAAGCCAAGCGCCCGGTGATTCTGACATTCACGCTATACAACGACTTCAATGCATGTGTGCTTTAACTGAAGTGTGTTTTCAGGTAGGATCTGCCGCATGAGAGTTTCCAAGGAAGAGCTCATTGCCGTCCTCGCCCAGTTCAACCCCTGGTGGCGGGGCGAGGCCATTGCCGACCTGCCCAAGTGGCGGCGGGCGGCCTTCCGCGAGCTGCATGCGTGGATGACGGCGCCGCCGGCACCGCGGGCGGTGCTTCTCTCAGGCGCCCGGCAGATCGGCAAGACCACGCTGATGCTGCAGTCGGTCGACAAGCTGCTGCGCGCCGGCGTGCCGGCCGCCAACATCCTGTACGCCACCTTCGACCACCCGATCCTCAAGCTCGCCGGCATCGACGCCGTGATCGACGCCTGGCGCGAGCGCGAGCCCAAGGCCGACGGGCTGGAATACCTGTTCCTGGACGAGGCCCAGTTCATCCGCCAGAACGGGCAGGAACTGGGCACCTGGGTCAAGCACCAGGTCGATTTCCGCAAGGACCGGCGCATTGCGTTCACCGGCTCAGCCATGCCGCTGGTCGAAGCCGGCCAGGAATCGGGCGTGGGCCGCTGGCACACGATCCGGCTGACCACGCTGTCGTTCTACGAATACCTGCAGATCAAGCACGTCTCGCTGCCGGAGCTGCCCAAGCTGCGCAGCCTGCGCGACCTGTTCGACTGGGCCCCGGCCGACTTCTATCGCACTACCGACGCCGCCAGCGCCTACGTCGGGCACTTCCACGAGTACCTGGTACGCGGCGGCTTTCCGCAGACCGCGCAGGTGGACAGCATCACCCAGGCACAGCGCCTGCTGCGCGAGGACATCATCGACAAGGTGCTCAAGCGCGACATGACGGCGCTGTTCGGCGTGCGCCGCGTGCTGGACCTGGAACACACCTTCCTGTACCTGTGCATGCACGACGGTGGCCTGCTGGACATGGTGGACCTGTGCGCCAACCTGGAGGTCAAGCGCCCCACGGCGCAGAACTTCATCGAACTGTTGGAAGCCACGCACCTGATCTACCGCCTGCCTCCTTACGGCTACGGCAAGGACGTGCTGCGCGCCCGCTTCAAGATCTACCTGGCCGACGCCGCCATCGCCCCGGCCGTGATGCTCAAGGGCAAGGCCATCCTGGAAGAAGCCGCCGCGTTGGGCGTGGCCACGGAGACCGCTGTGTTCAAGCACCTGTTCGCCCGCTACTACGCGCAAAACGTGCGGTTCTCGTACTGGCGCGGCAAGCGCGACCACGAGGTAGACCTGGTGGCCGAGGTGGGCGGCGAACTGATCCCCTTCGAGGTGAAGTACCGCGCCCAGCACACTGGCGCCCGCGAACTAAAGGGCCTGATCGAGCTGTGCCAGGCCAAGCGCATCGCGCGCGCCTACGTCGTCACCAAGTCGCTGGACGACTTCGGGCTGATGCAGGGCCTGCCAGCGCCGGCGCCCGGCGCCGAGCCCGCCGCCACGCAGATCATGCGCATTCCCGCGCCCTTGCTCTGCTACTGGATGGGCGCGACCGAAATTCCGGAGGCCGATGGATGATCGTCACCGGATGCACTGTGCACAGGCACAGCGGTGGCTTGCACGCCCTTCGGATTGAAGTGCTGATTGACATGAAGTTCGTGGCCCGCCGCGGCACACGAGCAGCAAGGAGAGTTCGTTGTCTGCCATCCACGACTTGATTGCCCAGGTCAGCGACCTGCGCCTGCGCGAGCGCCTCGCCGCCGAATGGGCCAGCGCGTGGAAGGAAAAGAAGTTCGGCCTGGTGTTCGAAGACCATCTGCCGGAGCTGCTGCCCCTGTACAAGGCCCGGCCGCGCCGTGGCGATCTGGTGTGCCGGCGTGACGGCTCGCTGAAGGACGTGTGGCAGGTCCAGCAGGTCAAGGACGGCATGGCCACCTGCATCAAGTCCGGCGACGCCGCCCAGGCCTTGCCTGCACGCGCGACCGAACACGGGGTTACGGCAGAGCTGGCGCGGTGGGCGGTGGACGAGCTCCTGGTCGTGCGCCAGTTCGGCGAGCCGATCTTCCCGTCGCTGGTACCGGTGGAGGCGGTGGTCAATGGCCCGGCCGATGCGCCCTGGCATACGCTGATCGAGTCCGACAACTACCACGCGTGGCAGCTGCTGGAGTACGAGCAGTGCGCCGCCCAGCGGCGGGCGCTGTTGGAGGCGGAGGGCGCTGAGTTCAATGTGCGGGCCTTGGAGGATGCCGCCAAGGCACTGCCGACGCCCGGCAAGAAGAGGACATGAGGGTGGCCACCAAGAAGGGCTCGCCCAGTTGGAGCGATGTCAAGGGCAAGCTGACTGACATCGACCGCGCCGGCCTGATCGGCCTGGTGCAAGACCTCTACGCCGCCAGCAAGGACAACCAGGCCTTCCTGCACGCCCGCTTCGGACTCGGCGACGATGTGCTCAAGCCCTACAAGGCCGCCATCGACCGCTGGCTCTGGCCCGATGTCTTCAAGAACCAGGACACCTCGGTCGCCAAGGCCAAGAAGGCCATCGCGGACTACAAGAAGGCCGGCGGCCAGCCGGAGGGTCTTGCCGAGCTGATGGTGTTCTTCTGCGAGCGCGCGGCGGGCTTCAGCAGCGACGTGGGCTTCCAGGACGAGGGCTACTTCGACGCCCTGGTGCGGATGTTCGGGCAGGCGTTGAATGCCATCGACGCCTTGCCCACGGAGCACAGGCCGCTGCTGCTGCTGGGCCTGCTGGATGCCGTCCGATGCCTCGGTGACAACCTGGGCTACAGTGTCGGTGATGACATGGGCGACCTGCTGGCCGAGCATGGATTCGATGGCGGATCGCGATGAACTCGGCGCGCTGCGCGCGGAGAACAGCAGGCTGATCGCGCTGCTCGAATCGCTCGGCATCGAATGGCGTGCACGGCAGCAGCCGTCCCCACCGCCCGTCGAGTCATCAAGACTGTCCACCGACGAGAAGGTCGCGCTCTTCCGACGCCTGTTCCGTGGCCGCACCGACGTGTTCCCCGTTCGATGGGAAAGCAAGACCACCGGCAAGTCGGGCTACGCGCCGGCCTGCGCGAATGAGTGGCGCGCCGGCGTGTGCGAGAAGCCGCGCATCAAGTGCGGCGACTGCGCCAATCGCCTGCTCATCCCACTGTCGGACGCCGTGATCTACAACCACCTGGCCGGCGATCACACGGTTGGGGTGTATCCGCTGTTGGAGGATGACAGCTGCTACTTCCTGGCCGCCGACTTCGACGAGGCCGGATGGCGGGACGATGCCCGGGCGTTCATGCAGTCATGCGCGGAGCTGGGCGTGCCAACGGCGCTGGAAATTTCGCGCTCCGGTCAGGGCGCCCACGCCTGGGTGTTCTTCGCCGGCCGGGTGTCGGCGCGCGATGCCCGCCGCCTGGGCACGGCCATCATCAGCCATACCTGCGCGCGCACGCGGCAGCTCCGGCTCACGTCTTACGACCGGCTGTTCCCGAACCAGGACACGATGCCCAAGGGCGGCTTCGGCAACCTGATCGCCTTGCCGCTGCAAAAGGGCCCGAGGGAGAAGGGCTACAGCGTGTTCGTCGACGCCGAGCTGCGCCCCTACCCGGACCAGTGGGCGTTCCTGGCCTCCATCCGGCCGATGGCCTCGCACGATATCGAGCCGACCATTCTGCGGGCCACGGGTGGCGTCCATCCGTTGGACGTCACCTTCATCGACGACGAAGACCTGGCCACGCCGTGGAAACGCGAGAGCACTTCGACCAAGAAGCTGGCCGGGCCGATGCCGAAGTCCCTGAGCGTGACTCTGGCCAACCTGATCTACTTCGAGAAGGCCCAACTGCCGCAGGCGCTTGCCAACCGCCTGATCCGGCTGGCAGCGTTCCAGAACCCCGAGTTTTTCAAGGCACAGGCGATGCGGATGTCGGTGTGGGACAAGCCGCGTGTCATCGGCTGTGCCGAGAACTACCCGCAGCACATCGCCTTGCCCCGCGGGTGTCTGGATGCCGCCCTTTCGCTGCTTCGCGAGAACGGCATCGCCTGCGACCTACGGGACGAACGCGTTGGCGGCCAGCCGCTGGACGTGTCGTTCGTCGGCAGTCTGCGTCCCGACCAGGAGGCCGCCGTCGCGGCGATGCTGCCGTTTGATGCTGGGGTGCTGTGCGCACCGACCGCCTTCGGCAAGACAGTGACGGCCGCGGCGATGATCGTGCGCCGAGGTGTCAACACCTTGGTGCTGGTGCATCGCACGGAACTGCTCAAGCAGTGGCAGGAACGGCTACAGGCGTTTCTGGGCGTCGGCAAGGGTGTGGTCGGCACCATCGGCGGCGGCAAGGCCAAGCCCACCGGCAAGATCGACATCGCTGTGATGCAGTCCTTGTCCCGCCAGGGCGAGGTGAACCCGCTGGTCGAGGACTACGGCCAAGTGATTGTCGACGAGTGCCACCACGTCGGCGCCGTGTCGTTCGACGCGATTCTCAAGCGGACCAAGGCCAAATACGTGCTGGGCCTGACGGCGACTCCGATCCGCCGCGATGGCCAGCATCCGATCATCTTCATGCAGTGCGGGCCGATCCGCCACACGGCAGCCACGCCGGCCGGGGCACCGCACGATCTGGAGGTGGTGCCGCGCGCCCACCACGCTCGAATCGATCTGCCGCCGGATGCCGGCATCCAGGACGTGTTCCGACATCTCGCCAACGATCAGGCCAGGACCGAAGCCATTGCCGTCGAGGTGCGCAATGCCTTCGCGCAGGGCCGCAAGGTGCTGGTCCTGACCGAGCGCACGGAACACCTCGACGCCATCGATGCGGCCCTCGGCGACCTGGAGCCGGCGCCCCCCGTACTGCATGGTCGGATGTCCAGAAAGCAGCGTGCGGCGCTGGTGGCAGACCTGGATGCGCTGCCGCCCGACGCGCCGCGCGTGCTCCTGGCGACGGGCAAGCTGGTCGGCGAGGGCTTCGACCACCCGCCACTGGACACGCTGGTGCTCGCCATGCCGGTGTCATGGAAGGGGACGTTGCAGCAGTACGCCGGTCGCCTGCACCGGGAGCACGCCAGCAAGACCGACGTACGCATCATCGACTTCGTGGACACCGGCCACCCGGCCTTGCTGCGGATGTGGGACAAGCGCCAACGCGGCTACCGGGCGATGGGGTACCGGATCGAGGCCGACACCGTGCCCGATGAAAGCGTGCTTATCGGGTTGTCGCACACACTTATTACCGGTACTGCTTGCGCAACTGCATCAATCTGGGGTTGCCGTGGCGATCGGTGTTCTTGACCTACTACGCATCGCTGGCAATGCCACCGCGCCGACCTACGCCGATCTCTATGCAGCAAAATCACGGGTCACCAAATCTAGTAGGTGTGTGTGACAACCCGACAAGCACGGATGAAAGCTTGCTTTGATATTTCGATTCGGTGCCCAGTCGGGTGCAACGTGCGGCGATCGTCCAATGGCCTGTTGGACGCTTCGCTCCAGGCATGTCAACCACCTCAAAGCTGTCCAGGAGAATCGGCGATAGATGGGCGATAGAAAGTGGTTGATATCGCTCGGCGGCCTTCAATATCAACAACTTCTATCGCCCATGAGCCTGTGTCGGTCAACGTCGGCGATGGGCGATGGAACGCTGTTCTCCGAGAATTTCGGATAACTCCGCGCCAACCCGCAGCAATCTGCGCCAATGCTCATAAGCTCGGGAGGCCAGTCGGCACATGGTCAACCACCCACCAGTAGCCGTGCCTGCATGCGAAGGCGAACTTCGCTATTCGGTACGGCGGGAAATCCGGCCTTCAACCCGATACGCCAAGCGCCGTACCGCACCCCCGGAAAGTCAGGAGGTTCTGAGACAACGGGCCGCTGAGACGACCTTTTCGGCGGTTCCGCGCCGGCGGCAGTCAGGAGCCACAAGAAAAAAGCCCCAAAAACAAGGGGCTTCAGACGCCCTCCGGGCTCGCCGAGCAGGTTGGAAGGACTTGTACTGGCGGGCCATGAATGATCGCAGCACCAACTCGCTATGGTCATGAGAGCGGCCGGTTTTGGTACCGGCGGGGATTCGAACACCGCAGCACATCGACGGTGCGTCGAACCATTGCGCAGCGGTCGAAATCGCGACCCACCTTGCAAAGGGCGTGCACATCGGGAAGAAGGCAATCTGGTCAGCTTCGCGTGACGCGTTCTCGACTTCGGGGGTTTAGCGGGTGCTTCTCGACGTCGTCCAGTTTCGCTGTTCCTGCACCGCCTCCCGCCATTCGAGTTGCCCGAAAGCTGACGCTGCACGACCACCATCAACGACAGGCGAATCCTCTGTTCGTTTCTTCGCTCGAATCGAGGGAACATCCGGTAATCTGTCGGGACCAGACCTCGTACCAGACCTGCCATCGTGCGACAGATGCGCTTGCTGACCTCGATCGGGTTAGCCTTCCCTCTGGCGTTTGTTGCGACTTGGGCACCGACAGCCTCGGCCTCCGAGCAGTGCCGCGAACTCGTGGTTACCTCGCCTGCGCGCGAATCGACGCATTCGTCAGCGAGACCGACCATTACGTGGGAGGCCGTCCCGGGGGCTTCGGACTATCGTCTCCGGCTGACCAGCCGCCAACCCGAAGGCCGTATCTTCGCCACTATCGACACTCGGGTAAGCGGCACGAGTTTCGTGCCGCCCCAGGCAGTTGGCGACGGATTTGCCCTGGTCACGGTCAGCGTCACCAGTCAATGTCCGGCGGGCGCGGCGCCGGCACGGCTGCCGGCCGCCGACCATCGCTTCTTCGTCGATGCCCGGCCCACCTGTCCGGTCGGCAGGCTGGCGCTCGATGCGCAATCCGGGCACATCACGTGGGCGCCGACAGCCGGTGCGACGCGCTACGAGGTGTTCGCCTACGACCGCGTCGACGGCCGCTTGCTTTTCAGGCTCGACACGCGCGAGCCGCGCGCATCGCTGGCATTGACCGCCGAGCCCGCCATGATCGCGGTGCGGGCTCAGTGCGGCGAGGTGTTGGGGCAGCCAAGCTACACCGCCTACTGAGCCGCCGGTCTCGTTCCCTCATCGCTGGCTGGCGCCGCGTCGCGGCCGAGGCTACGTTCCACGACGCGACGGCCAATAGCGCGCCCGAGTTTCAGTCCCTCGTCGTTGTCGCTGCGGTAGTGGATGCCGCCATACAGGCGCGACATCGCCGCTTCCTCAGCCGAAGCCTTCACTTCGCCTGCCCGCTCCGAAAAGAAGGCGGCGAGCACTTCCGCCGCTGCACCGGACGCCGCCGCATGACCGGAGACGTAGCCTGGAAACGGCGGCGTGAACAGGTAAGGAGACTAGCAATAATAACTTGAACACTTTGTGTAGTAGCTCTACGATGCGCGGATGGATCAAGTGCCACTTCTTGCGGCGAAGTTCAGGGCCTTGTCGACGCGTCTGGACGAGGCGACGCTGCGATTATGGGCCGCGGCCGAGGCCCGCAGCCTGGGGCGCGGTGGCGTCAGTGTGGTGGCCAAAGTCGCCGGGGTATCGCGCACAACCGTCTACGCGGGCTTGGCCGAGATCGAGGCCGCCGACAAGGCGAAGGGCAAGAGCGGGCACAAGGGGGCTGGGCAGCCGGTGGCACCGGCTGCCGCCGCGCACCAGCGCATTCGCGCCCCCGGCGGCGGCCGCAAGCGCTTGGTTGATCTCGATGCGAGCTTGCTCGCCGCTCTGGACGCCCTGGTCGAGTCCGCCAGCAGAGGCGACCCGATGTCTCCCCTGCGCTGGACCTGCAAGAGCACGACGAGGCTGGCTGCCGAGTTGACCCGAAGCGGCCACCGGGTGAGCCAGCGCACGGTGTGTGACCTCCTGGCCCAACTGAACTACAGCCTGCAGTCGCTGCGCAAGACCCGTGAAGGCGCCCAGCATCCGGACCGGGACGAGCAGTTTCAGTACATCGCCGCCCTGGTGACGAAGTTTCAGCGCCAGCGGCAACCGGTGATCTCGGTGGACACCAAGAAGAAGGAACTCATAGGGGACTTCAAGAACGGCGGGCGGGAGTGGCAGCCGCAGGGACAGCCCGAGCCGGTTCGGGTGCACGACTTCATCGACGACCAACTGGGCAAGGTCGCGCCCTACGGCGTCTACGACGTCACCGCCAACGTCGGTTGGGTCAGCGTGGGGATCGACCACGACACCGCCGAGTTTGCTGTGCAAAGCATCCGTCACTGGTGGATTGAGATGGGACAGCCGATGTACCGCCAAGCCAAGCGGCTGCTGATCACCGCCGACTGTGGCGGCAGCAACGGCTACCGGGTGCGCCTGTGGCGGCTTCAACTGCAGCGGCTGGCCGATGAACTCGGCTTGGAGGTCCAGGTATGCCACTTCCCGCCGGGCACCAGCAAGTGGAACAAGATCGAGCACCGGATGTTCTGCCACATCACCAACAACTGGCGCGGCCGTCCCTTGCTGAGCCGACAGGTGGTGGTCAACCTGATTGCCGGCGTGACCACCGACCAAGGCCTTCGAGTGAAGGCCGCACTCGACGAGAACACCTACGATGCCGGGGTCAAGGTCAGTGATGCGGACCTCGCGGCGATCAACCTCCGGCGCGACGAATTCCATGGCGAGTGGAACTACCGCGTCAGCCCGAGGACCATTAGCAAACGAGGCTAAGTGTTCAAATTATTTTTGCTAGCTTCCTTAGCACTTCCTGCGCTTCCTTCCAATAGCGCTCGCTGCCGTAGGGCACCGGTGGCGGCGGCTGAATCTCGCCACTGTCCGCCAGTGCCCAGGTCTTCCAGGTCCCCGCCAGCGGCTCGGTCGGGTTGAACAGACTGAGCGGCGGCACGGCGCGCCAGATGCCCGGGCCGGGCTTGGGACGGTGCGCCGGATTCCAGATCGCGTCCGCCCCGTCGTTCAGTGCGCGACTGATCGTGCGCGCCGCTGCTCGCTCGCCGACCCGCCAGGCGTCGTCAATCGATACGCCAGAACTCTTCGCCTTGGCTACAGCCGAGAGCGCGGCGCCGCGCCCCATCGCGCCCAACCGGCCGGGCGACTCCTCCGGGTAGAAGTGAGTCAGGACCGTCGATGCGGTCGCGTGCACCGCCACCGCCTGGGCCGCCGGATCGGTACTGGTCGGGGCCAGCTCGATCAGCGCGTCGTTCGCGGCGGCATGCAGATGCGCTAGTACGCGCGCGGCCCGCAGCGGGTTCTGCTGATACTTCACCACCAGATCGAGGGCGGTCTCGGTCCAGGGCAGCGGCGCGGCACCGTTCGCCCATTTCGCCACCAAACGCTCCATCGCCCCCGGCCGGGCCTCTACGGCGAAGGAGAAGTCCACGGCGCGCAACGTACTCGCACCGTCAGAATACGTGCCCGCGGAGGTAACGTGATCAGGCGTCCAGCGCTTCCACCCGGCGACCGGGGATTCCGCTGCGGCGGAAGCCACGCCGAGGACCAGCAGCCCGGCAATGCCGAGCACCATCCCAAGCCGCGAACCCCGCTGCTCGGGCATCAGAACAGGTCCGCCTGTTCTTCCGACACCGCATGCGTTGCCGCAACCGGCCGTCCCGCCTTGCCGCGCGTCACCCGTCGTCCCGCCGCCGCCTCGATCTGCGCCAGGAAGCGCTTGCCGCCCAAGGCGCAGCCGCCGTTGGTGGCCTCGCGAGTCTCCTTCAAGGTTTCCGGGTCCAGTTCGCTCTTGAACAGCGCCCGGTAGGCCGCCCGCCGTTCCGCCGCGTCCTTCGCCAGCCGGAGGTATTCCCGGTGCGGCGTGATCAGGTCGGAGGACTTGTCTTCGGCATTGCTCCGGTAGCTGCTCCAGCGGTACTCGCGCGGATGCGCCGCCATGTCCGCGCGCACCGGGTTGAGTTCGACGTAGCGATAGCACGCCAGCACGTAGGCTTCGGACTGTGCCAGGCACGAGCGGAAGCGCCCCTCCCACAGCGTGCCGCTGCGCCGATAGGCGCGATTCACGTACTGCACGTAGCGCTGGCCCAGGTGCTTCATCAGCAGCGAGGCGCCGTCGGCCTCCTTGGGCGTCACCAGCAGATGCACGTGGTTGGTCATCAGCACCCAGGCATGGACCGCGCAGCCGAACAGGCGGGCGAGTTCCTCGAGGTGGTGCAGGTACATCGCGTAGTCCTCGTCGGCGAAGAAGCAGGCGCCGCGGTTGTTGCCGCGCTGGATGATGTGGGTGGCAACGCCGGCGAGCGCGAGGCGGGGGCGGCGGGGGATGTTGGTGGCGATTCCCTGAACGGCAGCCTAGCCTTGCGGAGCGAACCCCTCAGCGGTTCAGACGCGCCCCTGCCACTGCCGAGGATCCCGCCGGCTGTGGAAACAGGCGATCACGAAGATGGCTTCGTCCAAGACCCGGAAGAACAGCCCGTAGGGAAACTTTCGTAATCTCGCACGCCGCACGTCGGCAAGGACGACTGGGAACTGAAACGGGTTGGTGCCAAGGCGTTGCACGACGAAATCCACCTCGCCACGGAAGCGCGCACCCAAGCCTGCAGCTTCACCGTCATACCACGCCTGCGCCTCGATCACCTCGGCCTGCGCCGCAGGCGTGAAAAGCACGCCCCGCTTCACGGGCAGCGGCGCGCGAGTTCGGCCTTGAGTTGATCCCAGGTTACTGCGCCAGCCCGACCCTGTTCGAAGCTGCCAAGCCTGCGCTCCAGTTCGGCGCGCTGCGCCGGTGGCACCGGCAGGTCAGAATCGTCCAGGCTGTCCCACAGTTGCTCGATGAGCGCCAGGCGCTCCTGCGGCGACAGGCGGTTGATCTCTTCGGGTGTGATGTTCAGCATGCCGTGTAGCCTAACGAATAGCGTCGCAATTGGGAAGCGCCCGGGCCAGGGCGGATGCGCTGGAGCGCGGCAATCTGCCATGCGCCCTCTGCCGCAAGAAAAAGTGGTCTGACCCCAATGGCACTACCTTAAGGCGAACCTGTTCTGGATCAACGAGATAGGGGTGGGCTGAACACCTGACGGCGCTATCATGCGGTTGTTGAAGCGCTGATGAATAACGCTGGAGGGTCAGCCCAAATGGATGGTAGCAAGAAAGCGGGTTTCGTCGAACAGGTGCGGCGTTTTCGGGCCCGGTTTGTGCAGCGCGCCGGCTCAGCGCTGGGTGAGGTGCTCACGGCGCAGGTTCTGAGGACGATCGTGATGGAGGAGGCCGGTAGGTGGCGCAACCGTCTGTTCAGTCCGCTGACGACGGTGGTGATGTTCATCGAGCAAGTGCTTGGTGCCGATCACAGTTGCCAGGATGCCGTGGCCAAGGGGCTGAGTGCTCGGGTGGCGCTCGGCGAGGCGCCGTGGAGCCTGAACACCGGCCCGTACTGCAAGGCACGCCAACGACTGGCCCTTGGGCTGATCGAACGGCTGGGCCGTGAGGTTGGGGCGCGGCTGTGTGCGGCACAACCGGCGCCGTGGCTGTGGCGGGGCCGACACGTCAAACTGGCCGATGGCACGACGCTGACGATGCCCGACACCGTCGAGAACCAGAAAGCGTTCCCGCAGAGCACGCAGCAGAAGCCCGGACTGGGCTTTCCGCTGGCACGTCTGGTGGGCATCGTCTCGTTGTCCTGCGGGGCGGTATTGGAATGGGCCGGCGGCCCGTGTGCAGGCAAGAAAACGGGGGAAACGGCACTGTTGTGGGGGTTGATGGACAAGCTCTGCCAAGGTGATGTGGTCGTTGCCGATCGGTACTTTGCCGGCTACTTCGGCATCGCGCGCTTACAACAACGTCAGGTCGACGTGGTCATTCGCCAGCATCAACGCCGGCGCACCGATTTTCGCCGCGGACGGCGCCTGGGCAAGCGCGACCATGTGGTGAGCTGGGCACGCCCGCCGCGTCCCGGCTGGATGGATCCGGCCACTTACGACACCATGCCCGAAACCATGGTCATGCGCGAGGTCCGCGTCGGTAGTCTGACCGTGGTGACCACGCTGCTTGATGCAGACGAAGTGAGCAAGCTGGAATTGGTCGGCTTGTATGGCATGCGCTGGCAGATCGAACTGGATTTCCGTTCGATCAAGACGGTCATGCAGATGGAAATCCTGCGCTGCAAGAGCCCGCAGATGATCCGCAAGGAGATTGCTGCGCATCTGCTGGCCTACAACCTGGTACGCGCCGTCATGGCACGGGCGGCCTATCTGGCTCGCGTGCTGCCGCGCCAACTGAGCTTCAAGGCAACGCTGCAAGTCCTCAACGCCTTCGCGGAAAACCTGCGCTTCTGTCCGCGCAGCCGGCTCGGCATCCGCCACGCGATTGTCTTAGGCAGCATCGGCACGTTGATTCTGCCCTTCCGCCCCAATCGTGTCGAACCGAGAGCCGTCAAGCGACGACCAAAGCCTCGCAAGCTGCTCACCAAACCCCGCCCCGTCCTGCGCGAGCGCCTCCGCAAGCAACAACAACGGCATATCGCTGCCTTCTTAAGGTAGTGCCATTGGGGGCCGGCCTCTTTTGCGCGGGCCAGAATGCAGGTAGGGAGTATAGGCAACGGCATTGGATTTCATCCGGGTGACCAGGTGGCTGCCCTGCTTGAGCAAGCCGGTGACGATCTTGCGGGCCGCGTAGTACGCATCGGCCACGAAGTAGAACGGCTCCTGGATGGCGATGCTCCCGAGCAGCGCGAGCATTTTGTCCAGCAGGGTGCGCCGATCGCGATTGGACCACACCAGACCTTCGTGGATGCGCACGGCCAGCGGTAGCGCGAAGACACTCTGCGCGGCCTGGACCAGCAGGCTGACCGCCTGCAAGGAATGGCCCATGATGTACTCGGGCTTGGTGTTCGCTGCCGACTGCTGATGCAGCAGCTTGACGGCGGGCATCTTCTTGCCGCACTTGGGCACCTTGATGCCATCTCCGACCAGGACCCGCCGGCCGTTGATGCGCAAGGGCGCAGGCAGCAGATGCAGCACCACCTGGGTCCACCGCGCTGAGAGCCGATCGAGCTGCACGGCGTTGCTATGAAAGTTATCGAGCAGCTGGTTGTAGAAGCGCGGCGCGAGCTGCAGTGCCCGCACGATGCTGGTCACCCCCAGCAGCTCGGTGCGCACCGTCAAGCCGGCCACGGCGGTGGCGAACCACAGGAAGCTGCGCTGGCGCGAGAACGCCGGGCGCAGCAACCGTATCGCATTCCACCAGGCGATCCACAGCGCCATGGTTTCCTCCCCTCGGTAAGTGTCAAGCGCGTAGAGCAGAGCTAGGACACAACAACGCCCCGCGCCGAGGCCCCAGCGCATTGCTCACGGCAGCACTGGCGGCAATTGCCAAGCTGCGGCCGGGGTCGCTGGCGATCCGGCAATAGGCCTCGACGCATTGGCGGGTGCGCAAGCAGCCGGAGACTTTCTGCTCGACCTTGGCGCACGGTTCCCCAACGGGCCCTTGCGGCCATTCGGCGCGCAGTGCAACCTTATTGCCGCTGCCCACCACCTCAGCTGGCCTCGACGGCCATGAGTGCGGCCAGGACCGCCAGCCGCTCTGGCGCCGGCATGGCGCGGTAGCGCCGCGCCCAAGTTTCGGCCTTGCGCTTGATGCGCTGGCGATCGGTGAAGTTGTTGCCGGCGAAGCGCGCCCAGTGCACCCGGTCCGGGATGAAGTTGAGCCACAGCTTCTCGGTGCGCACGCCGGCCTGGTTCATGACCTGCAGCTCCAGGTGCTGCCAATCCGCGAGCTGCTCGTCGTAGAGGGCCGAGGGGTAGCCGGACAGGAGCACCGGACACGGCAGGCCCTTGAGCAGCGCCAGGAGCTCGCGATGGTCCTGCTCCGTGTACTCGAAGCGATAGCGCCGCCCCGAGCTGCGAGTCTCGTGCAGGTAGGGAGGGTCGCTGTATACCAGCTCCCGGCCGGTGAACGGGAACTGCGCCAGAAAGCGGTGGGCGCAGCCGCGGACCTTCTCCACCGGGTAGTCGCACTGGAAGCGCTCTAGCGCCCGCTCGTCGCGATCGATACCGATGTTGCGCAGCGCCGGCGGCTTGCGCTGCATGATGGCCCCGCCGCCGAGGTGGGTCTCGATATAAGTGTGGTGCGGCGGCATGAGGGCGATGATCGGCTGGCACAAGCCGGAGGTCGCCTTGGAGCCGAAATAGCCGCCCATCGCAGTTGGCCCGTCAGAGGTCGCGGACCCATCGTAGCCGCGACCCGCTATGCTGTCAAGGACGACTTGCTGCGCCTTGCCTGCCCCCGTACCGGCAGGGGCGGCCAGGGGAGCGAGTCGTTACGGGTCGCTAACACGCCAGGACCAAGATTCCGCAAGCCACGGCGCGGCCTACGACCAGCGGGAGCTATACACGGGAGAGGAAGGGCCATACTGAATCCATTGCCCGCGCGCGCCTGCGCGCCGTGCGCCGGCAGATCGCCAGCTACGCGCGCTGCAAGGCCCTGAGCGCAGCATGGATCGCCTTGGGCCTCGGCTAACCCAGCGGTGCTATGCTTATCTGATGGGCCAACAGCATGACCAACATCCCTTCGCGGACAATCCTTTCCTCGAAGGTCTTGGCGGCTGGATGGACAGCTCCGCAGGGCAGCTTTCCAGTGAAGTGTTGGATGCGGTGTGGACGTTGCTAGAAAAGGTCGATGTCGACGCCAAGCAGCGCAAGATCATCTGGGAAGATGGGCAACGGCTTTCGATTACCGAGTCCGTGCAACGCATTCACGCCGGCTGCCCAGACTATCCGCTCGAGCTGATCGAAACGCATCTGCTCGGATGGCTCGAAATGGAGTTCGTCCCACCCAACGCTTCTCCGGAGCAATTAGACGAGCTCGATCGGCTTACCGAGAACTGGATCGAGGACCACGAGCGGCGAGCCGAGGCCGCGCGAAAACGGGGGAGAACTCGGCACTCTTGAGTACCCGCCAATACTTCCGTTTCTCCAATTAGCATGGCGCGGAGGACCTATTACTGAAGGCGAAGCAGGCCCAATTGTCACCTGGCTGTTCTGACCTTTTGCGCCAAATCGGTCCACGCCAGATACAGGATTGCCAAGCACGTACATATACACATTTACGCCACCAGCGAGGCCGACAGGATCCGACTGTGTGAAGCGATCAGTTTTTGGATCGTAGTACCTCGCCCGATAGAAATACAACCCCGTCCCATCATGCTCCCTCCCGGTGTACTGGGTCGAATTCCCACTTGCCTCCCCGCTCCTCACTGTCTCCCCTTAGCGCGGCCTCTGGCCGCAACCAAAGAAGAGCTGGTGTCGCCCCCGAGGCCGGCGGATTTAATTTGCGAGGACAATATCCTCAACCTCACGTGGAGGTAGACCACCGTACGACAACGGAGGCGACATGGATATTTTCCTCGAAAAGCACCGCGATGCAATCCTGGGCGTCGTCGAAGGATTTGACCGGGTGATCTTCAAGGGCTACCTGACCTCGATGTTTCCCGAGGGCGCCTTCGGCCGCTACCTGAACAGGCGGGGCATTCTGCTCAAGGAGGCGGGGAAGTTCTTCGAGCGCGAAACCGACACGATCAAGCAACACGCCAAAGCGGTGGCCGAACAAGCCGGGCGCCCGTTCCTGTATCTCAACTCGGCGCACACCCACGCCAGCGCGCAGTCGAAGGAAGCGCTGGCCCGCAGCATTGCCGAACGCGACGGAATTACCGAAGGCTTGGTCTGCATCTTCTCGGTGCTCGAACCGAGTATCTCGTTTGCCGTCGTCGGCAATCACCAGACGCATCGTCTCCAGGTGGTGCGGCGCAAGCGCAACTGTCTGCACCTGTACTGGTATCTGATCGACCCGAATCTGGGCTGGATGCATGTCCGCATCCAGACCTGGGCGCCGTATGCGGTCCAGATTTACGTCAATGGCCGCGAGTGGATGTGCCGCCAATTGGAGAAGGACGGCATTGCCTTCGAGCGCAGCGACAACAAGATCGTCTGGGTTGCCGACTTCGACGCGAGCGCCCGCCTCGCCGAGAAGTTCAAGCACACCGATTGGCCGCCGCTGCTGCTTCGCCAGGTGGCGATGGTCAATCCGCTGTTGCCGCAAATCGCCGCCGCCGGCTTCGACGGCTACTGGTTCGGCAGCGATCAGGCGGAGCTGGCCACGGATATCCTGTTCAAGTCCAGAGCCGACCTCGAACGCATCCACGCCGATCTCGTCAACGCCGCCATCATCGGTTTCGGCGCGACCGACGTCATGCGCTTCCTCGGCCGCAAGCCCCACCACGCCTTCACCGGCGAGGTCGTCATCGACAGCAAGAAGCGCCCCCAAGGCTGCCGCATCAAGTTTCGCATCCGCCGCAACTCGATCAAACTCTACGATCACCGCAACGTCCTTCGCATCGAGACCACCCTCAACAATCCGGCAGAATTCAAGATCCTGACCTCGTCCGAAAGTGCCAATGGCCAGGTCGTCTGTCGGTGGTGCCCGATGCGCAAAGGGGTCTCGAATTTCTGGCGCTACGCCGAAGTCGGCCGCGGCGCCAACTCCCGGCTGATCGATGCCCTGGCCAACGCTCCCCTTCAAGGCAATGCGACCGACGCTCTCGATCGCCTCTGCCGGTCACAGAGCACAGCCGGTCGGCAGGTCGCCGCCTTCAACCCGGTGACGGCAGAGAATGTCGCCCTCTTCCAAGCCCTGCTCGCCGGCGAGTTCGCCATTAATGGCTTCCGCAACGGCGATCTCCAAGCCAAGCTCTACGCCACCGACCCCGCCAACGCAGACGAGGCCCGACGCCGCACTCATCGCACCAGCCGCCTCATCGCCAAATTGCGCGGTCATAGATTGATCGCCAAGGTCAAGAACACCCGTCTCTATCGCGTCACCCAGCATGGCGTGTCCGCCATGTGGGCCGCCATCCGCTTCCGCAGCATCGACTTCCCGAACGCTTTCAATATGCCCCCGTCATTCGCGCAGTAGAGACAATTCTCGAGGAGGAATTTCATAGCCCTTCCACGGCGCCTCGCCGGTCTCGCTGACGTAGCGGCCCGCCAGGTACAGGCCGTCGACCACGCTGGTCGCGCGGGTCAGGCCGAGGCTCTGGGCGGCGGCGTCGAGTTCAGCGCGCGCCATTCTCACGTCGAGCCGTTCGTCGAGCGCGCGCCGTGCCAGTTCGGCCTCGTCGCGCGGCGCCTTGGGCAGGTCGGGCAGCCGCTCGGGCAGGGTCAGCCGCGCCGACTGCGTCGCAGTCAGCCCGAGCACGCGCACCAGCGCCTCCCGCGCGGCGGTTGCCGCGTGCTGCGCGCGCGCCAACTGCGCGGCGGCGTCGGCATAGAACGCCTGCTCGCGCGCTCGCTGAAAACGGCTGTAGTTGCCGACCGCCTGCATCCGCCGCGCCAGTTCGGCGCTGGCCGCGCCGGCCTGTTTGACCTGAACGAAGTACGCAAGCGACTGCTGTGCGGCCACGGCGCGCACCCAGGTCACGCGTGCTTCGGTTGCCGTTGACAGCACGTCGCCTGCGCTACGCAGGCGCAGCTGTTGCTGCTGCTGTTCGGCGATCCGTGTGCGTGCCGGCAGCGTCAGCAGGTCGAGCAGCGAAATGGCCAGCGTGCGCTCGATGTCCTTGAACGCATTGCCGTCGGCGTTGCGCACCATGCGCTCGAAGGCGAACACCGGGTTGGGCAGACGCGCGGACTGGGTGGCGGCTGCTGCTGCGGCTTCGCCTTGCGCGAGCAGCGCCTGCAGCCCCGGGCTGTAGGCGAGCGCGATGCGCACGGCATCGTCCGCGGACAGCGGCCTGGCGAGCAGCCGATCGACTTCGGCGGCCGCATCGCTCCGCGCCTCGTCGGTCGCCAGCCACTGGACCTCGGCACCGACGGTGCTGCGCGAGAAGCCCTGCAGTTGTTCGCGGTCACCTTCGATCGTCAGCGCCGCGCAACCGCTGAGCAACGCGACCAGCGCGAGCAGCGGCCAACGTGGAAGACGGCTCATTTGGGCGCTCCGTGGTGGGCATCGTGGCCGTCCGTTGACGGCGACGGTGGGCCGGTGGGGCGTTGCGGCTTCGACGCCGGCGCACGCAGTGCTTCGCGCGATTCGCGGCCATACGCCTGCCAGCCGCCGATCTGGCGTACACGCTCGTTCGCCTCCGGCCACGGCGCGACGGACTCGTCCTGGTACGCCCGGTAACCCGTCAGCGCCGAGCGATAGGCAACGTCGTTGGCGGGTGCCCGCGCCGAGCTCTGCAGCGCTCGCGCTTCGGCGACGCCTGCCGACTCGCCCGCAACCCCCAGCGGCTGCGCCTGCACGCCGACGCAGACCAGGGCAATCGTCAGCAAGTACATCATCCTCGAAATGGGCATGTTCGTTTCCGGTGATGGACAAAGCGACTTGACTGGAGCAGGACATGGCGCGCAACAGCGCAAAGCTGCGACGCCGGCATGCAGTCGCTGCCGGAGGTTAGGTCAGGCATGCGTCGTTGGCGGCTGCGGCGGAAGGACCCGCAGGGTCACCACCGGACGGCGGAGCATGGGCGGGCGGAACACTGGCATCGACATTGACATTCCGAGAGGAGACTAGGTTCCATGCAGTACGGGCAAACCCTATCCTGATCGCCGCAACGGCGCCGCGCGATGAACTCGCCGTCGCAACCTTCGGCCTACAGGCTGTGGTCGCTGGTGATCATCAGCACGCTGGCGTTCGCGATCTTCGCCTTCAGCTTCGATCAGCCGAAGACACGGCGCGACTGGCGCATCCTGGCGGCCTTCACCGCGTTGCTGATTGCGCTCTTCACGCAGATGTACGGCTTTCCTCTGACGATCCGTCTGCCGTCGGGTTGGCTGGCAACCTGCGTTTCCCCCGCATCGACGGGTACACGCATGATGCCGGGCCCCTGCCAGAAACGCCAATCATCATCAGGTCGATGTCGCTTGTCGCCCGATCGTGCCCCTTTTGCTATCGAGCCGCAGACGAAGGCCGCACGAATGCGGTCTGCGAGTGGCGCCGGCGCGGCGCGTAGCGGCGCGACCCTTCCGGAAATCTTGACGATCACTCCGTGCAATTCCGCGAATACCGGGCTTGCCCGGATTGCTGGGTAGTGCTTCTGGTTGCCGATCCGCTGCACGGTGACCCGTCCGACCCTCGCAGTTGAGCGCTTCGGGTGCGGGACCGGCCATCAACGTTCGCGCTGAACCGACGGTTGCGACCCGCGTCTTACTGTACTGCAGCGGAACTCAGTCGCGAGTCGCCCCCGCTCTGGCGCCCTACGGCGGCGCAGCGGCCGCCACCGTCACCGGCACCACCGTCAGGCTGCGGATGCCCTGCGCACCGTGGATCAGCACGCCTTCGATGTCGGCGGTGGCCGACGGGCCGGTCATCAGGATCTGGTAGCGCGCGCTCGCGAAGGCGGGGTCGGCGTAGGCGTCGTGCACGCTGGCCAGCAACGCGCCCGGATCGAGCAGCACGACGAGGTGCTGGGCCAGGAAGCCGAGCGCCTCCATGCCGAGCTCGGCTTCGGTCAGCAGCACCGAGCCGGTCTCGCAGACACCGAAGCGCGCACGCACGATGCCGACGTCGACGTCTTCGAGTTCGGCCGGCGCGCGCACTTCGGCCAGCGCACGCGTGCCCGCGACCTCGGGTGTGGCCGACACGATCACGGCCGCCGCCGGGTGCAGCGCGCGCAGGTGATCGGCCAGCGACATTCCCTCGGGGCGCGGCGCCACCTTGCCGCCCATGCGCTCGAGCGCGGCGCAGAAGCTGTCCCAGGCCGGCGCCGGGGCGTCGAAGCGCGGCAGCGTCGGCAGCGTGAGGCTGGCGCCGATCGCCGCTGCACCGCGGCGCACGCGGTCGAGAATCTCTTCGCGGGCGCTCATGACTTCTCTCCCGCGCCCGCGGCCGTCGCACCACGATGCTTCAGCCACCACTGACGGAAGGTCCGCACCGGCGCCGCCGGCACCTCGCGCTGCCGGCCCCAGGCGTTGAGACGGTTGTAGAGCATGATGCGCGGCAGGTGCTCGACGCCGGCCCCGGCTGCCTCGACCGCGGCGCGGTAGAGCACCGGGCTCGCGAGCAGCCGGCCCGCCACCTTCATCGCCTGTCTCTTCGCGAACGGCATCGCATTGCGCTCGGCCACCACCTGGCGCCAGGCGTAGAGCTGTGCGTGCAGGTCGATCTTCACCGGGCACACCGCGCTGCAGCTGCCGTTGAGCGTGCTCGCATAGGGCAAGGCGCTGTACTTGCGCAGATCGAACACCGGGTCGATGACGGCGCCGATCGGACCCGCGTACACGGCGCCATAGCTCAGGCCGCCGCTGCGCCGGTATACCGGGCAGGTGTTCATGCAGGCGCCGCAGCGGATGCACTTGAGCGACGCGCGGAACGCGTCCAGCCCCAGCCGCTCGGCGCGCCCGTTGTCCACCAGCACCACGTGCATCTCGGTGCCGGGGCGCGGCACGCGGAAGTGGCTCGTCATCTGCGTGATCGGGCTGCCGAGCGCGCTGCGCGACAAGAGCCGCACGAACACGCCCAGGTGCTCGGTGCGCGGGATGATCTTCTCGATGCCGACGCAAGCGATGTAGAGCTTGGGCAGATGCACGCTGAGGTCGGCGTTGCCCTCGTTGGTGCAGGTGACGATGGTGCCGGTCTCGGCCACCGCGAAGTTGGCGCCGGTCATGCCGGCATCGGCGGTCACGAAGCTCGGCCGCGTCGTGCGGCGCTGGCTCTCGGCCAGGTAGTGCACGTCGTGGTTGTCGGGGTCGGTGCCGAGCGTGCGCGCGAACACCGCCGCCACGTCGGCGCGCAGCTTGTGCACCGCCGGCACGACGATGTGGCTCGGCGGCTCGTCGTCGAGCTGCTGGATGCGCTCGCCGAGGTCGGTCTCGATCACCGCGATGCCGCGCTGCTCGAGGAAGGGCCTCATCTCGCACTCGTCGGTGAGCATCGACTTGGCCTTGACGAGCGACTTCGCGCCCGTCGGACCATGGGCGGCGAGGATGTCGTACACCACCTGGTTGTGCTCGGCCGCATCGCGCGCCCAGTGCACCGTGACGCCATTGGCGCGGCAGGCGCTCTCGAACTGCTCGAGGTAGCCGGCGAGGTTGGCGAGCGTGTGCTCCTTGATCTGCGAGGCCAGATCCCGCAGCTGCTCCCACTCGGGCACGGCCGCGGCAGCGCGGTCCCGCTTCTTGCGCAGGTCCCACAGCCGCCGGTCGTGGAACTCAAGGTGGTCCGTCGCAGCGATGAACTCGCTCGAGGCCTCGGCATGGTCGATGCGCTGGCTCATGACACGTCCTCCAGCCGCGCCCCGTTGAGAACCTGCGCGATGTGCATGAAGCGCACCGGCAGCCCCATGCGCTCGGCGCAGCCCTTCTGGTGCATCAGGCAGCTCATGTCGGCCGAGACGATGACCTCGGCGCCGGCGCGGTGGTGGTCACTCACCTTGTCCTGCCCCATGCGCGCCGATACCGGCTCCTCGAACACCGAGAACGTGCCGCCAAAGCCGCAGCATTCGTCCGGGCGCTCGGGCGTCGCGAAGCTCAGCCCCTTCACTGCCGAGAGCAGCGTGGCCGGCTTGCTGAACGGCGCCGCGTGCACCGCCTCCGACATCGACGCGTGCCCGAGTTTGCGCAGCGACGTGCAGCCGTTGTGCAGGCCGACGCGATGCGGGAACTCGGCCCACGGAAAGGCGCGCACGCCGAGCACGTCGTGCACGAACTCCACCAGCTCGAAGGTGCGCGCGCGGACCTGCCGCACTTCGGCCGTCTGCTCGATCGCGGTCAGGTGCTCGCGCACGTGGTGCACGCAGCTGCCCGACGGCCCGACGATGTGCTCGAAGCCGGCGAAGTTGCGTACGAACAGCGCCTCGGCGCCGCCGGCATCGGCCTCGCAGCCGCTGTTGGCCATCGGCTGGCCGCAGCAGGTCTGCTCGAGCGGGTAGTGCACTTCGCAGCCGAGCTTCTCCAGCAAATCGAGCGTGGCGATCGCCACCTCGGGGAAGAAGGCATCGACGTAGCAGGGGACGAACAGGCCAACCTTCATGCACTCACCTCCACGGCCGCTTCGAGCGGCATCGCGCAACAGTCGACGAGCGGGACGAACGAACGGTACGGCACGCCCGCGAACTCCGACAGCCCGATCTCGCAGGGCGGGCCGGACGAGCCGCCGCTCGTGCAGCCGGCCGGCAGTGCCGCCTTCAGGTGACGCAGCGCGTAGGCGTTGAGCTCGGGTTGCGTGAAGCCGCGGTCGCCGGCGAAGCCGCAGCACTGCACCGCGTCCACCGTCACCACCTGCGAGGTGCAGCGCGCGACGATCGCGACCAGTTGGTCGGCCCGGCCGGTCTTGCGCGCGCTGCACACCGGGCGCAAGGCCACCGGCGCCTCGAGCGAATCCGGCCGCACGCGCGGCAGCACGCGGTCGTGGACGAACTCGATCGCGTCCGGCACCGCGGGCCGGCCCGCCGGCGTGAGCGATGTGTACATCCGGCGCTTGCGCGGCAAGATCGACGATGGGCACACCCTACCCCTGGGTCAAGAAAAACCTGCGGGGCACCGTTTACAAACCCGATCCGTCGCGAGGGTTATGCAACCTACCGCGAATAGTCGAGAAAGCCGGCCTCGGTCACCCCAGGCTCGAAACAGCACCGGCTGAACCGGATCATAGCGCTGCGCAACCGCAGGCGAGGAGCGACGATTGGCAGGGATGTTACCGTAAGCAAGTGGGGATGTGGGGTCAGGTCTAGCATCATAGCGCTCAAGCGTGCGCTCGGCTTCCTCCGCAGCCCGGGGGTGTCGAGCGGCGAATGCTCGATCGGGTGGGCGGTGCGATCGCAGGTGCGACGGGCATCGTGCGAGCAGCCCGAGGAGATCCTCGCCATCGAAGAGTCGCCATGTCCCGCGACTACCGCCAGACCGACAAAAAGGGCGTCTCCGCGCGGATCCTCGCGGAAGAGCACGGGCCCGCGGCGTGGAATACCGCGGCCATGCCCCGCCCGAGCATGGCCTGCGTCGCGCGATCAGAGAAACAGTTTCGCCCGCTCGAGCAGTTCCGGCAGGCCGGGCTCCTTGGGATTCCACGGCTTTCCGGGGTGGATGATCGAGACCTGGCAGCTCTCGGCAGCTTCCACCAGCTGCCGATACGTGCCGAGCCTCACATCCGTGATGTACGCCTGCTTGTTCTCGTTGTAGACGAACACCTTGTCGTTGATGAGCTGGCACTCGTTGCAGCTCGGGCAGCGCGACGTCTCGATCCAGGCCTCGTCGGGCGAACGCGCCGGCGCTTCGACCGCGGCGGCTTCGCCGGGCGCCGGCGCTGCAACTGCCGAAGCCTTGACCGCGACAGTCCCCTGCACCGCGCTCGCCGCTGCGTGCTCCGCGGTCTCGCGCTGGCGCTGCGCCTCCCAGGCCGCGCGCTCGCGCGCCAGCAGGCGCTCGGCGTGCGAGTTGTGGATCCCCCCCTGTTCCTGCAACCGGTGCCACAACGTGCGGCAACGAATCGCGGCCTGCATCACCCGCTGGTCGACGATCACGCGCTGCAGCACATCGTCGGCGTCGACGGCGAGAACGTAAGGCACCAGATCGCCAAGCGTCTTCGGGTCGCGCGCCATCCAGTCCGCGGCAGGAATCATGCTCGGGTTCCAGCGTTCGCGCGGCACGCGGGCAAAGTGCCTGGCATGGCGGCGGTCGCAGAGCACGAAGTCGGGGTAAGAGAAGGCCACCGGCTCCGCCACGCGCTGCTGGTTCTCGTCGGCGTACTCGAGCGTCATCGTCGGCCAGTCCGCGTCCGCCTGCGGGTTGTCGGCGAGGACGAACCGCGCCGCCTGGTTGTCGCCAGCGTGCGGGTCGTAGGCGAACGCGGGAAACGCGCGCGCCTCCAGCGCCGCGGCCGCCATCAGGTACGAAGGCAATTCGCCGGCCGGTGCCGCCGCGCCGGTGTAGATGCTGAACAACGCCGCGCCGCGGTGCGCAAAACCTTTCCTGACCCGCTCACGCAGCGCCGGAAGGTTCGCGCTCGTCGTCTGCACGACGTACACGCCGCCCAGTCCTGTCGCGGTATTGGCGAGGCGAGCGCTGCGCACGCCGAACGCGAAGTGGCCGGCCCCGATGGCCGCCTCCTCGTGGAGGTCGCTCGTTACGACCAGCACCTTGGCCGGCAGTCCCGAGGACAGCATGTCCATCAGCATCGCGTTCTCGGGTGCATCGTTGCGTTCGGGGGGAATGCAGACCAGGTAGTCCGGGAACAGCGCCAGATCGTCTGCGGAAAGCGCGCTCTCGTCGAAATGCTCGAAGAACGGATCGTCCTTGGCCTCGACATAGCGCCCGTCCGCCTCCAGTTCGGCAACTGCGAGCGCCTTCACCACCAGGGCGAGCTCCGGCAGCCGGGCGCGGAACGCTTCGGCCGCAGCGGCGCAGTTGTCGAAGGCGAACGCGTACGTGGCCGGCGCATCCGGACGGCCGACCCTGCGTGGGTCCGGATGGAACGGCTGTCCGGCGAGCGTGGCGAGCGCCCATTCGATGCGCTTGCGGCGCGAGGGCGACAGCTCGTCCTTTGGCGCACGGCGCGAGACGAGCTTCGACATCACGTCGAAATCGAGATGCTCGCGGTCGGCGCCGCCGACGGACGCTCGCAGCGCATCCGGCCGCTGCCCGGCTGCCGAATGGAGGTACGCTGCGCGCAGGATGTCGGAGAGCCTGGCGATCAGCCGCTCGGAGGTCGCGCGAAACGCGCGCCCCTTGCGCGAGTGCTCGGCCTGCCAGAAGTGCGTGAGCACGCGTGGCACGCCGGCAGCGTTGCAGTCGACGACCTCGCCATCGAGATTCAGCTTCTCGCCGACCGCGCGGAGCACGTCCCAGGCACTCGGATCGCCGGGAGAGCCGACCCTTGACGCCGCTTCCGCCCACACGTCGAGCAGCGTGCCGGCCCGCCCTGCCGCGACCAGCTTGCGGATCTCGCGTTCGAGCCGCAGCACGTGCCTGCGCAGCCGCTCGCCTTCGCTGCCGCGAGGCGCAACCTCGCGCAACATCTCGTCGATGCTGCGCGACAGCGAGCGGACGATGCCCGCCTGCGGGCCGCTCGCGACCAGCACCAGAGGATAGTCATGGCGGAGTTGAGCGAGATCGCGATAGCGCGCGAGCAGCGCCGGCCGCAGCGCAAGCGCGTCGATCGGGTCGACGCCCTCGCCCTCGATTCGGCTCGTCGAGAAGAACAGTCGCTGCTCGTGAAACTGGGCGGCCATGTCGATGACGGCGCGCTGCGTTGCGGCTCTTCTTCCTGTGCTCGACGCGCCGGTCGCGCCCGGCGTCACGCCGCCTGAGGCCGCTCCTCCCGCTCGCGCGGCCAGACGGTGAACTTGTCGAGCTCGGCCTCGAATCCCGCCCGGATCTGGTCCGCAGTGCGGATCTGCCCCGCGTTGCGGATGTCCTCGTAGCAGGGCACTTCGGGGTTGTGATAGAGGATGCCGACCGGAATCGGGTCCTCGGCCGAGGCGATCTCGCGGGCGCGGTCGATGTCCGCCGGGTCGTGCTCGATCTGGTTCTTGTAGGCGCGGGCGAGCTCCGGCGAGATCAGCAGGCCGTTCGCATGCGAGAGCAACAGCGTCTTGCCCGGGTCATGCAGCCACGGTTCGAACATCTTGGGCAGGAACTCGGGGCAGCGCTGGATGATGCGCACGAACGAGAAGCCGCGGTGCAGATACGCCTTGCGGATGATGTCGTAGAGCAGCTCGGGGATCCAGTCCACGGCCTGCGCGACGAACGAGACGTTGGTGACGCCGAGCGTGACGGCCAGCGGGTTCAGCGCGTCGAGGTAGCTGCCGCGCGGCGTCGTGTTGGTCTTCATGCCGATCGGCGACGTGGGCGAGGCCTGCTTCTTGGTGAGGCCGTAGACGTGGTTGTCGTGCAGGATCACCGTCAGGTTCATGTTGTAGCGGATCGCGTGGATCCAGTGCGCGGCACCGATGCTGCAGCAGTCGCCGTCGCCGGTGTTGACGAACACCGCGAGGTCCGGCCGCGCCATCTTGACGCCTTCGGCGATGGGGAACGCGCGGCCGTGGATGCCGTGGAATCCGTAGGTCTTCATGTAGTGCGGGAAGCGCGACGAGCAGCCGATGCCGGAGACGAACACGGTGCGCTCGGGCGCGAGGTCCTCGTCGCGGCACAACCGCTGCACGGCCGCCAGGATCGCGTTGTCCCCGCAGCCGGAGCACCAGCGCGGGACGCCGCCCTGATAGTCCTCGAGGTTGTGGTGCGCCTCGTGCAGCCTGATGATGCATTGCGTGACGGGCATGTTCATGTCGGTTCTCCGGCAAGCTTCGCGCGCAGGGCGCGGCAGACGTTGGAGGGCTTGATCGGCTGGCCGCGCGATTGGCTCCAGCAATCGACATCGACGAGATAGCGCGAGCGCAGCATCATCGCGAGCGCCGAATAACGCCGGTTGTCGGCGTCGATCAGCTCGTCCTCCAGGCGATCGGCCCAGTTGCCCTCGACGGTCGTCACGCGCTTGAACCGCTGCAGGATCTCCTTGATCCCTGACGGCAAGGGCTGGATGAAGCGCAGGTGCAGCGAGGATACCCTGAGCCCTTCTGCCCGCAGGCGTTCGACCGCCTCCTCGATCACGCCCTTGGTGCTGCCCCAGCCGACGACCAGCAGATCGCCTTCGGGGTCGCCGAACACCGTCGGCGGCCGCAGCGCCTTCTGCAGCGCGGCGAGCTTGAGGCTCCGGTGGCGCAGGCCTTCCTCGTTGATCTCGGGGTCGTAGGCGACCTTGCTGCTGCGGTCGTGGGCGAGGCCCGTCAGCGTGTGCATCCCGCCCGGCTGGCCGGGCACGAAGCGCCTTGCGATCCCGGTCAGCGGATCCCAGTCGTACGGCTGCATGCCTGCCGGCACCGGCGTCTGATCGATCGGCGGGGCGAGCCAGTCGACGTCGAATCGCGGCCGCGGGAACGGCTGCTGCGCCGTCGCGAGGCTCGCGTCCGACAGCACGACCACGACCATGTTGAAGGTCTCGGCGATCTTGCGCGCCGTGATCATCGAGTAGAAGCAGTCTTCGACGTCACAGACGGCCATCACGACCTTCGGCGCGTCGCCGTGGCTGCCGTAGATCGTCGTCAGCAGGTCGCCCTGCTCTACCTTGGTCGGCTGGCCGGTCGACGGCCCGCCGCGTTGGACATTGACGACGACGAGCGGGATCTCCGCCATCACCGCAAGTCCCAGCGCCTCCTGCTTCAGCGAATAGCCGGGGCCGGAGGTGATCGTCACCGCGCACTTGCCCGCATAGGATGCGCCGATCGCGAACGCGCATGCCGCGATCTCGTCCTCGGCCTGGTGCACGAGGCCGCCGACACGCTCGAAGCACTCGGACAGGTAATGCGACGCCGAAGTCGCCGGCGTGATCGGGTACATCGCGCAGATGTCCATGCCGGACGCGAGCACGCCGAGCGCCAGCGCGGTGTTGCCGTTGACGACGATCTGCGGCTCGGTCACGCCGAGGGCGGGAATGCGGAACTTGAACGGCAGGTGCTCCTCGGCCCAGCGGAATCCCGCCTGCAGCAGCCCGCGGTTGGCCTCGATCACCTTGGCGTCCTTCTTCCCGAACGTGATCGCGATCTGTTCGCTGCCGAGTTCGAGGTCGAGGCTGTAGATGCTGCACAGCATCCCCAGCACGAACATGTTCTTGCCCTTGCGCGGATCGGCCGCGAGCTTGCGGCATTCGCGCTCGAGCGGCGCCTCGATGACGTTGAAGCCGGACTCCTTCAGCTTCTCGACCGCTTCCGCGTACGAGGCCACGACGTTCGGGTCGCGGTGCTCGCGCCAGATGTCCTCGAGCAGGATCGTCGCGCCCGCCTTCAGCTCGCCCGCCCGCACGCGGCCGAGCAGCACCTGCTCGTTGAACGCGACCACGAGATCGGTCTCGTCGCCACCGTTGGTGACCTGCTTCGAGCCCATCCGGATGCGGATGCCGGAAGCGCCCGCGACGCTGCGCGCCGGCGGCTGGATCTCGGCCGGGATGATCTCGGTCGTCCAGATGCCGTTGCCCATCTTCGCCGCGATCGCGCCGAGCGACTGCCCGCAGCGCTGCGCACCCTCGCCCGAATCGCTGATGACCTCCACGATGTGCTCGGCGAGCACCTTGGCCTGTCTTGCGCGTTCGGGCGCGCGGTCCCCGTCGCGGGCTCTGGCGTCAGGCTCGCGCAGCTGCGTCTGGCTCATGGCGTGGTCCGGCTCCGGTGAAGGCAGAGGCTAGGCAAGGCGCACCCGCGCGTAGCCGTGTTCGGCGGGGTCGAGGCCGAAATGCCGGGTGGCGGACGGGTCGAGCTCGCCGTAGATCGCGTCGGTATCGCGCAGCCCGAGGTACGCCTTGATGGCGCGAGCCGCGCGGCGTCCCGCACCCATGGCCTCGATCACGGTCGCCGCACCGGTGACGATGTCTCCGCCAGCGTAGACACCTGCGATCGAGGTCGCGAGGTTCCCGTCGGTCTCGATATAGCCGCGCGGGTCGAGCTTGAGCTTCGACGTCTGTCCGATGATCGGATTCGCATGGGTGCCGATCGCGTACACGACCATGTCGGTCTCGAGCTCGAATTCGCTGCCGGGCACGGGGATCGGCGTGCGCCGGCCGGAGCCGTCCGGCTCGCCCAGCTGCATCTTCCGGCAGCGCATCGCGCGCACGTTGTTGTCCGCGTCGCCGAGCAGCTCGACCGGCGCGGTGAGCCAGTGGAACTCGATGCCCTCCTCGATGGCGTGGTGCACTTCCTCGGCGCGCGCCGGGGCCTCGGCGTGGCTGCGGCGGTAGACGCAATGGACGTGCTGCGCGCCGAGGCGCTTGGACACGCGCATCGCGTCCATCGCCGTGTTGCCGGCGCCGATGACGGCGACACGATCGCCGGGCTGCAGCGGCGTGTCGTAGCGGGGGAAGTCGCGCGCGCGCATCAGGTTGCACCGCGTGAGCAGTTCGTTCGCGGAAAGCACGCCATTCAGCGACTCGCCCGCGATGCCCATGAAGCTCGGGTAGCCCGCACCGGTGCCGATGAACACCGCGTGAAAGCCCATCTCGGTCAGCATCTGCTCGATGGTGAAGAGGCGGCCGACGAGCGTGTTGCACTCGAAGCGGATACCGAGCCGCCTGAGCTTGTCGATCTCGACGTCGATCACTGCGTTCGGCAGGCGGAAATCGGGGATGCCGTATTTGAGCACGCCGCCCGGCTCGTGGAACGCCTCGTAGACGATCACCTCGCAACCGGCCTTGGCCATGTCGGCAGCGCATGCCATGCCAGCCGGCCCCGACCCGACGATGCCGATCTTCAAGCCGCACGGCTCGAGGTACGGAATGTTCGTCCAGCCTTCGTGGATCGCCATGTCGCCGATGAAGCGCTCGAGACGCCCGACCGCGACCGGCTCCAGCGTGTCGCCGACCGTGCATACGCCCTCGCACTGGTTCTCCTGCGGGCAGACGCGCCCGCAGACCGCCGGCAGCAGGTTGGTGTCGGTGATGATGTCGTAGGCGCCGTGGTAATGCTTCTCGACGATCTTCTGGATGAAGCCCGGGATGTCGATGCCCACGGGGCAGCCGCGCACGCATGGCGCGTCGGCGCACTGCAGACAGCGGTCCGCCTCGCGCAGCGCCATCTCGAGCGTGTAGCCCATCGCCACTTCCTGGAAGTTGCGCGCGCGCGCCGGCGCATCCTGCTCCGGCATCGCCGTGCGCTCCTGCGGAATCGAACGGATCGTCTTCTTCTTCGCGGCCATCGGCTTTCGTCTGCTCCCTGCTCGGCTCGCGGCGCGCGAACGCGCCCTGTCGATGCGCCCTCAGTGCTCGCCCGTACCGCCATGCAGGCGGCAGTTCTCCTGCCACTTCTTGAGCGCCGCCTGCTCGGTGGGCCGGTAGCGCGCAAGCCGCGCCATCAGGTCGTCGAAGTCGACCTTGTGGCCGTCGAAGTCCGGACCGTCGACGCAGGCGAACTTGACCTCGTCGCCGATCTTCACGCGGCAACCGCCACACATCCCGGTGCCATCCACCATCACCGGGTTCAGGCTCACCATCGTCGTGATGCGGTGCGGCCTCGTGGCTTCGCTCGCGGCCTTCATCATGGTCGGCGGGCCGATCGCGACGACTTCATCGATGTCCGCATGCCTGGCGATCGCCTGCCTGACGCCCTCGGTCACGAGCCCCTTGATGCCGGCCGACCCATCGTCGGTGCATACGATCAGTTCGTCGCAGACCTTGCCGAACTTGTCCTGCCAGAACACGAGACCCTTGTTGCGGAAGCCGATGACGCCGATCACGTAGGCGCCGCTCTGTTTGTAGGCGCGCGCCTGCGGATAGACCGGCGCCACACCCAGGCCGCCGCCCACGCAGACGACCTTCTTCGCCCCGCCGATGCGGCTCGGGATGCCCATCGGCCCGACGACCGCGAACAAACGCGTACCCGCCTTGCAGTTCTGCTGCATCTCGCGCGTCGTCTTGCCGACCGCCTGGATGACGAGCGTGATCGTGCCCCTGCCGGGATCGAAGTCCGCAAGGGTCAGGGGGATGCGCTCGCCGTGCTCGTGCTCCATCACGATCACGAACTGGCCGGGCTTCGCGGCCTTTGCCATCTGCGGATGGCGGATCTCGAGCATGTAGGTGACGTCCGAGTAATCCGCGCGCGCCACGATCTCGTACGTGGTCTGCTGCATCACCTGCGACATGCCTTCTCCTCGCGTTTCGGGCGCAGCGCCCCGCGGCGCCATGAGAACAGCCGCTGCGGCAATGACGGTCCGGGCCTTGCAGACGAAACGTCCCTGTCGTGCCGCCGTGGGCACTCATCTGCAGCCAGTCGCGCCGGCTTGCCCGCGCCGCCAGGGCGCTGTCCGCCCGGCCGGCGGGGGCGCCAGGGGGCGCAAGCCGACGGCAATGTGCCGCGTCGGCAACTTTACCACCTTGGCTGGCCAATGGAATCCGTCCGCCGACCGGTTGCTCGGCAGCAATCCGATGCTGCCAATGCCGGCGCGCAAGAGGACTCATGATGCAAGCCGCCGGGCAGCGAGCGGGCGCGCTCCGCCGTCGGTGCCCCCAGGCAGGCGTTGCTGCGGGACGCAGGGGGCCTCGGGGCCGGGTTTTTCGCGAACGTCGGACAGCTCGATCCGGGCGCCGTGCTGCAAATGCCTGGGCGGCACCGCGATCGCGGCGCTGACCGTCCTCCCTGCGGCTGATTGCGCAGCTACACGGCAGGCCCAAACCACCTTCCTCGGCCATGTGCCAAAGGCAGCAAGAAACGGAAAGGGCGGTCAGCCCCGGAGCGAGGCCAAGTCGATCACGAAACGGTACTTGACGTCGCTCTTGAGCATCCGCTCGTAGGCCTCGTTGATCTTCTGCATCGGGATCTTCTCGATGTCGGCAACGATGTTGTGCGCGGCGCAGAAGTCCAGCATCTCCTGGGTCTCCTTGATCCCGCCGATGAGCGAACCGGCGATGCTGCGTCGCCCAAACAGCAGGAGGGCGATATTGGGAGAGGGATGCGCGGTCGCCGGCGCGCCCACCAGAACCAGGGCGCCGTCACGCTTCAGCAACAGGGTGAACTGGTCCAGGTTGTGGGCGGCCGACACCGTGTCGAGGATGAGGTCGAACGTGCCCGCGTGCTTCGCCACGGCGTCCGCGTCCTTCGAAATCACGACTTCATCCGCGCCCAGGCGCTTCGCATCGGCGGTCTTGCCGGCCGAGGTGGTGAAGAGCACGGTATGCGCTCCGAAGGCATGGGAGAACTTGACCGCCATGTGGCCGAGACCGCCGAGACCGACAATGCCGACCTTCTTGCCCTTGGAAGCGCCCCAACGGCGAAGCGGCGAGTAGGTGGTGATGCCGGCGCACAGGAGCGGCGCCACCCCGGCGAGGTCCCCCTGGTGGGAGACCTTGAGACAGAAGTCCTCGTCGACCACCATCCGGGTCGAATAGCCGCCGTAGGTGCTCTGGCCGGGCATGTGCTTGTCCGGGCTGCCGTACGTCAGGACCATCCCTCCCGGGGTCTCGCAGTACTGTTCGAGTCCCTCGCGGCAGCTTGGGCAGGTGCGGCAGGAATCGACGAGGCAGCCGACGGCCACGGTGTCCCCGGCTTGGAAGGACTTCACCGCGGCGCCCACTTTGGTCACGCGGCCCACGATTTCGTGTCCGGGCACGCAGGGGTAGGCGGTCGGAAAGAAGTCCCATTCGGCCCTCGCGGCGTGCAGGTCCGAGTGACACACACCGCAGAAGAGGACTTCGAACTGGACGTCGCGCGCGCCCGGCTCACGACGTTCGAAGGCAAACGGCTTCAAGGGGGACGACTTGTCGAAGGCGGCGAAGGCTTGGGCTTGGGTCACGGTGGTCCTTTCAAGGGAGAGACGAAGGGTGGTACGAGCGTCAAGCCCATGCTCGCGAGAGCGGGCGGGGTTCGGGCGGAGCTTAGCAAGGAAAGTGAATCTGAATCCACCTCCGGCGCGTTGTCGGGGGCAGCGCAATACCTCTCGACCTGCCGGGGTCATCCAAGTCAAGAGCGCATTCGGCGAATAACCGTCACCACGCTTTCTGAACCTCCGCAATCAACAGGTCGATGTTGGCGTTCGGATTGGCCGCTACGTTGCGAAACCACTGCTGTCCGGCAATCGTAGTCGTCGACGCAGCTCCCGCCGGCAGTTGCTGCCATACCTTGTCGAACGTCTTCGTGTCGCCCGGTCGCCAGACCACGATTCCGGTCTGTGGTTCGGCATAGAGCATAAGCCGCGGGTCGCCCTTAATGAATGCTGCCAGATGTTCGGCAAGGTCCATGCAGTGCTCAATACGTGCACTGATTCCCCGCCGACCCCAAGCGAGGAGCGTCGCCAGCAGCGGGACCGCAGTTGCACCGTGTGAACCCAGCACTCCGACGTTGGGGACGGCAAGGTACGCTGCGCCAAAACTAATGGCCGCATGCGCTTTCTCCACCTGTCGGAAGAACACCAGAGCGGATTCCTTCGGCTGGAAAAGCCACTTGTGTGCCGATAGCGCGACTGAATCGGCCGACTCGATCCCGGCCAGTCGTTGAGCATGTTTGCTCAGTCGCAGGGGTCCCGCCCACGCAGCATCGACGTGGGTCCAAGCGGCACGACCGGCCAGACCCAACGGGTCTACGGCTCCCGTGCTCGTGGCACCCGCCGTGAGAACCAGGGCGGTCCGAGCCAAATCGTCAGGAAGCGACTCGGCGCAGAGCGCACCACTGGAATCGCAGGGTAGAGTACGGAAGCGCTAGGCCAAGGATGTGAGCCGCCTTTCCAACAGAAAGATGCGCGCTCCCGGAGGCAAGAACCTGATTGACGCCGGCACATTCCCGCGCCGACCAGAGCGCCGTCAAGTTTGCCAGTGTGGACCCCGCAGTCATGTGCCCCCCGGTCATTCCGAAGAATGGCGCAAGCCAGCCGACCACGCGTTGCTCGATGTGACGCGCAACGGGTGCCGTTGCAGGATGCAACAGGTTCTGGTTCAGCGAGGCGTTCCAAAGTGCCGTCGCCCAGGTGATCCAGGGTGTCGGAGGGTCCATGTGTGCGAACGACGTTGCATCGCCGAGGCGTGCCGCATGTCCGAATAGGTTCGGGGCCAGCACGTCGAGCGCGATCCGCGCGCCCAACCCCTCTTCGGGTAGGCAGGCCGGAAGCTCCGTCGGTTCGATCGCCCCGAAATCGCGGCTCATCAGCTCGAGCGCTTGCAGCAGGCCCTGCGGATCAACGGCGAAATCACTGTCCATCCAATGGGCTCCCGCCGCTTGTTCAATGGCGCATTGTAGCCACTCGAGCGTTCCATCCGCGGCGCTTGTCGGCAAGACTCGGTGTCGGGTAGAAGTCTGAACCGAAGGTCCCGGCGAGGCCGGGCACGAGCCGACCGATGGCCCGGCCCAAGCGGCACGGACCTGGCTGACGGTCGGCGGCGGGTGCGCTAGAGTGGCCGCGTCTGCCGAGCGCGCCGCGGTGCCCGCGCCCGAAGCGTAAGCCTGCCGTGTGCGGTTCCTGCGTGCGCGCGCGGCATCGCCGATGCGTGCGGGATGACACGGCGGCAGACGCCATCGCGTGTCGCCGGAGCGTGTCCGTTCGCAATCGGCGCGAGAAGGGGCAAGGGGCCGCCGGCGTGGGACGCGCCCGCGCCGGTCCGCAATCTGATCGAACAAGGGGAACGGTATGGGTGTTTCGGTCGTCACAGGTGCGAATCGTGGCATCGGCCTCGAACTCGTGCGCCAGCTCAAGGCACGGGGCGCGAGCGTGGTCGCGGTATGCCGCAGGAGCTCTCCTGCGCTCGATGCGCTCGGAGTGCGCGTCGAATCCGGGCTCGATGTAACGGAGCCAACGAGTTGGGCGAGACTTGCCGAGCGGCTCGCGGAAGTCGACATCGATCTCCTCGTCCAGAATGCCGGGTTGCTCGTAGCCGACACGCTCGAAAGCCTCGACCCGAACAGCGTGCGGGCGCAGCTCGAGGTCAACGCCATCGCGCCACTGTTCCTCACCAAGGCGCTCGTGCCGCGCCTGCGCGCAGGTGCGAAGGTCGCGCTGATCACCAGTCGCATGGGCTCGATCGGCGACAACAGCTCGGGCAACTACTACGGCTACCGCATGAGCAAGGCGGCTCTGAACGCTGCCGGCGTCTGTCTCGCCCACGACCTCAGGCCGCAAGGAATCGCCGTCGCGATCCTGCACCCCGGCTCGGTGCGCACCGAGATGACGGGCGGCCACGGCATGATCGAACCGGACGAGTCCGTTCGTGGGCTGCTGCAGCGCATCGACGAGCTCCGGCTCGAGACCACCGGACGCTTCCTGCACCAGAGCGGCGAAGCCTTGCCATGGTGAACCGCCGCCGAGCCGGGACGCCGGATCCGGGTGCCGCTAAGCGGTGGCTTGCGTCACTTCGATCCGTTGCAGAAGCGCCAGCGTTGCCTGCCGCGTCGGCGGCGTCGCGCCGACGGACTGGCAAGCCGCGGTTCCCGCGGCGACCGCGTACCCGAGATGCGCGGCCGGGGCGTCCTCGGGTGCGAGCATCCGGCTCGCGACGAGCGCGGCGACGCTGGCATCGCCCGCGCCCACCGTGTCGACCACCTCGATCGCCGGGGGACGCGCCCGCCAGTGGCCCGCGGGGCTGAAGAGCTGCGCGCCGTCCGCGCCCTCCGTGTAGAGCCACCACGCCGCGGGGATTCCATTCCCGCGCACGCTGCAGGGCGCGCCTCGGCTCGTCGGTGCGCATGAGGCCCGCGACGTCCTCGTCGGAGAGCTTGATGATGCTGGCGAGCCGGCACATGCGCTCGAAGGTCGCGAGATAGCGCTCGTCCATCAGGTTGCGGACGTTGGGGTCGTAGCTGATCGCAACGCCCACCGCGTGCAGATGCGTGGCGAGCGCCACGAGCCGCTCGGCGAGCGGCGAACGCGCAAGGCTGATGCCGCCGAAGTGGGCCCAGGCGGTACGGGCCTCCCAGCCGGGCGGCAGCGCCGCCGGATCGAAATGGAGATCGGCGCTGTCGTCGCCGACGAAGGTGTAGCGGGGCGGGCGGCTCTCGGCGACGATCGCCAGCAGCGGCGAGCGCTCCACGCGCTGCAGGAAACGAAGGTCGAGGGCGGCCGCCTCGCTCGCCCGCCAGAGCGCGTCGCCGAACCAGCAGCGACTGATCGCGCCGGCGAACGCGCTCGCCACACCCTGCGCGGCGACGGCGCGCGCGACGTTCCAGGTCGAGCCGCCGACCTTGCTGACCCAGCGATCGTCGTCGATGCGGATCAGGTCGGTGAGCGCCTCGCCGACGGCGACGAAGCGGGGCAGGGGTGCGGCCATCGCTTCAGCCATCGAGCGCCTTCAGGATCTCGTAGCACGCACCGGTGGTGTGGTAGTCCACCTTGCCGGCCGGGCTCTTCTCGTCGGTGGTGTTGACGTTGTCACGCGAAAGCAGGCGAAACCACGCGCCGTGCTCGTGGTCGATCCAGTACCGCCAGCAGTACGCCCACAGCCGGTCGTACCAGTCCCAGTACTTCGCCTGCCCGGTGCGCCGTGCGAGCACGGCGGCGGCAGCGAGGCTCTCGCACTGCACCCAGTGGTATTTGCGGTCGTCGCAGATGCGAGCATCGGGGGCGAAGCCGTAGTAGAGGCCGCCGTACTCGTCGTCCCACGCGCGTCGGACCGCGCATTCGAACAGGGCTTCGGCCTTGGGCAGCAGCCACGGCAGCGGGCGCTGCCGCTCGAGCAGGATCAGGAGCTTGGCCCACTCGGTGAAGTGGCCCGGCTGGTAACCCCAGGGCCGAAAGATGTTGGTCATGTCGTCCCGGTTGTAGTCCCAGTCGACCGACCAGTCGCTATGGTAGTGCTCCCAGATCATCAGGCCGCCGGTGAGCGCCGCCTGGCGCTGCGTGATGTTCGTGGCGACGAGTACGGCACGATCCAGGAACCGCTCCTGCCCGGTGGCCTCGTACGCCGCGAGGCAGGCCTCGGTGGCGTGCATGTTGGTGTTCTGGCCCCGGTAGGGTGCAAGCTGCCAGTCCGGCGTCGCCTCGTCGGCATAGAGGCCGTCCTTGGGCAGCCAGAAGCGCCGCTCCATGAGGTCGAACGTCTCGTCGAGCCACGCTGCGGCTTCGCCGATGCCGGCGCACAACGCGTGCGCGTAGGCGAGCAGCACGAAGGCAAGACCGTAGCCGTGGTTGGTGGCGTCCTGTACCTCGGCGCGGCCATCCTGCCAGCGCAATTGCCAGGCATAGCCGCCGGTCGCGGGATCGCGGTGCGCCCGGCGCAGGAACTCGACCGCGCGCCGCGCGTTGGCGAGATACGCCGGCGTGCCCGGGAAATGGCGCGCAGCCATCGCCCAGACGAAGACGAACCGCGTGCTGCTCACCAGGTGGCGGGTGTGGGCATCGAAGACGGTGCCGTCGTCCTTGAAGAAGTGGTAGAAGCCGCCGGAAGGATCGATCGCCCGCGGGTGGTAGAACCCCAGCGTGTGCCGCACGTGGTCGAGGATCGCCTGGCGGCTGTGGAAATCGGGTGGGCGGGGGAGCATCGCGGTCATTTTCGCATCCCGTCGAGGAATTCGATGCGTTGCCGCCAGCCTCCATCCGGGACCCGACACGCGGGTGACCTTGAAGTCCTTCGCGTCGAGCTCGTCGATGTTCATCCGCGTGCCGCTCGGGGCGCGGGCCTTCCCGGGAACCTGTCGGATTCAGGGGTTCGAAAGCGAAACCGCGGAAGCGCGAGGACGGATTTCGACGATTCGGACGCGTCGGTCGGGAATTGGTAAGCTTAAGCGGCTGTTGGCGCGGTTTCTGTGGGACCGAACACCTCATCGAGTACGCCGAGTTCCTCTACTACCTGCGCAAGTACCGGTACGACGGTTTTCTGACCTCGGACGCCTCGCCGACGCGCTGGGACATCAAGGAGACGTTCTTCGCCAACAACCGGATCACCACCAAGCTGTGGAATCTGCTCGGACGCATGGACGAGCAGGGCTTCGCCGCCATGATCGGCGCGAAGGACTACCTCGCCACCTGGAAACTCATCGAGGAGAACCTGTTCGGCTTGAAGTAGCCGGTCCGCCGGCCGGGTCGCGTTTCGACTGGCGTAGACTGCAGGCGATGACAACCAGGAAGCCCGCAGGACCCAAGCGCGCGTTGCCGGCAAAGCGGGCCGTCCGGCTCGCCGACGTGCATGGCGCGAGCCGCCTCGTCATCGAACTCACGTTGCTGGTGACCGGCCTGGTCGAGACCGTGCACCACAATATCGTCCGCCGTCCCGGGATCTGGGGGCCCGCCACGCTGGAGCCGACCTCGGGGATCACCGGCCTCGTCTATCGCAGCATCCGGGGCATCACGCGCCTGGTCGGCGGAACCATCGACGTCGCCTTGGCACCCCTGGTCCCGCTGTTCGCCGAGCACGATGATTCCCCCCGTCGAGACGCCGTCGTCGCCGCGCTCAACGGGGTGCTCGGCGACCGGCTCGCCGCGACCGGCAATCCCCTGGCGCTGCCGATGCGGCTGTGCGCCGGCGGCGTCGCCATCGACCTCGAACCGGAGGCGATCGCCAAGGCGCTGGGCGCGCCGCGCGAGCGCGTCGTCGTGCTGGTGCACGGGCTGTGCTTGAACGACCGGCAATGGAAGCGCGGTGGGCACGATCACGGCAAGTCGCTCGCCCGCGACCTCGCCGCCAACGCGCTCTATCTGCGCTACAACTCGGGGCAACACATCTCGACGAATGGCGCGGAGTTCGCCGGCTTGCTCGACGTGCTGGTGGCGTCCTGGCCGGTGCCGCTGCGGGAGATCGTGCTCGTCGGCCATAGCATGGGCGGGCTGTTGATTCGCAGCGCCTTCGCCGTGGGCCAGGCGCAGGAGCAAACGTGGCCGGGACTCGTTCGCGCGCTGGTGTTTCTTGGCGCGCCGCACCACGGCGCGCCGTTGGAACGTGGCGGCCACGGCCTCGACAAGATCCTCGCGGCGAGTCCGTATACGGTCGCGTTCACCCGTCTTCCCCAACTGCGCAGCGCCGGAATCACCGACCTGCGGCATGGCTCGGTGCAGGACGCCGATTGGGCCGATCACGGCCGCTTCGAGCACGCCGCCGACCGGCGTCATCCGCTGCCGCTGCCGGCCGGAGTGCCGTGTTACGCGGTCGCCGCGAGCCTCGACGCCGAGCCGCAGCACACCCGGCGCAAGCACCTCGGCGACGGGCTGGTTCCGGTCGCCAGCGCGCTCGGCCGGCATCGGAACCCGAGGATGGACCTGGGTGTTCCGCCGGAGCGGCAGTGGGTGGCCTGGGGCACCGGTCACCTCGATCTGCTGCGCAGCGCCGCGGCGTACCGGCAGATCAAGCGCTGGCTCGTTGCCAGGACCTGACGCCACGCGGCGCGCCGGTCCGCCGCCTGCTGCCGGAGTGGGCGCGGGCGATCCGGCCGCGGGAAGGGCGCCAAACGGTGCCGTGCGGAGTCGGACCGATTTCGGGAAGCCAGGCTGGGGTGGGCCTTGTCGCCCCGCGGGGCGACAAGCCGTACCGGGACGTCTTGACCGAGCACGCGCTCAAGGTCGACACGCCGGCGCTGGCCGGGAACAGTCCGGCAGCCACGGTCGGTGTCATGCTGAACGCGAACCGGCCAGGCAAGGGCAGGGCTCGTCGTACCCTGCGGGCGCAAGTGGCGGCGCCGCGCCGCGGCGTCATGGCCGGGTGGTGGCGACGGTCCGAGAGGGCGCGATGGGGGGCGCCGGCGGCACACGGGTGCACAGGAGGGGTCGCGTGCGCCCCGAATCGGTTTCGAGCGCAGCGCCGGATCGGGCTCGATCGGCGGTGATCGAGTCCCCCACCGCATACGCACCGCGGTCAAGTCGGCGCGTAGCGCGCACGCACGCCCGCGACCGCCACAGCGCCGGCCTCGCCTAGTCGCGCGCCGTCCTTGATGGAGGTCTCAAGGTCGAGCAAACGACCGTCCGCCAGCCCGTAGATCCAGCCGTGCAGCATCAGAGGTTGGCCCCTCCTCCAGGCGTCGCCCACGATGGTCGTGCGGGCCACGTTGCGCACCTGTTCGATGACGTTCAACTCGCACAAGGCACGCCAGCGTGCATCGTGATCCGACAGGGCGCCGAGCACTCCCAGGTGCCGGTCCCGCACGTCCTGGATGTGGCGCAACCAGTTATCGATCAGCCCGAAGGATGCCCCCTCCAAAGCCGCCTTGACGCCACCGCACCCGTAGTGACCGCAGACGATGACGTGCTGGACCTTGAGCACCTCGATGGCGAACTGCATCACCGAGAGGCAGTTGAGGTCGGTGTGCACCACTACGTTGGCCACGTTGCGATGGACGAACACCTCTCCCGGCTTCAGTCCCGTGATCTGGTTGGCGGGCACCCGGCTGTCGGAACAACCGATCCATAGATAGGCGGGGGTTTGGATCTTCGCCAGTTCGGCAAAGAAATGCGGATCGGCGGCCGTCATTTCCTCGGCCCAGCGAGCGTTGGCAGCGAACAATTCGGGCAGGTAATTCATCGAATCCTCACGACGCTCCGCCGATGGGTTCAGCGCGCGAACGAAACCACGGCGTCGGTGAGCGCCGTCGCGGTTATCCGGGCACGCCGACGATGCGTGGCCGTTCCACCTGGGTGCCGCTGCCCCAGGTGTTCGGGCACCCGGCCAGAGTCGGCTGGACCACGAAACCGTGTGCCCAGCCGCATGGAGCCATCCCCGTTGTTCCGTGGCATGCCAGACCCAGTCTAGCCGAACGGGCATGGTCCGACAATTCGGGCCGCGTTGACGGGTCGCGTTGACGATTCGTCTGGATCGCTCGACGTGCGGACCTCCGGCGGCCCGCCTCGTTGTGGAGAGCCATCGAGCGGTTTCCCGGGCACATCGCGTCTTGCCCGGGGCCATGGGGGACGTTCCCGAGTGGCGGACCGGCAACCTGGTCAGGAGCTTGCTGCGCCGCGGTATCATCGTTCGCGCGCCGGGCGGTATTGACGTTCCGGGAAACCGTCAGGGAAGGTGCAGCTGAAAACCGGGGCCTGGTCGACCCATGCGCCCCGGCCTTGTCCTCGAACAGCATGGGGGCCAACCATGAAAGCCGTTGTTTGCCATGAGTTGAGCGGTCCTGCCGCATTGCGACTGGAGGATGTGCCGGAGCCGCGCTGCGGGCCGGGACAGGTTCGAGTGCGGGTGCGGGCTTGCGGGATCAATTTCGCCGACAGCCTCATCACCCGCGGGCAGTATCAAGTGCAGCCGCAACCACCGTTCAGCCCGGGCTTCGAGGTGGCGGGCGAGGTGCTGGACACGGGCGAAGGCGTCGCGGGCTTCTCGGCGGGGGAACGCGTGATCGCCATCCCTCCACACGGCGGATACGCCGAACAGGTGGTCGTCCATGTCAACCGCTGCGTGCCGATGCCAGCGGCGATGCCTTGGGAGCATGGCGCGGCGTTTCCCGTCGTGTTCGGTACCTCGCACGTCGCCCTGTGGCACCGGGCGCGGTTGCGGCCGGGCGAGACGCTGGTGGTGCATGGCGCTTCCGGCGGAGTCGGGCTGACGGCCGTGGCCATCGGCAAGCGGCTGGGGGCGAGGGTCATCGCGACCGCCAGCAGTCCCGAAAAGCTGGCGGTCGCTCGCGAGCACGGCGCCGATGACCTGATCGATAGCGGCGCCGAGGACCTGCGGGCGCGGATCAAGGCGCTCACCGGCGGGCGCGGCGCGGACGTGGTCTACGATCCGGTCGGAGGCGAGCTCTTCGCCGCCTCCTTGCGCAGCATCGCGTTCGAGGGGCGGATACTCGTGATCGGTTTCGCCGGCGGCACCGTGCCGCAGATCCCCGCCAATCACCTGCTCGTCAAGAACGTCGACGTGATCGGCCTCAACTGGCCAGCCTACGCGGAGCTCAATCCGCAGGTGATGACGCAAAGCTTCCGCATCCTGATCGACTGGTATCTGCAGGGGGCGATCCGGCCCCACGTGTCGGCGGTCTTCCCGCTCGAACGTGCCGTGAGCGCCCTGGACCAGGTGACCGCGCGCAAGTCCACCGGCAAGGTGGTGATCGCCATGGACGCGTGAGGCATCGCGTCGGCATCGCGCGGAGCGTTCGGCCGCTGCGTCCCGGCCGCCCCGCGCCGTGGCGTTCCCCGCGCACGAAAACGGTTCGCGGCGCGGGCTGATGTCGCGCTGCCACCTTCGGCCGTCGTGCCGGGGCGCCAAGTCGCGGCGTTGTGCGTGCTGCGCGAAAGCGTTCGTCCGACTCCGCAGCGCTGCGCCGAGCCTGCGGCAACTTGGTGCGCAGCGCTGGCGCGTGTGCACTGCGATGGTGAATCAGGCCCCATTGTTCTTCATGCCGCGATGCCCCGACGAGGCCATGCAGCTTCTATTTGTCTCTGTACATCAATATGTTAGAAATGACTTCGACCATCTGGCGCGCATCATGCTAGAGGCCTGGGTTACGCCGCCTATGCTCGCGCCGGCTGGCATTCTGCGCCATGTCTTGCGAACCCCGGCGTGGCGACTGGGGCGTTGGATTCACTGTCCGTCTGCCCGCCCACAGGTTACTAACGAACCAGAAACGCGAGGAGCCCGTATCGTGTCTGAACGTCAAACAAGGAACGCTTTGCGTAGGCATTTCGTTCACCTGGGCCTAAAGGGCGTTGCCGTTGCCCCTCTGGCCTTCTTGCCCATCCACAATGCACTGGCTCGGACGGCCACCACCGGTTCTACGGCAGTAGCCAAATTGCCGGAAGATGATCGCCAAGCCAAGGCGTTGGGGTACAGAGAGGACGCATCGACGGTGGATTCCACCAAATTCAAAAGGAAAGACGATCAATGGTGCGCAAATTGCCAGCTGTATAGCGGGGAACCCGGTTCCGAGTGGGGGCCTTGCGCAGTCTTTTCCTACCGGGTGGATCGCAAACTCAACAAACCTTTCGAAGTCAGCGCCAAGGGTTGGTGCGTATCCTGGGGCCCGAGGGCATATGCGTATTGAGTTCTGAATCCGGTTCCGGGAAGCGCCGGCGTCCGAAGTCCGATCATCCTGCTTTCCTCGGTTGAGCTCGCGAAGTTGCGGCGAACTCTTGGCTGGCCGGGGTTTCCGGGGAGTGGGAAGGGTCAGCCGACGGGTGAAGGGGACTCTGCGGCGAAGACGCTGGTCGCCGCCGTGCGCTGGGCGCGGATCGAAACCGCCGAGTCGACCGCGTAACTGCGGGTGACCACGCCGGGCGTGTCGCTTTCGGGCGCCGCGGAACGAGGCAGGGGCGGGGTATTGCCTCGCGCCTGATCGCACGACGGCGGGCGGACCTCTCATCACGCTGCGCTGGACAAGGCTCGCCCCTCCGGGGGCGTCCAGGGCAGGCGCGGCCCAGGGCCACGAGCACGCGACGCGCGGTTCTCGCGGCCGTGATCGCGCCGCCACCTTCGGCCGTCGTGCCGGCGCGCCACGCCAAGGCCTAGCTGCGGGTCACCGCGGCGTTGCGCGTGCCGCGCGAAAGCGCCCGCCCGACCCCGCAGCGCTGCGCCGAGCCCGCAGCATATTGGTGCGCGGCACTGGGGCGTGTGCACCGCGATGGTGAGCGAGGCTCGGCTCCCGTTCATGGTGCGATGTCCCGGCGGGGCGACGATTCTTAATATTATCCCTATAAATCAATTGCCTAGGAAGATCATGGAACGTATGGCACGCATCGTGCGGGAGAGTTGAACGACGCCGCGTGCGCTCGCTGTGCGTGGCGATAAACGCCATGTCGCGCGACGCCCGGCGTAAAGACCACCTCACCAATACTCGCAACGGGAGAACCCATGCAACGCCGAAGTTTCATCAAACAGCTGGCCCTGTCCGCGGCGCTCGCGGGCGCCGGCCTCACCGCAGTTCCCGCGCTCGCCGCCGACACGATCAAGGTCGGGGTGCTGCATTCGCTGTCGGGAACGATGGCGATCAGCGAGACCGTCCTCAAGGACGTGACACTGATGGCGATCGACGAGATCAACGCCAAGGGCGGCGTGATGGGCAAGAAGCTGGAGCCGGTGGTCGTCGATCCGGCGTCGAACTGGCCGCTGTTCGCCGAGAAGGCGCGGCAGCTCATCTCCCAGGACAAGGTCGCCGTCGTCTTCGGCTGCTGGACGAGCGTGTCGCGCAAATCGGTGCTGCCGGTGTTCGAGGAGTTGAACGGGCTCCTTTTCTATCCGGTGCAGTACGAAGGGGAGGAGCTGTCCAAGAATGTGTTCTACACCGGCGCGGCGCCGAACCAGCAGGCCATCCCCGCCGTCGAGTACCTGATGAGCAAGGAAGGCGGCGGCGCGAAACGCTGGGTGCTGCTCGGCACCGACTACGTCTACCCGCGCACGACCAACAAGATCCTGCGCGCGTTCCTGAAGTCGAAGGGCGTGGCCGACAAGGACATCGACGAGAAGTACACGCCGTTCGGCCACAGCGACTACCAGACGATCGTCGCCGACATCAAGAAGTTCGCCGCCGGAGGCAAGACGGCGGTCGTGTCGACGATCAACGGCGACTCCAACGTGCCGTTCTACAAGGAGCTCGGCAACCAGGGCCTGAAAGCCACCGACGTGCCCGTGGTGGCGTTCTCGGTCGGCGAGGAGGAGCTGCGCGGCGTCGACACCAAGCCACTGGTCGGCCATCTCGCCGCGTGGAACTACTTCATGTCGCTGAAGAACCCGGCCAACGACGCGTTCAAGAAGAAGTGGGCCGACTACGCGAAGGCGAAGAAGCTGCCGGGCGCCGACAAGCCGCTCACCAACGACCCGATGGAAGCGGCCTACATCGGCATCCACATGTGGAAGCAGGCGGTCGAGAAGGCCAAGTCGACCGACACCGACAAGGTCGTCGCGGCGATGGCCGGCCAGAAGTTCAACGCGCCGAACGGCTTCGAGATCAAGATGGACGAGAAGAACCACCATCTGTGGAAGCCGGTGTTCATCGGCGAGGTGCAGGCCAACGGCCAGTTCAACGTCGTCTGGAAGACCAAGGGTCCGATCCGCGCGCAGCCGTGGAGCCAGTACATCGAGGGTAACGAGAAGAAGAAGGACGAGCCGGAAAAGAAGTGACGTGACGCGGGGTCGCGCGGGCCGCCTCGGCCCTCGCGCGCCGGCCCCGCAGGACGCGGGGGCGCTCGCCCTCGCGTCGCGCAATGTCGCAGCAAGGGGCAACGGCGGCAGCCCGTGATCACACGCTGCCGCTGGTTCGCTGCGCAACCTCCACTCCCGATCGCCGATGAACCCTCGTGCCGGATTCCTGCGTAGTGCGCTGATCGCGGTGTGCGCGCTGGTCGTGTTCGCTCGGGGGCGGCGCTGGCGATCGCGCCCGAGCTCGCCCGCGAACTCGCGCTGGGCGACAGCGACGCGCGTCTCAAGGCGCTGGGCACGGTGGTCGGCGCCAACGACACGACGGCGCTGCCGCTGCTGCAGGGCCTGGTCGACGGCGAGATCCAGGTCACGCCGGACGAGCGTGTGCTGCGCGTCAAGGGCGACCAGGGGCTCGACGTGATCACGGGTGCGGCCGTGGCGCCGCTGCCGGAAGCGCGCGAGGACGTCGTCGTCAACAACCGGCTGCGGCGGGAGTTCGCCAGCGCGATCGCGGTCCTGCGGCTCACCGCGCCGGAGCGCGACGTGCGCCTCGCGGCGGCGAAGGGCCTGCAGAGCGGCGCCGACGAGGAGATGCTGCCGGCGATCGCCAAGGCGCTCGCCAGCGAACAGGACGCCGAGATCAAGGACCTGCTCGTGCTCGCGCAGGCCACGGTCGAGCTCGGGAGCAGCGACAAGGCGAAGCGCGTCGGCGCGATCCGGACGCTGGGCGGCAGCAACAACGCGAGCACCAAGACGCTGCTGCTGGGTGTGCTCGAGAAAACGGGCGACGCCTACGCGGAGCCCGATGCCGAGGTGCGGGCGGAGGCCGAGCTCGCGCTGCGCGCGGTCGAAGGACGGCTCGCCGCCGGGGAGATGGTGGGGCGGGTCTTCAGCGGCCTCTCGCTCGGCAGCATCCTGCTGCTGGCGGCGCTCGGGCTGGCGATCACCTACGGCCTCATGGGCGTCATCAACATGGCGCACGGCGAGCTGATCATGATCGGCGCCTACGCGACCTACGTCGTGCAAGACGCGTTCCGCACCCACCTGCCCGGCGCGTTCGACGCCTACCTCGTCGCGGCGCTGCCGGTTTCATTCCTGGCGGCAGCCGTCGTCGGCATGGCGATGGAGCGCACGGTGATCCGCTTCCTCTACGGCCGGCCACTCGAGACGCTGCTTGCGACCTGGGGGATCAGCCTGATCCTGATGCAGGCGATGCGCACGCTCTTCGGCGCGCAGAACGTGCAGGTCGAGAACCCGGCGTGGATGTCCGGCGGCGTCACCGTGCTGTCGAACGCCGTGCTGCCCTACAGCCGGATCGTGATCATCGGCTTCGCCGCGGCGGTGCTGACCGGTGTCTCGCTGCTGCTCACCCGGACCCGGCTCGGGCTCTTCGTTCGCGGCGTGACGCAGAACCGGCCGATGGCGAGCGCGCTGGGCGTGCCGACCGGCCGCATCGACACGCTGGCGTTCGGATTGGGCTCCGGCATCGCGGGGCTGGCCGGCTGCGCGCTCTCGCAGATCGGCAACGTCGGCCCCGACCTCGGGCAGAGCTACATCGTCGACTCGTTCATGGTTGTCGTCCTGGGCGGCGTCGGGCAGCTCGCGGGCACCGTCTATGCGGGACTGGGCCTCGGCATCGCGAACAAGTTCCTCGAGGCGTGGTCGGGCGCAGTGCTGGCGAAGATCGCCGTGCTGGTGTTCATCATCGTCTTCATCCAGAAGCGGCCGCAGGGGCTGTTCGCGCTCAAGGGACGCATGGCCGATGGTTGATGACGCGTTGAAGCTGCGATTGGCGGCGGCTGCTCCCGCGTCGGCGGCAACGGCCGGCGTGCTGCCCGTGCCGCGGCTCCTGACCCCGCACGGCTGGGCGCTGTTCGGCGCCGCCGCGATCGTCCTGCTGGTGCTGCTGCCGCTCGCCAACCTCGCGCTGCCGGTCGGGCATCCGCTGCACGTGTCCGACTTCCTGGTGACGCTCGTCGGCAAGATCATGTGCTACGCGATCGTCGCGCTGGCGATGGACCTGATCTGGGGCTACGCCGGCATCCTTTCGCTGGGCCACGGCCTCTTCTTCGCGCTGGGCGGCTACGCGATGGGGATGTACCTCATGCGCTCGATCGGGCGCGAGGGCGTCTACAAGAGCGATCTGCCGGACTTCATGGTCTTCCTCGACTGGAAGGCCTATCCCTGGTACTGGAGCTTTACCGACCACTTCGCCTACGCGGCGCTGCTGGTCGTGCTGGTGCCCGGGCTGCTCGCGCTGGTGTTCGGCTACTTCGCGTTCCGCTCGCGGATCAAGGGCGTCTACTTCTCGATCATCACGCAGGCGCTCACCTACGCGTTCATGCTGCTCTTCTTCCGCAACGATACGGGCTTCGGCGGCAACAACGGCTTCACCGACTTCAAGCGCATCCTCGGGTTTCCGATCACCGCGCCGGAAACGCGGGTCGCGCTGTTCGCCCTCACCGGGGCGGCGCTGCTCGGCGCCTACCTGCTCGGGCGCTTCATCGTCGCCTCGAAGTTCGGTCGGGTGCTGACGGCGATCCGCGACGCGGAGAGCCGGGTGATGTTCTGCGGCTACAACCCGCTCTACTACAAGCTCGCGATCTGGACGCTGTCGGCGGTGCTGTGCGGCATCGCCGGGGCGCTGTACGTGCCACAGGTCGGCATCATCAACCCCGGCGAGATGTCGCCGGCCAATTCGATCGAGATCGCGATCTGGGTCGCCGTCGGCGGCCGCGGCTCGCTCATCGGCCCGATCGCCGGCGCGTTCCTCGTCAACGGCGCGAAGAGCTGGTTCACGCAGGCGTTCCCCGAGTTCTGGCTGTTCTTCCTCGGCCTGCTGTTCATCCTGGTCACGCTCTACCTGCCGCGCGGGGTCGTCGGCCTGCTGCAGCGGAGGCGCCGATGAGCGCCCCCGCGCACACCACCGACGCCGGCGCGCCGGGCCTCGCGCAGGTCGGCATGCGCCTTGCGGGGACCGGGGTCGACACCACGCACGGCCCGATTCTCTACCTCGACGGCATCACGGTCAGCTTCGACGGCTTCCGGGCGCTCAACAACCTCTCGCTCACCGTCGACGACGGCGAGCTGCGCTGCATCATCGGGCCCAACGGCGCCGGCAAGACGACGATGATGGACGTGATCACCGGCAAGACGCGGCCCGACGCCGGCACCGCGTTCTTCGGCCAGACGATCGACCTCACCAAGCTCACCGAGCCGCAGATCGCGCACGCGGGCATCGGCCGCAAGTTCCAGAAGCCGACGGTGTTCGAGGCCCTCACCGTGTTCGAGAACCTCGAGCTCGCGATGAAGGCCGACAAGCGCGTTCGCGGTACGCTGCGTGCGCGTCTTGGCAGCGCCGAGCGGGACCGCATCGCCGAGACGCTCGCGTTGATCCACCTGCCGGACGAAGCGCAGCGGCCGGCCGGGCTCCTGTCGCACGGCCAGAAGCAGTGGCTGGAGATCGGCATGCTGCTGATGCAGGAGCCGCGGCTCATCCTGCTCGACGAGCCGGTGGCCGGGATGACCGACGAGGAAACCATGCGCACGGCGGAACTCTGCCTCACCCTCGCCGGCCGGCATTCGGTCGTCGTGGTCGAGCACGACATGGATTTCATCGGTCGCATCGCGCGCAAGGTCACGGTGCTGCACGAGGGCAGCGTGCTGGCCGAGGGTCCGATGGACGAAGTGCAGGCCGACCCGAGCGTGATCGAAGTCTATCTCGGGCGCTGAACCGGCGGCGCTCCCTCACGATTGCGACCGGCGATGCTCGAAGTCCTTGCGCTCAACCAGTACTACGGCGGCAGCCACACGCTGCGCAACGTCGCGTTCGAAGCGCCGTCGGGCGCGGTCACCTGCGTGCTGGGGCGCAACGGCGTGGGCAAGACGACGCTGTTGAAGTGCCTGGCCGGACTGCTGCCCGTGAAGAGCGGCTCGATCACCTTCGACGGCCGCGACATGACGCGCATCGCGCCGCACGAGCGCGCGCGGCTCGGCCTGGGCTACGTGCCGCAGGGGCGCGAGATATTCCCGCGCCTTACCGTGGAGGAGAACCTTCGGCTGGGACTGGCAACGCGCAGCGCCGCAACGCCGATCCCGGCGCGGATCTTCGAGATGTTTCCGGTGCTCGCCGACATGCTGCAGCGCCGCGGCGGCGACCTGTCCGGCGGTCAGCAGCAGCAGCTCGCGATCGGTCGGGCGCTGGCGATGGGTCCGAAGTTGCTGGTGCTGGACGAGCCCACCGAAGGCATCCAGCCGTCGATCATCAAGGACATCGAGCGCGCGATCCGGCGCCTGGCCGACGAGGGCGAAATGGCGATCCTGCTGGTCGAGCAGTACTACGACTTCGCCCGCTCGCTCGCCGACCGCTACGTCGTGCTGTCGCGCGGCGAGGTGATCAAGTCCGGCCGCGGCGAAGACATGGAGAAGGACGGCGTGCGGGAGTGCCTCACCGTGTAGAGGGCAGGCGTTGCCCGCAAGGAACAGGCAGTGACCCTCGCAGCGTCATGGGCTGTATCGCCCTGCGATTGCGAACGTTGACGCCGGTCAAGGCTCGCTGTAACGGCAGGGGTGACAATCCGCCGCATTCGCGTGTGCACGTTCGCTCCTCGGGAGCCGCCATGGCCAGCGTCGCCGCCGCCGACCTCGTCCTCGACCAAGCGCTGGTCAGGAAGTACGACGGGTTCGGCCCTCGCTACACCTCGTATCCGACCGCCGACCGCTTCCATGCCGGCGTCGGGGCCGAAGCAGTACGTCAACGCCCTGCAGACGCGCAACCACGAGCGAGCGCAGCAGCCGTTGTCGCTGTACGTGCACCTCCCGTTCTGCAACACGATCTGCTACTACTGCGCCTGCAACAAGGTCATCACCAAGGATCACGGCCGCTCCGGCAAGTACATCCGCTACCTTGGGCGCGAGATCGACATCGTCCGCGGTCTGATCGAGGGCGGGCCCAGGGTCGAGCAGCTGCACTGGGGCGGCGGTACGCCGACGTTCCTCGCCCGCGACGAGATGTCGACGCTGATGCGCATGCTGCGCGGCGGGTTCGCGTTCTCGCCGCAGGCCGAGGTGTCGATCGAGGTCGACCCGCGCAAGGTCGGCGCCGACACGGTCGCCTTCCTGGCCGAGCTGGGTTTCAACCGCATCTCGGTGGGCATCCAGGATTTCGATCCCCTGGTGCAGGCGGCGGTCAACCGCATCCAGACCGAGGCCGAGACGATTGACGTGATCGACGCCGCGCGCGCCCACGGCTTCGTCTCGGTGAACGCCGACCTCATCTACGGGCTGCCGCGGCAGTCCGTGGCCGGGTTCTCGGCGACGCTCGACAAGGTCATCGCGGCGTCGCCGGACCGCATCGCACTCTACAGCTACGCCCACGTGCCGCACCTGTTCAAGCCGCAACGCCGCATCGACGTCGACCTCATGCCGGCACCCGAGGTCAAGCTCGCGATCCTGGCGCTGGCGATCGAGAAGTTCGGGGCGGCGGGCTACGTCTACATCGGCATGGACCACTTCGCGAAGCCGACCGACGAACTCGCGCTGGCCCAGGCAAGCCACCGGCTGCATCGCAACTTCCAGGGCTACACGACCAAGCCCGACTGCGACCTGCTGGCGTTCGGGATCTCGGCCATCGGCAAGGTCGGGGCCACCTACATCGCCAACGTGAAGACGCTGGACGAGTACTACGCGCGGCTCGACGCCGGCGCGCTGCCCGTCGTGCGCGGCGCGCTGCTCGACGCCGACGACATCCTGCGGCGCAGCGTGATCCAGAAGCTGATGTGCGACTTCGAGCTCGACTTCGCCGCCATGGGCGCCGAGTTCGGGATCGGATTCCGCGAATACTTCGCGCCGGACCTCGCGGCGCTGGCGCCGCTCGCCGCCGACGGCCTGGTCGTGCTCACCGAGGACGCGGTCCGGGTGACCCCGCGCGGGCGACTGCTGGTGCGCGTGGTGGCGATGCAGTTCGACCGCCACCTGCGCGAGGCCGAGGTCAAGGCGCAGTACTCGAAGGTGATCTGACCGCAGAACCCTCCGCCCGACGCTCCAGCTCACGGGCCAGCGCGGCGTCCACGCCCCGGCGGCGTGCCATCTCGAGGCCGATCGCCGCGAGCGTCGCGCGGCTGAGCGTCGCCTCTGCCAGCGGAATCAGCTCGAACTCCTCGCGCGCGATGTGCGCGTCGTACGCTCGGCGCAGCTCGTGCACGTCCCTCGGCGCGAGATTGGCGCGTGTGCCGGCGGCAATCGCCGCCAGCAGCGGGCGCAGGTGCCGCCACTGGCCGGCGATGCGCTGGTGGTCGGCGGCGAGGTCGGCCACGAGCGGCGCGGCGTCGGCCGGCGCCTGGTTGACGAGGCGCGGAAACACGCTCAGCTCCTCGTCGGCATGATGATTGACCGCCGCGGTGTCGAAATAGCGCAGAATCCCGCGTGCCGCCGCACGCGCGTCGGCGTCGCTGCCGTGCTCGGGCAGGTGCCGCTGCAAGCGGGCGAGTGTCGCGAGCTGTCGCTCGATCCGGCGGTGACACGCCGAAAGCATGCCGAGCGGGTCGTCGTACCCGGGCGCGCCGGGCTCGCTGATTAGGTCGTGGCGCATCGGTTCCGGCACTCAACCGCGGGCGAGGCCCGCCAGAGCATCGCGATCGACGATGCGAATCCGCTCGCGCCCGAGATCGACCCAGCCGCGATCTTCGAAGTTGCGCAGCAGGCGGGAGACGATCTCGCGCACGCTCCCGAGTTCGTCGGCCAGCGCCTGGTGCGTGGCGTGGATCTCACCCGTGGGCCCCTTGTTGACCAGCAGGGCGGCGAGCCGCTGGTCGAGCTTCTGGTAGGCGACGGCCTCGACCACCTGCATCAGTGCGGCGAGGCGCTCGCCGAACATCTCGAACACCTGGCGGCGGAACGTTTCGTCGCCCGCGACCAGCGCGTGGAACTCGGTCGCGGGCACGACCAGGAGCTCGACGTCGGTCTCCGTGATGCCCGAGGCATCGTAGTTCGCGTGCCCGAGCAGGCAGCTGCCGGACAGCAGGCAGGATTCCCCAGGTTTCACGCGATAGAGCTGCAGCTCCCGCCCGTTGGGATAGCGCTGCAGCACACGGATGCTTCCGCCCAGCACCAGCGGATAGCCGGTGCACGGGGAGTGCTCGCTGAACACGACCGTGCCGGCCGGCACCTTGCGGTGGACGCCGACCCGGGCAACGCGCTCCAGCGTCGCGGCCGGCGCGCGGGCGAGCGATGGGAAGGTCGCGGCGAGGCGCGCCGCAAGCGGCGACAGCGGCGGTGAGGCGGAGGAGGCGGCACTGGACATGATCGGTGCGCGAGCGGCTGACCCGGCGGCCCTCGGATTCTACAATGCCGGCATGTGCCCGGAGCCCCCCTGTGGACGTCACGCGGATTGAGTTGCCCCTCGCGTGGGCGATGGCAGGCTGGATCGGCGCCGTTCCGACGCTGGCGCTCGCGCTCGCGCGGGCGCCCTGGGCCCGCTTCGCCGACAGCGAGCAGGTCCATGTCTGGTACGGAACGCTGTTCGCGCTCATCGTGCTGTGGTGCATCCAGGCCACCGTCGGCGAAGGCTTCACCTTTCACCTCCTGGGTGTGACGGCCCTGACGCTGGTCGCGGGTCCCGCGCTCGCGCTGGTCGGCTCGGCCGGCGCGGTGGCGATTCTCATGCTGGTGCGCGGCGGGGCCTGGGAGAGCGCGGCGCTGGCCTGGGACACGATGGCGGCGGTGCCGGTCGCCGTGACCTGGGGGATGCTGCGCCTGGCGGAGCAACGCCTGCCGCCCAACTTCTTCGTCTACGTCTTCGTCGTCGCGTTCTTTGGCGCCGCGCTGTCGCTTCTCGCCGCCGGCCTTGCCGGCGCGCTGGTGCTGACGCTGGGCGGCGCTCGGCCGGCCGCCGTCGTCTTCGGCGACTACGTGCCCTACCTCGTCTACCTTGCGTTGGGCGAGGCGACGCTGAACGGCATGGCGCTGACGCTGCTCATCGTCTATCGGCCGCACTGGGTCGCGACGTTCGACGACGCCCGCTACATCCAGGGCCGCTGACGGGCGGGCGCGATGCGGCCGGATCTGTGATTCAGGTCACAGATCCGGGACGCGGCGGTCCCTAAAGTCGCTTCCGTCCGCAACCCAAAGGAGGTCAAGAAGATGGAACCGAATGTCGGTGGTATCGATCGTGTCCTGCGCATCGTGGTCGGCCTGGCGCTGCTCTCGCTGCTCTTCCTGCTGGAGGGCAACGCCCGCTGGTGGGGTCTCGTCGGCATCGTGCCGCTGGCCACCGGCCTGCTGCGCTGGTGCCCCGTGTATCTTCCCCTCGGGATCAAGACCTGCCGCAAGCCCTGAGGTCGTTGGTGTCATCACGGTTCGTCGCCTGGCTCGCCTTCGCGTTGCCCTTCGCGGTAGGGGTGGCGTGCGCGCCGGCGGCGAGCGCCCAGACGTCCGGCGCCGGCGTCGGGCCGACGTTCGACGCCGAGGTGCGCGAGCTGCCGCAGACGCTTGCGGCCGAAGGCGTCGTGGAGGCGGTCCGCCAGGCGACGCTGGGGGCGCAGGTCGCGGGGCGCATCACCGAAGTCGCGGTCAAGGCCGGCGACGTCGTGCGCGCCGGCCAGGTGCTGGTGCGCATCGACGCGCGCACGGCGGAGCAGGCGGTCGCGGCCAGCCGCTCGCAGGTTGCCGAGGCGGAGGCCAATCTCGCCAACGCCCGACAGCGCCACGAGCGCAACGTGAATCTGCACGCGCAAAAGTTCGTGAGCCAGGCCGCCGTCGACCAGTCGGACGCGGAACTCAAGGCGGCGCAGGCGCAGCTGTCCGCGCAGCGGGCGAACGCCGAGCAAGCCAGCGCGACGCAGACCTTCAGCATCATCACCGCGCCGTTCGCGGGCGTCGTCGGCGCGACCCACGTCGAGCAGGGTGACATGGCGCAGCCGGGCCGGGCGCTGCTGACGCTGTTCGACCCGAAGGACCTGCGCGTGACCGCGACGCTGCCGCAGGCCTCGCTCGCAAAGGTCAAGCTCGGCGAGCCGGTCGAGATCGAGCTGTCCGGTCGCACGGAGACGGTTCGCGCGACGCGGGTGACCGTGATTCCGCTCGCCGACTCGCGGACCCATTCGACGCGCGTGCGCCTCGACCTGCCCGCAACGCAGGGCGTGCTTCCCGGGCAGTTCGCCCGGGCGCAGTTCGTGACCGGCGCGATGCGCGTGCTGGCGGTGCCGGCGTCCGCGCTCCTGAGGCGCGGCGAGGTCACCGCGGTCTACGTCGTCGACCGCGACGGCCGCGCGCAGCTGCGCCAGGTGCGCCCCGGCGAGCCGGTGGCCGGCGGCATGGTCGAAATCCTCGCGGGGCTCTCCAGCGGCGAGCGCATCGCCCGCAATCCGGTGCAGGCGGGCCTGAACGCCCAGCCCGCGGCGAAGTGAGTGCCGGGGCTCCATCGTCGGGGCGCCAGGCCCGGCGCGACCGCGCCACCGCGAAGGGCATCGCGTGACCGGCGACGTCCAACGCATGGGCGTCTCCGGGCGCATCGCCCGGTTCTTCCTCGAGTCGCGGCTGACGCCGCTGCTGGCCCTGGTGCTCGTGCTCGCCGGCGCGTTCGCGGTCGCGGTGACCCCGCGCGAGGAGGAGCCGCAGATCGACGTGACGATGGCGAACGTGCTGGTGCCGTTCCCGGGCGCGTCGGCGCAGGACGTCGAGCAGCTCGTCGCGATTCCCGCGGAGCAGGTGCTCTCGCAGATCCGGGGGCTCGAGCACGTCTGGTCCGTCTCGCGCCCGGGGCAGGCGGTCATCACCGTGCAGTACCAGGTCGGCGTCAAGCGCACCGAGGCGATCGTCCGCCTGCACGACACGATCCTCTCGCATCGGGACTGGTTGCCGCCGGAGCTCGACGTCGGTGAGCCGCTGGTCAAGCCCAAGGGCATCGACGACGTGCCGATCGTCGCGGTGACGCTGTGGACGCGCGACCCGACGCGCGGGGCGTACGACCTCGAGCGCGTCGCGCACGCCGTCGAGGCCGAGCTGAAGCGCGTCCCCGGCACGATGGAAGTGTCGACGATCGGCGGCCCCGGGCGGGTCGTCCAGGTCGAGCTCGACGTCGACCGCCTGTCGGCGCACGGGCTGTCCGCCGGCGAGCTCAGACGGATGCTGCAGGCCGCGAACGCCGCCTTGCCGGCGGGCGAAATCGTCCGCGGCAACCAGACCGTGCTGATCGAGACCGGAGGCTTCCTCGAGAACGCCCAGCAGGTGCGCGACCTCGTCGTCGGCGTCCACGACGCAGCGCCGGTCTACCTGTCCGACGTCGCCCGGGTGACCGATGGTCCGCCGGCGCCGGCGCGTTACGCCTGGCACACCCCGGGCAAGGCCGGCAGCGCGCCGGCCGAAGCGGGGCAAGTGTTTCCGGCAGTCACGCTGCAGGTCACCAAGAAGGCCGGGGAGAACGCCGTCGAGGTCGCGCGGCGGGTCGAGGAGCGGCTCGAGGCCCTGAAGAACACGGTGATTCCCGCGGGCGTCGAGACGACGGTGGTCCGCGATTACGGCCGCACCGCCGACGACAAGGCGAAAATGCTCATCGGCAAGCTCCTGTTCGCGACGCTCTCGGTCGTCGCCCTGGTGTTCCTCGCCCTGGGCCTGCGCGAGGCGGCGATCGTCGGCATTGCGGTGCTGCTCACGCTCGCCGCGACGCTCTTCGCGTCGTGGGCGTGGGGGTTCACGCTCAACCGCGTCAGCCTGTTCGCGCTGATCTTCTCGATCGGGATCCTGGTCGACGACGCGATCGTCGTGGTCGAGAACATCCACCGGCATCGGCTGCTGCATCCGGGGACGCCGCTCGCGACGCTGATCCCGGCGGCAGTCGACGAAGTCGGCGGGCCGACGATACTGGCCACCTTCACGGTGATCGCCGCGCTGTTGCCGATGGCCTTCGTCACCGGCCTCATGGGGCCGTACATGAGTCCGATCCCCATCAACGCCAGCATGGGGATGCTGATCTCGCTGGCGATCGCGTTCATGATCACCCCGTGGCTCGCGCTGAAGCTCGCCCCTGCGGCCGGGCACGGCGCCCACGGCCCGGGTCGTCTCGATCGGTGGCTGGAGACCACGTTCGCGCGGCTGCTCACGCCGTTCGTCGATTCCCGCCGCGGCGGTCGCCGGCGCGCTGCTGCTGGGTGTCGCCACCGTTCTTGCGATCCTCGCCTCGGTGTCGCTCGCCGTGGTCCAGCTCGTCGTGCTCAAGATGCTGCCGTTCGACAACAAGAGCGAGCTGCAGGTCGTCGTCGACCTGCCCGCCGGCTCGCCGGTGGAGTCGACGGCAGCGGCGCTGGCCGAACTCGCGCGCGAGCTGGCGCAGGTCCCCGAGGTCACCGACCTGCAGGCCTACGCCGGCACGGCTGCGCCGATCAACTTCAACGGCCTGGTTCGGCAGTACGACGCCCGCCAGCGGCCCGAGCAGGGCGACCTGCAGGTCAACCTCGTCGACCGCAAGCACCGCACGCGCAAGAGCCACGAGATCGCGCTGGCGGTGCGCCCGGCGCTGGAAGCGATCGGCGCCCGGCATCAGGCGAAGGTCAAGGTTGTCGAGGTGCCGCCGGGGCCGCCGGTGATGTCGCCGATCGTCGCCGAGATCTACGGTCCCGACGAGTCCGGCCGGCACGCGCTCGCCAAGAGCGTGCGCTCTTCGTTCGCCACGGAGCCGGGGATCGTGGGCATCGACGACTCGATCGAGGACAACGCGCCGCGGATGCTCGTTCGCGTCGATCAGCGCAAGGCGGCGCTGGCGGGCATCACGCCGGCCGACGTCGTCGCGGCGATGCGCGCCGGTCTTGCCGGCGACGACGTGACCGCGCTGCGCGACGGGCAGGCGAAGTACGGCGTGCCGGTGCGGATCACGCTCCCGGCGGCGCGGCAGGGCAGCCTGGACGCGTTGCTGGCGATCACCGTGAAGAGCCCCTCCGGAGCCAACGTCCCGCTGTCCGAGCTCACGGTCGTCAAACCCGCGCTGCGCGAGAAGACCCGCTACCGCAAGGACCTGCTGCCGGTCACCTACGTCGTCGGCGACATGGCCGGCGGCACCGACAGCCCGCTGTACGGGATGTTCGGCGTGCGCGGCAGGCTCGACGCGATCGAGGTGCCCAACGGCGGAACGCTGGTCGAGCACTTCATCTCGCAGCCGTCCGACCCCTACCGCAGCTACAGCCTGAAATGGGACGGCGAGTGGCAGGTGACCTACGAGACGTTCCGCGACATGGGCATCGCCTACGGCGTGGGCCTGATGCTCATCTACCTGCTGGTCGTCGCGCAGTTCGGGTCCTACGTCACGCCGCTCGTCATCATGGCGCCGATTCCGCTCACCATCATCGGCGTGATGCCGGGGCACGCGCTGCTCGGGCAGCCGTTCACGGCGACGTCGATGATCGGGATGATCGCGCTCGCCGGCATCATCGTGCGCAACTCGATCCTGCTCGTCGACTTCGCCAACCTGCAGGCCGGTCGCGGCGTGCCCTTCGCGCAGGCGATCGTCGACGCCGCCGCCGCGCGGGCGAAGCCGATCGCGCTGACCGGGCTCGCGGCGATGCTGGGCGCCCTGTTCATCCTCGACGACCCGATCTTCAACGGCCTCGCCATCTCGCTCGTGTTCGGCATCCTGGTGTCGACGCTGCTGACGCTGGTCGTGATTCCCGTCCTCTATTACGCGGTCAATCGCCGCAAGCATCCACCCGTCACGGAGCCCACCACGTGAATACCCATCGCATGATCCGCATCTTCGCCGGCGCCTTCGTGCTGGTCTCGCTCGCCCTGGGCGCGCCGGCAAGCCCGCTGTTCGTCAACGCCAACTGGCTGTGGTTCACCGCCTTCGTCGGTTTCAACCTGTTCCAGAGCGGCTTCACCTGCTTCTGCCCGCTCGAAAAGATCCTGCTGAAACTCGGCGTGAAGGCGGGTTAGCCCCGCAGTCCGGCAGGCTCCCTGCCGCGGCGATTGGCCGCCGCTGCCGTCGCGCACCGCGCTGGCCTGCGCGCGCGCGGCCGCACGCTGCTCCCGTTGATCCTGGCGCCATTCGACCTCCAGCGCGACGAGGCGGGCGACGAGGATCGCCAGGAACAGCGGGCCGACGACCGCCTCGAGCGTGGCCGGTGCGCGGGCGGGACGCCACCGCTCGACGTCGCCGGCGATCGCACAGTATCCTGAGCGACTTCTTCTCCTTTTCCGCGTCTTCCTCCCCTCTTCGAATGCGAAGCATCATGCCGGAACAGCTCACCGTCGTCGGTCACCCGTTGATCCAGCACAAGCTCACCATCATGCGGCGCAAGGACACGACGACCGACAACTTCCGCCGGCTGCTGCGCGAGATCGCCCAGCTCCTCGCCTACGAGGTGACGCGCGACCTGCCGCTCGAGCTGGTGCCCATCGAGACCCCGCTCGCGGCCATCGCGGCGCCGCAGATCAGCGGCAAGAAGCTGTGCCTGGTCTCGATCCTGCGCGCCGGAAACGGGATGCTCGACGGGATGCTGGACATCCTGCCTGCGGCGCGCGTCGGCCACATCGGCCTCTATCGCGATCCGGCGACGCTGGCGCCGGTGGAGTACTACTTCAAGGTGCCCGACGACATCGCCGAGCGGCTGGTCATCGTCGTCGACCCGATGCTCGCGACCGGTCATTCCGCCGCCGCGGCGCTTAGCCGTTTGAAGGCGGCGGGCGCCGCGACGATCAAGTTCGTCTGCCTCCTCGCGGCCCCCGAGGGCGTCGCCGCGCTGCGGGCAGCGCACCCGGACGTACCGGTCTACACGGCGGCCGTCGACGATCACCTCAACGCCCACGGCTACATCGTGCCAGGACTGGGCGACGCCGGGGACCGTCTCTTCGGCACCAAGTAACCGCTGGGGCGGCAGGATTCGGCGCGAGTATTCGCGTTTCGGCCCGTTCGCTCGCGGCGTAGCGTTGCTCGTCGACGCACCTTGCCGGCCGACGCCGCCCGCGCCGGTCGACGCCGATTGACAAGTGGGCGCTCGCCGCGCAGGATTCCTCGCGCCGTGGCTTCCCCGCCGCAGGAGGCCTCGCAGCTGGCACGGTCGAGCCGCAGGCGCGCGAACGCGGTGAGCGTGCGCGGCGGGCACCGAGCCGGAGGATATTCGATGCGCCTCATCCTGGAAGTCGACGCCGGAGTCGCGCATGCGCTGCGGCAGGCGCCTGTCGACGCGGCGCTGCCCGCGGGCGTGGCTGCATTGCAGCGCGTCGTGGCGCGGCTCGGTGTGCGCCTGCAGCCGATGCATCCGACGTCGGCCGACGCCGCGCTCACGCGGTACTTCTTCATCGACGGCGTCGACACGGGTGCCCTCGAGGCCACGGTCGCGGAGTTGCGCCGGTGCGTGGCCGTGACGGCCGCGTACGCCAAACCAGCGGACGAAGCCCCGTAGCTTGACGTTCGGGCGTCGCCGCGAACTCCCCGACACTGCCAGGAGACGACCATGCCTCGCCCCCGAAGCCCCGCCGCGCCCCCCTCTTCGAACGCCGCCGGGCGCGAGACAATCGCCGCACCTGCGGAGCTCGTCGTGGTGATGAACGCCGGGGTCGAGCTGCGCGTCGCGCCCGCCGGCCTGTCGAGCGCGAGCGGCGCCGACGTGGCGTCCTTGGCACGGGTGCTGGAGGTCGAGAAGGCGGCGTTGCTCCCGCTGTTCGGCCTGTCGAAGGATCGCCTGCGCGCGGGCGTGGCGCCGGGGGCGGCGGATGGCGGCGACCTCGCGTCCGACCTCGCGGCGTACTACCGCGTCGACGCAGCGCCCGCTCGACTCGACACGCTCGCCGCCCAGCTGCGCGCCCAGCCCACGGTTCGCGCCGCCTACGTGAAGCCGCCGGCGGAGGTGCCGATGCGCCTGGGGGTCGCCGTACTGCCGCTGCAAGCCGAGGCGCCGGCGTCGACACCCGACTTCGTGGCGCGGCAGGGCTACCTCGACGTGGCGCCGGGTGGCATCGACGCGCGCTACGCCTGGGGCCGCGCCGGCGGGCGCGGCACCGACGTGCGCATCATCGACATCGAGGGCGCGTGGCGGTTCTCGCACGAGGATTTGAAGCAGAACCAGGGCGGTGTGGTCGGGGGCGTTGCTGCCAACGACCTCGCGTGGGTGAATCACGGCACCGCGGTCGTCGGCGTGTTCGGCGCGGACGGCAACGCCTTCGGCGTCACGGGGATCTGTCCCGATGCAGACGTGCGGGCGATCTCGATCTTCGGTCTGAGCGGCTCCGCCGCCGCGATCAGGATGGCGGCCGACCTGCTGCAACCCGGCGACATCATCCTGCTCGAACTGCACCGGCCGGGGCCGCGGTTCAACTTCGCGACGCGGCCCGACCAGGCCGGTTACATCGCGATCGAGTGGTGGCCCGACGACTACGACGCGATTCGCTACGCGATCGCCCGCGGCGTGATCGTCGTCGAGGCGGCGGGCAACGGCGGCGAGAACCTCGACGATCCGATCTACAACCAAGCCGCGCCGGGGTTCCCGGCGGGTTGGCGCAACCCGTTCGCGCGCGGCGTTCGCGATTCCGGCGCGATCCTGGTGGGTGCCGGAGCGCCGCCGCCCGGTACCCACGGGGCCGACCACGGCCCGGATCGCTCGCGGCTCGACTTCTCCAACTACGGTTCGGCGATCGACGCACAGGGCTGGGGCGTCCAGGTGACGACCTGCGGCTACGGGGACCTGCAAGGCGGCAGCAACGAGGATCTGTGGTACACGGACCAGTTCAACGGGACGTCCAGCGCTTCGCCCGTGGTCGTCGGCGCGCTCGGCTGCGTCCAGGGCGTGCTGCGCGCGCGCTCGATCGCGCCGCTGACACCGCAGACGGCGCGCAACCTGCTGCGCGCAACCGGCTCGCCGCAACAGGACGCGCCGGGGCGACCGGCTTCGCAGCGCATCGGCAACCGCCCCGACGTGCGCGCGATGATCGACCGGGAGGTGCCGTCAGCGGCCGTCGCGATACCGCTGTACCGGTACTGGAACGGCGGCATCGGCGACCATTTCTACACGACCGAGTGGACGGAGCTCGGCAACGGCGGCTGGGGCTGGGTCTACGAAGGGATCGCCTGTTACGTGTTCGCGGCCCCCGCAGCGGGCGCGGCCGCGCCGCCCGGATCGCTGCCGCTGCACCGCTATTGGCACCCGGGATTCGGCAACCACTTCTATACGACGAACTTCGCCGAGCTCGGCGCCGGGCGCGATGGCTGGATCTACGAGGGCGTGCAATGCCACGTGCCGGCGCAGCCGGGTGCGGGCACCGTGCCGCTGTACCGGTACTTCAACGGCGCGCTCACCGATCATTGCTACACGACGAACTGGGGCGAACTGGGCTACGGCCGCTACGGCTGGGAGCTCGAGGGCATCCAGTGCCAGGTGTACGCGCAGCCGCAGGTCGTGCCCGCGCCAGGACGCCCCGGTGCGAGCCCCGACGTGGCTGGAGCTCCGGCGCCACCGGTGGCCGCAGCGGTGGTCCCGCTTCCGTCCAGTTTCGGCGCCCGTGCCCAGTCTCCGCGCGCCGATGCCGCGCCGCCGGTCACGTTCCGGACGTCGGCCGCGCCGCCTGGCAGCGTCACGATCGTGGTCCAGCGCTGACGGCGAAGGCGAGGGCTGCGACCGCCTGCCCGGCGCACTTCCCACCGTCGCCGCCCGGCCTTGGTGAAGCGCGTGCTGCCGGCGGCGTCGAGGTCAGCGGTCCGCGGCGCGCGGGGTGCCCGGGCGGGCCGGCGATTCGCGGACGCGTCGGGCTTCGCGCAGCAGGAACTCCTCGTCGAGCGGGGACAGATCGAACTGCAGGCTCGCCTCGTTGACGCGCGCCGGCGACCACTCCCGATGCTCGGCGAGCCACATCACCGCGCGGCGCAGCGCTTCGCCTTTGGGAACGAGGGGCGCCAAGGTCATGACGGTGGCGGGCGCGCCTGACTGGGGAAGAACAAAACCAATTCGCCGGCGTGGATCCGCAATCATTAGTTTGCTCCCGTCCGCGGGACTTGCAACGCCGCGGCGACCGGGCGGGTCGGCAGGCGGTGCGCCGTCACGCCGCCAAGCGGTCGTCCGAATGGCCGAGTCTTGATCCGCGACAAGTGCGCGGCCGACCGCCGGCGCTAGACTGGAATCGCGTCCTGCGGCATGGAATGGCGCATGCGGTGGCGGGGCGGTTGAGCTGAAGGGAGACCCGACATGAAACGCACGACGCTCGCGACGCTGCTGCTCGGCGCCGCCGTGCTGCTGGCGCCCACGCTGGCCGCGGCGGTGGACAAGCTCGACATCGGCAAGCGTGAATATGACGCCAGTTGCGCGACCTGTCACGGCGCCAACGGCAAGGGCAAGGGTCTGTTTGCCGAACTGCTGCAGGTGACCATGCCCGACCTGACCGTCCTGGCGAGGAAGAACGGCGGCGTCTTTCCGATCACCTACGTCTACAACGTGATCGACGGCCGCGAGGCGTTCAAGGCACACGGCACGCGGGAGATGCCGATCTGGGGCAAGACCCTGTCGTATCGGGCCGCCCCCCAGTACGACGATTACGCCTACGATCCGGACGTGTTCGTGCGCGCCCGGATCCTCTCGGTCATCGATTATCTGTACCGGCTGCAGGCGAAGTAGCAGGGCGCGCGGCGCGCATCGCTGACGGGGAACCGCGCGGCCGGTAGCGGCGCGGTTCGCGCGCGCGCGTTCACGCCGGCGCGATCAGGCTGGGGTCGTAATCGGCAGGCGCCTCGAAGCCCAGCAGGTTCAGTACCGTCGCCGCGACGTTCGACAGCCCCGGCGCGGGCAGGTCCTGCCGCAGCCGATACCCCGGTTGCGCGCTCGCGGGGACCAGCACGAACGGCACCGGATTCAGCGTGTGCGAGGTCTTGGCCTTGGTGCGGCCCTGGGCGTCGCGCTTGACGTTGCCTTTCTTGTCGAGCTCGTACATCTCGTCGGCGTTGCCGTGGTCGGCGGTGATCATCACCGTTCCCCCGGCCGCCTGGATGACCGGCAGCAGCCGCGCGAGCTGCAGGTCGAGCGCCTGCATCGCGGTCAACGCGGCTTCGAAGTTGCCGGTGTGCCCGACCATGTCGCCGTTCGCGTAATTGACCCGCAGATAGCGGTACTTGCCGCTGCGAATCGCCGCGATCAGCGTGTCGGTGATCTCGGCGCATTTCATCCAGGGGCGCTGCTCGAAGGGAATCACATCGCTCGGGATCTCGACGTACGTCTCGCTCTTGTCGTCGAACTTGCCGGAGCGGTTGCCGTTCCAGAAGTAGGTGACGTGGCCGTACTTCTGCGTCTCGCTGATCGCGTACTGGGTGACGCCGTTCTTTGCCAGGTACTCGCCCAGCGTGCGATCGATCGCCGGCGGCACCACCAGGAACCGCGGCGGCATCTTCGTGTCGCCGTCGTACTGCATCATCCCCGCGTAGGTCACCGCCGGCCGCGGGCCGCGCGCGAACTTGTCGAACGCCTCCTCGGTGAACGCGCGCGAGATCTCGATCGCGCGGTCGCCGCGGAAATTGAAGAAGACGACCGCGTCGCCGTTGGCGATGGGCCCCAGCGGCTTGCCGTCGCGGGCGATGACGAACCCCGGCAGGTCCTGGTCGATGACCGCGGCCTCGCCGCGGAACTTCTCGATCGCGGCGCGGGCGCTCGCGAACTGCCGGCCCTCGCCGCGCACGTGAATCGCCCAGCCGCGCTCGACCATCGACCAGTCGGCCTCGTAGCGGTCCATCGTGATCTGCATGCGGCCGCCGCCGGAGGCAATGGCCACGTCGAACGTCGGGCCGCGCAGCCGCGCCAGAAACGCCTCGAACGGGTCGACGTATTCGAGCGCCGACGTCTCGCCGACGTCGCGCCCGTCGAGCAGGATGTGGATGCGCACGCGGGCCACTCCCTCCGCCTTCGCCTGCTCGAGCATCGCTTTGAGGTGGTCGATGTGGGAATGCACGTTTCCGTCGGAGAACAGGCCGATGAAGTGCAGCGTGTGCGCCTTTCCGGCCGCCGCCACGACGTCGCGCCAGGCCTGCCCCTGCCACAGCGCGCCGGTCGCGATCGATTCGCTCACGAGCTTCGCGCCCTGCGCGAACACGCGGCCCGCGCCGAACGCGTTGTGCCCGACCTCGCTGTTGCCCATGTCGTCGTCGCTGGGCATGCCCACGGCGGTGCCGTGCGCGCGCAGCCGGAGCATCGGATAGCCGGCCATCAGCGCGTCGAGCGTCGGCGTGCGCGCTGTCTTGACGGCGTCGCCGTCTTCGCGTGGGGAGATGCCGACGCCGTCGAGGATGACGGTGACGACCGGGCCGTTGCAGGCGGGAAAGCGGGAGGAGCGTTCGAGTTTCATGGCGAGGGCAATCGTGGCGAGGGTGGAGTCGGAAACGGGTCGGGCGGGGCGAAACGTCGCGGCCGGCGCAACCCGGGCCGCATTCGGTAGCCGTTCATTATGCTACGCGACCGCGCCGGGCGGCCACCGGTGCGCGCGGGGCCGCGATCGCCGCCCCTGGGCGCCGGTCGCGCTACGCCGTCGCTGCCACCGGCTCGGGCGGGAGGGTGATCCGGTCGTCGACTCCGAACTGATAGTCGCGAAAGACGTCGGCGGCGTTCAGGATCTGGTAGCTGCCGTCGGGCAGGAGGCGCGAGGTGTCCTTCAGCCGGTAGACGGTGTGCCCGCAGGTCCAGCAGTCGAAGTTGCGCATGTGCGTGCACAGGCAGGTCTTGTCGCGAACCGAGATCTCGGCGCCTTCCGGGCTCCGCTCGAGCTCGCGGTTGTAGGCCTCGATGTAGGCGCAGTTGCCGCTGGCGTCCAGGAGGTAGCCGTAGGCCTCGCAATTGGGGCGGATTCCGGCGCCGATCGCGGGGCTGCTCTTCAGCATGCGCATCGGATAGCCGGTCGGCGAGATCTGGTTGACCTCGACGTCCTGCTCGTTGGCGCGGAAGTACTCCTGCTGGACCTTCTCCGGCAGGCCGCACTCGCGCGTTACCGTGAATCGCGTCGCCACCTGCACGGCCGCGGCGCCGGCCTCCAGGAAGCACACCGCGTCGCTGCCGGTGAAGATGCCGCCGGCGGCGACGACCGGGATGGCAAGGGACTCCTTCCGCAGGTAGTCGATCACTTCCCGCGTGATGGTCATGAGGTCGTAGCTCGCCCAGTCGAGGCCGAAGCCGAGATGGCCGCCGGCCAGCGGGCCTTCGACGATCACGTAGTCGGGCAGCCGATGGATGCGGGCGCTCTTGCGCAGGAAGAGGACCAGGGCGCGCAGCGACGAAACGATGATCCCGATCTTCACGTCGCGAAACCGCCGGTGATCCTCGATCAGCGCCAGCGAACCCAGGTGCAGCCCCGCCGACAGGGTGATCCCGTCGATGCCGGCGTCCATCGCCGCGGTGAGGCGGACCCGCAGCGTCTCGCGCGGGTTGTTCATCGTGAGCTTCTCCATCGTGTTGATGAAGACGAGCCCGTCCCCCTTCTTCGCTTCCATCGTGCGCCCGACGTGCATCCGCGTCGCCTCGGCGAGCTGGCCGAGGTCGAAGTGGATGCCGGACTTGTCGAGACTGGCGACGTTGTACTTGTACTTCTTCTGCTTGTCGGTGACGAAGCGCGTGCGAAAGCGACGGTCGGAGACCGTCGGGATCATGGCGTCGGAGATGTGCCCGATGCCGCCGAGCCGCGCTGCCTCCAGCGCGAGCTCCGCGGTCGAGATGTCGACCCCCATGCCCCCGGTGATGATCGGCACCAGCTCGCGCCCGCCCAGCTGCAATCGGAAGTCGTCGACCCGTTTCATGGCGTTCCCGGTTTCGCTATCCGCGCACGCGCCGGTTGCTTCGCCGCCGCTCGCATCGGCCGTGCGGCGGAAGGGGGCGGCCGCCGCCGGGGTCCGGCGCGTCGCAACGGACAGCAGCGGCACCGCCCGCGCAGCGCGATCATCTTCAACGGCCGACGGGCTACTGGCGGGTCGCCGCCGCCTTCTTGCGGCTGCGGGCCGCGGTGGGGGGCGCCGGTCGCGGCTTCTTCGCCGATCTGGCGACCGGCGTCGCCGGCGCGGCCTTGCGCCGCTTCGGGGCGGCGCGCTTCTTCGCCGTCGGCGCCTGCGCAGGCGCTTCCGGCAAGGGCGCGACGCGCCTGCCTTTCTTCCGCGCCGCGGCGGCCCGCGCGGGCGCCTTCGCAGCGGCGCGCTTGCTTGCCTTTGCCGGCGCAGGGGACGCCGCAACGGGTGCTTCCGGCGCAGGGAGCGCGGGGGTTGCCGCCTTCCTTGCCGAACGCGCGCCGCGTCCCGCGGCTTTCGCGGCCTTCTCGCCCTTCGCGGCCTCCGCCGCCCGCGCGGCCCGGGCGGCCAGCGCGAGCTTGCGCACGCGGCGGATGTCGGCGTCGGAGAACACGCCGTTGACGCCGGAGATGGCGGCGAGTTCCATCCCGTGCTTGCGGCCCAGGCGGTAGATCTCGCGGACCTTCTCCCACTCGATGTTGCGGCCCACGGTGAAGTTCTCGAACCTGCCTTCCAGCGCGAGGACGATCGTCTCGGCGAGGCAGGCGTAGGCGACCCCTTTGGGCAGTCCGATGTTCTTCATCTGCACCTTGCCGGGCAGCTTGATCTCGCCGGACTCGATCACCAGCACGTCCGGGCGCTTGGCGACATCGCTCGGAGGCAGGTCGAGCGGCCGCGCGACGTCCGTGATGACGCAGCCGGGCTTGACCTTCATGATGTCGAGCACCTTCTTGCCGGCGCCCGAGGTCGCGGTGACGATCATATCCATGTCCTCGATGTCCTTGTCGGCGTGGGAAGACAGGAACAGCTTGGCTTCCGGGCGCTCCTTCAGGATCGATTCCTTGAGTGCCAGCAGCTTGGCGGTCTCCGGCGACACCATGTGGACCTCCTCGGCGACGAGTACCAGCAGTCGCGCGCACACCGAGCCGATCGCGCCGGTGGCGCCGACGACCATGGCCTTGATCGGCATGATCTTTCCCGGTACCGCCGTGGGCAGCAGGCGCAGCCGCAGGAGGGCGTCGCGTGCCGCCCACAGCGCGCCGGAGGCGCTGTAGCTGTTGCCGGTGGTGATCGGCAGCGGCGCGCGCTTGGCGACGGTGAGCCCGGCGTCGCCGACGACCTTGGTGAACGCGCCCAGGCCCATGATCTGCGCGCCGAGGCGCTTCGCCATCGCGGCGGCTTCGAGCAGGCGGCGATAGGTGAACTCGGGGCTGTGCGCCATGATCTCCTTGGGCGTTCCGCCGACGGAGATCAGCCAGCCTTCGGCTTCGACGCCGGTGGGCGACTTGATGCCGGTCACGTGCGAATAGACGAACGGCGGCACGTACGCCATCGCCTTCTCCACCGTGTCCATCAGGACGGGGGGCGAGACGTAAGACAGCAGTTCGATCGACTTCAGCTTCTTGAAGTATTCCTGCGACAGCGGGTGGATGACGAAGGCGAAGCGGTTCACGCGCTGGAAGCCGCCGGGATAGATGATCCGCGGCTCGACCTCCAGGCGGGTGATGATCTCCAGGTAGTCGTCCTCCAGGATCGCGTCGGGGTCCTTCTCGCTCGCGGCGATGATCATCGCGTCGAGCAGGTTGGGACCGATGACGTGATCGAACATCATCGGCGAACCGTCCACGACGAGCCGCACGCCCTTCTGCTTGAACTGCGCGATGCGGTCGTCGTTCACGGTCGAGGTGAAGATCGTCTTGCCGGCGAGCTCCTCGGGGCCGAAGTCGTCGAGTTCGTGCACGGGTGCCACGATCACGGTCGCCTTCTGCATCGCCTTGCGCAGCACGAAGCCGGCCAACTCCTTCAGCGGCGTCGAGGAGATCAGTCCGGTCGGGGCCCAGTCCAAGACGTAGTGCGCGCCGCTGGCATAGAGCTCCAGCGCATCCAGCGAGGTCAGGAGCTTGGGGACCCCGAGCTGTCGCAGCGCGTCGGCGAAGCGGATGTTCTGCGTGTACTCGGACAGGGCCTGCGCCAACTTGTAGTTGGTCATGCCGGAGAAGAACAGCACGTTGGCGTTGTTGAAGTAACTGCCGAGCTTGTTCTGCACGTGGCGCAGCGCCCACTCCTGCAGGATGTCGTCGAGGCGTCCCCCGGTCGTCACCGGGATGCGGGTGACGACGCCTTTCAGTTCGGTGCTGTCCTTCTCGACGTAGCTGCGCGCCCCGACCGTGTAGACGTCCTTGACCACGCCCAGGCCGATGGCGTTGGCACGATCCTCCCACTGCTTGAGCAGCTTCACCGCCTTGTCCACGTCGCCGTCGGTCCCGATGCGGCGGACGTTGAACCGCTGGTCCATGAAACGCGTGTCGAAGTCGAAGTTCTGCGCACTCGTTCCCAGGCTGATGCTGACGACAGTTTTCATGGAGTCCCCAAGGCGATAAGGATGTTTTCTCTGCGCGCGCCCGACACCGGCCTTGACGGCTGCGCTGCGGCTGCCGGACGCGTGCGAGGGCCGGGCGCGCGCTGCGCGCCGCCCGCCGTTGCGCATTGTACGGCGAGTCGGCGGGTTGCTGTGTCCCGGGGGCGCCGGCGGCGTGGCGCAGCGCCGGAGGTCGTGGCGCTGGCGCGCGCGGTGTTCCGGCGTTTCAAGCCCGCGCGGCGCGCACTCGCGGCCGGCGGCTAAGCCGACTTCTCCGATCGGGTATGACTCGCAGGCCGCGCGACCGTATCGCGTCGCTGTCCCGCGGCTCTGGCCCAGGACGCCGGTTTCGTGCAAGCTGGCGACTTTACCCGATCGGAACCGTCGTCGCTGCGCGAACGCGGGAGCCCCCGCGGGCGCAGTCGGCGGCACGAATGCAGTTGCGGCCTCGGGCGCGAATGCCACGGCGTCGCGCTGCGACCGCACTGGCCGCCCTGAACGGGGCCGCCGCATGCCGGGCAGGGCCTCCGGTCAAGTGACTTCATGGACGCCATAACGCGCGAGGGACGATGATGGAAATGCCGAGTTTCGTAGGTGAGCTGGTACGTTCGGTCGGGTTGTCGACGGCAATGCGGGCAGCGGGTGTGGTTACCGGGATGCTGCCGATTCCGCAGCCGATGCTGCTGATCGGGGCCGGTTCGAGCGCCAGGCTGGGGCAGGCGTTGGGGAGCTTCCGGCACCGGAAGATCCTGATCGTGACCGACAAGGTGATCGCCGAGATGGGGTTGCTCAAGCCGCTCACCACCGCGCTGTCCGAAGGCGGCACGAGTTTCGTGGTGTTCGACGCGATCACGCCGGACGCGCCGATCCCGGTGATCGAGAAAGGCATCGCCTTCTACGAGAAGGAAGGCTGCGACGCGATCGTCGCCTTCGGCGGCGGCTCGCCGATGGACGCGGCGAAGTCGATCGCGCTGGCGGTGGCCAATCACAAGCATCCCCGGCAGCTCGTCGGCTACTTCAAGGGCAGGCGAGGGCCGGTGCCGATGTACGCGGTGCCCACGACGGCCGGCACCGGCTCCGAGGTGACTGTTGCGGCGGTGATCTCGGACCCCAAGACCAACAAGAAGCTCGTCATCGCCGACACGCGCCTCGTGCCCACGATGGCGGCGCTCGACCCGGCGCTGATGACCGGACTGCCGCGTCACGTCACGGCCGCGACGGGAATGGACGCGCTGACGCATGCGGTCGAGGCGTTCATCGGTCAATGGGCGTCCCCGCAGACCGACCGCATGGCGCTGGCGGCGGTGGCGATGATCTACGACAACCTGCGCACGGTGTGCCGCAACGGCAAGGACGTGGGCGCGCGCGAGCAGATGGCGCTGGCGTCGACCTACGCCGGCCTCGCCTTCACCCGGGCCAATGTTGGCTACGTCCACGCGATCGCGCACCAGCTCGGCGGAACCTACCACACACCGCACGGCCTCGCCAACGCGATCATGCTGCCGCACGTGCTGCGCTTCCTCTCGCCTGCGATCACCAAGAGACTCGCGGTGCTCGCGGTGCGCGCAGGCGTCGGCGAGGAAAGCGAACGGCCGGCGGTGCTGGCGCAGAAATTCATCGACTCGGTCGAGGCGCTCAGTCGCGATGTCGGGATTCCCCAGCACCTCGACGCGCTGCGCGAGCAGGACATCCCGGCGTTGGCCAAGGCCGCGTGCTGGGAGGCGGACACGAACTACCCGGTGCCGCGCTACATGTCGCCGGAAACCTGCGAGAAGCTGATTCGGCAGGTCCTGCCGCCATCCGCTCCGAAGAAGCAGCACACACGTCGCGCCTCGGCCTGAGCGGCAGACGCGATCGCACCGCACCCGCCCCGTCCGCGCGGCTTCGCGTCGGCCGGGCCGGGCGCACGCGTTTTCGCAACGCTGGCCTGCGCGGCGGGCGAGCCGTTCCCGAGCAAGGGCGCGCGGCCACCGCTTTGCGCCGGGGTGCCGATGCTGGAAATCGTCCTGCTGCTGACGCCGCTGCTTTTCGGCGCGTACGTGTACGACGCGATGCGCGTGCGCGAGGCGGCGATCGGCTTCGCCCGTGCGGCCTGCGAGCGCCAGGGCCTGCAGTTTCTCGACTTCACGGTGCAGCGGGCCCGGCTGCGGCTCGTCCGGAATGCGCACGGGCACGCGGCACTGCAGCGCACCTACGGCTTCGAGTTCTCGGAGGACGGTGACCACCGGCGATCGGGAACGATCGTGATGCGCGGGGGCGTCGTCGAGTCGCTCCAGTTCGAGCCGTACCTGCGCGGCTGATCGCGACCGGTCGCGACGTCTCGCGTCGACGTCGGTGCAGCACCGCCCGCTTGCCGGCACGCTTGGCGGAGGCGCGGTCAGCGCGCGGCCGAGACCCGCTGCCCGTCGGCGACGAACAGCGCCGGGTCGACCATCGCCCGGTTGAGGCTTACCGACCAGTGCAGGTGGGCGCCGGTGACGCGGCCCGTCGCCCCGACCGTGCCGATCGGCGTGCCCGCAGCCACCGTGTCGCCGACCTCGACGGCGATCGCATCGAGGTGGCAGTACATCGTGAGCAGACCTGCGCCGTGGTCGATCCACACGGTCTTGCCGTTGAAGAAGTAGTCGCCGGTGTCGATCACGCGACCCGCCGCGGCGGCTTTGGTCGGCGTGCCCTTCGGCGCCGCGATGTCCATGCCGCTGTGCGGATTGCGCGCCTGGCCGTTGAAGACGCGGCGCAGGCCGAACGAGCTCGAGCGTTGCCCCGGCACCGGCTGCACGAGGCGCAGCGACCCGGGCGGCGTGTCGGTCCACGTCGCTGCCACGCGCGCGAGGTGCTCACGCTCGCGCTCCCAGCGCGCCAGGTCCTCGGGGGAGAGCTCGACGTGCGCGGGCGCCACCTGGAGGCGTTGCTCCGCGTATTGCACGGGATCGACGACGAACGACCTCAACTCGACGCGCCCGCCCACACGTTCGACCTCGAGCGTTGCTGCGCCCGGCTTCGCCGCGAGCGCGATGCCGACGACCGCGACCCAGGCGGAAGCGTCGCCCGTCACCAGCACCGGCAGCCCGCCGAAACGGGCCTTCGGCCGCTCCGGTGCCGCGCCCAGGTCGATCGTCGCGACGCCGCCCGGCACCCGCCGCTGTTGCGGCAGTTCGAGGCCGAACGCGTGCGCGGCGGCGAGCATCGCAAGGAAGCCGGCGAGCAAGCGCATGGCAGAAAAGCTCAGGAACCCGAAGCGCACATCGTACTTCGGGAAGCGCCGATGCGGTGCGTGCCCCGCGCGACGATCTCGGATCCGGTGGCGGGCTGCCAAGGCATGGGCCTATGATAGCGCGCCATGCCAGCGCCGCCGCCCATGATCGAGATCGGCCGCGTGTCCAAGTCGTTCGGCACGTTCCGTGCGCTCAAGGACGTGAGCCTCGCGGTGCGGCCCGGCGAGAAGGTGGTCGTCTGCGGGCCCTCGGGCTCGGGCAAGTCGACGCTGATCCGCTGTGTGTGCCGGCTCGAGCGGCACGAGCGGGGGCGGATCAGCGTCGACGGCGTCGAGGTGTCGGACGCCCCGGCCTCGCGCGACCGGTTGCGCGGCGAGATAGGCATGGTGTTCCAGCAGTTCAACCTGTTTCCGCATCTCACGGTGCTGCAGAACCTCGCGCTTGCACCGCGCCTCGCGCGCGGCATGACCGAGGCGGAGGCGAGGTCGCTCGCGATGCACTTCCTGGAACGCGTACGCATCCCCGAGCAGGCGGCGAAGTTCCCGGGCCAGCTCTCGGGCGGTCAGCAGCAGCGCGTCGCGATCGCCCGCTCGCTGTGCGTCAAGCCCAAAGTGATGCTCTTCGACGAGCCCACCTCTGCGCTCGACCCGGAGATGATCCGTGAAGTGCTCGACGTGATGGAAGGCCTTGCCCAGGACGGCATGACCATGATGTGCGTGACGCACGAGATGGGATTCGCGCGCCGCGTCGCCGACAGGGTCGTGTTCATGGACGCGGGCGAAATCGTCGAGACGGCGGCCCCTGCCGAGCTCTTCAGCGCTCCGCAGTCCGAGCGGTGCCGGGCGTTCCTGGCACGGATCCTGGAGCACTGACACGCTGACCGCGATGCGCCGCCCGGCCGGCGGCGCGCAGGCTCGCATCGCCTGCGTTCGCCGGCGCGCGGGGCCTCGACGCGGTTCAGTGCGGCGCCGCCGCCATCCTCCGCTCCAGCCGTCGCACGCCCCACGACGCGGCGAGGACGAGCACCAGGTATTCGACCACCAGGAAGCTGTAGATCTCCAGCGGCCGGTACTCGGTGACGTTCAGTTCGTTCGCCCGGCGCGTGAGTTCCTGGAACCCGATCACCGAGACGAGCGAGCTCATCTTGAGCACGTAGACGAACTGGTTGCCGAGCGCAGGCGCGATGTGCCGCAGCGCCTGCGGCAGCACGATGTGGCGGAAGGCGTGCCAGCGCGAGAGCCCCAGGGTGTCGGCCGCTTCGCGCTGGCCCTTCGGGACCGACTGGAGGCCGGCGCGGAAGATCTCCGCCTCGAAGGCGGCGTCGGAGAGCGCGAGCGTGACGAGCCCTGCCCAGAAGACGGGGAACGCGATGCCGAGCAGCGTGGGCAGGCCGTAGTAGATCCACAGCAGCAGCACGAGCAGCGGAATCGCCCGGAAGACCTCGACGTAGGTGCGGTTGAGCCATCGCAGCACCCGGTTGCCGGACAGGCCCGCGACCGCGAGCAGCGCTCCGGCGATGACGGAAACCGACAGCGCGCCGACGGAAATGACGAGGGTCGCCCCCGCGCCGGAGAGGAGAAACGCGAGATTGGAGCCGCCTTTCGGATGGAACGGGTCGAGGACGTACCAACCCCAGGCGTAATTGCCGCCGGCGCCGCCCGCGCCGCAGCCGGCGAGGAGCGCGCACGCCGCGGCGAGCGCGCCGGTGCGCAAGCGGCTCATGCCACGATCAGCGCAGGTTGTACTTCTTCTCGAGCGTCGCGTAGAAGCCCTCCGACTTCTTCAGCGCGATCCAGTTGTTGAGGAAGACCAACCAGGTGACATCGCCCTGAGCCACCGGGTAGGCAAAGGGCCGCCGGTTGCGCATGTCGCCCACGTTGCCGACGATCATCGAGATTCGGATACTGCAGGGTGAGCGTCGCGGCTTCGATGTTGCTCGTCACCGTGACCTGAGCACGGCCCGGCGAGCACCTCCTGGTAGCCGGTCGCAGGCTTCTCGACCGCGCGGATCGTTGCCTGCGGGAAGTGCTGCCGCGCCTGCTCCTCGAACACCGTGCCGAGCAGGACCGCGACGGTCGTGCCCTTGGTGTTCACCTCGGCCCAGCCCTTGAACCTGGCCGCGTTGGCCTTGAGCGTGAGCGGCACGGCCCCCGCTTCGAGGTACGGGTCGGTGAAGGCGACGGTCCTGGCGCGCGCCACGTTGAGCGAGGAACCGCCGGCGAAGATATCGTACCGGTCGGCGGTGATGCCCGCGACGAGTGTCGCCCACTCGGTCGGCACCCATTCGATTCTGACGCCGAGGTCCTTCGCGAGCTGCTCCATCGCCTCGACGTCGAAGCCCTTGTAGGTGTTGGTCGCCGTGTCGCGCACCGACATGGGGTTGAAGTCGCCGGTCGTGCCCACTCGCAGCGTGCCGCGCTCGAGGACGGTGTGCAGGCGCGACTTGGGCTGCTGAGCGTGGGCGAGCGCGGCGAAGCCGAGCAGCGCGGCGGCGATGACGATGAGGCGGGCGAAACGCATGGGTGGCTCCCGGTGTGGCTGACACGGCGTGGAGGCGGGCAACGGGCGGGCAAGAGGCGGGTAAGGGGCGGGTAAGGGGCGGGTAAGGGGCGGGTAACGGCCAATCCCGCGCGCGACGCGCCGCGGCGGCGGCAGGGTAGCATGACTCGGGAGGGTCGGAGCGTTGCCTCGCCGCGCGGCACGGAGGACTCTTCGCTGGCCGCGGCACCGCGCGCCGCCGCTCGTAGGCGAGGGCGCGATGCTCCATGATACGTTCACCACACGAGGCACCGATGATGGTCACACGACGGGGATTCATGAAACGCGCCGCGGCGCTCACGGCCGCGTCCGGGGCGGGCGCGGGCTGCCTCGCGGCCGATGGCGAGGAGGCCTACGGGACGGCGGTCAAGAACACGTGGCGCCACGCCGAAGGCGTCGTGCCGGAAGGCGCGCCGCAGCTGCGCGAGTTGGTCCGCTACGCGACGCTCGCGCCCTCGAGCCACAACACGCAGTGCTGGAAGTTCGCCTTGGAGGACTCGGCCATCAGCATCCTGCCGGACTACTCGCGCCGCTGCCCGGTGGTGGACCCCGACGACCATCATCTGTTCGTGTCGCTCGGCTGCGCCACCGAGAATCTGATCCAGGCGGCCTCGGCCCATGGGATGAAAGGCGAGGCCCGCTTCGATGCGGCGCGGGACGCGGTCCGGGTGACGCTGCGCTCCGCGCCCTCGCTGAACACCCCGCTGTTCAAGGCCATCGCCGAGCGGCAGTGCACGCGCGGCGAATACGACGGCAAGCCACTGCCGACCGGTGAGCTTGCCGCGCTCGAACGCGCCGCGTCGTCGGATCGCGTGCGCGTGATGCTGATCACCGAGAAGGCCGCGCTGGAGGGGTTGCTCGAGTTCGTGATCGAAGGCAACAGCGCCCAGATGGCCGACCAGGCTTTCGTCGAGGAGCTGAAAGCCTGGATCCGCTTCAGCGGCAAGGAAGCGGTTCGCCTCGGCGATGGCTTGTACGCGGCCTCCTCGGGCAATCCCGACCTGCCGGCGTGGCTCGGCAAGATGATGTTCGGGCTCTTCTACACGCCCGAGTCCGAGAACGACAAGTACGCCAAACATCTGCGCAGTTCGGCGGGCGCCGCGGTGTTCGTCGGCGCCCAGGCCGACAAGGCGCATTGGGTCGAGGTCGGCCGCGCGTACGAGCGCTTCGCGCTGCAGGCGACGGCACTCGACATCCGCAACGCGCACCTGAACATGCCGGTCGAAGTGGCTGCGCTGCGACGAAAGTTTGCGAGCCATCTTGGCCTCGGCACCCTGCGGCCCGACCTCGTCGTGCGCTTCGGGTACGGCCCTAAGCTGCCGCCTTCGCTGCGGCGGCCCGTGAGTTCGGTGATGGTGTGAGGCGCAGGATCGTCACTCGCTGGCGAGCGGTGCTTGGTGCCGTCACCGCGGCGGTGGTGGTGGTGCTGTCAGCCGGGTGGGTTCACACGCGCTATACGCGCGAGATCGCCGAAGCCTCCGCACGTGCCGCGCAGGGCAGCCGCGTGGTCAGCACCCCCTGCGGTCCGATCGAAGTCCAGGAGGCCGGCGCCGGCCGTCCGCTGCTTGTGATCCACGGCTCGGGCGGCGGGCACGACCAGGGCATGGCCTTTGCGCGCGATCTGGTGCCACGGGGCGTGCGCATCATCGCGCCGTCACGCTTCGGCTATCTGCGCACGCCAAGGCCCGCCGATGCGTCGCCCGCGGCGCAGGCCGATGCCCATCGCTGCCTGCTCGATGCGTTGGGCATCGACAAGGCCGCGGTGCTCGGCGTCTCGGCCGGCGGCCCCTCGGCGATGTTGACCGCGATCCGTCACTCCGACCGCGTGACCGCGCTCGCGCTGGCCGTGCCGGTCGCGCCCGCGCCGGATCCGGCCCAGACGGAGCCGACTTCGGTGGCCGATGACTCGACTCTGCTGCGGCTGCTGGGGTCGGACTTCGTGTTCTGGTCGGCGCTCAAGCTCGCGCGCGGCGCGGTATTCCGCTACGTGCTCGCGACACCGCCGGAGCTTGTCGTCGCTGCCACGGCCGCGGAGCAGGGTCGTGTCAACGCGCTCGCCAACCAGGTCTTGCCGGTTTCGCTGCGCGCGGCCGGGCTACGCGACGACACGGGGCTCGGCCGGCGCTTGCCGCCGATGGCGCTGGAGACGATCCGCGTGCCGACGCTGATCGCGAGCGCGCGCGACGACGGCTTCGGCACCTTCGAGCGATCGCGGTATATCGCGAGCCGAGTCCCCGGCGCGCGCTTCGTCGGGTTCGACAGCGGCGGGCATTTGCTCGTCGGGCAGCAGGGCGCGCTGCGCGCGGCGGTCGCCGAGTGGCTCGCACAGACGGCGAACTGAGGGCTGTCGACCATGCTGCGGCGCTTTACGCTCAACCCGCGGCGCCACCGATGAACCGCGGTGCGAAGACAACCCGTCACGCAGCGGCCGATCTCGTCGCCGAACTGCGAGCGCTCGGCGACGAGGACGCGCGCGCTGGAATGGCGCGCTACGGCATCAACGTCGAGCGCGCATGCGGCGTCTCGGTGAAGACGCTGCGCACAATGGCCAAGCGGATCGGTACGGACCACGAGCTCGCGCTCGCCCTCTGGGCCACCGGGCAGCACGAGGCGCGCCTGCTCGCCTGCTTCGTCGACGACCCGACCGCCGTGACCGCGGCGCAAGCCGAGGACTGGGTGCGGGGTGTCGACTCCTGGGACCTGTGTGACCAGATGGCGACGAGCCTGATGGATCAAACGGTCCACGCCTGGCCGAAAGCCAGGGCATGGGCGCGCCGCAGCGAGCCCTGGGCCAAGCGGGCGGGATTCGCGCTGATGGCCGGCCTCGCGGTGCACGACAAGGTGGCGAGCGACCGGGGCTTCATCGCGCTGCTGCCGCTGATCGAGCGCGGCGCGTTCGACGAGCGCAATTTCGTCCGCAAGGCCGTGAACTGGGCCCTGCGCAACGTCGGCAAGCGCAACGCTGCACTTCATACCGCGGCGCTCGATGCGGCGCAGCGCATCCTCGCGGCGGCCGATGCGCGCGCGGGTGGCCCGCGCGGCGGCGATGCCTCGGTCCGCAGCGCGCGCTGGGTCGCGCGCGACGCGATCCGCGAGCTCGCGTCGCGCAAGCCGCGGTGACGTCGGCTTACCCGGAGGCATCCATGGTTGGCTTCAAATGGGCGCTGTTGGTGTTCGCACTGATCGGACTCGTGTTCGTGCTGCTGTCGGTGTTCGGCGCCGCGCGCTGGTCGCGCGCAACCGAGGCACTGCACGCACGGATGGACGCGGCACGGTCGCCGCCGGCGGTCACGCGCTACGACCCGCGCGAGCTCGAAGGACTTCCGGCGCCGGCGCAGCGCTACTTCCGCCACGTGCTCACCGAGGGCCAGCCGATGATCGCCGCGGTGACCGTGCAACACGAAGGCAGCTTCAACACGGGCGAGCAGCAGGACCAGTGGAGGCCGTTCACGTCGAGGCAGCGTGTGGTCACGCGCCGTCCGGGTTTCGTCTGGGATGGCAAGGTGCAGATGCTGCCCGGCCTGCCGGTGCGCGTGCACGACGCCTATGTCGCCGGCGAGGGCATCCTGCACCCGGCGATCCTGGGGCTGTTCACCTTGGTCGACTTGCGCGGCACCGGCGAGGTTGCCGAAGGTGAGCTGATGCGCTGGTTCGCCGAAGCCGTCTGGTACCCGACCGCGCTGCTGCCGAGCCAGGGCGTGCGCTGGCAGGCAGTGGACGATCGCTCGGCGGTCGCGAGCTTCAGCGACGGAGCTGTCCACCTGCGAATCACGTTTCGCTTCGGCGCGGACGGCATGGTCGAGGCAGCGCATGTCGCCGCGCGCGGGCGGACGGTGCAGGGTCGAGTCGTGCCGACGCCATGGGAAGGCGTGTTCACGAACGTGCAGTTGCAGGAGGGCATGCGCGTGCCGATGACCGGCGAGGTGGCCTGGCTCACGCCCGAAGGCCGCCGGCCGTACTGGCGCGGAACGATCACCTCGCTGCGCTACGAGTTTGCGCCGTGAGGCACCGCCCCGGCGGGCTGGGCAGGCGCAGGCGGCTCGCCGGGTGAAGTTGCAGCCGGATCGCTCACGCGGCGCGGCTTGTCCGCTCCGCCTTGCCGAGCCGGTATCGGTATCGGTACCGATGCCGATCGTCACGGCCGGCCGTCACGCCGCCGTCATTGCTTGGGCTCGGCGGCGACGGCGACCACCATATGCGTGATCAGGCGCGAGCCGTCCCAGTAGTGGACGTAGTATCCCGGAGGCTCGGCGGTGGCGGCATCGAACGGATCGCCGCGCAGGTTGAGGATCCCCTGGTAGGAGGTGCTCGGGCACACCGACACCCGCGTGCCGTTCCAAGAGGCGTGGATCGGGCGATGCACGTGTCCGCAGAGGATCGCTTCGACGTGACCGTGGCGCCCGACCAGCTCGCCCAGGCGCCTTGCGCTGCGCGGCTCGAGGGCGAGCTCGTCCATGCAGCGGATTCCGGTCCTGATCGGCGGGTGGTGCATGAAGACGACGAGCCGCCGTCCCGCCATGCGTTGCAACGTCGTTTCGAGCCACGCGAGCTGGGCCGCATCGAGCTCACCGCCATCGGCGCCCTCGACGAGGGTGTCGAGCGCGATCAATCCGAGCTGGTCGTCGTCCACCGCGTAGCAGATCGCCCCTTCGCCGCCGGGCAGATACCCGTGATCGGCGAAGGCCGTTCGCATCGCGATCCGCTTGTCGTGATTCCCCGGAATCACGTACAGGGGGGCCGCGATAGGCGCCAGGAGCTCGCGCACCTGAAGGTATTCCGCGAGCGTGCCCCCCTCCACCAGATCGCCCGTCGCGAGCAGGGCGTCGGGCTGCGGCTCCATCCGCGCAAGCTCGCGCACGCACAGGGCGAGGCGCGCCGCGCTGTCGTTCCCCGCCGCGGCGGCGCCCGGCGCCGCGACGTGGAAGTCGGATAACTGCGCGATCAGCATGGGGCGCCGTGGTTGATCGTCGCCGCCATCCGAGGAAGCGCACGGCGAGAGCGCCGGCTGCCGTCGCTGCTCGTCGTTCGCCCTCGCTGCCGCCATGGGACGAGAGATCCAGCGCTTCGAACATTGCTGTGCGGTTCTGCCGGTCCGTGGTGGGCGAGCCATTTCGTGGTGGGCCCGGCTGGGTTCGAACCAGCGACCAAGGGATTATGAGTCCCCTGCTCTGACCAGCTGAGCTACGGGCCCCTCGACCGGCGAAGGCGCGTCTCGCATCCGGCGCGACCTGGCGCCGGCGACGCGCCGCGTGCGCCCTCGCGACGGCACGCGCGACCGATTATAGCCGAGCGCCATGCATGGCTTCGCCGTTCGGGCGGTACCGGTGCGACGCTTCGCTCCAACCCATGCCCGGCGTGACGGCGCTTGGGGGCGCGGATCCGCTTTCCGCCGGCGAGCGCCCGCGGTAGAATCCGGCTACCGACAACGGCCCCGCCCGCGGCAGGCAGCAATGCCGTGGGGCCCAGAGCCGCCTCGGCAGGAGGAAACGTTTTGGATCGACGTGTCTCTCCTGCCGCCATGATTCCCCGCAGCCCCGGGCACCCGCGATGAATGCGCTGCGGCACTATTTGCGCCCGTTGCTTGCCCCGGCATCCGTCGCGCTGGTCGGCGCCTCCGACAAACCGGGGTCGCTTGGGCGTGTCGTGTTCGAGAACCTGCTCGAAGGCGGGTTCAAGGGCGAGCTCTACGCGGTCAACCCAAATCACCGGCAGGTGCAGGGACACCGCTGCTTTCCATCGCTGCACGCGATCGGCAAGCCGGTCGAGCTGGCGCTCATCGCCGTGCCCTGCGCGGCGGTCGGCGGTGTTCTGGAGGACGGCGCGCGGTCCGGCGTCAGGGCAGCCGCAATTCTCTCGGCGCCGCCCCTCGACGACGGCTACGCCCGCCGCTGGCAGCGCGAGATCGTCGGTACGGCCAGAAAGCGCAGGATTCGTCTGCTCGGCCCCCACGCCTTCGGCGTTATCCGCACCGAGATCGGCCTCAACGCGACGATGGGCGCAACGCTCGCGTTGCCGGGGCGGCTGGCCCTGATCGCGCAGTCGGGCGCGGTCTGCACGGCGATGCTCAACTTCGCGTCGCCGAACGGCATCGGGTTCTCGACCGTGGCGGCGATTGGCGGCGCTTACGACATCGGCTTCGGCGAGCTCCTCGACGCGCTGGTGATCGATCCGCAGACCGAGGGCATTCTGATCTATGTCGAGAAGGTGAGCGACGCCCGGCGCTTTCTCTCCGCGTTGCGCGCGGCGGCGCGCACCAAGCCGGTGGTCGTGCTGCGCGCCGGCCGTTCGATGGAGCTGCGTGCCCGTGCGGCCGGTGCCGACGCGCCGCTGCCCGACGCCGTGTTCGACGCGGCGATGCGCCGCGCCGGAACCGTTCGCGTGGGCACCTACGCGCACCTGTTCGCCGCGGCGCGGTTGCTGTCGATGCGCAAGCTGCCGCGCGGCGACCGGCTGGCCATCATCACCAATGGGCACGGGCCCGGGACGCTGGCTGCCGACTGCGCCGCCGATCGTGGTGTTCCGCTCGCCGAGCTCTCGCCCGCAGACGGAGGCGGCGCTCGCCAAGGTGCTGCCGCCCAACGTGGGGACCCGGAACCCGATCAACGTGCGGGGTGACGCCCTGCCGGACCGGATCGCGGCGGCGGTGTCGCTGTCGCTCGCCGATCCTGAGGTCGACGCGGCGCTCGTGCTGCACGTGGAGCGGCCGGCGACCGGGCCCACCGACGCGGCGCGCGCGGTGGCGGCCGTCGCGCGCAGCGCAACCAAGCCCGTGCTCGCGGCCTGGCTCGGCGCCCTCGACCATCGCGAGGTGCGCGACGCGCTCGAAGCGGGCGGAGTGCCCGACTTCTACACGCCCGAGCACGCGGTCGAGGCATTCTCGTACCTCGCCGCGTACCGCCGCAACCAGCGGTGGTTGCTCGAAGTGCCGGCCCCGCAGCCGGAGCCCGAGCCGCCCGATACGCGGCTGGCCGAGCGGATTCGCGAGGAAGCCGGGGCGGCCAACCACACGTTGCTGACCGATTGGCAGACGCAGCGACTGCTGCGGGCCTTCGGCCTGCCGGTCGAACCGGCGGAGCCGGCCGACACGCTCAAGGAAGCGCTTGCGGCGGCGCGTCGCTTGGGCTATCCCGTTGCGCTCAAGCTCGACCTCGCCTTCCCGCGGCCGCGCGCGCCTGTGTCGCCGGACGCGCGGGTTCGAGCCAACCTGCGCAACAGCCGGGCCTTGAGCAAGGCCTACGGCGAGCTGCTGGAGAACATGCAGCAGCATCTCCGCCCGGGCGAGTTCGGCCCGCGAGCGCTGGTCTGCAAGGCGCAGCCGGTACCCCACGCGCGCGAGGTCGCGGTCGGCGTTCACACCGACGCGGTGTTCGGGCCCGTGATCACGTTCGGCAACAGCGGCGCCGCTGCCTTGGTCGACGGCGAGCGCACCGTCCTCCTGCCGCCGCTCAATCGCCGGCTGGCGATCGACCTCATCAGTGGCAGTCGCGTGGCGGCGGCGTTGCGCCTCGACCAGGACTTCACTCCGGACCTGGAGCCGCTGGTGCGGATCCTGTTGCAGGTCTCGAGCCTCGTCTGCGCGCTGCCCTGGGTCAGTTCGGTCTCGCTCGACCCGGTGCGGGTCGGCGAGGGCGTCGCGGTGATTGAAGGGGCGCGGGTCGCGATCGACCCCAAGCGCAAGTTCGCGACCGGCGGTTACCGGCACATGGCGATCCATCCGTACCCGATCGAGCTCGTGGCGGACGTGCCGCTGCGCGACGGGACGGAGCTGCACGTGCGTCCGATCATGCCGGAGGATGCCGAGCTGGAGCGCGCCTTCGTCAACGGCCTGTCCGAGCAGACCCGGTATTTCCGTTTCTTCTACCGGCTGCACGAGCTCACGCCGGCGATGCTCGCGCGATTCACGCAGGTCGATTACGACCGGGAGCTCGCGCTGGTCGCGATCTCGGACAACGGCGGCACGCCGACCTTCGTCGGCGTCGCGCGCTACATCGGCAATCCCGACCAGGAGAGCGCGGAGTACGCCGTGGTCGTCGCCGATGCCTGGCAGAACCGCGGCGTGGGCCACATGCTGATGTTGCGTCTCGTCGACTGCGCGCGCCAGCGGGGCTTCAAGCGGCTGGAAGGAGCGGTGCTGCGCAACAACACCGGCATGATCCGCTTCGTCGAGGGCTTGGGCTTCGTCGTGCAGGAAGACCCGGAAGAGCCGGAGCAGGTGCACACGACGCTCGAGCTGGGCTGAACTTCCCGCCGGCTCGCGCGCCGGGGGCTGTCGGCCGGCGACATCGTCAAAAGGTTGTCCGGCCGGCGGGCGGGCGAACGAAGCGCCGCAGCAGCACGCCGTCGTAGTAACGGTTGTCGATGCGGGTGTCGCGCTGCAACGTGGCGAGGCGCTCGAAACCGGCGGCGGCGTAGAGCGCAAGGGCCGGGTGGTTGTCGGCGCGAACCATCAGGTAGACGATCTCCACCACGCCCTCGCAGGCCAGGCGTTCGAGCGCCGTGTCGAGGAGCCTGCGGCCGACCCCGCGCCCCCGCGCCGTGCTGTGCACACCCATTTGCAGATCGGCCGTGTGCCGCAGGCGCGTCTGCGCGCGGGGTCGGACGATGAGATAGCCGCACGGTCGCGCGTGCGTTTCGGCAACCAGAAAGAGCGCCCCCGGGCCCGTTCTGCGCAATGCGTCGATTTCGGCGGCGAGCGCGGGTGCGCCCGGGCACCGATCGGCCAGCGTCTCGCTCATCTGGTCCGACGTCGTGTAGACGTCGCGCAGGAGGTCGAAAAGCGCGTCGATTGGCGCGCGCGACGCGTCGATCGCGCGGATCGCGAGGCCCGCCGCGTGATCCGGGTCGGGTGTCGTGTCGGGCATCTGAGGGCGGCGCCGCGGCAGACGAGATGACGTGCGACACGGCGGAGCGACTGCCTACCCGCGGCGTGCAGCACGATGGCGGCAGCGCAGAAGCTTCGGATCGCCGGTCGCGCGAGAAGCCCATCGCGCGCAACGATCCGGCACGGAGCGGACCAGCCGCCTGCGGGAGCGTCTTCAGGCGAGAGGGCTCTCTTGTCGCCGGCGCCTGCTTCCCGCTGGTTCGCGGCGGAAGCCGATGCGACAAGCGCTCTTCGGCTCGAGCCGACGATTGCAGCCTACCAGGCTCCTCCGCGCGGCGATTGCGTCTGCCCGGCGGGTGTCGCGTCGCGCCCGCCTCGGAAAAGGGCTCCTCGCGGCCGCTATTTCGCGGCCGTCGCGGCCGTCGCGTCAGTCACGCACTTCTTGACGAAACTCGTCTTGGCGGCGCCAGCGAGCTTCTTCTCGGCGGCCTGCGTGTCGCAGACTTTCTGCGCCGCTGCCGTCGCGTCCTGCTCGCATTTCTTGACAAAGCTGGTCTTGGCGGCGCCGGCGAGTTTCTTCTCGGCGGCCTGCGCGTCGCAGGTCGGGGTCGCAGCGTACGCCCCGGTGGAGGCGAGGAGCGTGATCGCGGCGGCCAGGAACAATCTCTTCATCGTTCTTCCTCAAGTCGTTGGCGGGATCGTCAGCGCGCGCCGTGTTTCTCCCCTGGAATCGGCGGCCGACCCGCGCATCCTATCGCGGACCGGGGACTGCTGTCGCGCTGGCGCGCCTTCACGCGCCTCGGGTTTGCGATTCGTTACCGTTGGCGCCTCGGCCGCATCGGCACCGGGCGCCGGAGGGCGTTCAACCGGCCCGCGGCGGCGGGGCGCTGGGCACGACCATTCGCGGCGTCCTCGTGCAAAGCCCCTGGCGCGTTTCGCGGTAGTCGTTCGGAGCATGGCTCGACCGCGATCACTCACTTGGCCCGTCGGCCCGGCCGGGAGTTCCGCCAACGATGTCGCGCAGCGAAGCACGTTACACTTGGGCACATCCGGAGTCGGCGGGGGCGCGGCCGGCGACGATTGGGAGCGGACGGCGCCGCGAGGGAGGAAACGTTTGATGATGGCTACGAAGGCCTTGGCAGGCTCGTCCTCGACCCGAACCCAACGCTGGCGCCTTGGGGCAGCGCTTGCCGCGCTCACCCTGTCGAGCGCGGCGCTCGCGCAGGGCATCTACCCGGGCGACCTGCCGAAGGAAGGGTACCGGCTGCCCGGCGGCATCGAGCCCGTCGTCCGCTTGCGTACCTACTACTTCGATTCGGAGAGCACCAGCGGCACGCCGACCGAAGCCTGGGCGCTGGGCGGTTGGGTCGGCTTCCGCACGCCGTGGTGGGGCGACTTCTTCCAGGCCGGTGCCAATTACTACGTGTCGGGGAAGCTCTACGGCCCCGAGGGCAAGGGCGGCACGCGGCTGCTCACCGCGGACCAGGATTCGATCTACGTGCTGGGCGAGGCGTTCGGCGCGTTCCGTTTCGGCGGGCAGGCCTTCACCGCCTACCGGCAACTCATCGACCGGCCGTTCATCAACCCGAACGACTCCCGGATGATCCCGAACACGTTCGAGGCGTACACGCTGTCGGGCGCGGTGGACGGCGTCTCGTACATCGGCGGCTACATCACCAAGGAAAAGAACCGCGACACCGACCGCTTCGTCTGGATGTCGAACGTCGCCGGCGGCACCGGCAACCAGGAAGGCGTCGCCTTCGCCGGGATGACCTGGAAACTCGGCAAGGGCGGCACGGTCCGTCTTGACGAGCAGTATGCGGTCGACGTGTTCAACACGTTCTACGCCGACGTGCGCTACCCGATCGCGCTCGACGACAGGACCGCTCTGGTGCTCGGCGCGCAGTATTATCCCCAGACCTCGGTGGGGGCCGACCAGATCGGCTCGTTCTCGACCTGGGGCTACGGCCTGCAGGCGGTGGTCGACCACGGGCCTTTCGGCGCCCAGTTCAACTGGACGCAGACGGGCACCGGCTACAGCACGCAGAACCCGTTCGGTGCGCATCCGTCGTACAACTCGATCCAGGTGTACGACTTCAACAGCGCCGGCGAGAAGGCCTGGGGCATCCGCGCCAATGTCGACTTCGCGAGCCTCGGTGCACCGGGGCTCACCGCGTACGTGTTCTACGTCTCGGGCACCGATCGGCTGGCGAACGGCACGGGCACGCCGCTGCCGGACCGCAACGAAACCGACGTGCGCGCCGACTACGCTTTCCCCAAGGGCACGGCGCTGGAGGGCCTGGTCGCGACGTTCCGGTACGCGTGGACCCAGGAGGACGGTGCCGCGCAGACCGGGACCCAGCTGCGCGCGTACCTCAACTACGAAGTGCGCTTCTGATAGGGGCTTTGGGGTCAGGGGGCTTTGGGGTCAGAGCCGTAATTTGTGCCTACCGGCGGGGGGCACGAGCATTGCGGCTTCACAAACTACGGCGCTGACCCCAAACAAGCTTGTCAGCCCTCGCCTTCGAGGAAGCTGCGCAGCTTCTCCGAGCGCGACGGGTGGCGCAGCTTGCGCAGCGCTTTGGCTTCGATCTGGCGGATGCGCTCGCGCGTGACGTCGAACTGCTTGCCGACTTCCTCGAGCGTGTGGTCGGTGTTCATCTCGATGCCGAAGCGCATCCGCAGCACCTTGGCCTCGCGCGGCGTCAGCGTGTCGAGGATGTCCTTGCAAACGTCGCGCAGGCTCGCGTTCACCGCCGCGTCCTGCGGCGCGACCGTCGCCATGTCCTCGATGAAGTCGCCGAGGTGGCTGTCGTCGTCGTCGCCGATCGGCGTCTCCATCGAGATCGGCTCCTTGGAGATCTTCAAGATCTTGCGGATCTTCTCCTCGGGCATCTCCATCTTCTCGGCCAGCGTCGCCGGGTCGGGCTCCTGCCCGGTCTCCTGCAGGATCTGACGGCTGATCCGGTTCATCTTGTTGATCGTCTCGATCATGTGCACCGGGATGCGGATCGTGCGCGCCTGGTCGGCGATCGAGCGCGTGATCGCCTGCCGGATCCACCACGTCGCGTAGGTCGAGAACTTATAGCCGCGGCGGTACTCGAATTTGTCGACCGCCTTCATGAGACCGATGTTGCCTTCCTGGATGAGGTCGAGGAACTGCAGCCCGCGGTTGGTGTACTTCTTGGCGATCGAGATCACGAGGCGCAAATTGGCCTCGGTCATCTCCCGCTTCGCCTTGCGCGCCTTGGCTTCGCCGGTGGACATCTGCTTGTTGATGTCCTTCAGCTCCTTCAGCGGGATCATCACCCGGCTCTGGAGGTCGATGAGCTTCTGCTGCTGCTCGACGATCGCCTGCCGGTACTTGGCGAGCTGTTCGCTGTACGGGTGACGGCCCGCGACCTCCCGGTCGATCCAGCGCAGCGACGTCTCGTTGTCGGGGAAGCGCTTGATGAACTCCGGGCGCGGCATGCCGGCTCTGTTGACGACAAGGTCCTGGATCTTGCGCTCGATCTGGCGGATGCTGTCGACCTCGGCGCGGACGGTGTCGCAGAGCTTCTCCACCTGCCGTGCCGAGAAGCGGATCTGCATCAGTTCCGCCTGCACCTTCTTCTGCAGCTCGAGGTACTTCGGCGCCTTGTGCCCTTCCTTCTGCAGGACGGACACCTTGCGCGCGTAGAGCTTGCGGATGTTGGCGAACCGATCCAATGCCGCGACCCGCAGGCGCTCCAGGTTCTCGGCGGCGATCGTTCCGGCGTCAGTCTCGTCTTCGTCCTCGTCGATGGCCTCGTCGACGTCGTCCATCGCCGCAAGCTCCTCGTCGAAGTCCATCAGGCCGTCGACCAGGTCGTCAACCTTCAGCTCGTCTTGTGCGATCTTCTCGGCCAGGTCGAGGATCTGCTGCACGGTCAGCGGGCACGCCGAGATCGCCATGATCATGTGCTTCAAGCCCTCCTCGATCCGTTTGGCGATCGCGATCTCCCCTTCGCGGGTGAGGAGCTCGACCGAGCCCATCTCGCGCATGTACATGCGCACCGGGTCGGTGGTGCGTCCGAACTCCGAGTCGAGCGTCGACACCGCAGCCTCGGCCTCCTCCTCGACGTCTTCGCTCGGAGCGGCGGGCGTGTTCTCGCCCATGAGGAGCGTCTCGGCGTCAGGCGTCTGGTCGAAGACCTGGATGCCCATGTCGCCGATCATGCTGATGATGCCTTCGATCTGCTCGGCATCGAGGACGTCGTCGGGAAGGTGGTCGTTGATTTCGGCGTAGGTCAGGTAGCCGCGCTCCTTGCCCAGGACGATCAGGTTCTTGAGGCGGCGCTTCTGCTCGGCCACCTCGGCGGGGGTTGGGACCCGGGTGACGATCTCCGCGTGCTTGCCACCCTTGCCCTTCTTGGTCGCCGCGTCCTCTGCGCGTTTGCCGGCGATTTTCGCCGCGATCTCTCCGACCGAAGGCTTGCTGGCGCCCGGGGCTGCCGCGACCGACGGCGCGGAAGCGGGTTGTGTCGGTGGCGGCACGGCCTTCGCGGCCTTGGGGTCGGGTTTGGGAGTCGGTTTCGCGGCATCACCCTTGGCGGCGGGCTTCGCGGTGTCGACCTTGGGGACCGCTTTCAAGGTGTTGATCTTCGGGGCGACGGCCTTCGCGCCGGCCGGCGTCGCCTCCTTGGCCGCCGACCGTGCGGGAAGCTTGGCCTTGGCGGCCGGCGTCGGCTTTGGGGCAAGTGTCGCCTTGGCCTTCGGCGGTGCCGGCTTGATCTTCTCCGCCGGCCGGTCGGCCGGCGCCGGCTTGCGCGCGGTCGGCTTAACCGGGTTCGCCGGAGCAGCCGCCTTCACTGCCGCCTTCGCCGCAGGGCGCTTCTGGTTCGCACGGCTGTCGACCTTGCGGGCGGCCGGCGCGGGCTTGCCCTGGGCCGGGGTGGGCGACTTGCGAATGGGCTGAGCGGGCTTCTTGGCCATGGTCTTCCTACCGGGTCGGATGCCGACCCCTGCTAAATGGGGCCGGTCGAGAAAACTTCAAATTATAACATCGCGTTATCCGGGGGCCGGTCTACCCTCTCGTCCCGGCGCGTTGCGTCCGCTGCGGCGCTCGCCGTCCCACCGGTAGTGCCGACGCGCGCAGACGAAACCACGGCGCCGTCGGCCCCCCGTCGGCCTGGCCGCGGTGCCTTCGACGCGGGCCGGCGCCATCGGGTCAGCCGTCGTCCGGGTCCCCGTCGGAGGCGGCGCGGGCACTTCGCGCCGCCGCGTCCCGCACGATCGCGAGTTGCCGCACACGCTCTGCCTCCTCGCGCGTCTGCGTTGCCGCCGCCGGAGCCGCGATCTGCCCGTTGCGAGCGGCGTGCTGCCACAACCGCGCCACGCCCTCGCCGAGCGCGGTTTGCGCCTGCTCCAGCGTGAGGCCGTGATCGGTGGCGGTGGCCAGCGCCGCGGCGAAAACCCGCTCGTGCTCACTTGCCCCGAACGCCTGCATCACGGCGGCCGTGGTCAGCGGCGAGGCGCCGGCGCGGCAATGGTCGATGAGCGCGTGCAGCGCCGCTGCTTCCTCCGAGTCGTTCGCGGCGGGCGGCAACGCGAGCTCGCGCGCAAGTTCAGGTTGGAGCAGCAGGCATTGGATCAGTTCCCGCATCAGCGAAGGAGCCCGTCGCCGGGTCCCTGCGGGTGGCGGGCGCGCTGGACGAACGGGCCCGGCCCCCGCGAGGATCCCGGATGCATCGCGCTCGGCCCTCGCGGCCGGCGTCCGCAGCAGGCGCTGCAGCTCGTCCTCGGGCAGTCCCGCGAGCGCCGAGAGGCGGTGGCGCAGCAGCGCGGCGAGGATCGGGGCGCCGATCTGCCCGAGCAGCGGCCTGGCCGCCGCGACCAGCGCCGAGCGTCCCTCGTCGCTCGTCGGCGGATGCCGAGACGACAGCTCGGCCAGCAGGAACTCGGACAACGGTGTCGCCTGTGGGAGCAGCGCCTCGAACGCCGTCTTGCCCCGCCGGCGAACGAAGTCGTCCGGATCCTCCCCTTCCGGCAGGAACGAGAATCCCACCTGCTTGCCGTCCGTGATCGCCGGCAGGGTATTCTCGAGCGCCCGCCACGCCGCCTTGCGCCCGGCGCTGTCGCCGTCGAAACAGAACACTACACGGTCGGCGGTTCGCAGCAGCTTCTGCGCGTGTACCGGGGTCGTCGCCGTTCCCAGCGTCGCGACGGCGTAGTCGACGCCGTGCTGCGCCAGCGCAACGACGTCCATGTAGCCTTCCACGACGACCACGCATCCAGCCTCCCGGATCGGATTGCGCGCGAGATACAGGCCGTAGAGTTCGCGGCCCTTGGCGAAGAGCGGGGTCTCGGGCGAGTTCAAGTACTTCGGTTCGCCCCGGCCGAGCACCCGGCCGCCGAAGCCGATGACCTGCCCGCGCACGTCGTGGATCGGGAACATGATCCGGTCGCGGAAACGGTCGTAGCGCTTGCCGCCTTCGCCGGCGACCACCAGACCGGCGGTCTCGAGCAGCGCGTCGTCGTAGTCCGGGAACACCGTCGCCAGCGACTGCCACGCGTCCGGCGCGTAGCCGATGCCGAAACGGGCGGCGATGGCTCCGGTGAGTCCCCGGCGCTTGAGGTAGTCGATGGCGACGGGGCTGTCCTTGAGCGCGGCGCGATAGTGCCTGGCGGCGCCGAGCAGCACGTGCGCGAGGTCGTGTCCCTGGACCCGGCGCTCGCCATCCCCGGGGCGCTCGACCCGCGGGACGGTGAGGCCGGCGTCGCGCGCGAGCTCCTCGACCGCCTCCGGGAACGTCTTGCCGCCGTGCTCCATCAGGAACCCGATCGCCGTCCCGTGCGCCCCGCAGCCGAAGCAGTGGTAGAACTGCTTCGCCCGGCTGACCGTAAACGACGGGGTCTTCTCGCTGTGGAACGGGCAGCAGGCGACGTGGTTGGCGCCGGCTTTCTTGAGCGGGACGTAGCGGTCGATGACGTCGACGATGTCGATCCGCGACAGCAGGGTCTGGATGAAGTCGCTCGGGATCATGGGCACGCGGGCGCTCCGGCCGGACGACGCGAATTGCCCGGGCAGCGCGCCGGCACGCGTGCGGGGCCGGCGGCGGATGCCGACGGCTCCCTACGCGCGGGGGATGTCCGGATTATAGGCAGGCCGCGGGCAGGCCGCGCGCGCAGGCGCCGCGCTCCCCGTCAGGAAGCCAGGCGAGCCTTGATTCGCGTCGAGGCGGCGCCGAGGTCGGCCCGGCCGGCGAGCTTCGGCTTGAGCTCAGCCATCACCTTGCCCATGCCCGCCATGCCGGTGGCACCGGTTGCGGCGATGGCCTCGGTGATCAGTGCGTCGATCTCGGCGTCGGTGAGCGGCGCCGGCAGGTAGGCCTGCAGGACGGCAATCTCGGCGCGCTCGAGGGCGGCCAGGTCCTCGCGCTTGCCGGCCACGAACTGAGCGATCGAATCGCGGCGTTGCTTCTGCATCTTTTCGATGACGGCGAGCACATCGGCATCCGTCAGTTCGACCCGGTCGTCCACTTCGCGCTGCTTGATCGCCGCCAACAGCAGACGGATCGTCGACAGGCGGACGCTGTCCTTCGCCCGCATCGCGGCCTTCATGTCCTCGGTGATCCTGGCTTTGAGCGTCATCGCGGGCTCCGGGAAGAGGCGGCCGGCGGCGGTCCGGCGGCCGAAAGCAAGAGGGGCGAATCGCTTCGCCCCTCGCCGTGTTGCCGCGCGCCGCTCAGTAGAGCTTGGGCGGCAGCTGCTGGCTGCGCAGGCGTTTGTAGTGGCGCTTGACCGCCGCGGCGAGCTTGCGCTTGCGCTCCGAGGTCGGCTTTTCGTAGAACTCGCGGGCGCGCAGTTCCGTCAGCAGGCCGGTCTTCTCGATGCTGCGCTTGAAGCGGCGCAGGGCCACTTCGAAGGGCTCGTTCTCGCGAACGCGAACGCTGGTCATGTATCGATTCCTTGTCGGGGGTGCGAGTTGCGATAGCCGATAAATATAACCTTTTGCCGTCCTCTTCGCAAGACTGACTGACTCCCGACAGTGCCGACGCACGTCTTTTTGGAAGTCGGGCGGTAGCGCGATTTCGAGGCAGAATCTGCGGCCGCGGTCGCCAACGGCTGGCGCTGAAGCGGCGACAACGGCCCGGCAGAAGGGGTGGAGGGGGCTGCTTCGACCTTGTGGGGAGCGTCCGGCAATAGGGGCGCGCCCCCGCTGGCGACCGCAGGGGTGGCGAACGTGGTTGGCTGCCGATCAGGTGAAGCGGAGGCGGAACGGGCGCTTCAGGTACTGGTGGACGAGGTCGAGGTCGAGCCAGGGGCCGGCGTAGGTGTCGCGCACGAAGCGCAGGAAGGCCCGCACGCCGAGCGTCTGGTGGGACGCGGCCAGCGCGGTCGAGAAGCGGGCCAGGGTGTTGAGCAGGTGGGCCAGGCGCATGAGGTAGTGGTAGCCGCGCATCGCGTTCCAGTGCTTGGCAAACAGATGCTCGTAGCGGTAGCCGTGGTGCTTCTCGACCAGAATGCAGCTTTCGATTCCCCACCGGTGGCGCGCGGCGAGGTTGCAGCGTTGATGGACATTGTCGCGCCGCAGCTTGTGGCTCGAGATCCAGGCGTGGTTTGCGGTCTTGGTCACGATCTGGCCGTCCTCGGCGACGGCTTGCCATTGTTCGGCGCAGGCCACCACATGCACGGTGACGTGCTGCCTTTGGTTGGGGCCGTATTCGTAACGGATGTCATTGACCCAGCGGAAGTGCTGGTCGCGCTCGCCCCAGCGGTGGCGGTATTCATTGTCTGGCTGCAGGCGGAGCAGGCCGTGGTATTCCGCCCAGACCGAGGGCAGCGAGTCGTCTTTGAGGACGATCATGAACTGCCAGTGGTAAGCGCGGCACCGGGCCACCACCGGCCCGTTGGGATACAGTCCATCGAGCAGCAGCATCACCGGCAGCCTGGGGAAGGCCTTCTTGAGGCGTGCGGTCAGGCGCTGAAAGGCGCGCAGCTCGCAGTCCTGCTTGCCTTCCTCGGTGTCGCCTTGCTGATAGTCGAGAAACTCGCTCAGCAATGGAATGACCATGCCGTTGTGAAAGCACAGGTTCGCTTCCAGGACATAGACGTGGTACTGATAGCGCGCTGGCGCGTCCGGATCCGCCCCTGCCACCCGCCGCTCTTGTAGCGACTCGCTCCACAACCTGGTGCTACCGAGTTTCTGCGTGCCGTCGATGGCGATGGGGTAGTGGTTGTCGATGCGATAGGCAGCAAACTTCTTCTTGCGGATGAGCCGCGCGACCAGCTCGAGATGGGCCTGCTCGATTTGACTGACGTCGATCTTGGTCAGCAGCCGAAACAACGTGTCGGCATGGGGCAAGCTGTCCAGCTCGGGGAACAGCAGCCGCAGGTTCTCCTCGAACTGCGGCCGCGTGATCTCGGTGTTGGCTTCCCGCCGGGAGCTGCAGTGCAGGACAAACACCAGCATGCCGTAGAGCATCAAGCTCACCAGCCCGTGCTTGAGCTTGTTCGGGTTGCGCGGGTCCTCGATCTGCCGCAGTCGTTTGAGCAGCGTTGGCAACTGCGCTCTGAACACCTGCGCCTGCGCGGTGACGGCCGCGATGCGCGCGTGGCGTTCTTCCGCGGTGCTTTGATAAGGGCAACAACGGCTGGCGGGGGTGGACTCCGTGGGCAGGATGAGACCCGCGGCTTGCTGTTGCCGCCGTAGTTCACGCTGCTGGAGTTTTTTTTTGCAGCGCTTGCTTGGCTGCTTCTCGTCCCGGGCGGCGACTGACTTTGCTCATGGTGGGGGCCTTTCCTGGAGTTGATCGGAACACAGCAGGCGCCGGCAGTCCGCCTGCAGCGCCTTGACGAAGATCAGCTTGGGCGCACTCTGATAGTGCTGGCCGGGGCGCGCCAAACCGCGGCCGCTGGTGTGCCCCAGCAACTGCCAGCCGGCAGCGCGGTAGCAGGTGCCGCGATAGTGGGCGGGATCGACAAAGCTCTCCAGCAGCAGCGGCCGGTAGCTCCAGCACGCCTGCCAGTCAGTGGCCAACTGGCGTGCCAGCTGGCCCAGCACATGGCTGGCCAGATGCTCGACCTGAATCCAGGGAAAAACCAGGAAGCGACTGTTGTTGACCACCCACGGCAGGTTGGCCAGCCGCTGGCGCGCACTCCAGCCGATCCAGCGATCCCGCGGCGCGATGGCCCGGGCCGCACCACCCAGCAGCAGATAGCCCAGGCTGCGCTCCGCCGCCTCAATGCGGTAGCGCGCCCAATAGCCAAACGGCTTGCGGTAGCCCAGCGGATGAAAGCGCTCCAGATAGGCGTTGCACTCCGCCACCTCCGGCCCCTGCCCCAGCAGGCGCACGCGCACCGGCCCCAGCGCGGCCAACGCGCACTGCACCGGCTCGCCCGGCAGCACCGGCACCCGCGGCGGCGCCGCCCGCTGCCGCCCAGCCGTCCGCTCGCCACCCTGTTGGCGCCGCGCCGGCAGCCGAATCTCGCCACCGGCTTCCAAGCGCGCCAGCAACTTCCGGCACGCCCCCGTCTTCGGCGCCCCCGCCGGCGTGAGCCAGCCCAGATGCTCGCACAGCGTGTCCGCCAACTCCGAGCGCGGCAACCTGGGAAAGCGCTGGATCAGCATTCGAATGTAGGCAATATCCTCCGCGCCAAACTCCCGGTTGCCTTGCCATAGCACCGACCCTTCAAATCCGGACATCGCGTGACAGCCCTTGAGGCGATCTGGGTCACGCTCGATTATCCAAGACCAAAATCGGAATGTCTAGCCCCTTTGCGAAGAAATATTTTCGCCCCCACTCCAATGCCTTATCGCATCAGCACTTTTTCACATGTGCGTCAGCGCTGGACTCCCGACAACCAGGCTGACGCCCTGCGGCTGAGGCCCTGACCCGCCGACCGCCGGCCGCGTATCGCCGCCCGGACGCGCCCCGACGCGCCTTCCCGTACCGGCACGCTTTGCGGTATCGTGGCGGCGCCAAAGCGTCTTCCTCCCCCAATGCGCGTCCTGGGCATCGAAACCTCCTGCGACGAGACCGGTATTGCCGTCTTCGACACCGAGCGGGGTTTGCTCGCTCAGGCGCTGCACTCCCAGGTCGCGATGCACGAGGCTTACGGCGGGGTGGTGCCCGAGCTCGCGTCGCGCGACCACGTCCGGCGCGTCGTACCGCTGGCGCAGAGGGTGCTGGCCGAGGCGTCGCTCGCGTTGCCGGATCTCGATGGGATCGCCTGCACTCAGGGCCCAGGACTCGCCGGGGCGCTCCTGGTCGGTGCCAGCGTCGCCCATGCGCTGGGCTTCGCCCTCGGCAAGCCGGTCGTGGCGGTTCACCACCTCGAAGGCCACCTGCTGTCGCCGCTGCTTTCGGAACCCCGGCCGCAGTTTCCCTTCGTCGCGCTGCTGGTCTCGGGCGGCCACACGCAGTTCTACGAGGTCGCCGGCGTCGGCCGCTATCGGCTGCTCGGCGAGTCGCAGGACGACGCCGCCGGCGAGGCCTTCGACAAGACCGCGAAGGTGCTGGGTTTGGGATACCCCGGTGGGCCGGCGCTTTCGCGGCTGGCCGAGGAGGGGAGGGCAGGCGCTGTCAGCCTGCCACGTCCGATGCGCGACAGCGGCGACCTCGACATGAGCTTTTCCGGGCTCAAGACCGCGGTGCTGACCGTTGTCCGTCGCGAACTCGCCGCCGGCACGCTCGACCGCGCGCGCAAGGCCGACATCGCGCGCGAGTTCCAGGACGCGGTCGTCGACGTGCTCGTCGGCAAGGCGCTGTACGCGCTGGACGCGTCCGGACACCGGCGTCTGGTGGTCGCCGGTGGCGTCGGGGCCAACCGCGAGCTGCGCGGGCGACTGACCGTGGCGGTCCGTCGGCGCGGCGGCGAGCTCCACTTCCCGGAACCGGCTTTGTGCACCGACAACGGTGCGATGATCGCGCTTGCCGGCGCGCTGCGGCTCGCCTCGACCGGGCGCGGTGACGGCGCGTTCTCGGTCCGCCCGCGGTGGGACTTGGCGTCGCTCGCGCCGCCGGAGAACGACACCCTCCCGCTGGCGGATTCGGCCTAACGTCCGATCGAGCGCTCCTTGCCTTCGAGCAGTTGGCGAACGTTCGCCTTGTGCCGCCAGACGAGCAGGATCGCGATCGGGACCATCGCCCAGGCCGTCAGCGTGTTGCCGAACACCCAGAACGCGCCGATCGGCATCAGCGCCGCCGCGGTGAGCGCCGCGAGCGAAGAGATCTTGAAACCGAACGCCATCACCAGCCACAGCGCGGCGAGTGCGAGGCCCAGCGGCCAGTGCAGCGCCAGCACGATGCCCGCGCCGGTGGCCACCCCCTTGCCGCCTTCGAACCGGTGGTACAGGGGGAAGACGTGGCCAAGGAACACCGCCACCGCGGAGAGCGGCACACCCCAATCGGCCGCGCCGAGACCGGGCCCCAGCGTCTGTGCGAGCGACACGCCAAGCCAGCCTTTCGCGCCGTCGCCCAGCAGCGTCAGCAGCGCCGCCGCCTTGTTGCCGGTGCGCAGCACGTTGGTCGCGCCCGGGTTGCCCGAGCCGTAGCTGTGCGGATCGGGCAGGCCGAACGCCTTGCTGCTGACGACGGCGAACGATACGGATCCGATGAGGTAAGCGAGGATGACGAGACCGACGGAGGCGAGCATCGGGGGCGAGGGCGTCGGTTAGAATGCGAGCGTATTCTAGCAAAGCGCGATGGACACCATCTTCATCCAGGAGCTGCGGCTCACCACGCGCATCGGCATCTACGCGTGGGAACGCGAGTTGCCGCAAACGCTCGCGCTCGACCTGGAGCTCGGGCTTGTGTCGGACACGGCGTTTCGCAGCGACGACTTTGCCGACGCGCTCGATTACGCCGCGGTCGTCGCGCGGCTTCAGCGCTATGCCGGCGAGCACGGCCACCAGCTGCTGGAGCGTTTCGCGCAGGGGGTCGCCGACCTGGTCCTCGAGGAATTCGCGGCGAGCTTCGTCCGAATTCGCGTCGCCAAGCTCGCGGCGCTCCCCGGGGTCAAGGCGCTCGGCGTGGCCATCGAGCGCAAGCGCGGCTGAGCGCCGGCCGGCACCATCTGCCGGCCGGGCTCCGCGGAGCGCTTTGTGCTCGGGGCGCGCCGGCGGCGTCAGCGCCGGCGGCGAACCTGGCGCGCCCCGGCGACCAGCAAAAGCGCCGACAGCACGACCAGCAGCGCATCGCGCAGCGCCGGAATCGCGGCCGCTGCGATCTCGCCGAAATCGTAGTCGGTCGCCGTGGGCGCGAGCGCGTTGTCGAGCCGGATGCCGCTGATGACGTTGCCGCCGCCCTGCGCGGTGCCGCCCGCGCTGCCCGGATTGGCCGCGCCTGCCGAATACCCCGCCGGCTGCGACTCGGTCAAGGTGTAGCCGGCCGCGTTGCTGGGCGCAAGCCAGACGAACGCGTAGCTGCCGTCGGCGCCGCTCACACGGTCGCGCCCACGGACGTTGCGCGAATGCCAAGGGTGACCGCCGACGCCGTGCTCGCGCGTCCCGAGCCCGGGACATTACACACTCTCTCCTGTAAGATTTCCCGGCGGCGATGCTTGCTCGTACCCCTGCCTGGGGTCCCTCGTCCAAACCATAACACCGCCCCGGATTCGCAGCGATGACCAAGACCGCCCAACTGCCCGGCGCTCAGACAGGCGTACGCCGACCTGCCCCTGTTCATCGCGGCGCCCCGAAGCGCTCGGCCCTGCGCGCCCTCGCCCTCGGATGGCTGCTGCTGCTGCCAGGCATCGTCTGGGCCGGGTTGACGGCGTCGGTCACCCTCCAATCCGGGGCCCCCACCAACATCCGCCCCAGCGAGCTCACGACGCTGGAGATCACGCTCGCCAACAACAACTCGTTGGCGGCGATCAACAACGTCGCGCTGAGCAACAGCCTGCCGGGCACGCTGCCCAACGGCCTGCTGGTCGCCGGCGCCGCCACGTACACCTGCCTCGATCCGGTCGCTGGCACCACGGCGCCCGGGTCGGGCACGTTAACTGCGGCGATCGGCACGCAGGCGATCCAGCTCGCCGGCGGTATCATCCCGGCGCGCAACAGCACGGCGAGCGTGGACGGTGCCTGCACCATCCGCATCCCCGTCACCGCCGGCAGCTCCAACGGCACTGGTACCGCCTACACCTACACCATCCTCGGCGGTGCGGTTACCGGCAACGACGGCAGCCCCGTGGCCAACATCGGCAACGTCAGTCAGAGCGTCAACGTCACCGCGATCGCGCAGCCGCAGATCAGCAAATTGTTCAGCAACGCCACCGCCATCCTCGGTGGCGCCTCACGCACGCTGACCCTCACGATCAGCAACGCCAATCCGATTCCAATCAGCGACTTCAGCATCACCGACACCTTTCCGACGCTGGGCGCCGGGGGTGCCGTGATCCAAGTGGCGGCCACTCCCGCGCCTAGCTCCACCTGCACCGCGGGCGGCACCCCGGCAGGGTTCGTCGGACTCGCGGCCGGCGCCACGTCGATCACCGCCAGCGGCGGCACGGTGCCCGCCAACGGTTCGTGCACGCTGTCGGTGGCAATCGTCGGCCGCCAAACCAACGGCGCCTTCAGCACCGGTGCCCGCACCAACACGATCAACGCCGTCAGCGATTTCACCAATGCGATCGGCATTCGCGCGCAGGCCAACGCGACCGCGAACATCACCGTCACCTCCCCGCTGGGAGTCAACAAGACGTTCTCGCCGGGATCGCTCGCCGACAACCAGACCGGGACGATGACCATCACCCTGACCAACTCCGGTGACTCGCCGCTCATCGTGCAGGGCTTCACCGACAGCCCGATCGACGGCATCGGCGACACTGATCCCGCGCTCGGCATCAAGGTGAACGGTGCCATTGGAGTCTCCTGCACCGGCGCCGGTGTGGCCGGCACCTATGCCGCCACCACGAACAACGTCGGGATCACCCAGACCGCCAGCACGACCATCGCCGCCGGCGGAAGCTGCACGATCAGCGTACCCGTTCTCGCCAACACCATGGCGCCGAACACGCCGGTGACCTACACCAACACCATTGCCGCCGGCGCAGTGGATGTCGGCGATCCGGCCATCGTCAGCCAGGGCCGCACGGCGACGATCCTGGTTGCCGATACGTTGCGCGTGCTCAAGTCGAGCAACGCCAACGCGCCGCGCCCAGGCAATCCGGTGCAGTATCTGGTCACGGTGCAGAACTGGACCACCGCGCCGATGAGCGACGTGCTCGTGACCGATGCGCTCGAGAACGGCATGACCTTCCTCACCGGCACGATCGCCGGCCGCGACTACACGCCGCTGCTCACCGGCACTGGTTGTTCGGGGCTGGCAGTGACCAGCGTCACTGGTGATGCCACGGCCCGGTTCACGATCGGATCCATTCCGGCCCGCTCGAGCGTGAGCTCGCCGGGTGCCTGCACGGTCGCCTTCTACGTCATGACCGCCACCAACGCGGCGCAAGGCAGCTCTACCCGCAACAACCTGCCGGCCGGACAGGTGTGTACCGGCGCCGGCACGTGCAACGGCGGCGCCGCAGCCTCCGCCGACAACGGAGTGAGTACCGCGGTCCTGCAGCTCGCCAAGGCCTTCAATCCCGCCGGGCCGCTGGCCGAGGGCACGGTGACGCGTATGACGATCACCTTGTCGAACTACTCGGTCAACCCGCTCGCCAACGTCTCGATCTCCGACACGCTGCCGATCTCCGGTACGGTGCAGATGCAGGTTGCCACGCCCGCCAATGCGGCGACGACCTGCGGGGGAACGATCACCGCAGCAGCAGGCTCGACCTCGGTCGCGCTCAACGGCGGCACCGTCCCCGCACGTGCGAACGGTGCCACTGGGGCAGTAGGTGCGGGCAACCCCGGCAGCTGTACGCTGCAAGTCGACGTCGTCGCCGCGGCGGGCGCCTACACCAACACCGCGACGGCCGCGGGCACCGAGACGTATGCCGACGGCACGACGCACCTGGTCGGTCCGCTCAACGCCAACGCATCGATCAGCTTCAATTCAATCCTCACCGCCAGCAAGACCTTCAACCCCGCGTCGGTGTCCTCGGGCGGGCGCTCGACGGTGACGGTACGCCTCGCCAACTCCGCCGCGGTGGCACTCGCCAACGTGCGAGTGATCGACCCGCTACCGGCCGGCATGGTGCTGGCGACGCCCACCAATGCCTATACCACCTGCGACGGCGGCACCGGAATCAGCGGCGCCCCTGGCGCCAGCAGCATCACCCTCCAGGGTGCCACCATCGCCGGCGGCGGCACCTGCGACTTCCGCTTCGACGTGGTCGCGACCGGTTCGGCCAGCTGGTCGAATGCGATTCCGCCCGGAAACATTCTCGCCGTGGGCACCGGCGTCACCAACCAGACGCCGGTCACCGGCACGCTCGCCTTTAATGCCGGCAACGCGCTGACGGTCGCCAAGGCGACCAATCCCAGCACGCTCTCGTTCCCTGGGCAGCCGAGCCGGCTCACCATCACCATCACCAACGGCGCCACTGCCGTGAGCGGCCTCTCGCTAACCGATCACTTCACCCTGGACGGACAGGCGGCCTCGGCGCCGAACGGAATGGTCGTGGCGGCCAACCCGCAAACCTCGACCACCTGTTCCGGAGGCACGGTCACGGCGGCCCCGGGCGCAACCTCGATCACCCTCTCTGGCGCCGCCATGGCGGCGTCGTCGGTGTGCACGGTGGCGGTGAATGTCACCACCAACCGCACCGGTGGAATCACCAACTTCATTCCCGTCGGTGCCATCCGGACCGAACAGGCGCTCAGCAATGCGCTGCAGGCGACCACCAGCCTCACCGCGCAGACCAACATCGGCGTGGTGAAGCAGTTCATCCCGCCGGTGATCAAGCCAGGGCAGCGTTCGCGCCTGCGGCTCACCTTCTACAACGGTGCCTCGCAGCCGGCGAGCAATCTGTCGGTCGTGGACAACCTGCCCGCCGGAGTCACCGTCCCGCTAGGCCCCGATCCCGTCACCACCTGCACCGGCGCCATCGTCAGCGCCCCCACCCCGACGCAGGTCCAGGTTAATAGCGGCGCGCTGGCAGCGGCCGCCGGCGGCGTGCCCGCATCGTGCTACGCAGAGATCGACGTCACCGCCACAGCCGAGGGCAGCTACACCAACACCATCCCGGCGAGCGCGCTCTCGGCGACGATCGGCGGCACGCCCGTGACCAACGCCGATCCGGCCACCGCGGTGCTCTCCACCCGGCTGCCCGTGGTGATTCACAAGGCCATCGGCGGCTTCACGCTCGATGCCGGCAACCCCGCGGGCTTCAACACCGGCGAAGCGAGCCGGGCTCCAGGCCTGGCGGCCCCGCTGGTGCTCCGCCTCGCCAACCCGAACGCGGTAAACCTCACCGAGGCCGCGCTGACCGATGCCCTGCCCGCGGGGCTGGTCGTCGCCGTCGCGCCCAACGCGTCGACCACCTGCGCCGGCGGCACCGTGCTCGCCGATCCCTCGGCGCTCACCCTCCGGCTCACCGGTGCGACGATCCCGGCTAACGGCTCGTGCACGGTCAGCGTCGACGTGTTGAGCAACATCGCCGGCACCTACGACAACCAGATCGCCAGCGGCGCGCTCACCACGTTCGAAGGCGTGCGCAACGAGGAACCGACGAGCGCACGCCTGGTCGTCACCTCGCTGCCGGGCGTGGGCAAGCAGCTCTCGCCGCCAGTCATCATTCCTGGCGGCATCTCCCGCCTGACCATCGTCATCGACAACGACAACAGCGTCGCCACGACGCTGACCGCGAATCTCACCGACACGTTGCCGACTTCACCGGCGGCAATGGTCGTCGCCACGCCGAACAACGTCAGCACCACCTGTCCCGGCGGTGTGGGCGTCGTACAGGCTGCGCCCGGGAGCCCGACGGTGCGCGTGAACAGCGGTGCCGTCATTCCGCGTAGCGGCTGCCGCGTCGAAGTCGACGTCACCGCGCCCGCACCCGGTGCGTACAACAACAACATTCCGGTGGGCGGCCTGCAGACCACCTTCGGCACTAATCAGCAACCCGCCAACGCGACGCTGCTGGTGAGCACCCTGGGCTACATTTCGGGCAAGGTGTTCCTCGACAACCTGGCCCCGCTCGATGGCGTCCATGTTTCGGGCACCGATACGCCGGTCGCCGGTGTGCAGGTTCAGCTCAAGAGCGGCACCGGTTGCGCTGGAGCAACGTTGTTCACCACGCACACCGACGCGCTGGGCAACTACCTCTTCGCCGAGCTGCCCGCCGGCACCTACACGGTGTGCCAGCCGCTACAGCCGGCGGGGACGCTCAACAGCGCGGCGCGCGCTGGAAGCATCGTCGGCATCGGTGCCAGCACCGGAACCGCCGGCAGCGCATCCAACCCCACCGCCACCACCAGCCAGATCGCTGGCATCGTGCTCGGCAACGATGGCGGTGATCCCACCCGCGTCAGCGGCTCGCCCGGCAACGACTTCTCCGAAGTGCTGCCAGTGAGCATCGCCGGCAAGGTCTACCTCGACCTCAACAACGACGGCGTGCAGCAGGGAGCCGATCCATCGCTCGCCGGAGTGGCGCTGCAGCTGACCGGCAACGACTGGCTGGGCAATCCGGTGAGCGTGGGCACGCTCAGCGACGGCAGCGGCCAGTACCTGTTTGCCAACCTGCCGCCGCCGGGACCGGGAGGCTATTCGGTGACCGAGCCGACGCAGCCCCCGTCGACCAACAACGGCATCACCACCGCCGGCGCCGCCGTGCCCAACGGCACCGCCGGTACGGCGACCGGACCGGCGACGCTGCCCAGTCGCATCGCCGGCATCGTGCTGCCGCCGGGCAGCGCATCGGTGGGCAACGACTTCGCCGAGATCCCCAACGACCGCGGGGTGTTCGGGCGCGTGTTCCGCGACTTCGACGACAATGGCCTGTTCAATGGCACCGACACCGGGATCGGCGGGCAGGTGATCCAGCTCACCGGCAACGACCTGCACGGCAACCCGGTGAGCCGGACCACGACCACGCAGAGCGACGGCACTTTCGCGTTCACTGCCTTGCCGGAGAGCGACGCGGCGGGCTTCACGCTGACCCAGCCCGCGCAACCGCCCAATACGCAGAGCGGGCTCACCTCGCCGGGAACCACCGGCGGCAGTGCATCGCCACGAACGGTGCTGCCCAGCACGATCGCCGGCCTCAATCTCGCCGGCGCCAACACCATCTCCGCCGATAACCTGTTCGGCGAGATCGACCGCCCGACTCTGCCGCCCGCGCCGAGGCCGGTGGTGATTCACAAGGCCATCGGCGGCTTCACGCTCGATGCCGGCAACCCCGCGGGCTTCAACACCGGCGAAGCGAGCCGGGCTCCAGGCCTGGCGGCCCCGCTGGTGCTCCGCCTCGCCAACCCGAACGCGGTAAACCTCACCGAGGCCGCGCTGACCGATGCCCTGCCCGCGGGGCTGGTCGTCGCCGTCGCGCCCAACGCGTCGACCACCTGCGCCGGCGGCACCGTGCTCGCCGATCCCTCGGCGCTCACCCTCCGGCTCACCGGTGCGACGATCCCGGCTAACGGCTCGTGCACGGTCAGCGTCGACGTGTTGAGCAACATCGCCGGCACCTACGACAACCAGATCGCCAGCGGCGCGCTCACCACGTTCGAAGGCGTGCGCAACGAGGAACCGACGAGCGCACGCCTGGTCGTCACCTCGCTGCCGGGCGTGGGCAAGCAGCTCTCGCCGCCAGTCATCATTCCTGGCGGCATCTCCCGCCTGACCATCGTCATCGACAACGACAACAGCGTCGCCACGACGCTGACCGCGAATCTCACCGACACGTTGCCGACTTCACCGGCGGCAATGGTCGTCGCCACGCCGAACAACGTCAGCACCACCTGTCCCGGCGGTGTGGGCGTCGTACAGGCTGCGCCCGGGAGCCCGACGGTGCGCGTGAACAGCGGTGCCGTCATTCCGCGTAGCGGCTGCCGCGTCGAAGTCGACGTCACCGCGCCCGCACCCGGTGCGTACAACAACAACATTCCGGTGGGCGGCCTGCAGACCACCTTCGGCACTAATCAGCAACCCGCCAACGCGACGCTGCTGGTGAGCACCCTGGGCTACATTTCGGGCAAGGTGTTCCTCGACAACCTGGCCCCGCTCGATGGCGTCCATGTTTCGGGCACCGATACGCCGGTCGCCGGTGTGCAGGTTCAGCTCAAGAGCGGCACCGGTTGCGCTGGAGCAACGTTGTTCACCACGCACACCGACGCGCTGGGCAACTACCTCTTCGCCGAGCTGCCCGCCGGCACCTACACGGTGTGCCAGCCGCTACAGCCGGCGGGGACGCTCAACAGCGCGGCGCGCGCTGGAAGCATCGTCGGCATCGGTGCCAGCACCGGAACCGCCGGCAGCGCATCCAACCCCACCGCCACCACCAGCCAGATCGCTGGCATCGTGCTCGGCAACGATGGCGGTGATCCCACCCGCGTCAGCGGCTCGCCCGGCAACGACTTCTCCGAAGTGCTGCCAGTGAGCATCGCCGGCAAGGTCTACCTCGACCTCAACAACGACGGCGTGCAGCAGGGAGCCGATCCATCGCTCGCCGGAGTGGCGCTGCAGCTGACCGGCAACGACTGGCTGGGCAATCCGGTGAGCGTGGGCACGCTCAGCGACGGCAGCGGCCAGTACCTGTTTGCCAACCTGCCGCCGCCGGGACCGGGAGGCTATTCGGTGACCGAGCCGACGCAGCCCCCGTCGACCAACAACGGCATCACCACCGCCGGCGCCGCCGTGCCCAACGGCACCGCCGGTACGGCGACCGGACCGGCGACGCTGCCCAGTCGCATCGCCGGCATCGTGCTGCCGCCGGGCAGCGCATCGGTGGGCAACGACTTCGCCGAGATCCCCAACGACCGCGGGGTGTTCGGGCGCGTGTTCCGCGACTTCGACGACAATGGCCTGTTCAATGGCACCGACACCGGGATCGGCGGGCAGGTGATCCAGCTCACCGGCAACGACCTGCACGGCAACCCGGTGAGCCGGACCACGACCACGCAGAGCGACGGCACTTTCGCGTTCACTGCCTTGCCGGAGAGCGACGCGGCGGGCTTCACGCTGACCCAGCCCGCGCAACCGCCCAATACGCAGAGCGGGCTCACCTCGCCGGGAACGACCGGCGGCAGCGCGACACCACGGACGGCAGTGCCCAGCACGATCAGCGGAATCAATCTCGCCGGCGCCAACCTCACATCCGCGAGCAATCTGTTCGGCGAGATCGACCGCCCGACTCTGCCGCCCGCGCCGAGGCCGGAGGTGATCCCGACGCTTTCGCAGTGGTCGCTGATGCTGCTGGCGGCACTGCTGGCATTGCGAGCGCTGGTGCAATTGCGACGCAGGCACTGACTTGCTGAGCTAACAGGCTCTTGGTTACCCGGTCAGCGCCAGCCAGGGCTACGTAGCCGAGGCTGGTGCGGCAGCACGCGGTACGCGGCCAGCTTCATCGCCCAGACCGAGGCCAGCCCGGAAGCCGAGCTGCCTCCGTTAAGTAACGATGGGTTCGACGCCTTCCTCGACTGCGGCACCCTGGCTCATGGTTTCCTGCGCCTGCGCTGTGGCGAGTGCGACCATAACAAGGTGCCAGCCTCTTAGCTGCGAGCGTCGGGGTTCCGCTCTTCCGCCGCGAGACCGAATGCATTGTCCTTCACCCATCATCTGCGCCGCTCCGGAAATCGTTAAGCTTCAACCGGTGGCTGCAGCGGTCGCGCCGCCGTAGTGTCGGGCCGGCGCGGGGTCTGTGGGAGTGCTCGGTCAGACGGCGCGCGGCTGTAGGGCTGGTGGTAGGACAAAACCGCAGGCGGTAAAGACGGCGTTGAAGGTGCCGGTCTCGGTGCGAAGGCGGTAGCGCTTGCCCTGCATGGCCAGTTCGAGCTCCGGCAGGCTGGTGAGATCGGTGCGGACATACTCCCACTCGCGGTTGCCGGCGCCCTTGGCCTCGAAGCGATCCTGCAGCGCCTTGCGCAGGACCAGGGCGAGAAACGAGCAGAACACGTGGCCGCGGATCGTTTCGTCGGCCTCTTGGAAGATCGGTCGGGTGTCGAGTTGGCTCCTTATGGTGCGGATGATCGCCTCGACCAGCCACAGTTGTTGCGTCTCGCTCAACGGGTACGTGCCCGGCAGCAACGTAGCGGATTGGTACCAGCCGTTGGCCGGGTTGTCGTCGAGGTTCATCACGAGGTCGACCGCGGCGTGCGCGGTGATGGCGAAGAAGCCCAGGAGACCTGCGGCGTTGCGGAGCAGGGTCGCGAGCCTGCGGACCGAGGACATTGCACGCATCGGGGAACCTCGAGCTGGATCTGAACGGCCGCAGGGGCGATGGCGGACGCTTACTTCGCCGATCATACCGACGCGCAAACGCGTTGGCGTGAAGGCCGAGCCGGCGCCGCAGCATAGGTTTACATTGGTGTCGTGCGGCAGCAACAACGCGCGCTTTTGCCGCCAGCCTGTCCGTGGCCGACGCGTGGTCGAGCGGCGATCGGGACGCCAACCCGGCCTCGGCCATGCTGCTGCCAACCGCGGTGAGCCGGCGCAGCGGCAGCGGGGAGGGCCCGCCGGCTGTACCGCGTCCGTCCCGGCGATCGGTGTCCCGGAGGACGCGGCCGGGCCGTCCCGGCGGTGCGAAGGCCGTGGCATCATTGCGCCGATGGCCAAGAGGGACAGACACGTAAGCGAGACCCCCGCCACGACGTGGCTGCGTGCGCAAGGGGTTCTGTTCACTGAGCACCCGTACGACTATGTCGAACATGGCGGGGCTCGCGAGTCATCGCAGCAGCTCGGTGTGCCGCTGCACGCGGTGGTCAAGACGCTAGTGATGCAGGATGAGCACGGTCGGCCGCTCGTGGTGCTGATGCACGGGGATTGCCAAGTCAGCACCAAGGCCTTGGGACGGGCCATCGGCGCCAAGAGCGTCGAACCGTGCAAGCCCGAGGTAGCACAGCGCCACAGCGGCTATCAGGTCGGCGGCACGTCCCCCTTCGGCTTGCGCAAGGCGATGCCGGTCTACGTGCAGGAAACGATACTCACGCTGCCGCGCATCCTGATCAACGGCGGCCGGCGGGGGTTTCTCGTTGGCATTCACCCAACCGTGCTCGTCGAACAATTGGAGGCGCGACCGGTTCGATGCGCTTTGGAGGCGCCGTAGTCCCGATCGTTCGACGGGGTGCGGAACGAACGCGACCGTGGCGTCGGGGCGTTGGTCGCCTTGCGTCGGGTCCGTTGTCGCTGCTTGTCTGCTCTGCGCTGCGTGCGGTGGCCTGACGACGAGTGGGAGGGCGGCCCTTCGCGCGCCTGGCGTCTCGGCGGGTGGAACGTGGAGGCTGCCCGGATTCTGCCGGGCCGCCGCACCAACGGCCCGTCGCGGGCGCGCCCACGGCGTCAGCCCCGCGGGTGATGCCGCGCATGCAGCGCCTTCAGCCGCTCGCGGGCGATGTGCGTGTAGATCGTCGTCGTCGTGATGTCGGCGTGGCCGAGCAGGAGCTGGACGACTCGAAGGTCGGCGCCGTGGTTGAGCAGGTGTGTGGCGAACGCGTGCCGCAGCACGTGCGGGGAGAGGCGGGCGGCGGGAATTCCGGCCTTGCGCGCGTAGCGCTTGACGAGCACCCAGAACGCCTGCCGCGTCATCGGGCCGGTTCGTGCGGTCAGGAACACCGCCTGGCTCTTGCCCTCGCCGGCGAGTGCGCCGCGAACCTGCTCGAGGTAGCGCTGTATCCAGTCGACCGCTTCCTCGCCGAGCGGCACCAGCCGTTCCTTGCTGCCCTTGCCCACGACGCGCACGACGCCCATGTCGAGCGACACCTGCGTGAGTGCGAGCCCGACCAGCTCGGACACGCGCAGACCGGTCGCGTAGAGCGTTTCCAGCATCGCGCGGTCGCGCAGGCCCAGCGGGGTCGCCGTGTCGGGCGCGGCGAGCAGGGCTTCGACCTCCGGTTCGCTCAGGTTCTTCGGCAGGCGTCGCGGCAGCTTGGGCGCACGCACGCGAAGCGTCGGGTCGGCGGCGAGGACCCCCTTCTGCAGCTGCAAGCCGTAGTAGCGGCGCAGCGCCGAGAGACGGCGGGCAATCGACGTTGCCTTGGCGCGGGCGCGGAACTGCTCGGCGAGGAACGCCTCGACGTCGCTGCGCCGGGCGCTGTCGAGTGTCGCCGCATTCCGCTGCAGCCACGCGCACCAGGCCACGAGATCGCGCCGGTAGCTCGCGATCGACGCGGGCGCGAGGCCGTCCTGCAGCCATAGCTGGTCGCAGAACGCGTCGATGCGCCGCTGGGTTTCTGGCTCGGCCGTGGCTGCCAACCGCGACTCCCTTCGCGGGCGACCGGGCCGTCAGGCACCGAAGCGGTAGCCCTCGTGGACCAGCAGCCAGCGCTTGATCTCGAGGGCTTCGCCACCCGCGGCGCCGCCGAAGCCGCCCAGCGCGCCACGGCTGCCGACGACGCGGTGGCAGGGCGTCACCAGCGCGACCGGGTTTGCGGCGCAGGCGTTGCCGACGGCGCGCGCTCCGGTGCGCAGTGCGCGCGCGATCTCGCCGTAGGTGCGCGATTCGCCGACCGGAATCCGGTCGATCTCGTGCCAGACGCGGCGCTGGAACGGCGTGCCCACGGGATCGAGCGGCAGCGTGAAGCGGTGCCGCGGATCGGCGAGGTAACGCTCGATCTCGTCGACGACCTGGCGCGCGAAGGCGTCGGCGGGCCGTTGCGCGCGCTCGGCGAGCGGCAGGTACTCCACACCGGTCAGCCGGCCGTCGCGGGTGCGGATGCCCAGCACCGCGAACGGCGCGCGCAGCTTGGCGGCGTACGCGGCGGATGGCGCGACACGCGCCGGAAGGCCTGCGATCGGCTCGCGCTTCATCCGAGACTCATCTGCCGGGGCAGCGCGGTGACGAGGTCGGGGACGTACCAGATCAGCAGCACCGCGGCGATCATCAGCAGGAACATCGGCAGCGTTTCGCGGGCGATCCAGGTGATCTGCCGCTTGGTCATCCCCTGCAGCGCGAACAGGTTGAAACCCATGGGGGGAGTGATCTGCGCCAGGGAGCTCCGGTGGAAGGGCGTAGCGCGCGAGGCCAGGGTTCGACGGACTCTATTTACCACAATTGGCAGGGTTCCGGGCCCGTCGCGTCGTGGACGAGCGCCCGCGCCCGAGTCCCCTTGCTGCACGACCGGTCCGGCCTGTACGATCGGGCGGCAAACCGGAGTACGTGGTTGCCGCACGCTCCGGGTTTCGCGCTTGGGGCGGCGTGCCGCGCCCGTGCCAGGACCACCTCTCGACGTGCCTGGGCTCCTTTTCCTCGACCTATCGCCTCATGACCCCTCCGAGCGCCGTTGCGCGCTGGCAGTTCTGGATCGACCGCGGCGGGACCTTCACCGACATCGTCGCCCGGCGGCCGGACGGCACGCTCGTGACGCACAAGCTCCTGTCCGACCATCCCGAGCGCTACGGCGACGCGGCGGTCGAGGGGATACGCGCGCTGCTCGGCGTGGGCGCGGGCGAGCCGGTTCCGGCGGCGGCGATTCAGGCGGTCAAGATGGGCACGACGGTGGCCACCAACGCGCTGCTCGAACGCAAGGGCGAGCGCACCGTGCTGGTGATCACGCGCGGCTTCGGCGACGCGCTGCGCATCGGCTACCAGAACCGCCCGCGCCTGTTCGTGCGGCGGATCGAATTGCCCTCGCTGCTCTACGAGGAGGTGATCGAGGTCGACGAGCGGATCGGCGCGCACGGCGAGCTGGTCCGTCCGCTCGATCTTGCGGCGGCCCGGCGCGACCTCGCGGCGGCGCGCGAGCGCGGCGTCGAGGCGGCGGCCATCGTGCTGCTGCACGGCTATCGCTACCCGCAGCACGAGGCGGCGCTGGCGGCGGCGGCGCGCGCGCTCGGCTTCGCGCAGGTGTCGGTGAGCCACGAGGTGAGCCCGCTGATGAAGCTCGTCTCGCGCGGCGACACCACGGTCGTCGACGCCTATCTGTCGCCGATCCTGCGCCGCTACGTGCGCCAGGTGGAGCAGGACCTCTCCGGCGACCCCGGGGGCGAGCGCGTGCGCCTGCAGTTCATGCAGAGCTCGGGCGGGCTCACCGACGCGCACCTTTTCCAGGGCAAGGACGCGATTCTCTCCGGTCCCGCCGGCGGCATCGTCGGCGCCGTCGAGGTGTCGCGACGCGCCGGCTTCGAGCGGATCATCGGCTTCGACATGGGCGGCACCTCGACCGACGTCACCCACTACGCCGGCGAGTACGAGCGGGCGTTCGTCACCGAAGTGGCCGGCGTGCGGCTGCGCGCACCGATGATGCGCATCCACACCGTGGCGGCCGGCGGCGGGTCGGTCTGCAGCTTCGACGGTGCGCGCTTGCGCGTCGGTCCCGATTCCGCCGGCGCCAATCCCGGGCCGGCAGCGTACCGGCGCGGCGGCCCGCTGACCGTCACCGACTGCAACGTCATGGTCGGCAAGCTCGATCCGGCGTTCTTCCCGGCGGTGTTCGGCCCGGGCGGCGACCAGCCGCTCGACGCTGCCGTCGTGCGGCAGCGGTTCGCCCTACTGGCCGCCGACGTCGCCACGCGCATCGGCGTCGCGATCTCGCCCGAGGCGGTCGCAGAGGGCTTCCTCAAGATCGCGGTCGAGAACATGGCCAACGCGATCAAGCACATCTCGGTGCAGCGCGGCTACGACGTCACCGAGTACACGCTGTGCTGCTTCGGCGGCGCGGGCGGCCAGCACGCCTGCCTCGTCGCCGACGCGCTGGGAATGACCCGCGTCCTCCTGCACCCGTTCGCCGGCGTGCTCTCGGCCTACGGCATGGGGCTCGCCGACGTGCGCGCGCTGAAGCAGCGCGCCGTCGAGGCGCGCTTCACGGAAGCTGCGCTCGCCGCGGTGGAGCCGGCGTTCGCCGCGCTGGAGTCGGCCGCGCACGCCGACGTCGAGGCGCAGGGGATCGAGGCTGCGCGGATCGTCGGTGAAGCGCACGCTGCACCTCAAGTACGAGGGCACCGACACCACGATCGAGACGGCCGCAGCGGCGGCGGAGGCCGCGCTCGCCGAGTTCGAGCGCCGGTACCGCGCCCAGTACGGCTTCCTGATGCCGGACAAGCCGCTGGTGCTCGAGGCGATCGCCGTCGAGGCGATCGGCCGGGCGCAGTCCGGCCGACGATGCGCTGCCCGCGTACGCCGCCCGCGTCGGGCCGCTGCAGCCGCTCTTCGCCACGCGGCTCTTCACCGAAGGCACGTTCCACGAGGCGCAGGTGTTCGACCGCGATGCGATGCGCCCGGGCGACGTGGTCGCCGGCCCGGCGGTGGTTCGCGAAGCCAACGCGACGACGGTCGTCGAGCCGGGCTGGCGCGCGCAGTTCAGCCCTCGGGGCGACCTCGTGCTGGAGCGCACCGAGGCCGCACGCCGGACGCACGCGATGGGCACCACCGCCGATCCGGTGCTGCTGGAGGTCTTCAACAACCTGTTCATGGCGATCGCCGAGCAGATGGGCGTGACGCTCGCGAACACGGCGTACTCGGTGAACATCAAGGAGCGGCTCGACTTCTCCTGCGCGATCTTCGACGCGGAGGGCAACCTGATCGCCAACGCGCCGCACATGCCCGTGCACCTGGGGTCGATGGGCGAGAGCGTGAAGACGATCATCGAGCGGCGCCGCGGCGCGATGGGGCCAGGCGACGTGTTCGTGCTCAACGCCCCCTACAACGGCGGCACGCACCTTCCGGACGTGACCGTCGTTGCGCCGGTGTTCCTGGGCACCTGCGCCGGCGGCGCGCCGGAGTTCTTCGTGGCGAGCCGCGGCCATCACGCCGATATCGGCGGCGCAACGCCCGGATCGATGCCGCCCGATTCGACGCACGTCGACGAGGAGGGCGTGCTGCTCGACAACGTGCAACTGGTCGCGGCGGGCCGGTTCCTGGACGCCGAGATGCGCGCGCTGCTGGCGGGCGGCCGCTATCCCTCGCGCAACGTCGACCAGAACCTCGCCGACCTGCGGGCGCAGGTCGCCGCCTGCGCCAAGGGGACGGCCGAGTTGCTGCGCATGGTCGAGCACTTCTCGCTTCCGGTCGTGCGGGCGTACATGCGGCACGTGCAGGACAATGCCGAGGAGGCCGTGCGCCGGGTGCTCGGGGTGCTGACCGACGGCCGTTTCGAGTACGAAATGGACAGCGGGGCGAAGATCGTGGTGTCGATTCGCATCGACCGCGAGCGGCGCGCGGCGACGATCGACTTCACCGGGACCAGCGCGCAGCAGCCGAGCAACTTCAACGCGCCGTCCGCCGTCTGCAAGGCCGCAGTGCTGTACGTGTTCCGCACGCTGGTCGACGACGAGATCCCGATGAACGCCGGCTGCCTGAAGCCGCTGTCGATCGTGATTCCCGCGGGCTCGATGCTGGCACCCTGCTATCCTGCGGCCGTGGTCGCCGGCAACGTGGAAACCTCGCAGGCGATCACCGATGCGCTGTACGGCGCGCTCGGCGTGCTCGCCGCGTCGCAGGGCACGATGAACAACTTCACGTTCGGCAACGCGACGTACCAGTACTACGAGACGATTTCCGGCGGCGCGGGTGCCGGGCCAGGCTTCGACGGCGCGAGTGTTGTCCAGACGCACATGACCAACTCGCGCCTCACCGATCCCGAGGTGCTCGAGTGGCGCTTCCCGGTCCGGCTCGAGTCGTACGCGATCCGACGCGGCAGCGGGGGTGCCGGAGCGCATCGCGGTGGCGACGGCGGGGTGCGTCGCATCCGCTTCCTCGAGCCGATGACGGCGGTGATTCTCGCCAATCGCCGCCGCGTGGCGCCGTTCGGCGTCGCAGGCGGCGCCCCGGGGGCGATCGGACGCAACTGGGTCGAGCGCGCCGACGGCCGGCGTGAGGACTTCGGCGCGACGGCCGCCGTCGCCATGGCGCCAGGCGACGTGTTCGTGATCGAGACCCCAGGCGGCGGCGGGTTCGGCGCGCCGCCGTGACGCCGCAGATGCCCCGGCCGCAAGCGTGCGCGGCGCGGGGGGACCGCAGTTGTTCGTTGACACAGGAGCAGACCATGACGTCGGTATTCGATTTCGAAGTCAATGACATCCAGGGCCGGCCGGTGCCGCTGTCGCGTTACCGGGATCGCGTGCTGCTGATCGTCAACACCGCAAGCAAGTGCGGGTTCACGCCGCAGTACAAGGGGCTCGAGGCGCTCTACCGCAGGTACCGCGAGCGCGGGCTGGAGGTCCTCGGTTTTCCCTGCAACCAGTTCGGCGCGCAGGAGCCCGGCACCGAGGCCGAGATCGCGTCGTTCTGCGAAGTGAACTACGCCGTCACTTTTCCTCTGTTCGCGAAGATCGACGTCAACGGCGACGACGCGGCGCCCCTGTATCGGCACCTGAAGCACGCCAGGCCAGGGTTGCTCGGGTCGGAGGCGATCAAGTGGAACTTCACCAAGTTCCTCGTCGACCGCCAGGGCAACGTGGTCGAGCGCTACGCACCCAACACCGAGCCGGACGCGCTCGCCGTCGACATCGAGAAGCTGCTGTGAGCGCCGTTGTTCTCTTGCGATGCGCGTTGTGAGCGTCGCCGCCGCACTGCGCCGCCTGCGCGCCCTCTGGGCGCGGGCCTTCGCGTTGGGACCGGAGCGCGCGCTGCAGGCCGGGGCCGCGTGCGCGCTCGCGGCGGGCACGTCTGGCTGCGACGTCGCCACGGGCATGGCGCAGCGCGCGGGCGTCTTGCCGACGTTCGAGGAGCACTGCGCCGCGGCGCTGCCGCCGACGCGGGTCGAAGTCCGCGTGGCGTCGGCGGCTCACGCGATCGACGACAGCCGTCCTTACGCCGAGCTCGCGCGGATGGGCATCGACGCCGGTGCGAACGAGCGCGTGATCGGGCTCACGCGGGCGCGCATCGGTCACAACGCGTCCATGACGATCGCCGGCATCGAGGATCCGCGATCGCGCCGGGTCTGCGTGCGGCCGGAAATCAGGGTCGAGTTCTCGCTGCAGCCGATGACCGTCTTCGTCGGCCGCGAGTTCGGCGGCGACGAATGCCGTCGGGCGGCGATTCTCGAGCACGAGATGAAACACGTGGCCGTCTATCGTGACTACGTCGTCGAGCTCGCGCACGACGTGGAGCAGGAGATCACGCACGCCTACGGCGACACCGTCCTGCAGTTCGCCTCGCGCGAGGAAGCGGAGCGCGAGATCCAGCAGGCGCTGGCAGGGTACCTCGACCCCGTGCTCGGGCGGGCGTCGCGCGAGGTGCAGCGCCGGCAGGAAGGCGTCGACACGCCGGCGGAGTACGCGCGCGTCGCCGCCGCCTGCGGGGGGATCGAGTTGCACGAGTAGATGGCCTCGGGGCCGGCTACGCAACGGCCGGCGCGCGGTCAGGGCAGTGCGCGGGCGAGCGCCTGCTCGAGCCGCGCCAGGCCCTCGAGAATCTCGTCGAGGCTGATCACGAGCGATGGTGCGATGCGCACGACGTCGGGGCCGGCGAGCAGCAGCAGCAGGCCGCACTCGCCGGCTGCGCGCACGACTTCCATCGCCTTGCCCGTCCAGGGAAGGTCGAGCTCGCAGCCGATCCACACCCCCTCGCCCCGGATGTCGGCGAACACGCGGCGTCGCTGGTTCATCGCCTTGAGGCCCTCGCTGAACAGCGCGTGTCGCGCCTTCACGCCTTCGAGCACCTCGGTCGTGTTGATGATGTCGAACACGGCGCCGGCCACGGCGCAGGCGAGCGGGTTGCCGCCGTACGTCGTGCCGTGCACGCCGACCGCGAAGGCGCGCGCGACCTCCGCCGTCGTGAGCATCGCGCCGATCGGGAAGCCTCCCCCCAGGCCCTTGGCGCTGGTGAGGATGTCCGGCGTGACGCCTTTCTGCATGTACGAGAACAGCGTGCCCGTGCGCCCCATGCCGCTTTGGATCTCGTCGAGAACCAGCAGCGCGTCGTGCGCGCTGCAGAGCCTGCGCGCCGCCTGCAGGTATTCCGGCGTGCCCGGGCGCATGCCGCCTTCGCCCTGCATCGGTTCGAGGATCACCGCACAGATCTCGGGGCCGTGCGCCGCGAACTCGGCTTCGAGCGCGGCGACGTCGTTGTAGGGCAGGTGCACGAAACCCGCGGGGTTGGGGCCGAACCCGCTCGCGTACTTCTCCTGGCCTCCGGCGGTGACGGTGAACAGCGTCCGCCCATGGAAGGCGTTCAACGTAGAGACGATGCGCAGCTTGTGCGGGCCGTAGCGATCGTGGGCGTGGCGCCGGGCGAGCTTCAGCGCCGCCTCGTTGGCTTCGGCGCCCGAGTTGCAGAAGAACACGCGCTCGGCGAACGTGGCGTCGGTGAGCCGCTTGGCGAGCCGCAATGCCGGCTCGTTGGTGAACCAGTTGGAAACGTGCCATAGGCGTGCTGCCTGCTCCGCGAGCGCGTTGACCATGGCCGGATGGCAGTGACCCAGCGCGGTGACCGCGACGCCGCTGGCGAAGTCGACGTACATCCGCCCTTCCTGGTCCCAGACACGCGAGCCCTCGCCGCGCACCGGCACGAACGGCGCCGGGGCGAAGCAGGGCACCATCACCTCGTCGAACAGCGCGCGCGTGACCGGCAGGGAGGCGGCGCTGCCGGGACTGGCGACTTCCTGCCGCGACGAGGCGGAGTTCATCGTCTGGGCGGCGGCGGAGACGGGGAACATGGCGGCGCGGGGAGCAGGCGGGCAGGTGATTCGGACCGGCGGGCGGGGTCAGGCGCTGCCGAGGGCGGCGACGACCTGGATCTCGACCTTGTATTCGGGCGCGGCGAGATGCGCCTGCACCGTCGCGCGCGCTGGCGTTGCGCCGGCGACGACCCAATCCTCCCACACGGCGTTGAGTGCGGGGAAATCCTTCATGTCGGGCAGGTAGATCGTCGCCGAGAGGATGCGAGTCTTGTCCGTTCCGGCCTCGGCGAGCAGAGCGTCGATCTGCGCCAGCACCTGCCGCACTTGGCCGGTGACGTCGGCCGTCGGCGTCGCGGGCGACCTGCCCGGCAAGGTAGACCGTGCCCGATCCGAGGTGGATGACGAGTTCGGACAGGCGACTGCCGACGTGCCGGCGTTCGATGGCCATGATGCTATCCTGCGGGGCACGCGCCGACGCGGCGCGGTTTCCTGCGGATTGTAAGCGAAATGACCGCGCGCCTCGCGCTGACGCTGTCTTCCCTGCTGTTGTTCGCGGCCGTCGGCGCCGGCGCGTTCGGCGCGCACGCGCTCAAGGCGCGTCTCGGCGCGGACCTGCTCGCGGTCTGGCAGACCGCGGTCCAGTACCACTTCTGGCACGCGCTTGGGCTGCTCGCGGTCGGCGTCCTGCTGCGCGTCGACCCCGGGCGCCGCGGGGTCGCCGCGGCCGGGTGGCTGCTGGTGCTCGGGGTCGTGCTCTTCTCGGGCAGCCTGTACGCGATGGCGTTGTCCGGCGTTCGCGGCTTGGGCATGGTCACGCCCTTCGGCGGCGTCGCGCTGCTCGCCGCGTGGGCGCTGCTGGCCTGCGCGGTGGCGCGGCGCTGATCGTGAAGGCAATCGCACGCTGGGCTGGGCGATCTCATTGGGCTTTATCTCGGCAAGGCCGATCGCGACTGAAGTCGCTCCCACGGCTTCGGAGTCGGGTTCTTGTGGGAGGGGCTTTAGCCGCGATGGGTGGTCCGGCCAGCGACGATCGCGACTGAAGTCGCTCCCACGGCGTTCGGGTCGGGTGCTTGTGGGAGCGGCTTTAGCCGCGAAGGGTGGCCCCGCCAGCGACGATCGCGACTGAAGTCGCTCCCACGGCGCTCGGGTTGGGTTCTTGTGGGAGCGGCTTTAGCCGCGAAGGGTGGCCGCGGGTTGTTCGCTGCCGCGATTGCCTTGGCGAGAAGCGGGCGGAATGGCGGAATTCGCGGGTTTGCCGCGTTTTCGTCCGGGGGCGCATAATCCGCGGTTGATCCCGACGGCGAACAGGATTCGGCGGGGCGAACTCGTTTCAGCGCCGCAATCTTCGCCCCTATGGCATGACCAAAGGCATCCTCGGTGGCACCGTTTTGCTAGGACTGCTTGCCGCCGCCGCCGCGGGTTACTGGCTCGGCCAGCAGCGCGTGGCCCCGGTGCTTGGCGCAGCGCCCGGCACGGCAGTGCCGGGTCCGGCAGCATCAGCCGCCGGACCGGGTGCCGGACTCGGCGGAGCACCCGGTGGGAGCGCGATGGTCGAGGCCGCGAAGGTCGCCACGGCGCCGCTGTCGAAGGCGATCACGGCGGTCGGCAGCCTGCGCTCCGACGAGTCGATCACCGTACGCCCCGAAGTCGCAGGCCGGGTCGCCTTCATCGGTTTTGAGGAGGGTCAGCGCGTGCCCAGGGGCGCGACGCTGGTCCGGCTCGACCCGGCGATCAACCAGGCCGAGGTGCAGCAGGCGCAGGCGAACCTCACGCTGGCGCGCGCCAAGTACGAGCGCGCGCTCGAGCTGCAGGGCAAGGGGTTCATCTCCGGCCAGGCGAGGGACGAGGCCGAGAACAACCTCAAGGTTGCCGAAGCCGCGGTCGCGCTGGCCAACGCGCGCCTGGCCAAGACCGAGATCAAGGCGCCATTCACCGGGGTCATCGGCCTGCGCTCGATCTCCGTCGGCGACTACGTGAAGGAGGGCGCCGACATCGTCAATCTGGAGGCGATCGACGCGCTCAAGGTCGACTTCCGCGTGCCCGAGATCTACCTCAAGGAGATCGCGGTCGGGCAGACGCTGCAGGTCACGCTCGACGCGCTGCCGGGCAAGACGTACGCGGGCAGGGTGTTCGCGATCAATCCGCTGGTCGACGCGGCAGGGCGTGCGATCGTCATCCGCGCGCAGGTGAAGAACACCGATACGGCGCTGCGACCCGGCATGTTCGCGCGGGTGCGCCTGTTCACGCGGACGGTCGAGGACGCGCGGGTGCTGCCCGAGCAGGCGCTGGTGCCGCAGGGCGAGGACCAGTACGTGTTCCGCATCGTCGACGGCAAGGCGGCGCGGGCCAAGGTCACCGTTGGGCAGCGCCGCGACGGGATGGTCGAGATCGTCGACGGCGTCGCCGCCGGCGACCTCGTCGTCACCGCGGGGCAGCTCAAGCTGCGCGACGGCGCCCCGGTGACCGTGGCGGCCGGCAGGCAAGGCCCTCCGATCGCGGCCGGGAAGTCAGCGACTGCGAACGGCGGCACGCCCGACAAGGCCGAGACGGTCGCAACACCTGCCAAGGCGGGCACCGGACCGGCGGGCGCCACGCCGCGGTCCTGAATCCGGAGCGGCTCGTGCAACTGCCGGAGATCTGCATCAAGCGTCCGGTGCTGGCGACCGTGCTGTCGCTCGTCATCCTCCTGCTCGGGCTGATCTCCTATACCCGGCTGTCGGTGCGGGAGTACCCGCGGATCGACGAGCCGACGGTCAGCGTCTCGGTCACCTACCGCGGCGCCTCCGCCGAAGTCGTCGAATCGCAGGTGACCAAGCCGCTCGAGGACTCGCTCGCGGGCATCGAGGGTGTGGAGGTGATGACGTCCCAGAGCCGCTCCGAGCGCAGCCAGATCAACGTCAGGTTCGCCCTCAAACGCGATCCGGACTCCGCCGCCGCCGACGTGCGCGACAAGGTGGCGCGGGCGCGCGGCAAGCTGCCCGACGCGGTCGACGAGCCGATCATCGCCAAGGTCGAGGCCGACTCCCAGCCGGTGATCTACATCGCCGTCGATGCCGGGTCGCTGACGCCGCTCGAGGCCTCCGATTACGTCAAGCGCTACATCCAGCCGCGGCTGTCGGTCCTGCCGGGCGCCGCCGACGTGCGCGTCTTCGGCGAGCGACAGGTATCGATGCGCGTCAACCTCGACCGGTCACGGCTCGCCGGCTACAAGCTGACGGTGCAGGACGTCGAGGACGCGATCCGCCGCCAGAACGCGGAGATCCCCGCGGGTCGCATCGAGTCGCAGGCGCGCGAGTTCGCCGTCGTCGCCGAGACCGATCTGCGCTCCGCCGAAGAGTTCAACAGCATCATCATCGCCAACGTCGGCGGCTACCCGGTGCGGCTGCGCGACGTCGGGTCGGCGGCGATCGGCGCGATCAGCGAGCGCACGGTCTCGCGCTACAACGGCAAGCCCTCGCTCAATATCGGCGTGATCAAGCAGGCGGTCGCCAACCCGCTCGACCTCTCCAAGGCGGTCAGGAGCGAGGTTGCGCTGATCAACCCGGGTCTGCCGCCGGAGATGCGGCTCGTCGTCGCCTACGATGCGTCGCTGTTCATCGACCGCTCGATCAGGTCGGTGTTCACGACCATCGGCGAGGCGATCGTGCTGGTCGTGCTGGTGATCTTCTTCTTCCTGCGCAGCCTGCGGGCGACGGTCATCCCGATCGTGACGATCCCGGTGTCGCTGGTCGGCGCGTTCGCGCTGATGTACGCGTTCGGCTTCACGGTCAACACGTTGACGCTGCTCGCGATGGTGCTGGCGATCGGCCTCGTCGTCGACGACGCGATCGTGGTGCTGGAGAACATCTACCGGCACATCGAGGAAGGGATTCCGCGCCGGCAGGCGGCGATCCGGGGGGCGAAGGAGATCGGCTTCGCCGTCGTCGCGATGACTCTCACCCTCGCGTCGGTGTTCGCGCCGCTCGCCTTCGCCACCGGCCGCACCGGCCGCCTGTTCATCGAGTTCGCGCTGACGCTCGCCGGCGCGGTGATCGTCTCGGGCTTCGTCGCGCTCACGCTCTCGCCGATGATGTGCTCGCTGCTGCTGCGCCGCGAGGCGCGGCACTCGTGGGTCTACAACCTCGTCGAGCGAAGCCTGCGCGCCCTCACGCACGGTTACCGGCGCCTGCTCACCGCCGACGTTGCGCACCCGCTGGCGGGTCGGTTTCCTCTGGCTGGCGATGGTCGGGCTGGGGGCGTTCTTCTTTCTGCAACTCAAGTCGGAACTCGCCCCCACCGAGGATCGTGGCGTGGTCTTCGCGCTCCTGACCGCGCCGCAGGGCTCGACCCCGGAGTACACCGCCGAGCAGATCCGGCCGGTCGAGGAGTTCTACGCGCAGATCCCGGAGGCGGCCGCGTTCACCGCGATCGCGGGTTTCCCCACCGTCGTCGACGGCAACGCGGTGTTGCGCTTGAAGCCCTGGGAGCAGCGGACCCGGAAGCAGCAGCAGATCGCCGACGAGCTTCGCCCCAAGCTCGCCTCGATCCCCGGGGCGATCGCGTTCCCGATCAACCCGCCCTCGCTCGGCCAGGCGTTCCGCTCGACGCCGATCGAGTACGTCGTGATGTCGCAGGTGCCCTACCCGGATCTGCAGCGCATCGCCGACCGCTTCATCGAGGAGGCGCGCAAGTACCCGGGCGTGCAGAACCTGCAGACGGATCTGCGGCTCAACACGCCGGAAGTGCGCGTCACGATCAACCGCGACAAGCTCTCCGACGTCGGCGTGGGCGTCGACACGGTCGGGCGCACGCTCGAGACGATGCTGGGCGGCCGGCAGGTGACGCGGTTCAAGCGCGACGGCGAGCAGTACGACGTGATCGTCCAGGTCGCGCCGGTCGACCGCTCGACGCCGGCCGACATCCGCGACACGTACGTGCGCGCGCGGGACGGCGGCATGGTGCAGCTGTCCAACCTGGTCGACGTGCGCGAGGCCGTGGCGCCGCAGTCGCTCAACCACTTCAACCGGTTGCGGGCGGTGAAGGTCACCGCGACGCTGGCACCGGGCTACGCGATCGGCGAGGCGCTGGCGGCGATGAACGAGGCGGCGAAGCGGGCGCTGCCGGCGACCGCGCAGGTCGATCTCGACGGCCAATCGCGCGAGTTCCGCTCCTCCGGCGGCGAGATCTACCTCACCTTCGTGCTCGCGCTGCTGTTCATCTACCTCGTGCTCTCCGCGCAGTTCGAGAGCTTCGTCAACCCGTTGATCATCATGCTCTCCGTGCCGCTGTCGATGGCCGGCGCACTGTTCACGCTGTGGCTTGCCGGCGGCACGCTCAACATCTACAGCCAGGTGGGGCTGGTCACGCTGGTCGGTCTCATCACCAAGCACGGGATCCTGATCGTCGAGTTCTCCAACCAGCTGCGGGCGAAGGGAATGGCGATGCTGCCCGCGGTGATCGAGGCCTCGGTGCTGCGCCTGCGGCCGATCCTGATGACCACCGGCGCGATGGTGCTGGGCGCGGTCCCGCTGGCGCTCGCCACCGGCGCCGGCGCCGAGTCGCGCATTCAGATCGGGTGGGTGATCGTCGGCGGGATGACCTTCGGCACGATCCTCACCCTGTTCGTGGTGCCGACCGCGTACACGCTGCTCGCCGGACGGCGATCGGTGGAGCACGAAGTGCCGGCGCCGCCCGCGACGGCGGGTCCGGGGGTGGGGGCGACGCAGCCGGGTGGTGCCGAGTGACGCTGGTTCTGTGGGAGCGCCTTCAGGCGCGATTGCGGCGGCGGTGCTGGTCTGGTGGGAGCGCCTTCAGGCGCGATGGCGGCGGTGGAGTTCAAGCCGATCGCGGCTGAAGCCGCTCCCACCATGATGGCGGGTGGTGTTGCGGGAGCGCCTACTGGTGCGATCGCGGCGCTGGGGGCGTCAAGCCGATCGCGGCTGAAGCCGCTCCCACGAACGGCTGCGGTCAGGCTTCGATGCGCGCGCCGGTGGCCTTGTCGAAGTAGTGGCGGTGCTGCGGGTCGAAGCGCAACGGCAGCTTGCCTTCGCCCACGTGCACGGTGGCGGGCAGGCGCGCGATCATCGTCGTGCCCTCGATCCGGCCGTGCACCAGCGTGTCGGCGCCCAGCGGCTCGACCAGGTCGATGTCCGCGGTGAAGTTCGCGTCCGCCGGCGCGCAGGGCATCAGGTGCTCGGGACGCACGCCCAGCAGGACGTCGCGGCCGTCGAGCTTCCTCGGCAGCAGGTTCATCGGCGGGGAGCCGATGAAGCCGGCGACGAACGTCGTCGCGGGCTTTTCGTAGACCTCGATCGGCGCGCCGATCTGTTCGGCGCGGCCGGCGTTCATCACGATCATCCGGTGCGCGAGCGTCATCGCCTCGACCTGGTCGTGCGTCACGTACAGGCTGGTCGTGCCCAGCCGCCGGTGCAGCGCCTGGAGCTCGACCCGCATCTGCACGCGCAGCTTGGCGTCGAGGTTCGACAGCGGCTCGTCGAACAGGAATACCGAGGGCTCGCGCACGATCGCGCGTCCCATGGCGACGCGCTGCCGCTGGCCTCCCGAGAGCTCGCGCGGCTTGCGGTCGAGGTAGGTGCGAAGCTCGAGGATCTCGGCCGCGCGCTGCACGCGCTTCTCGATCTCGGCCGGGGGCATCTTGCGGATCTTGAGGCCGTAGGCCATGTTCTGGCGCACCGACATGTGCGGGTACAGCGCGTAGTTCTGGAACACCATCGCGATGTCGCGGTCCATCGGCTCGATGTCGTTGACCACCCGTCCACCGATCGCGATCTCGCCCGAGCTGATCCGCTCGAGCCCGGCGACCATGCGCAGCAGCGTCGACTTGCCGCAGCCGGACGGGCCGACGATGACGACGAACTCGCCGTCGTCGACGTCCATGGTCACGCCATGGATCACCTTGACCTCGCCGAAGTTCTTCTTGACGTCGCGGAACGACACGCCAGCCATGGCTCTATTTCTCCGTTTCGACGAGGCCCTTGACGAACCACTTCTGCATCAGCATCACGACAATCGCGGGCGGCAGCAGGGCGAGCATGGCGGTGGCCATGACCAGGTGCCACTCGGTCAGCGCGTCGCCGCCGGTGATCATCCGCTTGATTCCGATCACCGTCGTGTACATCGACTCGTCGGTGGTGATGAGCAGCGGCCACAGGTACTGGTTCCAGCCGTAGATGAACTGGATGACGAACAGCGCCGCCATGCTGGTCTTGGACAGCGGCAGCAGCACGTCGACGAAGAAGCGCATCGGTCCGGCGCCGTCGATGCGCGCCGCCTCGGCGAGCTCGTCGGGGATGGTCATGAAGAACTGCCGGAACAGGAACGTCGCCGTCGCCGAGGCGATCAGCGGCAGCGTCAGGCCGGCGTAGGAGTTGAGGATGCCGAGGTCGGAGGCCACCTTGAACGTCGGGATGATGCGCACCTCGACGGGCAGCATCAGCGTGACGAAGATCATCCAGAAGAAGAAGTTGCGCAGCGGGAACCGGAAGTAGACGATCGCGAACGACGCGATGATCGAGATCGAGATCTTGCCCAGGGGCACGACCAGCGCCACGACCAGGCTGTTGACCATCATCCGTCCCACCGGCGCTGCGGCGCCGCGCTGCGAGCCCGCGGTGAGCACCTGGGTGTAGTTGTTCCAGAACTGGTCGCCGGGCACGAGCGGCATCGGCACCGACAGGATCTGCTCCAGCGTCAGGGTCGAGGCGACGAACGTGACGTAGAGCGGAAACGCGACCAGCGCGACGCCGGCGATGAGGATCGCGTGCGAGAGGAAGGTCAGCCAGGGCCGGTTCTCGACCATCAGCGCGGCCTCTCCGGAAGCGTCCGCCGGCGTGCCATCAGTAGTGCACCTTGCGCTCGATGAAGCGGAACTGGACCACGGTGAGCGCGATGACGATGATCATCAGGATCACCGACTGCGCCGAGGAGCCGCCGAGGTCGGCCGACTTGACGCCGTCGTGGTAGACCTTGTAGACGAGGATGTTGGTGGCGCCCGCGGGCCCGCCCTGCGTCGTCGCGTCGATGACGCCGAAGGTGTCGAAGAACGCGTAGACGACGTTGATGACCAGCAGGAAGAACGTCGTCGGCGTGAGCAGCGGGAACACCACGGTCCAGAAGCGCCGGATCGGCCCGGCGCCGTCGATCGCCGCGGCCTCGATCATCGACTTGGGCACCGATTGGAGACCCGCCAGGAAGAACAGGAAGTTGTAGCTGATCTGCTTCCAGATCGACGCCACGACGACGAGGATCATCGCCTGGTCGCCGCGCAGCACCCAGTTCCAGTGGATGCCGATCTGCTTCAGCGCGAAGGTGACGATGCCGACCGACGGCGCGAACAGGAACGCGAAGATCACGCCGGCGACGGCCGAGGCCACCGCGTACGGCCAGATCAGGAAGGTCTTGTAGCCGAGCGCGCCGCGGATGACCCGGTTCGCCATCGTCGCCAGCAGCAACGAAATCGGCAATGCCGATGGTCGAGACCAGGATGCTGAACAGCGCCGTGATCTCGAACGACTCGAGGTAGCGCGGGTCGCGGAAGAGCTCGATGAAGTTGCGCAGGCCGACGAACTCGGTCTGCAGCCCGAAGGCGTCCTGCAGCTGGAACGAGTACCACGCCGCCTGGAACGCCGGCCAGAAGAAGAAGACGACGGTGATCGCGATCTGCGGCGCGAGCAGCAGATACGGCAGCCACGCCGAACGGAAGACGACCCGTTTCTCCGTTGCCATCGCAGGCGTCCAGCGAGGGACCGGGCGGACGAGGGGGACGACGGCGCGCTGCCTGCGTCCCCCGCGGGAGCGCTACTTGTTCGCGGCCTGGAACTTGCGCAGGATCTCGTCGCCGCGCTTGACCGCCTGGTCCATCGCGGTCTTGGCGTCCTTCTTGCCGGCGAACACGGCTTCCATCTCCTCCTCGATCACCTCGCGGCCCTGGACGTAGTTGCCGAAGCGATAGCCCCTCGAGTTGGCGGTCGGCGGCTTGTTGTTGAGCTGGCGGATCGCGGTGTCGGCGCCGGGGTTCTTCTCGTAGATAGCCGGACTTCTTGGTAAGGTCGAATGCGGCGTGGGTGATCGGCACGTAGCCGGTGTTCTGGTGCCAGTTGGCCTGGACCTCGGGGGTCGACAGATACGCGAAGAACTTGGTCACGCCCTTGTAGTCGTCGGCCTTCTTGCCGCTCATCACCCACAGCGTGGCCCCGCCGATGATCGAGTTCTGCGGCGCGCCCTCGATCGTGTGGTGGTACGGCAGGAAGTTGACCGAGAAGTCGAACTTGGCGTTCTTGCGGATGTTGGCCAGTGCCGCCGAGCTCGACGTCACCATCGCGCACTCGCCGCTGAAGAAGCGCGCCTCGCCCTCGTTGCGCCGGCCGGAATAGGTGAACCAGCCCTTCTTCGCGTAGTCGGCCAGCATCTGGACGTGCGCGACGTGCTGCGGCGAGTTGATCTTGAATTGCGTGTCGAGGCCGTCCATGCCGTTCGACTTGGTGCCCATCGGCAGGTTGTGCCAGGCGCTGAAGTTCTCGATGTGGACCCAGGCAGGCCAGCCGGTCGTGTACACGCACTCCTGGCCGGCGGCCTTGAGCTTGGCCGCGGCGACCGCGAACTCGGCCCAGGTCTTGGGCGCCTTCTCGGGGTCGAGGCCCGCCTTCTTGAACGCGTCCTTGTTGACGTAGAGGACCGTGGTCGAGCTGTTGAACGGGAGCGAGAGCATGTTGCCCTTGCTGTCGGAGTAGTAGCCCGCGACCGCCGCCACGTAGTTCTTCGGGTCGAACGGCTCCTTGGCTTCCTTCATCATCAGGTACACGGGCTTGATCGCGCCCTTGGCGTTCATCATCGTCGCGGTGCCGGCGTCGAACACCTGGAGGATGTGCGGCGCGTTGCCGGCGCGGAACGCGGCGATCGCCGCGGTCATCGATTCGGGGTAGGTGCCCTTGAAGACGGGGACGACCTTGTAGTCCTTCTGCGTCGCGTTGAAGCCGCTGGCGATCTCGTTGACCCGATCACCGAGCGCGCCGGTCATCGAGTGCCACCACTGGATCTCGGTCTGCGCGCTCGCGCCGGACGCGCCGAGCAGGCCGATGGCGAACGCCGTGGCGGTAAGTGCTTGGAAACGCATGGTATTCTCCCGTGGTGAGGGTGGCTTCCGGAGGTTTTTTCGGCAACGCCGGAACGGCGAGTTTGCCGTCGGAATGTGACAGCGAGTATAGCTTGAAGCAAAGCGCTCCGCCGCGCCCGGGGCATAGGATACGGGTGTTCGATCGAAGTCGCACTTGGTTGCGTCCGCGCTCGCCCCGCCGGGCGTTCGTGCACGCCCCGCCAACCCCCAACCGGACGGACCCCCCATGCCGCTCAACCTCGCCCGCGACTGGCCCTACCCGCGCCTCATCGCCCACCGCGGCGCCGGCAAGCTTGCGCCGGAGAACACGCTGACGGCCATGCGCGTGGGCCACGCGCACGGCTACCGGATGGTCGAGTTCGACGTCAAGCTGTCGGCCGACGGGGTGGCGTTCCTGCTCCACGATGCAACGCTGGAGCGCACGACCAGCGGCCGCGGGCGCGCCGACGCGCTGCCCTGGCGCGAGCTCTCGGTGCTCGATGCCGGCGCGTGGCACTCGGCCGAGTACGCCGGCGAGCCGCTGCCGACGCTGGCGGCGATCGCGCGCTGGGCGCGCGCGCACGGCGTCGCCTGCAACATCGAGATCAAGCCCACGCCCGGTCGCGAACGCGAGACCGGCGCCGCCGTGGCGCTCGACGCCGCGACGCTGTGGCGCGACGCCGAGGTGCCGCCGCTGCTGTCTTCCTTCTCGGAGGAGGCGCTGGCCGCGGCGCGCCACGCGGTGGGGGCGCTGCCGCGGGCGCTTGCTCGCCGACCGCCTGCCGGCGGACTGGCAGGCGCGGCTCGCCGCGCTGGGCTGCGTCGCGCTGGATGCCAACCACAAGGTGCTGTCGGCCGACATCGTCCGCCTCGCGCACGAGGCCGGCACCCGGGTGCTCTGTTACACGCCGACCGATCCGCAGCGGGTCGGCGTGCTCGCCGAGTTCGGCGTCGACGGCATCATCACCGACGCCGTCGACCACATCGCGGCCGACGCGCTGCCGCCGCCTGCGCCGCTGCCGGCGGCGTGACGCGCCTGCCCGGCCGGGCTGCCGCTCTCTTCGCCCGGGCGGCGTGGCGCTGCGCGCGGCGAGGTCGCGGCGCTGTCCCGTCGTTCAGGCGCGCTGCGTCGCCGGACGGGCGATCGCGCGCTCGTCGATGGGCAGGTTGATGAGCCCGGCAACGACGCCCAGCGCGATCGAGATCCACCAGACCACGTCGTAGCTGCCGGTCGCGTCGTACAGCCGGCCGCCGAGCCACGCGCCCAGGAAGCTGCCGACCTGGTGGCTGAAGAACGTGGCCCCCGAGAGCATGGCGAGGTAGCGCACGCCGAAGACTCCGGCGACGATGCCGTTGGTCAGCGGCACCGTCGACAGCCACAGGAGGCCCAGCGCGATCGAGAACGCGTAGACGCCGGCCGGCGTCAGCGGCAGCCAGAGGAACAGGGTGATGACCGCGGCGCGGCCGAAGTAGATCGCCGCCAGGATGTGGCGCTTGGGCATCCGGCTGCCCAGCCAACCGGTGGTGTAGGTGCCGACGACGTTGAAGAGGCCGATCAGCGCCAGCGCGGTGACGGCGACGTGCGCCGGCAGGCCGCGGTCGGCGAGGTACGCCGGCAGGTGGACGCCGATGAACACGACGTGGAAGCCGCAGACGAAGAAGCCCAGCGTCAGCAGCACGTAGCCGCGATGGCCGGCGGCCTCGCGCATCGCCGCGCCGGCCGACTGCGCGAACGCGTGCGCGGTGCCTTCGTGCCGCTCGACCAGCGCCGCGGCGAGCGGGACCATCAGCAGGCCGGCGGCCCCGAGCGTCAGCAGCGCGCCGTACCAGCCGAGGTGCGTGAGCAGCCATTGGGTGGCCGGCAGCAGCGCGAACTGGCCGAACGAGCCCGCGGCGGCCGAGATGCCGAGCGCCATGCTGCGTTTCTCGGCGGGGAACTTCCGTCCCAGCACGCCGGAGACCACGCTGAAGGTCACCCCGGACAGCCCGGCGCCGATCAGGACGCCGCTGCCCAGCACCATCACCAGCGGCGAGGTCGCGTGGGCCATGGCGACCAGGCCCAGAACATAGAGGAGTGCGCCGATGACCACGATCCGCCCGGTTCCGTGGCGATCGGCCAGCATCCCCGTGAACGGCTGCGTCGCTCCCCAGACCAGGTTCTGCACCGCCATCGCCAGCGCAAACGTCTCGCGGCCCCAGCCCAGGTCGGCGCTCATCGGCTGCAGGAAGAGGCCGAAACCGTGCCGGATCCCCATCGCCAGCGTGAGGATGAGGCCGCCGCAGGCGAGCACGGCGGTTGGCGTGCGCCAGTCCGCTTGGGGTCGATGGGTGGCCATGTACCGCTTACGGAGAGCCCATGATCGGTGGAGGCGGCTTCAGCTGCTTCCAGCATCGCGGCTGAAGCCGCTCCAGCACCGGCGAGCGTTCAGGCGCGAGTCGATGTGGGAGCGCCTTCAGGCGCGAGCGGTTGGTGGTCGCCGGGGGGGCACGATCGCAGCTGAAGCCGCTCCCACACGCGGCTGAAGCCGCTCCCACAAGGCAGCGGCGCTCACGCCCAGTCTTTCGACCGAGCGACGGCCTTGTGCCAGTTCGCGCGCAGCGACTCGGCGTGATCGCGGGTCATCACGGGCTCGAACACCCGGTCGACCTGCCAGTTGGCGGCGACGTCGGAGGCGTCCTGCCAGTAGCCGACCGCGAGCCCGGCGAGGTAGCCGGCGCCGAGCGCCGTCGTCTCCAGCACCTGCGGCCGCACGACCGGGACGCCGAGAAGATCAGCCTGGAACTGCATCAGCAGGTTGTTCGCCGTCGCGCCGCCGTCGACGCGCAATTCGCGCAGCGTGAGGTGCGCGTCCTTCTCCATCGCGGCGAGGACGTCGGCGCTCTGGAAGGCGATCGCCTCCAGCGCGGCGCGCGCGATGTGTGCCCCGGTCGCGCCGCGGGTGAGGCCGAAGATCGCGCCCCGCGCATACGCGTCCCAGTGCGGGGCGCCCAGGCCCGCGAACGCCGGGACGAGGTAGACGCCGCCGTTATCGGGCACCGACGCCGCCAAGGCCTCGATCTCGCCGGCCGAGCGGACGATCTTCAGCCCGTCGCGCAGCCACTGGACGACGGCGCCGCCGATGAAGACGCTGCCTTCGAGCGCGTAGGTCAGGCTGTTGTCCTTGAGCCAGGCGACGGTGGTCAGCAGGTTGTTGGCCGACGCCACCGCCTGCGTCCCGGTGTTGAGCAGCAGGAAGCAGCCGGTGCCGTAGGTGTTCTTGGCGAGCCCGGGGGTGTGGCACGCCTGGCCGAACAGCGCCGCCTGCTGGTCGCCGGCGATGCCGGCGATCGGGACGTCGACGCCCGCGAGCCGCGCCCTGGCGCACACGCCGGACGACGGCACCACCTCGGGCAGCACCGCGCGCGGGATGTCGAGCAGTGCCAGGAGGTCGTCGTCCCAGCGGCCGGTGTGCACGTTGAAGAGCAGCGTGCGGCTCGCGTTGGACGCGTCGGTGACGTGGGCGGCGCCCCCCGACAGGTTCCAGATCAGCCAGGTGTCGATGGTGCCGAACGCGAGCTCGCCGCGCGCGGCGCGCTCGCGCGCCCCGGGAACGTGGTCGAGCAGCCACTTGAGCTTGGTGCCCGAGAAGTAGGCGTCGACGACGAGACCGGTCCTGGCGGTGATGGTGGCAGCGTGTCCGGCCGCGCGGAGCGCGTCGCAGGTGGGTGCCGTGCGGCGGTCCTGCCAGACGATCGCATGGGCGAGCGGCCGCCCGGTTGCGCGCTCCCACAGCACCGTCGTCTCCCGCTGGTTGGTGATGCCGATCGCCGCGACGTCGGCGACGCCGATCCCGGCCTTGGCCAGCGCTTCGTGGAGCACGCCCGACTGCGTCGCCCAGATCTCGGTCGCGTCGTGCTCGACCCAGCCCGGCTGCGGAAAGATCTGCCGGAACTCCTGCTGCGCCACGGCCCGCACGGTGCCGCCATGGTCGAAGACGAGCGCCCGTGAACTCGTCGTGCCCTGGTCGAGGGCGAGGATGTAGGACATCGAGAACCTCCCGTTGCGGCCGAAGCGGCTGCCGCGCGGCGTCGGAGTCGGTGTCGCGAGTCGGTTGCGGCGGTGCAGCGTGGCGGCATAAAATACGCTTCTCGTGGCCTCATTGTAGCTGTAGCCGCAGCGGCAAAGGCCGCGCCGGTGCCGCCGCCGGCCGCGTCCCGCCCCGTCGATCGCCCATGCCGCTTCCTCCGTCGACCGTCCCGCGCATGCGTCTGCACCTGCGCTCCGTCGTCTACGAAGGCTGGCAGCGCGCCGACGGGCTGTTCGACATCGAGGCCCGGCTCGTCGACACCAAGGACCACGACTTCGAGCTCATGTCCGGCACGCGCCCCGCCGGCGAGCCGGTCCACGACATGTGGGCGAGGGTCACGATCAGCCGCGACTTCACGATCCGCGCGCTCGTCGCCTGCACCGACCGGATGCCCTACCCGGGTGCGTGCGACCAGATCACCGAACACTACCCGGACCTTGTCGGCATCAACCTGATGCACGGTTTCCGCAAGGAGCTCTTCGACCTGCTCGGAGGGGTGCGAGGCTGCTCCCACCTTACCGAGCTGATCGCTTTCCTGCCCACGGCAGCGCTGCAGACCTTCGCCGGACTGCGCCGCGAGATCGAAGAGCACGAGGAAAAGCCGTTCCAGCTCGATCGCTGCCACGCGCTCGAGCACACCAGCGAGACGGTGCGCCGCTACTATCCCAAGTGGTATCGCGGACCGGCCGAGGTCAACGCCGCAACCAAGGAGCTGTCGTGAAAATCCACGAATATCAGGGCAAGGAGATCTTTCGCCGCTTCGGCATGGCCACGCCGCGCGGCGTTCCGTCGTTCACCGTCGACGACGCGGTCAAGGCCGCGCAGTCGCTCGGCGGTCCCGTCTGGGTGGTCAAGGCGCAGATCCACGCCGGCGGCCGTGGCAAGGGCGGGGGCGTCAAGCTCGCACGCTCGCTCGACGAAGTGCGCGCGCGGGCAAGCGAGATCCTGGGCATGCAGCTCGTCACCCACCAGACCGGGCCGGCGGGGCAAAAGGTGCGCCGCCTGCTGATCGAGGAGGGCGCGGACATCAAGAAGGAGCTCTACGTCGGCATGGTGGTCGACCGCACGACGCAGCGCGTGTGCCTGATGGCGAGCTCCGAGGGCGGCATGGACATCGAGGAGGTCGCCGCGCACACGCCGGAGAAGATCCACAAGGTGTTCGTCGACCCGGTGCAGGGCCTGACCGACGCCGAGGCCGACGACGTCGCGCGCAAGATCGGCGTGCCCGCCGGCAGCATTGTCCAGGCGCGCGCGATGCTGCAGGGCCTGTACAAGGCGTTCTGGGAGACCGACGCGTCGCTGGCCGAGATCAACCCGCTGATCGTCACCGGCGACGGGCGCATCGTCGCGCTCGACGCCAAGCTCAACTTCGACGCCAACGCGCTGTTCCGCCACCCCGAGATCGTCGAAATGCGCGACCTCGACGAGGAAGATCCGGCCGAGATCGAGGCGTCGAAGTTCGATCTGTCGTACATCTCGCTCGACGGCAACATCGGCTGCCTCGTCAACGGCGCCGGCCTCGCGATGTCGACGATGGACACGATCAAGCTCTACGGCGGCGAACCGGCGAACTTCCTCGACGTCGGCGGGGGCGCGAGCGCGGAGAAGGTCACCGAGGCGTTCAAGATCATGCTCAAGAACCCCGGGCTCAAGGCCATCCTGGTCAACATCTTCGGCGGCATCATGCGGTGCGACACGATCGCCGAGGGCGTGATCACGGCATCGCGCGCGGTGGGCCTCAAGGTGCCGCTTGTGGTGCGGATGAAGGGAACCAACGAGGACGTCGGCAAGAAGATGATCGCCGAGTCCGGACTGCCGATCATCACGGCGAACAACATGGCGGAGGCGGCGGAGCAGGTCGTCGCCGCGGCGAGGGGGAACTGAAGATGTCGATCCTGATCAACAAGGACTCCAAGGTGATCACCCAGGGGATCACCGGCAAGACGGGCCAGTTCCACACGCGCATGTGCCGCGACTACGCCAACGGCCGCAACTGCTACGTCGCGGGCGTCAATCCCAAGAAAGCCGGCGAGGACTTCGAGGGCATCCCGATCTACGGGACGGTGAAGGAGGCGAAGGAGGCGACCGGCGCCACGGTCAGCGTCATCTACGTGCCGCCGCCCTTCGCCGCCGCCGCGATCGACGAGGCGGTCGACGCCGGGCTCGATCTCGTCGTCTGCATCACCGAAGGCATCCCGGTGCGCGACATGATCGAGACGCGGAACAGGATGCAGGGCAAGAAGACGCTCCTGCTCGGGCCCAACTGTCCCGGAACGATCACGCCCGACGAGCTCAAGATCGGCATCATGCCCGGCCACATCCACATGAAGGGCCGCATCGGCGTCGTGTCGCGCTCGGGGACGCTGACCTACGAGGCGGTCGGGCAGCTCTCCGAGCTCGGTCTCGGGCAATCCTCGGCGGTCGGCATCGGCGGCGACCCGGTCAACGGGCTGAAGCACATCGACGTGCTGCGCTTGTTCAACGACGACCCGGGTACCGACGCGGTGATCATGATCGGCGAGATCGGCGGCAGCGACGAGGAGGCGGCGGCGCTGTGGGCGAAGGACCACATGAAGAAGCCGATCGTCGGCTTCATCGCCGGCGTCACCGCGCCGCCGGGCAAGCGCATGGGCCACGCCGGCGCGATCATCTCCGGCGGCAAGGGCACGGCGCAGGAGAAGCTCGCCGTCATGGAAGCCTGCGGCATCAAGGTGACGCGCAATCCGGCGGAGATGGGCAAGCTGCTCAAGTCCGTGCTCTGAGCGCGGGCGAGACCCCGCGCATTCCCGATCGCCCCCGCCCGAACCGGGACTCCCGCTTCCTGGGGCGGGGCGTCGGCACGCCGCCCCGGCTCGCCGCGCTGGCGCTTCGCCGTTAAACTGGCGGCCTCGACACGACGTGCCCAATGGCCACCCGACCCCGGTCCCCGACTCCCCCGCCGCGTGCTCCGCTGGACGTCGCGCAGCTCTCCCATCCTGGGATGGTCCGGCCGCACAACGAAGACACGGTCTTCGTCGACGGCGCTGCCGGGCTGGCGGTGCTGGCCGACGGCATGGGCGGCTATTCCGCAGGCGAAGTCGCCAGCGGCATCGCGGTCAACGTCATCTGTGACGGCCTGCTCCCTGAACTTCGCTCGGGACGCGAGCTGCACAAGGTCGACGTCGCCAGCGGCCTCACGCACGCGGCGCAGCTGCTGCAGCAGCAGATCGCCGCCGCCAACAAGGGCATCTACGAAGCCGCCCAGCTGCGCCCCGAGTGCGCCGGCATGGGCACGACGCTGGTCGCCGCCGTGTTCTGCGGCAACCGGGTGAGCGTCGCCCATGTCGGCGACTCCCGCTGCTACCGGATGCGCGGCGACCGCTTCGAGCAGCTCACCCACGATCACTCGCTGCTGCAGGAGCAGATCGACAGCGGCGTGCTCACGCCCGAGCAGGCGAAGTATTCGCTCAACAAGAACCTCGTCACGAGGGCGCTGGGAATCGAGGCGATCGTCCCCGCCGACATCGTCGAGTACCGCGTCGAGGCGAACGACATCTACCTGCTCTGTTCCGACGGGCTCACCGACATGGTCGAGCCCGAGGCCATCCAGGGGATCGTCGACGAGAAGCGCCTCGACTTGCCGCTGGCCGCAGCCGACCTGATCGAGATGGCCAACCAGAACGGCGGCCGGGACAACATCTCGGTCGTGCTGGTCAGGGTGCCGCCGGAGTTCCTGCCGACGTCGGGCTGGGTGCAGCAATGGCTGGCGCGCAAGGGAGCGGAAGCGAAGTGAGCCCGGCGCGCGTAGCGAAGGCCCGGAGGGCCCGCCGCCGGGCGATCGAGGGCGGCCGACCCGCGGAGTTGCGATCGATCACGATGGTACGGAGGCCGCGAAGTGAGCCCGGCACGCGTAGCGGAGGCCGCGAAGTGAGCAAGCTGGTGCTGTTCCTGCCGAACGGCAGCACCCGGGATATCAAGCTCGACCGCGAGCGGCTGTCGATCGGCCGTCGCCCTGACAACGACATCTGCCTGCCGTATCCCGCGGTCAGCGGCGAGCATGCGGCGGTCGTCACGATTCTGGCCGACTCGTTTCTCGAGGACCAGGGCAGCACCAATGGCACGCAGGTCAACGGGCGGGCGATCACCAAGCACCTGCTGCGTGATCGCGACCAGATCGACATCGGACGGCAGCGGCTCGTCTACGTCGTCGACGACGCGGCGACGATCGAGGCGCCTCCCGGGGTTGGGACACACCACGACGGGCAGGCGCCCGAGGCGCGCGCGGCGAGCCCGTTCCGGTCTGCGCCACGGGTCTCGGGTGCCGTGGCGCCGCCGCCCTCCCTGTCGCGGCGTGCTCCGGGCGCGCCATCCACGGCGTCGGCTCAGGATTCGGGGGCGGCTGCGGCACCGCTGGCTCCCGCAGACCTGGTGCTGCGGGTGCTCACCGGTGGCAGCGCCGGCCGCACGCTGCCGTTGACCAAGCCGGAAACGCTGATCGGCCGCGTCGGTGTGCAGGTCGCCGCGCTGCGGCGGACGCCAGACGGCTTGAGGCTGGTCCCGGTCGAAGGCGCGCAGGGTCCGGCGGTGAACGGCGCAACGGCGGATGCCGGCGGGCTGCCGGTCAAGGCGGGAGACGTCATCGAGGTCGCGGGGGCGCGTCTCGAGCTCGTCGCGGGACCCGCGGTTTCGGCGCTCTCGGCAGCCGCGGGTCCCGACTGAAGGGCCGGCCGGGGCGGGGGGGCGCCTTCCCGGTGACCGCGCGGGACCACCCAGCGCGTCTGCCTCCCGTCGAGCGCGCCGCCGTTGCGTCCCGCACACTCGAGGAATCATGCCATGTCCCGCTCTCTCCCGCTCAGCGCCGCTCTCGCCGCATTCCTTGCCCTCGCAGCACCTCTTGACCCGCCGCCCGCGCTCGCGCAGGCGATCGTGCCGCCGCTATCGCCGACAGGCCCGCATCCCGTGGCCTGCAGCAACCTCGAACAGGACTTCTCGCGCCTGCCCCCCGGGGTCTCGGCCGAGGCCTATTGGCGCGGGATCGCGACGCAGGACGCCGAGCGCTACGTCGACGCGCTGCTCGTGAGCCCGGCGAGCGCGCACGCGTACGGCGTCGTGGCCCCGGCCGACGCCGCGCTGTTCGCGCGCTGGGCGGGCAGCGCATTGAGCTACGTCGCGCTTACCTGCTACCCGACGACGAGCTCGAACAATCGGGCCGACTACCTGCTTCCCGGCGGCAAGGCGATTCCGAGGATGCAGCGCGGCGCCGAGGCGCCGATCCTGCCGGCGGGCCCCGCGCGATTGCCGATGCTCCTGTTCTCGCACGGCTACGGCGGCAGCCCGGTGTCGGGCCCCTCTCTCGACGCGCTGCTGGCCTTCGCTTCGTGGGGGTTCGTCACCGTCGCCCCGTTCCACGGTGATTTCCGCTACTCGGTTTTTGGTCCCGACTTCGGCGGCAGCGGCGCGCTCTACCTTCCGGTCTGGGACGAGTTCGTCGCCATGCAGGCGACACGCCCGTTGTCGCTGGCGGCGGCGCTCGATCGCCTCGCCGCCGATGCGCAGTGGAAGGAGCGGATCGATCTCGGCCGGGTGGGGGCCTTCGGCATCAGCCAGGGCGGCGAATCGATCATGCTGCTCGGCGGAGCGAAGCTCACGTACCAGCTCTTCACCAACGAGGCCAAGACGGTGATGCGTGACGACCGGGTCCGGGCCGCGGTCGGCTACTTTCCCTACTTCGGCCTCGAGGGGATTCCCGCGTTCGGCGACGATCAGGCGGGCGTGGACCAAGTGACGCTGCCGTACCTTGCGCTGAGTGGCAGCGACGACCCGATCGCGCCGATCGATTCGACGCGGCAGGCGATCGAGCGGATGGCCGGCGTGCGGGGCCTCGTGTCGCTCGAGGGGCAGGGCCATGACCTCGACCCGGCGTCGGCGGCGGACATCACCACCTGGGCGCTCACTTTCTACGCCGCCTGGCTCGCCAACGACTCGGCGGCGCAGGGCCGTCTGTCCACGATGCAGAGCGTCGACGGCGGCCTGGACGACCGCAAGCGGTACTACGCCGGCGGCGCGCCACCGGTCGCCGGAGAGATGGCCGACGTGATCGAGTACTTCAACGCGGGTCTCGACCACTATTTCATCACCGCCTTTCCGGAAGAGGCAGCGATGCTCGACGAGGGCGTGGTGGTGCCCGGCTGGAGACGCACGGGATTCACCTTCCGGTCCCACAAGGCCGGCACCGGCCCCGGCAACGACGCCTGTCGCTTCTTCGGCACGCCCGGTCGGGGCCCCAATTCGCACTTCTACACGATCGATGTCGCCGAGTGCGAGAAGGTCAGGAGCAACCCCGACTGGACCTACGAGGCGCTCGCGTTTCGCGCCGTCGCGCCGCTGTCGACCGGGTGCGAGGCGTCGGCCGTGCCGGTCACCCGGCTCTACAACAATGGCATGGGCGGCGAGGCGAACCACCGTTATCTCGTCGACCGCAACGAGATCGACCGCATGGTCGCCCGCGGATGGCTGGTCGAAGGCGTCGTGTTCTGTGCGCCGGCCTGACCGGTCGCCTCGTCGCCGGTGGACGACCGGCCGACTCCGGACCGGCAGGCAGGTGAGGCATGCCGCGCAAGCAGCGTGCGACCACGGGCGATGACCCGCAGGCGCGATCTGTCGCCGATGTGTCGTCGCGGGCCCGACTGCTGGTCGCAGCGCGTCGCCGAAACGAGCAATGCGCTGGACCTGGAGGCCGGCGTGTTCACGCTGCCCGACCCGCGCGCGATCGCGTTGTCGCTCAAACGCTCTGCGGAGGCGAGCAACCGGCGCAAGGCGGAGCCTTTCCGCTCGGCGATGTCGATGCTGAACTTCTACGTCAATCGGGCCGGGCGGACGCTTGCTCCCGAACGCCGGGCGCGGCTCGAGGCCGCGAAGGACGAGCTGCGGGATCTCTTCGGCAGGCGGCGGCGCGGGTAGCGGGGCGCCGTCGATTCCTCCCTGACATCGGTGGCCTCAGGTGATCACGACGGAGTTCTCGCACTTGGCGCCGTCGTTCCAAACGTACTTGTCTGCGTTCCAGGCGTTTTCCCAGCGGACTCCGTCGATGACGAACCGGAACTCGTAGGTCTTTCCGGCTTCGAGGTCGAGTTGCAGCGAATAGCTGCCGTCGCGCGCTCGCTTCATTGGGTTGCGATCGACGGACCAGTCGTTGAAGCTCCCGGCCACGGCGACCGTTCTGGAATCCGGGGCCGCCTCCTTCGGCAACGTGAACGTCACCGCGCACCGGGTCTTGTCCCGGGAATAGATGCGGCTCATGGGCTGCCGATTGCCCTCCGTCGGACGGCTGATGCTGGCGTCGCTCCTCTTGCTCATGGTCGGCCTCGTGTGAAGAGTGATGGTCAACGGCCGGGCGCCGGCTGCCCGAGGGCCCTGCGCGGCGGCACCGGATGAGGTCGTCACTGGAACCGCAATGCCCACGCCGACGCCGTCCGGGCTTCAGGCCCGCAGGCGACGCCCGGGCGAGTGGCGTGGCCATTCTGACACGCCTCGGGTCACGTGGGTTCAGTCTCGACCGGAATCTGCGGCAAGGCCGCCGTGTCACCGCGGAAGCCTCGACACTCGCCGTACGGTCGCCGCGTCGCGCGCCGGTGTCCGGGCCCCGGGCGCACCACGCCAGCCGGAGGGCGCCGCAACGGTCGACACCGCGCCTGCACGGACGGACAATGCGCTTCGGCGGGGCGACGCGTGCGCGATGCCGGCCGCGCGCCGCGGGCGAACGGGCAGGGCGGAGGGCCCGTGGCGTGGCCGGCTCGACGCCGGACGCGATGGCCCGCAGCGATACCACTCGCCGCCCACCGCGCGCCCGGCGGCGCGGCGAGGAGGGCGCCCTTCCGTTTCTTCACCGACCAAGGAGTCGCGCCATGCCCCCGAGCGAGAACCCCAGGCGCCCGACGTCTGCCGAGCTGTCTTCTGACCACGGCGTTCGCACCGGGCTGACGGCCGAGGCTCTCAAGCAGTCCTTTCTCGACCACCTGCTCTGCGGGCTGGGCCGCGTGCCGGCCGTCGCCACGCGCAATGACGCTTACACGGCGCTGGCGCTGGCCGTTCGCGACCGCGTACTCGAGCGTGGTGTGCGCACGCTCGAGCGGTATGCGAGCGACGACGCGCGCGTGGTCGCCTACCTGTCGGCCGAGTTCCTCCCCGGCCCGCACCTCGCCAACAACCTCTTCAACCTCGGCATCACCGACGAAGCCAAGCGGGCGCTCGCGGAGCTGAACGTGAGCCTGGACGAGGTGATCGCGCAGGAGGAAGAACCCGGGCTCGGGAACGGCGGGCTCGGCCGGCTCGCGTCATGCTTCCTGGATTCGCTCGCCTCGCTGGAGGTTCCGGCGATCGGCTACGGCATCCGTTATGAGTTCGGGATCTTCGACCAGACCATCATCGACGGCTGGCAGGAGGAGGTCACCGACAAGTGGCTCCGTTTCGGGAACCCGTGGGAGATCGCGCGGCCCGAGATCGCCTACGACGTGGCCTTCGGGGGGCACACCGAGGTGTGGACCGACGAGCACGGCCATTACCGCGTCCGCTGGATCCCCGAAACCGTCGTCAAGGGAGTGGCGTACGACACCCCGATCCTCGGTTATCGCGTCGGTACCTGCAACCCGCTGCGCCTGTGGAAGGCGGAGGCCGTGGAGTCGTTCGATTTCGCCGCCTTCAACCACGGGGACTACTATCGCGCGGTCGAAGACAAGATGTCCTCCGAGAACATCACCAAGGTCCTGTATCCCAACGACGAGGTCGTCCAGGGCAAGACGCTGCGCCTGCAGCAGCAGTTCTTCTTCGTCACCTGCGCGCTGCAGGACATGATCCGCGTGCACCGGCTCCTGGGGCGGGGGCTCGACCGCTTCCACGAGAAGTGGGCGGTCCAGCTCAACGACACCCACCCCGCCGATCGCCGTGGCGGAGCTGATGCGCCTGCTGGTGGACGTCCACGGGATGGGCTGGGACACGGCCTGGGACGTCACGCGCCGCACCTGCGCCTACACCAATCACACGCTCCTGCCGGAGGCGCTGGAGAAATGGCCGGTCCCGCTGTTCGGCGGGTTGCTGCCGCGGCACCTCGAGATCATCTTCGAGATCAACCACCGCTTCCTCGAGGAGGTGCGGGCGCAGTACCCGGGCGACGATGCGCGGCTTGCCCGCATGTCGCTGATCGACGAGAGCGGGGAGCGTTTCGTGCGCATGGCCAACCTGGCCACGGTCGGCGCGCACGCGGTCAACGGGGTCGCGCAACTGCACTCGGAACTGCTGCGCACGACGGTGATGCGCGACTTCGCCGAGCTGTGGCCGGAGCGGTTTTCCAACGTCACCAACGGCGTGACCCCGCGCCGCTTCGTCGGCGTGAGCAATCCCGACCTGACGCAACTCATCACGCAGCGCGTCGGCGACGGCTGGCTGCGCGACCTCACCCAACTTCGGCGGCTGGAGGCGCTCGCCGACGAGCCTCAATTCCAGGGGGAGTGGCGCGCGGTCAAGCTCGCGAACAAACTGCGCCTTGCAGCGCTGATCGAAACGCGCACGGGGGTCCGGGTGAACCCGGAGTCGCTGTTCGATATCCAGGTCAAGCGCATCCACGAGTACAAGCGGCAGCACCTCAATGTTCTGCACATCCTCACGCTCTACCTGCGGCTCAAGCGCGATGCGCAGGCGGACGTTCCGGCGCGCACGTTCATTTTCGGCGGCAAGGCGGCGCCGGGTTACTTCATGGCCAAGCGCATCATCAAGCTGATCACGGCGGTGGCCGACGTCGTGAACGGCGACCCCGCCGTCCGCGACCGCCTGGCCGTGGTCTTCTTTCCCGATTTCAACGTCAAGAACGCGCACTGCGTCTATCCCGCGGCGGACCTGTCGGAGCAGATCTCCACCGCGGGCAAGGAAGCCTCGGGCACGGGCAACATGAAGTTCTCGCTCAACGGCGCGCTGACGGTCGGGACGCTGGACGGCGCCAACGTGGAGATCCTCGACGAGGTGGGCGCGGAGAATTTTTTTCTCTTCGGCCTCGCGGTGGACGAGGTGCACGAGCTCAAGGCCCGCGGGTACCGGCCGCGCGCGCTCTACGAGGCGAATGCGACGCTGCGCGAGGTGCTCGATTGCATCGCCTCCGGCGACCTCGCGCACGGCGACGCGGAGCTTTTCCGCCCCTTGGTGGACAACCTGCTGTACGACGACCCGTTCCTTGTACTGGCGGACTACCAGGCCTACGTGGAATGCCAGGAGCGGGTGAGCACGCTGTGGCGAGACCCGCAAGCGTGGACGCGGGCGTCGATCCTCAACACCGCGCGTATGGGTAAATTTTCCTCCGACCGGTCGATCCAGGACTACTGCGAGCGCATCTGGGGCGTGCGACCAATGGCCGCGCGCGCCGGGGAAACGGAGGTCGGGCAGCGTAGTTGACGGCGGACGCAAACGTCAGCACCGCCGCCGCAGGATGTTCCGGTGCGACGCCAGCCCGGGCCGGAGCCGCGCCTCAGGCAAGCCTGCGCGCGGGCTGGCGAACGCGCGTGATTACTTCGGCATGATCACCGTGTCGATCACGTGAATGACCCCGTTGTCGGCCTTGACATCGGTCATCGTCACCGTCGCGTTGTCAGCCATCACTTTGCCGCCCTCGGCCTTGATCGTGATCGACTGCCCTTCCACGGTCTTGACCATGCCCGGCTTCACGTCCTTGGCCAGGACCATGCCGGGCACGACGTGGTACGTCAGCACCTTGGTCAGCTTCGGCTTGTCCTTGAGCAAAGCGTCCAGCTGATCCTTGGGGATCTTGGCGAACGCGGCGTCGGTGGGCGCGAATACGGTGAAGGGGCCCTTGCCCTTCAGCGTTTCCACCAAGCTGGCTTCCTTGAGCGCAACGACCAGGGTGTTGAAGCTGCCGTTGTCCTGGGCCGTCTGTACGATGTCCTTGGCGAGCGCGGGCGTGGTGAGGGCGCTCACTGCGATGGCGGCGACGAGTGTACGAATTTTCATGATGTGACTCCATTGCGTTGGGTGGATGTCCAAATCCCCGATGCCGAGGGACTGACTCGCATATGACCTGGACGGTGTGCTTTTTGTTCAACCGATGATCAAGGACAGAACTGGGCTCGCTCGCCGATGGTCGCCTGCCCGGGAAAGGGCCGGGCCACGAGGCGGGCAGGCCCGGAAGCCGCGTGCCGAAGACGAGCACCTTGGGCATGCGCCGGGTCGTCGCGCGATCGGCCTATCGGGCCGATCGGGCGAAGCCGGACCGGCGGTGGAAGAAGGGGTTCATCGTGCCTCACGGGGTCCGGGTTCGCGTTCGATGTGCCGTATGATGCGTCAAACGAGGATCGATGTCCAGGACATTGTAGATATATATTGTCCAGGTATTGGTGGCGGTGCAGCCGTGCTTTGGCGCGCCGTGCAGCTTGATCCACCGCAGTGCGGGTCCTTTCGTTGGAATCGAAGCCGGCAGATCGGACCCCGTCCTCGGCGCTCGCGGACGAAGTCGACTTGCGGGCGCGCGAGTCCCCCTTCTTATTGACGGCGGCTGACGGCGACGCCAAACTCCGCGCAGTGCCACGGGGAGCCGGTGCCTCATGGAGAAGGAGAGACTTCTGGTCTGCGACGACGAGGCTGCAGTCGGGCGCTTCGTTCGCAATGCGACTGAGCACCTAGATTACGAGGTGCTCCTGACGACCAGCGGCCACGGGTTGATGCAGGCCTACGACGAATTCAAGCCGACGACGATTCTTCTCGACATGGTGATGCCGGGCATGGACGGCAACGAAGTGATCATGTGGCTCGCCGGTCGCGCAAGCACGGCGCGGCTCATCCTGATGACCGGCTACCACCCGCAGTACGCGGACCACGCGCGGATCCTTGCGCAGTACCGTGGCCTCGGCGCCGTGGCGACCTTGCACAAACCCTTCGGCGTCAACGACCTGCTGGCGGCCCTTGAGGCCGCCTGACGCGCCGGCTCCTCCGGCACCGCCGGCTTAGTCGGCGACACCACGCTGCGGTCGCTCACGATGCACGTGTACAGGCGATTGGTGCTTCTGATCCTGGTGATGGCGGCCGTGGCCTGCCTGATCGGGGCCAGCGCGATCTACATCATCTATCAGGGCGGCATCGAGCGCGAGACCCTTCGGCTGCAGGACCTCGTTCACACCCAGGCCCGCCTGCTGGAGGCGATGGCAAGGCTCGATGAGCGCTACTCGACGTATCCGGCGGGCCCGGAGGCGGGATCGGTCGCGCTGTTTGTCGAGAGCCACCGAGCCGTCGCGTTACGAGGCATGGAACGCAGCGGCGAACTCGTGCTGGCGCGGCGCGTCGGAGACGACATTTCCTTCCTGATGCGCCATGGCGCCGGCGTGCGCGATGAGCCGCTCTCGCTCCCGCTCAGCTCGCCGCTGGCCGCCCCGATGCGCGCGGCGCTGTCGGGCCAGTCGGGAACGATGATCGGGCCGGACTACGCCGGCGAGATGGTTCTGGCCGCGTACGAGCCCGTCGCGTTGCTGAACCTCGGCCTCGTCGCCAAAGTCGATCTCGGAGACATCCGCCGACGCTTCACGCGGGCGGCGCTCCCCCTGTTGCTGATCGGCGTCGTCAGCGTCCTTGGCGCGGCCACCTTGTTCTTCCGCATTACCGAGCCGGTGATCAAACGGCTGCGCGTGAGCGAAGCGCGCTTCCGCCGAACCTTCGAAAACGCCGCCGTCGGCATCGCGCACGTGGGGGTCGACGGGTCCTGGCTACGCGTCAACCAGCGCCTGTGCGAGATCGTCGGCTACACCCGGGAGGAACTGCTGCGCAAGACGTCTCAGGACATCACTCACCCCGATGACCAGAAAGCCGGCCTCGATTCGTTCGGTTCGCTGCTGCGGGGTGAGATCGGCAGCCACAGCCAGGAGAAGCGCTACCTGCACAAGGACGGGCACATCGTATGGATCAATCTGACGACCGCCCTTCAGCGCGATGACGCCGGACAGCCGCTCTACTGCATCTCGATCGTCGAAGACATCAACGCCCGCAAGCAAGCCGAGCAGAAGGTGTCCGAGACCGACACCCGGATGCGGGCATTGCTCGACGCAAGCGAGGACGAAATCATGCTTGTGTCGACCGAAGGACGCATTCTCGCCATCAACCAGGCCGCGGAGCGGCGCCTTGCAAGAAGGATCGCTGAACTCGATCCTGTCGGTGCCGATCTGGGCGTGCTTCTGCCGGCGGACCTGGCGCAGAGCCGGCTGGCGATCATCCGTACGGTCGCGGCGTCGCGCAGTCCGGCGCACCTGGAAACCCCGATCCGCGCCCGGTGGTTCGAGTTCTGGTTCTATCCCGTGCGGCACCGAGGCCAGGCGGTTTCCGAGGTCGCGATGTATGCACGGGAGATCACCGACCGCAAGCGGGCCGAGAACGAGCTCCGGCGGCTCTACCAGGCGATCCAGCAAAGCCCGTCCTCGGTCGTCATCACGGACGTGCAGGGGCAGATCGTCTATGTCAATCCCAAGTTCTGCGAGGTGACCGGGTATGCGCAGGACGAGGTCATCGGGAAGAACCCGCGAGTCCTCAAGTCGGGGCTCACCCGTCCGGACGAGTACCAGCAGCTATGGGCCGCGATCACCTCCGGCCGTATCTGGCGCGGCGAGTTCTGCAACCGAAAGAAGAACGGCGATCTCTACTGGGAGACCGCGTCCATCGGTCCGGTCAAGGACGACGAGGGACAGATCATCAGCTTCGTCGCCGTCAAGGAGGACGTGACCGATCGGCGGGCGGTCGAAGACCAGCTGCGTCAGTCCCAGAAGATGCAGGCGATCGGTCAGCTGACCGGCGGGATCGCCCACGACTTCAACAACCTGCTGACGATCATCCTCGGCAATCTGCAGCTCCTGGAGCGCGGTGTGGGCGTGGACGAGCGGCGCCGCGGCTTCATCGACGACGCTCTGTGGGCGGTTACCCGGGGCAGCGAGCTCACGCATCGACTGCTGGCCTTCGCCCGGATGCAGCCACTGCGTCCGACCGTCGTCCATTTGAACGACGTCGTCCGCCGACTCAACGACCTCCTCCGGCGCACGCTCGGCTCGCGTGTCAACGTCGTCGAGGACCTCGACCCCGGCATTCCCGCCGTTCTCGTCGACCCCGGGGAGTTGGAGCGAGCGCTCGTCAACCTCGCCATCAACGCCCGTGACGCGATGCCCGACGGGGGCACGCTCTCGGTGCAGACGAGAACGGCGACGCTCGACGCAGACTACGTGGAACGTTGTCCCGACGTGGTGCCCGGCGACTACGTCCTGCTGACGGTCAGCGATACGGGAACCGGCATTCCGGCGGAGCTCCTCGGTCGGATTTTCGAGCCGTTCTTCACCACGAAGGAGGTCGGACAGGGGAGCGGGCTCGGCCTCAGCATGGTCTACGGCTTCGTCAAGCAGTCGGGCGGCCACGTCTGCGTTGAGAGCAAGGTGGGAGCAGGGACCGCGTTCAAGCTGTTTCTCCAGCCGGCGATCACCGCCGGCGCCGGCGTGGGCGACACCGCTTTGCAAGACGGCCAGGGTTTCTTCGTCGCGGGGAAGATCGCGTTGGTCGTCGAGGACGAACCGCGGCTGCTGCGATTCGCCGCCAGACTGCTCGAGGAGGTCGGGTTCGCGGTCCTTCAGGCGGGCAATGGCGAGGAAGCGCTCCTTCGCGCCGAAGCGACGGAGCGCGTTGATCTCCTGTTTGCGGACCTGGAGTTGCCGGGGGGCATGAACGGCCCCGCAATTGCAGGCCGCGTGAGAAAGCGCCACCCGGCGGTCAAGGTGCTCTACACGACGGGTCATCCCGCCGGGCTCGGAGGGGGCCGCGCCCGGCTGCCGCATGATGCGCCCGTCGTCGCCAAGCCCTACACCAGGCAGGCGCTGACGCGTGAGCTCAGCGCCCTGTTTGCGCAGGGCGCCGCAGCGGCCTAAGACCCCAGTGAAGGAATCATCGCGCGCGGGATGGGACGCAGGACGACCGCGCCGGCGGCGCGATCGAGGGCGGGCAGAGCGCGAGCACCGGGTCAAGGCGTCGGCGGCCGGCTTCGGGCTCGACGCGTGCAACGGGCGCGACTGCCGGGCGACCGAAGCAGCGCTGGCCTTCACGAAAGGGGCGTGCGACCTGATGAGCCTGTTTCGCCAGGCGGTATTGCGTTTCCGGATGCGGCATCATACGCTTCGCACGCTCCACGGCCTCTGTGGGCGCTCGGCGGCTCGTGCGACAAGGATGCCGGCCACCACAGGCTGCTGCTGCGCCTGCCCTGCCGAAAGCGTGGCTGGACTGCCGGCTCATGGGCCAACTCTTCCGTTCCACCCCTCATCCCGGGGCCCGCTCCGGAGGGGTCACGGGCAATGCCGGTTGAAGCGGCTTCCCACCCGGGCATGGCAGTCGTCATCGATTCAAGAGTCGCGATCCAAGACCCCGTTCTGACCCGACCCCCGAGCTGACCCCCCGCCTGCGCGTTCGCCCGGCGACATCTCGTCTTCGCGGCAGGTGCCGCAGCGCTTCGCCTGATGGTTTCGATACCGTCCCCCGATCTCGATTCGCTGGAGCCGAACGTCCGCGCCGTCGCGCGAGCGATGGCCCTGTGGTGGTCGTGGTGTCCGCGCGTCGCGGTCCACCAGGTGCTTGCTCAACTCGGAATCCGGACGGCGTCAGGCAAGGCGTTCACGAAGGAAGGCGTCAAGGACGCGCAGGACGACCTGCGCGGTCGCGGTTGGATGATCGAGCAGCCTGCACGTCAAGGCCACTGGCGGCTGCGTGACGATGTTCGGGCGGCGCTTTACGGCGAGCTGCTGGACGGCACGCCGGTGGCGACTTTGCGGGATGCCCTGCATGCGGCGCTCAGGGTCGATATGCGCCGCAGCACCTACGGGTGGCCGGTGTGGGAACGGGTGCCTACCGCCGCACTGATTCGCCTGGAGTATTTCTCCGGCGCCCCGTTGGCCGAGATCGAGCAATTGGCGCGGCGCGTGGCCGGCGTGCATCCCTGGCAGGACATCCTCAACGAAGCATGTTTCCAGGCGTTCGACGCCGCCTTGTTCGAGCGGATCGAGATCGTGTCCCGCTGGGAGCTTGCTTCCATCGCCACGCGTGCAGTCTGCGCCTATTGGCGTGCCGGTTTCGTTCCGGTGGCGAGCTGGGCGCTCGGCCGCGTCGAAGCCGATCCCGCCGCGGCGCCGGCGCATCTGCGACTGCAGCTTGCCGAATGGGCGTTGCACCGCGGCGAGGAAGACCGGGTCGTGGCGTTGTTGCAGGGCATCGATACCGGTGAGGCCGACGCGCTGCGTGCGGCGTGCCTGGTGCACGCGGGTCGCTGGCAGGAAGCGCAGGCAGCCTTCGAGGCGGCGTTCAAGAAACGGCAGGTCGAGTCCAAGTCGCGCAGGCGGCTCTTGCCCACGTTCTTGGCCTTTCAGTATCCACTGGCGCTGATCGCGAGGCAGACGGCGGACGAGCTCGAGCGGGCACGCAAGTTCTGCCTCGGCGAGTCCGGCTCGCGATCGCCCGCGATCTGGGACGGCTGGGGCCTGTGGGTCCATGCGATCGCAGTTCGCCTGGGCGACACCGCGCTCAAGGCCGACGTCCTGGAGTTGCGTTCGCGAACAGGGGGTGCCGTCGACGCCAACGACTTGTGGCGCTGCCTGCTGCGCGCATGGCTGGGCGCCGGGTCCTTAGGACTTCCCCAGCCAGGGCGGTCGCCCGGCAAGCGAAGGGACGACGCCATCGCTGCGCTGCGGGCGGTCCTGCACGGCTGCGGTCTCGTCTGGCTTGAACAGCAGGTCGTCGCGGCTGAGGCGACGTTCCGGGGCGAGGAGCCGGCGCCGGGGTCTTTCCTCGCCGGACGGCGGGAGAGCTGGCGCGAGTCGCTCGGTTTGCTGGAATCGCTCGGGGAGAGGGAAGCCGGACCGAAGGACCGGCGTGCGGACCGGCTGCTCTGGTCGCTGGAGGTCGATCGCCGCGGACGCGTGGTCGCGATCGAGCCGCTGGAGCAGCAGCGGGGCACGCGCGGCTGGAACAAGCCGAAGGCGGTGTCGCTGACCAAGCTCGCCAGCAGTACCGATCTCGAGCCACAGGATGCGCGGGTGGTGCAGGCGCTGCGCAAGGAACTTGGCTACGCGCGCCGGTACTGCCTCGATCGCGCGGAGGCGATCGACGCGCTGATCGGCCATCCGGCGGTCGTGCTGTCGGACGCGCCCGACACCCCCGTCGACGTCGTCGCGGGCGTGCCGGAGCTGGAGGTCGCGCGCGAAGGCGATCGATTCGTGATGCGGATGAGTCCGCTGCCGCACGATGATGCGAAAGCCGATGCGCTCCTGTCCTACGCCAGCGCCGACGAACGGCGCGAGGCCGACGCGCTGAAGAGCATCGTCGTCGTCCGCGACTCGCCGCAACGCGTGCGCGTGATTCGGATATCTCCGGCGCAGCGGCGCGCCGCGCAGCTCATCGCCGGCGGCCTTGCCGTGCCCGTCGCAGGCGAGGCCGAGTTGCAGCGCGCGCTCGAAATCGCTGGCCGGCCACTTTCACGTGCAATCGGATCATGCCGAAGCGGCGCGCGAAGTGACCGCCGAGGCGAGGTTGCGGGCGGAGCTGTCACCGGCGGGCGAGGCCCTGTTGCTGCGGCTGGTCGTGGCGCCGCTCGGGCCGGCGGGCCCCCGGTTGATGCCCGGGGCCGGCCGGGCACGGGTGATGGCCACGGTCGGCGGCGAGACGATCAGCGCGGTCCGCGATCTCGCGAGCGAGCGGACGCAGCTCGACGCGGTGCTGGCCGCCCTGCCGTATCTCGATCCTCCCAGCGCGCACGACGCTCGTCTGCGAATGGGTGGTCGACGATCCGGAACGAGCGCTGGGGATGGTCGAGCTCTTGCCGACGCTGCCGGCCGTCGAAGCGGTCGACTGGCCGCGCGGCCAAGCGGTGCGCGTGGTCACCGTCGATCGCTCGCGGCTCGCCGTCCGGGTTCGCAGCGAGCGCGACTGGTTTCGTCTGGACGGGCGCGTGAGTGTCGACGAGTCGACGGTCGTCGAACTCGAAGCGCTGCTCGAAGGGGCGCGGGGCGGTCGATTCATGCCGATGGGCAAGGGCGTCTACGCGGCGTTGACCCGCGACTTGCGCGCGCGTCTGGCCGAGCTTGCGGCGGTGGCCGAATCCACTCGCGAGGGACTGCGGGTGCCAGGTTACGCCAGCGCGTGGCTCGACGAGGTGCTGAATGGAGTTCCCGCCGACTTCGATGCGACCTACCGGGAGCGGATCGACCGGCTGCGCGTGGCACAGGAGAGCGCGCCGACCGTGCCGCACGGATTCCTCGCCGAGCTGCGGCCCTACCAGGAGGAGGGTTACGTGTGGGCGGCGCGGCTCGCGGCGGCGGGGTTCGGTGCCTGCCTCGCCGACGACATGGGCCTCGGCAAGACGATCCAGGCGCTGGCGCTGCTGACGGCGCGCGCCGCGGACGGGCCGGCGCTCGTCGTCGCGCCGACATCGGTGTGCGGCAACTGGGTCGAGGAGACGCGCCGCTTCGCACCGCAGCTCAATCCGGTCGTCTACGGCGAAGGCGAACGGGCGCAGCGCATCGAGGCCAGCGGCCCGCGCGACGTGCTGATCGTCTCGTACACGCTGCTGCAGCAGGCGCAGGCGGACTTCGCGGCGCGCCGCTGGCACACGGTGATCGCCGACGAGGCGCAGGCGATCAAGAATGCCGCGGCGAAGCGCTCGCTGGCGCTGTTCGAGCTCGACGCCGATTTCCGGCTGGCGATGTCCGGCACGCCGGTGGAGAATCGCCTGGCCGAACTCTGGTCGATCATGCGCTTCTGCAATCCGGGACTGCTGGGGCCGCTCGCCCGCTTCAACGAGCGATTCGCCGGCCCGATCGAGCGCGCGCGCGACCGCGACGCGCAACGGCTGTTGCGGCGGCTCGTCGGGCCGTTCGTGCTCCGGCGCACGAAAGCCGAAGTCCTCACCGAGCTCCCGGCACGCACCGAGCTCGTGCTTTCCGTGACGCTGGAAGCGGGGGAAGCCGCGCATTACGAAGCGCTGCGCCGGCAGGCGGTCGCCGTTGCCGACAGCCTCAGCGAGACGCGGGGCGGCGAGGCGCGGATCCATATCCTCGCGCAACTGACCCGCCTGCGCCGTGCCGCCTGCGACCCGCGGCTCGTCAATCCGGAGTTCGCGCTGGTGGGCGCGAAGCAACGTGCGTTCGCTGAACTGGCCTCCGAGCTGGTCGCCAACGGCCACAAGGCACTGGTGTTCAGCCAGTTCGTCGACTTCCTGACGCTGCTGCGCGCCCCTTTGGACGAGGCCGGCATCCGCTACCAGTATCTCGACGGCGCAACGCCGGCCGCCGAGCGCAATCGACGCGTCGCGGCCTTCCAGGCCGGCGACGGCGACCTGTTCCTGATCAGCCTCAAGGCGGGCGGCTTCGGACTCAACCTCACCGCCGCGGACTACGTCGTCATCACCGATCCCTGGTGGAATCCCGCGGCCGAGGATCAGGCGATGGGTCGGGCGCACCGCATCGGGCAGCAGCGTCCGGTGACGGTGTACCGCCTGGTCGCGCGCGGGACGCTGGAGGAGCGCATCGTCGAACTCCATCACGACAAGCGGGCGCTCGCCGAAGGCGTGCTCGCCACCGGCGAAGAGGGCGCCGCGCTGCCTTCGGCCGATGAGTTGATCGCCCTCCTGCGCGGGGACTGAGTCGCGCGCACGGGTTGGCGCCCTTCCTCGTTGCGCAGCGCCGGCCGATAATGCCTGTCATGGCGCGAGCGCCGCGCCCCGGCGGGTTGGCAAGGGAAGCTCCGACCGCAGTGCCACCCGTGAGCAGGAGCGAACAGGGCACCCCATGGACAACGTGTCGGACATGATCGAGGCCATCGAGGAAGACGTTCGCGCTACCCGGTGGCTACCTCGGCAGGGAGGCGTTGGATCGGCGGGTCATGCAGGCCATGGCGCGGGTGCCCCGCGAACGATTCCTCCCGGCGGATCTCGCGCACTACGCGTACTGCAATCGGCCGCTGCCCATCGACTGCGGACAGACCATCTCCCAGCCGTTCATCGTTGCGCTGATGACGGACCTGCTGCAGCCCGATCCCGACGATGTGGTGCTGGAAATCGGCACGGGTTCCTGCTACCAGGCCGCTGTTCTCTCCTTGCTGGTGAGGCAGGTCTACACCGTCGAGGTCATCCCGGAATTGGCGCGCAACGCCGAAGAACGGCTGCGCCGGCTTGGCTACGCCAACGTCGAGGTGCGTGCCGCCGATGGCTACTACGGGTGGCCCGAGCACGCGCCCTACGACGGCATCATCGTGACCGCAGCGGCACCCGAGGTTCCGGAGCCGTTGGTCGCGCAGTTGAAACCCGGTGGGCACCTGGTCATTCCCATCGGTCTTCCCCGTTCGCATCAAGAGCTGCTCGTCGTGGACAAGGCGCTGGATGGGCGGGTCGAGCACCGCAGCGTACTGCCGGTGGCGTTCGTGCCCTTGACCGCGGATGCGGGTGCCAGAGTGCGCCGCCAAGGGGTTTCCCGGCCGCAATGATCCGGCACGGAGAAGGCAAAGCGCCTGCGCTGCAGGCGCAGGCCGGGATGGTGTTCCAGCACTTCGAGCTCTTCCCCCACCTCTCGAAGATGGGGTTCGCGCGCCAGGTCGCCCACCGCGTCGTCTTCATGGACCACGGTTGCATCGTCGAGGACGCGACCCAGGACGACTTCTTCGGCAAGCCTCGCTCGGAACGGGCGCAACAGTTCCTGGCCAAGATCCTGTCGCACTGAAGACGCTTTCGAAGCGCGGCCGCGCGCCCTGCGCCCGGCAGCGCGCGGCGGGGGGAGGGTAGGCAAAGTGAAGGC
>CAVQLG010000016.1:0-136789 GCA_963713275.1 uncultured beta proteobacterium
CCTGCGCCGCATCCGATGCCGCATCTGCTCACCCTGCGCGGACGCTCCGCGCTGTCGCCGTTCCGGCTCGCCAAGCTCGAAGCCGCGCTGGCCGCGGGCCTGCCGCGGCACGGGATCGCCGGCATCACCGCGGCGTGGTGGCATTTCGTCGAGTTGGGCCACCCGCTCGACGCGGCCGGGCAGGAGATCCTCGAACGCATACTGACCTACGGCCCGCAGGGCGAGGACGCCGATTCGGCGGGCGAATTGCTGCTGGTCGTGCCGCGGCCCGGCACGCTGTCGCCGTGGTCCACCAAGGCGACCGAGATCGCCCGCAACTGCGGGCTCGCGTCGGTGCTGCGGATCGAGCGCGGGATCGGCTACCGGATTGCCCGGCGCAACGCCGCGCCGCTCGCAGGTGCCGAGCGCGCGGCGCTGCTGCCGCTGATCCACGACCGGATGACGCAGGCGGTCTTCGGCGACCTCGACGACGCGGGCCGGCTGTTCTCGCGTTTCCCGCCCCGCCCGCTCCGCACGCTACCGCTCCTGGCGGAAGGCGTCGGGGCGATCGAGGCGGCCAACGTCGCGCTCGGACTGGCGCTTGCCCGCGACGAGATCGACTACCTCGCCGCGAGCTTCGGGCGGATGGGGCGTGATCCGACCGATGTCGAGCTCATGATGTTCGCGCAGGCCAACTCCGAGCACTGCCGGCACAAGATCTTCAACGCCGACTGGATCGTCGACGGCGTCGCGCAGCCCCGCAGCCTGTTCGCGATGATACGCAACACCCACGCCTGTTCTCCGCGCGGCACCGTCATCGCCTATGCCGACAATTCGGCGGTCATCGAGGGGGCGATCGCGCAGCGCTTCTACCCCGGGGTCGACGGCCGTTACGCCGCCCGCTCCGAACTCACGCACACGCTGATGAAGGTCGAGACGCACAACCACCCGACCGCCATCGCCCCGTTTCCCGGAGCCGCGACCGGCGCGGGGGGCGAGATCCGCGACGAGGGCGCGACCGGCGTGGGCGCGAAGCCGAAGGCGGGCCTCACCGGTTTCACCGTGTCCGACCTGCGCATTCCCGGCCTGATGCAGCCGTGGGAAAAGCCGGCCGCGGCCAACGGGATCCCGGATGCCGCCGGCGAGTGCTGGATCGGCAAGCCCGAACGCATCGCCTCGGCGCTCGAGATCATGCTCGAAGGGCCGATCGGCGGCGCGTCGTTCAACAACGAGTTCGGGCGGCCGAACCTCGCCGGGTATTTCCGCACCTTCGAGCAGCGGGTGGACGGCGAGGTGCGCGGCTACCACAAGCCGATCATGCTTGCGGGCGGCATCGGCAACATCCGCGCGGACCACACCCGCAAGGCGCCGCTGCCCCCCGGCACGCTGCTGATTCAGCTGGGCGGCCCCGGAATGCTGATCGGCATGGGCGGAGGCGCCGCCTCGTCCATGGCCACCGGCGCGAACGCGGCGGATCTCGATTTCGATTCGGTCCAGCGCGGCAACGCCGAGATGCAGCGGCGTGCGCAGGAGGTCATCGACCGCTGCTGGCAGATGGGCGACGCGAACCCCATCCTGTCGCTGCACGACGTGGGGGCGGGCGGGCTGTCCAACGCCCTTCCCGAGCTCGTCCACGGCGGTGGCGCCGGTGGCCGTTTCAACCTGCGGGCGGTCCCGTCGGAGGAGCCGGGTATGGCGCCGCGCGAGATCTGGTGCAACGAGGCGCAGGAGCGTTACGTGCTCGCGATCGCGCCGGATGACCTCGACCTCTTCCGCGAGCTCTGCGAGCGCGAACGCTGCCCGTTCGCGGTGCTCGGTCGCGCTACCGCGGAGCACCGGCTCGTGGTCGTCGACCCGCATTTCGGCAACGAGCCGGTGGCGATCGAGCTCGACGTGCTGCTGGGCAAGCCGCCGCGGTTGACGCGCGAGGTGACCCACCGCGCGCGGGCGCTGCCGCCACTCGACCTCACCGGAATCACGCTGCGCGATGCCGCGTATCGCGTGCTGCAGCTGCCCGCGGTCGCGGACAAGACGTTCCTCGTCACCATCGGCGACCGCACCGTCGGGGGCCTGTGCGCCCGCGACCCGATGGTCGGGCCGTGGCAGGTTCCGGTCGCCGACGTCGCGGTGACCCTGCTCGATTTCGACGGCTACTCCGCAGAAGCGATGGCGATCGGGGAGCGCACGCCGTTGGCGCTCATCGACGCGCCCGCGTCCGGGCGGATGGCCGTCGCGGAAGCGATCACCAACATCGCGGCAGCAGGGATCGCGCGGCTGTCGGACGTGAAGCTGTCCGCCAACTGGATGGCGCCTGCCGGCCACCCGGGCGAGGACGCGGCTTTGTACGACACCGTCCGCGCCATCGGGATGGAACTCTGCCCGGCGTTGGGGATCGGCATCCCGGTTGGCAAGGATTCGATGTCCATGCGCACGACCTGGCAGGAGAACGGGGTGACCAAGGCCGTCACCGCCCCCGTGTCGCTGGTCGTCTCGGCTTTCGCGCCGGTTCCCGATGCCGGTGCCGCCGACACGCCACAGCTGCGTCTGGACGTCGGCGAGACCTCGCTCCTGTGGATCGACCTGGGCGACGGACGGCACCGCCTGGGGGGGTCGGCGCTGGCGCAGGTTACCGGGCAGCTCGGGGACGTTCCGCCCGACCTGGATGATCCCTTGCGTCTGGCTGCCTTCTTCGACGCGGTGCAGGGCCTGCGCCGCGACCACCTGTTGCTCGCCTACCACGACGTTGCGGACGGGGGGCTGTTCGCGACGCTGGTCGAGATGGCGTTCGCATCGCGCTGCGGCCTGGATCTCGTGCTTCCGGCGCGCTTGCCTCTTCTGCCGGCGCTGTTCGCGGAGGAGCTGGGCGCCGTGGTGCAGGTGCGCGGCCGGGACGTCGCCCAGGTCGCGATGCGGCTGACCGCTGCCCGGCTCGCCGTCCACGTGCTCGGACGACCGACGCTCGACGATCGCCTGCGCATCGCGCAGGACGGGAACAGCGTGTTCGACGAGTCCCGCGTCGACCTGCACCGGGCGTGGTCGGCGACCACGCACGCGTTGCAGCGGCTGCGCGACAACCCTGACGCGGCCGACGCGGAGTACGAGCGGATCCTGGACACCTCCGATCCCGGGCTTGCGCCGCAGCTTGGCTTCGACCCCGACCTCGACGTGGCCGCGCCCTACATCGCTTCCGGCGCGCGTCCCGCGGTCGCGATCCTGCGCGAGCAGGGCGTGAACGGGCAGGTCGAGATGGCGGCCGCGTTCGACCGCGCCGGCTTCGCCGCGTACGACGTGCACATGAGCGACCTCCTCGCCGGTCGCCGCGCGCTCGCCGATTTCTCCGGCGTCGTCGCTTGCGGCGGCTTTTCCTACGGCGACGTGCTCGGCGCCGGCGAAGGCTGGGCGAAGTCGATCCTGTTCCACGCGCGCGCACGGGAGCAGTTTGCTGCCTTCTTCGAGCGTGGCGACGTATTCGCGCTGGGGGTCTGCAACGGCTGCCAGATGATGAGCAATCTGCACGAGATCATTCCCGGCACCGGCCATTGGCCGCACTTCGTGCGCAACCGGTCCGAGCAGTTCGAAGCACGCTTCGTCATGCTGGAGGTGCAGCATTCGCCCAGCCTGTTCTTCCGCGGCATGGAGGGCAGCCTCATCCCGGTGGCGACCGCGCACGGCGAGGGCTACGCCGAGTTCCGCGACCCCGCACAGCTCGCCGCGGCGCAGCCGTTCGTTGCGCTGCGCTACGTCGACCATCACGGACAGGCGACCGAGCGCTATCCCTACAACGTCAACGGCTCCCCGCAGGGAATCACCGGACTCACGACCGCCGATGGGCGGTTCACGATCCTGATGCCGCATCCCGAGCGCGTCTACCGCACGGTGCAGATGTCCTGGCACCCCGAAGACTGGGGCGAGGACTCGCCGTGGCTGCGGATGTTCCGCAACGCCCGGGTCTGGATCGGATGACGCTGTAGGCTGCTCGCGTTGCGCGAGCGCGGTATGCTCTCGAGGCGGCGCAGCGCAGAGGAGACCCGATGAATCTCACCGTCTACGCGATCGACGGCGTTACGCCGGTAGTGGACCCGACCGCCTTCGTCCATCCCTCAGCGGTACTGATCGGCGACGTGATCGTCGGCGCGGGCTGCTACATCGGGCCGCTGGCCAGCCTGCGGGGCGACTTCGGGCGGATCGAGATCCGCGCCGGGGCGAACATCCAGGACACCTGCGTGCTGCACGCCTATCCGAACACCGACGCCGTCGTCGAAGAGGACGGCCACATCGGGCACGGTGCGGTGCTGCATGGCTGCATCGTCCAGCGCAACGCGCTCATCGGCATGAACGCCGTCGTCAACGACAACGCCGTGATCGGCGAGTCGGCGATCGTCGCGGCGATGGCGTTCGTCCGCGCCGGCATGGTCGTGCCGCCGCGCTCGCTGGCCGCGGGAGTGCCGGCAAAGGTGCTGCGCGCGGTGACCGAGCAGGAGCTCGCGTGGAAGGTCGAGGGAACCCGCACTTACCAGGAACTCACCCGTCGTTCACTCACGACGATGCGGGCGACGGCGCCGCTGGCCGCGCCCGAGGAAGGCCGCCGCCGGCATGAGTTGCCCGAGATCCTGCCGCTGTCAACGCTCAAGGCACAGAGCGGGCGCTGACCGTTCAGAAGCCGGCGGCCTGACCGTCGCGGCGCGGGTCGGAAGCAGCGACGTACCCGCGTTCTCGCACGTCGCGCAGGATGATCTGGCCGGCGCCGAAATCCATGATCGGATCCGGCACCGCGCGGATCACGTGCCCCAGCGCCGCGAGCCCGCTGCGCAGTTCGGCGCTGGCCGTGCCTTCGAGATCGACCGCGAGCCCTCCCTCGAGCTTCCACCGCGGCGCGTCGAGGGCGGCCTGCGGATTCATGCCGAAGTCGAGCAGGCGCACGAGCGTCTGCACGTGCCCCGGGGGCTGGATCGGCCCGCCCATGACTCCGAACGCGGCGAGCGGCTCGCCCGCACGGGTGAGAAAGCCCGGCATGATTGTGTGGAACGGCCGCTTGCCGCCTCCGATCTCGTTGGGATGGCCCGGTGCGAGCGCAAAGCCCGCGCCGCGATTCTGCAGGCTGATGCCCGTGTCGGGAACCACGACGCCCGAGCCGAAGCCCATGTAGTTCGACTGGATCAGCGAGACCATCATGCCGCGCGCGTCGGCGGCGCACAGGTACACGGTGCCTCCCTTGGGCGGTAGCCCGGGTCCGAAATCCTGTGCGCGGCGCGGATCGATCCGCTTCGCGCGGGCGGCGAGGTAGGCCGGATCGAGCAGTGCCGCAGCCGGGACGCGCATAGACGCCGGGTCGCCCACGAAACGATGGACGTCGGCGAAGGCGAGTTTCATCGCCTCGATCTGCAGGTGCTGGCTGGCCGCCGAGTCGGGGGGCAGGGCCGCGAGGTCGAACGAACAGAGAATGCCGAGCGCCATCTGCGCGGCGATGCCTTGGCCGTTGGGCGGCAGTTCGTGCACGGTCGCCCCGCCGTAGTCCTGCGCGAGCGGCGCCACCCAGTCGACGGTGTGCTCGGCGAAGTCCTCGTGCCTGTGCAACGCGCCGTGCCGGCGCGCATCGCGGACCATCGCGTCCGCGAGTTCGCCCCGATAAAAGGCATTGCCATGCGTTGCAGCAATCAATTCCATCGACGCCGCCATCGCCGGGCAGGCGAAGATCTCGCCGGCGCGCGGTGCACGCCCGCGGGGGAGGAAGTGGTCGGCGAATCCCATGTCCACGGGCAGCGCCCGCGCGGCCGCGGCCCACTTGTCAGCCACGATCGGCGATACCGGGTAGCCCTCGCGGGCGTAGCGTATCGCCGGCGCGAACAGATCGGCGAAGGGCAGCGCGCCGAAGCGCTGCGACAACGCCGCCCAGCCCGAGACCGCGCCGGGGATCGTCACCGACTCCCACCCGTGCCGCGGCATTTCGTTCCGGCCGGCGTAGCGCGTCGGGTCGACGGCCGCAGGCGCTCGGCCCGAGGCGTTCAGCCCGACGAGTTCCCGGCCTTCGGCAACGATGGCGAAGAGATCGCTGCCCAGGCCGTTGCTGCAGGGCTCGGTGATCGTCAGGGCGATCGCCGTCGCGAGCGCGGCGTCGACCGCGTTGCCGCCGCGCAGCAGCATCGCGACGCCGGCCTGCGTGGCGAGCGGCTGCGACGTCGCGACCGCGTTGCGCGCGAGAACCGGCTGACGGGACGAGGCGTACGGCAGGTTCCAGCTGCGGATGACCATCGATGCCTCCGGATTGCCCCGGCCGAGCAGGGAACGCGCGTTCCCCCGGGGGCGGTCAGCTCTCGTGAAACGCCTCGGCGCGCTTGCGCCGCAGATTGGGCAACAGGATAAGCAGCAGCAGCAGCATCGCAGCGATCAGCAGGCTGCGCGACAGCGGGCGATTGAGGAACACCATCGGGTCGCCGCGCGAGAGCAGCATCGCCCGGCGCAGGTTCTCTTCCATCATCGGCCCGAGGATGAAGCCGAGCAGGAGCGGCGCGGGTTCGCATTCGAGCTTCACGAACAGCCAGCCCAGCACACCGAAGACGACGGTCATCATCACGTCGAAGATGTTGTTCGACAGGCTGTAGACGCCGATGCAGCAGAACAGCAGGATCGCCGGGTAGAGCAGGCGATAGGGCACCGACAGCAGCTTGATCCAGACGCCGATCATGGGCAGGTTGAGCACGACCAGCAGCAGGTTGCCGACCCACATGCTGGCGATCAGGCCCCAGAAGAGCTGGGGATTGGACGTCATCACCTGCGGGCCCGGCTGGATGTTGTGGATCGTCATCGCGCCGACCATCAGCGCCATCACGGCATTGGGCGGGATGCCGAGCGTCAGCAGCGGGATGAACGACGTCTGCGCGCCGGCGTTGTTGGCGCTTTCCGGACCGGCTACGCCCTCGATCGCGCCCTTGCCGAAACGCGACGGGTCGCGGGCGAGCTTCTTCTCCAGCGTGTACGACGCGAACGCGCCCAGCAGCGCGCCGCCGCCAGGCAGGATTCCCAGAATCGAACCGACGCCGGTGCCGCGCAGCATCGGCCGGCAGCGCGGCCTTGAGGTCCTTCCACTTGAGCCAAAGGCCCGAGACGCGGTGCGTGAACACCTCGCGCTTTCCTGCGTGCTCGAGATTGACGATGATCTCGGCGAACCCGAACAGCCCCATCGCCACGACGACGAACCCGATGCCGTCCGAGAGCTCGGGAACGCCGAAGGAGAAGCGCGGCAGGCCGGAGTTCACGTCGGTGCCGACGATGCCGAGGAGCAGGCCGAGGACGATCATTCCGATCGCCTTGACGAGCGAGCCGCGCGCCAGCACGACCGCGGCGAGCAGTCCCAGCACCATCAGCGAGAAGTACTCGGCCGGGCCGAACCTGAGCGCGACCTCGGCGAGCGGGGGCGCGAACGCCGCGACCAGGAGCGTCGCGAAGCAGCCGGCGACGAACGACCCGATCGCCGCGACCGCGAGCGCCGTCCCGGCGCGCCCCTGGCGGGCCATCTGGTAGCCGTCGAGGCAGGTGACCACGCTCGACGCCTCGCCCGGCAGGTTGACGAGGATCGCCGTCGTCGAGCCGCCGTACTGCGCGCCGTAGTAGATTCCCGCCAGCATGATCAGCGCCGACACGGGTGGCAGCGAGTAGGTGATCGGCAGCAGCATCGCGATCGTCGGCAACCGGACCGATGCCGGGCAGCACGCCGATCAGCGTGCCGAGCAGCACGCCGGCGAGCGCGTAGAGGATGTTCTGGAACGTCAGCGCGACCCCGAACCCGACGGCGAGGTGGTGGAAGAGATCCATGGTCCATCAGCGCGCCACGAGGAACGGTGGCCAGATCGGGAGCTGCAGGCCGAGACCGTAGATGAACACAGCCAGCGTGAACACCGCGAGGACGACGGCTGCTTGCGATTGCCTCCTTCCAGCGGAACTCGCGGTCGGCGGTGCTGCTGAGGAAGATCAGGAGTACGGTGGCAATCGCGACGCCGAGCCGGGGCGCGGCGAGGCCGAACACGAGCACGCTGCCGAGGACGATCACCAGCGGCTTCAGGTTCCGCATCCCCAGCGGACCTCCGCGCAACGCGAACGATCGCACGATGAGCAGCGCGGCCAAGGTCAGCAGAAGGATGCCGAGCACGCGCGGGAAATAACCCGGCCCCATCCTGGCGGCGGTGCCCAGCGGATAGCTGCTGGAGATCAGGATCGACGCGGCGCCGAACGCGGCGAACAGCACGCCTGCCCAGAAGTCCTTCGGATTGCGTATCAACGCCATCGCTGGGTTCGTTCCGGGCGCAACGGGATCTCGGAAGGAACGGGCAGGCGCGAAGCATGCCGACGCGCCCGCCGCGGCGCGCACTGCGCCGGCGGCCCCAGGGGCGGCGCGCTACGACGGCCCCGGTCCGACAGGCCCCTGGCGGCGATACCTCGGGCGCACGCCCGACCGCGGCGGCGTAAGACGGTGCGTCGATGCGTGTCGCTAACGCCGAAGCTACACGCCGTTCTTGCTGCGCAGTTCCTTGAAGTAGGCGTCCAGTTGCTGCGCCTGCAGGCGCTGCTGCAGCTGGGGCTTCACCTCCTCGAACGTCGGAACCTTCGCCTCGCGCATGTCGTCGAGACGGATCACGTGCCAGCCGAACTGGGTCTGGACCGGCTGCGCCGTGAACTTGCCCTTCTCGAGCTTGACCATCGCGTCCGAGAACGGTTTGACGAAGTTCGACGGGCGCGTTCCAGTCGAGGTCGCCGCCATTGGCCTTCGAGCCCGGGTCCTTCGACTGCTCGGCGAGCTTCTCGAAGCGCTCGCCTTTCTGCAGCGCGACGATGATCTCCTTCGCCTCGCCTTCCTTCTCCACCAGAATGTGGCGGACCTTGTACTCCTTGTCGCCGATCTGAGCCTTGATCTGGTCGTACTCCTTGCGCAGCGCGGCCTCGGCGACGGGGTTGGCTTTCACCCAGTCGCTCACGTACGCGCGGACTAGAACGGTCTGGGCGCTCAGGTCCATCTGGTTCTTGACGTCGGCGTTCTTGTCGAGCCCCTTCTTCTTCGCCTCGCGCGCGAGCAATTCGCGCGTGTTGAGTTCGTCGCGCACCGCGCTGCGCAAGGCGGGCGTATCCGGCTGACCTTGGGCGAGGCGCTCCTTGACCAGCAAGTCGAAGTACGACTTGGGATAGAGTTCCTTGCCCGCCGTGGCGGCAGTGTTGGAGGAGGAGGAGGTGGTGGTGGTGGTGGTGGCGGTGGTGGCGGCGAGCGCCGGCCGGCGCGGCCGCCGGTGCGGCGCCCTTGGCGGGAGCCTGGGCGGAAGCGGGGATCCCTGCCAGCGCGAGCAGCGCGGCAAGGGTGGCGGTGAGGGCGAGACGAGACATCGGAGCGGTCCTTTTTCGGTGGGGTTTCAGGAGGGGAACTCTTCCGGGGTGAGCGCCCGAATCGACAGCGCGTGCACGGGGTCGGGGAGCAGGTCACTCACCTCGCGCAGCACGCGCTGATGTCGCTGAGTCTGGTCAGACCCACGAAGACATCCGACACGACGAGCAGCGAGAAGTGGCCCGCGCCGCTGGCTGCTCCCGCGTGCCCGACGTGTTCGGCGCCGTCATCGCGGATCTCGAGCACGGTGGGGGCGAGGGCGGCGAGGCGCATGCGCAGCGTCGCCGCAGCCGGATTCACGACGCTTCCTCGGGCAGGTGCCGCGACAGCCACAGGCCTTGCGCCACGGCGAACAGCAGGAACAGGCCGATTCCGCCCCAGACCTTGAAGTTTACCCAGGTGTCCGTGGGATAGTGAAACGCGACGTACCAGTTGGCAACGCCCATGAAGGCGAAGAACGCGACCCAGGCCCAGGTCAGGCGGTTCCACACGGCTTCGGGCAGCGTCACGCCTTGCATGAGGTAGGTCAGGAGGTTGCGATGCAGCGCGAGGCGGCCGAACGCCAGAATCGCGCCGAACAGGCCGTAGAGGGCCGTCGGCTTCCACTTGATGAACGTTTCGTCCTGCAGCAGCAGCGTCAAGCCGCCGAAGGCGACGATGATCGCCAGAGAAAGCCAGTGGACGGTCGAAACGCTGCCCTTCCTCCAGCGGAACCACGCGATCTGCAGCGCCGAGGCGACGATCGCGACCACGGTGGCGAAGTAGATCCCCTGCCACTTGAAGGCGACGAAGAACAGGATCAGCGGAAAGTAATCGGCGAGAAACTGCATAACCTATCACTATACCATGCCTGCTGCCCACTCGGCGCACTTTTGCGCTGCGGCGTCACAGCGTGATGCGGCCACCCGGTGCGTCGAGACCGGATTCCGGCGGCATCAGCCTGACGCCAGCAACGCCTCCAGGCGGCTCCAGTCGAACGCCGGGCCAGGGTCGGTCTTGCGCCCCGGTGCGATGTCGCTGTGCGCGGCAAGGTCGGCCAGCGGATAATGCCGGCGCAGCAGGCGCAGCAGGCGGGCGAGGCGCCGGTACTGCGCTCCGGTGTAGGGGACGGTGTCGGTGCCTTCGAGCTCGATCCCGATCGAGAAGTCGTTGCAGCCCTCGCGCCCTTGCCAACGCGAGACGCCTGCGTGCCAGGCCCGATCGGCGCAGGCCACGAATTGGACGAGCTCGCCACGGCGCCGGATGAGGAAATGCGACGACACGCGCAGGTGGGCGACGGTCGCGAAGTAGGGGTGCGCGGCGGGATCGAGGCGGTTGGTGAAGAGATCGGCGATGCCGGTGCCGCCGAATCGACCGGGCGGCAGCGAGATCCCGTGTATGACCGCCAGCGAGATCGCGCGCCTGGCGGGCGCGCGTCCCGATTCGGGGAAGCAATTCGGCGGGCGTCCGCGACCCAGCCCTCGCGGTCGATCGCGGGGCGGCCCCGCTGCGGCGCGGGCGCCGAGGGCGCTCACGATCACCCGCGCCACGGGCTGCGACGACGCAGCGAGGCACGCCCACGCAGCATCGCGTCGTCTACTTGATCCCCAGCCGCTCCATGCGGTAGCGCATGGCCCTGAAGGTGATGCCGAGGAGCTTCGCCGCTGCGGTGCGGTTGTACCGCGTCTTCTCCAGCGCTTCCGTGATCGCGGCACGTTCCACGCGGTCCAGGTAGTCCTGCAGCGGCCACTTGTCGCCGGACGCGATCGGCGTCGCGCTCTCTTCGTCCGTGGGTGTGAGGTGGAGGTCGTCGGCGCTGATGCGCTCGGGATCGGCGGCCAGCGACAGCCCGCGCTCGAGAATGTTCTCGAGTTCGCGGACGTTGCCAGGGAAGGAGTAGAGCTCCAGCGCGGCCAGCGCGCCACCATCCAGGCGCGCGGGCGTACCGCGCGACAGCTTGGCGAGGATCGCATTGGCGATGAGCGGGATGTCCTCTCGCATCTCGCGCAGATTCGGCATCGCGAGCTCGATGACGTGGAGGCGGTAGAAGAGGTCCTGGCGGAATTCCCCCGATTCGACCAGCGCGGAGAGCTTCTTGTGCGTGGCGCTGATGAGGCGCACGTCGACCGGGTCCTCCTGCGTCGAGCCGACCTTGCGCACCTTCTTCTCCTGGATGCTGCGCAGCAGCTTGACCTGCATCGCGAGCGGCAGGTCGGCGACCTCGTCGAGGAACAGCGTGCCTGTGTTGGCGGCCTGGAAGAACCCGTCGCGGTCGGCTTCGGCTCCGGTGAACGAGCCCTTGCGGTAGCCGAAGAACTCGCTTTCCATCAGGTTCTCGGGAATCGCGCCGCAATTGACGGCGATGAAGGGGCCCTCGCTACGGGCGCCCAGTGCATGGATCATCCGGGCCGCGAGTTCCTTGCCGCTGCCCGACTCCCCGTGGATGAAGACGGGCGCCTGGCTCTTGGCGAGGCGTTCGATCAAGCTGCGCACGTGCATCATCGCGGGCGACTCACCCAGCAGCGTGTGGCTGGCGCGGGCCCCGGCTCTTTCCGGCACCTTGAGCGCCTGCTTCACCAGCGCGCGCAGCTGGTCCAGCGCCACCGGCTTGGACAGGTAGTCGAAGGCGCCGGCCTTGAGCGCCGCGACGGCGTTCTCGGCGCTGCCGAACGCGGTGATCACGGCCACCGGGACGTCGAGCCCCTTGTCGCTGATGTGCTGCACGACCTCGAGTCCCTCGCCGTCGGGCAGGCGCATGTCGGTGAGGCAGAGGTCGAACGGCTCCTTGTCGAGCAGGCGGATCGCCTCGCCGACGGTCTCGGCACGCACGGTGTCGAGCCCCATGCGCGACAACGTGAGCTCGAGCAGTTCGAGCAGATCCGGTTCGTCGTCGATGACCAGCACGCGGGGCTGGCCGCGCAGTCTGCGGGACATGTCAGGCCTCTTTGTCTTCCGTTGCGGCCGGAGCGCCGGCCCGCTTGAAGGTGATTCGGAACTGGGCGCCCGGGCCCTTCGGCAGGAGCTCGAGCCCGCTGCCGTTGGCGTCCGCGAGCTCGCGGGCGATGTAGAGTCCCAACCCGGTGCCGCCCGGGCGCGTGGTGAAGAAGGGCTCGAAGATCTGGCTGCGCCGGTCGGCGGGAATGCCGGGGCCGTCGTCGCCGAGCTCGAAGATCACGACGTCGCCCATGTACCCTGCGCGGGCGGTGATGCGGATGCTCCCCTCCTTGTGCTGGCAGTGCTGCCAGGCATTGCGGATGAGATTCCAGAGAATCTGATTGAGGTGCCCACGGTCGAAGCTGATCATCAGCGTCTCGGGGATCTGCAGCGCGATCGCCCCGGGCGGCATCTTCTCGGCGTGCATGATCTCCTCGCTCAGCGCGGAGAGGAACTCGTGCAGTGCGATCGGCTCCGGCTGCTGCCGGTCGCGCCGATTGAGGGCAAGGATCTCGCCGACGATGCGATCGATGCGGCGGGTGTTGTTGCGGATCATGGTGAGCAGTCGCTGGCCCTCGGGCGCTACGGCGCCGTCCTCGTCGAGGAGCTGCGCGGCCTGGTTGATCGCCGACAGCGGGTTGCGCACCTCGTGCGCGATGCTCGCGGTCAGCCGGCCCAATGCGGCGAGTTTCATCTGCTGCGCCTCGGCCTGCGCCCGGCCGAGATCCTCGAGATAGATCAACGACCCGCCATTGAGTCCGAAGCCAATGCGCACCAGGCGCACGCTGAGCAGGCGCTGCGTCGATTCGACCTTGAACGGCGGAAAGGCCTCGGCGTCGCTCTCCTGCCATCGCCGCCAGTAATCGTGTAGCGTCGACGAGAACTCCGCCAGCCGCATTCCGCCCCGCAGCCGGCCGAAACCTCCCAGCAGGCGGTTGACCTGCGCGTTGTGGCCGCGCACGACCCCGTTGAGGTCGACGACGAGGACGCCGTCCTGCATGTCCTGGATGATCAGCCGGTTGAGATGATCCAGGTTGGCGACGTCGATGCCGCGCTGGGCGGCGAGGTCCTCGGACGCTTTCGTGTAGCGTCCCAGCGCCACGGCGACGCCGATCGTGGCGAAATAGCCGACGCCGATGAGCGCCGTCTGGAAGACCTGCGTCGGCATCACCTGGCCTTCGACGAGGCGCAGGATCTCGAGGCCGAGGAGCGCAGCGGCGGCCAGCGCCGCGTGCAGGAACGCGATGCGGGTGCGCAGCAGCCAGCCGCTCGCGGCGAGCTGTGGAAACAGCAGGATCGGCAGCGAGCCGCTCGAGGCGCCGCCGGCGGCCATCACCATGGCGACGAAGAAGACGTCTCCCGACAGGAGGACCGAAACGAGCAGCGACAACGGCACCAGCAGACGCTCGCGTTGCATCCACCAGAACGCGCCCAGCCCGAAAGCGAAATAGAACACCGAGGCGGTGACGAACGCCTGGGGAGCCGGGATCTGCAGGGTGCGCAGGTCCAGCAGCAGCGCGGTACCCAGCAGGATCGCGCCGCAGACCGCGCGGTAGAGGCCGACGATCCAGAGGATGCGACGTTCCGACGCCCCGGACGACAGGGACGGCGCGGGCTCGGGCAGTCCAAGTTCCGCGAGCGACGGCGGGGCGGTGGGGATGCGCATCGGCTTTTCGGGCATCGGCTTTCAGCGGCGTCGGGCGCAGTCCGGATCGCCGCACGTGAGGCCCGCCGGCCCCGGCCGCGCCTCGGCCTCCGGCAGGTAGACGCCGCAGCGGCTGCAGCGCACGGTCTGTTCGATCGCGCGCGGCGATGTCTGCGTGCGCCCGGGGTCGGAACGTTTCCTCGTCTTCGCGGCGTTGAACAGCCGCACCGCGAGCAGGATCGCGAACACGACAACCAGCCAGAAGACCACTTTACTCACCTGACCCCCACGCTTGCGGCCTGCGTCGGCCGCTGCGCTGCCCCCCGAGGGGGCGCAGTTCGCGCCTCGGGGCGGCCCTTCGCCGCCCACGGCCTCTGCGTCGCCGCCGGGTTGGTGGTGGTGCGAGCACTTTGCCCGGATTGAGGATGCCCGTGGGATCGAGCGCCGACTTCACGCGCCGCATGAGTTCGAGCTCGACGGGCGCTTTGTAGCGGACGAGTTCCTCGCGTTTGTGCTGTCCGATGCCGTGCTCGGCACTGATGCTGCCGCCGCGCGCTGCCACCAGGTCGTGGACGATGCGGTTTGCGGCCGGGCCGTGCCGCATGAACGACTCGGCGGGCTCGGACTCCGGTGCGGCAAGGTTGTAATGGAGGTTCCCATCGCCGAGGTGGCCGAAGGTGACCAGGCGCACCCCCGGAAACGCGGCCTCGAGCGCGGCGGCCGCCTCCGTGATGAACGCCGGCATGGCCGACACCGGCAGCGAGATGTCGTGCTTGATGTTGGGGCCTTCCCGCCGCTGCGCCTCGGGGATGTTCTCGCGCAGCTCCCACAGCGCCGCCGCCTGTTCACCCGTCTGGGCGATGGTCGCGTCGCGGGCGACACCTGCCGCGAGCGCGCCCGCGAGCGCCTGCTCGACCATCGCCGCAACGGGAGCGTCGGGCGCGCTGTCGTGGGCCTCGATCAGCGCATACCACGGGTGACCGGGGACGGGGTCGGGAAGGCGAGGCTGGTGCTTGCGCGACAGCGCGAGCGAAAGCGCCGACATGAGCTCGAACCCGACCAGCCGGTCGCCGAGCGCCTGCTTCAGGCGGCCGAGCAAGGCGACCGCGGACCGAACGTCGGCCACGGCGACGAGGGCGGTGGCGCGAACGCGCGGCGCCGCGAACAGCTTCAGTACCGCGGCCGTGACGATCCCCAGCGTGCCCTCGGCACCGATGAACAGCTGCTTGAGATCGTACCCGGTGTTGTCCTTGCGCAGCCCGCGCAGCCCGTCCCAAACGCGTCCGTCGGCGAGCACGACTTCGAGACCCAGCACCAGTTCGCGCGCGTTGCCGAAGCGCAGCACCGCGGTGCCTCCGGCGTTGGTGGCGATGTTGCCACCGATCGTGCAGCTCCCCTCGGCCGCCAGCGACAGCGGAAAGTAGAGCCCTGCCGCCGCCGCGGCTTCCTGCACGGCGGCGAGTGTCATGCCCGCATCGACCGTGAGCGTCCCGTTGTCGACGTCGACGGCGCGCACGCGGTTCAGGCGCACGAGCGAGACGAGGACAGCGTCGCCGCTTGCGTCCGGGGTTGCGCCGCCGCAATGGCCGGTGTTGCCGCCCTGCGGCACCAGCGGAGTCCCCGTCTCGGCGCAGGCACGAACTACGGCGGCCACCTCGGCGGTCGTGCCGGGGCGCACGATCGCCAGCGCACGACCGTGGTAACGGCCGCGCCAGTCGGTGAGATAGGGGGCGGTATCGGCGTCGGCAGTGAGGACCTGCGCTTTACCAACAGCGGCTTCGAGCCGCGTCTGCAGGGTTGCGCGTTCGTCCGTCATGGACCAGGATAATAGCGAAAACGCCGATCGCTCGCATCGGCGTTACGAACGCCGGCCACCCGCTGGCGGCTGCCAACCATCCTGGAGCCACGATGAGCCCGCCTCCGTCCGACGCGAACTCGCAACCGCCGCCCCCGTTCACCCCGCAGGACGCCCTCGATTTCCTGCAGAAGATGTGGAACCCGTTTGGCGTGCCGATGCCGGGTTTTGCTCCAGGCGCCGGTGCGCAGACCGCGCCCGGATCGGGCGCGGGTACGGCGGGAACGCCGGGAGGAATGGCGTTTCCACATCCGGCCGCGATGTTCTCGGCGATCGATCCGCACGAAGTGCAACGCAAGATCGACGAGCTTCGCGTCATCGAGAGCTGGCTGCAGATGAGCCTCAATCTCATGCAGATGAGCATCAAGACGATGGAGTTGCAGAAGGCATCCCTCGAGGCGATCCGCGGGGCCACCGCCGCCGAAGGAGGCGGAGGAGACGACCACAAGGCGGGTGGGGCTCGCCGCAAGTAGCCCGTTTGGCCGGGAGGCCTGCGGCCGACCGGCCGTCTTTGAGGAGAAATCATGGAGCTCGTTACCACCGCATTTGCATCCGGGGCGCTGATTCCCGCCGAGTGCGCTTTCGGCGCCGTCGATCCCGTGCAGCACGTCGCGCTGTCGGGCAACCGCAATCCGGACTTCTCGTGGCGCGGCGTCCCCGCGCAGGCCCGCTCGCTTGCGCTGGTCTGCCACGACCCGGACGTACCCTCCCGGGGCGACGATGTCAACAAGGAAGGGCGCGTCGTGCCAGCGACGCTCCCCCGCGTCGACTTCTTTCACTGGGTGCTTGTCGACCTGCCACCGGACACGCCCGCCATCGCGCGCGGTGAGTTCTCGTCCGGAGTGACGCCGCGCGGAAAGCCCGGGCCGCACGCGCCGCGCAACGCGCGGCAAGGCATCAACGACTACACCGGCTGGTTCGCCGGCGACCAGGACATGGCCGGCAACTACTACGGCTACGACGGTCCGTGCCCGCCGTGGAACGACGCCATCCCGCACCGCTACATCTTCACGCTGTACGCGCTTGACATCCCGCGCCTCGAGGTGGCTGGAGCGTTCACCGGCGCGCAGGCGCGGGCGGCGATGGCGAACCACATCCTGGCCGAGGCGAGCACCTACGGAATGTACACGCTCAACCCGGCGGTCAAGCTCGCCCGCTGACCGCGGCCGAGGTGCCGGCGGCGCGCGTGCGAGACACCGACGAGCCGCGGGCGCGCGCGGCCGCCCGGCTGCGCGCGGGCGCGCGGCCGCGCCTTCCCCGTGCACGTCTGACGCGGGCCGGCGAATGCGCCGCGAGTCACGCTGCGAATCACGCCGCGTGCGGCGGACGCGTCGGTCGCCCGCCGCAGCGGGTCCTGCTTCGCCGGGTCGCAGCCCAGCCAGCAGGCGCGGTGGCTTCGTGCGGGCTCGTCGGCGGCGGTGTCGATTTCGAGCCAGCAGGTGTCGGCAGGCGCGCTCTCCAGCGTGACGCTCGCCGCAAACAGCTCGTCGCGGCGAAACGCGTGCACCTCGATCACCTCGCCCGGGTCCCGTTCCGTGGTGAGCCGGGCGATCGACTCCCGGGTCGCGCGCAGGCCGTCGACTGCGACGAGGACGTCGCCTGCCGCAAGCCCGGCGCGCTCCGCGGGACCGCCGCTGAACACGTACTGCAGGCGCAGCTCGCCCGCTTCGGCAGCCTTGGCGCCGAGCCACGCGCGCGGCCGCGCGCTGTCGCTGTCGTCCTCGGCGGGCGTTCCGCCGCGATCATCGCCGGAGCGGGAGGCGCGCAGGCGCAGCCGGACGCCGACGAAGTTCAGCAGCTCGGCCAAGGGCGGGTCGTCCGTTCCGTCGACGCAGCGGGCGAAGAACGCACCGAGGTCGCGTCCCGCGAGCGTCGAGGCGAGCCCGGCGATCGCGCCCTCCGGCACGCCCGTTCCGCCGCGTCCGTACCGCTGCCACAGCGTGCGCATCAGCGCATCGAGCGAGGACCCGGCGGCGCGAAGCGTGAGGTCGAGCGCGAGCCCGATCAGCGCGCCTTTGGCGTAGTAGCTCACGACCGCGTTCGGCGTGTTCTCGTCCTGCCGGTAATACTTGATCCAGGCGTCGAACGAGGAGTCTGCGACACTCTGCCGGTGCCGCCCCGGCGTGCGCAGCACCGCGGTGATCGTGCGGCCCAGGAGCTCGAGGTAGCTCGCGTCGTCGATGACGCGGCTGCGCACCAGCGCGAGATCGTCGTAGTAGGACGTGAAGCCCTCGAACGCCCACAATTCGCGCGTGTAGGCCTCGCGCGCGAGATCGCAGGGAACGAAGGCGGCGGGCTGGATGCGTTTGACGTGCCAGCTGTGGAAATACTCGTGGCTGGCGAGTCCGAGCAGGTGCCGGTAGCCATCGGTGACCCGTGTTGCGCCGGCCCGCGGCAACTCGTCGCGCCGGCAAAGCAGGCTGCAGCTCGCGCGGTGCTCGAGGCCACCGTAGCCATCACCCACCACGGCGATGAGGAACAGATAGCGGTCGAAAGGCGGCGGGGCGCCCGCCGGCGCGCCGAAGAAGTCGATTTGCCACTGGCAGACGAGCGCGAGATCGCGGGCAAGGCGCGCGAGGTCGCCGTGGTGGCGGCCGCTGACGACAACTTCGTGAGCGACGCCGCCGGCTTCGAACGTGGCCGACGAGAAATCAGCGATCTCGACCGGATGATCGATCAGTTCGTCGTAGTCTGCCGCACGATAGAGCCCGAACGCGGGCTCGTCGACGGCGACGCGAGGCAGGGTGGTGGCGACGCGCCAGTTCCGTTGCGCGGCGCCCGGCGGGGGGTCGATGTGGAGTTCGCAAGGTGCGTGCTGGAGACCGTCGGGGCGGAGGAAGACGCAAGCGCCGTTGAAGTACGCGCGGCTCGCGTCCAGATAGGCGGTGCGCACCGAGAGTTCGTACGCGTAGACGGTCGCGACCACCGTCAGCGGACCGCGACAGGGAGCCGCCCGCCAGCAGTCCTTGGTCTCCTTGGCGATGGCGACGGGCCCGTCGGGGCCGGTCGCACGGACGCCGATGAAATGGCGCGCGAACTCGCGGATCAGGTAACTGCCCGGGGTCCACACCGGCAGCCGGAAACGCTGGCCGTCCGGGTCGGGCGTTGGCACCGCGCAGCTCACCTCGAAGAGGTGGGCGTGGGGATCCTGCGGCACGATCCGGTAGCGCACGACGGACGTGCCCTGGAGATCGCGGTCGGTTGGAGATGAACTCATGGGCAGCGGTGGTGGCGTCCGGGCGGCGCGTGCCCCACGGGTCGCGACGCGACGGCGCGTCGGCGGGCATGGACGACGGACATGACGACTGGGGGGCTGGCGTAAACTCGAGGATCGGCAATCGTACCGGCAGTGCATCGCGATGGCGCCCCGGAGACGAATCGAACGTCCGACCTGCCCCTTAGGAGGGGGCTGCTCTATCCACTGAGCTACCGGGGCGCGTCGTGAGGATTCTACCGGATCGGTCGGGGCGGCTTAGACTTGCGCACGGGGACGATGCCGGCGAAGCGGACGATGCTGCAGGAAGCGGAAGGACTTGACTGCGCCACCGAAGGGAGAACCGCGGATCGTCTCGGGTCGCGGCGCCGGCCGGGGTGAGGCGAGCCGCGAGCACCCTTCCCAATGGCGGACGCAGGCCGGTTGAAGCAAATGGTGCCCTGGATCAGCGTGGGTTCACGTTTCCCGCCGGTGGGCTCGGCGCTCGCCCATCCCAACGGGCTGCTTGCGGCCGGCGACGACCTCTCCGCCCGCAGGCTGCTCGACGCCTATCGCCGCGGGATCTATCCTTGGTACGAGGAAGGCCAACCCGTCCTGTGGTGGAGCCCGGACCCGCGCATGGTGTTGATGGTGGACGCCTTTCGACTGCGGCGGTCGCTGGCCAAAGTGATCCGCAACGGCGGATTCGAGATTCGCGTCGACTCCGCGTTCGAGGCGGTGATGCACGGCTGCGCTCGCGTCCCTCGGCCCGGTCAGGAGGGCACCTGGATCACGCCAGCAATCATCGCGGCGTACGCTGATCTGCACGCGCGTGGGGTTGCGCATGCAGTCGAATCCTGGCGTGAAGGCAGGCTCGTCGGTGGGCTCTACGGGGTCAGCATCGGGCGCATGTTCTTCGGCGAGTCGATGTTCGCGCTCGAACGTGACGCTTCCAAGGTTGCGCTCGCCTATCTGGTTGCGATCCTGCGGGCGCGCCGTTTCCCGATGATCGACTGCCAGCAGGAGACGTCGCATCTTGCGTCCTTTGGCGCCCGGCCCATTCCGCGTCGGACGTTTGTCGACCGGGTTGCCGCCTTGGTAGACTCCTCTGCGCCGCGCGGGCCCTGGGAGCTGCCGGCGATGGAGGACGTGCTGGCGTGACCCGACTCAACGACTTGCCGTTCGCGACCCTGCAGTTCTACGCCACGGCACCCTACCCCTGCAGCTACCTTCCCGATCGGTTCGCCCGTTCGCAGGTCGCAACGCCCAGCCACCTCATCGACTCGACCGTCTACAGCGAGCTCGTGCGGCTCGGGTTCCGGCGTAGCGGCGCGTTCACCTACCGGCCGTATTGCGACCGCTGCCGGGCGTGCGTGCCCGTGCGCGTGCGGGCGGAGGGCTTCTGCCCGAACCGCGCGCAGCGACGCAGCTGGCGCCGGCACGCGGACCTCGAAATCACGCGCCGCGAGCTCACCTTCGTGCCCGAGCATTACGCGCTCTACCTGCGCTACCAGCGCCGGCGCCATCCGGGCGGCGGGATGGACCAGGACAGCCGCGAGCAGTACCAGCATTTCCTGCTGCACAGCAACGTGACCACGCAGCTCGTCGAGTTCCGCGAAAGCGGCCTGCTGCGCATGGTGAGTCTAGTCGACCGCTTGTCCGACGGTCTGTCCTCGGTCTACACGTTCTACGAGCCCGACCTTCCGGGAGCGAGCCTCGGCACGTTCAACATCCTGTGGCAACTGCAGCAGTGCCGGTCGGCGGGGCTGCCGCATCTGTACCTCGGGTATTGGATCGCCGGCAGCCGGAAGATGGCATACAAAGCCGCGTTTCGGCCGATCGAGGGGTTGGTTGACGGCGTGTGGACGACGCTCCCAACGTTGCCGCAGGGCTAGAGCAGGACTGCTCCGGCAGATTGGCGCTGGGTCCGACCGCGCCAAGTAATAATGTAGCGTACAACTAATCAACAACAACCAGCAAGCATTGGAAAAAAATCCAAAACATCAGGCATTCTTACTCCTTAAGCGCAGCAAGCCGATGGATTCCGGCCGACTTGTTTGCCACAATGAGCTCGAAGATTCTTTTCTTCGTTGTCGTCGGCCCGGTGGTATCTTCCAAAGGAGTGCAGCATGAGTGCTATAGCCGAAGTTCGCTACGTTTCTCAGTCGAAGCACGCGCAGATCGAAACGCAGTTCGATCCAGAGTTCGGGGCGCTATGGGCTTTCATGAGCCCGAAGCCACGGCCAACGTTCAATGTTCGCCTGCTTGAGGAAGCGCGACATCTCGGCCATACCATCGAGCAGTCAGGTGGTTGGCTCTGGGACCATGGGCAGGAACATCGCATCAACTACGTCGTTGCTGCATCGAGAGTCCCGGGTGTATTCAACCTCGGCGGCGATCTCGCGTTTTTCAGAGAAGCGATCGGTCGCCGCGATCGAGAAATGCTTGTGCAGTATGGTGAGAAGTGCATCGACAACGTCCTTGGTTGGAACGTCGGATTCGGGCTTGGCGTCACCACCATGTCGCTCGTCCAAGGCGACGCGTTGGGCGGAGGGTTCGAAAGCGCGCTCTCCGCGACCGTCATGGTCGCAGAGGAATCCTCACGCCTTGGATTCCCCGAGGTTCTCTTTAACCTTTTTCCAGGCATGGGTGGCTACAGCATGTTGACGCGCAAGGTCGGACGTCGCATCACAGAGGAGCTGATCACTAGCGGAAACATGTATACAGGCCGCCAGCTGTACGACCTAGGTGTTGTCGACGTGCTGGCTCCTGATGGCGCGGGAGAAGCGGCAGTGCTGGGCTTCATCAAAAAGCACGCGAAGGCTTCCAACGGGAGACGGGGTATCGAAGCAGCGCGCCGCGAGATCGATCCGCTTGCACGGGATGAATTGATGCGAGTTGTCCAGGTCTGGGCTGACGCTGCGCTACGCCTTAGCGAACGAGACCTGCGAATGATGGAGCGGCTCGTGCGGGCTCAGGACAGGTCCGCAGAGTGCGAGGTGGTCCGGTCGAACGTCACGCCCATTCAACGGGCTGGGTGAACACCTGCACGGCCAGAGATCGTTGAGACGGGGCACGGCGGAGCGCGCCCGGCAGCGGATGAACCGAACCTTCGCGGCGAGCGTGTCGAGTCGCGCCCCTTCGAAGAGTTGCGAGGACCAGCGCTACTCTGGATAGACTGAATGCAGGCGTTCGCGCCGTTGCTCAACGAACTGATCGAGCACACGGAACGTCTCCCTTATCGTTCGTTGCATCTCTTCGACAAGTTGTGTCGGACGTTGGCGAAGAACATCGGCGCCGGTCTTCTCGAGGCGCGCCGCACAGTGCATCAACTGCAGCGCACCGACGCTGGCCGAGCCGCCCTTCAGGGCATGGGCAATGTCCTTGATCGCCTCGTAGCGACGCGCGTCCAAGGCTGTCGCCACGTCGGCCACAATGCGGTCTGCGTCGCTTCGAAAGCCGGCGACAAGCCTTTCGATAAATGTTGGATCGGGGGAGAGCCGGCCAAGGTCTTCGAGAACCTGTACATCGACAATCGGGGTATCGACGAGCGAAAGGCTAGGCTTCGCTTCTGACGGAATGGGGTTTGGAGGCGTCGCAGGTTCGAGAAGAATGAGGTGGCGCTCGACGGCGTCGAGCAGTGACGCTGCTCGCAGCGGCTTTGGAATGAACTCAGCACACCCGGCTCTCTGGCATTCCGCGATCACGTCTGGTGTGACGTTGGCGGAGAGAATGAGGATCGGAATGGGCTTTGCGGTCGTGAAGCGATACATCCTGAGGGCCTGAATGCCACTCAGGACTGGCATCGAGAGATCGAAAAGCGCGATATCGAACCTGCCTTCCTCCAGTGCGTCGAGTGCAGCTTCGCCATTGCCTACGATGGTTGCAGTGTGGCCGCCGCTTTCCAGAATGAGTTGCGTCACGCGTTGGTTAGTTGCGTTGTCCTCGGCCACGAGAACACGGGCACCGCGCAGCCGGGAGATGTTCGTTGGCAGCCTGGTTGGTTCGAAGCGCGCCAAACGCCCGAGTTCCGCCGACGGGCCTTCGCTCGCAGTGCCGTCAAGTTCGCTGCCGTCAGTTCGCGCGAGGGGCACCTCGAACCAGAAAGTGCTTCCAACGCCCAACTCGCTTCGCACGCCTATGCGCCCGCCCATCAATGTGACGAGTTGCTTGGCGATGGTCGTCCCTAGGCCCGTCCCGCCGTACCTCCGGGTAATCGAATCATCCGCCTGCGTGAATGCTTCGAAGATGGACTCGAGCTTATCAGCGGGTATTCCGATCCCGGTGTCCCTGACTTCAAACCGCAGGCAAGCGGTGTCATCAAGCGCGTTGACCTCTGCAACGATTAGCGAAACCTCCCCTTTGTCGGTGAATTTCACCGCGTTCGCCAGGAGATTCAGCAGCACCTGGCGCAAGTGATGGTCATCACCGCGAAAATGCACGGCTAAGGCCTCGGGAAGGTCGAGTGTGACCGCGAGCCCCTTTTGCCGGGCCAGGGGAATCATGACCTTTACAGTGCTCGTGATCAGCACGCGGAGATCGAATGGGCGGTTGTCGATCGCGATTCGCCCGGCTTCGATTCGCGAGATATCTAGTACGTCCTCGATCTGGGCGAGGAGGAGTTGCGCCGATGTTCCCAAGGTCTGAACGATTTCGGTTTGTGGCTCGGACAATCGCGTGTCACGAAGAAGATCCGCCATTGCAATCACGCCGTTCAGCGGCGTTCGCATCTCATGGCTGACGTTCGCCAAGAATCTGCCCTTTGCCAGATTTGCTTCATCGGCGCGTCTTCTTGCCTCGTTTATTCGTTCGGCAAGAACTCCCACGTACAGAGGCACGACCGCCAAGGTTATGAGAAACCCCAGACCAATCGCTGCGTGCCGGGACCAGAAGGGTGACACGACGAGCACAACGCCGAAACCGAGGCAGGCCATAGCCTGCGACGCGTGCAGGTAGCGCCTACCATAGCGAAAGCCGTTGCCGAGCGCCACGAACAGATAGGCGCCGATGATCACGGCCCCCCCCTCGTCCATCAAGATCATGGAGTAGGTTGTCGCCACGTTGTCGACAAGCATGCCGAATACGCGCCGGGCCACGGACGGCCGAGGGCTGACCAGAATTCGCATCACTATTGCGGCTGCCACCGCGAAGAACGCGGCAACAGCGCTGATCACTACGACTGGCTCCACGGGCGCAACGCGCTGGCCGGACAGGCAGAACGCCATGTATGCGACGATGAGCGCCGACACGAGCACCCGGAGTAGCGCCTGCTCCAATTCCGGGCGTGGAGCGGCCCGGAACATCGCCACCACCCGGCGGACGCTCAGTTGCTTCTTGTCCGGTTCAGCCATATCAAAGCGCCAGTAATCAGTGAGTTTCTGAGGTCTGGTTGCTGAGCGAGTGAGCGTTGTTCAGACCGGATGTGTAGTTCGCAGGCCGGTGGCGATCGTCGATGCCAGCACTTGCTTTTCGGATTGGAGGCTGCGAAATGATGGGTTATGTGTCGGTGGATGTCCAATGCGACGATGGCTATAGGCTGTCCGGCGCGGCGCGAGCGTTGGAGAGTTCCGTTGGACCCTGCGTCGCCCTCATCAACGCCGGCGCCGGCATCGACTCCAGGTATTATGATCGTTTCGCCGCGTACCTTGCTGCGGCGGGAATTCCGACACTCGTCTACGATTATCGCGGCATCGGGCGCTCCCGGCCGCCGGCGATGCGCGGATTCGAGGCTTCGGTGGAGGAGTGGGGCAGCAAGGATTGTGCCGCGGCGCTCGACTGGCTCGCGCATCGGTTCCCCGGCGTGCCGCGGGTGGTGATCGGCCACAGCGTGGGCGGATTCCTTACCGGCTTCGCGCGCAACGGCCACCTCATCGACCGAATGGTGCTCATCGGCGCCCACACCGGTTACTGGGGCGACTACGCGCCGGCCGCACGACCGTGGATGTTCCTGCTCTGGCATCTGTTCATGCCGGCGCTGACCCACTTGGTCGGCTACTTTCCCGGGCGCGGCTTGCATCTCCTGGAGGACTTGCCGCGCGGTGTCGCGCTGGAGTGGGCGGCGAGGCGCAAGCCGGAATTCTGGTGGAACGTCCGCCGGCCGGACGGCGAGCCCGACACGGAGCGAATCGAGGATGTCCTGGGGCGCTTTCGCGCGATTCGTGCTCCCGTGCTGGCGCTGCGCTTCGAGGACGATCCGTTCGCCACGGAGGCGGCGACGGAACGAGTCTTGAGTCTCTATTCTGGTTGCCATGCCGAGCAAAAACTGCTTACTCGCACCGACGCGGGAGGGCAGAAGATCGGCCACTTCGGGTTCTTTCGCAGCCGTTTCCGCGACACGCTGTGGCCGCACGTCCTGCGCTGGCTGAAGGCGGAGCCCGCCACGGCCGGGCGCGCCTAGTCAACGTTTTCGGACCGAATCGCCTCGACGCGCGACAGGTCCGAGAGCAAGGCGTCGACGCACAGGCGGTCGAACTGCTTTCCGCGCTGGCTCTTAAGGTATTCGATGGCATCCTCCACCGGCCACGCGCGCTTGTAGGGCCGCTCGCTGACCAGCGCGTCGAAGACGTCGGCGACGGCGACCACCCGGGCGACCATGGGGATGTCCTCGCCGTGCAGGCCGTTCGGGTAGCCGGTGCCATCGTATCGCTCGTGGTGCCCCAGGGCGATGATGGCGCCCATGCTGAGGTATTTCGACGGACTGCCCTTGAGGATGTCGTAGCCGATGCGCGGGTGGGTGCGCATGACCTCGGTTTCGGCCGGCGTCAGCGGCCCCTCTTTCAGCAGGATCGAGTCCGGCAGGCCGATTTTCCCGATGTCGTGCATCGGCGCCGCGATTTCGATGACGTGGACGGTCTCGGCGCCCATCCCCAGGTTGTAGCCGACCAGGGCCGAGTACTTGCCCATCCGTGACAGGTGGTTGCCTGTAGTCTCGTCGCGGTACTCGCCCGCCTTCGCAAGCTTCGACAGCGTTTCGAGTTCCCGTTCGTGGATCTCGGCGACCGACTTGTCGACCTGGTATTGCAGCACGCGCGCCTGGTCGGAAAGGACGATCTTGTGCCGGCGCAGTTCGAGGAGGTTGGCGCAGCGAGCCCGGGTCTCGTGCTCGTCGAGGGGCTTGATGAGGAAGTCGGTGGCTCCGGCCTCGAGCGCCTCGTAGCGGATGCGGCGGTCATCGACGACGGTGATGACCACGATCGGGACGTCCACGCAATGCGCCAGGGCGCGCAGCCGGCGGACGAGCTCGATGCCGTCGAACTCCGGCAACTTGTAGTCCGTGAGAATCATGTCGACCCGGTTGTTGCGCGCGTACTGGAGCGCGCGCGCTGGGGTCTCGAACAACTCCAGATGAAGCTTGGCGTCGATCTGGCGGACGATCTCGGCGAGCAGCAGCCGGCTGCTGAAGAGATCGTCGATGATCAGCACCGTATTGCGTTGCGCGCGCGCAAGCGCGAGCTCGGAGACGACTCCGCTGCTGGCTGTTGCACGCTGAACCGCGACCGACATCGAGCTCTCCCTGTCGAGGCTCGGAACGACCCGCCGTGCGCCCCGACTGCGGCGTCGGGGGCCTGCTGGTGTGGTGCCGACCCCTGGCCGCTGCGCGTCCCTCTTCGTCGGGCTCCTACGCAGGAGGCCTGTCCGCCACTTTGCTCATGATGATCCGCCTTCCGGCGGGAGGTGAATACTACGGCCGGTAGGCGGCCTGACGCAAGATCGGTGCCGGCATCGTGGCGCGCGATTGCCGGCGCGTGGAATCCGGCGCCGGACGGGTCGTCCGTCCACGGGCGCACGTCGGGTGGCCGGGGCCGGCCCGGGTCGGGGGCACGCATCGGCGGGGGGGCGAAACACAAGAGGCCGGCTCGAACTGCCCAAGCCGGCCTCTATCTTGTGGTCGGGGCGAGAAGATTCGAACTTCCGACCCCCTGCACCCCATGCAGGTGCGCTACCAGGCTGCGCTACGCCCCGACGAAAACCTCAGCGCCGCAAACCGAAGCGACGTGAATTGAAAATTATAACGAAATCAGCCCTCAGAGCCTAGCAAGTGCCGTATTCGCTGCAGCTCCTGCCGCAGTTCGGCAGCGCTGATCTGGGCGAGCGCCGTGTGGGTGACCGTGCTCCCGCCGGACGACGGCTTCTTCGCGCGCGCCGCCTGCGGCGCCTCCAACTCGCTTTCCAGCCGGTGCCGCGCGCCGTTGATCGTGAATCCCTGTTCGTAGAGCAGATCGCGAATGCGGCGGATCAGCAGCACTTCGTGATGCTGGTAGTAACGCCGGTTGCCCCGGCGCTTCACCGGCTTCAGCTGAGTGAACTCCTGCTCCCAGTAACGCAACACGTGGGGCTTGACCGCGCAGAGTTCGCTCACCTCGCCGATCGTGAAATACCGCTTGGCGGGGATTGGCGGCAGCTCGGCGGTGCTAGGTCGGCTGAGTTCCGGCATCGTTTGCCGCCTCGACCATCGCCTTCAGCTTCTGGCTCGCGTGGAAAGTGACCACCCGCCGCGCCGTAATCGGGATCTCCTCGCCCGTCTTCGGATTGCGTCCCGGGCGCTGCGGCTTCTCGCGCAGCTGGAAGTTGCCGAAGCCGGAGAGCTTCACGGTGTCTCCGCGTTCCAGGGCGCCCCTGATCTCCTCGAAGAAGCGCTCGACCATGTCTTTGGACTCGCGCTTGTTCAGCCCCAGTTGCTCGAAGAGCAGGTCGGCGAGTTCGGCTTTGGTGAGGGTCATCGGGGACTCCTACTGGCGAAGCGAGCCGCCGAACCGCTCGGCCACGATGCGCACCAACTGCGTCAGGATGGCGTCGATGTCGGGGTCCGTCAAAGTACGTTCAGTATCCTGCATAAGCACCAGAATCGCAAGGCTTTTCGTGCCTGGAGGAAGGCCGGATCCGCGATACACGTCGAACAGCCGAACGGCTTCGACGTTGGCGACGCGGGCCTCGGCGAGCGCGTCGACGAGGCTCTGCGCAGGCAGCTTCTCGTCGACCACGATGGCGAGATCGCGGCGGACCTCGGGCAACCTGGAAACCGCTCGGGCTGCAGGCAGCGGGACGGTCATCAGCGCGGCGAGGTCGAGCTCGAACAGCACCGGCGCTCGCGGCAGGTCGAAGTGCTCCACCAGGCGCGGGTGCAGCTCGCCGATCCAGCCGAGGTCGCGCTCTCCCGTCCACGCCCTCGCGGATCGTCCCGGGTGCAGGGCCGGGTGGCGCTCGGCGGCGGTGCGCAGGGGCAGCGGGGCGATCAGCGCTTCGAGGTCGGCCTTGACGTCGAAGAAGTCGACCGGACGCGCGGGGTGCCCCCACTGCTCGCCGAGCGCGTCGCCGTACGCGAGCCCGCCGAGACGCAACGGCTGCTCGCAGCCGGGGGCCGTGCGGACGAAGCAGCGCCCGGCCTCGAATATCCGCACGCGTTCGGCGCGGCGCGCGAGGTTCGTACGCAATGCCTCGATCAAGCCACCTGCTAGCGTCGTGCGCATCACGTCGAGATGGCTCGCAATCGGATTGAGCACGGCCAAGGGCGCCGCTTCCGCCGGTCGGTCCGGGAACAGCGCCGCTTCGGTGGCCGAAGAGACGAAGCTGAACGTGATCGCCTCCTGCCAATCGCGCGCGACCAGCGCGCGCTTGAGCGAGCTTGCGGTACGACGGCACTCCGGCGCCGGCAGCATATCCTGCACATGGGCGGCCGGGATCGCCGGAATCGCGTCGTAACCGTGCAGCCGGGCGACCTCCTCGACGAAGTCCTCTTCGATCGCGAGATCGAAGCGGTACGACGGTGGCGTCACCAGCAGTGCGTCGTGATCGGGTACGTAGGCGAGCCCCAGCCGGTCGAGCAGCGAAGTGATGTCGACGTGGGACAAGTCGATGCCGAGCAGCCGCGCGACGCGCGCAGGTCGGACGCGGACCGGGCTGCGGTCCGGTAGCGGTCCGCGGATGTCGTCCGCCGGCCCGGCGCGCCCCCCACAGCACGCGAGGATGAGTTCGGTGGCGCGCTCCAGCGCATCGGCGCAGCCCTCGAAATCGACGCCGCGCTCGAAGCGATAGCCCGCGTCACTCACGAAGCCAAGACGGCGCGACTTCCCCTGGATGATCGCCGGGTTCCAGTACGCGGCCTCGAGGAAGACGGTGGTCGTGCTGGCGCCGATGCCCGAGTGCTCGCCACCCATGATGCCGGCGAGGCCGAGCGGCTTCCGTTCGTCGCACACGAGCAGCTGGTCGGTCTCGAGCCTTTGCACCTGGCCATTGAGCAGCACCAGTTCCTCGCCCTCGGCGGCGAAGCGGACGACGATATCGCCGTCGAGCAGCCGGTCGTCGTAGGCGTGCAGCGGCTGTCCACGTTCCAGCATCACGTAGTTGGTGATGTCCACGACCGCCGAGATCGACCGGATGCCGCCGCGCTGCAGGCGCTGCTTCATCCAGTCCGGGGTCGGCGCCGAAGGGTCGATGCCCTCGATCGTCCGGCTCGTAAAGCGCGGACAACCCTCGGCGGTCTCGACCCGAACCGGCCGGCGGGCGCGGCTGGTTTCCCCGACGGCAGAGCAGGGAGGAGGGGTGAGCGGGGAACCGGTGATCGCGGCCACCTCGCGGGCGAGTCCGAGCATCGACAGGCAGTCGGCCCGGTTGGGGGTGAGCTTCAACGTGATCACGCTGTCGTCGAGCCGCAATGCCGAGCGGATGTCCATGCCGACCACGGCGTCTTCGGAAAGGCGCAGCAGGCCCGAGGTGTCGTCGTCGATTCCGAGCTCTCCTGCCGAGCACAGCATCCCGCTCGAAGCCACGCCCCGCACGGTCGTTGCCCGGATCGCGACCGCGCCCGGCAGCGAGGCACCGGCGAGCGCGCAGGGCACTTTCATGCCCGCGACCGCGTTCGGCGCTCCGCACACGATCTGCAACGCAACCCCGGTGCCGGCGTCGACGGTGCACACCCGCAGGCGATCGGCGTCGGGATGCGTCCGCACCGCCTCGATCCGGGCGACGACGACACCGCTGCAAGGCGGGGCCGCGGGCGCGACGTGCTCCACTTCGAGGCCCGCCATGGTCAATCGTTCGCACAGCGCCGTGGTGTCGAGCGGCGGGTTCACCATCGTGCGCAGCCAATGTTCGGAGAATCTCATGATCGTGGGGTCTCACGCGAACTGGCGCAGGAACCTGAGGTCGTTCTCGTAGAACAGCCGCAGGTCGTTGACGCCGTAGCGCAGCATCGTCAGACGATCAGGGCCCATGCCGAAGGCGAAACCCTGATAGCGCTCGGGATCGATCCCCACCGCGGTCAGGACGTTCGGGTGCACCTGTCCCGCCCCGGCGATCTCCAGCCAGCCGCCGCCGAAGCTCATGTCGACCTCGGCCGAGGGCTCGGTGAACGGGAAGAACGACGGGCGGAAACGGACCTTGAGGTCGTCGCGTTCGAAGAAGTTGCGCAGGAACTCGGTGAAGACGCCCTTGAGGTCGGCGAAGGACACGTCCTCGGCGATCCACAATCCCTCGACCTGGTGGAACATCGGCGAGTGCGTCGCGTCGCTATCCACGCGATAGACGCGCCCCGGGGCGATGATCTTGATCGGCGGCGGGTGCGTTTCCATGTAGCGGACCTGGATCGGGGAGGTGTGCGTGCGCAGCACGCTGCCGCCCTCGATGTAGAACGTATCGTGCATCGAGCGCGCCGGGTGGTTCTCCGGCGTATTGAGCGCGGTGAAATTGTGGAAGTCGTCCTCGATCTCCGGGCCGTCGGCCACTTCGAATCCGAGCGAGCGGAAGAGGGCTTCCATCCGCTCCAGCGTGCGGGTGATGGGGTGCAGCCCGCCGCTGCCGGCGCCGCGCCCGGGAAGCGACACGTCCAGCGCTTCCGCCGCGAGCCGCGCGGCAAGCCGGGCATCGGCCAGGGCCGCGCGGCGGTCGGCGAGCGCTCGTTCGAGCGTGCGCTTGGCGTCGTTGATCGCACTGCCGGCGGCGGGACGATCGGCGGCGGGCAGCTTGCCCAGCGACTTCAGGAGTTCGGTGAGCGCGCCCGCCTTGCCGAGGTAGCGCGCCTTGCTGTTCTCGAGCGCCGCCGGATCGGCGGCGGCGGCGAGGTCGGCCAGCGCCGCGGCGATGATATGTTCCAGTTCTTCCATCGGGGTTCCCAGTTGCGCGCGAGGCTGCGGGCGGAGCAAAAAAAAAGGGAGGCGAATCGCGCCTCCCTTTTTTCCTGCGTGCGGGTCAGGCCAGAGAGGCTTTGGCTTGCTCTGCGAGCTTGCCGAATGCCGCCTTGTCGAACACGGCGAGGTCGGCGAGCACCTTGCGGTCGATGTCGATCGACGCCTTCTTGAGGCCGTTCATGAACGCGCTGTAGCTTAATCCGAGCTCGCGCGCCGCGGCGTTGATGCGCGCGATCCACAGCGCGCGGAATTCGCGCTTCTTGGCCCGGCGGTCGCGATAAGCGTACTGCCCGGCCTTCATGACGGCTTCCTTGGCGATGCGGTAGGCCGATCCCCGGCGCCCGCGAAAGCCCTTGGCCTGATCGAGAACCTTCTTGTGCCGCGCCCGGGCGGTGACGCCGCGCTTTACTCTTGGCATGGTCGGCTCCCGTTACGCGTACGGCATCATGGCCTTGACGGAGTCCGCGTTGGTGCCGTGGACGCCGGTCGTGCCGCGAAGGTGGCGCTTGTTCTTGGTCGTCTTCTTGGTGAGGATGTGGCGCTTGAACGCCTGGGCACGCTTGACGCTGCCGCTGCCGCGCACGCGGAAGCGCTTCTTGGCGCTGCTCTTGGTCTTCATCTTGGGCATGACTGCTCCCTTATTTGCTGCCCACGGCGGTGCTCTCCGACGGAGAGGCTTTGTGACCGGCTTCGGGCTTGTTCGGATGCTGGGGCTTCGGCGCCACCTTCTTCGGGGCCAGCAGCATCACCATCTGCCGGCCTTCGAGGCGCGGCCACGATTCGACGACGCAGTACGGTTCGAGATCGTTGCGCACGCGCTCGAGCAGTCGCACGCCGAACTCCTGGTGCGCCATCTCCCGCCCGCGGAAACGCAGTGTGATCTTGGCCTTGTCGCCCTCGCCGAGGAACCGGATCAGGTTCCTCAGCTTGATCTGGTAGTCGCCTTCGTCGGTGCCGGGCCGGAACTTCACTTCCTTGACCTGGATCTGCTTGAGCTTGAGCTTCGCTTCGTGCTGCTTCTTGGCCTCGCGGTACTTGAACTTGCCGTAGTCCATGATCCGGCAGACCGGCGGAACCGCCATCGGCGCGATCTCGACCAGGTCGAGTTCTGCCGCGTCGGCTTTCGCCACTGCTTCCGCCAGCGACACGATGCCCAGCTGCTCGCCTTGCTCACCAACCAGACGGATCTCGGTGGCGTTGATCTCGCCGTTGATCCGCGGTGCTTTTTCCTGGACTATTGTGAATTCTCCGTCTGATCGAAAAAAAATCGACCGTGCCGCCCGCCATGCGCCGGCGCACGAATCCCTCATCGGCGCGACGCAACCCCCTCCCGGAGGCGCTCAAGCAACGAGTCCACGGGCATCGCCCCCAGGTCCTCGCCGCTGCGGGTACGCACGGCCACCTGTTGCGCCTGCATCTCCCGGTCACCGACGATGAGCTGGTACGGCAACTTATGCAGGCTATGTTCCCGGATTTTATAGGTTACTTTTTCGTTGCGCAAATCGGAGACGACGCGGAATCCGGCGCGGCGTAGCCTCGCCTCGAGTTCGCGGGCATACGCGGCCTGGCGATCGGTGATCGTCAGCACGACCGCCTGAACCGGCGCCAGCCAAAGCGGCAGCGCGCCAGCGTGGTTCTCGATCAGGATGCCGATGAAGCGCTCCAGCGAGCCGACGATGGCGCGGTGCAGCATCACCGGCGTTCTGCGGGTGTTGTCCTCGGCGACGTACTCGGCGCCCAGCCGCCCCGGCATCTGGAAGTCGACCTGCATGGTCCCGCACTGCCACGAGCGGCCGATCGAGTCCTTCAGGTGGTACTCGATCTTCGGGCCGTAGAACGCGCCCTCGCCCGGCAATTCGACCCATTCCACGCCACAGGCCCTGAGCGCCCCGCGGAGATCCTCCTCCGCGGTGTCCCATTGCGCGTCGTTGCCAAGGCGCTTGTCCGGGCGCAGCGCGAGCTTGATCGCGATGTCGTCGAAGCCGAAGTCGCGATAGACGTCGAGCGCGAGCTGGTTGAACGCCGTGCACTCGGACTGGACCTGGTCCTCGCTGCAGAAGATGTGTCCGTCGTCCTGGGTGAAGGCACGCACCCGCATGATGCCGTGCAGCGCGCCGGACGGCTCGTTGCGGTGGCAGGCGCCGAACTCGCCGTAGCGCAGCGGCAGCTCGCGGTAGCTGCGCAGGTCCGAGTTGAAGATCTGCACGTGACCGGGGCAGTTCATCGGCTTGATCGCGAAATCCCGCTTCTCCGATTCGGTCGTGAACATGTTCTCCTTGTAGTTCTCCCAGTGCCCCGACTTCTCCCACAGCGAGCGGTCGAGGATCTGCGGGCACTTCACCTCCTGGTAGCCGTTGTCGCGGTACACCCGGCGCATGTACTGCTCCACCTCCTGCCACACCAACCAGCCCTTGGGGTGCCAGAAGATCATGCCCGGCGCCTCGTCCTGGAGATGGAAGAGGTCGAGCTGGCGCCCGAGGCGCCGGTGGTCGCGCTTCTCGGCTTCCTCGATTCGATGGAGGTACGCCTCGAGGTCCTCCTTCTTCGCCCACGCGGTGCCGTACACGCGCTGCAGCATCTCGTTGCGCGAGTCCCCGCGCCAGTAGGCCCCGGCGAGTTTCAGCAGCTTGAACACCTTGAGCCGGCCGGTGGAAGGCACGTGCGGACCACGGCACAGGTCGGTGAAGCGGCCCTCGGCATAGAGCGAGATGTTCTCGTTCGACGGGATCGAGGCGATGATCTCGGCCTTGTAGTGCTCGCCCAGGCCCTTGAAGAAGGCGACCGCCTCGTCGCGGGGCATCAGGCTGCGCACGACCGGCTCGTCCTTCTTCGCGAGCTCGGCCATCTTGCGCTCGATCGCGGTCAGGTCCTCGGGCGTGAAGGGGCGCTTGTACGCGAAGTCGTAGTAGAACCCGTCCTCGATCACCGGCCCGATGGTCACCTGCGCGTCGGGAAAGAGCTCCTTCACCGCGTAGGCGAGCAGGTGTGCCGTCGAGTGCCGGATGATGGCGAGGCCCTCGGGATCGCGGTCGGTGACGATCGCCACGGCGGCGTCGCCGTCGACCACGTGCGAAGTGTCGACGAGTTTGCCGTCGACCCTGCCGGCAAGGGCGGCCTTGGCGAGTCCCGGGCCGATCGAGGCGGCAATCTCGGCAACGGTGATCGCACCGTCGAAGGACTTGACGGAACCGTCGGGCAGGCGGATGGCGGGCATGGGATGGTCTCCGGAAAGCAAAAAAAAGTGCGGACGAGCCGCACCGTTTGCCAACACCTCGTGGGCGAACTCGCGTTGTCCTAGCTCGAAGCCCTGCGCGTTCGCGGTGTCATAACCGTTACCTTCCCCGTATTCCTCGATGACTGCGGTGGCGGGGGCCACGAGCCCCGGAAGCGCCGGGCGTTTGCGGCCCCGATGGGTTGGTAGGCGCGATTGGACTCGAACCAACGACCCCCACCATGTCAAGGTGGTGCTCTAACCAGCTGAGCTACGCGCCTGCGAAGAAGGCGCATTCTAGCCCAAGGCGCGAACGGCTTCAACTCGCCGTCTTTTCCAACCAACCGGGGAGGCTTCTGATGTCGGGTTCATCCTTGCCACTGTTCATTGATGCCGTGGCCTTCGCCGCGCACAGGCATCGTACGCAGAAGCGTAAAGGCGCCGAGGCCAGCCCGTACATCAACCACCCCATCGCGCTTGCGCAGGTCCTGGCCTGCGAAGCCAAGGTCAGTGACCCGCAAGCCCTGATCGCCGCCATCCTGCATGACACCCTCGAGGACACGGAGACGACCTTCGAGGAGCTGCGGGACCGGTTCGGCCTGGAAACCGCAGCGATCGTTGCCGAGGTCACCGACGACAAGTCGCTCTCCAGGGAGCGGCGCAAGGAGCTTCAAGTCGAGCACGCGCCGCATCTGTCGGCACCCGCGAAGCTGGTCAAGCTCGCCGACAAGATCTGCAATCTCCGCGACGTCGTCGCCACGCCTCCCGAGGACTGGACGCTCGAGCGACGCCAGCAATACTTCGACTGGGCCAAACGGGTCATTGACGGCCTGCGGGGGGTTCATCCGCAGCTGGAAGCTTTGTTCGATGCAGCCTACGCAGCGCGGCCGTAGCTGCGGCGGCTGCCGGTCCGCCGCGCGAAGCGCAGCGGTGCAATCTGATCGGTCCGATCAGCGCGATCGGCGGGGCGGCGCCAGCGCAGCTCGGGTTGCCGGTGGAGCCTTCGCATCGTTGCGTCCGGGCAGGCGGGAACGTGCTGTCGTGCAAGCCGCCGTGCACGCCTGAAGTCGTCAGGACCGCCGCTACCGTCCGCCGAAGAAGTCGCGCAGGAAGAACTGCTCCAGCTCGGCGCTGTCAGGCAGCCGCGCCGACAACTTGACTTCGCCCAGCGTTTGCGACCGCCAAACGAACTCCTCCTGCTCGTACTCACGGATGATCGCGATCATCCGGCGAACCACCGCGGTGCGGATGTCGGTGTCGCGGTCGCGCCGGACCTCGTACTTCTGCGTCAGCCGGCGTCCGGCGTCCTTGTGCCAGCCGAAGAACAGGAACTCGGCGTCGTCGTAGCCCAGTCGTGTGATCTGGAACACGCCGCCGCTATTGCTGTTGATGCTCCCTTGCGGCACCGTGTTGATGGTGGCGATGTTCGCGGCGAGCGCGCGCTCGCGCCGCGCCCGGTCGTCATCGGGAGCGGGCTCGTCGGTCTGGGAGTCGCCGCGCGACTGCCGGCGCGCGGCCACGTAGCTCGCGAGGTCGCCGGTGACGGCGGGCGGTTGCGGCACGGTGCCGGTGCGGGGGGCGCCGGAGCGGAAGCCGGAACCGGCAAGGGCTGGGGCAGCGGCGAGCGCGGGGCGGCGAGGCGCGGCGGCGCGTTGACCGCGGGCGGCCGGGGCCTTCGCTCCGGCGGGCGCGCCGCCGGGGGCGCGATGGCCCGCATCGTCGTGGCCGAGGACGGCGGCGGAGCGAGACGCACCGCCAGCCGGTCGCCCGGGACTTCGCCGATCGTCTCCCTGGGCTGTACGCGCATGTTCGGCAGCAGGCCCATCAGGGCGACGAGGTGGACCAGCAGCGACAGCGCGAGTGCGATCCAGATCGTGCGCACGGCCACGAACTCGGAGGGCGTGCTGCGGATATCTTGCCAGCGGGTCATTCCCTGCTCGGATGCGGGCTGCGGTCATCGCGGGGGGACGACGATAGCACGGGCGTCACGACGCGCTCCGCTGCTTCCACGCCTGTCTGCGCCGCGGCGATCCTGGGGGACCCCGGGCAGCGGCGGGCCTGGCGGTCAGAAACGCGAACCCGGCTCGCGCAGGAACGCGATCTCCTCCGGCGTCGAGGCGCGCCCGAGTAGCGCATTGCGGTGCGGGTAGCGGCCGAAGCGGCGGATCACGGCAGCGTGCTTCTCGGCCCACGCAAGCGGTTCGGCGAACCCGGCTTCGTCGCGCAGGCGCGTGGTCAGCGCGATCGAGCGTTGCTGCATCGGCCAGGATTCCGCGTGCTCGAACGGCAGGTAGGCGAACCAGCGCTCGATCGGGTCGAGCGCCGCGTCAGCCCCGGCGTCGACGAGGTCCGTGGCGGCAGCGAGCGCGAGTTCGTCGCCGGCGAAGGCCCGCGCAGTGCCGCGATGGATGTTGCGGGTGAACTGGTCGAGCAGCAGGATCCTCGCCAGCGCGCCACGCGGGGTGGCGTTCCATTCGCGCCAGCCGCCATCGAGCGCGACTCCCACCGCGGCGCCGAATTCGCGCGCGATGGCCGCGTCGAATGCGGGATCGTTGCGAAACCACGCCGCGCGCGCCGCGAGCGGAGGCGGTCCGAACCAGAATTCGAGCGTGCGCGCGGCGAGCTCGTTCATCGTCTCGGTCGGGTCACTTGGCGTTGGGCGGGAAGAATCGGCGTCGAATGCTCGCGAAAGCCCTTGCGTGATTACGTTTCGGCGCGACAGCCCGCTGCCGGGCCGTAGCCAGGCGCTGCACCCCGTCAACGGCGTTGGCCTCGTCTCGATGCACGGGCTCATCAGCCCTTCGCGGGCGACCGGCCGCGCCACGCGTCACCGGGTGGGCGCAGGGGGCGCGTGTTGCGTTTTGCTGATCCGAAGCGACTCCGCCTGCGCTTCACGGATTTCAGGGGGCGTGAGCAGTGTCGCTACCGCATCGCGCGCGATATCGGCGCCGCTGACCTTCTGCGCGGCGGCGAGACTCAGCCAGACATAGGCCTTGACGTAGTCGGCTTTGACTCCGACACCTGAGCGGTAGAGGCGCCCCAACTCCAGCTGCGCCAATCCGTTGCCTCGTTCTGCAGCCCTGCTCAGCCAAGCCGCTGCGCGCGCGTCGTCGACGCCCCGATCACCGCTGAGCAACCTGGCGCCCAGCGCGTACTGCGCGTCGACGTCGCCTCGCTGTGCAGCGCGCTCGAGGGACGCCATGCGGTCGTTGTCGCTCGGCGCATGATCTTCGCCCAGGTCATGCCGCTTGGTCAAATCACGTTCAGCACCGAGGCCGCCCAACCTTGCGGCATCGGCGGACACTTGAGCTTGCGCGCTCTCCGTTGCTGCGTCCTCGAACGGCTCGTCAAGGACGGCGACAACAACAAGTGCACCGATGGCAAGAGCGCCGAGCGCCGCGAATACTCCGGCGCCGATGGCGAGGCGTAGTCCCGGCGTACTCACTGCCCAGAAAAGGCTGCGGCAGCTGCGACATCGGTATTGAGCCTGCAGGACTCTGCGCGCCTCGTCCTTGTTCCCTACCGTTCGTGACCGGCGAACCCTGGAACTGCCGCAGTTCGGACAACTTCTTTGCATTCAATCCACCGTCGACCCTCAACGAGCATTGTATGGAAACCGCGACCTCGCGCAAGACCGCGTTTCACTCAGGTTTTTCGGATGAGGCAACAGGGACGCGCTCGAGGGCCACGACTTCGAGGCGCACGGGGCAACCGCGCAACGAGAAACGGGCGCCCGTTGGACGGTCCGCTCAGCGGTGCAGCAGACGCGCGCCGAGGCCGACAGGCCCCTCGATCGGCCATGCCGGGGTGGGCTTCGCTGGGCTCAGCGTAACCTCGGTCCTGGCGGCGCGCACTCCGGGCAACGGGGTGAGGTGCTGCATCCGGAATCGCCGGCGTCATGTGCAGCCGGCTGTCGTGCTGAACCGCGGCGACGCCCGGCGCCGCGTTGCAGTCGGCAATGGACGGCGGGTCGAGCAGCCGACGTGCCGCGGACCACGGCGCGCGCGCCACGGCCCCTTCGGATGGCACGTCACGCCGCCCGGCTGGCTACGACGTAGTGCGAGGCACGGCGCAGGAAGGGCTTCTCGACCAGGTGCCAGCACGCAAGCGCGAGCGCAAGCACCAGCGCGATCGCGAGCGCAAGACCGCGCAGGGCGTTCTCCGCGAAGACGCCGTAGGCGACCAGCGTCTGCAGCACCGGCACGTGGATGATGTAGATGCCGTAGGAGAAGTCGCCGAAGCGTGCGAAGTTGCCCAGGTAACGCAGGCCAAGCGCCAGATAGACAACGAGGAGTGCGAGCGCCGCCGGTTCGATGACCAGCGGCAATGCCACGGCGTGGCGCGCGACGATGAGGCCTGCACCTCCCAGCACGGCCGCAGCGGGCCAGTGCTTCTGCAGCGCGGGCAGATGGCAATAGCAGAGCGCGCCCGCGGCGAAGTAGCCGAGTTGTCCGGGAAGCTGATACGCGAGCTTGGCGTAAAGGCTCGAGCCTGTTCTTGCCGCGAGCGCGGCGAATGCTTCCGCCCACACGATGGCGAACAGGTAGGCCGCCACAAGGACGGCACTGCGACCGAACCGGCGGCCGAGCCACGCGAGCGCGGGGACGCTCAGATAGAACATCACCTCGAGCTTGATCGTCCACAAGGCGCCGTTCACCTCGGTCATCGGGTTGTCGGCGAAGACGCCGGGAAGATTCAGTGCCAGGAAGTTCGCGAAGAGCAGGTTGGCCGCGAGATACCGCCCAACGTCCGCAGACACATACTCGTGCAACGGCAGCGTGGTGACGAACGCGCCAAGAATCGCGGCGCCGACGACCACGGTCGCGTAGGCGGGATAGATCCGACGTATCCGCTTGCCGAAGTAGTCTGCCGGCGAGCGCGACTGCTCGAAGCTCATGAACACGAGAAAGCCGCTCACAACGAAGAAGCCTTTCACCGCGAACTCCGCAGACAGCAGATCGAGAAACGCGAGCTGCGGCGCAGCGGAGAGGATTCGCGCGTGGTAGAGGACCACGGTCGCGGCGAAGGCGAAGCGCAGGAAGTCGAAATTGTTGTGCGCGGGAACCGCGTGGCACGTGGACATCGTCAACGGGATCCCGGTTGCCCGGGCGGCGGGAAGGATGCGGCATTCAACCACAAGTCCGCGCGCATGGACTGGCGCTGCGCGGCAGGATCCTCGCCAAGGCGGTGGACGATCTCGCCGCCGGGCAGCGACGGGTGGTCGCATGGGCGTCGCAGGGTCTGGCGGGCCGGACCGCACCCTGGCCCGCTCGCGATGCTCCGCGCAGCACGCTGTGCATCTGCCGCCCCTTTCGGGTGACGGTGGCGGCGCCAGAGCCTGCTTCATCGATGGGGGACGCGGACCGCAGGGAGAAGGCAATACAGATCATCACCCAGCGTCAACCCACCGAGTCACGATAGACCCCCGGAAGGGGGAGGGCGGGAGACGGTTCTTCGCACAGGAAGCGCGCGGGACTCACACCCATAACCAATGGCACAACTTGTGCTTAATCGATCTGCGGGCTGAAACTTGTCAAGGGATTCCGAGCGTGCGTCTGTCTCGAGCTTTGCTGCCGGCGATAACTGCGAGGCGCGATTGCCCAAGAGCCGGAGTTGCGGACGCAGGCCCGTTCCCTTTCACGGCACAAGATGATCCCGTGGCGGCGCAGCAAGCGGCGTGCCAGGCAATCACGCAGGTCATGCGAGATAGCCCATCGGAAACCGGCCGGCTCGACGCACTCCTCGTGCTGGATCGGCAGGCACGGGTGGTGAGCAGCGCACTGCTCGCCCAGTACGTCGAGGGGGCCGGGCAGCTGCGTTCATTCGACTGGCGATGCTGGCTCTCTGCGACACAGCTCTGCCAGTCGTTCTTTCGGGCTTACGAGAGCTTTCTGCCGCACGTCTTGAGCGCAGCTGGCGAGGACTGGACGAAGCGTGGGCCCCGGGTCCTGGCGCAGCTGTTTCATCACCGGAAGACCGAGTTCCTGCTGCGCTTCCTCCGATACAAGAAGCGGAAGTCCGAGCATTGGCAGCAGCTGAACGAGATGTATCGGCTCGCCCTCGAGCGGGGCATGCTGAATTGCGCCCAAGCGGCTTGCGAGCCCGATGGCGGGCGCGGGGCCACGGGGAATGCGGAGCAGGAGTACCTCCAGATCCTGTTGCTGGAGGCCATGAACAGCGGTCACTTCTCCCCTCACGAAGCGTTGTGGGCGCATCGCTGGTTTGGCCGCTGGTGCAACGGGCCGACGCTGCGATTGACCGAGGTCGCCGGAAGCGTCCAAGGCGGGGCGGTGGGATTCGTGGTCGACCTGGGAGGCTCGGATGGACTCAAGCGGGCCCCGGCAACCGGGGGCAAGCTGCTGCACTTCGACTCATCGCCCTTGAGCGTGATGATTGATCAGGAGACGGCTTCGTTGCGCGCGGGTGCTGCCCCCGCGCAACCTGCAGCACCCGCGGAGCGCGCAGGCCAGCTGGCGCTGCTGAACAAGCTCGCCGTCGTCTTTGCTCCGCATCCCGCCGTCAACCAGCGCCGCGCGGAGCGCAAACCCGTTGCGGTGACCGTCCAGGCCATCGCCGGCCTTTCCTGCATCATTGCCGAGCTTTGGCACAGCGGCCAGAAGCCGAGTGGCGCAGCGCCGTTCGCCGCTGCGCCTGGAACCGAGGTCACTATTGCGCAGTTCGGCAGATCTGCCCGCTCACCGCTCTTCGCCGCCGCCATCGCCGGCCAAGAGGCGCTATCCAGCGCCAACCGTCAGGAGGCGAAACCCCTGACCTGGCAGGTCAAGGACCGAAGCGACTGGGGTTGCCGCATGCGCGGGCAGATCGACGATCTGAATCGCGTGATCCCGGGTTCGCTGATGGCCCTTCGCGACCGGGAATCGGCGCCCTGGACGGTGGCGGTGGTGCGCTGGTTCAGGCGGCTCATGGTCGACCATGTCGAGATCGGGGTGGAGTACCTCGGACGCAGGCCGCGCTTCATCAAGATGGTGGCCGACGACCAGCGCCAGGAAGCTGACAACAAGACGCCCGACGGCACTGCGAAGTGCTTCGCCGCGCTGTACCTGCCCCCCAGCGAGGAGTCTCCCACCATGCCGATCAAGACGCTGCTGCTTCCCGCAAGCGAGTTCAGGGCTGGGTGCGAGGTGACCTTGCTCTCGTCCAGCGCAACCTTCAGGGCGCGCCTGTGCGAGCCGATCCAACAGCAGGCCGAGTTCGTCCTGACGCCATTTGCGGTCATCTCTCAGGTCGCGCCTGCGCACGCCAGGAGCCAGACGCGGGACACCGCCACCCGTGAGACCGCCTGACGAACGCCCGGATGAGGCCGCCGGCGACCTTCGCGTCCCCCGCAACGACCGTGTCCGTGTCCGGCACGATGTTTGCGTTGGATGCAATGCCGCGACGACACGGCAACTCGCACTCTCCGCCGTTCTCGGGATGCGCGAGCGCCTGCGTGTTTGGATAAGAGGAATGCCCATGACCACCACCACCCTTGATCTGCTTGCCGACGACCTGCTGGCCGCGGCCAACGACTTCCTGCGCGCGAGCGCCGCAACGTCGACCATCGGGATTGGGCTGTCCCAGCGCGAGCAGGTCTGGCTGCTTGCGGGTCGGGACGCCGCAACACGCCGCGTGGTATCCGCTGAGCTGGCGACGGCCGCCCACGCCGACTTGGTCGGCGCCGCGGAGACGCTGGCGACTGCCTGGGTCGACGAACTGCCCGAGGTGACGCGGACCGCGTGCGAATCCGCGATGCGTCGAAACAGGGCGGCCCACTACTGGGTGTACGTCCACCGCGACACCGGCGAGCTTGCGCTGGCGCTCGGCGACGGCGAGAAAGTCATCCAGGTCGCGCATCACGCCGTTGACTCGATGGCGTTGGCGCACTGAGCCGACGCCCGCCGCTGGCGCGGCGGGAACGCGAAAGGATGTGCCCGCGCGGCGCAGGCTTGCGCGCTGCGCGTCGGCGACACGCCCCTGGTCACGGGCCCGCTTGCCGCCCCCCGGAGGAGCCCCCGCCGCCGGCGCGATTGACGCCCAAGACGGGTTATCGCATCGAGGCTGCCGACGCCGTGCCGTTTCGCGACCCGTAGTGCATACTCGAGCAGGCTCCGCTGAGATAAGTCCTCATGAGCCCGAGCAACAACGGGCGCGCGCGACCGCCTGCGCCGCTCGACGCACGCGATGCGCGCCGGGTGAGCGCAGCCGCGGGCGCGAAGCCGGCGCTCGTTCGCGTTCAAACACCTCAACCACAGGGCGTTCGTGAAACGCATCGTCATCTGCGGCGCCGGGGGCCGCGACTTCCACAATTTCAACACCGTCTACCGCAGCGACCCCGATGCGCACGTCGTCGCGTTCACGGCGACGCAGGTTCCCGGGATCGAAGGTCGGCGCTATCCCGCGAGCCTGGCGGGTTCGCGCTATCCGGACGGCATTCCGATCGTGCCCGAGTCCGAGCTCGATGCGCTGTGTCGCCGCGAAGCCGTCGACACCGTCGTGTTCGCGTACAGCGACGTCAGCCACGTCGACGTGATGCACGTCGCGTCGCGCGCGCTTGCCGCCGGCTGCGGCTTCGCCATTCTCGGGCCGCGGGCGACGACGCTCGCCACCCGCGGGCCGGTGATCGCGATCTCGGCCGTGCGCACCGGCTGCGGCAAGTCGCAGACGGCACGCCACCTCGCGCAGGTGCTGCAGGCGCGCGGGCTGCGGGTCGCCGTCACCCGGCATCCGATGGCCTACGGGAATCTCGATCTGCAGCGCGTGCAGGCGTTCCGCTCGCTCGCCGACCTCGACGCGGCGCGCTGCACCCTGGAGGAGCGCGAGGAATTCGAGCCGCACCTCGCCGCCGGCCACACCGTGTTCGCCGGGGTCGACTACGCGGAGGTGCTGGCCGCCGCCGAACGGTCCTGCGACGTCGTGCTGTGGGACGGCGGCAACAACGACTTCCCCTTCTTTGTGCCGACCGTGCACGTCGTCGTGTGCGACGCACTGCGGCCCGCGCAGCTCGCCACCCACCATCCCGGGGAGGCCGTGCTGCGCATGGCCGACATCGTCGTGCTCAACAAGGTCAACGCGGCGCCGGAAGAGGACGTCGCCCGCCTCGCGGCTGCCGTCAGGGAACTCGTCCCCGGCGTGCCGATCGTGCGTGCCGCCTCGCCGGTGCACGTCGACGACCCGCAGCGGCTGCGCGGCAGGCGCGTGCTCATCGTCGAGGACGGGCCGACCATTACCCATGGCGGCATGGCGTTCGGCGCCGGTATGAGCGCCGCGCGGGCGCTCGGCGAGGTCGACATCGTCGACCCGCGCACGAGCGCGACATCCGACATCGCCCTTGTCTTCGCCCGGTATCCGCACATCGGTCGGGTGCTGCCGGCGATGGGCTACAGCGATGCGCAGCTCGCCGCGCTGCGGGCGAGCATCAACGCCAGCAACGCGGAAGTCGTGCTGGCCGCGACCCCGATCGATCTTGCCCGACTCGGCGGGATCGAGAAGCCGATCGTGCGGGCGCACTACGGTTACGCCGACGCGGGTTCGCCGACACTCGCGACGGTCGTGCTGCAGCGGCTCGACGCCTTTCTGGCAAGCCAGCCGCCGCATCGCCGAAGCGCGGGCCCATGACCCGCACTGGCTTCACCGTCAGCCACCTTCGCGATGCACCGTTGGCGTCCGGGCTGCACGCGGGCCTCGAGTACCGCGGCCCCGGCGCCCTGGCAGCCGGCGGCCAGCGGCCGCCGGCGAATCGGTCACGGCGCGACGCCGCACTGCGAGAAGGTCCGGCGGGCACCGACCGGCGCCCCGGCGGACTGGGCCGCCGAGGCAGCGCCGGCGGTTTGACGTCGGCCGAATTCCGAGCCACGCTACGCCCATGTCGATCAGCCTAGCGACCCGCCTGCGCCGCCACGTCGAGCGGCTCGCCGGACAGATCGGAGAGCGGCACGTGCTGCGGCCGCAGGCGCTGCATGCCGCCGAGCGCTACATCGGCGACACGCTGCGCGCGCTCGGCTACGACGTCGCGCGGCAGAACTACGAGGCGCACGGCGTGGACTGCGCCAATCTCGAGGTGGCGATCGACGGCAGCGAGCGGGCCGGCGAGATCGTGCTGGCCGGCGCGCACTACGACACCGTACCGGGCTCTCCGGGCGCCGACGACAACGCCAGTGGTGTCGCCGCGGTCCTCGAACTCGCCCGGTTGCTGCGCGGCGCGACGCCGAGGCGGTCGATCCGGCTGGTCGCCTTCGTCAACGAGGAACCACCGTTCTTCTTCTGGGGCGAGATGGGCAGCAAGGTCTACGCCCGGGCGGCGCGCGCTCGTGGCGACGTCATCCGCGTGATGCTGTCGCTGGAGATGCTCGGATGCTACTCGGACGAGAAAGGCAGCCAGGGCTATCCGCCGCTGCTGAAACACTTCTATCCGGCACAAGGCAACTACATCGCCTTCGTCTCCAACATCCGCTCGCGTCACGCGCTGCGCGCCGCCTTCGAAGCCTTCCGCAAGGGCAGCGACTTCCCGGCCGAGAAGCTCGCCGCGCCGGCGTTGGTGCCGGGAATCGGGTGGAGCGACCAGCTATCGTTCTGGCGCGAGGGTTACCCGGCGGCGATGGTCACCGACACGGCTTTCCACCGCTACCCCCACTATCACTGCCCGACCGACACGCCCGAGAAGCTGGACTACGTGCGGATGGCGCAGGTCGTCGCCGGGCTGGCAGCCATGCTCGAGTCGCTGGCCGCCGGGCGCTGAGCTTCGCCGCTGCTTGCAGGCGCGCGTCGTGGCGCGTGCGAGAGTGCCGATCCGCGCGCGCGGCGGCCCGGCTTCGCCGCGCTGCGCAGCGCTTCGGCCTCGCGCGCGAGCCGGCGTGGCGCCGCCGTCACCACGCCGGCTCGCGCTCCGGCGTCGAGGTGATCCGGTGCACCGAAAGGTCGGCGCCGTTGAATTCCTCTTCCGCCTCGAGCCGCAGCCCGAGCGTCGCCTTCACCAGGCCGAAGACCGCGGCGGCGCCGACCACGGCGACGACGATCCCCAGCGCCGTGCCCGCGAACTGCGCGCCGAACGAGACGCCGCCCATTCCACCCAGCGCCTTGCTGCCGAACACCCCGGCCGCGATGCCGCCCCACGCCCCGCAGATGCCGTGCAGCGGCCACACGCCGAGGACATCGTCGATCTTCCAGCGGTTCTGCGTCAGAGTGAACAAGAGCACGAACAGGCCGCCGGCGACGCCGCCGGTGACCAGAGCCCCCAACGGATGCATGACGTCGGAACCGGCGCAGACGGCGACCAGCCCCGCGAGCGGGCCGTTGTGGACGAAGCCCGGGTCGTAGCGGCCGGCGACCAGCGCGACCAGCGTGCCGCCCGCCATCGCCAGCAGCGAGTTGACGGCGACGAGCCCCGAGATCTTGTCCAGCGTTTGCGCCGACATGACGTTGAAGCCGAACCAGCCGACGGTGAGGATCCACGCGCCCAGCGCCAGGAACGGAATCGACGACGGCGGATGCGCGGCGATGCCGCCGTCCTTCGAATAGCGGCCGCGCCGCGCGCCCAGCATCAGCACGGCGACGAGCCCGATCCAGCCCCCCATTGCGTGGACGACGATGCTGCCCGCGAAGTCGTGGAACTCCTCGCCGAACGCGGACTTGATTGCCGCCTGGACGCCGAAGTGCTGGTTCCACGCGATGCCTTCGAAGAACGGATAGACGAACCCGACCAGGAGCAGCGTCGCCAGGAGCTGCGAGTTGAACCGTGCGCGCTCGGCGATTCCGCCGGAGACGATGGCCGGAATCGCCGCCGCGAAGGTGAGCAGGAAGAAGAATTTCACGAGTTCGTAGCCGCTCTTTTGCGCCAGCACCTCGGCCCCGACGAAGAAGTGCGCGCCGTAGGCGATCCAGTAGCCCACGAAGAAGTACGCGATGGTGGATACGCCGAAGTCGACGAGGATCTTCACCAGCGCGTTCACCTGGTTCTTCTTGCGCACCGTGCCGAGTTCGAGAAACGCGAACCCGGAGTGCATGGCGAGCACCATGACGGCGCCCAGCAGTATGAACAGCGTGTCGCTGCCCGATCGGATGGCTTCCATGAATTCCTCGTGGCGTGGGGGACGGCCGACGGGCCGGCGTCGCGAGCGCCTGCCCGGCTGTGCTCTGACTTGGACGCAGTTGCCCGAAGACCGAGCACTCGAGAGCAGTCGGCGTGCCAACGCCACAACCCATTGATACGAAACGGTCTTGCGCTCGAGGACCGACACGGTCCTGCGCGCGTCGCACCGCCATGGAGCACGCGATGCACCAAGGTGAATCGTTGCGGCGGCATCCGCGCGCGCGTGTCGTCAACCGGCGACGCCACTGCGGACGACGAGTTCGACGTCGATGATCGGTATCGAGCGAACCCCCCGTCGTCACAAGCGAGAACAGTGCGAGCTCGCTTCGCTCGCTCGCGCCGACCGGCTGCCAGCACGCGAGGCCGGCGTCATCGCTGCGAAAAGCGAGCCGATGGCGCGCATCACGCCGTCGACCTTCGGTTCAGGCCGCCGCCTTGGCGTAGGCGCGTTCCACCCTCGCCACCCGGAGCTCGTAGTGCCTGTACCAGGTTCGGATCCCCAGCTCCTGCGCGACGACGTGCTCGGCGTTCGCCTTCCAGCGGGCGATCGCCTCCGTCGACGTCCAGTAGGAGACGGTGATGCCGAAGCCCTGGGCGTCGCGGACGCTCTCGATGCCGAGGAAGCCCGGCTGAGTCGCGGCCAGCTCGACCATGCGGGCGGCCGCGGGTGCGTAACCGTCGTTTTCCCCGGTGCGCTGCGACGTGAAGATCACCGCAAAGTACGGCGGGTCGGGGGTTCGGGCGAACGCGGATTCGCTGCTCATCGTCGTGCGGCCTTTCGGTGGAAACGGCGGGTCAACGGCTCACTGCCCGTGGACCGATCCGCTGCGCGGGCGGGCTGCGCCGTCGCTGGCGCCCGCGCGCCGTGTGCCGCCGATGCCAACGCGGCGAGCGAAGCGCCCGAGCGCTCAGAGCCTGTGAAAAAATCTGCTGCGCGGGCGGTCTGCGTCGTTGCTCACTCGCTCACTCCTCGCCTATCTACTTGATATGTCTCGTCGTTCGCTCGCTCGTGCCTAGCATCCCATCCCGCTCGCGACGATTTCTTCACAGGCTCTCAGCGCATCGAGTGCAACCCGATCATGTTGCCCTCGGTGTCGGTCACCAGCGCGATGAAGCCGTGGGGGCCGATCGAGAACTTGTCCTTGAACACCTGGCCGCCGCTCTCCTTCGCGCGCTGGGCTTCGACAGCGCAGTCGTCGCAGGCGAAGTAGACCAGCGTGCTGTTGCCTCCGGACGGGTAGCCTGGCATCTTGACGAGCGCTCCCGGGGCGCCGCCCTTGTCGTTGTGCATCGGGAACGCCCACATCTCCTCGTCCGGGCCTTCCAGCTTCTGCAGCTCGCCGGCGAACACCTTCTCGTAGAACGCCTTGGCGCGCGCCATGTCCTGCACGTAGATCTCGAACCAACCGACGGGGTTGCTCTGCATGACGTTCCTCCTCGGGGGCAGCGGTGGAGAACCGGGAGCGGCGGGCGCGAGGTGCGCGTTTCTCCGGCCGCCGGCCCGCGCCGACCTCTCCCGGCGGGTAGTGTAGCCGCAACGGCAGGAAGCTTGGGAGGAGGAGGTCGCGGCACGGGCGGGGGCTTCGCGTGTCGCGTCGCGCGACATCACGGAGCGCGAAACCGGCCGCGCCGCCGGTACGGATGGGGCCGCGCCGGAACGGCGACGGGTGCTGCGCTGGCGCACGCCCTCGGCGCGTGCAGCAAGGGGGCGATGCGGCATGCGCGCATGAACTGCGCCCGCGGCTACAATGTGTGCGGTCTGCTCGGGTGGTGGAATCGGTAGACACAAGGGACTTGATGTGTGAGCATCGGGGAGCGAAAGCGCCCGCGTGAATCCCGTCAAAGTCGGCGAAATCCCTGGTCGCACCTGGACCGAGACAACGCCGAGCCAAGCCCTTCGGGGAAGGTGTAGAGACTAGACGGCGGGGGCCTACAGCGAGAGCCAAGGCCAAGGCATAGTCCAGCGCACGAACGGCGGAGGCTGGCGGCGAAAGCCGTAGTGTGACGAAAATCCCTCGGCTTCGCGGCCATACGGGTTCGACTCCCGTCCCGAGCACCAGCCTGGCGTTCTTGCCGGGCCAAGGCTTGACCCCCGCCGTCGTCGTTGTCTCTCGGCTGTCAGCGGCCGGCGGAGCCGACGTTCCCGACGCGGAACCCCAACCCCGTTCGCGTGGAACACCGATGACCCTGCTGACCGTGTTTGTCGTGCTCGTGTTCGCGTTCAGCCTGCTGTCGCGCCGGCTGGAGCGCACCGTCTTCACCGCGCCGATGCTGTTCGCCGCCGCCGGCGCTGCGGCAAGCCTCGTTCCGGCGGCGATCGACGGCCTCGACGTCGACCGCGGAGCCCTGCTGCTGGTCGCCGAAATCGGCCTCGTGATGACGCTGTTCACCGACGCCAGCCGGATCAGTCCTGCGCTCCTCAAGGCAGGGCGCGGCCTGCCGATCCGCTTGCTCACCACCGGGATGCTGTTGACGCTCGCCCTGGGGGCGGCGGCCGCCGTCGGCGTGCTGCCGGGACTCACCTGGCTGGAGGCGGGAATCCTGGCTGCGATCCTCGCCCCGACCGACGCGGGCCTGGGCCAGGTGATCGTCAACAGCGAGAGCGTCCCGCGGACCATCCGCCAGTCGCTCAACGTCGAGGCGGGGCTGAACGACGGGCTGTCGGTGCCGTTCCTGCTGCTCTTCATCGCGCTGGCCGTCACGCAGGAGGGCGAGGCCGCCCCCGGGGCGGCGCTCACCCGGTTCCTGGTCGAGCAGCTGGGATACGGCACGCTGGTCGGCGCCGCGATCGGCGGCGCTGGCGGGTGGCTGCTGGGACGGGCCCACGAGCGGCGCTGGATGGCGCCGCCGCTGGCCCAGCTCGGCGTGGTCGCGCTTCCGCTGCTGTGCGCGATCGGGTCCGAGGCGGTCGGCGCCAGCATGTTCATCGCGGCGTTCGTCGCCGGTATCGCCATCCAGTTCGGCTTCGCCCACGCCGGTCGCCACAGCGTCGAGTTTACCGAGGACTGGGGCCAGATCTTCAACTGGTTCGTCTTCTTCCTGCTCGGCACCGTCGCCGCCGACACGTTCGCGCAGCTCACGCCCGCGGTCGCGCTCTACGCCGTGCTGAGCCTCACCGTCGTGCGGATGCTGCCGGTGGCGCTCGCGCTCAGGGGCACCGGGCTCGACCGCGCGACCGTGCTGTTCATGGGCTGGTTCGGGCCGCGGGGCCTCGCTTCGATCGTGCTGGGACTCGTCTACCTCGAGCAAGAGTCACGACTTGCGGGCGAGTCGACGATCCGCCTGGCGGTGGTGGCGACGGTGCTCGCCAGCATCTTCGCCCACGGCGTGACCGCGCTGCCCGGGACGCGGTGGTATGCGCGGCGGGTCGCGGCGCTCGATCCGGCGGCACCGGAGCACCGGGAACCGGGTTGACGTCGCTTGCCTCGGCCGGCGTCGCGCCGTCGGGGAGCGCCGCGCCGCTGGCCGTACCGGCGCGTCGCTGGGCTCGCCGAGCCGGACCATCGCGCTTCGATCGCTCTCCTGCAGCGCATCGGCATGGCGTGAGCCCGCGCGCTCGCAGGCGTCGGGGGAAGACGGCGCAACGTCCTTGTCGCGCTGGGGCCCGTCGTGGTCGTGGAAACGTCGCGCGGCCCGGCGCCCGCGGTCAGCGGTTGATCGCCGCGGCGAGCTCGCGCCGATAGCGGCGGACGAGGTCGCTGTCGCCGCCGAGCACGGAAAAGATCGTCAGCATCCGCGTGCGCCCGACGTCGTCGCCGAACGCACGGCTGGTCGTCACGATCGCCAGCAGTTCGCCGAGCGCCCGCTCGTAGTCGCCGGATGCCGCCAGCGCATCGGCGTACGCGAGCTTGGCGGCGCAGTCGACCGGTTCGCGCGCCGCGGCGACCGCGAGTGCGGCGAGATCGCCGCCCGCATGCGCGCGCAGCGCCGCCTTCGCCCTGAGCATCTCGAGTCGCGGCTCGTCGCGCAGCGGGCGCTTGCGGCTGCGCTCCGGCGCCTCGAGCACGGACAGCGCCGCCGCGGCGTCCGCTGCCCGATCCAGGGCGAGCAGGGTTTCGGCCTGCTCGAGGAGCAGCAACTCGTCGTCGGCGTCGACTGCGCTCGCCTCGGCGAGCAGCGCGAGCGCCCCGGTCGCGTCGCCCGCCTCGCGCAGCGTGCGCGCCTGCGCCACCCGCGGCGCGACGGGCGAGGGCAGCGCCCGTTCGAGGAAGGCGCGCAGCTCGCGCTCGGGCAGGGCACCGGTGAAGCCGTCGACGACCGCGCCGTCGACGAAGAGCCGAACGTCGGGAATGCCGCGGACGCCGTAGCGGGCGGCGACGTCCGGGTGGCGGTCGGTGTCGAGCTTCGCCAGCACGAAGCGACCGGCCATCTCGGCCGCCAGCTTGTCGAGGATCGGCGCCAGCGCGCGGCACGGCGCGCACCAGGGGGCCCAGAAATCGACCAGCACGGGCAGGCCGGCCGACGCCTGCAGCACGACCGCGTCGAAATCGTCGCCGCCCACTTCGACGGCATGAGCGCTGTTGTTCATGGCGATGGCTCTCGCTCGTTCCAAACTTCCCTATTATGCGGCTACCGGCGGCGAATCTGGCGCCTTCCGTGGCGAGCGGCAGAGGGCAGGGCAGTTTCGGCGACAACGCCTCGCCCGACGTCGCCACAGGTCGAATGGGGGCTGCCGTCGGAGGAACGGCGCGACGAGGCGGGCCGCGCAGCGCGCAGTGCGAACCTCGGCAGCGCGCAAGCGCAGTGCACGTCCGCAACGCCTCGATCGACGTCAGCTGTGCTACGCTGCGACCCGGGCATCCGGGGTGCGGGTCTTGCGTTCATGCCACTTCAAAGGCCGGTGTCGGCGAGGCTCGGCCGGCGCAGGGCAGCACACGAGGGTTGACATCGACGGCGGGCGCCTGCTCGCTTCGTTGCAGGAGCCCGGCCTGTCGGTGCGCAGGCTGCCGAGCGGCGCCGGCCAAGACGCGCAGGTGCTCGCGCGGATGTGCCCGGCCGGGAGGATCTTCGTGCCGGGCGTGGGCGGCCTCGGCCACAACGTCGTGCGCGAGCACACGGCGCCGGATGACCGGGTGGCCGGGGCCCGCGTGCTGCGCGCGTGCTGCTGCATCTCGCCGGCGACGCCCCGGCGGCGGGCTGAACCGATTGCGAATCGACCTGTGGGAACCCGGATGGACACACTCAAGGAACTGCTCGAACGGATCGGGGCGCTCGAGTCCCGCCTGCACGAAAAGGACTTCCTGCTCACCTGGGAGCAGACGACCGACGAGTTGCAGCAGGTGCTGCTGGTCGCTGCGGCGCTCAAGCGCATGCGCGCCGACAACGTCGCCACCCGGGTCTTCGCGAACGGGCTCGGGGTGTCGATCTTCCGCGACAACTCCACGCGCACGCGCTTTTCCTACGCCGCGGCGCTGAACCTGCTGGGGCTCGCGCAGCAGGACCTCGACGAAGGCAAGTCGCAGATCGCGCACGGCGAAACGGTGCGCGAGACGGCGAACATGGTGGCGTTCTGCGCCGAGGTGATCGGCATCCGCGACGACATGTACCTCGGCGCCGGGAACATCTACATGCGCGAGGTCGGCGCCGCGCTCGACGACGGCTATCGCCAGGGCGTGCTGCCGCAACGCCCGGCGGTGATCAACCTGCAGTGCGACATCGACCACCCGACCCAATCGATGGCGGACCTCGCGTGGCTGCAGGAGCACTTCGGCAGCCTCGAAAGTCTGCGGGGCAGGAAGATCGCGATGACCTGGGCGTACTCGCCGAGCTACGGCAAGCCGCTGTCGGTGCCGCAGGGCGTGATCGGCCTCATGACCCGCTTCGGCATGGACGTGACCCTGGCGCACCCGGAGGGCTACGACCTCATTCCCGACGTCGTCAGGGTCGCCCGCGACAACGCCCAGGCCTCCGGCGGCAAGTTCCGGCAGGTGAAGACGATGGAGGAAGCGTTCAAGGGCGCCGACGTCGTATACCCGAAGTCCTGGGCGCCGTACAAGGTCATGGAACGGCGCACCGTACTGCTGCGCGCCGGCGACCACGACGGATTGAAGGCGCTGGAGAAGAAGTGCCTGGCGCAGAACGCCAAGCACAAGCGCTGGCACTGCGACGAGGCGATGATGAAGCGCACGAACAAAGGCGCGGCGCTGTACATGCACTGCCTGCCGGCCGACATCAGCAAGGTGTCCTGCAAGCAGGGCGAGGTCGCCGACACCGTGTTCGAGAAGTACCGGATCGCCACCTACAAGCAGGCCGGCTGGAAGCCGTACATCATCGCCGCGATGATCCTGTCGCGCCGCTACGCGCAGCCCGCGCCGGTCCTGGCGCAGCTGCTGAAGGAGTCCGCTGCGCGCGTGCGTTGACCGGAACACGGGGGCGAACCGGCCGCAGCGGTCCGGGCCGCAGGCGACGGCGCGCGCGGTCTGCCTTGGCCATCGCCGCGACCCGCGCCGCACGCCGCTTCCATCCGTCGCTGCGAAGCGGCTGCACTGGCCGCGAATGCGAAAACCACTGCAGAGATCCGCAATGACCAGGCAGATTCCGTTCGACGCGGTGCTCGCCCAGGCGGGCCGCTACCGGGCCGACATGACGCGCTTCCTGCGCGAGATGATCGCCATTCCCAGCGCAAGTTGCGACGAGAAGAACGTCGTCCTGCGCATCCGGCAGGAGATGGAGAAGGTCGGTTTCGACCGGGTCGAGATCGATCCGATGGGCAACGTCCTCGGCTACATCGGCCGCGGCCCGCGCCTGATCGCGATGGACGCCCACGTCGACACCGTCGGCGTGGGCAACCTCAGGAACTGGACCTTCGATCCCTACCGGGGCATGGAGGACGACGAGCTGATCGGCGGCCGCGGCGCGTCGGACCAGGAGGGCGGCATGGCCGCGATGGTCTACGCGGGACGGATCATCAAGGACCTGGGGCTGGAGGAGGGCTACACGCTGCTCGTCACCGGCACGGTGCAGGAGGAGGACTGCGACGGGCTGTGCTGGCAGTACCTGATCGAGCAGTCGGGAATCCGACCCGAGTTCGTGATCAGCACCGAGCCCACCGACTGCCGGATCCATCGCGGGCAGCGCGGGCGCATGGAGATCCGCATCGACGTGGAGGGCGTCAGCTGCCACGGCTCGGCGCCGGAACGCGGCGACAACGCGATCTTCAAGATGGCGCCGATCCTGCTGGAGCTGCAGGAACTCGGCGGACGCCTGGGCGACGACGCGTTCCTCGGCAAGGGCACGCTGACCGTGTCCGAGATCTTCTTCACTTCGCCGAGTCGCTGCGCGGTGGCCGACAGCTGCGCGGTGTCGATCGACCGCCGCCTCACCTGGGGCGAGACCTGGGAAGGCGCGCTCGACGAGATCCGCGCGCTGCCGGCGGTCAGGGCGGCCGGCGCCACGGTCTCGATGTACCGGTACGAGCGGCCGTCGTACACGGGCCTCGTGTACCCGACCGAGTGCTATTTCCCCACCTGGAAGACGGCGGAGGACCACGTCGCCGTGCGCACGCTGGCGCGGACCTTCGAGGGTCTGTTCCAAGCGAAGCCCGTGATCGACAAATGGACGTTCTCGACCAACGGCGTGTCGATCATGGGGCGCCACGGCATCCCCGTCGTCGGGTTCGGCCCGGGCAAGGAACCGGAAGCGCACGCGCCGAACGAGAAGACCTGGAAGTCGCACCTGGTGAAGTGCGCGGCGATGTACGCAGCCGCGCCGCTTGTCTACCTGCAGGAACTCGGGCAATAGCCGGGGCCGCGGATGAGCAAGGAGATCGTCCTCGCCCTGGGCGGCAACGCGCTGGGCGAATCCCTGGCCGAGCAGATGGCCGCGGTGAAGGTGACCTCGCGCGCGATCGTCGATCTGCTGGCGCACGGGCACCGCGTCGTCGTGACCCACGGCAACGGACCGCAGGTCGGGATGATCCACCTCGCGTTCGAGGCCGCCGCGGCAACGCAGGCGCACACGCCGCACCTGCCGATGTCCGTGTGCGTGGCGCTTTCCCAGGGCTACATCGGTTACGACCTGCAGAACGCGCTGCGGGAGGAACTGCTGGACCGCGGCATGCGCGTGCCGGTGGCCACGCTGATCACGCAGGTCGTCGTCGACGAGAACGATCCCGCGTTCCGGCATCCGACCAAGCCGATCGGCTCGCACTTCTCTCCGGAAGAAGCGGCGAGGATGACCCGCAACGGCTACGTGATGCGGGAGGACGATCGCGGTTTCCGCCGGATGGTGGCGTCGCCCCGACCGCTCGACATCGTCGAGAAGGATTCCGTGCTGGCCCTGATGAAGGCGGGCCAGCTCGTGATCGCGGCCGGGGGCGGCGGGATACCGGTGTGCCGGCAGGGCAATCACCTCAAGGGCGCGCCGGCCGTGGTCGACAAGGATCTCGCCAGCGCCAAGCTCGCCGAGCTGATCGACGCCGACACGCTCATCATGCTGACGACGGTGGAACGGGTGGCGATCCACTACGGCACGCCGCAGCAGCGCTGGCTCGATCGCCTGAGCGTGGCCGAGGCCCGGAAGTACATGCTGGAAGGGCACTTCGGCGAGGGCTCGATGCAGCCGAAGGTGGAGGCGGCGGTCGAATTCGCCGAGTCGAGGCCGGGCCGGCGGGCGCTGATCACCCTGCTGACCAAGGCAAGGGAGGGTATCGATGGCCGGACCGGGACGATCATCGGCTAGCCGGAGTCGTGCGCCAGTGCGGGGAACGGCTCGGGATGCAAACTCAGCAAGCAACTCCACCTCATGAGGAACCAGGCAATGAAGCGATTGGCGTTTGTGAAGGCGGCGCTGCCGGTGTTGATGCTGGCGACGACCGCCGCGTTCGGCGGCACCGCGTTGGCGCAGACCGGCAAGGTCATCAAGATGATCCCAGGCGGCGACCTCAAGATCATCGACCCGATCCAGAACGCGTCGTACATCAGCCGCAACCACGGCTACATGGTCTACGACACGCTGTTCTCGGTCGACTCCAAGGGGCAGGTCAAGCCGCAGATGGTCGAGTCGTACACGCTGTCGCCGGACAAGAGGACGTACACCTTCACGCTGCGTCCGGGCTTGAAGTGGCACGATGGCGCGCCGGTCACGGCGTCCGACTGCGTGGCGTCGATCCGGCGCTGGGGTGCGAAGGACGTGTCCGGCACGCTGGTGATGAGAGAGCTCGCCTCGCTCGACGTGGTCAATGACCGCACGTTCCGGCTGACGCTGAAGGAGCCCTTCGGCCTCGTGATCGACGCGTTGGGCAAGCCGTCGTCCAACGTGCCGTTCATGATGCCCGAGCGCATCGCCAAGACCGACCCGAACCAGCAGATCACCGACGCCACCGGCTCGGGGCCGTTCATCTTCAAGAAGGACGAGTGGGTGCCCGGGAACAAGGTCGTGTACGTGAAGAACCCGAACTACGTGCCGCGCAACGAGCCGGCCGACGGCCTTTCCGGCGGCAAGGTGGTGAAGGTCGACCGCGTCGAGTGGATCTACATTCCCGACCAGAACACCGCGCTGGCGGCGCTGACCACCGGCGAGGCCGACATCTTCGAGTTGCCGCAGGCCGACTTCATCCCGACGCTCGAGAAAGACCCCAATATCCGGCTCGCGGCCGACGCGCTCGGCAACCAGGGCTGGCTGCGGCCGAACCACCTGCTGCCCCCGTTCAACAACGCGAAGGCGCGCCAGGCGCTTCAGTTCATCGTCAACCAGGAAGAGTACCTGGCGGCGGCCGGCTTCCCCGAGAAGTTCCGCGTCAAGTTCTGCCCCGCGTATTTCATGTGCGGGAGCCCGAACGAGACGGCGGCCGGGTCCGAGCCGTTCAAGGGCGGCCAGAACTTCGAGAAGGCGAAGCAGTTGCTCAAGGAGGCGGGCTACAACGGGGAGAAGATCGTCGTGCTGACCCCTTCGGACCCGCCGGTGCAGGCAGCGGCGGCGCTGGTGACGGTGCAGAACCTGCGCAAGGCCGGCGTGAACGTCGACGCGCAGGCGATGGACTGGAGCACGCTTCTCGGCCGGCGCGCGAAGAAGGACCCGATCGACAAGGGCGGCTGGCACATCTTCCACACGTATTCGGTGGGCTACGACGTGGTCTCGCCGGTCAACAACGCCTACCTGCAGGGCACCTGCGACGCGGCACCGGCCGGCTGGTCGTGCGACCCCAGGATGGAAGAGCTGCGGATGGCGTGGGCGCGCGAGGGCGACTCGGCGGCCCGCAAGAAGTTCACCGACGACATCCAGAAGCGCGCCTACGACCAGACGCCGTACGTGAACTTCGGGCAGTTCTACTGGCCGATGGCGTACCGCGCCAACCTCAAGGGCCTGATCGTCACCGGAATCCCGGTGATGTGGAACGTCGAGAAATAGCCCGGACCCCCGGGTCGAACGGCGGCCGGGGTCGCTAATGAACGCGTCTCGCGCATTCGCGGCCCCGGAAGCGAACCGGTCGCGTCGCGAACGGTTCCGGCGCCCGCGCTCTTCCTGATGCTCTACGTCCTGAAACGCGTCCTGGCGGTGATCCCGGTCCTCGGCATCGTGGCCGTGATCGTGTTCCTGCTGCTGCACCTCTCGCCGGGCGATCCTGCGGCGCTGATCGCCGGCGACACGGCCAGTTCGGCCGACGTCGAGCGCGTGCGCCACCTGCTGGGGCTCGACCGGCCTCTGCTCGACCAGTTCCTGTCGTGGCTGTGGCGCCTGCTGCAGGGCGACCTCGGCGTGTCGGTGTTCACGGGCCTGCCGGTGACGACGATGATCGGCCAGCGCATCGAGCCCACACTGTGGCTCACGTTCCTCACCATCACGTTTGCGGTTGTCTTCGCGGTGCCGATGGGCGTTGTCGCTGCGTGGAAGGCCGGCACGTGGATCGACCGGACGCTGATGGCGCTGGCGGTGACGGCGTTTTCGCTCCCGGTCTTCCTGATCGGTTACCTCTTCATCTTCGGCTTCTCCATCAAGCTCGCATGGCTGCCAGTGCAGGGCTTCCACAGCCTCTCCGAGGGGTTTGGCCCGTTCATCAGGCACCTGATCCTGCCCGCGCTCTCCGGCGGCCTCGTCTACATGGCGCTGATCGCGCGGATGACGCGCGCCACGATGCTCGAAGTGCTCGGCGAGGACTACATCCGCACCGCGCGCTCGCGCGGCCTCGACAACCGGCGCCTGCTCCTGCGCCACGCGCTCGCGAACGCGGCAGTGCCGATCGTCACGACGATCGGCCTCGGCATCGCGCTGCTGCTGGGCGGCGTGATCGTCACCGAGAGCGTGTTCGCGATCCCCGGCATCGGCCGGTTGACGGTCGACTCGGTGCTGCGGCACGACTACCCGGTGATCCAGGGCATCGTGCTGGTGGTGGCGGCGATCTACGTGTTCATCAACCTGGCGATCGATCTCCTGTACACCGTGCTCGATCCCCGGATCCGGTACTGAGCGCGGGCGACGGCACCGTGGCCCTGACGCTGGGAGAAATCGAGGCGCGAGTCGCCGCGCAGGGGCGCCACCCGTGGTGGTCCTTCCTGCGGCGTCACCCGCTGCTCGTGCTGGGCGGCGTGCTGCTGGCGATCATCGCGCTGGTCGCGCTGGCGGCCCCGTGGATCGCGCCGCACGATCCCATCGACATGAACGTGCTGCAGCGTCTGAAGGCGCCGAGCGCCGGGCATCCCTTCGGCACCGACGCGATGGGCCGCGACGTGTTCTCGCGCGTGCTGTGGGGCGGCCGCGTGTCGCTGCTGGTCGGCATCAGCGTGGCGCTGCTCGCGACGGGCATCGGCGTGGTGATCGGGATGGTGGCCGGCTTCTCGCGGCTGGCCGACGCGCTGATCATGCGGGTCATGGACGGCATGATGGCGATCCCGGGCATCCTGCTGGCGATCGCGATGATGGCGCTGCTGCGCGCCAGCGTCGAGACGGTGGTGATCGCCATCGCGGTGCCGGAGATCCCGCGCGTCGTACGGCTCGTGCGCTCGCTGGTGCTGGTGATCCGCGAGCAGCCCTACGTCCAGGCGGCCGTGGCCATCGGCACGCGCTTCCACTGGATCCTGCTGCGCCACGTGCTGCCGAACGCGGTGACGCCGCTGATCGTGCAGGGCACGTTCATCTGCGCCTCCGCGGTGCTGTTCGAGGCGTACCTCTCGTTCCTCGGCGCCGGGACGCCGCCCGAGATCCCGAGCTGGGGCAACATGATGGCCGAGGGCCGCGCGGTCGTGCAGCTCGCGTTCAACATCATCCTGTTCCCCGGCGTCTTCCTCGGGCTCACGGTGCTGTCGATCAACCTGCTCGGCGACGGCCTGCGGGACATGCTCGATCCGAAGATCGCGCGGCGACTGTGAGGCAGACGCGATGAGCTCGACCGCCGTCCGCGACGAGGCGCCCGGGAGCGGCCCGCGCGACCCCATCGTGCAGGTGGACGACCTGAAGGTCTGGTTCGCCAGCCGCGACGGCATCGTGCGCGCGGTCGACGGGGTCTCGTTCGACCTGCAGCGGGGGCACACCCTGGGACTGGTGGGCGAATCGGGCTGCGGCAAGAGCGTGACCGCGATGACGATCCTGCGGCTGATCCCGTCGCCGCCGTCGGTGATCGCCGGTGGAGCGATCCGCTACAACGGCGCCGACCTGCTGCGCTTCGACGAGGCGCGCATGCGCGCGATCCGCGGCCGCGAGATCGCAATGATCTTCCAGGACCCCATGACCTCGCTGAACCCAGTGCTGACGGTCGGCGAGCAGATCGCGGAGGCCGCGGTGCTGCACCAGAGGCTCGACCGGCGCGCCGCGCGCGCGCTGGCCGTCGAGATGCTGCGCCGGGTCAACATCCCCGAGCCGCGGCGCCGGGCCGATGAGTATCCGCACCAGTTCTCCGGCGGCATGCGCCAGCGCGCGATGATCGCCGCCGCGCTGGTCTGCAACCCGAAGGTGCTGATCGCGGACGAACCCACGACGGCGCTCGACGTGACGATCCAGGCCCAGATCATCGAGCTGATGCTCGACCTGAAACGCGAGTTCGGCACCTCGATCATCATGATCACGCACGACCTCGGCGTGGTCGCCGAGACCTGTGCCCGCGTGGTCGTGATGTACGCCGGACGCAAGGTCGAGGAAGCGGCCGTCGGCGGGCTCTTCGCCGCGCCCCTGCATCCGTACACGCGCGGGCTACTGCACGCGACGCCGCGGCTCGAGACCGCACCGGGCACGCGGCGCGCCGACCGGCCGCGGCTGGCCGAGATCCCCGGCATGGTGCCCACACTCACGGGCGGGCAGAGGGGGTGCAGCTTCGCGCCGCGCTGCCTGCAGGCGACCGCGGTCTGCCGCGAGGAGTCGCCGGCGCTCGAAGACCACGGCGACGGGCACGTCGTCGCCTGCTTCAACTGCGGCAAGGCGCGATGAACGGCGCGCCGCTGCTGGAAGTGCGCGATCTGCGCAAGCACTTTCCGATGAAGCGCGGGCTCTTCGGCGAGCGCCGTGTCGTCTATGCCGTCGACGGAATCTCTTTCACGCTCGACCGGAGCGAGACGATCGGCATCGTCGGCGAGTCGGGTTGCGGCAAGTCCACGGCGGCAAAGGCGATCATGCGCCTCATCGAGCCGACGTCCGGGCGCGTGCTGTTCGACGGCGTCGACGTCACCGCGATGAGCCGCGCCCAGTTCCGTCCCTGGCGCAAGCGGGTGCAGATCGTGTTCCAGGATCCCTACGCGTCGCTCAACCCGCGGATGAGCGCCGGCGCGATCGTCGGCGAGCCGCTGCGCAACTTCGGCGTACGCGCGGCCGAACGCGCGGCGCGCGTGGAGAAGCTCTTCGACCGGGTCGGCCTGCACCGCGATTCGATGCGCAAATACGCCCACGAGTTCTCGGGCGGCCAGCGCCAGCGGCTGGGCATCGCGCGCGCGCTGGCGCTGGAGCCGAAGCTGATCGTGTGCGACGAGCCGGTCTCCGCGCTCGACGTCTCGATCCAGGCGCAGATCATCAACCTGCTGATCGACCTGCAGGAGGAACTGGGCATCTCCTACATCTTCGTCGCGCACGATCTCGCCGTGGTGCAGCACATCAGCGACCGCGTGGCCGTGATGTACCTGGGGCGGCTGGTCGAGACCGGCGAGGGAGATCGGCTCTTCGCAGCGCCGCTGCATCCCTACACGCGGGCGCTGCTGTCGGCTGTCCCGCAGACGAGCGCGGCGGGGGCGCGCAAACGCATCGTGCTCAAGGGCGACGTGCCGAGCCCGATGTCGCCGCCTTCGGGCTGCCACTTCCATCCGCGCTGCCCGGAGGCGATGGATCGATGCCGGCGCGAGGCGCCGGTACTGCACGACGTGGGCGGCGGCTACGGCGTCGCGTGCTGGCTGCACGCAGCGTAGTGGCTGTGCACAATCGAGGCGCTTTTCGAGCACGGCAACGTTGCCACCGTGCGGCCCCACCGTGATCCGGTACCGCTCGCCGGCTCACGCTAGACAGCGCGGTCCACTTCTGCTGATAGGGCAGGCGCTGCACGTCCATGGGGCCGATCACCTCGAAGATCGCCGTGCCGTCATTGCCGCGGCGGACCCCACCCGCGTCGCACGACTTCACGTCCGGCTGGTAGGGCAGCATGCACGGCACCTTGGCCGTCCCATGGTACGCCGTACCCCCGACCTTCGCGTCCCTCGCTGCGGACAGGGGCGGCAGCGGCTTGCCGGCCACGGCCACGGTCAGCGTGTACTTCGACGACTCGTTCCGCCGCGCCGCCGGACTTCGGAGACGGGGCGCTTAGTAGCCGCTCCAATTCGGATTGCTGCGGTAGGGGTAGTTGGCGGAGATCCGGCGCCCGGACGAGATGCTGTGGTCTTGCCCTCCGGGCAGGTTGGGATAGTCGCCCGGGCCGTAGGTATGGCAGGTCCCCTGGTAGCTGGCGTCGGTGCAGAACAGCCAGTAGCCGGACTCGACGCGCAGCGAGCGCGCCTTGTCGTTGAACCCGGCGCGGTCGAGGTTGCCGACGCCGTCGGAACTCACCACGAACGCCTCGCCGGAGAGGTTGTAACCGGAGAACAGCACTGCGCGAGACCCCGAGCCCCAGTTCCCGCCCTGGTAATTGTTGCCGTTGTAGGTATAGCGGTTGTTGTAGCCGCTGTCGCTGTTGTACGAATGGCTGCCGCTCCAGCCGCCGCCACCATCCGGCGTCCATCCAAGCTCGCGGGCCGAGGACACCTTGTCGTTCATGCCCATGGCGCGCAGCGACGAATACTCCCCGGGACCCAGCGTCACGCAGCCGCCGCGGAAGTACGCGTCGTCGCACAGCTGCCACCGGCCACCTCGCACGGTGACTGAAGACGCCTTGTCGTTGAACCCGCCGTCATTCAGGTTAGGCACGCTGTAGGAGGCGCGATAGCTCCGCCCGTTGAAGTTGTCGTGTTCGAACAGAACGATCTGTGCACCGGCTGCGAACGCATGCGTGATGGCGACCATGCCGACCGCAGCAGTCCCAAGGCATTTCAGCATTTCGGTTCCCCCCAGAATAGGCGTCTGGCACGACGCGCACCAGGAACATCGACATCGCGATGCCAGAATACCAGACGTCTGGCACAACCCGCATGAACGAACAATGACAGGCTGACGCTCGGCGGTCAGGACCGCGGTCCGCGCGATCGAGCCGGGATCGACGACGTTACGGATCGCGGCGCACCAGTCATTCACCCCACCGGCTACGCACGCTCGGGCCGGAGAATAACATCAGGCGAAGAATAGGGTGCCGCAGCCGCGGGGTGCCGCAGCCGCGCACGCCTCGCAGAGCGGGTGCGACGCCTCCCGACGGCGAAGCCACATGGACCTCGAAGCCGGCGTCCGTGAACACCTTGAACGGATCGGTGTATTCTCAGGCCCTCACGCCCGTCGCGCGATCGGTTCCCGGGACCTTCGCCGTGTTGGTCAGGACGATCAGGACGCGGTCGCTCGCCATCAGCGGCGCAGGTGCGACCGCCGGCGGCTGCCAGCGGCGGGAAACGTCGGGGTCTTGCGCGCCCTAACCTGTGTTCCGCATTCCGGCCGCCAGGGCGTTGATGGAGCGTAGCAAGGGCCGCAGCCACGTTTGCGCCTCGACCGAATCCGCACCGTGTTCGCGCGCCGCTTGGCGGTAACGTGGCAGCAGAATCGACTGAATGTGGTTGAGCGGGTCCAGATACGGATTGCGCCGCTTGAGCGATTGGGCGAGGGTCGGGTCCTCCTCCAGCAGCGTGGATATCTTTGCCACGGCCAGGATCTCCCGGCACGTGCGCTCGTATTCGTCTCGAAACCGCTCGTAGATGCGGGTTTCGGTGTCCGCGTTTGCGCACAGCCGGGCGTATTCGCGCGCGATCTCCACATCCACCTTGCTCAGCGACATCTGGCTGTTGTCGAGCAGGGCGCGGAAGAAGGGCCAATTCCGATAGAGCTCTTGCAGCACGGCCAGCCTGTCGGGATCGTCGCCGCGCCACGCGGCCAGCGCGGTGCCGATGCCGTACCAGCCGGGCAGGGTGTGCCGCGAAAGGCCCCAGCCGAACATCCAGGGAATGGCCCGCACGGAGTACTTGGATCGGTCACCCTTGGCGCGATGCGAGGGACGCGAACCGAGATTGAGCAGGGCGATTTCGGCAAGCGGGGTCGCCTCGTAGAAGTAATCCATGAAGCCCGGCGTCCGCTCGGTCAATTCCCGGTAGGCTTCTTCCCCGCGCCGGCTCAGTTCGGTCATGACTGCCGCTGCTGCGGGCGGGTCGGCCGGAACCTCCTGCACCAAAGGGCGGGCGGCCTTCATCAGCCCGGTAATGCCCAGCGTCAGTTCGTAGATGGCGGTTTCGAGATTCTGGTACTTGAACGACAGCACCTCGCCCTGTTCGGTGATCTTGATCTGGCCCCGCACCGTGCCCGGCGGCTGGGCGAGGATGGCATCGTGGACCGGGCCGCCGCCGCGGCCGACGGTGCCGCCGCGCCCATGAAACAGGCGGCAGCCAAAACCGCGCGCCGCCGTCAGCGCGACCGCCCGTTGCTGGGCCCGGTACAGGCCCCAGCTGGCGGCGAGGATGCCGCCGTCCTTGCAGGAATCCGAGTAGCCCACCATCACGTCCTGCACGCCGCCAGCCGCCGTCAGCAGTTCCCGGTAGGTGGGCTGATCCAGCAACCGAGTCAGCAGCACGTCGACCCGGTCGAGGTCGGCGATGGTCTCGAACAACGGCGCGACGCGGAGCTCGCAATGCCAGCTGCCGTCGGCGCGGCAGCCCGCCAGCCCGGCGAGGCTGGCCAGGAACAGCACCTCCATGACGTGACTGGCTTCGTGGGTCATGGAGATGACGTAATTGTCGAAGGCGCGCGGACCGATCTCCTCCCGCATCCGCGCCATGACCTGAAACACCTCCAGAGTCTCGCGGGTGGCGGGACTCAACGAATCGCAGTACAGCAGCGGCGTGCCGGGCTTGGCCAGCAGTCCACCGAGCACGGCCAGCCGCTCCTGCTCCGACAAGGCGGCGTAACTGGGCAGGTTCGGCGCCATGGCGAAGACTTCGGCGACCGCCGCCGTGTGCCGGCCCGATTCCTGCCGCACGTCGAGGGCGGTCAGATGGAATCCGAACGTTTCCGCCAGCCGGATGAGATCCTTGAGCTCGCCGTCGGCGACCGGACGGTCACCGTGGGCGATCAGCGAATCGCGAATCAGGTACAGATCATCGCGGAACTCCTGATCCGATGCATAACCCCAGAAGGGTGCGGGAATCGCGTCCGTACGTCCTTCCGTGCGCGCCCGTACCCGTTCGAGGTTGTGCTGCAACCGGTGATACACCAGAAAGCATTTGCGGCGATAGGGCTCCTGGGCATATTGCCGGGGAGCGTCGCGAAACAAGTCGCTCATCTGTCGGACGTCCGCCTCCAGGCTGGCGCCGAACCGCGGCGACGGCGTGACCAGCGAACTGGAATAGGTGAGATGCCGGTGCAGCTCGTCAACGCGCCGCAGGTATTCGCGCAGAATCTCCTGGCTTTGAAGGCGCAGCGCCAGCACGGTGGTTTCGGGCGTGACGAACGGATTGCCGTCGCGATCGCCACCGATCCACGAGCCGAATCGCAGCAGGCACGGCACCTTTACCGCGGTCTTGTCACCCTCGTCGCCATAGACGGTCTCCAGCGCCCGTTCGAGGTTGCGGTAGAGTGCCGGGAGCGCCTGGAAGATGGACTCGCGAAAGTAGTACAGGCCGTTCTTGATCTCGTCGCGCACCTGAGGTTTTTCGCTGCGTACCTCGTCGGTCTTCCAGAGGATCTGGATCTGACTGCGCAACGATTCCTCCACTTCCGCCCGCTGGTACGAGTTCAGCGCGGGATTGTCGAGCTGCCCGTTGGTCACGAACACCCGCCGCTGCGCGCCCAGCAGCACCCGGCGCTTGGCTTCGGTGGGATGGGCGGTAAACACGGGTATGAAGCAGAGCTGATCCAACAGGACCTGCAACCGGGCAGCATCGATGCCGGCGGCGCGCAGCGCACGCAAGGTCTCGTCGAAGGACCCCCGCCACAGCGGTCTGCCGCGCCGGACCTGCTCCCGGCGCAACTGATGCTGAAAATGCTCTTCGGCGATGTTGGCCAGATTGAAATAGGTGCTGAAGGCCCGCACCGCGTGGTTCACCAAGTCCGGATCGAGGGCGGCGATGAAGGTCAGCAGCCGCTCGCGCGTTTCGGGAGCGGGCTCGGACCGACCGCGCAGCTCGATGAATCCTTGGCGCAGGGTCTCGACGGCGTCCAGCACGTGGCGGCCTTCGCGGTCGCGCAGCGTATCGCCCAGCAGCTGGCCCAGCAGCTTGACGCGGTCGCGCAGCGGCTGGTCGGAGGAAGTCGGCATGGTCGGTCCCCAAGACACTGAGTTTGACGATTGTTTCACCTCGCGGTCGACCCCCAGCCGTTCGAGGTCGCGGCGAACCGGGCGCGGAGCGTTTCCACGCGCTCGCGGTTGACGCCGAAATCGTAATAGCCGGTTCGCGAGGCGGAACGAACCTGGATGGTTCCCGGCGCGCTGAAACAGAACTCCACATCGTCCACGAAACCGAACACCGCCGAACGGAATTCGACTCGCAGACAGTCATCAGTGGACTCGACAGCGCGCATGCGTTCCATGCCGTTGAGCACCTCCAGCAACCGGGCGCGCGCCCGTCTGGCGTCGCCGTCGTAGCGTAGTGGCTCTACCCGCTGCTCGTTCGTCGCCTCGGAGGAGACGCAATTCGGGGAATCGGGACACGGTGCCAGCCGGCCTTCGGTCGGCCCCAGGCTCGAGGGCGGTCGCCCCCCCGTACAGCCAGCCGTCAGGGCCAGCACGGCGATCCAGGCGAGCCCGCTCGCCTCTCGTCCTTGCCACATGGTTGGTTCCCTCGCGATGGCTTGGGTGGCGGCGAATCAGCGCACCGGCCGAGAAGTGCCTGGCCCGACTGACCAGACCGTATCCTCGAGTGAACGCATTGAGAGGGTCAAGCCATGGGAGTCGCGCGGCGCAAATCGCCGGTCCGCGCCCGCGTCATCTTTCCATAGAGAGTCTCGCGGGCGAGGAGTTCCCGCGCGCAGCGCGCGCGCACGTTTCCCGCAGCACTCCCGCGGCGGGCGGTGCGCACCCGGCGAAGTGCGGCACTCCGAAAAGCATTGAGTTCCGGGCCCGATGTCGCCGACAATGTGGGTACATCCACTCCGGCGCGCGTTTCACGAGGCGGCGCGCGACGGACCGCGCGCGACGTCGGCGTTCCGGGCCGGCAGGTTTGCACCGCGATGCGGCGGGGTCGTTCGCACGGGAGCGCCGGGTGGGATGCCCACGACGTCGCGGGAGCCGGTCGGAGGGAGCAGCGTGGCGAGAAAGCCGCGGTACGCTACGCTCACCGCACCCGCGACGCGCGGTTTCCGCAACCGAGGCCATGGACGCCCTGCGATGAAACAACCACGAGTACTTGCCTTCGTGATGGCCGGAGGAGAGGGTTCGCGACTGAGCCCGCTCACCTCGCATAACTCCAAGCCGTCGCTGCCGTTCGGCAGTCGCTTCCGCATCGTCGACTTCGTGTTGAGCAACCTGCTCAACTCGGGCGTCAAGGCGATCTACCTGCTTGTCCAGTACAAGTCGCAGTCGCTGATCGAGCACGTGCGTAAGGCCTGGGTCGTCTCGCCGATGCGCAACGACGAGTTCGTCACCGTCGTGCCCCCGCAGATGATGCGCGGCGGCGACTGGTTCCAGGGCACCGCCGATTCGGTCTATCAGAACATCGACCTCATCCGCCTGCACAGTCCCGATCTGGTGCTGGTGTTCGGCGCCGACCACGTTTACAGGATGGACCTGCAGCAAATGGTCGACTTCCATCGCGAGCGCGAGGCCGACGTTACCGTCGCCGCGCTACCGGTGCCGCTCGCCGACGCGTCGTCGTTCGGCTGCATCGTCGCCGACCGCTCCGGGCGCGTGCTGGAGTTCGAGGAGAAGCCGCAGAACCCGACGCCGATGCCGTCCGATCCGACACGGGCCTACGCGTCGATGGGCAACTACCTCTTCAACACCGACGTGATGGTCGATGCGCTGAAGGCGGCGAGCTTGCGCGGCGAGCACGACTTCGGCAAGCACGTGCTGCCAACGCTCAAGGAAACGCGTCGGCTCTACGCCTACGACTTCGCCACCAACAGGGTGCCCGGAACCAAGCCCTACGAGGAGCATGCGTACTGGCGCGACGTCGGCACGCTCGACGCCTATTTCCAGGCCCACCAGGACCTGCTCGGTGCCGAGCCACGCTTCGACGTCTTCAACCCCGCGTGGCGGATCTTCTCCAGCAACTACCAGGGGCCGGTCGCGCGGATGCTCGACGCACGCCTGAAGTGCAGTGTCGTCGCCGCCGGATCGGTGGTGCGCCAGGCGTCGATCACCAATACGATCATCCGGCGCGAGGTCACGATCGACGAGGACGTCGAGATCGAGGACTGCATCATCCAGGATCACTGCCACATCAAGCGCGGCGTCAGGCTGCGTCGCGCGATCGTCGGCGGCTACAACGTGATCGACGCCGGCACCAGGATCGGGTTCGACCGCGAGCTCGACGGCCGGCGCCACCACGTGACGCCGTCGGGCATCACCGTCGTCGCCCCTGGCGAGGTCTCGACGGAGATGCGCGCGTTCAGCGAGTGAGCCTGGAAGGCTTCCCGGGCGTGGGTTGCGTCCGGGTGAGGCGCGGCGCCGGTGTCGCCGGGACCGGGACGGGCGCTCTCGCGGGATCGGCCCGCTCGCGGGCCCCGGGCCAGGAAGGGTCGAGGTTCAGGCTCATGCCGCGGCGAAACCAAGGATGAGCGCTGCACAGGCCAGCAGCACGGGCCCGGCGACCGCCGAGCGCGCCAGCGCGGCTTCGAGCCGCGCGCCGAGCGCGCCCAGGCGCGCCACTCGGCCGCCGGCTTCGGCGGGTGCGACCACTGCACGTGGCGCGCAGTCGCGCATGCGGCGCCAAGCGCCGAATGCCAGGAACGCGAGCGGCAGCAGCAGGTCGCCCGGCGGCAACGTGACGTTCGGTGCGTGCCGGCGCAACGCCCAAGCGCCCGCCGCCAGCGCCGCGCCCAGTGCGATCGGCCACAGCGCGCCAAGCCAGTCCGCCGCGGCTTCGGCGCCCGCCGGCACCCGCCCCGGCAGCCAGTACGCGCCGGCGCTGGCCGCCACCAGCACGGCCCAGCCAGCCCACATGGCGCGATGCGGCGCATCCGGATGCACGTCGGCGCCGCGCGGCCAAGTCAGGAACAGCACCCGCGCCATGACCAGCGTCGTCCCCGCTGCAGCCAGCGAGAGCAGGGACGGCAGGCAAGGCCAGGCGCCGGCAAGATCCACCAGCGCCTTCAGCTCCGTCTTGGCGCTGGCGCCGCTGGTCAACGGGAATCCCGCCAGCGCCAGCGCCGGCAGCGCGAGTCCGCACGCGACCAGCGCGCGCGCGGCGGTGCCGCCCGCACCGCGCATTCCCACGCCGAGGAACAGCGCGGCCTTGGCGAAGCCATGGTGGAAGGCATACCAGAGCGCGGCGAGCACCGCCACGGGTGCCAGCGCTGGATGCGCCAGCCCGACCCCCACCGCGACCGTGATGAAGCCCATCTGGCTGATGCTCGAATAAGCGAGCGCCGCCTTGGGGTTGGACTGCACCGCGCCGGCCAACGCGCCGAGGAAGGCAGCGAGCACGCCGAGCACGACGAGAGTCTCGCCCCAGCCGGGCAGCGCGGCGCCGAGCGGCAGGAAGCGCAGCCAGCCGAGCAGCCCGGCCTTGATCATGGCGCCGGAGAGCACCGCGCTGGCGGGCGTGGGCGCGGCCGGATGCGCGAGCGGCAGCCAGACATGCAGCGGGATCATCCCCGCCTTGATGCCGAAGCCGACGAGCACCAGGGCCACGATCACATCGCGATGGGTGGCGTCGAACAAGGCCGCGCCGGCATCCTCGAAGTAAAGGCTCTGCGCGGCATCCGCGATCATGACCACGGCCGCGAACAGCGCCAGCTCGCCCGCCACCACCAGCGCAACGTAGACGCGCCCCGCATGAAGGGCGGCGGCATCGCGGTTGTGTACCACCAAGCCGTAGGAGGCAAAGCTCATGAGCGCGAAGAAGACGTAGAAGCTCGCCATGTCCTGCGCCAGGATGAGCCCGATATTGCCCGCCATTGCGGCCAGGTAGAAGGCACCGAAGCCGGCGCGGTGCTTGTCGTCGCGCAGGTAGCCGGCGGCGTACAGGCCACCCGCGAGCCACAGCGCCGAGGTGAAGAACAGGAACAGCCGCCCGGTCTCGTCGAGGCCGAAGCGCGCGCCGAGCAGCAGCCAGGGCAGATCGACCCGCCCGAGCGGAGCGGCGAGCGCGGCGATCAGCGCCGGCACGGCGGCCAGCGGCACCAGCCCCAGCGCCACGCGCCGCGGCGCGGGCAGCGCGAGGGCAGCGGCAAGTGCGAGCGGCGCCAGCGCCGGGCCGAGATAGACGAGCGCGAGCCCCGTCGTCTCAGTCATAGCCGAACTCCCGCTCCGCGATAAGGCGGACCCATTCGAGCGGGCTGAACGGCGCCGAGGCGAGTACGCCGACGCCGAGCGCGAACAACGCGGTGAGCACGGCCGGTGCGAGCAGCGCGAGCGGCGCCTCCCGCCCCGGGCGCGCATCTTCGGGCCAGGGACTCGTCTGGGGGCGGAACCACGCGCGGTACAGTACGGGCAGGAAGTACGCGGCGTTGAGCAGGCTGGAGGCCGCGAGCACGCCGATGACCCACCATTGTCCGGACTCGGCCGCGCCCATGCCGAGATAGAGCTTGGAGACGAAGCCCGCCACCGGGGGCACGCCGATCATGCCCAGCGCGCCGATCGTGAATGCCGACATGGTCCAGGGCATGCGCCGCCCGATCCCGTCCATCTCGCTGACATGATGCACGCCGAGGGTTTCGGCGATGTTGCCTGCGCTGAAGAACAGCGTGATCTTCATCAGCCCCTGATGCACCAGGTGCACGAGCCCGCCGACGGTCGACAGCGGCCCCAGCACCGCGGCGCCGAGGACGATGTAGGAGACCTGGCTGACGGTGGAGTAGGCGAGCCGCTTCTTGAGTTCGTCCTGCGCCAGCGCCCGCACCGAGCCATAGAGGATGGTGAACGCGGCGACGGCGGCGAGCGGCGTCAGCACGCCGAGGCTCGCGGCGAATTCGACTCCAAAGACTTCGTAGACCACGCGCACGATGCTGAAGGCACCGGCCTTCACCACCGCAACCGCATGCAGCAGCGCCGAGACCGGCGCCGGGGCGACCATCGCAAGCGGTAGCCAGCCGTGCAGCGGAAACAGCGCCGCCTTCACGCCGAACCCGGCGATCAGGCAGGTGAACAGGATGATCAACGCGGTGCGATGGCTCGCGTCGAGATGGCGCATGAAGCCGCCGGCGACGAAATCCCGCGGACCGGCCATGACCTGTGCCCAGGCGACCGCGACCAGCAGCAGCACACCCGCGGAGAGCGTGTAGAAGAGATAGGTGCGCCCCGCCGCGAGCGCCCTGGGCGTGCCCCGGTGGATGACGAGCGGGTAGGTGGCGAGCGTCAGCATCTCGAAGAACACGAGCAGGGTGAAGAGATTGCCGGCCAGCGCGACGCCGGTGGTCGCCGAGACGCATAGGCTGAAGAAGCCGAAGAAACGACTGCGGTGCGGCGATCCCTCCAAGTATCCAATCGCATAGACGGTCGTCAGTGTCCACAGGATTGCCGAGAGCATGACGAACAGCAGGGCCAGCAAATCCGCCTGGAGCGCGACGTCCAGCCCCGGCAGCAACGTGAGCCGCGCCTCGAACGCGTAGCCCCGATAGATGCCCCAGAGCATGACGCCCACCAGCGCGAGCTTGGCGAACGCGCCGCAGAGGTTGAGGAAGGTGCGCAGGCGCACGCTGCGCTCCGGCAGGCAGAAGATCACCAGCCCCGGCAGCAACGAGCTGGCGAGCGTGGCGACGGGAACCCAGACGCCCCAGTTCGACGCCAGGAGCGCTTCCGTCATGCCGGCTGCCCCGCTCCGACCTCGAGCAGTTCCACGACCGCCTGCGCATTGAAGCCGAGCGCCAGCGCGGCGAAAGCCAGCGCCAGCGCGGTCCACTGCATCGTGCGCGGCACCGCCCCGGGCGCGGCGCCGATGGCGGGATCGAGGAACGCCTGGGCGAGCAGACGGAACAGATAGGCGGCGGCGAGCAGGCCGCCGCCGGCGACCGGCAGCGCCCACCACCACGCCCCGCTCGCGAGCGCTGCCTCGATCAGCATCCACTTGCCGATGAAGCCGCCGGAAGGCGGCAGTCCGATCAGGCTCACGCTGGCGAGCCCGAGCGCCAGCACGGTGAGCGGCAAGCGCGCGCCGAAGCCGCCGAGGTCGCGAATGCGGTCATGACCGAAAGCGACAATGAGCGAGCCCGCCCCCATGAACAGTGCAGCCTTGGCCAGCGCATGGGCAACCGCGAGCGTGATCGCGCCCGCCGTCGCACCAGGCGCCCGCGCGAGCGGAAAGAGGATGAACAGGTAGCCGATCTGCGCCACCGTCGAATAGGCGACCATGAGCTTGACGCGCTCCTGGCGCAGGGCTTGCAACGAGCCCCAGAGCACCGCCGCGGCTCCGAGCGCGCCGAGGAACTGGAGCGCGTGCGTGGCGGTCACCGGCCCGAACAGATCCACCCACAGGCGCAGCAGCAGATAGAAGCCGGCCTTCACCACCAGCGCGGAGAGCGCCGCCGAAACCGGCGCCGGCGCCGCCGAGTGTGCCGGCGGCAGCCAGAAATGCAGCGGGAACAGTGCGGTCTTGACCAGCAAGCCCGCCGTCATCAATGCGGCCGCGGTCCAGGTCGCCGCGCCCGGCTCGATCGCCTCGGCGAGCGCGCGCAGATCGAGGCTGCCGTGGCTCGCGTAGAGCAGCTCGACGCCGACGATGTAGAGCAGCGAGCCGGCGAGCGCGAGCAGCAGGTAGCGCAGCGCCGCCGCCACCGCTGCTCCGCCGGCGAGCGCCACCAGCGCCACCGAGGCCATGCCGACGAGCTCGAGGGTGACGTAGAGGTTGAACAGGTCGCCCGAGAGGTAGAGCGCGTTCAGGCCGCCCCAGAGCATCAGCCAGGCCGGCCAGAACAGCCAGTCGCGCGGCTTCTCGCCGCGCAGCGCACGGTCGAAGTAGCCAAGCGCATAGACGCTGACCGCGAGCCCGACCAGCGCGTTCATCGCCAGCATCGCCGCGGTCAGGCCGTCGGCATAGAGGTCGATCCCGAGCGGCGCGCCCCAGCCACCGACCGCGTAGCGCAGCGGACCATGCTCGGCGAGCGCGGCGACCAGCACGGCGACGGCGAGCGCGGCCGCGCCGCTGCCGAGCACACCGATGCAGGCGGCGCCGCGGCGGCCGGCGACGAGCGCCAGCGCCGCCGCGGCGAGCGGCGCGGCGAGCGCCGCGACCATCCAGACTTCGGGATCGACGCTCACTCGCGGCGATCCTCGGGCAGCAGCGCGCTGCCCTCCTCGCGGCGCATGCGCCGCAGCAGCGCGAGCGCGAGCGCGCTCGCGCTCACCGCGACGACGATGCCGGTCAGCACCATGGCATGGGGAACCGGGTCCGGCGGCTGGGCGCGCGCGGCGAGCGCGATCAGCATCATGAACACGCCGCTGCCCATCACGTTGACCGCCAGGATCTTGCGCAGCACGTGGCTTGAGGCGAGCAGCCCGAGCAGCCCGATGCACACCAAGGCGATGCCCGCAAAGGAGTAGATGAGGACGGTGCTCATGCGGGCGGATCGTGCGCGCCTGCGTCGGCGCGGCCGCGATCCGTGTGCCGCGCGGAGCCGACGAACAGCGCCACCAGGATCAGCGCGATCGACAGCATCGCCGCCGCCTCGATCGCCAGGATCCAAGTCCCGGCGTGTTTCGGCGGGTACGCCAGGAAACCTCCGCCGACGAGCACCAACAGCAGCGCGACGATGAGGAAGACCGCGAATCCGGCGGTCAGCGCCAGGCGTACCGGCCAACCGGTGCCAAAGCTGAAGGGTCGCGCGAGATGCAGCAGCACACCGCCGGCGGCGAGCAGCGCGGCGCCCTGGAAAGCCCCGCCCGGTGCATGCGCGCCGGCCCACAGCAGGTAGCCGGCGGCCACGACCAGCAGCGGCAGCAGGATGCGCAACAGCGCCTCGAGCACCGGACCTGCTGCCGGCACGGCGGGGGGCGGTTCCGCGTTCAGGGTCCACACACCCAGCACGGCGAGCAGCAGCACCGCGATCTCGAGCAACGTATCGTAGCCGCGGAAGTTCAGCAGCGCCGCGGTCACGGGGTTGGTGACACCGCTGTCGGGCATGGCCGCGGCGACCTCGCGCGTAAGCCCGAACCAGTCGTCGGGGAGCGCGAGCATCGACCAGACGAGCATCGCGCCGAGCGCCGCCGCCAGCATGGCGCAGGCGATGAGCCCGGCGCTCGGGCGCGGCAGTGGCGGCTCCGCCTCGCCGCGCAGCCGAAACACGGTATCGAGCAGCAGCGCGCCCGTCAGTCCGGCGCCGATGGCCGCTTCGGCGAGCGCGACGTCGGGCGCCGCGAGCCGCACCCAGGCGAGCGCCAGCATCAGGCCGAATACCATGAACAGCACGACCGCCTTGAACAAATCGCGGGTGACGAGCAACCGCCCGGCGAGCCAGACCAGGAGCAGCGCGAGCAGCGCGTCGAAAGCTGGCAAGCTAGTCGGCATCGCGCTTGCTCCAGGGCTGGGCGCCCGATTCGAGCGCCCGCCGCGCGACCAGATGGCACGCGCTCGCGCTGGCGAACACGGCGAGCGCCCAGATGAGGCCGAGGCGCGCGAGCTCGCCCCACGACTCGGCCTGGAGCGCGAGCCCGAGGAGGATGAGGCCAAGCCCGAGGTTGTCCGCCTTGGTCAGCGCGTGCAGCCGGGTGAACACATCGGGCAACCGCAGCAGGCCGATCGTGCCGGCGACGAAGAAGAACGCGCCCGCAGCGAGGAGCGCAACGCTGGCCCAGTCGCTAAGTGTCATCGCGAGCCGCGCCACGGCGCACGAAGGCCACGCTCGCGACCGCGGCGAGCAGCGCCAGCACCAGCGCCGCATCGAGCAGGAGCGGGGCGTCCAGCGCGAAGGCCAAGAGCGCGACGATCGCCACGGCACCGGTGCCGATCAGTTGCCCGGCGAGCATGCCGTCGAAGGCGCTCGGTCCGCGCAGCACGCGCACCAGCCCGAGGCTGACGCTTGCCAGAACAACAATCGCGACGATCACCGCGACTTCGCTCATCACGCCTGCCTCGCATCAGGCAGCGCGAACAGCGCCGCGACCTTGGCTTCGAGCCGCGCCAGGTCCTGACCTGTCGACGCCCCCCCCTCCAGCGCATGCACGACCAGCACATCGCCGTCGATCGCCGCGCTCAGCGTTCCCGGCAGCAGACTCAAGGTATTGGCGAAGAAAACCCGCGACGGTCCTTGCATCGGCAATGTCAGCGGGTAGCGCAGCAGCGCCGGATCGAGCGGCATGTTCGCTCGCAGCACGCGGCCGCTCACGTCGATTCCGCCGCGCACCGACTCGCGCAGGAATAGCAGGCCGAAGCCTAGCCCGCCGCGCAAGCTGATGCGATACGACGGCGCGGGCAGCATCAAGCCGACGGCCGTGGCGGCGATGACGGTAGGTACCCCAACCGTCCACGGGGCCGGACCGTCGTAGGTCAAGACCCACCACAGCAGCGCGTACACGGCGAGCAACCGCGGCGCGCGCCGCCGCACCTCCGAGCATGTTGGAGAACTCAAGGCGCCCCTCGCGTCAGGAACGGAAGAATACCCGCATCAGCGCGGCTCCGAAATGGCCGAGAGGGCTCTCAAGCCCCCGCAGTCAGAGGCGCCCGCAGCCGCGACTACGCTCTGACCCGGCGCCCGCGAACGAAGTTCCGCGGGTTGGAGTGCGTATAAAGGTCCGCCTGCCGGGTCTCGATCGAAAAAACGCAGAGATCTCTCTCGGTTCTTCTCTGCGTCCTTTGCGCACTGTGCGTCTTTGCGTCGAAAACAACCGCGATTTCCCCACGCCCTTCGCACAATCGACCGCGGCGACGCGCTGATCGTCCTGCTCTGCGGCGGCCACGACGACACGTCGTCCCGGTTCAAGGGCATCCGCGAGGCGATCGCTCTCGCGGCACGGCTCCAACGAGGCGCCGCCTCCCGGGGCTCGCCATCGTTGCGTTGGATCAACACCATCGCCATCGCGCAGTGGACAGCGCGAGCGTCGGGCGGCAGAATCGACGCGTCGGTGGCGGCCGTGTGCGCGCCCTGGCCCGATAACAGCGGGGGCGACAGGCCCGCGACCACGCGCAAGACCGTACCAGATGGCTTCGACCTGCGGGGGACTCGTGCATACCTCATTCATGCAATCGCTGCGACGCCTCCTGGTCGCAATCGCCCTGGCGCTGCCGCTATCGGCTTCCGCCCAGAGCGCCGACAAGCCCTTCACCAACGAGCAGCTCGACCAGATGCTCGCGCAGATCGCGCTCTATCCGGACGCGCTGCTGTCGCAGGTGCTGATGGCCTCGACCTATCCCGACGAGTTCCAGCAGGCGGCCGCGTGGTCGAAGGCCAATCCCGACGCCAAGGGCGACCAGGCCGTGACGATGGTCGAGAGCAAGGACTGGGAGCCGTCGGTCGCCTCGCTCGTCGCGTTCCCCGAGGTGGTGGTCACGCTCGGGGAGAAGCCCGACTACGTGAAGAACCTCGGTGACGCGTTTCTCGCGCAGCCCGAGGACGTGATGAACTCGGTACAGCGGCTGCGCGCCGCCGCGCAGAAGGCCGGCAACCTCCAGTCCAACGAGCAGATCAAGGTTACGGTCGATCCGACGCCTCCGCTGCAGCAGGCCGCATCCGCGCCGGCGACAACCACCGTTGTGCAGGCGCCGCCGGTGACCCAGACGATCATCATCGAGCCGGCGCAGCCTCAGGTGGTCTACGTTCCCCAGTACAACCCGTCGGTCGTGTACGGGCCGTGGTGGTACCCCTCGTATCCGCCGTACTACTATCCGCCGCCGCCCGGATACTGGTGGTCGCCGGTCGGTGGCGCCCTCGCAAGGGGGATCGCATGGGGCGCCGGGTTTGCCATCGGCAACGCGCTCTGGGGCGGCTGCAACTGGGGTCGCGGTGACGTCAACATCAACGTCAACCGCTACAACAACATCAATGCCAACAGGCGCATCGAAGGCGGTGGCAACCGGGCGAACTGGAGTCACAACACGAATCACCGGCAGACCGCATACCGGGGCGGCGAGGGGCAACGCCAGAACCTGCAGAACAGGGCGGCATCGACCGATCGCCAGCAGTATCGCGGCAAGGAAGGCGGAGCAAGCCGCGACGCGAGCCGCGAACGCGCGCAGCAGACCATGCAGCAACGTGGCGTGGATCCGGGCTCGGGCTCGGCGCGTGAGCGGGCGCAGAGCGTCGATCGCAGCCAGGTGGATCGCGCGACGGCGCAGCAGCGGGCGCAGAACGTCGACCGGAGTGCAGCACAGCAACGGGCCCAAAGCGCTGACCGCAGTGCGGCCCAGCAGCGGGCACAGTCGGCCTCGCGCGACAACGCGATGCGCGGCGCCGACAGCTCGCGGGCGCAAGCGCAGCAGACCCGGGGCGCGTCGAGCAGTGCATCTGCGCAGCGCGCGTCCTACGGGGGCGGCGGTGGCGGTGCGCGCGCCTCCAGCTATGGCGGGGGCGGAGGCGGAGCGCGGGCAGGTGGTGGTGGCGGCGGCGGCGGCGCGCGGCGGTGGCGGTGGCGGTGGCGGCGGCGGTCGCGGGCGATAAGGGGAGCGCAAGAGCATGAACACCAAGACGAAGAATCTGCGCCCGCTGTCCGCAGGCCTCGGTGCGGCGCTGTTCGCCGGGACTGTCGGGCTGGCCGCGCCAGTACATGCCCAAAAGGCCTTTCCAACGCCCGAGGCAGCCGCCGAAGCGCTGATCGACGGCATCGCGCGCCACGACCCCGATGCGGTGAGGACGGTGCTCGGTGCCGACTTCAAGCGCTACATCCCGACGGACAACACGACGGCGGAGGACCGCACCAACTTCCTCGCCGCGTGGGCGCGCGGCCACCGGGTGGTAACGAGCGGCGACAAGGCGGCGTTGGAAGTGGGCAAGTTCGGTTGGACCTTCCCGGTGCCGCTCGTGAAGACCGGCGCCGGCTGGAGCTTCGACCCGCGCGCTGGTGCCGAGGAGATGCGCATCCGTCGCATCGGCCGCAACGAGCTCGCGGCGATGCAGGTGGCGCTTGCCTACGTCGACGCGCAGCGCGAGTACGCGATGCGCGACTGGGATGGCGACGGCGTCAAGTCGTTCGCGATGAAGGGTTTGTCCTCGCGCGGCAAGCGCGACGGCCTGTACTGGGCGTCGCTGCCCGGCGAGCCGGAAAGCCCGCTCGGGCCGGCGTTCGCCGATGCGCGGCCGGGCCAGCCGTACCACGGATACGCCTACCGCATCCTGACCGCGCAGGGTGCGGCGGCTCCCGGCGGCGCGAAGCGCTACGTCAAGAACGGCCGCATGACCGAGGGCTTCGCGTTGATCGCCTGGCCGGCGAAGTACGACGACACCGGCGTGATGACGTTCGTCGTCAACCAGGACGGCGTCGTCTACGAGAAGGATCTCGGGCCGAATACGGCCGCGGCCGCGGCGGCGATCACGACGTTCAACCCGGACTCGACCTGGCAGAAGGCGGTGCCGCCAACGCCGTAGCGGCCAACCGTCCTGCGCTCACCTCCGCGTCCGGGGAGGTGACGCACCGCCGTTCATTGCGCCCCCGCCGCCGCGGGGGCGGGATCTTTGGTGCGCCCGGCAGGGCGCGATCTCATATTTCCACGTATCGTAAGGCGCTGTCTGGCATCGCCGAGGCGGCCGTCGCTCGCTAACATCATGACGCCGAACCCAGCGCTCAACCGGACGCAAAGTCTTCGCAGTACGAGCGCGATCCAGACACCGGGCTCTCGGTAGGGTGCGTACCGTGATTCCCGGGCGCTCGCTCGCAGGGAGCGACGCTCGATGGCGCGATGGTCGCGCCGTCCCTCGCTCGCGAGCGTGCGCTTGGGGGGCGAGGGGCAGGGTGCGCTACACTCGCCCCATGTCGGCGTTCGTCACCACCGTCGAGGAAGCCGAAGTCACGCGCGCCAAGGGGTGGCTCGCGCAGCTGGCGCTACGGTTCGAGCGCGAACGGCGGGGAACCGTGCTGGTGCGCCGCAGCCACCATGGGCCGCTGCGCGTCCTCAAGGCGCTGTACCCCGAGGGCCCCGAGGTTTGCCAGGCGATCATCGTTCACCCCCCCGGCGGCATCGCCGGCGGCGACGTGCTCGACATCGCCGTCGAAGCGGGGCCGGGTGCGCAGGTGCAGTTGACCACGCCGGGGGCCGCCAAGTGGTATCGCAGCACGGGCGCGTACGCGGAATCGAAGGTGCGAGTCCGCGCCTTTCCCGGCGCCGTGGTCGAGTGGCTGCCGCAGGAAGCGATTCTCTTCGACCGGGCACGGGCCAGCGTCGCGACGCGCATCGACCTCGAGGGCGACGCCGTGTTCCTCGGCTGGGACATCGTCTCCCTGGGGCGCGGCGCGGCGGGCGAGCGCTTCACGGCAGGCCGGTTGCGGCAGACGCTCGAGGTCGCGCGCGACGCCCGGCTCGTCTTTTGCGAGCGCGCACTGATCGACGGCGGGTCGCCGGCGCTCCAGTCCGGTGCGGTGCTCGGTGCGGCGCCCGTATTCGGTGCGATGTTCGTCGCTGCCGACGCGCTCTCCGGCGAAGCGCTGGCAGCGTGTCGCGCGCACGCGCCACCCGCGGGCGAAGGCGCCGTGACCCGATTGCCCGGGTTGCTGCTCGCGCGCTACCGTGGGCGATCCGCATGGGAAGCGCGCATGTATTTTGCTTCGCTTTGGCAGGTGCTGCGTCCTCGCCTCGTCGGGCGCAGCGCCGTTTCGCCCCGCATCTGGGCGACTTGACGTTCTCCCCCGCCCGTACACCGCCAGCGAGCCGCCGACGTGGAACTCACCCCGCGGGAGAAGGACAAGCTGTTGATCTTCACCGCGGCGCTCCTCGCCGAGCGCAGGATGGCCCGCGGCCTGAAGCTCAACTACCCGGAGGCCGTAGCCTACCTCTGTGCGGCCATCATGGAGGGGGCACGCGACGGGCGCAGCGTCGCCGAGCTCATGAGCCACGGCACGACGCTGCTGTCCCGCGCCCAGGTGATGGACGGGGTCGCCGAGATGATCCCCGAGATCCAGGTCGAGGCCACCTTCCCCGACGGCACCAAGCTCGTCACCGTCCACCACCCGATCCCATGATTCCGGGCGAACTCATTTCTCGCGAGGGCGAGCTCGAGCTCAATGCCGGGCGCGCCACGTTGACCCTCGAGGTCGCGAACACGGGCGATCGTCCGATCCAGGTCGGGTCGCACTATCACTTCGCGGAGACCAACGCCGCGCTCGCGTTCGATCGCGCCGCGGCGCGGGGCTTCCGGCTCAACATCGCCGCCGGGACCGCCGTGCGCTTCGAGCCCGGCCAGCGGCGCGTCGTCGAGCTGGTGGCGCTGGCCGGGGCGCGGGTCGTCTACGGCTTTGCGGGCGCAGTGATGGGGCCGCTCGAGGCGAAGCCGCGACGGTCGCGGGCTTCGCCTGCGGCCGGCTCCAAGGCTGCGACGAAGGGGAGCGCGCGATGAGGATCGGGCGGCGCGCCTATGCCGAGATGTTCGGTCCGACGACCGGCGACCGCGTGCGGCTCGCCGACACCGACCTCGTCGTCGAGGTCGAGCGCGACTTCACCGTCTACGGCGAGGAAGTGAAATTCGGCGGCGGCAAGGTGATCCGCGACGGCATGGGGCAGAGCCAGCGCGTGGCCAAGGACTGCGCCGACACGGTGATCACCAACGCGCTGGTGATCGACTGGTGGGGCATCGTCAAGTGCGACATCGCGATCAAGGGCGGACGGATCGCGAAGCTCGGCAAGGCCGGCAACCCCGACATCCAGCCGGGGGTCGACATCGTCATCGGCGCGGGCACCGAGATCATCGCCGGCGAGGGGATGATCGTCACCGCCGGCGGCGTCGACGCGCACATCCACTTCATCTGCCCGCAGCAGATCGACGAGGCGCTGGCGTCGGGCGTCACGACGATGATCGGCGGCGGCACGGGGCCGGCGACCGGCACCTTTGCCACCACCTGCACGCCGGGGCCCTGGCACATCCACCGGATGCTCGAGGCCGCCGAGGCGTTCCCGATGAACCTGGGGTTCCTCGGCAAGGGCAACGCGAGCCTCGCCGCGCCGCTCGTCGAGCAGGTCGAGGCCGGCGCGATGGGGCTGAAGCTGCACGAGGACTGGGGCACGACGCCGGCGGCGATCGACGCGGCGCTGAAGGTCGCCGACAAGCACGACGTCCAGGTCGCGATCCACACCGACACGCTGAACGAGTCCGGCTTCGTCGAGACGACGCTCGAGGCCATCGCCGGCCGCACGATCCACACCTACCACACCGAGGGCGCCGGCGGCGGCCACGCGCCGGACATCATCAAGGCGGCGGGGCAGCCCAACGTGCTGCCGTCGTCGACCAATCCGACGCGGCCGTACACCGTCAACACCATCGACGAGCACCTCGACATGCTGATGGTGTGCCACCACCTCGACCCGGCGATCGCCGAGGACATCGCTTTCGCGGAGTCGCGGATCCGCCGCGAGACCATCGCCGCCGAGGACATCCTGCACGACCTCGGCGCGTTCTCGATGCTGTCGTCGGATTCGCAGGCGATGGGCCGCGTCGGCGAGGTGATCATCCGCACCTGGCAGACCGCGCACAAGATGAAGGCGCAGCGCGGCCCGCTCGCGCAGGACAGCGCCGGCAGCGACAACCACCGGGTCAAGCGCTACGTCGCGAAGTACACGATCAACCCGGCGATCGCGCACGGCGTCGGCCACCTGGTAGGCTCGGTCGAGGCGGGCAAGCTCGCCGACCTCGTGCTGTGGAAGCCGGCGTTCTTCGGCGTCAAGCCGTCGCTGATCGTCAAGGGCGGGATGATCGCCGCCGCGGCGATGGGCGACCCTAACGCGTCGATTCCGACGCCGCAGCCGGTCCACACCCGGCCGATGTTCGGCGCGTACGGCAAGGCATTGCGCACCTCCGTGACGTTCGTGTCCAGGGCCGCGTTGAAGAACCCGGCGGTGGCGAAGCTCAAGCTCGGCAAGCCGCTGGTCGCGGTGAAGGGTACGCGCAGGATCGGCAAGCGCGACATGAAGCTCAACGACGCGTTGCCGCGGATCGACGTCGATCCCGAGACCTACGCGGTGCGCGCCGATGGCGAGGTCCTGGTCTGCGAGCCGGCGGCGGTGCTGCCGATGGCGCAGCGCTATTTCCTGTTCTGAGAGCCTGTGAAGAAATCGTCGCGAGCGGGATGGGATGCAGGACGACCGCGCAGGGTGGAGCAGGGGCCCCGCTTGCGGGGATGCGACCCCGCAGCGGGCGACGTGGGCGCTCGCGGTCGTCGGCATCCCCTTCGCGGCCCGATCCCCAGAGGGGCCCCTCGGGCAGCGCTCCGGGGCGCCCGCGAGCGAGCGAACGACGAGACATATCAAGTAGATAGAGATAGGCGAGGAGTGAGCGAGTGAGCAACGACGCAGACCGCCCGCGCAGCAGATTTGTTCACAGGCTCTGAGATGACGCTCCCCCGCGCTCACTTCGTTCGCCGCCTCCTCGAAGGGGGCCAGGCCTCCCTTGGGGCGGCCCGACGGGAGGCCTGAGGCGATGCTGATCGTGCGCCGGCGCCGGGAAGCCGGCGGACCCGTCGAATTCACGCTGTCGCTGCCGTTCGAGTTGCGGCAGAAGACGCGCCTGCGCACGGTGCTCGACAACGGCGACGAAGTGGGGCTCTTCCTCGCGCGCGGCTCGCCGCTGCGCGACGGGGACGTGCTCGAAGCCGACGACGGCCGGGGCGTCCGGGTCGTGGCGGCCAACGAGACGCTGGCCGAGGCGCGCTGCCCCGAGCCCGCGCTGCTGGCGCGCGTCGCCTACCACCTCGGCAACCGGCACGCGCGGGTGCAGGTCGGGCCGGGCTGGGTCCGCTTTGCCGTCGACGAGGTGCTGGCCGCGATGGTGCGCGGCCTGGGTGCGGACGTGCGCACCGTCGTCGCCCCGTTCGAGCCCGAGGGCGGCGCCTACGGCAGCGGACATCACCCGCATACCCACGAGGCGGTGCACCGCGGCGTGATTCACGATTTCGCGTGCCCGCCGGCGGCCGAGCGATGACGGGCGTCGGCGTGACCGGCGCCGCGCGCTGCGAGGCAGGGCTCTCGCTGGTGCGCCTGCTCCAGCTGGCGAGTCCCGCGCTGCCGATCGGCGCCTTCAGCTATTCGCAGGGACTGGAACGGGTGGTGGAGGACGGTGTCGTGCGCGATCTCGCCACCGCACAGGCATGGATCGGCGACGTGCTCGACCTCGTCCTTGTCCCCGGCGAGGCGGCCCTTGCCTGGCGCCTGCTGGTCGCGGCCGCGGACCGCGACGCAAGCGCGCTTCTCCGCTGGAACGACGTGTTCCGTGCGTCGCGCGAGACCTCCGAGCTGCGTGCGGAGACCGAACAGATGGGCGGCTCGCTGGGAAGGCTCGCCGCCGATCTCGACCTCCTCGACGCCTTCGCGCGCGGCGCGCTTGCGACGCTGCAGCCAGTCACGCTGCCGGCGGCGTGGGCGCTGGCGGCACGGGGCCTGGGGGTCGATGCGCAACCGTCGCTCACGGCGTACCTGTGGGCCTGGCTCGAGAACCAGGCGATGGCTGCGATCAAGTCGGTGCCGCTGGGGCAGGTGGCCGGGCAGCGCCTGCTGCTGGCGTTGGGAGGGCGCATTCCCGCAGCGGCCGCTCGCGCGCGGTCGATTGCCGACGAAGACATCACGAGTTTCGCGCCCGGACTCGCGCTGGCGTCGGCGCGGCACGAAACCCAGTACACGAGGCTCTTCCGCTCATGACCCACTCGCAACCCCTTCGCGTCGGCATCGGCGGGCCCGTGGGCTCCGGCAAGACGGCGTTGACGCTGGCGCTGTGCCGGGCGCTGCGCGACCGCCACGAGATCGCGGTCGTCACCAACGACATCTACACCGAGGAAGACGCGCAGTTCCTGGTCCGCAACGAAGCGCTCGCGCCGGAACGGATCATCGGCGTCGAGACCGGCGGCTGCCCGCACACGGCGATCCGCGAGGACGCGTCGATCAACCTCGAGGCCGTCGAACGGCTGGCGCAGCGTTTCGGCGATCTCGACATCGTGTTCGTCGAGAGCGGCGGCGACAACCTGGCCGCGACGTTCTCGCCGGAGCTCTCCGACCTCACGATCTACGTGATCGACGTCGCCGCCGGCGACAAGATCCCGCGCAAGGGCGGGCCGGGCATCACCCGCTCCGACCTGCTGGTGATCAACAAGATCGACCTCGCGCCGCTGGTCGGCGCGTCGCTCGAAGTCATGGCGCGCGACGCGAAGCGCATGCGCGGCGAGCGGCCGTTCGTGTTCACCAATCTCAAGACCGGGCAGGGCCTCGACGTCGTGATCCGCTTCATCGAAGCGCAGGGCATGCTGCCCGCCAGGTAGGCGGCCGACGGGTTCGCAGCCCCGCTCCGGGTGCGAGCGCCGGCCGTCCTCCTTGAGGTCCCGTTGGTGCGTGCAGGTCCAGGCCTGTCACGCTGCCCCCGACGCCGCGACGGGAGATGAGGCCGCGATCGCCTACTCGACGCGCCAAGCGCTGAAGACGTAGTCCTCGCTCTTCATCTGCGTGTGGCAGGCGTGGCAGTCGACGGCGCCCTTGGCGTCGAGCGTACCCTTCTTCGTCTTCGGGTCGATGACCTGGTAGCCCCAGCCGTTGGTATCCTTGAATTTCCTGCTGTCCTTGGCCATCACGATCACCGCCTTGCGGTTGCCCTCGGAGACCGCGTTGTCCCGGTCCACGGCCTCGAACAGATCGAACACGATCACGCTCCCGTCGGCGAATTTCTTGCCTTCCTTGTAGCCCTTGATCGCTTTCGGATTGCCGTAGATGCTGTGGATCCCGCCGACCATGTCGTACAGCGGGTGCCCCTTGTTGATGACCATCGACTTGACGTGATCCCACGTGCGGTAGCCCTCGGGCCAGGCGACGGCCGAGGAGTCTGCGGCGAGAGCGGGGGCTGCGGCGAGGGCCGCCAGGAACGCTGCTGCGGGTATTCTCATTGGATGACTCCCAGGTCTGGATGGCTTCGGCGGTTGCGTCACCGGGTCGTAGCGACCCGATACCAAATCTACCGGGCGCGGCCCGGGTTGTCAATCCGGTAGCGACTCGATACGATTGTGCCGTGAACGCGGATCGTCGGGCGCTGCTCGAACTCGTGGAATGCCTCGGCCGCCTGATCAGGGGCGAGCTCCGCGTCCGGGGCGCGGCCGGCAGCCTGCAGCCGGTCCACCTGCAGGCCCTCATGTATCTCCGGAGAGCCAACCGCTACAGCAACACGCCGCAGGCGTTGGCCGAGTACCTGGGATCGACCAAGGGCACCGTGTCCCAGAGCCTGTTGCTGCTCTATCGCCGCGGATTGCTGGAACGTCGCGCCGACGAAAGGGACCGGCGGGTGGTGCGCCTGGCCCTGTCGCAACGCGGCGAGGCGCTGCTTCGGCAGGACGGGCTGGATGCCGCCTGGGACCAGGCGCTGGCGGAGTTTCCGAGCGACGAGATCGCGGCGGCACGGCGGCTGCTCGCCAACGTCCTCCTCAACCTCCAGCGCGCCGAAGGCAATCGCAGCTTCGGCGTATGCCGCACCTGCGTGCAGTTCCGGCAGGAGCGCGGCGGCTTCCGCTGCGGCCTGACGGGCGAGGCGCTCTCCGCCGACGACTCCCAGCGCATCTGCCGCGAGCACGCCTGGCCGAGCGAGCCGGCACCCGGGAGCCGATGACGCAGGTCAAGACGAAGATCCCGCATGCGTTGCGCGCGATCCCGCCGAGGTCGGCCGGCGGGGTCGCGCACGGTGTGCCGGCGTGCCATCGTCGTGTGTGTGGCGTGCCGCTTGGGCGCGCTCGCGGCCGGGCATGGCGGCTGGCCCGGCCCGACAGACCCAGGCGTTGCAGGGTCAGGGTGACGGCTTGCGCATGACCCTGCGCCGGTGAGGCGTCTTCCCTGTTGACCTGTTCCCGACCGGCGCGTCGAGATCGTCGAGACCTGTTCCCGCGTTTCCCCCGTTTCGCTTTGGAACCCCTCTCAGTCCGACTGGCGCCTAGCGTTCAAGCACCGTCAGCGCGTTGCGCATCGGCGCGCCCGAGATCGAGATCACGCCCCCGAGCGGGTCGTTCATCTCCTCGATGAGGAAGATCGACGTTGCGACGGCCAGCGCGCCGCAGAACAGTGCGGCCAGCGTGGTTCCGTGGCGCGGCGAGAAGAGCGCGAAGCTCGCGAACATCATCACGAGCCACGACACGAGCACCGCAAGGAAGAGGGGCGGCGTACTGCTCTTGGCTTGCTCGAAGGCGAGCCAGCGCGCGTCGGCGACGTCGTCGGCTGCGCGCTCCACGCGCTTGAGGATTGCCCGCTGCGCGTCCGTCCGCGGCGTCAGGGAACGTAGATCGCCGTGGAACGCTTCGAACGCGGAACCTTCGGCCAGCGTGCCGCCGGGCTTGGCGTCGCCCGGCCGTTCGGGGAACAGGCGCGCGATGCGCTCCGAGTAGTATTGCTTGAGGTGCGCGCGCGCTTCGCTCGCCTCGGGACCGTATTGCGCGAGCAGGCGATCGACGGCAATCACCTTCGCCGCGCCGTGCCTGAAGTCGTCGGCGAGCGCGTCGAACGAGCTCTTGGACGAGGCGATCAGCAGGCCCAGCACCAGGGCGGAGAGCGTCGCCAGCAGCCCGGCCACGAGCTTGACCACCTCTTGCGAACCGGCGCTCAGGTGGTGCTCGGGCAGGATGCGCTGGAGCATCATGCCCAGGAACGCGCCGGCGAGGACGAACACAAAGGTGATCAGCGCGGACGCCCACGCGTCCATGGAGGTCTCCGAAACGGCCGTGGCCGGTCGATGGCCACCGCAGCCGCCTGGTGCGGCCGTGGGGCAAAGGATAGCATCCGCCCGGGAGCGGCGGGCGTGCGGGCACGCGCTCCCGTTCGGCCGGGCGGGCCAGGCGCGCGGGATTGCGCGCACGCTGGCCCGGCCCCACGCGGCTGCGGTACGCTCGCGCATGCGCCCCGTCGGAAACGAACCTGCCCGCCCCGTCGAGACCCCTCCGGCCCCCGAGGTCGAGGTCGTGATCGAGATCCCGCGCGGGAGCTTTCTCAAGCGTGGGTCGACCGGCCAGGTCGACTTCGTCTCCCCGTTGCCCTGTCCGTTCAACTACGGATCGGTGCCGCGCTACCTGGGGCTCGAAGGCGACCTGCTGGATGCCGTTGTGCTCGGCCCGCGACTGGCGGCCGGCACGCGGTTGCGGGTCGGTGCCTGGGGCGCGGTCAGCCTGACGGACCGCGGCATGAGCGACGACAAGCTCATCTGCAGCCGGTTGCCCGTTACCGCGTCCCAGCGGCGGCACGTGCTGCGCTTCTTCCGCTTCTACGCGCGGTGCAAGGGGTTGCTGAACCTCTGGCGCCGGCGTCCGGGTCGCAACGCCTGCGACGGGTGGTGCGAGGCGCGCGAGGCGCTGTCCCGCGCGCGACCGCGGGACGCGACGTGGGCGGGGCCGCCCGTGGAGTTCTGAACTTCGGCAGCCGTCGTCGCGAGTGCGCGGCGTGCCGCGCCTGCGCGGCGATCCCAAGGGGGGGCGTGCGGCCGCTGCGCGCCTACTTCAGCGTGAACTCGGCGCGGGTGGGCGGCACCCCGTCCGCTCCCTCGCCCCCTTCCCGCTTCGGTGCGACCAGGAACACGCGCTCGGGCGGGACCTTGCCGGGTTCGACCAGGTAACCCTTGGCCGCTTGCGCACGCCGGACGGCGAGTTGCCGCAGGTCTTCGTCGTCGACGTCGATGTGGGCGAGCAGCAGGCGCTCCATCTCGGCGAGCGGCAAGTCCTGCGGCAGGAACAGCGCGTTGCGCGGTTTCGGGAACCGCGCGTCGTCGTAGGCCGCCTTGACCAGCGCCGGATACTCGGCGGCGCCGATGGCGCCTTCGGCCGACCCGGCCGTCTCGCCGCGGCCCCGGGCCTGCCGCTTGCGTTGCTGCGCCCGCAGCTCGTCGTCGAGCGCGGCGCGCTTGAGGCCCTCGCGATCCGCGACCGGGTCGACGCGACCCGCTACGTCGAGCTTGAGGCCCGGGCGGTCGACGAGCGCCCGGGCGAGCACGTCGAGCCTCTCTGATCGCCTCCGGCGAGAGCGCTGCGGTTCCGGCTGCGAACTCGATGTGGGACAGCTCTTCCCCGCCGCCGAAGGCCGCCGCCAGGAGCGTGAACGGCGCGGTGACGGCCTTGGTCAGGAGATTGACGATCACCTGGACGATGAGCCCTCCGACCGAGAACTGCGGGTCGTCCAGGGATCCGGAGATGGGGAGGTTGACGTCGATGACGCCGTGACGGTCCTTGAGCAACGACACCGCGAGCAGGACCGGGAGCTTCGTCGCCGTCGGGCTGTCGACCTTCTCGCCGAACGTGAGCTGATTGAGCTGGACATGGTTCTCGGCGCTGAGCTTGCGGCGCTCCACCCGGTAGCGCACGTCGACCGAGAGCTTGCCTTTCTCGATCCCGTAACCCGCGTATTTCATCGCGTAGGGGGACATTGGGGGCAGCTCGATGTCCGTCGCCGCGGCCTTGAGATCGAGGTCGAGGTCCCGCGCCAGCGGATTGAGGCGGCCGGCGATCTCGACCGGAGCGGTTTGGTCGAGCTCGGCGCGCAGCGCGACGTCGCCGGCCTTCTCGGGCGTCATCTCGGTGACCGTGCCGCGGACGTTCGTCAGGTTCGCGGAGTAGTTCGGGCGGACGAAGAAATCGCTGAAGTTCACGTTTCCGTCCTGCAGCGTGATCCGGCCCACGCGCAGGTTCGCGGGCTGCCCGGGCGGCGCGAGCGCGGCGTCCGGCGCGGGGGGCGTCGCGCGCGGCGCGGTTCCGTCCCGCGGCGCCCGGGCAAGGTGCTGCAGGTTCAGCGTGGCGTCGGAGTTCAGCACGAGGCGGGAGTAGAAGCCGGCGAGCGCCGCCTCCGAGACGAGGGCCTTGCGCGGCTCGAGCTCGCAGTCGATGCCGTCGAGGACGAGCGATCTCCATTTCATGAGCTCGCCGCCGCTCGCGGTGTCGATCGCCGCGAACTCCTCGATCCGGGCGTCGCCACGGTAGCCGGCCTGCAGTCCTCCGTTCGCCGGCGCGCTGACCCGCAGCGTTCCTCGTGCCGAAGCGGTGCCGCCGGTGATCGCCGCGTTGAGCCGTTCGTCGAGGTAGGGCTGGATCGGGGGCAGCGGCAGCGCGTGCGCGGCGATGCGAAGCTCCACGGCGAAGGGGTCGATCACCATCGTTCCGGCGAGCGCAAGGCGGCCGGCCTTTCCGGTCCGGGCGTCGAGCGCGAGGCCGTGTCTTGCCCCCTTGGCCGTCGATGCGTGCTCGATTCGCGCCGACACGGGCGCGACGCGCAGCCGCGCCGGGCGGGACGTGCTGCGGTCCTCGAAGCTCACGTCCGCGCGCTCCACGCGCAGGAGCTTCGCGTCCACGCGCCAGTCCGAGGCGGTGGAGGCAGCTGCACGCGGGGGCGACGCGCCGGCGAGCTTGAACGCGCGCTCGACCAGGAACGTCCCGTCCCGGTCCCGAACCACGTTGACGACCGCGTCGCGGATCGCCGCCTCCTCGAACTCGACCTGCTGCCTCGGCAGATCGAGCGTGCCACCCTTCACCTCCACCGCCGCGACCCGCGCCAGCGGTTCGGGTTGACCCGGGAAGTGCAGCCGCAGTCCGCTGATCGTCGCGTCGAGGTCGGAGGCCCGGGCCACGAGCGCGTCGTTCGCCACCGCGATCGCGAACAGCGTCGAACCCGCGAGGGTGCCGTCGCGCACTTCCAGGTTGAGCGCGTCCTCGTAGTAGGGATACAGGGCGCCCAGGCGCAGGCCCGCGATCTCGATCTTGCCGTCGATGGCCGGTGCCGGCGCCAACTGCACGGTGCCGGCGTAGTCGAGGCGACCCTTGGCGTCGGTGTCGAATCCGACGCGCACGGCGGCCTTCGTGCCCGGTGCGTTGGAGAGCCCATCGACGGCGACGCCGATGTCTTCCAGCGCGACCTGGTACCGGTGGGCAGGCACGTCGTCGGCGATCGACACCCTGCCGCCGGTCAGCCGGATCGCCTGCACAAGGAACGAGAAACCTGTCGCGTTCGGCGCCGGGCGCGCCGCCGGTTTCGGCTCGGGCGCTGCGGGAGGGAACAGCGCGACGAGATTGACGCTGCCGTCCTTGCGGCGGACGAGATGGGCCGTCGGCGTGTCGATGTCGACGGACCTGATCGTCGCCTTGCGGCCGAGGAGGTCGACTTCGCCCAGGTCGACGGCAACGCGCGCCGCGGCGGCGAGCGGGGCGCCGGCCGAGTCCTCCAGCGCCACGCGCGACAGCGCGGCGTACCCGCCGAGCGTGAGCGTGTGCAACTTCTCGCCGCGCGTCGTCAGCGCAAGCCGCAGGCGGGTGTGGAGCCGCCCCGACCGGACGGCGAAGGGGAGGGGAACGGGCGAGTACTCGACGTACCGCGCCACGTCGAGGCCGTCGATGTCGAGCGCCAGCGAGGTCTCGCGCGTGTCCTTGAAGGGCTTGGTTTCGCCCTGGACCTCGAACGGGGTTCCGTTCACCCTGGCGGCGAGCTCGGGCACGACGGTGATGTCCGCCTGCGAGGGCAGGCTCGACACGAAGGGCACGCCGAGCCGCAGGTCGGTCACCGTGTGGGTCTTGCCCTCCACCCGGTCGTGAAAATCGGCGTGCCCGTCGCGGACCGTGATGTTGTGGACCGCGAAGCGCGGCGGCGCCGCCGACGGCGGTTGGGCAAGCGCCTCGTCGAGGAGGTCCTGGGTGTTGTAAGAGCGGTCGGCGTTGCGGACGAGGCGCAGGTAAGGCTTCTGGAGCGTGACCGCTTCGAGGATCGGGGCGAAGCGCAGGAGCGAGCGGTAGGAGACGTCGACGTACAACTCCTCGAACGACGCGGCGACCGCCGAGCCGTCCTTCTCCATGACGGCGAGCCTGCGCACCGTCACCGAGGGCACGAACGGGTTGATCGCCACCTTCTCGATGGTGACCGGCCGGTGCAGGATCCGGCTGAGCTCCTCTTCGGCTTTCGACTTGACGATCGGCGGGGCGACGACGAAGCCGGCGAGGGCGACGACGCAGGCGATGCCGGCAATCCATGCCAGCAGCTGCGCAAGTCGGCGCGGGAGGCGAGATGGCGGTTGCGGCTGCGACATGGCCGAACCCGGGCCGGACGGCGACGTTCCGGTGGGAAGGTCCAGAGGGCAGCCCATTATCGAACCGCCGAACCGGGCCGTCCATCGCGGCGTCCGCCCGGTGCGGCGTCCGTGGGCGGCTTGCGACGGGGGTGTCGCCGGCGCGCGTCGCCCCCGCTCCCGCCGCAGGCGACGATGGCTCTGCCGGCCGTCAGGCCATCGCCTTGATCGCCTGCGCGAGACGCGACTTGGTGCGCGACGCCGTGTTCTTGTGCACGATCCTTTTGTCGGCAATGCGGTCGATCACCGCCTGCGAGGCCTGCAGCTGCGTTGCGGCGGCGGCCTTGTCACCCGCGACGATGGCCTTCTTCACTTTCTTGACGGCGGTACGCAGCGCCGACTTAAGACTCGCGTTGCGCGCGTTGGTTGCGACCGCTTGCCGGGCGCGCTTGCGGGCTTGGGCGGAATTCGCCATGGTTGGAAGTCCTGTTTCTGGAGGCGCCGAAAAAGACCGAGCATAATAGCAATCCGGCGCCGATCGCGCAACTTCCGACTTCCCGTGCGGCGAGTCTCCCCGCGGCGCTGCCGCCGTTCGGGGGCCTCGCGGTTGCGCTCCGGCCGAACGCCACGGCACCCCATGTCCAGCCTTGCCCCCTTTCCCCCTCGTTTCCGGGCTGCCATGCGGCCCCGCCGCCCGCCGGCGCGGAGTCCCGGCCGATGAGCCTGCTGCGCTCGCTGTCGACCGTCAGTGGCATGACGCTGCTGTCGCGCGTTACGGGGCTCGCGCGCGAGAGCCTGAAGGCCACCGCGTTCGGCGCCGGCGTGCAGATGGACGCGTTCGAGGTCGCGTTCCGGCTTCCCAACATCCTGCGCCGCCTGTTCGCCGAGGGCGCGTTCTCGCAGGCGTTCGTTCCGATCTTCGCCGAGTACCGCCGGCAGCGCGGCGAAGATGCGACCCGGGACCTCGTCGCGCGGGTCGGCTCGCTGCTCGCGTTCGTGCTGCTGCTGGTCACCGTGGCCGGGATCCTGGCCGCGCCCTGGCTGGTCTACGCGCTCGCCTCGGGCTTTTCCGCGACCGCGGGCAAGGTCGAGCTCACCGCGCAGATGATACGCATCGTGTTCCCCTATCTGCTCTTCGTATCGCTGGTCTCGCTCGCGGGCGGCGTGCTCAACGTCTTTCGTCGGTTCGCGATTCCTGCGTTCACGCCGGTGCTGCTCAATCTCTCGATCATCGGCGCCGCGATCTTCCTCGCGCCGTACTGCGATCCGCCGATCGTGGCGCTCGCCTGGGGCGTGTTCATCGGTGGCGTCGCGCAGCTCGTCCTGCAGATCCGTCCCCTGCTGTCGATCGGCATGCTGCCGGCGCCGCGCTTCGACTGGCGCGACGAGGGGGTGCGCCGGGTCTTGCGCGCGATGGGGCCGGCGGTGCTCGGCGTGTCGGCGGCGCAGATCTCGGCGCTGATCAACACCCAGCTTGCGGCGTCGCTGGGCGACGGGCGCGTGTCGTGGATCACCTACGCCGACCGTCTGATGGAATTCCCCACCGCGCTGCTCGGCGTCGCGCTGGGCACGGTGCTGCTGCCTTCGCTGGCCCGTCACCACGCGGACGCCAATCCCGGCGAGTACTCGGCGCTGCTCGACTGGGGGCTCCGGCTCGCGTTCCTGCTCGCGCTGCCGGCGGCCGTCGCGTTGTGGCTGCTCGCGCTGCCGCTGGTCGCGACGTTGTACCAATACGGGCGCTTCAGCGCGAACGACGTGCTGCAGACGCGGGAGGCGCTGCTGGGGTACAGCGTCGGCCTGCTGGGGCTGGTGCTGGTCAAGATCCTCGCGCCCGGCTTCTACGCGCGGCAGATGATGAAGACGCCGGTCAAGATCGCGCTGCTGCACCGTGCTCGTCGCGCAGACCCTCGCGTTCGTGCTGATGCACCGCATCGGGCACGCCGGGCTCACGCTGGCGACCTCGGTGGGCGCCTGCCTCAACGCCGGGCTGCTCTTCTGGGCGCTCTCCCGGCGCGGGATCTACCGGCCGCGTCCGGGCTGGCTGCAGTTCCTCGCCCGGCTCGTCGTGGCGCTCGGCGTCCTGTGCGCGGTGCTCTACGCGACGGCGGGCTCGCCCGCGGTCTGGCTCGCGGCGTCCCTGGGTGAGCGCGTTACGCGCCTCGCGGCGATCTGCATCGCCGGCGGCGCGTCGTACTTCGCCGCGCTGTGGCTGCTGGGCTTTCGCCTGCGGGACTTCAGCCGCCAGGAGACCGGTCGGCCGGGTGCGGGGGACTGAGGCACGGGCCGAGGCACGCCGGCGCCTTCCGCACCGCGGGTTCGAGGTCGGCTCAGGAAGTGGAATCCCGAGGCGTCGAACGCGCGGCTCCGCAGAAATGCCCCCAATTGCGCCACCATCGGGGCGCAGCGGCACCCCGAACCGGCGAGAGCAGCGGGAAGGGAATCGGCGCGCTTTCGGGCCGACTCGACGGGCCTCGATTGGCCGGAAACGACCCGATCGGGTCCCTCGCGGCCCGCAGTCCAACGATCGCTTTGCGTTCCAAAGCAGCCGACCGTTGCTGGCTGCCAGCATCCATTCGCCGCACCTCAACGGTTGGCGACTGCAACGTGTTCCGACAGGCTACCGGCAAAATGCGGCATCGAAGGGCTCCGACGGCACCCGGCCAGAAGCGGTCGGCACCTGACCCGGCACTTCCTGCCTGAAAGCAGTCGGGAGCGCGGAAGTGACGTGACATCGCCAGGGTATCCATACGATAATATGGCGCTTCCACGATATTGCGCGTAGACGGCGCCAGTGACAAAGCCCAGCTTCAAGTGGGACGAGCGCAAGGATGCGGAGAACCAGGCCAAGCACGGGATCCCGTTCGCGTTGGCCCAGTACGCCTTCGCCGATCCGAAGCGGGTAATCGCCGAAGACACGGCGCACAGCAACGAGGAGCAGCGGTACTTCTGTTTTGGCCGCGTTGGTGAAGGAATCCTGACTGTTCGCTTCACCTATCGGGCCGGGGTCATCCGCATCTTCGGTGCCGGCTACTGGCGCAAGGGGAAGACGATCTATGAGAAAGAAAATCGCCTACACGAATGAGCCGATCGGTGAGCCTCGGGTGATCCGGGACTTCCTGCCATCGCCGGCCGAGTTGGCGTTTCGGGACGAGGACGTGAAGATCACGATCACTCTAAGCAAGAAGAGTGTGGAGTTCTTCAAGTCCGAGGCCGCCAAAGCGGATACCCAGTATCAGCGGATGATCCGCCGCCTGCTGGATGCCTACGTTGAGGCCCATGCCGGGGATCGGCCAGGTCGCGCAAGCCGAACGCGGACAAAGGTTGCCAGCTGAGAAACGACGAAGGATGGCCGCTTTGCGGCTGCTCGCCTACGTCCGCTTCCTACGGGGAGCGATGTCCACAACGGATCGCGAAGAGTTGACCGAAGCCTCGGCCTCGTCTGAGGACTGTAAGAATTTCCGACGGTGGGCCGCCATCTCCGCACCGCATCGAGGCGGCCTATCGGGCTGCGGACACCGAATCGATCGAAGTTCCGCAATTGGGAGGAGCCGTCGCTCGCGACCGGTCCCGCGGCCGACCGGTCATGGTCGGTTAAGAGTCGGCCGTAGACCCAGCCCGATAGCGGACAGCGCCTAATCCAAGATGGACCTTGCCAGAGCCAGGCGCCATGCCTCGGCTTCGCGCATCCGGTCGGCGAATCCGCGCCGCCCGGCCCAACGCAAGGAGGTCCATGATGGAATGTACGAACAGTCCGCGCACCCATGTGCCTTGGAACGAGGGCCAGCTCATCGGGCAGAAGGCCCCGCTCAAGCCCAAGGAAGTCTGGGCGATCCGGGCCCGCTCTGCAGATGGAGAACCGCGCCTGGGAACTGACGCTGTTCGACCTCGGCATCGACAGCAAGCTGCGCGCCTGCGATCTGGTGAAGCTGAGCGTACGCGATGTCTGCCACGGTGACCGGGTTGCCAACCGGGCAACCGTCCTGCAGCAGAAGACGCAACGGCCGGTCCAGTTCGAGATCTCGCCGGCTACCCGGGAGGCGGTGGAGGCTTGGGTTCGGAAGGTCGGCCTCAGGTCCGACGACTACCTGTTCCCAAGCCGGCTACACGGCTCACCGCACCTGGGCACCCGCCAGTACGCCCGCATCCTCGACGGGTGGGTGTCGTCGGTCGGGCTGGATCCGGCGGGCTACGGAACCCACTCGATGCGGCGCACCAAGGCTTCTCTGATCTACCGCCGAACGAAGAACCTGCGGGCGGTGCAATTGCTGCTCGGGCACAGCAAGCTGGACTATCTCCCGCGCCGGACTATGTCCCGCCGGCCGCAACCCGCGCTGAGCGGATTGAGCAGCAGTGGACATAGTTCCAACGCCAGCCGCTCCGACGCCAAGAGCATCTCGCATCGAATCGTTCAGACTTGCCAAGGGTGGCGTGTCGTTTCGTTGCAAGATAAGCTCTTGCGGCGGGAGGGCTGGCCAGATGGACTATGTCCACGCTGCTCAACCCGCACAGCGAGGGCTGAGGCCAACGGGACATAGTCCGGCGCGGGAGATAGTCCAGCCTATGTCCCGCGGGACATAGGCTGGAGAGCACGGTGAGGTACCTCGGCATCGAAGTCGACGACGCGCTCGAGCTGGCCGGGCAGACTGACGTTTGACCCGAGTCCGCTCTCAAGAGCTACTGCGTCTGCCGCTGGGCAGGCGCAGTTCGGTCAACTGGACACATTGAGGGGGTATCCCTTTAGCTCCACCAGCCATCAAGATGTCGTGGTCCCGGTCGGGCGCAGGGGGCGCCGATTGCGTCCTCAACGAATGCGCTGGAGCTAAAGGGATACGCCTTGGACATTGACAGTTGTGCGAGACGGCGTTTTCCGCGCGGCAGCCTCGGTGGGGGCGCGATTCCCGGTACCGGTGCGGACGACCTGTGGAGGGTTGTGCGAGTCGGCGGGGTATTTCACCGCGACCCAGCCAGGACCACCAGCTTCAGCCGCTCTCGCTCGATTGTGACCTGCACCGCGTCGCCAGGCTGCAGCCCGGGCGCCTTCCGCGCCACGGTCGGGGTCGCGAGCTGTCCCAAGGCATCCGGTCTCGCCGAACGCCGAGGGCTTTGCCGAGCAGATAGGCGTGTGCCGCGGGGCGGACCGTGGTAGGGTCACCCGTAAGGACGAGCTGCCTGGGGCTCGCCGCATCGATGGGAGGGAAGCCTTGCCGATCTATCTCGTCCGCTGGCCGGACCTTTCCGCGTCGCTCGTGCGCGCCCGGGACGAGGACGACCTGACCGACATCCTCGACCAGGTGGCCAACCCTGACGGATGCGAGTGGTCGATCTACGAGGGGCCGTTGTTCATCGACTTCCGGCTGCCGGCGGCGTGGCGCATCGAGGACGAGCGTCCCGGCGAACCGGTGGCACCCGAGCAGGTGGTCGTCGGTGATGTCGGCCGGCTGGCGACCGAGGGCGTCGTCGACGCCTTGGAGCTGTCGCTCGCGGGCGAGGACGGCCATGACACCGCCATGGCGATCCTCCGCTGCGCCTTCCCCGCCGTCCACGCGGCCATCGAGAAGCTCTACGAGCGCGACGAGGAACTCGCGGGCGAGGGGGTGGTTCCCGAAGCCGAGATCCGGGAGGCGCTCCGCGGCGAGCTGGTGCGGCGCCTGCAATGGTCCTGGAGGCAGGCGCAGCTGCTGAAGAAGGACGACGTGCTCTCCGCGCTCGCCCGGCAGATGGACTCGCCCCTCTCGCTCGTCCGCAAGTACGCCGAGCTGGCGCGTGGCCCGCGGCGGAACGGCGCAGACGGCGAGTTCGCGCCAGGAGAGGACGACCGTGACGCACGTCGCGCGATGCCCGCGCCGACGGCGATGGGCGTGGAACAAGCAACGCCGCTGCGCGAGCCGCTGTTCAGGGTGTCCAACCATCACACCGCGGACTGCGGCGAGCCGCCGGCCCTCGACGGGGATGCGGCGGGAACCTACTTTGGATACTTCGCGAACGAGCGTGGCGAGCAGGCCATCTACACCTACGACCCCGCGACCGGCGAGGCGACCCTGCGCATGGGCGACGCGGGCTGGCACGACGCCTACCGCGTCAAGGACGGCCGAGCGGAGGGGCTGTTGCTCGGCACGACCGAGGCGATGTGGCTGCGCGCATGCTGGCTCGCCACGGGCGCGTTGAGGGATCACGCCGTGCCCGGCACCGGCGGCGGAACTTCTCCAGGCCGCTCCGACCACGAGTGACTTTTCGGTCCGGGAGGGATGCGATCCGTCCGGACCGTCCGCATCCGGCCATTCTAGTCGTGCAGGATTGCCGGGCAGTTGACCGGTGAGCGGTCGTTCGCAATGGCGCGCCGAAGCAGCGCTGGCGGCGGACACGCGGCGGCGTCACCGGAGCGACAATGCGGTCGAGCAGCTCAAGTGGCTTTCGGCGTATCCTGCACTATCAAAACGTAAGGAGGTTCCATGCTTGCAATTCGCCCCCTCGATGCCAAGGTTCCGATCAACGATCAACTCGGTGACGACCTCTCGCCCGTCATCCTTGTCAACGTGTTCACAGTCGATCCGGTCGACGTGGAGGCGTTGCTCAAGGCGTGGGAGCACGACGCCAATTGGATGAAGCGACAGCCGGGCTACATTTCCACCCAATTGCACCGGGGAATCGCCGGCAGTTGCGTGTTCCTGAACTATGCGGTGTGGGAGTCGGTTGCTCATTTCCGGATGGCGTTCACGCATCCGGAGTTCGCCAGTGCGCTAGACGCGTATCCATCCAGTGCAGTCGCGCAGCCACACCTGTTCCGCCGCGTCGCCGTGCCGAACCTCTGCGCAGCGTGAGGACCGCCTGAATCCACTTCAGGTGGGTGGCAACGTTCGCCGCGCGTCGAACTGGAACCGCAGACAATCAGGCAACTTGCGGCCATGAACTGCCGTCCACGACAGTCGGCAAGGAGGATCCACGACCTCCCTCGCGGCGCCTCGGGTCAGGTTTCGACGGGGAAGATGCGGAACCGCTTGCGACCACCGACGCGAAGTGCTTGGAAGTGACGCAGGTCCAGGGTCAGGACCTCAGTGGTCCCGAGCCGTTCGGCGAGCACGACGATCGAGGCATCGGCAAGCCCGATCTGCAGATCGCCGTAGCGGCGCATGATTTCACCGGCTCGCTCCACATCATCGGCCGTGAAACTCTCCAACCGATATGCGCCTCGCACCACCTCGTCGAGCAGCGCCGCTTGTGCGCGCGCGCCGACATGCCGCATCAAGAGGTAGTCCAGTTCGGCCAGAACAAAGGGCGACAGCAGCAACGGCCCCCTGGCCGACTCCAGGGCCGCTCGGCATGGCGCATGCTTGCGCTGGCTGACGTCCAGCGCGGCCAGCAGGCCGCTCGTGTCGAGCAGGATCACGGGCTGCCGAAGCCCTCGAGAGCTTCATCGAGGTGCTCGGCGAGCATCGGCTTGCCGCTCTCGATCAGCGGCAGCCGAGGCCGTGGCGCGGGCGCCTCGGCAACGATCTTGCGCAACGCCTCGCGGATCAGCTCGGCTTCGCTGGTGCCGCGCGCGCTGGCCAATCGGCCGAGTGCACGCTTGACCTCGGCCGGCACATAGACAGTGGTTTTCTCCATGCCATACAAGATACCATATACGGGGCCGAAAGGGGGGAGGTCTCGCCTCTTGGGGTCATGTTCCTTCCCATGCCTTGATCGGCGGGTTCGCGCTGTGCCAGTGCGCGATCAACGAGGCGTTGGCGACCCGGGACAAGGCCGCGCAGGGCTGCTCGAGCTGCCGCCCGATGGACTGCACGCGAGGCTGTCGGGGTTGTTGACCTCGGTCAGTGTCATGGAGCGTGCTTCGACCCGATCGCTGCGACTGCTGCTTGCCTGTGTCGGCCCGTCGCAGAGGCCTCCTCCGGGCGACTCCATACGAGCCCGACCGGCCGCTTCGAGGCAACGAGCTGGGGATCGCGGATGTCTCCTCAGGGTCGTGAAGCGACCGACCTGTCTTCGGATTCATCGCCGGAAAGCGGTCACTGAACTTCCGCTGCCTAGAAGCGGCCGACCGTCACCCGCTGCTTCCGACCCACACCAGTCCGTCGCGACATCTGGCGCAAACGTCTGCTATGTAGGGACAGGCGGTCGCCGCGCCGCGGATCATCACATGACGCTCTATGGCGAGGCTTGGCCGCACCGCTTTCGCACCGGACGCGCGTTGATACAATGTAGAGTCCCCGGTCGGCGACGTGTGGGAACATTCGAAGACCGAAAGCTCCCGATCCTGATCGGCTCGGAGGAACCGATTCCCGCGATCCGAGTGTCTACCAGGCGAGAACCTTGGTATCGGTTCGAAACAGTACCTCGTTCACGGTCTTGACCGATGCCACCTCGGCCCCCTCAATCAGGTCGGTGTCGGCCATGCTCAGCGCCTTCATGCACACCGGGCAGACGAGCACCTTGCCGCCAGCGGCCTGGAATTCTCGGTACATCTCATGCACGGTCTTTCCGAACTGCTCGGCGCGAACATTCGCCTTGTTCTTGTGGAACATCGAAGTCGCCTGCACGCTGACGAAGATGACCACCGGCTTGTGATCCTGCTTCAGGCCGAAGTTGGTGGCGAAGAACGCCGCCATCGCGACCTTCCACGGGTCATCATTGGTCAGGTTGATGAACAGCGCGGACTTGTCCTGCGCTTGCGCGGTCATCGGCGCGACCAGTGCGCTGAATGCGACGACGAGGCAGGCGAGTACAACGGCGAACGGCTTGAGTCGAGGTGAAATCATTTCCCAATCTCCATCGAAGGTGCGCGCGAGGCTCCAACGTGAACCGCGGTGGCGGAGCGATCGCGCTGGTGACAACTGTCTGTTAACAGGCTCAAACGCTACGGGGTTTCGCAGGTGGGCAGTTGGCAAACAGAAATTCCTACCCAACGTAACCCGCAGGCGGATGCTACCTTACTGTTCCTCGCGCGATTTGCGCCAAGTCAAGACACTCCTATGCGACTCCCAGCGCCGCCTCCCCCGTGGTACTTGCGCCCGCTGCACTGGTGGCAGCGGCGGAAGTACGGTGTTGTGCTTGACCCGACGGCACTCTGGTCGTATCGGCCGCGTGCGCTGCTGGCCTTTCTCGGGCTGGTCGCGGCTTTGCGTGGGCGCAGTTCTCCGCTACCGGCCGAGCTTCGGGCATTGGTCGCATTGCGCGTGTCCCAACTCAATAGCTGTGCGTTCTGCGTCGACATGAACGCCTCGATGCTCGACGACGCCAGCATTGCGCAGGACAAAGCCGCGGCCGTTGCCGATTGGCGCCATCGACCGGAGTTTGTGCCGGCCGAGCAGTTGGCGCTTGAGTACGCCGAGGAGATGACTTCTACCCCGCCTGCGGTAAGTGACGACTTGTTCCAGCGAATTCGGGCGATCTTGCCACCCGCTGCGATCGTCGAACTGACGGCGGTTGTGGCGTTGCAGAATATGTCGGCACGGTTCAACTCCGCGCTGCAAGCGGATGCCTACGGATTCTGTCGCCTACCTGACGGCTCGACGGGCAATCCTGGCGCGGATATCTCGAACTTCGACGGCACTCGATAGGCGACGAGCATGGACGCCATGCCACCCAGGATCTTGCCGGGTATGGACTGCGCACGGCGCTGGAAAGCAGTGTCGCATCGCACGGCTTGGACTACTACCTGTGCGGGACACGGTGTCGGCCGGCGTTCCGCGATGCGAGCGACCGGCCTTGGGTGATCATTGAAGATCGTCGTGCCTTTTGCAAATGGCCGGTTCTCATCCAGGAGCCGACCTTCGACCGAGTGTGATCCACCGTCTCCTCCTGGCCGAACGCAGTCGCCCGTTCCGACGGCGACGTCGTGATCCGGGCGCGGACGGGCGCGGTCAGCATCAACACCCTGGCACCTCTGACAGGTGCGCGCCGGGCCGAACCTCTGAACGGTGTCGGCGTGCGATAGCTTCCTCCGAACGCCCGGCCGCGTGCCGGGCTCTCTTTTCTTGCCGAGTCTCCCCACGCACTGTTCGCTGCGCTCGTTACGCTGTAATGAGCGCGCGAGGTGAGCGCGGTGGCACAGGGGTGGTTGTTGACCGCCCCCGGCCCCGCGAGCCCCGCTGCTGTGTGGCGGGGCTTTTCGTTGGCGCACGCGCTGCGCCTTGGGCGTACGAGTAAGGGTATCGGGTGCGCCGCGCGTGGTCTCCGCCCTGCGGTATGGCTCATACTCGCTTTTCCGCCGCGCGGCCCACCGCGCATCCTGCGCGCGACGGCCTCAGCGTCCTCGATCAGCTGCTGCGCGGCTTGCGGTGCGGGCAACCGGGCTTGACGCACTCGGCGTAGAGGTAGAGCGCGTGTTCGCGGATCTCGAAGCCGCGGTCCCGGGCGATCCGCTGCTGCCGCTTTTCGATGTCCGGATCGTAGAACTCCTCGACCCGCCCGCACTGCATGCAGACGAGGTGATCGTGGTGCTGGCCCTCGTTCACCTCGAAGACCGCCTTGCCCGACTCGAAATGGTGGCGCACCAGAAGCCCGGCCTGCTCGAACTGGGTGAGCACGCGGTAGATCGTCGCGAGCCCGATGTCGAGGCCCTCGGACAGCAGTTGGCGATAGACGTCCTCCGCGGTCATGTGCCGCAGCTTCGAGGTGCCGAAGAGGTTGATGATCTTGAGCCGAGGCAGCGTGGCCTTGAGGCCGGCGTTCTTGAGGTTGTCGGACGAGGTCATCAGCGGAGCAGGGCTTCTCGCGCGGGTGGCGGGGGGTGGCGGGACGGCAACTCGGCGAGGCTATAATAACCAATTATCCGCAAAGCGGACCCTGAGCGGACGCTGTCCAGCCGGAACCTCCCCTTGGCTTCCCGATCACCATCGCTCCACGCTCGCGCGGCGCCGCTGCTGGCGGTCGTCGTGGCGGGGGCGCTCGCGTCCGGCTGCGCCACCGTCGAGAGCTACCTGCCGACGATGCGCTCGCTCGGCGTCTACAAGCTCGACATCAATCAAGGCAACTACCTGACGCAGGACATGGTCGCCAAGCTGAAGGAGGGCCAGACCCGGTCGCAGGTGCGAGCGATCCTCGGCACGCCGCTCGTCACCTCGGCGTTTCGCGACGACCGGTGGGACTACGTCTACGAGTACACGCGGCAGGGTCGCCTCGTCGAGCACCGGGCGTTCACCGTCTACTTCGTCGGCGACAATCTCGCGCGCTGGGAGGGGGACGAAATGCCGCCTTCGGTGGCGGACTTGAACCGTGCTGCAGCCGACCGTTCCCTGGGACAGGCCGCGGGGGGCGGGGACCCCGGGATGTTCGATTGGCTGTTCGGCATCTTCCGGCGCTGACATGAACGCGACCCCCCCAGCGAGTCAGGGCGCGGTGCGCGTCGCCATCGCCGGCGCCGGCGGCAGGATGGGACAGGCGCTCATCGCGGCCACGCTCGCCGATCCTGCGCTCACGCTCGTGGCGGCGACCGACGTCGCGGCGAGCGCGTGCCTGGGCGGGGACGCGGGGGCGCCGGCAGGGCGCCAGACCGGCATCGCGGTGACGTCCGACGTGGACGCGGCCGTGCGCGCGGCCGAAGTGCTCATCGACTTCACTCGGCCCGAGGGCACGATGGCGCACCTTGCCGCCTGTGTGGCCTCCGGCTGTGCCATGGTGATCGGGACCACCGGATTGTCGACCGAGCAGAAGGCGGCGATCGCGGCCGCGGCGGCGAGGATTCCGGTGGTCCTCGCGCCGAACATGAGCGTGGGCGTCAACGTCGTGCTCGACCTCGTCGAGGCCGCGGCCCGGTCGCTCGGCCCCGGCTACGATGTCGAGATCGTGGAGATGCACCATCGGCACAAGATCGACGCGCCTTCCGGCACGGCGCTGGGCCTCGGCGAGGCCGCCGCACGAGGCGCCGGCCGCGCGCTGGCGGAATGCGCGGTCTACGCACGGGAAGGCGTGACCGGTGAGCGCGTGCCCGGGACCATCGGTTTCGCGGCGCTGCGCGGTGGCGACGTGGTTGGCGAGCACACGGTCATCTTCGCCGGCAGCGGCGAACGGGTCGAGATCGCGCACCGGGCGACGTCGCGCCAGAACTTCGCCGGAGGTGCGCTGCGGGCGGCGCGTTACGTCGCCGGGCTCAGGGCGGCCGGGCAGCCGCGGCTCGCCACGATGAAGGACGTGCTCGGGTTGGCCTGAAGCGCGCCCCGCCGTCCGGCCCGGCCGGCGGGCCCGGAATTGCCCGGCCCCTTGGCGGCCGGTATAATCGGGGGCCTCGAAGCGGGAACGAACCCCATGCAGGCGGACGTTCCCGCTTCGCACGTCCGCCTCCGCATTCGACCTGCGGACGGCGTTTCCCGACCGGCGCCAACGTCACGCTCCACTCGCCATGCCTACCGCCGCCACCGGCACACCCCGGTCCGTCCTGCTGCCCGCGTCCGCGCCTGCGGTCCTCGCCCTGGCCGACGGCACGGTCTTTCACGGTCGTGCCATCGGCAGCCATGGCTATTCGGCCGGCGAAGTCGTGTTCAACACGTCGATGACCGGCTACCAGGAGATCCTCACCGATCCGTCCTACGCCGGGCAGATCGTCACGCTGACCTATCCCCATGTCGGCAACGTGGGCGTGAACCCGGAGGACGCCGAGTCGGACCGGCTGCACGCCGCAGGGCTCGTGATCCGCGACCTGCCGCGACTCGCGTCGAACTTCCGCGCCACCGGCGATCTCGGCGCGCACCTTCGGGACTGCGGCGTCGTCGGCATCGCGGGCATCGACACCCGGCGGCTGACGCGGGTTCTACGCGACCGGGGCTCCCAGAACGGCTGCCTCTGGGCCGGGAACGTCCTCGACGACGGCGTGCTCGCCGAAGCGCTCGCCCGCGCGCGTCGCGCGCCGTCGATGGCCGGACAGGATCTGGCGAGTGTGGTGAGCTGCCAGGAGCCCTTCGCCTGGACCGCATCGACGTGGGCGCTGGGACGCGGCTATCGCGCGCAGGGGGCGACGCGGTTTCGCGTCGTCGCCTTCGATTTCGGCATCAAGCACAACATCCTGCGCATGCTCGCCGAGCGGGGCTGTCAGCTGACCGTCGTCCCGGCCAGGACCCGCGCCGAAGCGGTGCGCGCGCTCGGCCCCGACGGCGTGTTCCTGTCCAACGGCCCCGGAGACCCCGAGCCCTGCGACTACGCGATCCGCGCCATCCGCAGCCTGATCGACGACGGTTATCCGACGTTCGGCATCTGCCTCGGCCACCAACTGCTGGGACTCGCGTCGGGGGCGAAGACCGTGAAGATGAAGTTCGGACACCATGGCGCGAATCACCCGGTGCTGGACCGCGACAGCGGGCAGGTGCTCATCACCAGCCAGAACCATGGGTTCGCGGTCGACGCGTCGACCCTGCCCTCCTGCCTGCGCGTCACGCACGTTTCGCTGTTCGACGGCAGCGTGCAGGGCATTGCGCGCACCGACCGCCCGGCGTTCGGCTTCCAGGGCCACCCCGAGGCGAGCCCGGGACCGCGCGACGTCGCCTATCTGTTCGATCGCTTCGTGAAGCTCATGGAGAAGCGCTCCGCCTGATCCCCGCGCCGCCGGCGCGGCGCGCCCCGAGGCCCGCACCCACTCATGCCAAGACGCACCGACATCGAGAGCATCCTGATCATCGGCGCCGGGCCGATCATCATCGGCCAGGCCTGCGAGTTCGACTACTCCGGGGCGCAGGCCTGCAAGGCGCTGCGCGAGGAGGGCTACCGGATCATCCTCGTCAACTCGAATCCGGCGACCATCATGACCGACCCGGAGATGGCCGACCTCACCTACATCGAGCCGATCACCTGGCCGATGCTGGCGAAGATCATCGCACGCGAGCGCCCCGACGCGCTGCTGCCGACGATGGGCGGGCAGACGGCATTGAACTGCGCGCTCGACCTCGCCCGCGAGGGCGTGCTCAACCGGTTCGACGTCGAGCTCATCGGCGCGTCGAAGAAGGCGATCGACAAGGCGGAGGACCGCGCCAAGTTCAAGGCAGCGATGACGCGCATCGGCCTCGCCTCGGCGCGTTCCGGCATCGCGCACTCGGTCGAGGACGCGCTGCGCGTCCAGCACGAGATCGGCTTCCCGGCGGTGATCCGGCCCTCGTTCACGCTCGGCGGCACCGGCGGGGGCATCGCCTACAACAAGGACGAGTTCGTCGACATGTGCAAGCGCGGGCTCGACCTCTCGCCGACGCGCGAGCTCCTGATCGAGGAGTCGCTGCTCGGCTGGAAAGAGTTCGAGATGGAGGTCGTGCGCGACCGCAAGGACAACTGCATCATCGTCTGCTCGATCGAGAACCTCGACCCGATGGGCGTGCACACCGGCGACTCGATCACCGTCGCGCCGGCGCAGACCTTGACCGACAAGGAATACCAGATCATGCGCGACGCCTCGATCGCGGTGCTGCGCGAGATCGGGGTCGACACCGGCGGGTCGAACGTGCAGTTCGCGATCAACCCGGCCGACGGGCGGATGATCGTCATCGAGATGAACCCCAGAGTCTCGCGCTCGTCGGCGCTCGCGTCGAAGGCGACCGGCTTCCCGATCGCCAAGATCGCGGCCAAGCTCGCCGTCGGCTACACCTTGGACGAGCTCGCCAACGATATCACGGGCGGTGCGACGCCGGCGTCGTTCGAGCCGACGATCGACTACGTCGTCACCAAGGTGCCGCGCTTCGCGTTCGAGAAGTTCAAGCAGGCCGACGACCGGCTGACCACGCAGATGAAGTCGGTCGGCGAGGTGATGGCGATCGGGCGCACGTTCCAGGAATCGCTGCAGAAGGCGCTGCGCGGGCTCGAGGTGGGTGTGGACGGCTTCAACCTCAAGACCGTCGATCCCGAGAAGATCGGCGACGAGCTCGCCTACCCGCGCGCCGAGCGGCTCTGGTACGTCGCCGACGCGTTCGGCGTCGGGATGACCGTCGAGGAGATCTACGGCTACACGAAGATCGACCGCTGGTTCCTCGCGCAGATCAAGGACATCGTCGACACCGAGCTCGCGGTCGAGACGCGCTCGCTCGCCCTGCTCACGCGCGACGAGCTGCGTGGCTTGAAACGCATGGGCTTCTCCGACCGCCGCCTCGCCCACCTGCTCAAGGTCGGGGAGGCGGAGGTCCGCGGCCGGCGGCACGAGCTTGGCATCCGCCCGGTGTACAAGCGCGTCGACACCTGCGCGGCCGAGTTCTCGACCCGGACCGCGTACATGTACTCGACCTACGAGGACGAGTGCGAGGCGGCGCCGACCGACCGCCGGAAGGTGATCGTGCTGGGCGGCGGGCCGAACCGGATCGGGCAGGGAATCGAGTTCGACTACTGCTGCGTCCACGCCGCGATGGCGCTGCGCGAGGACGGCTACGAGACCATCATGGTCAACTGCAACCCGGAGACCGTGTCGACCGACTACGACACCTCCGACCGCCTGTACTTCGAGCCGCTGACGCTGGAGGACGTGCTCGAGATCGTCGATCTCGAGAAGCCGTTCGGCGTCATCGTGCAGTACGGCGGGCAGACGCCGTTGAAGCTCGCGCGCGACCTCGCGGCCAACGGGGTGCCGATCATCGGCACCGCGCCCGACATGATCGACATGGCCGAGGATCGCGAGCGCTTCCAAAAGCTCCTGCACCGGCTCGGCCTCAAGCAGCCGCCCAACCGCACGGCGCGCACCGAGGACGAGGCGATCCGGGCGGCCGACGAGATCGGCTATCCGCTGGTCGTGCGGCCGTCGTACGTGCTGGGCGGGCGGGCGATGGAGATCGTCCACGACCGGCGCGACCTCGAGCGCTACATGCACGAGGCGGTGAAGGTCAGCAACGACTCGCCGGTGCTGCTCGACCGCTTCCTGAACGACGCGATCGAAGTCGACGTCGACGCGCTCTGCGACGGCCGCGAAGTCGTGATCGGCGGCATCATGGAGCACATCGAGCAGGCCGGCGTGCACTCGGGGGACTCCGCCTGCTCGCTGCCGCCGTATTCGCTGCCCGCCGCGGTGCAGGACGAGCTCCGGCGCCAAACGGTGGCGATGGCGCACGCGCTGTCGGTGGTCGGGCTCATGAACGTGCAGTTCGCGATTCAGCAGGGCGTCGTCTTCGTGCTCGAGGTGAATCCGCGGGCGTCGCGTACGGTGCCCTACGTCTCCAAGGCGACCGGGCGGCCGCTGGCCAAGATCGCCGCCCGCTGCATGGTGGGGCGCTCGCTCGCCGACCAGCGCGTCGCCGGCGAGATCGTGCCACCGTATTACTCGGTCAAGGAAGCCGTCTTTCCGTTCATCAAGTTCCCCGGCGTCGACACGATCCTCGGGCCGGAGATGAAGTCGACCGGCGAGGTGATGGGCGTCGGCGCGTCGTTCGCCGAGGCGTTCGTGAAGTCGCAGCTTGCCGCCGGCGTGAAGCTGCCGACCGCGGGCCGCGTGTTCGTGAGCGTGCGCAACGGCGACAAGCCGCGCGCCGTCGAGATCGCGCGCATTCTCGTCGACCTCGGCTTCTCCATCGTCGCGTCGCGCGGCACCGCCGGGGCGCTGGCCGCCGCCGGCGTGCCCGTCACGCCGGTCAACAAGGTGCACGAGGGGCGGCCGCACATCGTCGACATGATCCTCAACGACGAGATCGCGCTGGTGATCAACACCGTGCAGGAGAAGCGGACGGCGATCCGCGACAGCTACCACATCCGCCGTGCGGCGCTCACCGACCAGGTGCCCACGTTCACGACGATCGCCGGCGCGCGGGCGGCGGCGCTCGGCATGCAGGGCATGCGCGAGCTCGTCCCGTTCGCGATACAGGCGCTGCACCGTGGACTCGAGGTCGGGGCGATCCCCGCGTAGCGCTCTGCGCCCTCGCCATCGCCGAGACGGCCGGAGGCTTGGAGCGCGGGGGGCGAGCGCTCGTGCCGTGCCTTTCCAGAGGGGTGTATCGATGGGACGATCGACGACGAAGTACCCGATGACCGTTCGCGGCGCCGAGCGCCTCAAGGCCGAGCTGCACCGCCTGAAGACCGTGGAGCGGCCGGCGGTGATCCAAGCCATCGCCGAGGCGAGATTGCATGGCGACCTCTCCGAGAACGCGGACTACGACGCGGCCAAGGAGCGGCAGGGCTTCATCGAGGGGCGCATCGCGGACATCGAGGCCAGGCTTGCCCACGCACAGGTCATCAACCCCGCCGACATCTACGATCACGAGGGGCGCATCGTCTTCGGCGCGACGGTGGAGCTCGCGGACGCCGTGACGGGAGACACCGTGTCCTATCAGATCGTCGGTGACGACGAGGCCGACATCAAGCTCGGCAAGATCTCGGTCAGCTCGCCGATCGCCCGGGCGCTCATCGGCAAGTCAGAAGGCGATACGGCCGAAGTGCAGGCGCCCGCCGGCGTGCGCGAGTACGAAGTGCTCGTCGTTCGGTATATCTGAGAACCTGCGGGCGGATCCGGCGCGCGCGCGGTCCGGCTCGCGCGCGACGGGTGCTTCGCCGTCGCTCAGACCGTGCGGCGGCGACGGTTCGTCGCCGCGGCGCGGCGACCCTGGGCCGGCGATCGCGGTGCCTCCCGCGGCTGGCGCGGCGCGGACTTGCCAGCCGCTGGGCGGGCGCGCGTCGCGGCTGCCGTCCGGCCGCCAACGCCGAGTTGCGGCGGCGAGGCCGCCGCTCGGCGGCGTGAGGCGTTCGACTTGTGGGCGACAGCCTTGGCGGCGCTGGCGCGAGCGTCGGTCTCGGGCTTCGGCCGCCAGACGATCAGCAGTCTGCCCAGGTGCTGGACGGCCGCGGCGTCCAGCCTGGCGCAGATGCGCGCCAGCGCCTCCGCGCGCTGCGCGCGCTCGCCGGTGGCGACGCGAATCTTCACGAGTTCGTGTGCCTGCAGGCTGACGTCGATCTCGTTCAACACCGCCGGCGTGAGCCCGCGGTGGCCGACGATCACGACCGGATGCAGCGCGTGCGCCCTCGCCCGTAGCGTGCGCTTCTCGGCCGGGGTGAGCAATTTCATGCTGCCATTCTACCGTGCCGGTGCCGCCCGCCTGCGCACCGCCGCCACAGGCGGGAATGTGATGGGCGACTTGTCATCAACACGCCCGTTCGACGGTTGGGCTTTCGCAAACTGCTGAATCAAGGGAACATTAGCGGTGACTGCATGGCGAAATCCCCGCGTCGACAGGGATTTCGCGGGCCGTCGACCCTCTCGATTACCATGCGGTGGAGGAACGGCCGGCAGCGGCCGGCGCGTTCATCCCCGTCGCCCTCGCCTGACGCGCGCATGCCCCTCGTCGGCTTCAAGCCTAACAAGGCTCGCCTCATCGTCCAGCAGGAGAACGCGACGGTGCTGGTGATGCGGATCGCCACGGCGCGCGACGAGGACGTCCTGCTGGCGAGCGGGGGGAGTCTGCAGGGCCTGGTGGGCGTGTTGCGCATCCGCGAATGCAGCGACCCGCGCCGCGCCAGGGCCGCCCGTGCGACCGGGTCGATCGTCTTCATCCCGGGGACCGATGCGGGAACCGGCGTGCGTCCCGCCCGGTTCCAGATCAACTTCGCGATGGCCAGCGAGAAGTTCGCAACGGTCATGCGGCTGGTGGCCGCGGGGCGACTCCCGGCCAAGTTCTTCGTCGACGTGTCGAGCCGGCCGGGAGCGCTCGGCGCGCGCAGCTTCGGCTACGTGTCCCGTTCCGGTCGCCAGGTGAAGTTCTGGGATACGACGCGGCACCGGCTGCTGCCGGTGACGAGCTACGCGATGATCCTGCCGGTCGAACCGCGCGAGGCGGTGCCCGATCCCTGGGACGCGGGCGAAGCGAACCCGACCCTCGCCACGTCGCCGGCGACCAACATGCAGGTCGCCGAGCTCGCCGATGATCTGCTGGTCTTCCAGAGCGAGACCAAGCACCTTCTCAACGGGCTCGTGATCGCGATCCTCGTGATCTGCCTCCTGATCGGCGCGGTCAACCTCTACCCCCTGTTCCGCTGACGGCGCTCGCCGCGACGGTGCATTGACGCGCGGTTCGATTCGACGCATTGTGCGGGCCTGATCCGCCGCTTCGCTTTCGCATCGCGATGGCATCGCAGCCCAGAAGAAAGCGCTCGTCCGTCAAGGCGTGGCTGCACGAGCACGTCAACGACCACTGGGTCAAGGAAGCGACGCGCCTCGGGTATCGCTCCCGCGCTGCGTTCAAGCTGCTGGAGCTCGCCGAGCGGGACCGTCTGTTCCGCCCGGGGATCGGCGCGGTCGACCTGGGCGCGGCACCGGGCAGCTGGACGCAGGTTCTGCGCCGCAGGCTCGGCCCCTCGGCGCGCATCGTGGCGGTCGACATCCTGCCGATGGATCCGGTCGCGGGCGTCGCCTTCGTCCAGGCGGACTTCCGCGAGGACGCCGGGCTTCGGGCGGTCGAAGCGGCGCTGGGCGGACGCCGGCCGGACCTTGTCCTGTCGGACATGGCCCCCCATCTTTCGGGCATCGCGTCGGCCGACCAGGCGCGGACGGTGCATCTGGGGGAACTGGCGCTGGAGTTCGCGGCCCAATGGTTGGCCCCGGGTGGGGATCTTGTGGTCAAGACCTTTCAAGGTGAGGGGTTTGTCGAGTTCCAGCGGTCGGTGCGGCCTTATTTCGAGCGCGTCCACGTGCGCAAGCCGAAGGCGTCCCGCGATCGCAGTGCCGAGGTCTACGTTGTCGGCAAGGGACGCGCGGGCTAGAGCGTGCCGGCGGCGGGGAGCGTCGGGCGCAGGGACGAAGGGCACGAGGCCACGGTGCTAGAATGATACGTTTTACCCGGTTCCGGCGCATCGGCGCCACGACCGGCCTTTCGGCGCGCGCGGTGGACCGTGGATTCGCGCCAAGGAGCGACGCTTGAACAACATGCTCAAGAACATCGGAATCTGGCTCGTCATCGGGCTGGTGGTGCTTACCGTCGTGAAGCAGTTCGACTCCCGGCAGTCGACCAAGGAGTCGGTGCCCTATTCCGAGTTCATGGACAAGGCGCGCACCGGCGCCGTCGAGGCCGCGACCGTCGAGGGGCGCACGATCAAGTGGGTCGGCGCCGACAAGAAGCGCTACCTCACCTACAGCCCCGGCGACATCTGGATGGTGGGCGATCTCGTGAAGTACGGCGTGAAGGTCGAGGCCAAGCCCGAGGAGGAGCAGAGCTTTCTCGCGCAGATCTTCATCTCCTGGTTCCCGATGCTGCTGCTGATCGGCGTCTGGGTGTTCTTCATGCGGCAGATGCAAGGCGGCGGGCGTGGGGGCGCGTTCAGCTTCGGCAAGAGCAAGGCCAAGATGCTCGACGAGTCGAACAATACGGTGACCTTCGCCGACGTTGCGGGCTGCGACGAGGCCAAGGAGGAGGTCGCCGAGCTGGTCGAGTTCCTGCGCGATCCGTCGAAGTTCCAGAAGCTCGGCGGGCGCATTCCCCGGGGCGTGCTGATGGTGGGCAATCCGGGCACGGGCAAGACGCTGCTCGCCAAGGCGATTGCCGGCGAGGCCAAGGTGCCGTTCTTCTCGATCTCCGGCTCCGATTTCGTCGAGATGTTCGTCGGCGTCGGTGCGGCGCGCGTGCGCGACATGTTCGAGCAGGCGAAGAAGAACGCCCCCTGCATCGTGTTCATCGACGAAATCGACGCGGTCGGCCGCCAGCGCGGCGCCGGCCTGGGCGGCGGCAACGACGAGCGCGAGCAGACGCTCAATCAGCTGCTGGTGGAGATGGACGGCTTCGAAGGCAACTCGGGCGTCATCGTCATCGCCGCGACCAACCGCCCGGATGTGCTCGACCCGGCGCTGATGCGGCCCGGTCGCTTCGACCGCCAGGTGGTGGTGCCGCTGCCCGACATCCGCGGCCGCGAGCAGATCCTGCTCGTCCACATGCGCAAGGTGCCGATGGCGAGCGACGTGAAGGCGGAGATCATCGCCCGCGGCACGCCGGGGTTCTCGGGCGCGGACCTCGCCAACCTCGTCAACGAGGCCGCCCTGTTCGCCGCGCGCCGCAGCAAGCGCCTGGTCGACATGGACGACTTCGAGATGGCGAAGGACAAGATCATCATGGGCGCCGAGCGGCGCTCGATCGTGATGCCCGAAGACGAGCGCCGCAACACCGCGTACCACGAGTCCGGACACGCGATCGTCGCGCGCCTGCTGCCCAAGACCGATCCGGTGCACAAGGTGACGATCATCCCGCGCGGGCGCGCGCTGGGCGTGACGATGCAGCTGCCGGTGGCCGATCGCTACAGCATGGACCGCAATCACATGCTCAACGTCATCGCCGTCCTGTTCGGCGGGCGGATCGCCGAAGAGCTGTTCATGAACCAGATGACCACCGGCGCGTCGAACGATTTCGAGCGCGCGACCGAGATGGCGCGCAACATGGTCACGCGCTACGGCATGTCCGATCTGCTGGGGCCGATGGTCTACGCCGAGAACGAGGGCGAGGTCTTCCTCGGCCGCTCGATCACGACGCACAAGAACGTTTCCGAGGAGACGATGCGCAAGGTCGACAGCGAGATCCGCAAGATCATCGACCAGCAGTATGCCGTCGCGCGCAAGCTCCTCGAGGACAACCGCGGCAAGGTCGAGGCGATGGCGGCCGCGCTGCTCGAGCTCGAGACCATCGACGCCGACCAGATCGACGACATCATGGCCGGCAGGCCGCCGCGCCCCCCCAAGCCCGCCGCGACCGGCGGCGGTTCGTCGGCGCCCGGTTCGACGCCCGGCCCGGAGGCGGCGCCGTCGGCCAACCCGGCCTGAGCGGTGCGCTCGTTGGGCCGGGCGAGCGCTCCGCCGCACGGCGAATGCGGCGGGTGCCCCGGACCGCGGCCAAGAGGACGGCGGCAGTGAGGGCCGATCGCATCCTGCGCTGCGGCGCGCACGCCCTCGATCTCGCGCGGCCGCGGATCATGGGCGTGCTCAACGTCACGCCGAACTCGTTCTCGGACGGCGGACGCTACTTCAATCCGGCGCGCGCGCTGGATCACGCGCGCCGCATGGTCGGCGAAGGCGCGGACCTGGTCGACATCGGCGGTGAATCCACGCGTCCCGGGTCGCTGCCCGTCGACGAGGCGGAGGAGCTCGCGCGCGTGATCCCGCTGGTCGAGGCGCTCGCTGCTGAAGGTGTGGCGGTGTCCGTCGACACGCGCAAGCCGGGCGTGATGCGCGCGGCGCTGGCCGCCGGCGCCGCCATGGTCAACGACGTCTGCGCGCTCCGGGCCCCCGGCGCGATCGAGGCGCTGGCCGCGAGCGACGCCGGCGTGTGCCTGATGCACATGCAGGGCGAGCCGCGGACGATGCAGCACGCGCCCGCCTATGGCGACGTGGTCGCGGACGTGCGCGCTTTCCTGCTCGCGCGCGCGGCAGCGTGCGAGGCCGCCGGCATCGCGCGGGAGCGCATCGTCCTCGATCCGGGGTTTGGCTTCGGCAAGACGCTCGCGCACAATCTCGCCCTGCTCGCGCATCTCGACGCGCTGACCGCCGCGCCGTATCCGGTCCTGGTCGGGCTGTCGCGGAAGTCGTCCCTCGGGGAGATCACCGGCCGCCCCCCGGACGAGCGGCTGGCGGCGAGCCTGGCGGCCGCGCTCGCTGCGGTCTCCCGCGGGGCGGCGCTGCTGCGCGTACACGACGTCCGGGAGAGCGTGGATGCGCTCAAGGTCTGGCAGGCCGTCGACGCGGCGGCCCTGGGCGCAGGACGGCGCGGCGAGCAACTCGGGACCACGCCTTGCGCGTGAACGCTGGCAGGCGCACGCGAACCATGCGCAGCGTCTTCGGCCGCCGCTGCCGGCCTGCCGGGTTGACGGCAGGCTGTTCGCGCGATGACTGGCATGCAAGATGCATCCACGATCCCGGCGCGCCCCGCCGGGGCGACTTCGTCGCGCTTGCCCCTGTTGACAACCACCCGGCACTCGGGCCGAACCCTTCCATTTTGGTGACACGCATGAGCCATTCCCGCCAGTATTTCGGCACCGACGGCGTCCGCGGACGCGTCGGTGAGCCCCCGATCACGCCCGAGATCGTCCTCAAGCTCGGCTGGGCTGCCGGGCGTGTGCTGGCCGCCGACACACTGCGCGCGGGCAAGCGCCCCGGCGTGCTGATCGGCAAGGACACGCGCATCTCCGGCTATCTGCTGGAGGCGGCGCTCGAAGCCGGGTTCTCCGCCGCGGGGGTCGACGTCTACCTCTCGGGGCCGCTGCCCACGCCCGCAGTCGCGTACCTCACCCGGGCGCTGCGGCTGTCCGCTGGCGTCGTGATCAGCGCGTCCCACAACCCCTACGACGACAACGGCATCAAGTTCTTCTCGGGCGACGGCAGCAAGCTACCCGATGTCGTCGAACTGGCGATCGAGGAGCGCATGCACGAGCCGCTGACCTGCGCGCCCTCGGCCGAACTCGGCAAGGCGCGCCGGCTGTCCGACGCGCCGGGCCGCTACATCGAGTTCTGCAAGAGCACGTTCCCCAACGAGCTCGACCTTCGCGGCTGGCGCCTCGTCGTCGACTGCGCGCACGGCGCGGGGTATCACGTCGCGCCGCCCGTGTTCCACGAGCTGGGAGCCGACGTGGTTGCCATCGGCAACGAGCCCGACGGACTCAACATCAACGCCGGAGTGGGCGCGACGAATCCCGAGTGTTTGCGCCGCGCGGTGGTCGAGCACCGGGCGGACCTCGGCATCGCCCTCGACGGCGACGGCGACCGCCTGCTGATGGTCGACCGCGACGGGCGGGCGTACGACGGCGATCAGCTGCTCTACGTGATCGCGATGGACTACCGGCGCCGCGGCGCGCTGGTGGGCGGCGTGATCGGCACGCTGATGACCAATCTCGGCTTCGAGAAGGCGTTGGCCGCGCAGGGCATCGTGCTCGAACGCGCCCGGGTTGGCGACCGCTACGTGCTCGAACGCCTCACCGAGAAGGGCTGGCTGCTGGGCGGCGAGAATTCCGGGCACCTCCTCTGCCTCGACAAGCACACGACCGGCGACGCGATCGTCGCCGCGCTGGCGGTGCTGCGCGCGCTGATCGAGCAGCGCAAGACGCTTGCCGAGGCGGCGGGTCCGGTGCAACTCTACCCGCAGCGCCTGATCAACGTTCCGGTTGCGAAGGGATGGGACTGGGCCCGCAGCGAGGCTGTGCGCGTCGCCGAACGTTCGGCGAGCGCGTCGCTCGGAGACACGGGGCGCGTACTGTTGCGGCCCTCCGGCACCGAGCCGGTGTTGCGGGTGATGGTGGAGGCGTGCGAGCGCGAGAGCGCCGACCTGCACGCGGAAGCACTCGCGCGCGCGATCGCCGAAGCCGCCACCTGACGCGTCGGCGCAAGCCGGCGCGCCCGCGGCGCAGGCGGACGCTTGCGGGCTTGCCTCGCCTATAATCCGGCCATGGTCGCTGTCGTCCACGCCGCGCCGAAGACCGCAGCCCCCGAGGCCATCGCGGCATGGCTCGACGGCCTCGCCGGCAGCTATCCACAGGACGACATCGCCGGCATCCGGGCCGCATTCGAATACGCGCGAGAGCGCTGCGCTGAGGCGGCCGGGCGCGACGGCGAGCGCCTGATCGACCGCGCGATGGGGGCGGCCACGATCCTGGCCGGACTCGGGCTCGACGCCGGCGCCGTGCGCGCAGCGCTCTTGACCGGCTTGCCGGCGGCCGGGGCCTTCGACGCCGCCGCAGTGACCGGCGCCTTCGGTGCCGATGTCGCCGCTCTGGTCCCGGGTGTTGCCAGGATGGACGACATCCGCGCGCTGCCGGCGACCGGCAGCGCCGACGACCGGGCCGCGCAGGCCGAACGGCTGCGCAAGATGCTGCTCGCGATGGTCGAGGACTTCCGGGTGGTCCTGATCAAGCTCGCCGAGCGAACGCAGGCACTGCGCTTCCTGATGACGCGCGGGGAGGAGGCGCGGCCGTTGCGCGAGCGCACCGCGCGCGAGGTGCTCGACCTGTTCGCCCCGCTCGCCAACCGGCTCGGCGTGTGGCAGCTCAAATGGGAGCTCGAAGACCTGTCGCTGCGCGCACTCGAGCCCGAGGCGTACAAGGCGATCGCCCGCATGCTGGACGAGCGGCGGCTCGACCGCACCCGCTACATCGAGGAAGTCGTCGCGACGCTGAGGCGGGAGCTCGCGCAGGCGGGCATCCGCGGCGAGGTGACGGGCCGGCCCAAGCACATCTACAGCATCTGGAACAAGATGCGGCGCAAGCAGTCGGAAATCGACGCGCTCTACGACATCCGCGCCGTGCGGGTCCTGGTGAACGACGTGAAGGACTGCTACGCCGCGCTCGGCGTCGTCCACCAGCTGTGGACGCCCCTGCCGGACGAGTTCGACGACTACATCGCCAAGCCCAAGGCCAACGACTATCGTTCGCTGCACACCGCGGTCATCGGTCCCGAAGGCAAACCGCTCGAAGTACAGATCCGCACCTTCGAAATGCACCAGCATTCCGAGTACGGTGTCGCTGCGCACTGGCGCTACAAGGAGGGCGGGCAGAAGGGAATGCGCCGCGATCCGGGGTTCGAGGACCGGATCGCGTGGCTGAGACAGGTGCTGGACTGGAAGGATGCCGTCGCCGACGCGTCCGAGTGGATGTCGGCGTTCAAGAGCAGCCTGTTCACCGGCACGATCTACGTGCTGACGCCGCAGGGTCGCGTCGTCGACCTCCCGCGCGGCGCGACGCCGGTCGACTTCGCATACGCCGTGCACACCGATCTGGGCCACCGCTGCCGCGGCGCGCGCGTGGACGGCGCTCTGGTCCCGCTCAACCACGTGCTCGACAACGGCCAGCAGGTCGAGATCGTGACGGCGAAGCAGGGCGGGCCGTCGCGCGACTGGCTCAATCCGGATCTGGGCTACGTGCACAGCCACCGGGCACGCTCCAAGGTCAGGCAGTGGTTCAAGGCGCAACAGCTCGCGGCGACGCTGGCGCAGGGCCGCGCCGTCGTCGAGCGCGAGCTGCAGCGGGCCGGCGCGACGGCGGTGAATCTCGACGTGGTCGCCGCCAAGGCCGGGATGCCCAGGGCCGACGATCTGTTCGCGGCCGTCGCGCGCGACGAAGTCAACATGCGTCAGTTGCAGACGGCGATCCGCGCCGTCACCGCGCCGGACGCGCCTCAGCCCGCCGCGCCGGGGCTGGAGCAGGTCGCCCGGGCAAGCCGCGCCGAAGGGGCGGGCAGCGGGATCATGATTCACGGCGTCGATCGGCTGCTGACGCACCTCGCCCGCTGCTGCAAGCCCGCGCCGCCGGACGGAATCGTCGGTTTCGTCACCCGCGGCAAGGGGGTGAGCATCCATCGGCGCTCCTGCGCTGCCGTCGTCCGGATGCGGGAACGCGAGCCCGAGCGGGTCATCGCCGCGGATTGGGGCGCCGCGCGCGACGAGGTCTTTCCGGTCGACGTCGTGCTGGAGGCGATGGACCGGCAGGGGCTGCTGCGCGATGTCACCGAGGTGTTCGCCCGCGAGCGGGTGAACGTCACGGCGGCGAATACGCTGACACGCCACCAGCACGTGCGCATGGCGTTCACGCTGGAGGTGAAGGGCCTCGACGTACTGCAGCGCGCGCTGGCGCTGGTCCGCGACGTGCCCGGCGTGCTCGCGGCGGGGCGGCGCTGAGCGCCGCCGGCCGCGACACTGCCGCCTGGCACGAAGCCGAGTCAGTGCGCAGCGGCGGGGTGTTCCCGCCTACGGCGGCACGCAACCGATTACGCCGAGATCGCCGCGCCCCTCCGCAATGTACCCCTGCCCGACCATTGCGTTGCGCACGGCGAGGCTCGTCGTATAGCGGTGGTTGGGCGCACCCGTGCGTCCGCCGTTGTACAGGCGGAATAGCGGCGCGGTTCCGGCGCCGCAGCTGCCATCGGCGTCCGGCTCGATCAGAGCAAACACCTCCGCCTCGAACTGCCAGTCGCGGTTGGCCTTCACGTCAGCACACTCGGCAGTGAACGGGGTGTAGAAATGGGAGCTCTTGGGCGCGAACGCGGTCGTGAAGAAGCGGCACACGCTTGAGGCGTCCCGGGCGCCCAGCCGATAGGCATCGAACGTATGGCCGGTGCGCGCCCAGCCCGTGAACACGCCCGCGTCCAACGCGGCGATCTCGTCGGCGTGGGCGGTGATGAAGTAATGCCCGAACTGCTCGTGGAAGTATTCGACGACGGCGACCGCAGCGCGGCTGCCGTCGCCAATCGTGAAGGTCTGTGCGACCTGCGGCGCCGGCTGGTAGGTGGCGTCTCCGGCCTGGTTGGCCAGGATCGTGCAGACCCCCGTGGCAGCGGCGGTGACCGTGTTGCCGATGACCGTGCAGACGGATGGCGTCTTGCTGCTGAAGGTGACGGCCAACCCGGACGTTGCGGTGGCGGTGACGGTGCCGCGGGTACCCACGATGACCTCGGGCGCCGCGCCGAAAGCGATCGTCTGGTCGCGGCGCATGTCGGCAACGAAGTCCACCTTGACGTTGGTTGCGGACCAGGCGACCGAGAACTCCTGCGCCGCACCCCACGCCGCGCCCTCGGCACGCACGCTGACGCTGCCCGCGCCGCCGGCAAGGGGAATGGCGTAACCACCCGAGGCGGACGTGATCGCGTAGTTGCCCTGACTGGTGCTGACGGTCACGCCGGGGATTCCCTCGCCGACGCTGTAGAACCCGTCGTGGTCGCGGTCGCGATAGGCGACGCCGACGACGAAGAGGTGGCCGCCACGGCGACCAAAGTTCTCGGTGACCACCCGTGGGCCGACCGCGGTGTGCGACGACGTTTCGCTGACGATGCCGATGCCGATTTCCGAGTAGACGGGGCCGGAAGCGGAGAAGTTCATGATGTTCATGCGATGACCAAGGCTTGGCACTCCCCAGTCCGCATTGAATCCCGCGTGCCCGTGGAAGACGCTCTGCGCATAGGCGAAGACGTTCTCGGCGGCAGCACTCCACGCCGTGTAGCCCGCCGCATTGATGCGCTGGGCCATGCTGGAGCCGTCGCTGCCGGTGTGGCCCTGAAAGCCGCGGGCGACCATGTCCTGGCTGTGGCGGCGTGCGGCAGCGATGAGATCGGGGTTGAAGGCCAGCGGGGGGCGCGCCGGATAGCTGGCGAACTGCGCGGCCATCTCGTCGAGGTCCACCCGGAAGTACGCGTAGGCGTCCAGGACGTCGGCGTCGGTGGTCGTGCGAAGGCGCACCCCCTCCAGCGGCGGGTTCGCGCGGGCCCGGTTGATGAGTTCGAGCAGGAATTGCTCTTCCGCGCTCGGTTCGCCGTGATCGTACGGGCCGACGTCGGCGTGACCGGCCTTTTGTTCGGGTGCCGTCGCCCAGATCGCCGGCGGATCGAGGGTGGGCGACCTGGGAGGCGACGCGGACGCGGCGAGCGGCGCAAGCGCGATCCAGAACGCGATCGCCAGCGAGGCTGCCGGACGGGCACGACCCTGGGCGGGGATGGGGCGCATCGATTGCTCCGACAGGAAGGTATCGAAACCACGGATCAAGCAGGGGCGTTGCGCCGAACGGGGGCCGCAGCCACGGTCGTCCCAGGACTGCGCCCGCTCCCGCCGCGTTGCGACGCGGCGCGGTCGGCGGTCCGATGCAGCGGGGTTTGCGTGGACGGCCACGGTTCGCTCCGGCCGCGGCGTCAACGGTCGATCCGGTGGCGCTCCACGACGTCTTCGTCGATCTCGATGCCGAGGCCCGGGCGGTCCGACACGTCGATCTTGCCGCCCACCGGACGGAAGTTCGGCCGGATGAAGTCGTGCGCCAACGGTGCGGTGTTGATCTCGATCTCGTCGCTGTGCGGGTTCGCCAGCACGAAATGCGCCGTCGCGGCGACGCCGGGTCCGTAGTAGAACGAGTGGGTGATCAGCGGCAGGTTCCACGCTTCGGCCATCCCCAGGATCTTGCGGCAGGGCAGGAGCCCGCCCGACTTGATGACGTCGGGCTGCAGGAGGTCGACGGCGTCCTTTTCGAGCAGGCTCTTGAAGCCGAAGTGCGTGTATTCGTTCTCGCCGGCCGCGATCTCGATGTTGGAGCGCTCGCGCACGAACCGCAACCCATCGTAGTCGTCCATCGGGTGCACGGGCTCCTCGAGCCAGCGCACGCCGTGCTCTTCCATCCGCCGGGCCATCGCAACCGCCTCGCGCGGCGTCCAGCAGCCGTTGACGTCCACCGCCAGGTCGACGCCGGGGCCGATCGCGCGCCGGGTGAGCGCGACCGATTCGATGTCCCGCTGGTGCAGCTTCACCAGGTGGTAGCCTTCGCCGGCCATCGCGGCGGCGTCCGCCGCCGCGTCCTCGGCGCGTTCGTAGGGCGGCAGGCTCGCGTACGCGCGGATCCGATCCCAACACGCGCCGCCCAGGAGCTTGTACACCGGCTGGCCGCAGGACTTGCCGAGGATGTCCCAGAGGGCGACTTCGACGCCGCTGATCGCGTTGACGACCATTCCCTTGCGCCCGTAGCGGAAGGTCGCGAAGTACATCCTGCGCCACAGGGTCTCGATGCGCGTGGGGTCGGCGCCCAGCAGCCGCGGGCGCAGCGCTTCGTTGATGAAGGTCGCGACCGCCCGGGGCGTTAAGCGGAACGCCTCGCCCAGCCCGACGATGCCCTCGTCGGTGTGGACCTTGACCAGGACGTGCCCGTCGCTCTCGGGGTTGAGTCCGGTCGTCGAGCGCGCGAACTTCAACGCCTGCGGGATGGAGAGCGGGATGGCCTCGACGTCGGTGATTCTCATGGCGTGCGACCCCTTCGAAACGCGGCGATGCCGCGGTCATTGATTGCGTGGCAGCAGCACCATTCTACCGGTCGCGGACGCCCGATCGACGCCGGGCGTCCGGGCCCTCGGGTCGGCGGGGTCGGCGGGGTCGGCGGGTCCGCGGATCGCACTCGTGACCGCTTCGAAGTCGCTCAAACACCGAGATAGCGATGCTTGGCCAACGCATCCGCCAGCAGCGCGGCGGGCGGGCCCTCCCACGTGACGCGGCCTTTCTCCAGCACGCAGGCGCGATCGGCGAGCGGCGCCAGCTCGGCGAGGTTCTTGTCGATGAGGAGCAACGACTGCCCCTCGGCGCGCAGCGCCCCGAAGGCACTTCCAGATCTCGGCGCGGACGAGCGGCGCCAGCCCTTCGGTCGCCTCGTCGAGGATCAGCAGCTGCGGGTTGGTCATCAGCGCCCGGCCGACAGCGAGCATCTGCTGCTCGCCCCCGGACAGCGTGTTCGCAAACTGGCCCTGGCGTGCCGCGAGGGCGGGGAACAGTCGCAGCACGCGCGCGAGCGTCCACGCTGTCCGTCCGTCCTTCGCCGGCCGGGCGGTCGCCACGAGATTCTCGCGCACGGTCAGCGCGGGAAACACCTGGCGGCCCTCGGGAACGAGCCCCACGCCGGAGCGCGCAATGCGGAACGACGGCCAGTCCTGCACCGGAACGCCGTCGAGCACGACGCGCCCGCGCGCCACGCGCGCGAGACCGATGATGGACCGCACGGCGGTCGTCTTGCCCATGCCGTTGCGGCCGAGCAGTGCCAGCGCTTCGCCGTGGCGAATCGCAAACGAAACGCCGAACAGCGCCTGGCTCGCGCCGTAGAAGGTCTCGATCGCCTCGACCGCGAGCAGCGCCGTCATCGTCAGTCGCCCTGCGCGCCGAGGTACGCTTCGCGCACGCCGGCGTCGTCGCGGATCGCCTGCGGTGAGCCGGTGGCGATGACCCGACCGTAGACCAGTACCGACACCCGGTCGGCGAGCGAGAACACCGCGTCGATGTCGTGCTCGACCAACACAATGGTGAGTTCGCGCTTGAGCGAACGCAAGAGCGCGATCATGCGCGCCGAGTCCTCGTGACCCATGCCCGCCAGCGGCTCGTCCAGGAGCAGCATCCGCGGCGCGAGGGCGAGGGCCACGGCCAGCTCGAGCTGCCGGTGTTCGCCGTGGGACAGGTCGCTGCAGCGCGCGTCGGCGACCGGGGCGAGCCCGGCGCGCGCGAGGAACGAGCGCGCCGGCTCGCGCAGTGAGGCCTCCCGGCGGGCATCGCCGAAGAAGCGGAAGGAAGAGCCGCTCCTCGCCTGCACCGCCATCGCGACGTTGTCGAGCGCGCTCATCTCCCCCAGCAGCGTCGTGATCTGGAACGAGCGGCCGAGGCCCAGCCGGGTGCGCCGCCACGTCGCCAGCCGCGTGATGTCGTGGCCCTGAAACAGGATCGTCCCGTGATCCGGCGCGAGCTCGCCGGTGAGCTGCGCGATCAGCGTCGTCTTGCCCGCGCCGTTGGGGCCGATGACCGCGTGCAACTCGCCTTCCTCGATCGCGAGCGAGACCTCGTCGGTCGCCTTGACTGCGCCGAACGACTTCGCGAGGCGCACGGTTTCGAGCAGCGTGGCCATCGCCTCAGCGTTTCCCCACCAGCAGACCCCACAGGCCGCGGCGCGCGAACACGACGAACAGCACGAGCAGCGGCCCGAGGATCAGCATCCAGTGCTCGGTCCAGGCGGACAGGATCTGCTCGATCCCGAGCAGCGCGAACGCGCCCGCGATCGGGCCGTAGAGCGTTCCGGCACCGCCGAGGATGACCATCACCATCAACTCGCCGGACTTGATCCACGCCAGCATGTCCGGCGAGACGAAGCGCGCGGCGTTGGCCCACAGCGCGCCGGCCAGCGCCGCGCCGGCGGCCGCGATCACGAACGCGACCAGCTTGTAGCGGTAGACCGGGTAGCCGAGCGCGCAGAGGCGGCGCTCGCTCTGCTTGCAGCCGGAGAGCACCATGCCGAACCGCGAGCGGACGATGGCCGCGCACAACGCGGTCCAGCCGCCGAGGCAGGCGAGGCAGACGTAGTAGAACGCGGTTGCATCGCGCAGGTCGAACCCCGCCAGCGTGTTGCGCCGCCGCATCGCGAGCCCGTCGTCGCCGCCGTAGAATTTCACCGAGACGAACAGGAAAAAGAGCATCTGCGCGAACGCGAGCGTGATCATGATGAAGTGGATGCCCGACGTGCGCAGCGACAGCGCGCCGATCGGCAGCGCGACGAGCGCGGTCACCACGACGGCAAGCGGCCAGACGACGAGCGCCTCGGTGCTGCCGGGGAAGCCCAGCAGGGTCGAGCCGTCGTGGACGTGGAACGCGGCGATCGCCACCACGTAGCCACCCAGGCCGAACCATGCGGCGTGGCCGAAGCTCGTGAGCCCGCCGATGCCGAGGATGAGGTCGAGGCTCACCGCGGCGATCGCGTAGATGACGAAGCGCGTGAACGTGGCGACGAGGAACGGCTGGCCGATGCCCTGGGCGATCGCCGGCAGCGCGGCGAGCAGCAGGCACAGCGCCAGCAGAACCGCGCGCCGCCGCACGACCGGCCCCGGCGTGCGCATCGTCACGGGAGTGCGGGCGTCCATCGCCGGGGAGCGTCAGACGGGCAACAGGCCGCGCGGGCGCAGCACCAGCACCAGCGCCATCAGGAGGTAGATGGCGGCCGAGGCGAGACCGGCGCCCAGCGCGTCGGCGGTGGTCGCGGCAAACGCCTGCTTCAGGAGTCCGGGCACGAAGGCCCGCGCCAGCGTGTCGACGAGGCCGACCAGGAGCGCGCCGACGAAGGCGCCGCGGACGCTGCCGAGGCCGCCGATGACGACGACGACGAAGGTCGCGATCAGGATCTGCTCGCCCATGCCGACCTGGACGGCGAGGATCGGCGCGGCCATCAGGCCGGCGAGGCCCGCGAGCAGCGCGCCCAGCGCGAACACCAGCGTGAACAGCAGCCGAATGTCGACGCCCAGGGCGCCGACGATCGCCCGGTGGGTTGCGCCGGCGCGGATCAGCATGCCCAGCCGGGTGCGGGCGATGAGGAACGCGAGTCCTGCGGCGACCGCGAGCCCGGTCGCGAGGATCGCGACGCGGAACGTGGGGTACGGCACGCCGGGGATGATCTCGACCGCGCCGCCGAGCCATGCCGGCGGCTGCATGAACAGCGGCGTGCGGCCAGCGAGTGTCGCCATCAGTTCGTTGAAGAACAACAGCAGCCCGAAGGTCGCCAGCACCTGGTCGAGGTGATCGCGGTCGTAGAGCCGGCGGATGACCAGGAACTCGATCGCGAGACCGGCCACACCGGAGGCGACCAGCGCCGCGACCGCCGCCAGCGCGAACGAGCCGGTGCGCCCCGCCGTCGCCGCCGCCGCGTAGGCGCCGACCATGAACAGCGAGCCGTGCGCGAGGTTGATCACGCCCATGATGCCGAACACGAGCGTGAGCCCGGCCGCGAGCAGGAACAGCATCACGCCGTACTGCAGGCCGTTCAGCAACTGCTCGAGCAATAGCAGCATCGCGGGCGGGAGGCCGTCTTCGGGGCGGCGATCAAGAAAATGCCCCGCCGGCGACCCGGCGAGGCAGGCGTGGCAGCGTTTGCGGCGGGCGCCGGATTACATCCTGCAGTCCTTGGCGTAGGCGTCGCCGTGGTTGGCGAGCACCTTACCCTTGGTGACGATCGCCGGCTTGCCGTCGGTGCCGGCCTCGACCTTGAAGGAGTACCAGTCCTGGACCGGGTGCTGGTTGGCGCCGAACTTGAAGCTGCCGCGGGTCGACACGAAGTCTGCCTTGCGCAAGGCCGCGCGGAAGGCGTCCTCCTTGCCGAGATCGCCGCCGACCGCCTTCAGCGCCGAGCCGATGAGCTTCGCGGTGTCGTAGCCCTGCTGGGCGTAGACGGTGGGCACGCGGTTGTACTTGGCCGTGAACGCCTTGACGAAGGCCTGGCTCGCCGGGTTGGCGAAATCGTTGTTCCAGTGGCCGGTGACGTTGACGCCGATCGCCGCGTCGCCGACCGCGGCGAGGATGCGCGGCTCCATCGAGACCTCGGAGACGACCATCGGCGTCGACCCGATCAGTCCCGCCTGCACGTACTGCTTGACGAAGGTGATGCCCTGACCGCCCGGGTGGAACTGGTAGACGGCCTCGGGCTTGAGCGCCCGGATGCGCGCGAGCTCGGCCGAGAAATCGGTCTGGTCGAGCTTGGTGTAGATCTCCTCCTGCACCTCGCCCTTGTAGTAGCGCTTGAAACCGGTCAGCGCGTCCTTGCCGGCCTGGTAGTTGGGGGCGAGGATCACCATTCTCTTGTAGCCGAGGTTGGTCGCCGCCTGGCCGGCCGACTCGTGCAGGCTGTCGTTCTGCCACGAGGCGACGAAGTAGTTCTTGTGGCAGTCCTTGCCGGCGAAGTTCGACGGTCCCGCGTTGGGCGAGACGTAGAACGCGCCGGCTTCGAGCACCGTCGGCGCGACGGCGCCGGCGACGTTGGAGAAGATCAAGCCGGTGACGAGCTTCACCTTGTCCTGCTGCAGCATCTTGTCGGCGATCTGCTTGCCGTTGGCGGGCTTCAGGTTGTCGTCCTCGACGATCAGCTGGACCGGAACGCCGCCGAGCTTGCCGCCCTCCTCGTCGATGGCGAGCCGGAACGCGTCGCGGACGTCCTCGCCGAGGTAGCCGCCGGGCGTGGTCAGCGTGGTGATCATGCCGATCTTGACCGGCGCCTGCGCGACGGCGGGGCCGGCGCACAGCAGCGCGAGCGCGGCGAGCAGGGCGGGGACTTTCATGAGGACTCCGTCGGGGGATGGTGGCGGGGGTTCGACCCGGGCGCCCGAGCCGCAGGACTGCAAAAGTATACCAAGGCCGCGCTCGCCGGCGTGGTCCACCACCGGCAGCGCCGGGGCAGCCTGCAGGGTGACGGGGGAGCTGCGTTCCCCGCCAGCGCGCTCGCGTCGAGATAGAGGATCACCCGCGATCCTCGATGATCAGTTCCGCAATGCTTATTCCCGCCGGGATCCGGAACGGAGAGGCTCATGCGCCCGACTCTCCCCTTCGCGAAGGACGAGGCGCAGCGTTGTCCCCAGGACCCAACTCGTTCATCAGGTGCTGCAGGTACGATCTGCCCGGGAGCTTGAAGTCGCCGTAGTAGTTGACCTCCTTGGCACCGAAGTCAGGCATGGTCTCGCCATCGTTGAGACTCTCGACAGCCAGGCGGTTCACCAGGGCGGGCTCGTACTGCGGATCTAGCTCGATCGCTTTGTCGAGGCACTCGAGGGCCTTCTGCTTGTCTCCTAGTCGGGCATAAGCGAGGCCCATGTTGCCGTATGATTGAACGTGATTCTCCTGCGTCGCCAGGACCTGTTTGAAGAGCTCGATGGCAGCCCGCGGCTTCCCGTCGCGAAGAGCGGCGAATCCCCGATCGAAGATCTTTTGGTTACGGATATGGGTAGACAGAGTTACGCCGCTCGTCCTCACGATGGCCTCGAGCGAATCGAGGCGCTCGCGGGCCGCCCGTCCAACCGAGCCGTCGGGGCCATCCGCCGCAATGGCCGCTTTGTAGGCATTGACCGCCTTCTCGAGATCGACCTTCTTGCAGTATGAGGAGCCCAGGTTGTAGTGAGCATGTGCGAGGAGGGGGAAGATCTCGACCGCACGCTCAAGGCAAGCAATGGCTTCGTCGGTCTCGCCCTTAACGCAATGACAGACGCCGATGGCGTAAAGAACCGTGTGGTAGCTCGGGTGCTGTCGTCTGAGATCCTCCAGGATCGCGTGTCCTTTGGCGACATCACCCTTCTCGACGAGCGCCAGCGCCTCGTCACAGCGGTCATCCACCTCGGGAATGATCTCGGTGATGAACCTCCTGCTCCGCACTTCCTTGTCGCGCTGATACGCCAGAGATGGCTCGTAGTAGCTGCAGCCGCTGCATTCAGCCCTGCGCATGGTGGCGCAGCAAGGCGGGCAGACAAGTTGGCCTGAAGCAAGGTGGCAGCCCCGCTTTCCCTTCTTCTCGTTGCACAATGCGCATTTCATAGTCTTCTCCCAAGGAGAATCGTCGCTTCACCGCCAGCGTGAAGCCCTCTTCGATATCGGCCTTGAGGTCGCGCGACACCTTTGTCGAGCGCCTGAGCCACGTCGTCTTCGGTCTTGAAGCGCTTGCCCGCCAGGACGGTCACCGCATGCCAAGGGAGTGTAAATCCAAGGCCCCTGGCGCATCGGCGGGGGCAGCGTAACACGCCCCCGCCTGTCCGGACACCGACGGGAAGCTCCCGTGATGAGGGGACGCCGCGGGGCCCGGGCGGCCACGGGGGCGGGTGCTGCGCGAGCGTCAGGCAGTTCGCGGTGCGCGCCGGCGGCGGCAGGGATGCGCCTGCCCGGCGTCGCGCGCAAACGGCGGTCGACGGTCGGCGTTACCAAACGATGCTGATCGAACTCGTACTCCGGTGCCGGCTGGGCGAGGGGGTCCCCACCGCTCGCTCCGGCATCGGGCAGGTCCCGCAGCGGCGGGCCGGTCAGGCCGGGGCGAGGAGCGCGCGCGCGAGCCCGGCCGCCGCGCAGGCCGCGATCACCGGCACGACCCCGATGCGAAAGCGGAAGAGCGCCGCGGCGGCGAGCGCGAACAGCGTGAGCGCAAACCCGTCGACGCCGGCGAGCGCGCCGGCGCCGGCGCCCGTCGGCCAGAACACGTGCCAGGCGAAGAAGGCCCCGAGGTCGACGACCACGCCGACCACGGCGGCCGAGATCGCCGACAGCGGGGCGGTGAAGCGCAGCTGGCCGTGCGTCGATTCGATCAACGGCCCGCCGGCAAGGATGAACAGGAAACTCGGCAGGAAGGTGAAGAACGTCGCGACGCAGGCCGCCGCGACGCCGGCGGCCGGCAGGGCGCCGGCGCCGAAGAGCTCGCGCGTCCAGCCGCCGACGAAGCCGACGAACGCGACGACCATGATGAGCGGCCCGGGGGTGGTCTCGCCCAGCGCCAGGCCGTCGATCATCTGCTCCGGGGTGAGCCAGCCGAACGTCTCCACGGCACCCTGCGTGACGTAGGGCAGCACCGCGTACGCGCCGCCGAAGGTGAGGAACGCCGCCTTGGTGAAGAACCAGGCCATCGCCGGCAACGTGCCCTCGGCGCCGGCGAACCGCGCCAAGAGCGCGATGCCGGCGAGCCACAGCAGCGTGCATGCGGCCACCGTCAGCAGCAGCCGGCGGGGCCGGAACCGGGCGTGCGCCGGCGTCGGCGTGTCGTCGTCGATGACCGCTGCTGCCGCGGGCGCTGCCACCGCGGCGGTGGCACGCGCTGCCGGTGTGGCGAAGAGCCCCGGCCGCACGCGCCCCGCGACATAGCCGGCGGCGGCGGCGGCGCCGACGATCGCCGGGAACGGCACCCCGAACGCGAAGATGGCGACGAACGCCGCCGTCGCGATCGCCCAGTGGACCGGGTGCCGCAGGACCCGGGTGCCGATCCGCCACGCGGCGTGCAGGACGAGGGCCACCACGGCCGGCTTGATCCCGTCGAGCGTGCCGGCTACCGCAGGCAACCGACCCCAATGAAGATACGCCCAGGACAACGCGACCAGCAGCACGAGCGAGGGCAGCACGAACAGCGTGCCGGCGACCACGCCGCCCCAGGTGCGATGCAGCAGCCAGCCGATGTAGGTGGCGAGCTGCTGCGCCTCGGGCCCGGGCAGCAGCATGCAGTAGTTGAGCGCGTGCAGGAAGCGCTTCTCGGAGATCCAGCGCCGTCGTTCGACCAGGTCGTGATGCATGATCGCGATCTGGCCGGCGGGGCCGCCGAAGCTGACCAGGCCGAGCTTCAACCAATAGCGGAAGGCCTCGGCGCGCTTGGGTGCGGGCGGCGCACCGGAGCCGGCGGCGCCCGCTTGCGCGCTGCCGGCGCCGCCGGCCTGCGGTGCGCGCCGTCACAGTGCTGCTCAAACGAGTCCTTCGAGCAGCTGGACGTCGACCGGCTCGCCGGCGGCCACGTTGCCGGTATCGGCGGACAGCACGATGAAGCAGTTCGCACGCGACATCGACGACAGGATGCCGGAACCCTGGTCGCCGGTGGTGCGCACCGTGTAGCCGCGCGCGGGGTCGCCGCGTGAGGATCCCGCGCTGGAACTCGGTCCGGCCCGGGGCCTTCCGGATCGGCGCGCCGAGCGGCACCTTGAACATCGGCAGCGGTTGCACGTCGCGCTGCCCCTGCAGCACGAGCAGCGCGTCGCGGACGAACTGGTAGAACGTGACCATGACCGACACCGGATTGCCCGGCAGCCCGAAGAAGTGCGCGGCGCCGAGTCGGCCGTACGCGAGCGGCCGGCCCGGCTTCATCGCGATCTTCCAGAACACCACTTCACCCAGCTTGTCCAGTAATGCCTTGACGAAGTCAGCCTCACCGACCGACACGCCGCCCGAGGTGATCACTACGTCCGCCGCGGCGGCGGCGCTTGCGAACGCGGCTTCGAGCGCGTCCGGAACGTCCGGGACGACGCCCATGTCGACGACGTCGCAGCCCAGCCGCTCGAGCATGCCGTGGATCGTGTAGCGGTTGCTGTCGTAGACGCCGCCCGCCGCCAGCGGCGTCGCCGATCGAAGCGAGCTCGTCGCCGGTGGAGAAGAAGGCGACGCGCAGTCGCCGATAGACCGCCACCTCCCCGATGCCAAGGGACGCGATCATGCCGAGCTCGGCCGGCCGCACGCGCTGCCCGACCGCGAATACCTGCTGTCCCTTGCGCAGATCCTCGCCGGCGAAGCGCCGGTTCTGGCCGGCCTTGGTCACTGCCCCGGCGGCGATGCGCACGCCGGTCGCGTCTTCGGTCGCGCGCTCCTGCATCACGACGGTGTCGGCGCCGGCCGGCATCACCGCGCCGGTGAAGATGCGCACGCATTCGCCGGCTGCCCAGGGTCAGGGCCGCCGGCTTCCCGGCGAAGGACTCGCCTGCGCGCCGCAGCACGGTCTCGCCGCCCGTCGCGAGATCGGCGAAGCGCAGCGCGTAGCCGTCCATCGCCGAGTTGTCGTGGCCGGGCACGTCGAAGGGCGAGATCACGTCGGCGGCGAGGACCCGGCCCAGCGCGGACCGGATCGCGACGCGCTCCACGGTGGACACCGGATGGAGAAAGGACCGGATCAGCGCCCGCGCCCGGTCGACGGGCATCGCGTTGGGATCGTAGTCGTCGGCGCAGGAGGCCTCGCGCAGGGTCTTGGGCTCGGTCATGGCGTGGAGGTGCGATGTGGGCAGCGACGGGTAGAGCGACGGGCGCCCATTGTAGCCGCCCGAGCGGCGTCACCGGTCGCCGTGCGGATCAGCGCCGCGCGGCCGCCGCGAGCTCGGCGTCCGTGTTGATGTTGCGAAACGCGTCGGCTTCGTCGTCGAAGGCGGTCTCGATGGTCGCGAGGGTCGCGTGCCAGGCGTCGATCTTGCGGCCGCCGCCGTCGAGGAACGCGGCGAGGTGCGCGAGCACGCGCCGGCGCACCAGCGCGAAGACGGGATGCGGCTGGTCGAAGGTTCGCGCGACGGCGAGGTCCGCGTCCCGCCCGACGAGCCCGGCCATGAGCCGTGCGACCAGGTCGTCCGGCAGGAACGGCGAATCGCAGGGCACGGTGACGACGAACTCGGTTTCGGCGGCGGTGAGCCCCGCGTGCAGGCCGGCGAGCGGGCCGGCAAAGCCGGCAATCGCATCGGGGATTACGCGGCGCGCCGAAGCGCGGCGTAGCGGTCGAGGTTCTGGTTGGCGTTGATCAGCACCGCGTCGACCTGGGGCCGCAGCCGACCGAGCACGTGGTCGACCATCGGCCGGCCGTCGAGCAGGACAAGGCCCTTGTCGACGCCGCCCATCCGCCGGCCCATGCCCCCGGCGAGGACGACGCCCGTCACGCCCGGCGCGTTCGCTGCGCTGTCCTCGCGCTGCGCGCTCCGGCATTCGCCCTCGGGGCGGCCCGGCGGGCTCATTCCCGCGCCGTCGGCGGCGCCAGCGGCCAGTCGACCCAGCGCGCGTGCTCGGCGACGGAGCGCACCGCGCCGCACGTTGAGCGGCCGCGGGCTTCGCCTGGGGCGTCCGGGCTGGCCGTCGTCATCGCGTTCAGTCGGCGCGAAAGCGCGCGGCCCCGGTGTAGAGCAGGTAGTGCCGGTTGGTCGCGCGGCCGAGCATCGTGATGCCGACCTTGCGCGCGATCTCGTAGCCCATCTGCGTCAGCCCCGACCGGGAGACGAGGAAGGGGATGCCCATCTGCGCCGCCTTGATCACCATCTCGGAGGTGAGCCGGCCGGTCGTGTAGAAGATCTTGTCGCCGCCCTCGATGCGGTCGAGCCACATCCGGCCGGCGATCGCGTCCACGGCGTTGTGGCGGCCGACGTCCTCGACGAACATCAGGATCTCGGACCGCGCGTCGCCATTGGTCGCGAGCGCGCAGCCGTGGATCGCGCCGGCCCGCTTGTAGATCGTGTCGTGCCGGCGCACGTCGTCGAGCAGCGCGTACAGCGTCGAGCGCGACAGCGTGGCGTCGGCCGGCAGCCGGACGTCGTCGATCTCGGCGATCAGGTCGCCGAACACGGTGCCCTGGCCGCAGCCGGTGGTCTTGGTCCGCTTCGCCATCCGGGCGTCGAGAGCGCGCAAGCCGGTCCGGGTCCTGACCGCGACCGCACCCGTGTCCCAGTCGACCTGCACCGAGACGATGTCCTCGATGGCGTCGACCAGGCGCTGGTTGCGCAGGTAGCCGATGGTCAGCGCCTCGGGCGCGCCGCCCAACGTCATCAGCGTCAGGAGCTCCTGCTTGTCGACATAGATCGTCAGCGCGTGCTCGCCGGCGATCGGCGTCACGCGGACGGCGCCGGTCTCGTCGATGGCCTCGACGTCGACGGTGGCCGACCGCGCGGCGTCGGTGACGAGCGGCCGGTACGGCGGTTGCGGCAGTTGCGCGAGAGCGGCACTCATTGCCCGGCACCGGCGACGGCGCCGCGCAGCCAGCGCATGAGCGGCAAGAGGTCGCGGAAGTGACCGGCCAGGTCGGCGGCGAAGCCCTTGGGCGGGCGCGACAGCGCGTCTTCGTCGGCGAGCCCGCCGTAGGTTTGCGCAAAGCGCCGGTCGGCGAGGAACTCGATCAGGGCGTCGACGTGCATGAGGGCGATCAGGGGCTGCGGCGCCGCGTGGCTACCCGCCGATGTAGCTCATCTCGACCTTCGGGCGCCCGGCAGTCTCCGTGGTGCGGATCTCCGAGTAGCGATCGTCGCGGCGGGTCCAGACCGCACGGATCGCCGCGCCGAGGTCGGCGTCGGAAGCGCCGCCGCGCAGCAGCGCGCGCAGGTCCCAGCCCCGGTCGGCGAACAGGCAGGTAAAGAGCTTGCCCTCGGTCGACAGCCGCGCGCGCGTGCAGTCGCGGCAGAACGCCTGCGTGACCGAGGCGATCACGCCGATCTCGCCGCCGCCGTCGCGGTAGCGCCAGCGCTGCGGCGACTTCGCCGGCGTAGTTGGCATCGACGGGCTCGAGCGGCATCTCCGCGTCGATCGTCCGGACGACTTCGCGGGCCGGCAGGACGTCGTCCATCCGCCAGCCGTTGGTCGCGCCGACGTCCATGAACTCGATGAAGCGCAGGATGTGCCCGGTACCCCGGAAGCGGCGCGCCATGGGCAGGATCTCGTGCGCGTTCATCCCGCGCTTGACGACCATGTTGAGCTTGACCGGCGCGAGCCCGGCCGCAGCGGCGGCGTCGATCCCCGCCAGCACGTTCGCGACGGGGAAGTCGACGTCGTTCATCCGGCGGAACACCGCGTCGTCGAGCGAGTCGAGGCTGACGGTCACGCGGCCGAGGCCGGCGTCCTTCAGCGCTCGAGCCTTGCGCGCGAGCAGCGCGCCGTTGGTCGTCAGCGTGAGGTCGAGCCCGCCGATGCCGGCGAGCATCTCGACCAGCCGCTCGACGCTCCGACGCAGCAGCGGTTCGCCGCCAGTGAGCCGGACCTTCTGGACGCCGAGTGCCTTGAACACGCGTGCGAGCCGCGTGATCTCCTCGAACGACAGCAGGTCTGAGTGCGCGAGGAACGGGTAGTCGCGGCCGAAGACGTCCTTGGGCATGCAGTAGACGCAGCGGAAGTTGCAGCGGTCGGTGACCGAGATGCGCAGGTCGCGCAGGCGGCGCCCGAGTCCGTCGACGGGTGCCGCGGCGGCGGGCTCCGCCGCCGCGTCGCGCACCAGCGCGTCGTGGTGCTCGCCGAGGCGGCCGGAGCGCACGGAGAGGGGGATGAAGGACTTCACGCGAAGCTGGCCACGCCTGCGGTCCACGAAAGTGCGCCATGGTAGCAGACGGCCGGCACGGCAACGCGTTCCCGGCGTCGCGCCGACCCGCGCGTGGTCGAAGTGCGCGCGCGCCCCCGCGCGCCCGGGACCGGCCGCCTGCGGTTGGGAGCCGCCGTCAGCGATGCCGCCGACTGCCGCGAAGCGCGCCGTCGACGCCGTTGACCCACGCGTCTCAGCGGGACGGGGGCGGATTCCGTCGCTGCGCCAGGGGCTGCGGTGGCGCCGGTGCTCCGTGGCGGACGATTTGGCGAGACAATCTCCTTCTGCCCACCACCAACGCCCGTCGCAGGGAGCGCCCATGAACCTCGAGAAGGTGATCTTCGGTTTCTTCATTCTTCTGGCTGCCACGCTGAACTTCGGCTTCTTCATCGGCGACATCGACAACCCCGATCATCACAACGTCTACGAGCTGTACGCTGCGGTGGTCGTCAACCTGATCGCCACGGTGCTGAAGTTCGGCGACCGCACGCAGATCGGCGCCGTTCACCTGGCCACGAGCCTGGTCGCCGACCTCCAGCTCATCGCCGCCGCCCTGGTCTGGGTCTACGCCGACAACGTGGCCAGCGGCTTGAACCCGCACCTGACTGCCAGCGTCGTCTCGCTCTCGGGCGGCGCGCTTTTCGCGAACGTGGTGTCCGTGGTGCTGCTGGTCATCGAGACGGCGACGCTCTCGGCCCGGACGCGATGAACACCCTGCTCACGGTGCTGCTGCGGCGCCGGCCCCGGCTCGCGCCCGATGCAAAGGAGCTGCGGCAACCCCGCGCGGGGTCGCGCGGGGTCACGCTTGCGCACGGCGAGGAAGTCAGCAGCTCGCTCTTCCTCGTGCTGCGGCGGATGCGCTCCGCGTTGATCGTGCTGATCGTGATCTACGCGGTGAGCGTGTTCGGGCTGACGCTGATCCCCGGCGTCGACGGGCAGGGGAAGCCCTGGCAGATGAGCATCTTCCACGCGTTCTACTTCATGAGCTACACCGCGACGACGATCGGCTTCGGCGAGATCCCGTATGCCTTTTCCGACGCGCAACGGCTGTGGGTGACGCTGTGCATCTATCTCACCGTCATCGGCTGGGCGTACGCCATCGGCACGCTGCTGGGCCTGCTGCAGGACCGCGGCTTCCGGCAGACGCTGGCGATGCAGTCCTTCGCCCGGCAGGTCCGGCACATCGGCGAGCCGTACTACGTCATCGTCGGCTACGGGCAGACGGGGCGCCTTCTGGGCCACGCGCTCGACGCGCTCGGCAGGCGCTTCGTCGTTCTCGACCTGGCCGAAACGCGGGTCGACGAGTTGCAGCTCGCCAATTTCCGTGCCGACGTGCCCGCACTCGCCGTCGACGCCGGCAACCCCGCGCACCTGCAGCTCACCGGCCTGGCAACCCCGCACTGCGTCGGGCTGTTCGCGCTGACCGACGACGACGAGACCAATCTCACCGTCGCGATGTCGGCGCGCCTGCTCGCACCCGAACTGCCCGTGCTCGCGCGCAGCCTGTCGCCCGCCGTCGCCGAGCGCCTGACGGCATTCGGCACCCGGTTCGTCGTCAATCCCTTCGACCGCTTCGGCGATTTCCTCGCCTTGGCGATCCGGTCGCCGGCGACACTGCACCTCACGGAGTGGATCACCGGCGCGCCGGGCAGCGAGCGCAATCCACGGCGGGCTCCGCCACGCGGGCGCTGGATCGTCTGGGGCTACGGCCGCTTCGGGCAACACGTCGTGCGCGACCTCGAGGGCGAGCGCATCGAAATGGTGATCATCGCGGACACGCACCAGGGTCCGCCGGACCCCCGAATCATCGAGGCCATCGGCAGCGAGCCGGCGATCCTCGAACGGGCGGGAATCGCCGACGCGGTCGGCCTCATCGCCGGCACCGGCAGCGATACGACCAACCTGTCGATTGTCGCCGCCGCGCGCAAGCTCAACCCCGACCTCTACATCGTCGCGCGGCAGAACCGGCAGGTCAACGCACCGCTCTATGAGGCGATCGGCCCCGATTTCACCGCGCTGGTCTCGGAGGTCGTCGCGCACGAGTGTCTGGCCCGCCTCACGACGCCTTTGCTGATGCGATTCCTCGAGGTCGCGACCTCCCGCGGGGATTCGTTCGCGGCGGCGCTGATCGCGCGCATCGAAGCGCGTTGCGGTCTGCGTGTGCCGTTGATCTGGGCGGCGCGCCTCAATCAGCGCGGCGCGCCCGCGATCATGGAGTGGTTCGCGACAGCGAACAGGGCGCTGGTCCTTGGCGATCTCCTGCGCGATCCGGCAGCGCGGGACGTGCGTTGCCGGTTGTCGCACTGATGGTCGTGCGCGGCAGCGAGATCGTGCCCTGCCCGGCCGACGGGTTCGCCCTCGCGCCGGGCGATGAGATCCTGCTCGCGGGCCGCCGGCGCGCCCGTCGCCGTCTCGACGAGACGCTGCAGCGTGCGGCGACGCGCGAATACGTCCTCGGCGGCCGTGACGTCCCGCAGAGCTGGGTCTGGCAGCAGTTCGCGAAGGCAGGACAGCGACGCTGACTCGGGAAGCGCGCTTGGTGCGGGCGCGCGCGGCGCCCGCCGTGCTGCGCACTCCGGGCCGAGCACGCCGCCAAGCGCGCGCCGCGCGCCGCCGCGCTCGCTTCCGCGACGCCGCGGGCACCCGGGTCAATCGGAGCGCAGGAAACTCAGGACCAGGACCGCGGCGACGGCGAGCGCCGCAAGCAGGCCGACGATGCCCAGGAGCGTGGTCGCAGGCACGCCCAGGACCACGGGGCCGCGCGGCTCAACGAGCAGGATCGCCGAGCCGATGCCGGTGGCGAGGTAGAAGATCGCGAGGGTGAGCCGGTTGAGCGCCCGCTCGTGGGCGCGCGCCGCACGCCGGCCTTCGACGTCCTCGAGGCGCAGGCTGAGCTCGCCCTTGCGCAGCTTGGACACGATCGACTCGAGCTCGCGCGGCAGCTTGCGCAACAGGTACACGTACGAGTCGACGGCGTGGTAGACGCCCTTGAAGAGGTACGCGGGATTCGTGAGGCGCTTGGCGTAGATCCGGAGCAGGTAGGTCCGCATCTCGCTGAGCGGGTCGTACTCGGGATAGAGCTCCTGGGCGATGCCCTCGATCGTCGCCAAGGCCTTGGCCATGAGTAGGAGGTCCGCGGGCAGCGCAACGTGGTGACGCTGGACGGTTTCGAACACCTCGGTGATGAACACCGCCATGTCGACGTTCGTGAGCGACTGCCGCCCGTAGCGGTCCAGCAGCGCCTTGCCCTCGGCCTTGAGGGCGCGGACGTCGACCCGGTCGTCGATCAGCTCGAGGCGGTAGAAGAGCTGTACGACGCGGTCCATGTCCCCGGTGAGCAATCCCACGAGGAACACCAGGAGCTCGTCGACGCGCTCGTCGTCGATGCTGCCCATCATCCCGTAGTCGATGAGGCAGATGACGTTCCCGGGCAGCACGAAGATGTTTCCGGGGTGCGGGTCGGCGTGGAAGAAGCCGTCCGCGAAGATCATCTTGAGGACTGCCTCGGTGCCGCGGGTGGCCAGCAGCCTGCGGTCGAGGCCGGCCGCGTCGATGGCGGTCAGGTTCGACACCTTGATGCCGTCGATGAACTCCATCGTCAGGACTTTCGACGTGGAGAGCGCGGAGTAGACCGTGGGCGCCTTCATCCACGGCGTGTCCCTGAAATTCTGCTGGAACGTGAGGGTGTTGAACGCCTCGCGCGTGAAGTCGACCTCCTTGACGATCGACTGGGCGAAGTTCGCCACCAGGCCCTTCGGATCGAACCGGCGCGATTCGGGAATGCTGTCGTGAACGAGATCGGCCAGGAAGGCCAGGATCTCGAGGTCGTTGCCGATGATCTTCTGAAGACCGGGGCGCTGCACCTTGATGACGACGCGCTCGCCGGTCGGCAGCGTAGCACGGTGCACCTGGGCGATGGACGCTGCGGCGAGCGGCCGCTCGTCGAACGTCGCGAAGAACTGGTCGACCGGGCCGCCGAGCTCGCTCTCGATGACGGCGCGCGCCTCGCTCAGTGAAAACGCCGGCACGTCGTCCTGGAGCCTGCGCAGCTCCAGGATCAGGCTCATCGGCACGAGGTCCGGCCGGGTCGCGAGGATCTGCCCGAACTTGATGAACGTCGGGCCGAGTTCCTCGACGATCATGCGGATCCGCTGCTCGACCGTATAGCGCTGCCACTCGGCGCTCGGCTTGACCGAGAGCCGGAGCAGCCGGCGCGCCTGATCGACGTAGCCCTCGAGGCCGAGCCGGAGTACGACGCCCTCGAAGCCGTACTTGGTGATGACCGAGAGGATGTCGCGCAGCCGCTGCAGGTTGCGCAGGGTCTGCGGCAGTCGCGCGAGGGTGCTGACCGCGACCATGCTCCGGAAGCCTCAGCTTCGCGCGCCGGGGGCGGGGAGGGGCGGGCGGCGGCGGTGGCGCAGCCACGCTGCGCGGCGAGCGCATCGAGGCGCCGGGCGAGCTCGTCGAGCTCGTTGCGCGTCGGGATTCCGAGCGCATGGAGCAGACCCGAAGCTGCGGCGGCGGCCATGCCCGGAACGTCGACGCCCGCCGCTGCCTTCCAGGCGCGGACGTTGGCGCGGGTCTGCGCCACGAGCGCTTCGATCTCCTCGGGCGAAAGCCCGTAGCGCTCGAACACCGGCCGAACCATCGCTTCGACCTGATCCTCGCTCACGAACGCGGCCACGAGCGAGCGCGTCACGCTGTCCTTGAGCAAGTCGGGGGCCATCTGCGAATCGGCATCGCGACGCAAAGCGCGCGAGCCGTGCCATCTTCCGGCTGGCGTCGGGTCGTGT
>CAVQLG010000017.1:0-350715 GCA_963713275.1 uncultured beta proteobacterium
CTCCACCCGCAGTCGACGGCGGGTGTCGTCGTGCGAGGATTCGGCGAATCCAGTCAGGTCCCGGAACCAATCCATCGCTTGCCTCCGCGTCGATGCGGCTTCCACGGCATGGTACTGGAACTGGCACCCCACATCCGATCACGCATTGAGAAAGCGCTCATCGCCATGAACCCAGCCCAGATGCAGAGGCAGGCCACGGCGAGCCCTTGAAGACGCCAACGGGCCAATGGCTGCATTCAGACCAAGGAGCGCAGCGAAGGTCTGGAAGTCCTCGATCCACTGATTGAGCGGGCTGAAGGAATGCACGGGGATGACGGCGTGGCTTGCATTGAATCGCTCGGCCTCGATCGTCGCAGAAAGAGCGCGGTGAAGACGTTGGTAGCGAATCGCATCCGGCACCGGAAACGGCGGGAACGTAGCTTCGCAATCCGCCCGGCTCGACCCATGCTCCGCTGTCGCGCCAGGGCTGCGCGCTCTTCGTCAAGCTCTGGCGGTTCGCGGCGGATGACGTCCAGTTGGTACGCACCGACACCGCGAGCGCCGGCTGGTATCCGGGACGGGTGCCGGGCCTGTCGGTGTTGCCACTGCACGAGCCCGACGAAGGTGGGCACGGCGCTGGTGCGCCGGGCGGCGGACACCCGGTTCAAGGCGCACACCCATCCCGGCCGCGAAGAGATGCTGGTGCTCGAAGGCCTGTTCCGCGACGAGGACGGCGGATAACCCGCCGGTACCTCGCTGCGCAACCTGCGCTGGAGCCGGCACGCCTCCGTCACCGGTGCCGAAGGAGCGCTGATCTACGTCAACGTCGGCGGCTTGGCCGCGCCCTTCGTCGTTCCCGATACCTGACGCCCGTCGCGAGACCGCTGCCGCACGCTCGATCGGGCAAGCTTGGCGGCGCAATCGCCGGTCCTCTGCCCTCGGCTGTCGGTGCCCTCGCGTCGGAGCCTGCCCGCGGACGCGGAGCCAGGTGCCTTGCAGCCCGCGCACTGCCGGCCTCCCACTGGCACTGCGACGCGGGCAGTCGGGCCATCACCGATAACCGCGCCAGCGTGGCAAGCAGGCGATCGCGCTGGCTCGAAGCCGGCGCTTGTTGCTACACTCGCCGGCCGAACAACCCCGAGGGATCCACGACATGAACAAGACGGAGTTCATCGACGCCATCGCCGCCTCGCACCCGAACGTCTCCCGCGCCCAGGTCGGCCGCATCGTCGGCACCCTCATCGACGCCATCGGCAACGAGATCCGGCGCGGGGGCAAGGTGCAGATCACCGGCTTCGGCACCTTTTCGACGTCGAAGCGCAAGGCGCGCAAGGGCAGGAATCCCAAGACCGGCGAGCCAATCAAGGTCGCGGCCATGACGCTGCCGAAGTTCTCCGCCGGCAAGGCGCTCAAGGATCTGGTCGCGAAGAAGAAATAGCGGTGCCGGCGCGATGACGCGAGGCGCCCTGGCGGCGTGTCAGCGCCACGCCGTGGGCCGTCGGCCTCGGCCTGATCGAGCGCTGTCGCAGCAGCCACTGCCGCGCGGTCCACGCCGCCGCAGGCAGTGGGGCGACCGCCATGATCCAGAGCGAGCCCGGTTCGATGCGATCGTTTGCGCGCGGTTCCACGTCTCGGCGTTGCGGGAACGACTCGCCCGCAGTGGTCGGGATGCCTGATTCCGGCGATCCGGATTACCGTCAGCCGAGGCGGCGCTGTCAGCACCGCTGACGGCGGGTCCTCGTCTCTGGCTTGCGCCGACATCCCCGGCTCATCGACCGACGTACACCGCGACGACCTGAATCCTTTCATGCCCCAGCTCCCGGCTGATCGTCTGCCGCGCTACGCGGTCGATCTCCCGCTGCGCCGGCGTGACAGGTCTCGGGACCGCGGCCCGCCGGCCGCCGGCGCCGCCCAGCCGGTCAGCTCGCGGTACCGGGTCTGCGCGTACTGGTGGCGGTGGCCGTGAATCCGGTGCACGCCGGCCGCGGCGCACTGATACTCGAAGCGCCGCAACTGCTCACGTAGCTGCGCTCGGCCGGGATGAGGCTGCCCCTGCCGGCGAGCGCCTTGGCTTCGTCCAGCACCTGGCGCTGCTCCGCGCTGCGGATCGGGATCTCTCGCGGACGCCCACCCTTGGTCCAGGTGTCCTTCAGCACCAGGCGGTCGCCACGGTCGGCCCACTCCGGGCGGATCTTGATCGACTCGCCCCGCCGCAGCCCGAAGGCCGCCTGCAGCCGCAGCGACATCGCCGTGTAGGGGTCGGTGATCCGGGCGAGGTCGCCGTCGCTCAGCTCGCGCGCCTTGCTGACGTTGGTGACGTACCGCCGGTGGCCGATGCCGTAGTGGTCGTTGTCCTTGGCGACGACGTTCTGCTTGCCGATCTTCTCGGCCCACCAGCGCAGCTCCGCCATCCGGTTCTTGATCGTGCCGACGGCCAGGCCTTCCGCCTGCCAGCGCTCGACCAGCTGCTCGACGTGCTTCGGCTTCAGGCTCGGCGCCGCCAGGTGCCGGAAGCCCATCTCGTGCAGCTGGTTGGAGATCAGGTCCAGAACGTGCTCGCGGTCGCGCTGCGTGGCGTAGCTGCCGTCGCGATTGCGGCGGCAGAGCTGCTTCAGCTCGTAGTTGAGGTCCCGCATGCCTTCGTCCGCCCGCGCTTGTCCCTTTCTCGCCCTTTGCCCTTTGCTGCCCCTTTGCTCCTGCCCTTGGTGTTGCCGCTGGTGTGTGCTGCCTGTCCGGTCAGTGTTTCTGCCCGTCCCGGACGCCTGAGCGCCGCGGGAACCACGAGGGGCGCGGGACACCACTCCCGTTTTGTGCCGTTTCTTTGCTGCTTGCCGCCGCGGCACGCGGCATTGGCGTCGATGGCGCTTCCTGCGGGAAGTCGATCCATCGAGACGAGCCATTGACCCAGGGCTCGGGGAGCGCCTCGTCGGCGCGATTCGCTTCAACGGAGCCCGCGGGGAGCGGGCGGGTGCAGACCGCGTTGCACGGTCCGGAGTGACGATGGGTCAGGGAGCCCATCACTTGGGGACGTCACTTGCGCCAGCCGCCGGTAAGTCCTTGTCGGCTGGGGCATCGTGCGCGTCGTCACTACTGGCTGGCGCCGCGTAGTGACGACGCGACTGGCGCAGATTCCTCTTCTTTCGCTGCCCGCCCGATTGCGGCGGGACCGACTGCCCAGCCTCGCGGCTGCCGCGCACGCTTCGGCGACATGCCGTTGGCGCAGGAGGCGAACGCTCGATGGAGAAAGCCCGTTGGGGCGGGGTGCGAAGCTCCAAGCTTGCGAGAGCGGGGCAGGCTCCGTGACGTGGAGTGCGCCGCCTTCGCCGGATGGTGCGTGACCTGCCGATCGGCCGCGCGAAGGCGCGGACGTGCGGCGGCAAGGACCTACGAGTATCTCCGGGCGTTGCGCCTGCCGGCTTGCAGGAGATGGGGCCGGCGTTGGCGCTCGACGTTGCGAGCTTAGGCGATGCGATGACGGGCATCAACCGGGCTGACTCAGCCAGCGGGAATCGCTGTGCGTGCTGCTGCGCATGATGGCAACGGCGCATAGCGCCGCGGGCATCGATCGCAACGTTGTCGCTGTGACCCGCCAACGATCGCGCAAGTTCCGCAGACCACGATCGCGCACGTTCCGCAGACGGAAGAACCTGGCTGTCAGCACTGCTGACGGCCTTTCGGCGCGAACGTTGCCGCCGGCAGCTTGCCTACCGCCGCGCGTTCCGTGCGTGAGAGGCGCCTCCACGCGCGACCGTGGACAAGGCTTCTCGATCGCGAATCGCGGGACTTCCCTGCCACGCCGAAGGAGGCACGGCGAATTGTCGGAGCGGCTGCGGCAGCAGGCGGCGGGCCGCCGGCACTTCGCCCCTGCGTCAGTGCAACCGGGAACTGCCGTGGCATTGCCTGTGCTTCTTGCCGGACCCGAAGGGGCAAGGGTCGTCGGGGCCGACCGTGCCGGGATTGCGCAGCGGCGCGCGGCGAACGATGGCGGGCGACTTTCCTTCTGCGACCTGCTTTTCGCGTTGCTCGAACCACGGGGCGTGGATTTTCCGGACTGCATTGGCCAATCCGGCGGCGAGCGCCCGGCGCTCGTCCAGGGACAGATCCTTCTTCTCGAGCGCCTCCCAGCCTCCTTCGGTGCCGTAGAGCATGATCGTCGAGATCCACTCCGGCTTGCCGATCACAACCGGCAGCCAGGCCTCGGAATCGTCATGGGCTGGAGGTTGGAATCGGGTCGCGAAGCGGCATCTTCCGGTCGTACGAGCCGACGGCGGCCGCGGAAGGCGCGAAGCCTGGGAAGAATCCAGGGTCGCTGGTGACGGGGGCCGTCGTCGAGGTGGCCCCAGCGGTACCTCGGCCACGCCAGCGCGTCGGCCGGCCGGTCGGCTATCTGCATGTGCGCGATGCGCGCTTGGACGGCGTCGTGATCCTTGGCGAGGTCGAGCAGCACGGCCACCAGGTCCGCCGCGTCTTGGCGACGGAGGAAGGTCTCCAGGCCTTCGGCGTGCGGCTTCGCCATGGGTGGGGGCAGGGCTTGCGGTTCAGCTCGACGGCGTGTCGTGGCTCAAGTCCCAGAGCGTGCCTTGCCAGTTCGAGATCCGGCCCTCGGTGCCGCAGGCGGGGCAGCGCCAGACGATCGTCTCGTCCTCGGTCATGCCGGTCTCGACCCGGCGATCGTCGCGCTTGCGGCACTTGAAACACGCGGGGCCGGGCGTGTCGTCGGGGCGGTCGAAGTCGGAGGCGTGGGCGACCACCGCGGTCAGGAAGTCCGCCATCCTTTTTGCTGGGCCGCGCTCGGGCGCGATCGCGCCCTTGGGGTCCAGGAAGTGGGTGAGGTCGATCACGTACATGGGCGCGAGTGTCTCTGGGAGCGATAGCCGGAGGCTGTCCGAGCGATGCCGGCGCCCGCTCGGGCCGCAGATCAATACTTGGCGACCACGAAACGCACCGGGATCCCGGCCGCTTCCGCCGCTCGGTTGGCTTCGCCGATGTCGCCGCGAAGTTCCGCGGCGTAATAGGTGCTCCCGGGGTGTTCACCCTCGATCACCTTGACGCCCAGGGTCCTGCGTTCGTCGCGTGTCATGTCACGGAAGAACTCCAGGGCCGCGCCCTGCGCCGTGCCCGACTCGGGCAGGTAGTCGTCTTCGTAACTCCAGTCCGGGGGTTCGGCGAACCAGATCTCGATTTCGGGCACGACGCGGTCCTCGAACTCCTTGGTGGTCAGGCTCAGGAGCCAGGCCACGGCTCCCTCCTCGGGCTCCTCGGGCAGCGCGTCGAGCCGTGCCTTCAGGGCGGCCAGCCTCCGGTGTCCGTATGCCCGCACCCTGCGCGTCCTGCAAGTCGGCCTCGAGCTCGTCGCGAAAGTCGGAGTAGATCGAGTGGACCGCCCACGCCAGCGGCTGGCACTCGTCCATGGCATCTGCCAGATCCTGTGGCGAGCGCGACCAGAAGTCAGCGACGTGCTCGTAGAAGTCGGCACGGGTCTCGGCCTCGGCAAAGTTGGCCATGCGCAGGGTGCCGCCATCGCTCACCTCGAATTCGGTGATGGGGTCGAGCGGGCTCGAGCGGCGGCTTCGGCGTCTTGTCGTTCTCGGTCATGGACTCGCTCCCTCTATGCACCGAACGAGGCAATCGCCTCGACGCATGATTCTCTGATCCGCCGAGCGACGTCCTCGAAATCCGCCGAAGCCGCCGCGTCGACCTCGCGCAGGTAGAGGCTGCGGTTCACCTCGACCATGATGGCGCCGACGTGGGCGTCGCGCCGGTATCGACTGCCCGGCACCAGCGCTCCCGCGAACGGGTCGTTCAGGCTTACCCGCCACCCGGCGCGCCGGAAGGCGGCCGTGAACGCGCCGGCCAGTTCGTCGCTGGTGTGGAAGCCATCGGTGCCGATGCAGATGTCGGGCCTCGCGTTCGAGGAATCGGCCATCTCGTAGGGCAGCGCCACGCTCGGGAAGCTGTGGCAGTCGATCACCAGGCATCGCCCGTGCCGCTCGAGCGCCGTCGCCACGGCGGCTTCCAACAGCGCGTGGTGCGGGCGGTAATACGCTCTCCATCAGCGCTTCGCGCTCGCCGGCGCTCAGGCGCCGCCTCAGCGGTGTCAGCTGCGAGGTCGCCGTGTAGACCGCGCCCATGCCGCAGGCGGCCATCGGCTCGTCCGCGTCGTTCGGGAATCGCTCGACGTCCACCACGAGGCGGCTGACGGGCGCCCGGACGACCGCCGCTTCCGACGACGGATCCGCGAAGATCGCGAGCGTCAGGTGGTCGGTCATGCGGATCCAGCTCGCGCCCGAGCTCGGCCTCGTCGAGCAGGAACTGCGCGCGCACGTCCGCCGGCACCGCGGTCGAATCGTGCGGCACGTGCAGGACGACCCACGGCGGATAGGTCATCGGGTTGACCCCCGCCGACGGCCGGTTGCGCGGGCGGCAGGGCCACCTCGCCGGAGCCGCCATCTGCCAGCTTCAGTCCTCCGCATCGTCGTCTTCCTCCGGTTCCGGGAAGTGCTCGATCACGCGCTGCCGGCAGAGACTGTCGAATTCCGGGTAGAACTCGGACTCGGCGGTGAAGAAGTCCAGGCTCGCCGTCGCGGTCGTTCTCGAAGTTCATCTCGAGCACGTCGATCAGCGGCCAGGCCCCGAGGAAGAAGTCCGCGAACTCGCCCAGCGTCATCGGCTTGTCGGTCCGTGCCTCCGTCGTCCCCTGCAGGGTCTCGCCGCCGTACTCGTCGACCACCCGGTAGTGGATCGCACCGCCATCCGGCCGCGCGTAGACGCACGTCGACGTCGTAGGTCGTCGACTTGATGCTGATGCGGCCGATCTCCACCTCGCCGTCTTCCGTGTCGGGCAGGTAGTTGCCGCCCATGAACATCGGGTGGAACGACTCCAGCACCTTGCGGTCGGCGGCCGAGATGCCTTCTGCGGTCAGCAGAGTGCTCACCTCGGCGTGCCGGCCGGCGTCGAACAGGGCCTGCAGCTTCTTGCGCAGCACCGCGCCCTTGACCTTCGACAGCAGGTAGCGCTCCAGCTTCTGCGGCCGGAAGTGGGTGTCCGGCCGGTAGTCCAGATCGATGTCGGCGCTCATGGCCGTGCTCCCCTTTCGGCAGTGCGCTCCCACGGCAGGTCGAGATCGTCGCGCCCGAAGTGCCCGTAGGCCGCCGTCGGGTAGTAGATCGGCCGCAGCAGGTCCAGTTGCCGGATGATCCCGGCCGGCGTGAGGTCGAACTCATGCCTGCAACGCTCGAGCGATTTCCGCGTTGCGGGCAGCGCTGGCGCCGTCGGCATCGACCAGGAAGCTCACCGGTTCGGCCACGCCGATGGCATAGGCCAGCTGCACCAGGCACCGAGGTGCCCAGCCCCGGGCCACGACCTGCTTGGCCAGGAATCGCGCCATGTAGGCGGCCGATCGGTCCACCTTGGACGGGTCCTTGCCCGAGAAGGCGCCGCCGCCGTGGGGCGCGGCGCCGCCGTAGGTGTCCACGATGATCTTGCGCCCCGTGAGCCCGGTGTCGCCCTTCGGGCCGCCGGTGACGAAGCGGCCGGTGGGGTTGATCAGCTCGCGAAAGTCGCTGGCGCGCAGCGCCTTCGGGATGACGGCGTCGATGATCTCCGCGGCTCACCGCCGCGCGCAGGGTGTCGGTGTCGACGTCTTCGGCGTGCTGGGTGGAGAGCACCACCGCCTCGACCGCCACCGGCCGGCCGTCTTCGTAGCGGAAGCTGACCTGCGACTTGGCGTCGGGCTGCAGCCAGGGCAGGGCGCCCGAGCGGCGCAGTTCGGCCTGGCGGCGGACCAGCCGGTGTGCATAGACGATCGGCGCCGGCATCAACTCCGGCGTCTCGTCGCAGGCGTAGCCGAACATCAGCCCTTGGTCGCCGGCGCCGATCACTCCGTCGGCCCGGTCCACGCCGCGGTTGATGTCGGCCGACTGGCCGTTGAATCGCACCTGCACCTCGCAGCGCTCGGGGTCGATGCCGGTGGCGCCGTCGCGGTAGCCCGCGTCGCGCAGCACGCCGGCCACGATGGGCACGGCGCGTTCGCGCACCTGCCGGAACACGTCGGGATCGCGAGTCTTGAACTCCCCGGCGACCACCACGCACTGGTCGGCCAGCAGGGTTTCGCAGGCCACGCGGGCAGTGGGCTCCAGGCGAAGGAACTCGTCGAGCACCGCATCGGAGATGCGGTCGGCGAGCTTGTCGGGATGGCCTTCGGAGACGGACTCCGACGAGAACAGGCCATTTCGGACGGACATGGTTCAACTCCTCTTTAGCCGCGTTCGACGACGTGTCGGGGGCGGCAATCCGGATCAAATCCCCCCGGTCCTTCGCCTCGACGGCGGGCGGACCAGCCCGTGAACACTCAGCGCAGCAGGATCAAGCGAGGAACGGCATCGGCGTCGCTCCAGACGATGGCGTTCTGCCTCAGGGCCCGGCCCAGCGTTTTCGCGGCCTCCAGCTCCAATCCGAAGACCAGGTAGCTCGCCTCTCCGGGCCACTGCTTGGATGGGTGCTGGCCGATCCCTTCGATGTAAGCCAGGCTCCGGCGGCCGAGTTCCAAGCCCGAGCTCGGCATGGCCATGCGCCTTGGACGCGGCGTCGACGTCCTCGCTGAACGGGTTGCAGGCCGTGATGAAGGCGCTGCAGTCCGTCCGGAAGCGCTTGTGCGCGGCGGCGAGCGCCGCGCTGTGTTCGTCCACTCGCAGGGTAAACGGCTCCGACGCCGTGGACCCGGTAGTGGGTCTCGCGGTAGGCGCGGATCAAGTCGGCGTCGAGAACGGAATCAGGAAACAAGAAAGCCCTCCGCTACAGAAGGGCCGACGCCGTTGCCCGCTTGTTTGCTCCCGAAGGAGCCGCATCCGCTTTCGCGTTCCACCTTGCCCGGGTAGGCAGGTTGGCATGGGCGTCGGCCCAATTCCGAATGTATCGGCATTCTAACCCAGTCTCTTCAGCGGATAAGTCCAGCCAGTCGTCACGACTTGCCCGCCGCCGCGCGAGTGTTGCGTGCGAGACGCCGCCCGCGCGGCGTTGGACAGGCCCTGCTGATCGCCCGCATGAACCGTTCCACGTGATTTCCGGGGCCCGACCTCTGGCGCGTGGTGCGGCGCATCGAGACCATGGCGCGCCAGAACCGTGCCTGCGTGAGGATCGGCTTCGTTGTAGCGAGATTCCGGTCCAGGCGCGTCAGGATCAACGCATTGGCAGCCCGGCTGGCGACGAGCGCGTTCGCGCGAGCGGCATCCTGATCTTCGATTTCCCAATGCAGTTTCGTCGGGTTCGAGGCATGGGGTCCGCAAAGGCGTCGCGTGTCAGCGCTTGAAGGGCTGAACACGGGGCAGGTCGTCCCCGAACGAACGCTTTTTGCCCTGTCCCCGACATTCAACCCTGTTCCCGGGGCCTCATTGTGTCGAAGTTGCTATCATGAAGACGGGGAGCGGGGCTTCGTGCCTCGTGGGCGAACGCTCAGTCTTCATCACCACGTCGAATTTGGCGCTGCCGAAGCTGAGAGGGGTGCCTCCGTCCCAAGTGGAACGGCTGTCGTTCATCGAGGCAGACGGCGGGATGCGAGCCGGCGCACGACAGGTAAGGTGCGGCGCGGCATTGGCGGGGTACGCCCTCTGGAGTTGGGGGGTCGACTGTCCGCGTGACCTTGACTTGAGCGGCGCGGAGTCTCAGCTCGCGCTGGCGAACCGGGAGGCCCTCGAGACGATCAGCAGCTCCGCGTTGGCGTCAGGCAGGAGGTCGCATGCTTCTTGAACCGTATAGGGGCGCGAGCCGCGTCCGAAGCCTGATGGCCTGCAGGGAGGTTCTACGTGGACGTATTTGACCTCCGTGCACGGCTCGTCGCGGACTACCAGAGCTACACGCGAAGCTTTATCAGGATTCGCGATCCCAAGATCAATGGATTCGTGGATGACGCTCTCACGGCGGGAGCATTCTGGCCGGAGCCGCTGCTGCAGCTTAACCCCACGTTCCTGCCCGGCGGGACGATCGATTAGCTGATCGGAAAGGGGATGCTGCATCCCGACTGCGGGCGCATCTTCCGGATCGACAAGACGGACTCCGACCACACGGGCAAGCCGCTCGTGCTGCACGAGCATCAGCGCCAGGCCATCCTCAAGGCGAAGGAGGGCCGGTCCTATGTGCTGACCAGTGGTACGGGCTCCGGCAAGAGTCTGACCTACATCGTGCCGATCGTGGACCACGTCTTGCGGCACGGGTCGGGGCGAGGGATTCAGGCGATCGTCGTCTACCCGATGAACGCGCTTGCCAACAGCCAGTACGAGGAGCTCAGCAAGTTCCTCGAGAAGGGATATCCGGCGGGCAGTGCTCCGGTGCGTTTTGCCCGCTACACTGGTCAAGAGAAAGGCGTGGCACGCGAGGCGCTGCGCCGCGCGCCGCCGGACATCCTTCTCACCAACTACATGATGCTCGAGCTGTTGCTCACGCGTGCCGACGACCGTGAGCTCGTCCGTGCCGCGCAGGGCCTGCGGTTCCTGGTGTTCGACGAACTGCATACCTACCGCGGCCGACAAGGGGCGGACGTGGCCCTATTGATTCGGGTGTGGCTCTCTTTGAACGGTCCAAAAGGGGGGCGCGACGGAGTCATTTCACGCGCCGCAGCACAGGGCGCTCGCGGGTTTGCACCGGCACGACATCGCCATCGGCATAGAGCGCGACGTGATTGCGCTGGTACTCCTGCGCCACGTGATAGTTCCAGTACTCGGCAAAGTCCCCGCTGCAGCGTAGCGCGCGCAGACGCAGCACCGCCTCCGCGCCGTGCAGGCTCCAGCGTGCGGCACCGTCCATGCGCTCGCACACCAGATGCCGGCAGGCACCCTCGATCACCCCGGTGCCAATCGGCAGTCCCGCCGCCAGGTACTCGGCATAGCGCATGTACCGCTGGTGGTTGAGCAGGTAACGGGCCGCCTCGTCCACCGGCTTGCGCTGCGCGGCCGACAGTCCGCGCAGGGTGGCGCTGCGGCGCATGCCCGCCGCCACGGTGGCGGCCTTGCCGCGCAAGACGTTGTCCAGCCGCTCGCCCACCCACTCCTCGCGCTCCCGGCTCGTCTCGGCGTGAAACGCCAGCGAAGCCGACCACAGGTATTCGCAGACGTGGATGATGTCTAGCACGATGGTCAGCTTCACCTCGTGCTTGCGCGCCAGTGCCGTCAGCAACTTCAGTTGGGTGTCGTTGCCGTCGACCAGACCCACCCAGGTCTTCTGCCGCTCGGGGTCGCGGCGCAGTCCCTCGCGGAAGGCTTCCTCGAGCACTGCCGCGGGACTCTGCGCCAGGCTCGCCCACACCCGCTTGTGCTCCACCGGCGGGCGCGGCGGTGCCGGTTCGTGCCACGGCGCCAAGCTGCGGACCACCTGCTCGGGGGTCCGCACATACGGCGCCACCGTATAGACCGCCGCCACCGTGGCCATGCGCTTGCGGTTGCGTTTCTCGCCCTTGGACAGCCGCTTGGCGAGCTTGTGCGGCGGCCCCTGCGCGGCCTTCCTGCGCGTCGGCTCGCGCAGGTCACGCGGCAGCATCACCACCCCCTTGCCGTCGGCGCTGAGCGCCAGGATCGAACCGCTGGGGGCGGCAGCCGGGGGACTGCGCTGCGCATAGAAGGCATCGAAGTCCACCGCCGCGCTGTGCACCAGTTCCTCGACCTGGCGCTTGCCCATGGTCTTGCCCGTCTGCTGCGCCAACGCCTCCACGGTCGCGGCGAAGCCGACTGCACAGCAGCGGCCAGTCGTCCTGCTTGATGGAGAAATGGCGGCGGAGGTTGACAACGGTAATCCGGCGCACCTTGCCACCGCTGCGCTCGCCGCGCACCAGGCGATTGGTGGAGTACGCCTCGCCGGTGGCGGCATTGCGGGTGCGGGTCTGGCGGATGAACATCCCCCAAGCGTAACGAAAGCCGCGGGGGCGCAAGGGGATGCTGCGAATATTTGGTTAAGGCGCGGCATGACCTGTGTCATGCGAACTGCGCTGACGACATGAGCATCACGACGGCGGAGTGCTGCTTCCGCCCGATGCCGTCAGCCGCGGCGCTTCGTCAAGCGTTTCCGGTCGCAGCTCCGTCACCTTCGCCGTTGCCCCGGCTTCCAGGCGGGCGAGTTCATCCGCGTACCAGTTCGCCAGCTTCCGACGCGCATCGCCGTACAGGTCGACGATCGCCTTGTGTTGCTCGATCCGTGACGCCTTGTTGTACGTCTCCCGGATCCTGTCCGGGTTGCCATGGGCAAGTGCCGCCTCGATGATGTCGGCGTCGTGCAGCCGCGACGCGTTCGCCAGCGTACTGAACAGCGAACGAAAGCCGTGCCCGCTCATCCTGCCTCGGTAGCCAATGGCCGCGAGTGCGTACAGGATCGCGTTCTCCGAGCACGGGCGGTCGGCCTTGGTCGGATGAGGGAACAGCCAGCGCCCTCGCGGCAGCGCCTTCAGGATCTCAACTACCTCCGGTGCCAGCGGCACCCGGTGCGGCTTGCCCGCCTTCATCCGTTCGGCGGGAATCAGCCAGTGCGGATCGTCGCCAGCGAGGACGAACTCGTCCCATGTCGCATAGCGCGCTTCGCCAGTTCTGCAGCCCGTGAGCGCCACGAACCACAGCAGCGAGCGCGTCGTCGGCGTGCCCACGTACGCGCGCATCGCGCGCAACAACTGCGGCACCTCGGCCACCGGCACGCACGGGAAGTTGGCTTCGGGGTTGGCCCGGCGCGCGGCCTTCACCAGCTTGTTGATCTCGCGCCTGGCGGCGGCGACCGGATTACCGGGCAGCTTGTGGTGCAGCACCGCTTGCTCGAAGATCGCGTCGAGCCGCTGCCGCACACGGCGCGCAGTTTCCACTTTCCGATCGGCCAGCATCCCGGACAGGATCTCGATGATGTCCTTCGGCTCGATCGCGGCGATCGCCTTGTCGCCGAGCTTCGGGAAGACGTGATCGGTCAGCGACTGGTCGACCTGGTGCGCGTGCTCCGCGGTCCAGTGCGGACGCATGGCCTTCTGCCACGCTTCGGCGACAGCCTTCACCGTGCGGGCAGCAGCAGCGGCTTCTTCCCTGGCACGGCGAGCGGCTTCCTGCTTCTCCTGGTTCTGCCGGCGGAGTTCCTCCAGCTCGGCCTTTTCCGCCTCCGCCCTGATCTTTCGCCGCGTCGCCGGATCGGACCCATCCTTGATCTGCGCCCGCTCGGCGTCGCGCTTCTCCCTGGCGGCCTTGAGCCCGAGTTGGCTGTCGCCCGAGCCGTAGGAGCCGAGCACGACGGCCCGCACCTGCCCGCCGGCCTTGTACCGGTACTCCCAGGACTTGGCGCCGCTCGGTCGAACGACGAGGTAGAGCGAACCGCCATCGTTGAGCCGGTAGGGCTTCTCCCGTGGCCTGGCTTGCTCGATCTCCCTGACCGTCAGCATGGCTGCTCCCGGTAGTGTCTTCGGGTAGTGCCTGGTGCCGTCTCGTGGTGCTCAAACCCAAGACGCGCCAGAATCACTACCTGAGATACTACCGGAACGCCGGCTTCGGTCGCAACTCGGCAGACCGTGTCGGACCCAACCTCCGCAGTCTTTCCATTGTTTTTACTAGTACATCGTACCAGAAAAACATTTACTTACATGATGCCCCGTGCGATCATGCTTGTCCAGCAAATCCTCACGGAGGCTGGCATGGCACGACCCATGGCACGAGCGTCGTTGACGCTGACCCCAGAGCAGCGATCGATGCTGACTGAACTCGCTGGCTCGCGGGTGGCGCCGCATCGGGAGGTCGAACGCGCCCGGGTATTGTTGGCATATGCTGAGGGCAAGACGCCGACGCAGATACAGCGCGCTATCGGCGTATCCCGACCCACGATCTACAAGTGCATTGACAAGGCGCTGGCCGCCGGGGTGGCCGCCGGCTTGCGCGACCGCTACCACCGGCCGCATGCCCCGCAGATCAGCGACGAGGCCAAGGCGTGGGTGATCGATCTGGCCTGCCGCAAGCCCAAGGATCTGGGGCTGGCGGCGGAGTTGTGGACCCTCTCGGCGTTGGCCGGGTACGTGGCGACGCACGCGACAGCAGCTGGCTACCCGAGGTTGTCGCGCGCGGGCAAGGCCACCGTCTGGCGCATTTTGGATGCCCACCACCTCAAGCCGCATCGGGTCCGTTACTACCTCCAGCAACGCGACCCCCAGTTCGAGCGCAAGATGGCCGAGGTGCTGATGGTCTATCGTGACGTGAGTCTGTATCGTGCCGATGCCGTGCACGACGCCCGTCCGCAACCGGTGTATACCGTGAGCGTCGACGAAAAGCCCGGGGTGCAGGCGCTGGGGGTGACGGCGCCTGATTTGCCCCCGGTGCCTGGCAAGTACGCCAGCATCGGGCGCGACCACGAGTACGTTCGCCACGGCACGCTGTCGATCCTGGCGGCGCTGGACTTGCACAACGGTGACATCATCGCCAACGTCGAGCCGCGCCACCGCAGCGTCGAGTTCATCGCGCTGCTGCAAAGGCTCGACCGGCACTATCCCAGCGACGCCATCATCCGGGTGGTGCTGGATAACCATAGCGCGCACATCTCCAAAGAGACCATGGCCTACCTGGCGAGCCGCCCGGGTCGTTTCGAATACGTGCACACGCCCAAGCATGGCTCGTGGCTCAATTTGGTCGAGTCGGCCTTCTCCAAGATGGCGCGCACCTTCCTGCGTCACATTCGCGTCGCCTCGGCAGACGAACTCAAGCGCCGCATCCTCAAGGGAATCGAAGAGATGAACGCAAATCCGGTCCGGTTTGAATGGAAAGCCTATGATACAGAGATGGTCTGATAGTAAATGTCTTGATGAAACGAAGTACTAGGAATACTTCTTTTAGGAAGCTGTCTTCGGACGATTTTGGCCGGCTTTAGAACAGCGCACTGGCGGAAGAGGTGGGATTCGAACCCACGAATGGTTGCCCATTGCCGGTTTTCAAGACCGGTGCCTTCGACCGCTCGGCCACTCTTCCGCAGGCTGCCCTGAATCCGTGCCCGCGCGCCGCGCCGACTCCTGTCTCCGCCACCGGGCACAAGCCCATGTTAGCATGGCGACCCCTTTCCTATTCCGGTCATAGCGCGTTGAAACTTTTGGCCTTTCTGCTACTCTAATCGCTCGTTACGGCCCCGTTCGGGCCGCTCATGGAGGAAACATGGAAACGAAGTACCAGCCCATCCCCATCGAACACGGTCGCGGCACGTTGCCGCCCGGGGATTCCGCGCTGGGCGTCCAGCAGAACCGCGTCCTGCGCAACACGTATTGGCTGCTCGCGTTGTCTCTGCTGCCGGTGGTCGCCGGCGCCTTCGTGGGCTCCGCGTTCAACTTCGCGGCGTTGTTCAAGGCGGCGCCGATCATGACCCCCCTGCTGATGTTCGGGGCCATGATGGGTATGCTCTTCGCCGTCTCGGCGCTGCGCAACAGCGCCTGGGGTGTTGGCGCCCTGTTCGGATTCACGTTCGTCTCCGGGGTGTTCCTCGCGCCGATCCTCTCCGTTGCGGCGGGTTTCCGCAACGGCGGACAGCTGGTGGCGCTGGCGGGCGGGATGACCGCAGCGATCTTCTTCGCCATGGCCGCGATAGCGACGGTGTCGAAGCGGGACTTCTCGTTCCTCGGCAAGTTCCTGTTCATCGGTGTCGTCCTGCTGATCGTCGCCTCGCTCGCGAATCTCTTCTTCCAGGTGCCGGCGTTGTCGCTCACGATCTCGGCGATCGCGGTGCTGCTCTTCTCCGCGTACCTGCTGCACGACATCAGCAGAATCGTGCACGGGGGCGAGACGAACTACGTGATGGCCACGCTGGGCGTGTTCCTAAGCCTCTACAACATCTTCGTGAGCCTGCTCCAGCTGCTGCTGGCTTTCAGCGGGGAGCGCGACTGAACGGCGTGGGCTCGCGCCCATAGCGCAGCGAAGGGCGGCCTGCTGGGCCGCCCTTTCTGCGAGCGAAGGTCGGGGCCGCGCGTCCCTTCGGCCCGCGCCGTCAGCCGCGGTCGAACACGGCGATCGACTCGACGTGCGCGGTGTGCGGAAACATGTTGACGACGCCGGCCGCCGCGAGGGTGTAGTTGTGGTCGTGCACGAGAACGGCGGTGTCGCGAGCCAGCGTCGCGGCGTTGCACGAGACGTAGACGATGCGCCGCGGCGGACCGTCCCCGGGCAGCGCCTTCACCAGCGCGATCGCTCCCTCACGCGGCGGGTCGATCAGCGCCCCGTCGAGCGGCCCCAGCGCCTCGACGGTCTGCGGCGTGGCTTCGAACAGGTTGGCGGCCACGAAGCGCGTCCGCGCCGCAAGCCCATTGAGCGCCGCGATCTCGGCGGCGCGGCGGACCAGCGTGCTGCTGCCCTCGACGCCGATCACCGCGGCTCCGCTGCGGGCGATGGGCAGGCTGAAGTTGCCGAGTCCGCAGAAGAAATCGGCGACGGTTTCCCCCGGTTGCGGGTCGAGCAGGCTAAGCGCGCGCCGGACCAGCACGCGGTTGATCGCCGGGTTTACCTGCGTGAACTCGGTCGGCCCGTAGGGAAAGCGCAGGCCGAACTCGGGCAGCGCATAGGCGAGGCGCGGCGCGGCGGGATGGAACGGCGCCGCCGTCTCCGGTCCGCCCGGCTGCAGGTAGAACTGCACGCGGTGCCGGTCGGCGAATGCACGCAACAGGTCGCAATCGGCCGCGGAGGGCGGTTCGAGCACGCGCAGCACCAGCACTTCGACCGGCGGTCCGTCGTCGCCGACGGCGAGCTCGATCTGCGGCAGGCGGTCGCGGATGGACAGCGCGCCGATCAGTTCGCGCAGCCGAGGCAGGAGAGCCGAGATGTGCTCCGGCAGGATCGCGCACGAGAGCATGTCGGCGACGTAGCTCGACCGCCGCTCGTGGAAGCCGACCAGCACGCCACCCTTGCGGGCGACGAAGCGCACCGACAGGCGCGCGCGGTGGCGGTAGCCCCAGGCGGGGCCGTGGATCGCCGGGAGGATCTCCTGCGGGCGCACGCGGCCGATGTGCCACAGCGCGTCTTCGAGCGAGCGCTGCTTGGACGCCACCTGCGCGGCCGCGTCGAGGTGTTGCATCGAGCAGCCACCACAGACCGGGAAGTGCGGGCAGCGCGGCACAGCCCGCTCGGCGCTCGGGCGCAGGATGGCGTCGGCACGGGCGATCTCGTAGCTGGGTTTGCGCTTGAGCGTCGTGTAGGCGACCCGTTCCCCCGGCAGCGCGCCCTCGACGAAGACCGCCTTGCCCTCGACGCGGGCAACACCGCGGCCTTCCTGGTCAAGGGAAACGACGTCGAGGAACCGGGGGGGAGGGTGGGGGCAGCACTCATCGACGGCGGGCGCCCTCTCGACATGCCGCGGGACGCGACGACGAATTGTACCTTCCGCCCGGCTGGCGGAAGGCGCGGCCGGCGCGGTCGAGTAAAATCCGGCAATGCGCATCCTGGCCCTCGACACCTCGACCGAATGGTGCAGCGTGGCCGTGGGCGAACACGGCTCGTGGTGCGTGCGCTCCGAGCGCGTGGGGCAGTCGCATTCCGAGCGGCTGCTGCCCATGGTCGGCGCAGCGCTCGCCGAAGCGCAATGGGCTGTTGCCGGCCTCGACGGCATTGCGTTCGGCTGCGGCCCCGGCGCTTTCACCGGCATCCGCATCGGCTGCGCCGTCGCGCAGGGGCTTGCGCTCGCGCTCGACCGCCCGGTGCTGGGCGTGCCCACGCTCGAGGCGATCGCCGCGGAAGACGGGGGCGCGGGCGTCATCTGCTGCCTCGACGCGCGGATGCGCGAGGTCTACGTCGCGACCTATCGGCGCACGGCAGCGGGGCTGGCCGAGGTCGCGGCGCCCGCTGTGCTGGCGCCGGCCGCCGTGAAACCGCCGGCGGGCGAGCCGCCACCGGGCGGATGGGTCGGTGCCGGTCCGGGTTTCGCCGCGTATCCTGCGCTTGCGGCGGGCCTCGGGCTCGCCCGCGTCAACGCCGATGCGCTGCCGACGGCAGTCGCGATCGCAACGCTCGCGCTGCCGCGCCTCGCGGCCGGCCGCGGCGTGCCGGCGGCGCAGGCGCTGCCCCTGTATGTCCGGCAGCGGGTTGCGCTGACGAGCGCCGAGCGCGCAGCCGGCGCCGTTCTGTCCTGAGGCTCAAGTGCTCGGAACGGCGATGCCGACGCAGCGCAGTGCCGTCGCCGACGTACTCTGGCGGCCGCTGGCGGTAGGCGATCTCGCCTACGTCGCGGCGCTGGAGGCGCAGATCCATCGGCCGCCCTGGACGCTCGGCAACTTCCGCGACGCGATCGCGGCCGGCTATTGGGCGTCGGTCGGCGAGCACGAAGGCCGCATCCTCGTCTACGGCGTACTGATGCTGGCGCCGGGCGAAGCGCAGGTACTCAACCTCTCGGTCGTGCACGACGCTCGACGTCGCGGTCTCGGGCGGGCCTTGCTGCGTCGCCTTCTCGCGGTCGCCGCCGAACGCGGCGCGCAGCAGGTGTTCCTCGAGGTACGAGCGGGCAATGCGGCGGCGATCGCGCTCTACGCCGGGGAGGGATTCGAGCCGGTGGCGCGGCGCGCGGCTTACTACGCCGGTGCCGCCACCGAGGCGCGCGAGGACGCGTTGGTCATGCGCGCCGAGCTGCGGGCGCCGGCCGACGAAAGGGCGTCCTGTGGTCACGCGTGACGACCGGTTGCGCGAGATCGGGCTCTGGCCGCGCTGGACGCTGCGCGCGCAGCCGCGGGCGGCGCAGGTCACCGCCGCGGGGGACGGTGACGGGCCGCCGGCCGCGGATCAGGCCGCGGAAGACGGGTTGTCGCGCGTGGCGTCCGTCTCCACACCAGGCACGACGCAAGCCCCTGCGCGGGAGGCGCGCATCGCCACCCTCGATTGGGAACGGTTCGGCGCCGATGTCGACGCCTGCACCGCGTGCGGGCTGTGCCGCTCCCGTCAGCGCAGCGTTCCCGGGGTGGGCGACGTGCACGCCGCGTGGCTGTTCGTCGGCGAGGCGCCCGGGGCGGAAGAGGACGCGCAGGGCGAGCCGTTCGTCGGGCAGGCCGGCAAGCTGCTCGACAGCATGCTGCGGGCGCTGGGGCTTGCGCGCGGGGCAGGCGTGTACATCGCCAACGTGCTCAAGTGCCGCCCGCCCAACAACCGCGCACCGACGCCGGCCGAGGCGGCGGCGTGCCGGCCGTATCTCGACCGGCAGATCGAACTGATCGCCCCCGGGATCGTCGTCGCGCTCGGAAAGAGCGCGGCCAACACGCTGCTCGACAACGACGCGACCATCGGCAGTCTGCGCGGCAAGGTGCACGCGTACCGCGGGATTCCGCTGGTCGTCACCTACCATCCCGCGTATCTGCTGCGCACACTGCAGGACAAGGCCAAGTCATGGGAGGATCTGCTGCTCGCCCGCCGTACGCTGCGCGCGGCCGACGCCGCGGCGCGGGGCGCGACCGGCAATCCGGCGTGAGGGCGTCCGCCCCGCCGCGCGCTGCGAAAGCACTTGCGTCTTGCACGGCGCACCCCTATCTTGTGCGCACCAGGCGGATGCCTGTTTTTCCGACCCGCGGAGTGACCCATGAAGCGCAAACTGGCCGCCCTCCTGGCCGTCCTCGCAGCCCTCGCCCTCTCGGGCTGCGGTTACAACGAGCTGCAGCGGCAGGACGAAGGCATCAAGGCCTCGTGGTCCGAGGTGTTGAACCAGTACCAGCGGCGCGCAGACCTCGTGCCCAACCTCGTCAACACCGTCAAGGGCTACGCGGCCCAGGAAGAGAAGGTGTTTGTCGAGGTGACCAACGCCCGGGCGAGCGTGGCAGGGATCAAGGCCACGCCCGAGCTCATCAACGATCCGGCCGCCTTCCAGAAGTTCATCAGCGCGCAGGGCGAGCTGCAGGGGGCGCTGTCGCGCCTGCTCGTCGTTGCCGAGAACTATCCGCAGCTCAAGTCCGACGCGCTGTTCCGCGACCTCACGGCGCAGCTCGAGGGCACCGAGAACCGCATCACGGTCGCGCGCAATCGCTACATCAAGTCGGTGCAGGAGTACAACACGACGGTGCGCAGCTTCCCGACCAACCTCACGGCGATGGTGTTCAAGATGGACGTGAAGCCCAACTTCGCCGTCGAGAACGAAGTGGCGATCAGCGCGCCGCCGAAGGTCGACTTCAACAAGGCGCCTCCCGCGGCACCCGCGGTCCCCGCTCCGGCCCCCGGCCAGAAATCCGAAGCCGGCACCGAGGAAAGGGTGGCAGTGGCCGCCCCCGCCGCTGAGCGCCTCAAGCAGGGCTGCTGACCGGCGCCGCGGCGTTGGACGCATCGCCGCCGGCCGGCCTCACGATGCACCCGCCCCGCCGGGCCGCGGATCGTCCGGCAGCGATCGCCCGCGACCCCGCCGACGTCGCCCCGCGTTCGCGCCCTGTGACCCGCATTCCCCGACGCCCGCTCGCTGACGTCGTTGCCGCGCTCGCGCTGCTGCTCGCGCTGCTGCTGCTGCTGCCCGGACTCGCGCTGGCGTGGGAGGCGGGCACCGACGGGCTCCCCCGCGTACCGCCGCTGTCGGCGCGGGTCACCGATCTCACGCAGTCTTTGACCGCGCCGGAGCGGGAGGCGCTCGAAGCGAAGCTCGCCGACTGGGAAGCGCGCACCGGGAACCAGATGGTCGTGCTGCTGGTCCCATCGACCCAACCCGAGCCGATCGAGGCGTATTCGCTGCGGGTGGCGGAGGCCTGGAAGATCGGCCGCAAGGGCCAGGACAACGGCGTGCTGCTGCTCGTCGCCAAGAACGACCGGAAGGCCCGCATCGAGGTCGGGTACGGGCTCGAGGGCGCGCTGACCGACGTGACGGCGCGGCGCATCATCGCGGAGGACATGGCGCCGCAGTTCGGTGCCGGCCGCTTCGCGGCCGGGATCAACGCCGCCGTCGACCGCATCGTCGCGGTCGTGGCCGAGGGCAAACCCCTGCCCGCGCCGAAGGCGCGCGAAACCCCCGCGAGCGGCAGTGGCTTCAGCTTCGAGCTGCTGCTGGTGCTCGTGTTCTTCGTCGTGCCGCTGCTGGGGCGCTTCCTGCGGTCCGTGTTCGGCAAACTGCTGGGCTCGACCGTGGGCGCCGGCATCGTCGGGGGCGCGGCGTGGATCGTCGTCGGCAGCTTGGCGATCGCGATCCTGGCCGCGATCGTCGGCTTCGTCATCATGCTCTTCGCCGGCGCCGGTTCGGCGCTTGCCGGCCGGCGCGGCGGCGGCGCCTGGTTTCCGTCCGGAGGTGGAGGCGGCGGCTGGGGCGGCGGAGGAGGCGGCGGATTCTCGGGTGGCGGCGGCGGTTTCGGCGGCGGCGGCGCGTCCGGCGGCTGGGACTGACCGATACGCGGATCGGGAGAGCAGACGATGCCCTGGCGCAGACCCCATCGCTTCTGGCGGCACCTCGTCACCGACGATGGCAGCGTGCGCCGCGCGTTTCCCGAGTCGGCACGGGACCGCATCGAGCAGGTCATCGCCGCCGGCGAGCGGACCCATCGCGGCCAGGTGTGCTTCGTCGTCGAGCCCGCGCTGCCGCTCGCCCGGGTGCTGAAGCGCGTGCCGCCGCGGGAGCGCGCGCTGGAGGTCTTCGCCCAGCTGCGGGTCTGGGACACCGAGGAGAACTGCGGCGTGCTGGTCTACCTGCTGCTCGCCGACCGCGACGTCGAGATCGTCGCCGATCGCGGGGTTCACGCCCGGGTCGGCACCGCGGGCTGGGAAGGGATCTGCAGGTCGATGGAGGCGGCGTTGCGCGACGGACGGCACGCCGACGCCGCCGAGGCGGGGATCCGCGCGATCAACGCGTTGCTCGCGGAGCACTATCCGGCGGACGGTCGCGCGCGCGGCGACGAGCTCCCCAATCGCCCTGTTCTGCTTTGACGGCGGGGTTGGCGCAGTTAGCGCACGCGGGTGTCAGAGGCTGGCAGTGAATCTGCTGCGCGGGCGGTCTGCGTCGTTGCTCCTTCGCTCGCTCCTCGCCGGTCTACTTGATATGCCTCGTCGTTCGCTCGTTCGCGCCGAGCATCCCATCCCGCTCGCGACGGTTTCCTCTCCGCCTCAGTGGCCGTGCCCGGTCGGCTTGTCCATGCCGATGAGGTGCAGCGAATCGGCCTTCGCCTGGTTCATCCGGTGACGCAGCATCACCAGCACCATCGTTGCCGAAACGAGGAATCCGAACAGGACGATCGCGTGGTTGACCGCCAGGCCCTGGCGGACCATGAGCGCGTAGAGTCCGACCATCACCAGGATGCCGATGTTCTCGTTGAAGTTCTGTACCGCGATGGAGTGCCCCGCGCCCATCAGCACGTGACCGCGGTGCTGCAGCAGCGCGTTCATCGGCACGACGAAGAACCCGGCGCACGCCCCGACCACGACCATCAGCGCGCTCGCGATGGGCAGCGAGTGCACCAGGACCATGGTCATCACGACGAGCCCCATTGCGGCGCCAACCGGCAGCACGCGCACCGACCCGCGCAGGCTGACGAGCCGCGCCGCGATCACGGCGCCCAGCGCGATGCCGAAGGCCACGATCCCCTGCAGCATCGAGGCCTGCGAGAGCGACAGGCCCAGCGCCTTGCCGGCCCAGTCGATCACCATGAACTGCAGCGTCGCCCCCGCGCCCCAGAAGAGCGTGGTGGTGGCGAGCGAGATCTGGCCGAGCTTGTCGCGCCAGAGCAGGTGGTTGCAGTGCGCGAAATCGCGGATCAGCGCCAGCGGGTTGCGGTTGACCACCCGGTGGTCGACGCCGGTATCGGGAATGTACCAGTTGAACAGCGCGGCGAGCACGTAGAACCCGATGATGATCGCAATCGCCGCCTCCGGGGGCGTGCTGATGCCGGTGTCGATGCGCGGCAGGTCGAAGCCCAGCAACGTCGTCGACACGCGGTCGCTGATCAGCGCGCCGCCGATGAGTACGCCCAGGATGATCGACCCGACCGTCGTGCCCTCGATCCAGCCATTCGCGACGACGAGCTGTTTCGGCGGCAGGAGTTCGGTCAGGATTCCGTACTTGGCCGGCGAGTAGGCGGCGGCGCCGAAGCCGACCACCGCGTACGCGACGAGCGGGTGGAGGGTGAACAGCATCAGCGCACAGCCGACGACCTTGATCGCGTTGGTGATCAGCATCACGCGGCCCTTGGGCATCGAATCGGCGAACGCGCCCACCAGGGGTGCCAGCACGACGTACGAGACGACGAACGACATCTTGAGCGCCGGCGTCATCCACGCCGGCTCGTTCAGGTCCCGGAGCAGCGCAATGGCGGCGATCAGCAGCGCGTTGTCGGCGAGCGACGAGAAGAACTGCGCCGCCATGATCGTGTAGAAGCCGGACTTCATCGTCCTCCGGGACTGCGGGTTTCGCGTCACCCGCTTCGGGGACGGTGGGAGCCATTGGGTATAATTTGTTCGCTCCCCGCACGGGCCCCGCGTTTTATACCATGACCAGGGGTGCCCTCCAACTCGGGTTCGGCGCCGGGCCGTCCCGGTTGCCCCGGTTTCCGCAGCGAGGCGATTCGCCACGCATCATGTCCCGCCCGATCTTCGCCCAGATCAACCTCGCTGCGCTGCGCGCGAACCTCGCGCAGGTGCTCGCGCGGGCGCCGGGCGCTCAGGTGCTGGCGGTCGTCAAGGCCAACGCCTACGGGCACGGGCTCGAGCGGGTGCTGCCGGCGCTCGACGGCGCAGACGGCCTCGCGCTGGTCGAACTCGACGCGGCGCTGGCGCTGCGCGCTGTGCACTACACGCGGCGCATCCTGCTGCTGGAGGGTTTCTTCACGCCGGACGAGCTGCCGGAGTTCTCGGCCCGGCGGCTGGCGACCGTCGTCCACCACGAGGACCAGGTTCGCATGCTCGAGACTGCGCGCCTTGCGCGCCCGCTCGAGGTGTTCGTCAAGATCAACACCGGGATGAACCGTCTCGGCGTCCCCCCGGCGTCGGTGCCCGCGCTTGCGGAACGGCTTTCGCACTGCGAGTCGGTGGCCGTGCTGCGGCTCATGATGCATTTCGCCCGCGCGGACGAAGACGACGGCATCGCGGAGCCGCTGCGCGTGTTCGAGAAGGCCTGCAAGGGCCTGCCGTTTCCGCGGTCGGTGGCGAACTCGGCCGGCGTGATCCGCTACGCGGAGACCGGCGGCGACATCGTGCGCCCGGGCATCATGCTCTACGGGGCGACGCCGTTCGCCCACGAGTCGGCCGATTCGCTGGGGCTGGTGCCGGTGATGACGCTGCGTTCGCAGCTCATCGCCGTGCAGGAGCTGCAGGCCGGGGACGCCGTCGGCTACGGCGCCACCTACGTGGCCGGCGGGCCGCAGCGGATCGGCGTGGTCGCGTGCGGCTACGCCGACGGCTACCCGCGCCACGCACCGAACGGGACGCCGGTGCTCGTCTGTGGCAGGCGTGTCCCGGTCGCCGGCCGCGTCTCGATGGACATGATCACGGTCGATCTGTCGGACGTCCCGGAGGCGCGGATCGGCAGCCCGGTGGTGCTCTGGGGCGAGGGCCTGCCGGTCGACGAAGTCGCCGGCGCTGCATCGACGGTCGGCTACGAGCTCCTGTGCGCGGTCGCGCGGCGCGTGCCTTTCGTCACCACCGAGGTCGGGCGCATCGACCTCGACCTGTGAGCTTGGCTTTTGCTTCTTCTTCTTCTTCGTCTTTCATTGCGCCGAGGGGTCCATCGTGTACATCGTCGTCACCGGCGCTGCCGGGTTCATCGGCTCCAACCTCGTCAAGGCGCTGAACGCGCGCGGCGAGCGCGACATCATTGCGGTGGACAATCTCGCGCGCGCCGAGAAGTTCCGTAACCTCGTCGACTGCGAGATCGCCGAGTTCGTGGACAAGGAAGAGTTCCTCACGCGGATGGCCGACGGCGACCTCGACGACGAAGTGAGGGCGGTGCTGCATCAGGGGGCGTGCTCCGATACGATGGAGGGCGACGGGCGGTACATGATGCGCAACAACTACCGCTACTCGGCGATCCTGCTGCACTGGTGCCAGGACAACGACATCCCCTTTCTCTACGCGTCGAGCGCGTCGGTCTACGGCGGCGGCAGCACGTTCCGCGAGGAGCGCGCGCACGAGTCCCCGCTCAACATCTACGGCTATTCGAAGTTCCTGTTCGACCAGTACGTTCGCGTCATGCTGGGCGACCGCAGCGCGCAGGTCGTGGGCTTCCGCTACTTCAACGTCTACGGGCCGCGGGAGCAGCACAAGGGCAGGATGGCGTCGGTGGCCTGGCACTTCTTCAACCAGTACCGTGCCGAGGGGCGCGTGCGACTGTTCGAGGGCACGGGCGGCTACCACAACGGCGAGCAGCGCCGGGACTTCGTGTCGGTTGAGGACGTCGTCAAGGTGAACCTCGACTTCCTCGATCATCCCGGCCGTTCCGGGATCTACAACCTTGGCAGCGGGGGCGCCGCGACCTACAACCGGATGGCCGTTGCGACGATCAACGCCTGCCGGGCACTCAACGGCGAACCGGCGGCCACGCTCGCCGAGCTGATCGGCGCCGGCGCGATCGAGTACGTCCCGTTTCCGCCTGCGCTCGCCGGCAAGTATCAGAACTACACCGAGGCCGACCTCACGCGCCTGCGCGCCGCCGGCTACCGGGCACCGATGCTTACCGTCGAGGAAGGCGTGGCGCGCTATGTCGGCTGGCTCGCTGCCGGCCACGGCTGATCCTTGCGGGCGATTACCGGGATCGCCGTACTCGCCGGGCCCGCGTGCCGCAGTGCGCGGCACCCGAGGCGATGGCAGGCGGCCGCGCCAGAGGAGCCCGGCGCCCGCGCTCAGCGCCGGTGAATAAGCCCCAGCCACCCCATCCCGTTCGCGACGGTTTCCACGGACTCTCAGCCGTACGGGGTAGGCGCAATGGTCGATACCGGAGTCCGGGGTGGCCCGGCTATGCTCGACTCCACCTCCCGAGCGTCGGGGCAAGCCCGGCGGGGGCGGAGGGTTCGTCAGGAGCATGGAGGCAGTCATGAGAATTCCGCTGGCCGCTGGGCTGTTCGCGCTCACCACGGGGTGGGCGTTTGCCGCTGTCAACCTCAACACCGCCACGGTGGACGAGCTCGTGGCGCTGCCGGGCATCGGCCCGGTCAAGGCGCAGGCGATCATCGATCACCGCACCGCGCACGGGCCGTTCAAGTCGATCGAGGGGGTGAAGGACGTCAAAGGCATCGGCGCCACGCGGTTCGAGAAGTTGAAGCCGGAACTCACCGTCGCCGGCCCAGCGCCGAAGCCGACGTCGGCGGCGGCAGCGAAGGCCGAGCCTACGTTGGCGCGGGGCAGCAAGGGCGAGATCGTGGCCACCGGCGCGGGAAAGCGTGACGCCGCCGGGTCGCGCGCAAAGCCCTGAGCGTAGCCGCCCACGTCCCCCGCCTGCCGGCGCGCGCGGGGGACGGGGCACGGCGGCCCACGGCCATGAGGCGTCGACTGGCGGGGTGACTGCGGCCGACTGCTGCGGTCGACGCTGCGGCCGGCTGCGGTGGCGGGGCGCCACGGCGGGGTGCTGCGGCTGCGTCGGGGCCGGACGCCTCGGCTACAATGGCGCCCCGCTTGGTCACCTTCGCGCCTTCGCCACCCTTCCATGCACGCCTCGCTCGAAACGACAGTCGGCAACACCCCCCTCGTGCGCCTCAAGCGCCTGCCCGGGGCCTCGACCTGTGTCGTGCTCGGGAAGCTCGAGGGCAACAACCCCGCGGGGTCGGTCAAGGACCGGCCTGCACTGTCGATGATCGCCGAGGCCGAGAAGCGCGGCGACATCCGGCCGGGTGACACGCTGATCGAGGCGACCTCGGGCAACACGGGCATCGCATTGGCGATGGTCGCGGCGGCGAAGGGCTACCGGATGGTGCTGGTGATGCCCGAGAACCAGTCGCTCGAGCGGCGGCAGACGATGCGCGCCTTCGGTGCCGAACTCGTGCTCACGCCGAAGGCGGGCGGGATGGAAAGCGCGCGCGACCGGGCCGAAGCGATGCGGGGTGAAGGGCACGGCATCATCCTCGACCAGTTCGCGAACCCCGACAACCCCCTCGCGCATTACCGCGGCACCGGCCCGGAGATCTGGCGCGACACGTCGGGCAAGGTGACGCACTTCGTCTCGGCGATGGGCACCACGGGGACGATCATGGGCGTGTCGCGCTACCTCAAGGAGCGCAACCCCGCGATCACGATCGTCGGCGCGCAGCCCGCCGAAGGGGCGCAGATCCCCGGCATCCGCAAGTGGCCCGAAGCCTACCTGCCGCGGATCTACGACGCGTCGCGCGTCGACCGGATCGAGACCGTGACCCAGGCCGAAGCCGAGGACACGACCCGGCGCCTCGCTGCCGACGAAGGGATCTTCTGCGGCATCTCGGCCGGCGGCGCCTGTGCCGTCGCGCTGCGCGTCGCGCGCGAGACCGAGGGCGCGACGATCGTCTTCATCGTTTGCGATCGCGGCGATCGCTACCTTTCCACCGGCGTGTTTCCCGGCTGAACGCCGCGCGCAGCGACAATGACGCCGATTCTCGTGTTCGACATCGAAACCGTGCCCGACGTCGCGGGACTGCGCCGCGCGCACGCGCTGCCACCCGGGCTCGACGACGACGCGGTGCTGGACTGGGCGGTCCAGCGGCGCCGCCAGCAGACGGGCGGCGATTTCCTGCAGCTCCACTTCCAGCGCGTGGTCGCGATCAGCTGCGTGCTGCGCGACGGGCAGGGCCTGAAGATCGCGTCGGTGGGCGCGCCCGCGGACGGGGAGCCCGAACTCATCCGTCGCTTCTTCGACCTCGTCGACAAGTACACGCCGCAGCTCGTGTCGTGGAACGGCGGCGGTTTCGACCTGCCGGTGCTCAATCATCGCGCCCTGATCCATGGCGTCATTGCGGCGAAGTTCTGGGACTGGGGCGACGACGACCGCGAGTTCAAGTACAACAGCTACCTGGGGCGCTACCACACCCGCCACCTCGATCTCATGGACGTGCTGGCGATGTACCAGCCGCGCGCCGCGGCGGGGCTCGACGCGATGGCGCGGCTGTGCGGCTTTCCGGGCAAGCTCGGGATGGACGGCGCCGCGGTCCACGCCGCGGTCAAAGCGGGCGCGCTGGAAGACGTCCGGCGCTATTGCGAGACGGACGTGCTCAACACCTGGCTCGTCTACCTGCGCTTCCGGTTGCTGCGTGGCGAGCTCTCGGCCGGCGAGTACGCGAAGGAGCTCTCGCTCGCGCGCGAAAAGATCGCGGCGACCGGGGCGCCGCACTGGCAGGCGTTCCTCGCCGCCTGGGACGCGAACGCGACGGGCTGACGCCGCGGCGTCAACCGCAGCTGCTCGCGCCTCGACTCCCGCCGCCGGCCGTCGATGGCGCCGGCCCCGACCGCGCCGGCCTCGACCGCGCCGCCCCGACCTGTGCGAAGGCGCGGCCGCGCCCGCCCGGACGGCGCCTTGCGGCGGTGTTTCACCGCGACGGGGCGTCGAGCGTAATGTGCCCGCGGCCCAGTTCGACGACGCGCCCGCTGACCTCGATCGCGCCGTCCGCCGCGACGTCGAGGTGCAGGCGGCAGGGACGGCCGATGGCGTCGCCCTGGTGGACCGTCAAGTGCTGCGGCAGCGGCGCGCCGGTCGCGAGCAGCCAGCCGCCGAGGTTGGCGCAGGCGGAGCCGGTGCCCGGATCCTCCTGCACCGCGCCGTACTTGGGGAAGAAGAAGCGCGCGACGACGTGCTGCGCTGCGCCGTCGCCGGGCTGCCTCGCGTCGGCAAACACGTACGCCATCGCCCGCTGGCCGTCGCCGGCGTGGGCTTGCATCAGATCGGCTCGGGGCGCGGCGCGGCGCACCGCGTCGACCGACGCCAGCGGGACGATGAGCTGCTCCGACCCGGTGTCGACCCACAGCGGCGGTCGCCGGGGATCGGGATCGAGGTCCGCTTCGCCCAGCCCCAGCATCGCCGCGATACCGGCTGGCCGGGCGGCCACGGGCCGGTGTCGCGGCGGATGGGCCGCGAGCGTCCAGACGTCCCCGCAGGCTCGGACCGCGATGCATCCGGCGTTCATCTCCAGCGTCAGCGCTTCCCCGCTGCCTCGGAGCGAGCGCACGACGTGCGCGGTGCCGAGCGTCGGATGACCGGCAAAGGGCATCTCGAAAGCCGGCGTGAAGATGCGCACCCGCGCGGTGGCCACGGCGGACGGCAGGACGAAGGTGGTCTCCGAGAGGTTGAACTGCAGCGCAAGTGCCTGCATCGTCGCGTCGTCGAGGCCGCGCGCGTCTTCGAACACGCACAGCGGATTGCCGGCGAGCGGCGCTGCGGCGAAGACGTTGACGAGGCGAAAGGCGTAGTCGGTCATCGGTGTCCTGCGGGGTCGCAGAAACGCCGGCGGGTTTCGGCAACGAGTGCCAGGGCCAGCGTGTGGAATTCGGCCTCGCCGATGCCCGAGGGTGTGGCGAGGATGGCCCCGGCGACCTGCGCGAAGTTGCGCTCGATCGCGCGCGCGTAGGTGGGGTCGTAGTGCAAGGTCAGCAGCTCGGCGACCAGCGTGTCCCAGTCGCCCGCGGCGGCGGCCGCCGCCCAGCGCTCGATGGTCCGGCGGCCGTGCAGCGCGGTGAGGCGTGCGAGGCGCTCGCACAGCGCCGGCACGTCCGCGAGGAAATGCGGGTACTCGTCCAAGAGCAGCTCGACCCGCAGCCGCTGCGGGGTCTCGAGCCGAATGCAGGGCGCGGCGCGCACGGCGGTGAGCAGGACGTCGGGCACCTCAAGGGCGCCGATCCTGCGGCTTTCGGACTCGACGTAGACGGGGCGCGCCGGGTCGAAACGCGCGAGCGTGTCGAGGATCTCGCTGTCGAAGCGTTTCTGGGAGGGCTGCGGCTCGTCCGGCAGGTCGCCCAGCAGCGAGCCTCGGTGGCGGGCGAGCCGTTCCAGGTCGAGCACCTGGGCGCCGGCGGCCGCGAGCGCGCGCAACAACCGGCTCTTGCCCGAGCCGGTGAGGCCGCAGATCACCCAATAGCGAAGGCGCGCGGGCTCGACCGCAAGGCGCTCCCGCACGTGCCGGCGATAGGCACGATACCCGCCGTCAAGCTGCACCGCTTTCCAGCCGATCTCGTTCAACACGTGGGCGAGCGCGCCGCTGCGCTTGCCGCCGCGCCAGCAGTAGACGAGCGGCGTCCAGTGACGCGGCCGCTCGGCGAACGCGGTTTCCAGCAGGTTCGCGATGTTGCGCGCAACCAGGGCGGCACCCACGCGCCTCGCCACGAATTCGGATTCCCGCGCGTGCAGCGTTCCCACGCGGGCGCGCTCGTCGTCGCTTAGCACCGGCCGGCTCTCGGCGCCGGGAAGGTGGTCTTCGGCGAACTCCGCCGGACTGCGCACGTCGATCCGGTCCGGGTAGGCCGCGATCGCGTCGACGCAAACTTTCTGCGCGGCGCGCGGCGCCGTCACCGCGGGCCCGCCACTCATCGTTTGCCGAGCAGCGGCGCCAGCGCCGGCCAGACATTGGCGAGGAGTTTCGGCTGCGCTTCGGCGGTGGGGTGGATGCGGTCGGGCTGGAAATAGCGGTTGTCGTCGCCGAAGCCGTCGAGGATGAACGGCACGAACGCGGTCCTGCGCGCGGCAGCGACACTCGCGAACACCGCGTCGAACTCGCGCGTGTAGACGGGGCCGTAGTTCGGGGGCAGCTTCATCCCCAGCACCAGCACGCGCGCGCCCGCCGCCTGCGCCGCGGCAACCATCGCGTCGAGGTTGTCCCGGGCTGCCCGCAGGTTGCCGCCGCGCAGGCCGTCGTTGGCGCCGAGTTCGAGGACGACGATCGCCGGCTTGTGCCGGGCGAGCAGGGCGGGCAGCCGGGCGCGTCCGCCGGCCGTGGTGTCGCCGCTGATGCTCGCGTTGACGCTCCGGTGCCGGTATCCCTCGCTCTTGAGCCGGGCGTTCAGGAGGTCGACCCAGCCCTGGCCGGGGGGGAGGCCGTAGGCCGCAGAAATCGAGTCGCCGACGACGAGGATCACCGGTGCCGCGTCCGCGGCGCGCGCCCCTGCGGGAAGGAGGTGCAGGCCGACGATGAGGAGGACGACGAGCAGGCGCCGCAGGATCATGGTCTTCGCGAGGGGAGTTCGACAGCGTGGCGCATCCGCGATTGTAGTAGCTTGGGGCGGGCGGCGGCCCACTGGGCGCGTGCATACCCCGGTGCCGGGCACCGCTCGCCTCTGGCCGCGCGGGGCGCTCCAGTAGAATGGCGGAGTTGCAGGCCGCGCTCCCGTTGTCCCATGCCGGCGGGTTGCGTTCGCCGGGTCCGGCCCCAACTACCGCCGGGTCCGGAGCGCTCGCGCGACCTTCCACTTATCCTCATGGCGAATCCGATCCTTCGCGCCGCCGGCCTCACCAAGGTGGTCACCAGCGGCGCCTCGCCGTTGACCATCCTCGAAGCGGTGAGCTTCGACGTCGACTCCGGCTCGACGGTGGCGATCGTCGGCGCTTCCGGGTCCGGCAAGACGACGCTGCTCGGCCTGCTCGCGGGGCTCGATCGCCCGAGTGCCGGTGACGTCTGGCTCGACGGGCTCGCGCTCTCCGGCCAGGACGAGGACGCGCGCGCGGCGATCCGGCAGCGGTTGCTCGGGTTCGTCTTCCAGTCGTTCCAGCTGCTGCCCGCGCTGACGGCGCAGGAGAACGTCATGCTGCCGCTCGAGCTCGCGGGGGCGGCCGACGCGGTGGCGCGGGCGCGCGAATGGCTGGGTCGCGTCGGGCTCGCGCGCCGAACGACCCACTACCCGAAACAACTGTCCGGTGGCGAGCAACAGCGGGTCGCGATCGCCCGCGCCTTCGCCGGCGAGCCCAAGCTGCTGATGGCCGACGAGCCCACGGGCAATCTCGACGGCGCCACCGGCGTCGAGGTGGCGGATCTCATGTTCCGCCTCAACCGGGAGCACGGAACGACGCTCGTGCTCGTGACCCACGATGTCACCCTGGCCGCGCGTTGCGGCAGACGCATTTCGCTCGCGTCCGGCCGGCTCGTGGGCGACACCGGGACCGCCCGATGAACACGCTGCGACTCGCGCTGCGCATGCTGCTGCGCGACGGGCGCGCCGGAGAATTGCGGGTGCTCTCGTTCGCGCTCCTGCTCGCGGTCGCGAGCGTGGGCACCGTCGGCTTCTTCTCCGACCGGGTCAAGGGGGCGCTCACCCGGCAGGCGAACCTGCTGCTCGGCGCCGACGTCCTGATCTCGGCCGACCGCCCGTTGGCGCCGGAATTCGCGGCGGAGGCCGCGCGGCGCGGGCTCGCTTCCACGCCGGCACTGAAGTTCAACAGCATGATCCAGCCCGCCGCGACGGCCGGGGCGGCCGCCGCCTCTCCGGTGCTGGCCGACGTCAAGGCGGTGGCACCGGGCTATCCGTTGCGTGGTGCCATCGTGCTGGTCGATCCGGCGCGGCCCGACGGCGCGCGTGCCGACGGCGTGCCCGCCCGTGGACACGCCTGGCCCGACACCCGCCTCGCCGCCCGGCTGGGGGTGCAGGCGGGCGACACCGTTGCCGTCGGCGAGGCGATCCTCAAGGTGACGGCCATCGTGCAGCAGGAACCCGAGGTGGCGAGCGGGCTCCTGGCGATCGGGCCGCGGCTGCTCATGCACCTCGACGACGTGCCGGCGACGAATCTCCTGCAGCCGGGCAACCGGGCGTCGCATCGCCTGCTCGTCGCCGACCTCGCCGAGCGCCGTCAGCTCGCGCCGTACCTCGACTGGCTGCAGAAGGAGTTGCGGCCGGGGCAGCGGATGGAAAACGTCCGTGACCTGCGCCCGGAGGTGCGGCAGACGCTCGATCGGGCCGAGAGCTTCCTGGGGCTCGCCGCGCTGGTCGCCGTGATCCTCGCCGCCGTGGCCATCGCGCTCGCCGCGTCGCGCTACCTGCGCCGACACCTGGATACCGCAGCGATGCTGCGCTGTTTCGGCGCTGCGCAGCGCCGCACGCTGGCGCTGTTCGCCGTGCAGTTCGCGGTTCTCGGCATCGCCGCGAGCCTGGCCGGCGTGCTTGCCGCGCTCGCCGGCCAGGCGCTGCTCGTCGGCATGCTGGGTGGCATCACCGCTGCCGAGCTGCCGCCGCCGACGGTGCTGCCGGGGCTGGCCGCCTTCGGCACCGGTGTGGTGCTGCTGTTCGGGTTCGCGCTGCCGCCGCTCGTCGCGTTGTCTTCGGTGCCCCCGCTGCGCGTGCTGCGGCGCGATCTGCCGCGCCCGCAGCCGAGCGCGCTCGTCGCCTACGGGCTGGGCGCGGCAGTAATCGCACTCCTGATCGGCGCCCAGGCGCAGGACGCGAAGGCGGCGGGCATCATGATCGGCGGCATGCTCGCGCTGCTCATCGCCGCCGCGATCTGCGCGTGGCTGCTGATCGTGGTGCTGAAGCAGTTGCCGCAGCGCGGCGTCACCTGGCGCTTCGGGCTCGCCAACCTGCGCCGGCGCCCGTTGGCGTCGTGCCTGCAGATCGGAGCGCTGGCGCTGGGGCTGATGGCACTGCTGCTGCTGACCGTGGTGCGCGGCGACCTGATGCAGAACTGGCGCCAGAGCCTGCCGCCCGACGCGCCCAACCACTTCGTCATCAACGTGCTGCCCGATCAGGTCGCCGGCGTTCGCGCGGCGCTCCTGGCCGGCGCCGGCATCGACACGACGCTCTACCCGATGGTGCGCGGGCGCCTGGTCGCGGTCAACGGCAGGCCGGTCGACACGACCGCGTTCGACGATGCGCGCGCGCGTCGCCTCGCCGAGCGCGAGTTCAACCTGTCGTGGGCGCGCGAGATGCCGGCGACCAACCGCGTCGTTGCCGGCCGGTTCTGGAGCCCCACGTCCGGCAAGGAAGCCGGGCTGTCGATGGAAGAAGGCATCGCCAAGTCGCTGCGGCTCAAGCTCGGCGACACCCTGACGTACGACATCGCAGGCACCGCGGTCTCGGCGCCGATCACCAGCCTGCGCAAGGTCGACTGGGACAGCTTCCGGCCGAACTTCTTCACCCTGTTTCCGCCCGGCGTGCTCGAGGGCATGCCGCAGACGTGGCTGGGCGCGGTCAGGGTGCAGGAGGGGCCCGCCAGTGCGGCGTGGCTGTCGGGGCTGGTTCGCGAGTACCCCAACGTGCTGGCGGTCGACGTCGGCGAGATCATCCGGCAGGTGCAGTCGATCATGGACCAGGTCGCGCGCGCCGTCGAGTTCGTGTTTCTGTTCACGCTCGCCGGCGGGCTCCTGGTGCTGCAGGCCGCGATCGCCGCGACGCAGGACGAGCGCCGCTTCGACGCCGCCGTGCTGCGCACGCTGGGGGCGTCGCGGGCACAGCTCTCCGCCGCGCAGATCGCCGAGTTCGTGGTCCTGGGCGCGCTCGCCGGACTGCTGGCCGCCGCGGGCGCGACGGCGGTCGGTTACGTGCTGGCCGACCGCGTGTTCCTGATCCCGTTCACGGCCAGTCCGCTGGTGTGGCTCTACGGCATCGCCGGCGGCGCCGGCGCGGTGACGCTTGCCGGCTGGCTCGGCACGCGGGGAACCGCGCGCCAGCCGCCGCTGGCCGTGATGCGCCAACTGGGATGAGCGGCGCGGGCAGCGTCAGCGGAAGAGCGACTGCTCCCCGACCGGGTTGTGCTGCTGCAGCGCGTGCACCCACTTGCTGAAGGGCAGGCCGAGGCGTTCGCACAGCCGGGTCGCGCGTTGGCGGAGCTCGCCGATCGTCGTGGTCGGAGGGGGATCGACGAACGCGCTGACCACGACGTTCTTCGACTCGGCGGAGGGCAGCCGCACGAGCGCCCGCGGAAATACCGCCCGCAGGTGGCGCATCGTCTGCGCGTGGCCGCGGACCTGGCCGAAGACGTTGCCGACGAGCACTCCCTGCGGCGCGAGGCGCGCCGCGCAGGCCTCGTAGAAGGCTGGCGTCTGGAAGCGACCGGGGCGCGCCCGATGATCGTAGGCGTCGACGAAGATCGCGTCGTACACCGCCTGCGATTCCCGCACCCAGGCGTAGCCGTCCCCGACCCGGACGTCGAGCTGGGGATCGTCGACCGGCAGGCGGAACTGGTCGCGCGCGATCGGCAGCACCGCCGGGTTGATCTCGACGACGGTGATCGCGGTCGCGGGCATCTCTTTGCGGAAGAACTTCGGCAGCGAGCCGGCGCCCAGGCCGATCATGAGCACGCGTTCAGGGACCGGGCGGAACAGCAGGAACGAGAGCATCTCCTGCGTGTACGCGAGCACCAGCTGGTGCGGCCGGGCGAGCCGCATCGCCCCTTGCACCCACGCCGAGCCGAAGTGCAGGTAGCGCACACCGCGCTCCTCGCTGACTTCGATGCTGTGGGTCATGCCGCCCGCGGCAGCTCAAGGCGCGCTGGCGATGATGACGATGAGGCGCACGACCAGGATCAGCGTCAGGACGAAGACGAGCCCCAGGCCGAGCCCGACGAGGACGACGTGCAGCGGCCTGATCGAGCCCACGTCGGCCGCCATGTGCCGGCCTTTGCGCACGCCGAAGAAACTCCAGAACACCGCCCTGACGACCTGCAGGAGGCTCGCCGGGGGCGGAGGGTTCGGGCCTGGAGGAGCGGGTTCGGCTGCCATCGGGTCGGCGGTAGAGGGGGGGCGCAGGCACTGCGCCGTTCACGATCGATGTTACCACCGGTGCCGCCGGATGCCCGCGGCCTGCCGGTGCCGAACGCATTTCCTTGAAATGGCCGCGGTTTCCCCCAACTGAAAGACGACTCCGAATCCGACCGAAGGAAGCCCCCATGCGTTTCGACAAGCTCACCACCAAGTTCCAGCAGGCGCTCGCCGACGCCCAGAGCGCGGCGCTCGGCAACGACAACGGCTTCATCGAGCCGCAGCACCTGCTCGCGGCGCTCCTCAACCAGGAGGACGGCGGCACGGCGTCGCTGCTCGCGCGGGCCGGCGTTGCGGTGCCCAGGGTCAAGGTCGCGCTTGCCAAGGCCATCGAGCGGCTGCCCAAGGTCGAGGGGCAGGGCGGGGAGATCGGCGTCTCGCGCGAGCTCGGCAGCCTGCTGAACCTCACCGATCGTGAAGCGACCAAGCGCGGCGACCAGTTCATCGCCTCGGAGCTCTTCCTGCTGGCGCTCGCCGACGACAAGGGCGACACCGGGCGGTTGCTGAAGGACCACGGGCTCACGCGCAAGGCGCTCGAGGGTGCGATCGACGCCGTGCGCGGGGGTGGCGGCGTCGACTCGCAGGAGGCCGAAGGCCAGCGCCAGGCGCTCGCCAAGTACACGATCGACCTCACCGAGCGCGCCCGCGGCGGCAAGCTCGACCCGGTGATCGGCCGCGACGACGAGATCCGGCGCACCATCCAGATCCTGCAGCGCCGCACCAAGAACAACCCGGTGCTGATCGGCGAGCCCGGCGTCGGCAAGACGGCGATCGTCGAAGGCCTCGCCCAGCGCATCGTCAACGGCGAAGTGCCCGAAACGCTCAAGAACAAGCGCGTGCTCACGCTCGACATGGCGGCGCTGCTCGCCGGGGCGAAGTACCGCGGCGAGTTCGAGGAGCGCTTGAAGGCCGTGCTGAAGGACATCGCCGCCGACGAGGGCCGCACGATCGTCTTCATCGACGAGCTGCACACGATGGTGGGCGCCGGCAAGGCCGAGGGCGCAATCGACGCCGGCAACATGCTGAAGCCCGCGCTCGCGCGCGGCGAGCTGCACTGCGTCGGCGCGACGACGCTCGACGAATACCGCAAGTACGTCGAGAAGGACGCCGCGCTCGAGCGCCGGTTCCAGAAGGTGATGGTCGACGAGCCTTCCGTCGAGTCGACGATCGCGATCCTGCGCGGCCTGCAGGAGCGCTACGAGATCCACCACGGCGTGGACATCACGGATCCCGCGATCGTCGCCGCCGCGGAACTGTCGCACCGCTACATCACCGACCGCTTCCTCCCCGACAAGGCTATCGACCTCATGGACGAGGCGGCGGCGCGCATTCGCATGGAGATCGACTCCAAGCCGGAGGCGATGGACAAGCTCGACCGGCGCCTGATCCAGCTCAAGATCGAGCGCGAGGCGGTCAAGAAGGAAACCGACGAGGCGTCGAAGAAGCGCCTCGCGCTGATCGAGCAGGAGATCGCCAAGCTCGAGCGCGAGCTCGCCGATTTCGACGAGGTGTGGCAGGCCGAGAAGGCGCAGGTCGCCGGCGCCCAGCACATCAAGGAAGAGATCGACAAGATCAAGCTGCAGATGGAGGAGGCGCGGCGCAAGGGGGACTGGCAGCAGATGAGCGAGCTGCAGTACGGCAAGCTGCCGCAGCTCGAGGCGCAGCTCGGGAAGGCCGCCAAGGGGGCGGACGTGGCGGTGGCCAAGCCGAAGCTCCTGCGCACCGAGGTCGGCGCCGAGGAGATCGCCGAGGTCGTCTCGCGCGCGACCGGCATTCCGGTCTCCAAGATGATGCAGGGCGAGCGCGACAAGCTCCTGCACATGGAGGACGCGCTGCACCAGCGCGTCGTCGGCCAGGACGAGGCCGTGCGCCTCGTGTCGGACGCGATCCGTCGCTCGCGCTCGGGACTCGCCGACCCGAACCGTCCCTACGGGTCGTTCCTGTTCCTCGGCCCCACCGGCGTGGGCAAGACCGAGCTCTGCAAGGCGCTGGCCGAGTTCATGTTCGACTCCGAGCAGCATCTCGTCCGCATCGACATGTCCGAGTTCATGGAAAAGCACTCGGTGGCACGGCTCATCGGCGCGCCGCCGGGCTACGTCGGCTACGAGGAGGGAGGCCACCTGACCGAGGCCGTGCGCCGCAAGCCCTACAGCGTGATCCTGCTGGACGAGATCGAGAAGGCGCACCCCGACGTCTTCAACGTGCTGCTCCAGGTCCTGGACGACGGGCGGATGACCGACGGCCATGGTCGCACCGTCGACTTCAAGAACACGGTGATCGTGATGACGTCGAACCTGGGCTCGCACCGGATCCAGCAGATGACCGACGAGGGCTCCGACCAGGCGCTGATCAAGATCGCGGTCTTGGCGGAGGTCAAGACCACGTTCCGGCCCGAGTTCGTCAACCGCATCGACGAGATCGTCGTGTTCCAGCCACTGGGCGAGACGCAGATCGCGAGCATCGCGAAGATCCAGATGAAGGCGCTCGAGGCGCGGCTCGCGAAGCTCGAGATCAAGCTCGCGGTGACCGACGCGGCGCTCAAGCGGGTCGCCGAAGCCGGGTTCGACCCGGTCTACGGCGCGCGGCCGCTCAAGCGCGCGATCCAGCAGCAGATCGAGAATCCGTTGGCGAAGGAGATCCTCGGCGGCCGCTACGCGTCCGGCGACACCGTCAAGGTCGGCGCGACCGGCGGGGAGGTGACGTTCTCCAAGGCGTGATGACGCACGCGCGCCGGGTGGTTGCTATGCTCCCTGCCGCTGGGGAGACGCGGCCTCCCGACCGCGCCGACGACAACCCATGACCTCCGACCCCGCTGCGCGCGCGGCGTCCGCCTCGCCGTCGGCCTGGATCGTTCGCTTCACCGCGCTGCTGCAACCGGGGGCGCGGGTGCTGGACCTCGCCTGCGGGACCGGCCGGCACGCGCGCTGGTTCGCTCAGGCCGGGCACCCGGTGCTCGCCGTCGACCGCGACCCCGCCGCGCTGGCAGCCATCGGTGGGATGCCGGGAATCCACACCCAACAGCTCGATCTCGAAGCGGGCGCCTGGCCGCTCGCCGGCGAGCGCTTCGGGGCGATCGTGGTCTGCCATTACCTGCACCGGCCGATCCTCCCGGCGCTCGCCGATGCGCTGGCGGCGGACGGCGTCCTCCTCTACGAGACGTACGCCAGCGGCCACGAGCTCCACGGCCGACCGTCGAATCCCGCGTTCCTGCTGGCCGAGAACGAGCTCCTCGACGCGTTCGGGGCGACGCTGCGGATCGTCGCCTTCGAGCAGGGACGCGTGCGCCGCACCGAGCGGGACTGCGTGCTGCAGCGAATCGCGGCCGTGGGCCGGGGACGGCCCTGGCCGCCGGCGCTGCCCGCGGCCTGAGCGCCTGCACGCAGAGCGTCCCGGGGCGGACGGGATGCTCGGCGCGAGCGCAGGACGAGAGGAGGTCTCGGGACCGGCGAGGGAGCAACGGCACAGGCGGCCCGCGCTCGACGTGCTCGCTGCTTCCGGCAGCGCGCCACGACATCGTGCGCCGTCCGACGCTGCCCCTGCCACGGCGGCCCGGGTCCGCTCGGGCGCCGAGCGAATCGGGTAGAATGACCGATTGGTTCGCCCGCCCCGGGATTGCGCATGTCCTCGCCCCAACTGACCGGCAGCATCGTCGCGATCGTGACCCCCATGCACGAAGACGGGGCGCTCGACTTCGGCGCGCTGGCGCACCTGATCGAGTTCCACATCGACAGCGGAACCTCGGGCGTGGTGATCGTCGGCACGACGGGCGAGTCGCCGACCGTCGACTACGACGAGCACTGCCTGCTGATCAAGAGCGCCGTCGAGCTCGTCCGGGGCCGGATTCCGGTGATCGCCGGCACGGGAGCCAACTCGACGTCCGAGGCGGTCGAGCTCACCGCCTACGCCAAGGAGGTCGGCGCCGCGGCCTGCCTGTCGGTGGTTCCGTACTACAACAAGCCGACGCAGGAAGGCTTGTACCGGCATTTCCGGACGATCGCCGAGCGCGTCGACCTGCCGCTCATCCTCTACAACGTGCCGGGGCGCACCGTGGCTGACCTCGCGAACGACACGGTGCTGCGGCTGACCGAGGTCCCCGGGATCGCCGGGATCAAGGACGCGACCTCGGACATGGCGCGCCACATCGAACTCCTGCGTCGCCTGCCCCCGCAACGAAGCTTCGCGTTCTACTCCGGCAACGACGACACGGCGTTGCCGTACATCCTGCTCGGTGGCCACGGCGTCATCTCGGTCACCGCCAACGTCGCGCCGCGGCTGGTGGCCGAAATGTGCAGGGCGGCTCTGACGGGCGACCTGCCGACGGCACGCAGGCTCAACAACCGGCTGATGCCGCTCAATACGCGCCTCTTCGTCGAGGCGAACCCGATCCCAGTCAAGTGGGCGCTGGCCGAGATGGGGCTCATCGGACCCGGGTTGCGGCTGCCGCTCGTGCCGCTCGCGCAGTTGCAGCACGCGGTGGTGCGTGCCGCGCTGCGCGAAGCCGGCGTGCTCGGCTGATTCCTGGAAGGCTCCCCGCATGCATGTCCTGAAGCTGTTGGCGTTGGCGCGAGCGCTCCTGCTCGCCGCAGTCGGCGTGGTCGCGCTGGGCGGCTGCTCGTCGATGTCGACTTCGCTGGGCAAGAAGATCGATTACAAGTCGACGGCGGTGGCGCCGGCGCTGGAACTGCCGCCGGACCTCAGGTCGCCGCAATACGACGATCGCTACAACGTCGCCACGGCGTCGGCGGTCGCCGCCACGCGCGACGCGGCGCGGCCCAAGACGGCCGACCAGATCGCCCCGATCGCGACCGCGAACGCGCGCATCGTCCGCAGCGGCCCGGACCGCTGGCTCGTCGTCAAGGCGACGCCGGAGCAGGTCTGGAACACGATCTACCGGTTCTGGATCGACATCGGTTTCGCGATCGCCGTCGACCAGCCGTTGATCGGGGTGATGGAGACCGACTGGGCCGAGAACCGCGCCGACCTGCCGGTCGACGCGGTGCGCAGCCTGCTCGGCAGGTTTTCCGACATCCTGTACACGACCTACCGCCGCGACAAGTTCCGCACGCGCGTCGAGCGTGGCACGGAGCCCGGCACCGTCGACATCTACGTGACGCACCGCGCCGCCGAGCAGATGCCCACCGCCATCAGCGGCACCGCGCCGGTCGCGTTCGCGTGGACCGTGTTGCCGCCGAATCCGGGGCTCGAGGCCGAGATCCTCACCCGCATGCTGGTGCGTTTCGGCGCCGAGGAGAACGCCGCGAGCGCCGACGTCGCGCAGGCGCTCACCCCGGTGGCGGGTACCGCGGCGGACCGGGCGCGGCTTGCCAAGGCCGCCGACGGCACCGCAGTGATCGAGGTCGACGACAGTTTCAGCCGCACCTGGCGGCGCGTGGGGCTGGCGCTCGACCGGATCGGGTTCACCGTCGTCGATCGCGATCGCACCGGCGGCGTGTATTACGTTCGCTACGCCGACCCCGATACGGCCAAGGTCGAGCCCTCGTGGTGGTCGAAACTGCAGTTCTGGAAGGACACCTCCGAGAAGCCCGAGCAATACCAGATCGTCGTGGCCGGCGGGGAGGTCAAGAGCACGGTGGTCGTGCGCAACGCCGACGCAACCCCCGCGCGCGGCGTCAACGCAGAGAAGATCCTCTCGCTCATCGGCGACCAGCTCAAGTAGCGTCGTTCGCAATGCGGTTCGGTTCGTTGGGCAGCGGCAGCGAGGGCAACGGCCTCGTGGTCGAGGCTGGCTGCACCCGGGTGCTGATCGATTGCGGCTTCGGCCTGCGTGACACGGCCTTCCGGCTCGGTCGGCTGGGCCTCGAGCCGCGGGCACTGACGGCGATCCTGGTGACGCACGAGCATTCCGACCACGTCGGCGGGGTGGCGGCGTTCGCCGGCCGGCACGGCATCGCCGTCTGGGGTTCGTTCGGCACGCTGGCCGCCGCGGCGCAAAAGCTCGCGGGCATCGGCGCCGTGCACGCGTTCGACAGCCACGCCGCGTTCGCCATGGGCGATATCGAGGTCACGCCGGTCCCGGTGCCGCACGACGCCCGCGAGCCGACGCAATTCGTGCTCGGCGACGGCGCCGCGCGCCTGGGCGTGCTGACCGATCTCGGCGTGAGCACGCCGCACGTCGAACGCTGCGTGACCGGTTGCGACGCGCTGGTGCTCGAAGCCAACCACTGCCTCGACCTGCTCGCGGAGAGCGACTACCCGTACCCGCTCAAGCAGCGCATCGCGGGCCGACTCGGTCACCTCGACAACCTGAGCTCCGCGGCACTGCTCGCCCGCATCGACACGCGGCGGCTCAAGCACGTCGTCGCGGCCCATCTGTCGCAGCAGAACAACACGCCCGAAAGGGCGCGGGCCGCGCTGGCCGACGCGTTGGGCTGCACCGGCGACTGGATCGGCGTGGCCGACCAGGCGGAAGGGTTCGGCTGGCGCGACCTCTGACGGAGATCATCCATGGAAAAGCGGCAGGAGCTGTACAAGGGCAAGGCGAAGACGGTATACGCGACCGACGACGCGCATCGGCTGATCATGCATTACCGCGACGACGTGTCCGCGTTCGACGGGGCCAAGCTCGCCCGGCTCGAACGCAAAGGCGAGACCAACAACAGGATCAATGCCTACGTGATGGGCAAGCTGGCGGCGGCGGGCGTGCCGACGCACTTCGTCGCGCTCCTGAACGAACGCGAATCGCTGGTCAAGGCGATGCAGATGCTCCCGGTCGAGTGCGTCGTGCGCAACGTTTGCGCCGGGTCGATGGCCAAGCGCTACGGCGTTGCCGAGGGAACGCCGCTGCTCCGAGCCGATCTTCGAGTTCTTCCTGAAGAGCGACGCGCTGCACGACCCGCTGTGCAACGACGATCACATCCGCGTGCTCGGATGGGCGACGGCGCGCGAGATCGACGAAATGAAGGCGCTCACCCATCGCGTCAATGGCGTGCTGAAGCCGCTGTTCGCGGCCGCCGGCATCGATCTCGTCGACTACAAGCTCGAGTTCGGCCATCCGACCGAGGACCCGCGGGGGCCGCTCGTGTTGGGGGACGAGTTCACTCCCGACGGCTGCCGGCTCTGGGACGCGAAGACCGGCGAGAAGCTCGACAAGGACCGCTTCCGGCGCGACCTGGGCGGCGTGATCGAGCACTACCGGGAAGTGGCGCGCCGCATCGGCGCCCCGCTGTAGGCGGGGGCGCAAGCTGCGAGTCCCTGCGCCGCGACCTGCCTCGCGCGTCGGGGTGCGCGCATGGCCCCGGCGCGCCGCCTTGCGCCGCGGCAGCGTCCGCCAGGAGGCAGTCCGCGCCGCGGTCACAGCCCGAGCGTGGTGGCGGTGAGGCCGGGCTCGCCGGTGGCCCAGATCTCCTCGTAGCGATCGATCAGCGGGCGCGCCTCCTGCGGCGCGTCGATGGCGAGTTCGGCCCGCGGGTGGTCGATGTGGAAGCGGTGCAGGTAATGGCGGTCGTCGACGATCAGCAGCGGATCGGCCGCCCCGCGGGCCTCGGGGCCCGTCCGGCAGAGCGTGATCGCGTGGCTGAACCGGCGCAGCAGCTCGCGAAGCCGGGGCGCCGACGTCTCCATCCAGCGCGGATCGTGGACGATGATCTGGAGCCTCGCGTGACGCGACGCGCGCAGGAACGCCGCCAGCCCCTGGGCACGCAGCGGCTGGTTCCAGCCGGTCTCGGCCAGGCTCACGTCGAACACGCGGACCGAGGTTCGGGCGAGCCCGATCAGGCGGTCGATCGCCGCGACCTGCGCCGCCACACTCGCCAGCCGCTCGATGTGCGGCGCCGGCGCACCGGGGTCAGCCGGAGTCGGGGGCGAGGTAGCCATCGCAGTACCACTGGTGAAGCAGCTCGACGCACGCCGGCGGCAGCGCCGGCACGGCGGCGGCAGGAAGCGCCCGATCGTTCGCGAGCCGGCGCAGCGCGGCGGCACCGCTTTGCGGCCAGTCGAGCGCGCTGCCGTTCACGTACAGCTGGCCGTCGTCGTAGAGGAGCTGCGTGCGCCGGTCGAGCCGCAGGCCGCGCCGCGCCGCGGCGCGGGCGAACGCGGACTGCGGCAGCCGGTGCTGTGGCGGGTCGAAGAACACGGTGGGCTTGGGTTCGGAGAGCCAGCAGCCGAGGAAGCGCGCGACCGTCGCCACGTTCCAGCGCAGACGCGCGAGCTCACGCGCGCAGGCGTCGCGCATGCGCGCCCCAACGCGCGCCGGCTCGCGGGTCGGCGCGAGGTCGGGGTCGGCGTAGCGGCCGGGCAGGTCGATCCGGTCGCGCAGGAAGTCGAGGAACGCAGCGGCGAGTTCGTCGATGCTCGCGGCACGAAAGCCGATCGAATAAGTCGTGCAGGCATCGACGGCGACGCCGTCGTGCGCGAACTGCGGTGGCAGATAGAGCATGTCACCGGGCGCGAGGATCTCGTCGCAGGCGGGCTTGAACCGCCGCAGGATCTTGACCGGCAGCCCGGGCCGCAGTGCGAGGTCGCGCTGCGGGCCGTACCGCCAGCGGCGGCGCCCGAAGCCCTGCAGCAGAAACACGTCGTACGAGTCGAAATGGGGGCCGACACCGCCACCGGGGGCCGCGTAACTCACCATCAGGTCGTCGAGCCTGGCGTACGGCAGGAAGGCGAACTCGCGCAGGAGCGCGTCGGCAGGCGCCGAGTGCAGGTTCACGCCCTGCACCAGCAGTGTCCAGTCGCGCGCGGGCAGGCGGCGGAAGTCGCTGCGCCGGAACGGCCCCTGGACGAAGCTCCAGTGCGCGCCGTCGCGCACGACGAGGCGTGATTCGACGTCGTCGCGCAGCGCCAGCGCCTTGAGCTCCGCGGCCGTGAACAGACCCGCGACGCCTGGCCGCGCTGCGCGCACGAGCAGCGCCTCCTTGTGCCAGAATCCGCGCAGAAAGGCCCGCGCGCTGCGCCCGCCGAGGAGTGCGCAGCGGGGGTCGCGGCCGCGCGACGGGCGGACGGCCGCGGCGGGCGACCGGGTGGACGGCGCGGGCATGCAGCCATTATAGCGATGGGGTCGCCGAGGCGGCGTTGCGCCCGCCGGGCTACAATGTCGCGTGCCCTCGCTGGCGTCCGGCTGGCGCCTTCGTCGCGCGCGTCGCCCGTCGCCCCTGTCGTCCCTACCCGCTTCGGAACCCACCATGAACGTCTTCGCCAACACCGTCGTCACCCTCACTTTCCAGCTCTACGACGGCGACGGCACGTTGCTCGAAGAGACCGACGGGCCGATCGCCTATCTGCACGGCGGGCACTCGGGAATCCTGCCCAAGCTCGAGGAAGCCCTGACGCACAAGGTGGAGGGCGACGCGGTGTCGGTGACGATCGAACCCGGTGATGCCTTCGGCGATTACGACCCGGACCTCGTCAGGATCGAGTCCCTCGACCGGCTTCCCGCCGAAGTCGAGGTGGGCATGCAGTTCGAGGCCTATGCCGATCCCGACGACCCGGAGGGTTCCGGCGTCGTCTTCACCGTCACCGACATCGCCGAGGGCAAGGCGGTGCTGGACGGCAACCATCCCTGGGCCGGGAAGCTGCTGCGCTTCGACTGCCTCATTCTCGACGTGCGCCCGGCGTCGGCCGAGGAAATCGAGCACGGCCACGTCCACGACGCCGGCGGACATCACCGGCACTGACGCCCCACCGCACCGCTACGCCGCGGCGATTCGCTTCAATTCGTAGAGAAGCGCCAGCGCGTCGCGCGGCGCCAGCGCATCGGGGTCGAGGGCGGCGACGCGCTCGCGCAGAGCGCGCCCGGCACCGCCGTCGTCCGCGACCGGGTCGACGCTGCGGGGCGGTTCCGGCGTGGCGAAGAGGTCGGCCTGCACGTGCTGCGTCGCGGTGAACCTGTCGATGCGCGCGAGATACGCCTTGGCCCGGCGCACGACCTCGCCCGGCACGCCGGCGAGCTTGGCGACCTGCAGCCCGTAGCTGCGGCTCGCCGGGCCGTCCGCGGCCGCGTGCAGAAAGACGATGCCGTCCGCGTGCTCGACGGCGTCGAAATGGAGGTTGGCGCAGCCCTCGATCTCTGCGGGCAGCGCCGTCAGCTCGAAGTAGTGGGTGGCGAACAGCGCCAGGCTGCGGTTCTTCTCGGCAAGCTGATGGGCGATCGCCCAGGCCAGCGCCAGCCCGTCGAACGTCGACGTGCCGCGGCCGATCTCGTCGATCAGCACCAGGCTGTGCGCCGTCGCGCGATGCAGGATCGCCGCCGCCTCGGTCATCTCCACCATGAAGGTCGAGCGGCCCCCGGCGAGGTCGTCGGCGGCGCCGATGCGCGTGTGGATCGCGTCCAGCGGCCCCAGCGTTGCGGCCGCCGCGGGCACGAACGAGCCGCAGTACGCGAGCAGTGCGATCACCGCCGCCTGGCGCATGTACGTCGACTTGCCGCCCATGTTGGGCCCGGTGACGATCAGCAGCCGGCGGTCGGGCCGCAGCACGAGGTCGTTGGGGACGAACGTTTCGACCTGACGCTCGACCACCGGATGGCGTCCGCCGCGGATGGCGATGCCGAGGTCCGGCGCGAAGATGGGCCGCGCGAGGTCGAGCGCGAGAGCGCGCTCGGCGAAGGTCGACAGCACGTCGAGCGCGGCGATCGCCAGGGCGGCGTCCTGCAGCGCCGGGATCGCCGCCGCCAGCTCGCCGAGCAGCGACTCGTAGAGCGCTTTCTCGCGGGCGAGCGCGCGCTCCTGCGCCGACAGCGCCTTGTCCTCGAACGCCTTCAGCTCCGGCGTGATGTAGCGCTCGACGTTCTTTAGCGTCTGGCGCCGCCGGTAGTCGTCGGGAACACGCCCCGCCTGCGCGTGGCTCACTTCGATGTAGAAGCCGTGCACCCGGTTGTACTCGACCTTGAGGTTCGCGATGCCGGTGCGCGAGCGCTCGCGCGCCTCGAGGTCGACGAGGAACGCGCCGCACGTTGCGTCGATCCCGCGCAGCGCGTCGAGCTCGGCGTCGTAGCCGGCGGCGATCACTCCGCCGTCGCGCAGTTGCGCTGCCGGCTCGAGCGCGACGGCGCGGCCGAGCAGTTCTGCCCAGCGCGCGTCGATAGCGAGCTTTGCCGCGAGCGACGCGAGCAAGGCGGGCGGGCTCTCGGGGAGGCTGGCGGACAGCGTCGGCAGCAGCACGAGCGTATCGCGCAGGCCCGCGAGATCGCGCGGGCGGGCCGAGCCGAGCGCGATGCGCGCGGCGATGCGCTCGACGTCGACCGTGCGCTTGAGTGCCTGCGCGAGCGAGCGCTGCAGGCGCGGCGCGACGACCCACGCCGCGACGCAGTCGTGCCGGGCGGCGGCGGCCTCCTGCCGGCGCAGCGGCTGCGTCAGCCATTGCCGCAGCAGCCGGCTGCCTGCCGCGGTGGCGCAGGTGTCGAGCAGCGACAGCAGCGTCGGCGCGCTCTCCCCGCGCAGGGTCGCGGTGATCTCGAGGTTGCGGCGCGTCGCGGCGTCGAGCAACAGCACGTCCGATTGCGTCTCGACGGCGAGCGAACGCACGTGCATCAGGCCCGACTGCTGCGTCGCGGACGCGTAGCCCAGGAGCGCGCCGGCGGCGCCCACGGCGAGCTCGCGATCGTCGACGCCGAAGGCGCGGAGGTCCTGGGTGCCGAAATGCCGGGCCAGCGCCCGGGTTGCGGCCGCCGGGTCGAAATGCCAGGCCGGCAGCGCCCGGGTCGGCAGCGGCGCGCCGCGCCACGGCGATGCCGTGCCTTCGGGCAGCAGGATCTCGGCCACGTCGAGCCGCTCGAGCGTCGTGCCCGCCTCCGGGGCGGGGACTTCGGCCAGCGTGAACTGCCCGGCGGCGAGGTTGAGCCACGCGAGCCCTGCGCGAAGCCGGCCGGGAAGCACGGCGACCAGCAGGCTGTCCCGCTTCGCGTCGAGCAGGTTGGCATCGGTGAGCGTGCCGGGAGTCACGACTCGCGCGACGCGCCGCTCGACCGGGCCCTTGGCCGCCGCCGGGTCGCCGAACTGCTCGCAGATCGCGACCGACTCGCCTAGACGCATGAGGCGCGCGAGGTACTGATCCACGGCGTGGTGCGGCACGCCGGCCATCGGTATCGGCGCACCGGCGGACGCGCCGCGTGCGGTCAGCGTGAGGTCGAGCAGCCGCGCCGCGCGCTCGGCGTCGTCGAAGAACAGCTCGTAGAAGTCGCCCATCCGGTAGAACAGCAGCTTGTCCGGGTGCGCCGCTTTGAGCGCCAGGTACTGCTGCATCATCGGCGTGTGCGCGCTCAGGGCCAATGCCGCTGGCGCCGCCACGTCGCCCCGGGCGGGGTGCCCGTTCCCTTTACCGGAAGCACCCGGTCCGTTCATCCGCGCGCCCGACTCCTGGTGGCTAGCGGTCGAGGACGAGCACGAGCGTCGTCTGGGCCGTCGTGCCCGCGACGTACAGCGTGGACACGGTCGAGGTGGCCGAGACGTAGTCCGTCGAGGGGGCGAGCACGGCAAGCGTCGCGCTGTCGCGCACCGTCAGGGTGTACCTGCCAACGGCCAGTTCGACGTAGAAAGGCGCTGTCGTCGGCGTCACACCGGAAGCGATCACAGCGTCGTTCGCGAGCACGTCGATCGTCGCGCCATTGCCGGCGGCGTTGACGATGCGCAGGCGCCCGCCGCCGGTGAGTGCCGGCGTGTTGTCGTCGTCGAGGGCGACGATCGACTGGGCGCCGGGGTTGCCCTGGAAGTAGAGCGAGGTGTCGGTGGCGGGCACGAGCGCGCGCCTGAGCGCCGCCAGGACGGCGCCGGGTGCGGAGGTGGCCTCGACGCCGAAGTCGTAGCCGGCCGGCGCGAGCGTCGCGTAGAGCGAGGCGGCGCCGTCCGCGAGCCCGGGAAACAGCACCGACTGGTTGGCGAGCACGTTGATCGGGCCGGTCGCGTTGCCGATGTTCAGCGCGCGCACCCGCGCCAGCGTGCTCTCCAGCGTTGTCGTCGGCGCCGTGCCGGTGGTCTGCACCATGGCCAGGTTGACGAGACGGCCGCTGCCGCGCGAGTAGGCGATCAGGCTGGCGTTGGCGTCGCTGGGCAAGTTCACGGCACCGGAATCGTAGATGACGTCCTTGGTGCCGGAAAGCGCCGCCCGGATTCGGAAGGTGCCCGCGGTGTAGTTGTCGAAATCGCCGATGCCGCCGTAGGCCAAACCCGAGACGTTGGGCGCGACGCCTTCGAGGTCCGCGGCCGGATCGGTCACGTAGAGGTCGAGGGCGGCGACGTCGGGTGCGAACTGCACAACCCGGGCCCGGAAGGTGCCGCTGCCCGGGCCGTTCGCAGGGTCGACGAGCACCACGGCGGACGGCACGCCCGCCGTGCCGTAGGCGACCATCGTGTAGTGGGTGTCGCCGTTGAGGGTGTAATTGGCAGCGTTGAGTTCCGCCGAGGTGCCGGTGATGCGCGTCGCGAAGGAATGCTGCACGGGATCGAGCTCGCTGTAGCTCGTGACGGTCTCGGGAGGAACGCCGCTCGCCAGCACCGTGCCGTCGACGAGAAAGTCGTAGCCCGCGACGCCGACGGCGTAGTTCGCGAACCGTATCTGCGCGTACTTGGGCGGCAGGTTGGTGATCGTGTCGCAGCCGCCAAGGAGAAAGGGGGAGAGCAGCGCGGCGAGCAGCAGGGAGCGGCGAAGTGGCATGACGACGGTTCCGGCGGCAAAAGGAGAATCATGCCACGCCTTGCGTTCGCCTCCCAATTCGGTATTCGGCTGGCGCCACCCTCGCCGCGACCGGTCGCGGCCGAGGTTCGGGCGGTGGTGGCCCCGCGGGACACGGCCGCGCGGTGCCTCACGCGCACCGGCCATACCCCCGCGACCATCGGCGGCATCGGGCGCACACCGAGGCGGCCTTCATTTCTTTGCGGGCGCGCCGATGAAGGCTCGAGACAGCGTGTTCGGAGCGTGCGGGACGGCAGGCGCCGCGCACGCGCCGGGCGCCATAACGGGAGATCGACCGGATGCGGCTGCCGAAGCGGGCAGGACAATGCGTGCTGTTGCTGGCGGTGGCCGTTGCGGGCGACGCCGGCGCGCTTTCGCGTTCGATGTGGGCGGAGTTCAACGCGATCTACCTCATGAATCTCGCGCCCACGGCGCACTGCAGCACGTTCCGCACGCGGTCCCTCGAGCTGCTCAGGAACGAAGCTCTGGGACCTCAGGAGCTCGACGCCCAGATGCGCGCCCTGTGGAAGGAAGCAAGAGCTACCTGCCTGCAGCCCTTGCGATCGGGTCGCCGAGGCGATGCCGGCCCGACCGCGGGTCCTGCCCCTGCTCCGGGCGTCATCGCTGCCGCAGAGCCGAAGCCGACCGCTGCGCCGCCCGCCGCGCCGGCTGACCGGCCGGCACCGGTCGAGGTCGAAGCGACGGTGCCTGCCCCAACGCGCGCGACGGTGGCCTCGCCACCCGCCGTCGCGTCCGTCGTTGCGCGGGACGGGATACCCCCGGTGCAGCCACCGCGCGCCGCGCTCGGCACGGAAGCAACCCGCGGCGACGCGGCAGCCGGGGCCGTGCCGTCTGCTGCGACGCAGCATACGCAGATCGCGGGCCCGCCGCGGTTGTCGAAGCGGCTCATCGAGCGCCCCTCCGTGTCCGAACTTCGGCTCATGGCCGAGTGCGAACAGCGCAGTATCGAGACCGGTCCGACGCAGACGGTAGACGGCCGCTGCGCCGCGATCGGGCGCGGCAGCGAAGCCGTCCCGGCCGTCGGTGGCGACGCCGCGCCACGCGCAGCGACGCTCTCGTGGCGCGCGTGGACTGCCGTGCTGCTTGGCGCACTCGCCGCTTCGGGTGCCGCCGCGTGGTGGGCGCTGCGGCGAAGGCGGGCGGGTATTGCCGCGGCGACAACGCCGGCGAGCGACCCCGTGGAGGCCGACCGGGCGGGCGATCGGCCGGTGGCCGGTCAGCCAGCGTCGGTTGCGCAGGCGCCCCATGACACGACGGCGTGTCCTCTGGCGGCGGGCGCCCCGGTGGGAGCGCAACCCGTCGGGAAGAAGCAGAATCCCGACGACGCGCTGGAGTTCGCGCTGCCATCGTAGCCAGGGATTGCTCACCGCTGCCCGCCTGCGGGCGCGCGCTTGCTGGAGGGCGTTGGCGCGGTGCGCCCCGGTGTTCGCCCTCCAGGCGGCCCGGCGGAGCGAAGCGTTCGCCGCCGCCGATGGCAGCGGCCCCGATTAGCTAATATAATCCGCTGTTCGATCGGCATTTCTGGCCCACTCGAGGCGAGCCGGTTCTGCAATTCGAGAAGGCGCCAACGGCGCGCGGCGTGCGCGGATTGGCGCTGACTTCAAACATCCGGGAGGTTTTGCAATCATGGCCGTGCATCTGTACTTTTCTCTGATCCCCGAAGCGCTGATCGCCTCCAACCTGCCGCCAGAGAAATTCGGGCAATACTACGCCACCGGCACCAAGTACAAGTCGAAAGGACAGTCGCTGTTCTTCGAGATCGATCCCAAGTTCCGGCACCCGTATTTCGAGATCGACACTGCCTTTGCGCGATGCGTGCCGGCCCCCGACGGAACGCCGAAGCACTCGGTGTATGTGTCGGTGTATCGCGTGCTCGAGCATCTGCCGTTGAGCGCCATCGGGCGCTTTTACCTCACCACGGCCTACGGCCACACGATCGGCATCGATCGCAGCGAGCGGCTTCCGGAGTTCAAGCCGGGTCTGCACATGTACCAGGACTTGGCGCCCGTCAACAGCCTGGTCGTGAGCCGGCAGGATCCCGCCGCGTATTACCGCGGCATCACCACGCAGCCGGCGAAGTTCATCCGCTTTCCGGGCATGTGCTTCGTCGAGCTCGAGCTCGGTGCATTGGCCAAGGACCCCGAGAACGGACCGGTCGGCGACCTTCCGTATTCGTTCATGCATCACCTGCGCGAGGCGCTGCTGATCCTGGAGCCGAATTCCAAGGAAAGCAAGCTCGTCCACCGCGTGCATTCGCTGGAGTTTCCGTACCGGATGGTCAAGGGCGGGTTCTACACGGGCAATGGCGAGGATCTCGCCTACTACCCGATGCCCTCGCACGCGGAACTGCGCCGCGACCAGAACACCTGGTGGCGCTCCGCCAATCTCTAGCGAGCCTGCCGGCCGCGGGCTCGGCGCTCGCTCTCTCCGCGGCCCGCGGGTCGTGCGACGCGACGCCGAAGCAGCAGCGCCGGGGCGGGGGTCGGGCGCGCGCTCCGGCTGCCGGGCGCAGCGCGTAACGGGGGGTTCGCCGGTGCACGGCGCGCGCGAGCCGAATCGGATCCATACCGCAGGGGACGCACAGGGCCATGTATTACCTCATCTATCGCAGCGTGGCGACCGAAACGCCGACCGAGGCCGATCTTCACCGCCTGCTCGAGCACGCTCGCGCGGCCAATGCTGCACGCGAGGTCACGGGCATGCTCCTGTACCAAAACGGCAGGTACATGCAGATGCTCGAGGGCGAGGAGGAGGTCGTCCGGTCGTTGTTCGCATCGATCGCGGCGGATGGCCGGCACCGGATGGTCAAGGTCCTCGCCTCCGGTCCGCTGACCAAGCGCCATTTCAGCGATTGGTCGATGGGCTTTCGCAACATGGACCAGTTCGGCAATCTGCCCGACTACGACACGTACCTCGCCACGCAACTCGCCGACGACCGGTTCAGCAGCGAGGAACGGGTCGCGCACCAGTTCATGTTCCACTTCATCGAATCCGCTTGACGCGCCTCGAGCGCACCGCCGGCGTGCCGGAGGCAAGTGGTCGCGGCAGAAAAGGCATTGACTAGGCCGAATTAGCCTGGTAAAATTTCATGTTGTCCTGGAGAACGCCAGGGCTGCCGATCACTACATCATCACTACATCAGGAGACCTTAATGTTGAAGAGCTTTGTGCGCTCGATCGCGGCTGCGTCGCTCGTGGTGACCGCGGGCTTCGTCGCCACGCCGGCGCTCGCGCAGGCGGACCAGCAGAAGCTGGTCGGTCAGGCCGAAATCACGCTGTCGAATTTCCTTCGTGACCCCGATATGAAATGGCTGCAGCAGAATTTCGGCCGGGCAAAGGCCGTGCTGATTGCGCCGGAGATCGTCAAGGCCGGCTTCATCTTCGGCGGTTCCGGTGGCCGCTCGGTACTGTTCGCGCGCGATGCAAAGTCCGGCGAGTGGCGCGGCCCGGTGTTCTACAACATGGGGACCGCGAGCGTCGGCTTCCAGGCGGGGGTCGAGGTGTCCGAGGCGATCACTCTCGTGATGACCGAGAAGGGCTTCAATTCGCTGCTTGCCACGTCGGTGAAGCTGGGAGGTGACGCCAGTGTTGCCGCCGGGCCGGTCGGCGCAGGCGCGAAGTCCGACGTGGTGGCAGACCTGATCGCTTTCAGCCGTTCGAAGGGTGTTTACGGCGGGCTCAACCTCGACGGCACCGTTCTGACCGCCGCGGACGACTGGAACCAGGCGTACTACGGCAAGAAGGTGCTGCCGCCCGACGTGCTGATTCGCGGCGACGCGAAGAGCGCGCAGGCCGACAAGTTGCGCGCCGAGATCGCCAAGGCCGCCGGCAAGTAAGGCAGGCGGCATTGGAAACCGGAACGGGGGCCCCAGGGGCCCCCGTTCTGTTTCCCGGCGGCGGCACCTCGGGGCGGCGTCAGCGCGGGGCAACGGGGGGAACGCGCGAGCGCGTCCACCGCCGCCGCGCCTGCAGAGCAGTACACTGCAAGACCCGTCGCGGGCGCGTTCTCCCCCGCAGGAGGGCCGATTGAAGAACGGATGGGTGGTGGTGCTCTGCCTCCTGCTCACGGCTTGCGCCGCGGCGCCGCCGGCGCTCGAGCGCGACGAGCGCTGGTTCGCCGACGGCCTGTTCGCGCCGCCGACCGAGCGCATCGATGCCGCGGACGTGTTCGCGGTGAGCGATGAGATGACGCGTTTCCTGGAGCAGGAGATCGCCGGCGCGGCGCACGCCAAGGGCCGCCAGAAGGCGCTGTTCGAGGCGCTGCAGAGCAAGGGTCAGCTCAAGCTCGAGTACGATTCCGAGGTCACGCGCAACGCAGCGCAGGCCTTTGCGGCGCGCGCCGGCAACTGCCTGTCCTTGGTCATCATGACGTCCGCGTTGGCGAAGCAACTCGGCCTGGCCGTCGACTACCAGAAGGTGGCCGCCTACGAGGCGCTCGGGCGCAGCAGCGACATCTACCTCGCGATCGATCACGTCAACATCACCCTCGGGCGACGCCGGACGGATGGCGGTGGGGTCGGGCATCGCGTGGGCGCGCGGCCCCACGAGCCCGACGCGATGACGATCGATTTCCTTCCACCGCAGGACTTGCGCGCGACGCGCGCCTGGCCACTGACCGAGGAGACGATCGTCGCGATGTTCATGAACAATCGCGCGGTCGAGGCGCTCGCGCGCGGCCGCATCGACGATGCGTACTGGTGGGCCCGCGCAGCCGTGCTGCAGGCGCCGGACTTCCTGGTGGCGCACAACACGCTGGGCGCGATCTACCGGCGCCACGGGAATCCGCGGGAGGCACAGCGCGTGCTCACGCATGTCCTCGCGCGCGAGCCCGCGAACATCCGGGCAATGGCGAACCTGGTCCCGGTGCTCAACGACCTGGGGCACGCCGCGGAGTCGCAGCGCCTGGCCGCGCGGCTGGGCGAGCTCGACCCCGAGCCTGCGTTCGGCCACTTCAAGCGTGGCATGGCAGCGATGCGGGCTGGCGACCTGCGGGCGGCGAAGGAGGCGTTCGCGCGGGAAGTGGAGCGCGCGCCGGACTATCACGAGTTCCATTACTGGCTCGGCATCGCCCACGTGCATCTGGGCGAACCGGATCTCGCGCGCCGACACCTCGAGCTCGCCCTGCAGAACAGCACGACTCGGCGCGATCACGAGCTCTACGCCGCGAAGCTCGACCGGCTCAAGGCGCACCCATAGGAGCGTGCCGGACGGGACGCTTCGCCCGCGTGGGACGAAGCGGCGCAGCAACCGTTCCCACCCGAGCGCTCGCGCTCGACACCGCGTCGTGCCGCGTCAGCAGGATGACTCGGCGGGAATCCCTTGGCGCCGAGCACTCGCGAGCAGCAGGTGCGTCTTCGACGTTGCTCGAGCGAACCGCGGCGTCGCGCGCGCCCCAAGCCGTCGCCGATCACCGGCGGCTATTTGATTGCGCCGAACGCGGCGAAGCAGCTGTTCTTGTGCAGGATCTCCACGGTTCGGAAGCCCACGCGGCGCAGGAGATCGATTTGGTAGAGCAGCGGCCTTGGCGTGTCTTCCCGGTCGATGCACTCGAACACCCGGTCGCCGTACGCCGCGTCCCGCAGGCCGGTGAGATACGCTCGGTAGGCACCCCACATCAACGCCCGGATCGGCGCCGTCTCGTGGTCGATCAGGTCCGCGATCCAGAACGACCCCCCCGGCACCAGTGCGGCATGGCACTTGGCGAAAACCGCCTCCCATTCGTCATCGCCGCGCAGATGGTGGAAGACCGCCGCCGCCGTGATGATGTCGAACCTGGCTGCGCCCAGCGCCAGCGCCCGGATGTCGGCCTGCACGACCGTAGTCCGGCCGGTCGTGGCAGGGCGGATGCGCTGTGCGGCCCGCTCCAACATCGGCGCGCTCAAGTCCACCAGCACCACGTTCAGGTGCGGCAGCAGCCCCAGCAGCTTGAGGGCGTAGTTGCCCGCGCCGCAACCGATGTCGAGCGCGTGCGTCGCGGCGGGATTCGTCGCGGCCGCCGCCTGGGCGATCAGCTCGAGGACCTTCGGCGCGTCGACCGTCGAGGACTGAGCGGTCTTGAGATCGGCGAAGCGCTCGACGTCATCGTCGAACCGTGCGCGGATCTGGTCCACGGTGGATTTCATGTCGCTTTCAACCGTGTCGTCGGCAGCAGGCGGCGCAGTCGCGGGGTTGCTCATCCGAGCTGCTGCCAACGGGGCCGGCCGCTCCGCGCCGGAACGGGGTCAACGGCCGACCGGGAGCACGCAGCCCGCGGGGTCGCCATGGTGTGCGGGTGCGGGTGCGGGACGACGTGCGATCCTCGAGGAATGGTCGGGGTGAGAGGATTTGAACCTCCGGCCTCTACGTCCCGAACGTAGCGCTCTACCAGGCTAAGCTACACCCCGATGACTGCATCCGGCCTTGGGCGGTCCGGCTCTCGTCCACGGCGGGAAACGGCGACCCGCGGACGCCTGCCGCGCGCAGCAGTGCTGCCTGATCTGACGGTTTCTCAGTAGGCCCGGCGCACGGCGAAGGACGATAATTCTAGCAGATTATCGCGATGCTGTGACGGCGGCAGCCCGACGACGCAGGCCGCTGCGGCGTCGCTCTCGCGCTGCGCGCAGGCGCGGGCGTGATCGAGCGCGCCGGTGCGCTGCAGGACCGCGAGCACCGGCTCGAATTCGGTCAGGCGGCCGCCGGTGATGGCGTTGCGGATGATCGCGGCATCGGCGGGGGTGCCCACCTCGATCGCGCGGATGAGCGGCAGTGTCATCTTGCCCTCGGCGAGGTCGTCGCCCAGGTTCTTGCCGATGGCGTGATGGTCGCCCGAATAATCGAGGATGTCGTCGACGAGCTGGAAGGCGGTGCCGAGGTGCATCCCGTAGCGGGCGAGGCTCGCCTCGCGTTCGGCGTTGCTGTCCGCGAGCACCGCGCCGAGCTGGGCCGCGGCCTCGAAGAGCTTCGCCGTCTTGCGTTGGATGACGGCGAGATAGGCCGCCTCGTCGAGGTTCGGGTTGCCCGCGTTCATCAGCTGCAGAACTTCGCCTTCGGCGATCACGTTGGTCGCCTTGGAGAGGATCTCCAGCACGCGCACCGAGCCCAATCCGACCATGAGCTGGAATGCCCGCGAATACAGGAAGTCGCCGACCAGCACGCTCGCCTGATTGCCGAAGGTCGCGTTGGCCGTCGCGTGGCCGCGGCGGAGCTGGCTCTCGTCGACGACGTCGTCGTGCAACAGCGTCGCCGTGTGGATCATTTCGACCACGGCGGCCAGCGTGTACTGGTCGTTGCCCCGATAGTCGCAGGCCCGCGCCGCCAGGACCAGCAGCGCGGGCCGCAGGCGCTTGCCCCCTCCGGCGATGATGTATTCCGCCACCTGGCGGATGAGCGCGACGTCCGAACCGAGGCTCGATCGCAGCGCGTGGTCGACGGCCGCGAGGTCCGCGGTGAGAGCGAGCTTGAGGGTGTCGATGGGCACGGGAGTCGTTGCGGTCGGACGCACCGAACTCGGCGCTGCCCGGAGGCGGCGACCGATCGCATCGGGGGAGTCGCGCTCGGGCGACCGGGTGAGTCGACCCGAACGGGTGAGGATTGTAACCGAAGTGCCGGCGGGGCCGGCGGCGGGCACGGACGCGGGAACGCCGCGCCCCGCGCCGCGGCCGTTGCACCGGCGCCGCGACGCCGCACGCACTTTGACACGAGAGCGAGATACAGCATACAATTCAAAGCTTTCTGCAGTCCGAGGCGCGTTCGCCCGGCACCGCGAGCGGCGGACGGAGCGCGCGAAGCGCCGCCGGCCGGCGGCCCCACCACCAACGGAGTTCCACCATGTACGCGGTCGTAAAAACCGGCGGCAAGCAATACAAGGTTGCCCCCGGCGAGAAACTCAAGGTCGAACAGCTACCGGCGAACGTGGGCGCGGAGGTCGTTCTCGATCAGGTGTTGCTGATCGGCGAAGGCGAGAACGTCCGTCTCGGCCAACCCGTCGTCGCGGGTGCGGCGGTCAAGGCCACCGTCGTTGCCCACGGGCGCGGTGACAAGGTGCGCATCTTCAAGATGCGTCGGCGCAAGCACTATCAGAAGCGTCAGGGGCACCGCCAGGGCTTTACCGAGCTTCGTATCGAGAGCATCGTCGGCTGAGAGGCACTGACCATGGCACACAAGAAAGCAGGCGGCAGTTCGCGCAACGGCCGCGATTCCGAGTCGAAGCGCCTGGGCGTCAAATCCTACGGCGGCGAGCTCATCTCGGCCGGGAGCATCATCGTCCGCCAGCGCGGCACGAAGATCCACCCCGGGGTGAACGTCGGCATCGGCAAGGACCACACGCTGTTCGCGCTGGTGGAAGGCCGGGTCGTGTTCGCGACCAAGGGCAAGGACAGGAAGAAGGTCGCGAGCATCGAGGTCGTCACCGCGTAATTGCGCTTCTGCGGTGTGCCCCGAACCCCGCGCAGGCGCACCCGCAGGATCCCGACCGCGGAGCGGGTTGTCGTCCGAAGCGGTCGGACGCCGCGCCGGCGCCTGTGGCCGTCAGTCGCGCCAGAAGTCGCGCGTGAACAGCACCAGGATCGAGAACAGCTCCAGACGCCCCAGCAGCATCGTGGCCGTGAGCACCCAGATCTGGAAATCGGAGAGCCCCTGGTAGTTGCCTGCGGGCCCCACTTCGCCCAGCCCGGGACCGGTGTTGTTGATGCAGGCCACGGCCGCGCTGAACGCGCTGACGAAGTCCAGGCCAGAGGCGAGCAGCAGCATCGTCGCGCCGATCAGGACGACGCCGTAGATCAGCATGAAGGCGAGCACCGCGAACAGGACCTCGTTGGCGACGATCGTGTTCCCCAGCTTCACGGGCATGATGGAGTGCGGGTGCAAGGCGCGCTTCAATTCGCGCCGCGCCTGCTTGAGCAGCAGCACGAAGCGCACCAGCTTGATGCCGCCGCCGGTCGAGCCGGCGCAGGTGGAAAAACCGCACAGCAGCAGCATGAAGATGGGCGCGAAGGCCGGCCACTGCGCGTAGTCGACGGTCGCGAACCCGGTCGTCGTCGCAACCGAGACGACGTTGAATGCGGCGTAGCGCAGCGCGGTGGGCAGGTCGGCGTAGACGCCCTTCGCCAGGAGAAAGACCGTCACCAGCGCGACGCTGCCCCCCATCAGCAGGACGTAGGCGCGCGCCTCGGCGTCGCGCCAGAGCACCCGCAGCGAACGCTGCTTCCAGGCGAGGAAGTAGAGCGCGAAGTTGAGCCCGGCCAGCAGCATGAAAGTGATCGCGACCACCTCGATCGCCGGTGAGGCGAACGCGGCGAAGCTCGCGTCGTACGCGGCGAAGCCGCCCAGCCCCATCGTCGAGCACATGTGCATGAACGCGTCGGTCCAGCCCATGCCGGCCCAGCGGTAGGCGAGCATGCAGGCAAGCGCGATGACGAAGTAGACGGTCCACAGGCCTCGCGCGGTGCTGGCGATGCGGGGCGTGAGCTTGTCGTCCTTCATCGGACCCGGTGTTTCGGCCTTGAACAGCTGCTTGCCGCCCACGCCCAGCAGCGGCAGGATGGCGACCGCGAGCACGAGGATGCCCATGCCGCCGATCAGCACCATGAAGCAGCGCCAGACGTTGATCGACGTCGGGAGCTTCTCGAGATCGGTGAGCACGGTGGCGCCGGTGGTCGTCAACCCCGACACCGCCTCGAAGTACGCGTCGGTGAGCGACAGCTCCGGCAGATAGAAGACGAGCGGCAGCATGCCGAACGCCGGCATCACCGTCCACGCGAGCGAGACCAGCAGGAAGCCGTCGCGGGGCTGCAGCTCGCGGTGCTCTTTCCGGCAGGCGAAGTAGAGCAGGGCGCCCGCAGCGAACGTGACGACGATCGCTTCGTCGTACGCGAAGCGCGCGGCGTCCCGGCTGGACCAGGCGAAGCCCAGGGGTACGAGCATCGTCAGCGCGAACAGCATCAGCACGCCGCCCAGCATGGCGAAGACCGGGAAGTAGTGGCGCATCGCGGCGTACGAGTTCAGAAGAAGGTGGCGCTGACCTGGAACAGCTTCTCCACCTCGCGCAGCAAACGCTTGCGCGGCACGAACACGATCACGTGGTCCATCGGCTCGATCGCGAGATCGTGGCGGCCCATCAGGATCCGCGGTTTCGCCTCGCCGCGGGCGGAGGACCCCGTCGGCCGGGTGCAGGCCGCGCACGATGGCACCGATCTGCACCCCCGGCGGCAGCCTGAGCTCCTCGATGCGCCGGCCGGCGAGCCGGCTCGACTTCGGATCGCCGTGGACGACGGCTTCCAGCGCCTCGGACGCGCCGCGCCGCAGGCTGTGCACGGCCTCGATGTCGCCGCGGCGCACGTGGGCGAGCAGTTCGCCGATCACCGCCTGCGACGGCGAGATCGCGATGTCGATCTGCGAGCCCTGCACCAGATCGGCGTAGGACCTGCGGTTGATCAGCGCGAGCACCCGCTTTGCCCCCATCCGCTTGGCGAGCAGGCACGACATGATGTTGTCCTCGTCGTCGTTGGTCACCGCGGCGAACAGGTCGGTCTCCCGGACGTTCTCGGACTCCAGCAGGGCTTCGTCGGTGCAGTCGCCGTGCAGCACCAGCGTCTGCGTGGAGAGCTGGGTCGCCATGTAGTCGCAGCGGCGGCGTTCGCGCTCGATCACCTTGACCTGGAACCGCCCCGCCGTTTCGCGCGCGAGACGCAGGCCGACGTTGCCGCCGCCCGCGATGATCACCCGCCGCACCGGGCGCGCTCCGGCGGGGTGCATCGCGGCGAGCATGTCGCGGATCTGCGCGGTCGGGGCGAGCACGAACACCTCGTCTCCGGGTTCGATCCGGGTCGCGCCGCTCAACTCCGGCAGCATCGCTTCCTGGCGGTAGATCGCGACGATGCGCAGGTCGAGGCTGGGCGCGAGCTCGCGGATCTCGCCCAGCCGGTGCGGCGCGAGCAGCCCGCCGGTCTGCGCCCGCACGACGATCAGGCTGACGAGGCCCTCCGCGAACTCGAGGACCTGCAGCGCCTGCGGGTAGTCGATGAGCTTGCTGATCATCGCGGTGACCGACGCCTCGGGGCAGATCACCTCCTCGACGGCGAAACCGGAGTTGTCCATCAACGGGCTGCCGGCGACGAACTCGGGCGAGCGCAGTCGCGCGATCGTCGTCGACACGCTGTAGAGGTCGTGCGCGACCTTGCACGCGACCAGGTTGGTCTCGTCGGCGGCCGCGCAGCCGATCAGCATGTCGGCGTCGCGGATGCCCGCCTGTTCGAGCACCGAGGGCTGGATCCCGTTGCCGACCACACAGCGCAGGTCGAGGCGATCCTGCAGTACCCGCAGCCGCAGCGGGTCGATGTCGATCACCGTAATGTCGTTCTTCTCCGAGACCAGGTTCTCGGCGACGCTCTCGCCGACCCGGCCCGCGCCGAGAATGATGATGTTCATGTCCGCGAACCGTCCGGGCAACTCGCCGCGCCCGGCGGGCCGCGGCACGATGCGCGGCCCGCTCGTTGCCGGCGTCAGCGACCCAGCGCCTCGCCGACGATGCGCTGGGCTTCGCTCACGATCTTCTGCAGGTGCTCGGAGCTCACGAAGCTCTCGGCGTAGAGTTTGTAGATGTCCTCGGTGCCCGAGGGCCGCGCCGCAAACCAGCCGTTCGCCGTCACGACCTTGAGTCCGCCGATCGACTCGTTGTTGCCCGGCGCCCGCGTCAGGCGCGCCACGATCGCATCGCCGGCCAGTGCGGTCGTCGTGACCCGCTCCGGCGTGAGCTGCTTGAACGCCGCCTTCTGCGCCGGCGAGGCCGGGGCGTCGATGCGCACGTAATGCGGCGCGCCGTGGCGCGCGGCGAGCTCGCGGTAGTGAATGCCGGGATCCTTGCCGGTCACCGCGGTGATTTCGGCGGCGAGCAGGCCGAGGATGATCCCGTCCTTGTCGGTCGACCACGCGGTGCCGTCGCGGCGCAGGAAGCTCGCGCCCGCGGACTCCTCGCCGCCGAACGCGACGCTGCCGTCGGCGAGCCCCGGCGCGAACCACTTGAAGCCGACGGGGGCCTCGAACAACCGCCGTCCGAGGGAGGCGACCACGCGGTCGATCATCGCGGAGGACACGAGCGTCTTGCCTACCGCCGCCCCGGACGGCCACTGCGGACGATGGGCGAGCAGATAGGAGATCGCCACGGCGAGATAGTGGTTGGGGTTCATCAGGCCGCTCGACGGCGTCACGATGCCATGGCGGTCGACGTCGGCGTCGTTGCCCCAGGCGATGTCGAAGCGGTCCTTGAGCGCCACCAGGCTCGCCATCGCGTAGGGGCTCGAGCAGTCCATGCGGATCTTGCCGTCGTGGTCGAGCGTCATGAACCCGAAGGCCGGGTCCACCCGGGGGTTCACGACGTCGATGTCGAGGCCGTAGCGTTCGGCGATCGGCTTCCAGTAGGCGACCGCGGCACCGCCCAGCGGGTCGACGCCGATGCGCAGCTTCGCCTTGCGGATCGCCTCCATGTCGATCACCTGGTCGAGGTCGGCGATGTACGCGGCGGCCAGGTCCTCGGCCACCGTCGTGCCGGCGGCGCGCGCCGCGGCGATCGGCAGGCGCACGACGTCGCGGTTGCCGGTGGCGAGCAGCGCGTTGGCGCGGCGCTCGATCCATCCGGTCACGTCGGTGTCGGCGGGGCCGCCGTGCGGCGGGTTGTACTTGATGCCCCCGTCCTGCGGCGGATTGTGCGACGGGGTGATCACGACGCCGTCGGCGCGCTGGGCTGCCGCGTCGCGGTTGTGGACCAGGATCGCACGCGACACGACCGGCGTCGGGGTGAAGCCGTCATCGGCCTGGATTCGGGTCTGGACGCCGTTGCCGGCCAGCACCTCGAGCGCGGTCTCTTCGGCCGGTGCCGACAACGCGTGCGTGTCCTTGCCGAGGTAGAGCGGGCCGGCGATGCCCTGGTCGCGGCGATACTCGCACACGGCCTGGGTAATCGCGAGGATGTGCGCCTCGTTGAAGCTGCCCGCGAGCGCCGTGCCGCGGTGGCCGCTGGTCCCGAAGGCCACCCGCTGGGTGGCGACGTTGGGGTCGGGCGCGCGCCGGTAGGCGGCGATCAGCGCCGGGATGTCGGCAAGGACGTCGGCCGGCGCGGGCTTGCCGGCGAGGGGGTGTGCCATGATGGGTTCCTTCACGCAGGACGTAGACGGGTGCAGTGTGCACCAAAAAAAGCGCGCGTTCCTTGACCCAAGGCGATGTTGTTGCCCGAAAGGCCCCGCGCGCGGTGGCATCGCGGGCGAGGCGCGGTTGTCCGGTCGCGCCGTGCGTGACCTGTGGCCGCCGCGTGCGCGCCTGCGGCCGGTGTGGACGCACGCTTCGTGAACCGTCGCCCCTATCGGCGTTCGAGCCAGTGCAGCAGCGACGCGGCGAGCGCCAGGAACACCGCGAGGGGAAACACCGCGGAGAACAGCGGCGGCCAGTCGTTGAGCACCCCCAAGTGCGAGAACAGGCGCCCGACGAGGAAGAAGAGAAGGCCCAGCATCGTCCCGGCGAAGATGCGGAAGCCGATGCCGCCCTGCCGGCGCTGGAACTGCGCGAAGGGCAGCGCGAGAATCATCATCACCACGACGGCGGCCGGGTAGAACACCTTGTTCCAGAACGCGATCTCGAAACGGCTGGTCTTCTGCGTGCTCTGGGAGAGGAGCCGCGTGTTGTCCCACAGCGTGCCGAGTTCGAGCTTCTCCGGCGGCACCTGGTAGACGGTCAAGAGCGACGGCCGCAGGACCGACTGCCAGCTCCACGCCGGCAGGCGCGTCTTGCGCACGCGGTCGGCGGCGAGCTCGGTCGTCTCGACGAGGGAGAGCTCCCACTGGCCGGCCGTCGTGTAGTGACCGGACTCGGCGGTGCGGATCGTCGCGAGCCGCATGTCGCGGTCGAACTCGTAGATGCGGACGCCGACCAGCGTCATGTCGGCGAGCACGCTGCGGACGTTGACGAACGTGCGGTCCTGCTTGAACCAGAAGCCCGAGGCGAACTGCTGCGCGACGACCCGGCCCGTGTCGCCGCTCGCCACCGCCTTGACTTGCCGCGCGAGCCGTTCGGACTGCGGCGCGACAAACTCGCCGGCGAGGAACGTGACGATCGCGAGCGGGATGCCGACCCGCAGCAGCGCCCAGGTCACCTGCAGCAGCGACGCGCCGGAGGCGCGCATCACCGTGTACTCGGAGCTCGCGACCAGCTGGGCGATCGCGAACAGCGTGCCGATCAGCGAGGCGACCGGAAAGAGCTCGTACATCCGCGAGGGCAGCTGCAGCGCAACGAAGAGCAGCGCGGTCGAGAGCGTGTAGTCGGCCTTGCCCACGTTGCCGAGCTCGGCGATGAGGTCGAAGAACGCGAACAGCATGATCAGCGCCACGAAGATCAGCAGGATCGCGCCGAGCACCTCCCGGCCGATGTATCGGGTGAGCGTCTTCACAGCGAGGCCTCGCCGTTGCCGCGCGCGCCGCGCACGCGCAGCCCCAGCGCGGCGACCTGGTGGCTGAAGAGGAGTGCCACGACCAGCACCGCGATGGCGTGCGGCAGCGCCAGGGCGACCCAGAAGCCGAGCTTGCCCTGCGCGACGAAGCTCTCGACGATCTTGAGGCAGTTGCTGTACAGCATGTACATGAACGCCGCGGCGATGAGGTTGAACGAGCGCCCCATGCGCGGGTTGACGTAGGCGAGCGGGATCGCGAGCAGCGTGAGCACCAGCGCCGAGATCGGGACCGACAGGCGCCAGAAGAGCTCGGCGCGCTCGACGCGGCCTTGCGCCTCGAGCAGCACCGCGGTCGGGATCGACTTGGACGACGACGGCAGCGCGCGCACCTCGGCGGGCTCGATCCGCCGCCCGAGCCGCTCGAACTCGACGACGCGGTAGTCGGCGGTGCCCGGCTTGCCCTCGTAGCGGCGCCCGTCGGAGAGGACGATGAAGCGGTCGCCGTTGGCGGCCTGCTCGATCCGGCCGGCGCGCGCAACCGTCGTGACGTCCTTCTCGTCCTCGATCGAGTGCAGGAAGACGTTGCGGATCGTGCCGTCGAAGGTGTTGATGCTCTCGATAAACACGACGAGCTTGGCGCGGCGAAACTCGCGGAAGAGCCCCGGCGTGATCAGCGCGAGCTCGTCGCGCGACTCGAGCTGCCGCTCGTACTCGTGCCGCCGCTGGTCCGCCCACGGCGAGAGGAAGAGCGACAGCGCGACGATGGCGACGAGGAAGGGCGCGGCGAACCAGAGGATCGGGCGGACGCAATGCGCGAGGCTCTGGCCCGAAGTGAACCAGACGATCATCTCGCTGTCACGGTACCAGCGGGTGAGCGTGAGCAGCACGGTCAGGTACAGCGTGACCGACAGCAGGATGTTGAAGTAGTACATCATCCCGAAGCCCAGCAGCGTGAGCACGCCTTCCGGGGCCACCGCGCCGCCGGCCGCCCGGGCCAGCAGCTTGAGGACGAGGTTGGTGAAGAGGATGCCCATCAGCACGAGGAACAGCCCGAGGGCCGTGGCCGTCATCTCGCGCGTGAGGCTGCGCCGGAAGATCATCGAACGCGGAGAATTTTGACTTTTTCCGGAGGTTTTGCCGATAATGCGGCCTCGGCCGCACGAAGGCAAAGAAAACCAACCAGTCGGAGGCAGTGGAGGGCGATGGAATTTACCATAAAAAGCGGGAGCCCCGAGAAGCAGCGCAGCGCATGCGTCGTCGTCGGCGTGTTCGACAACCGCAAGCTCTCGCTTTCCGCCGAACTTGTCGATCGGGCGTCGAACGGCTACATCGCCGAGATCATCCGGCGCGGCGACATGGAAGGCAAGCTCGGCGCGACGCTGCTGCTGCACAACGTCCGCGGGACGCTCGCCGATCGGGTCCTGCTGGTCGGGCTGGGCAAGGAGCGCGACTTCCGCGACAAGGAGTTCCGCACGGCGGTCCGGGCGGCCGTAAAGCTGCTCAACGAGACCGGCTCCTACGAGGCGGTCATCTACCTCACCGAAGAGAAGGTCAAGCGGCGCGAGGTCGCCTGGCGGGTCGAGCACGGGGTTCTGGTCGCCATGGAGGCCGTCTACCGCTTCGAGCAGATGAAGAGCGAGAAGTCCGAGGTGCGCCGGCCCCTGCGCAAGCTCACGCTGTCGGTGCCGCAGCGCTCCGACCTCGCCAGCGGCGAGGCGGCGGCGGCGCGCGGCCTCGCGATCGCCCACGGCGTCGACCTCGCCCGCGATCTCGGCAATCTTCCCGGCAACGTCTGCACGCCCACGTACCTGGGCGAGCGCGCGCTGCAACTCGCGAACGAGTTCCCCGACATCAAGGTCACTGTCCTCGAGCGCAAGGAGATCGAGGAACTGGGCATGGGCTCGTTCCTCAGCGTGGCCGCCGGCAGCGAGCAGCCGCCGCGGTTCATCGTGCTGGAGTACCAGGGGACGCCGAAGAAGTCGCGCCCCCTCGTGCTGGTCGGCAAGGGCATCACGTTCGATTCGGGCGGCATCTCGCTCAAGCCGGGCGCCGACATGGACCAGATGAAGTTCGACATGTGCGGTGCAGCGAGCGTGTTCGGCGCCTTCCGCGCCCTCGCCGAACTCAAGGCGAGGGTCCGCGTGATCGGCCTCGTCGCCGCGTGCGAGAACATGCCCTCGGGGCGCGCGACCAAGCCCGGCGACGTCGTGACCAGCATGTCGGGCCAGACGATCGAGGTGCTGAACACCGACGCCGAAGGGCGGTTGATACTCGCCGACGCGCTCACCTACGCCGAGCGCTTCGAGCCGGAGGCGGTGGTGGACATCGCGACGCTCACCGGCGCGATGGTCGTCGCGCTGGGGCACGTGGCGACCGGGGTCTTCAGCAACAGCGACGCGCTGGCGCGGGCGCTGATCGCCGCCGGCGACGACGCCTTCGACCGCGGTTGGCAGCTTCCGCTGTGGGAGGATTACCAGGAGGGCCTGCGCAGCAATTTCGCCGATTTCGCGAACGTCGCGGGCCGGCCCGGGGGCAGCATCACGGCGGCCTGCTTTCTGTCGCGCTTCACGAAGAAATACGACTGGGCACACCTCGACATTGCCGGCACGGCGTGGACCGATGGCAAGGAGAAAGGCGCGACCGGGCGGCCGGTGCCGCTGCTCACCACCTGGCTGCTCGCTCACGAGGCCGCGGCGGGCCCGGCGTCTGCGGCGTGAGCCGCCCCGGACGCGCGCCATCGCGCAGGCAATGACGTCGATCGACTTCTACACGCACTGCGCCGATCGGCTCGACGTCGCGCTGCGCCTGGTGGCGAAGGCGTGGCCGGCGCACGAAAGTGTCCGCGTCCTGACGCCGGACGCGAGCGAAACCGACGCCCTCGACCGCCGTCTCTGGCAATTCCCCGCGACGGGATTCCTGCCGCATTGCCGGCTTCTGCATCCGCTGGCCGACGAGACCCCGATCATCGTCGACCACTCGCCCGAGCACCGGGGCCGCGCCGACGTGCTCATCAACCTGCAGGCGGCCCCGCCGCCGTTCTTTGCGCGCTTCGAACGGCTGGTCGAAATCGTGAGCGCGGACGAGGACGCGGTCGCGGCGGGCAGGGAGCGCTGGCGCTACTACAAGTCCCGCGGCTACGAGTTGCGGCAGCACAGCCTTGCTGGGCGGGGCTGATGCCTCGCTTCGTGAGTCGCCCCACGCGCCACGCGCGGCCGGTCGCGGCCTCGGCGAGCGCCGCTGCCCGGAAGCATGCTGCGGCAGCGGCCGCCGGCCGCCGCCACGAGTGCGGCGCGGACGTCTCGCGGCGCTGAGCGATGCCGACCGCACGCGAGTTGCTGGAGCAGGCCGACGCGCTGATGCGCCGCAATCGGGCGCAGGGCGACGGGCCGCCGGCGGCGGTCGAGCCCGCGGAAAGCGCGCCGGAGGTCGACGATGACATTCCCGAACTGACCGACGCGCTGGCGCCGTGGGTCGACGAGGCGGCGGTCCCGGACGGGCACGACGCCGGTGCGCCGCTTGCGTCTCCCGACGACGGCACGCCGCCGCTGCGCCAAGCGTTGGCGCGGGATCTGCCGGCGCTGCCGGGGCACATACCCGCCGCCGGCGCACGATATCGCGCCCCCGACGCTCGACCACATCCCGGTCCTGACCGAGATCGTCGAGGAGATCGAGGCGCCCTCGATCCTCGACCTGGCGACGGAGCGGGACCTGGGCGAGCCTTCCGTCTGGATGGAGCCCGGCCACGGCGAGGTGAGCATTCTCGGACCGTGGCCGTCGCCGGCGGGGGTCGCCGGCCACGAGAACGAACGCGGTGCGGGCGCGGGACCCGGCGGCGCGGAGGCGGTCTCCACGACGACGGCTGGCGGCGAGGTCGGCGTGCCGTCCGCGCCGCCGCCGCCAGTGGGCGCCGACGATCCGGGGCGCTGGGAAACGCTCGCGGAACGTGTGCGCGTCCAGGTGCTGCAGCACGTCGACCTCTTCACCGATACCGGTCTGCAGGAGCAGCTCGCGCGGCGCCTGCAGCCCATCGCCGATCGGGCGAGCGCGGAGTTGGTCACGGCGATCAGCCAGCAGGTTGGTCAGCTGCTGCGCGCCTGCGTTTCCGAGGCGGTCGAGCGCGAAATCGAGAAGTGGCGCGCGGAGGAACGATGACGAAGTCCCCACGGCGGCCGGAGCGACCGCGTCGCGCCGCGGCCGCGTCTGCCTTGCACGCGAGCGACGCCGCTGCCGCGGCCGTGCGCAGCATCACCGCCCACGGCAGCCGGTCGACGCGCGCGCGGGTCGACGTGTTGGCGACGCTGCTCGTGGCGCACGAGGCGCTCAGCCATCACGACGTCGAGGAGCGTCTGGGTCCGGGCCGTCGCATCGATCGGGTGACGCTCTACCGGGTGCTCGATTGGCTGGTGGCGCAGGGTCTCGCGCACAAGCTCGCGGGCGAGGATCGCGTGTGGCGGTTCTCGGCGTCCGCGCCGCGCGCTGGCGGGGGAGCGCCCGCCGGCGGCCATGCGCACGCGCACTTCCACTGTGTCGGCTGTGGCAAGATCGTCTGTCTGGACGAAGCGCGGATGCCCGTCATACCCGTGCCTTCGGGTTACCGCCGTCACGACGTCGACGTCACCGTCAAGGGCTATTGCGACCGCTGCGCGTGCTGAGCGCCGCGGCGAAGCGACGGACGGCCCGGCGCGGTCGTCCACAACTCATCGGGGGTGCCGGCGATGATCATCGTGATGCGACCGGAGGCGGGCGCGGGGGCGATCGCCGCGGTGGAGCAGAAGATCCGCAGCCACGGCCTCGACGTGCACGTTTCGCGCGGCGTCGAGCGCACGCTGATCGGCGCGGTCGGGGACGAGCGCAAGCTCGATCCGGCGATGTTCGACCCGATGCCCGGCGTCGAGATGTCGATGCACATCGTCAAGCCGTACAAGCTCGTCGCCCGAGAGTGGCACCCGGCGAACTCGGTCGTCAGTGCCGGCGGGGTGGCCATCGGCGGGACGACCGTGCAGGTGATCGCCGGCCCGTGCTCGGTGGAGACCCCGGCGCAGATGGACGCGGCCGCCGCGGCGGTCGTGGGTGGCGGGGCCCGCCTGATGCGCGGGGGCGCGTTCAAGCCGCGGACTTCGCCCTACGCGTTCCAGGGCAGGGGCGTCGACGGGTTGCGGCTGCTCAAGGACGCGGCCGCCGGGCGGGGGTTGCCCGTCGTCACCGAACTCATGGACGTGCGCATGCTGGACCGCTTCCTCGAGTACGGCGTCGACGTGATCCAGATCGGCACCCGCAACATGCAGAACTTCGACCTCCTGAAGGCGGTCGGGCAGGTGACGGTGCCGGTGATTCTCAAGCGCGGCATGTCGGCGACGGTGAACGAGTGGCTGATGGCGGCCGAGTACATCGCCGCCGGCGGCAACCACAACATCATCTTCTGCGAGCGCGGTATCCGCACTTTCGAGACCGCGTACCGCAACGTGCTCGACGTGACGGCGATCCCGGTGCTGAAGAGGGAGACGCACCTGCCGGTGATCGTCGACCCTTCGCACGCCGGCGGCAAGGCGTGGATGGTGCCCGCGCTGTCGCTCGCCGCGGTTGCGGCCGGCGCCGACGGCCTGCTGATCGAGGTTCACCCCAGTCCCGAGGAGGCCTGGTGCGACGCCGACCAGGCGCTCACGCCCGCCGAGTTCCGGGCGCTGATGCGGCAACTGCAGGCGGTGGCGTCAGCCGTCGGGCGCGACGTCTGACCTGCGTTGCCCCTTGCCGGCGCGTTTTCGCACGCGGGCGCAGGCACACGCTTCGGCACGCGCTTGTGCGGTCACGCAGCCGTCCTCCGGTTCTTTGCCCGCGCACCCGGTTGGGTGTAACGTCCCGCCTGTTCGGCGCGGCATCGGGGCGCGGCTTGCGTGCCGACGCGCATCGCGCCCGGTCAACTCCGCGGAAGGCAAATCCCATGGAAATCCGTCAGCCGCTGCACAGCGAGCACGCGCGCAGCCTCGACACCGCCGGACTGCGCCGGCACTTCCTGATCGAGCGGGTGTTCGTCCCCGGCGAGATCACGCTCACCTACAGCCAGATCGACCGCATCATCGTCGGCGGCATCGCGCCGGACAGCGCGCCGCTCGTCTTCGCGCCCGAACTGGGCAAGCACACCGGGACCTCGTTCTTCCTCGAGCGCCGCGAGCTGGGGCTCATCAACATCGGCGGCGACGCGGTCGTCACCGTCGACGGCACGCGCGTCCGAGGTCAAGGCCGAGGAGGCGCTCTACATCGGCAAGGGCGCGCGCGACGTGCAGTTCGCGAGCGCCGATCCGGCGCACCCGGCGAAGCTCTATTTCAACAGCGCGCCGGCGCACCACGCGTTTCCCACGCGCAAGGTGACGCTCGCCGAGGCGTTGCCGGAGACGCTCGGCGACGCGAAGACCTCCAACCGGCGCACCATTTACAAGTACATCGTGCCCAACGTGCTGCCGACGTGCCAGCTGGTGATGGGCATGACCAAGCTCGCCGACGGCAGCCTGTGGAACACGATGCCCTGCCACACCCACGACCGGCGGATGGAGGTCTATTTCTACTTCAGCATGCGGGACGACGGCGTCGTCTTCCACATGATGGGGCAGCCGCAGGAGACCCGGCACATCGTCGTGCGCAACGAGCAGGCGGTGATCAGCCCGAGCTGGTCGATCCACACCGGTGTGGGCTCCCAGGCGTACACGTTCATCTGGGGGATGGTCGGCGAGAACCAGGTGTTCGCCGACATGGACCACGTCCGGATGGCGGACCTGCGCTGACCGCCGCCGCGCGCCCGTCACGCCGCTCGGTGGCTGCAGCGTCGCCGCACGCCGCCGGTGCCGCGCGGGCAGCGGCCCGCGCAAGCTGGCCGGCGGTTGCGTTCGTGCAACCCGGTTGCGTAAACTTGGCAGCATGTTCGCGCTGAAGGGCATCGACCACCGCTACGGCGGCACCCAGGTGCTGGCGGTCGACGAGTGGTCGGTCGAAGCCGGCGAGCACTGGCTGGTCGCCGGGCCCTCCGGCAGCGGCAAGACCACGCTGCTACACATCCTCGCCGGGCTTACTGTGCCGACCGCGGGACGGGTCGCCGTCGGCGGCGTCGACCTCGCGAGCCTGCGCGGCGCGGCGCTCGATCGCTGGCGCGGTCGCAGCGTCGGTCTCGTGCCGCAGCGGCTGCATCTCGTGGGCGCGCTCGACGTGCTCGGCAACCTGCGGCTCGCGCGCTACCTCGCCGGCCTGGCGGACGACCCGGCGCGCGCGCTCTCGCTGCTGGAGGCGATGGGCATCGCCGGCCTCGCGCACCGCATGCCGCGGCAGCTCTCGCAGGGGCAGGCGCAGCGCGTCGCCGTCGCGCGCGCGGTCATCAACCATCCGGCGCTGCTGCTCGCCGACGAGCCGACGGCGAACCTCGACGATGCGCACGCGCAGGCGACGCTCGACCTGCTGCGCGCGCAGGCACGAGGCGTCGGGGCGACGCTCGTCGTCGCCTCGCACGACGCCCGGGTGCACGCGCGGCTGCCCCGCGAGTACGCGCTGCCGCTGCGCAAGGGGGTCGCGTGAACCTCGCGACGCTCGCTTTCGCCTACGCACGCCGGCGGCCGCTGGCGACGTTCCTCAACGTGCTGCTGCTCGCCGTCGGGGTCGCGACGATCACACTGGTGCTGCTCGTCACCGGCGAGCTGGAGGAGCGGATGCAGCGCGAGGCCGCGGGCATCGACCTCGTCGTCGGCGCCAAGGGTTCGCCGCTGTCGATCGTGCTCGCGGGCGTCTACCACGCCGACGTGCCGCCCGGGAACATCCCGCTCGCCGCGGTCGAGGAGCTCGCCCGCGATCCGCTGGTGCGCGAGGTGATCCCGCTGGCACTCGGCGACAGCTATCAAGGCTACCGGATCGTCGGGACCGTCCCGGCGTTGGTCGCCCACTACGGCGCCAGGCTGCAGGCCGGGACGCTGTGGAGCGCGCCGCTCGACGCCGTGCTGGGCAGCGAGGTCGCGCGCCGCAGCGGGCTCGCCGTCGGCGGCAGCTTCACCGGCTCGCACGGCCTCGCCGAAGGCGGCGCCGATCACGGCGAGGTGGCCTATCGCGTCGTCGGCCTGCTGGCGCCGACCGGGGCCGTCATCGACCGCCTGGTGCTGACCGGGATCGACAGCGTGTGGGCGGTCCACGACGCGCACGGCCACGCCGAGGCGCACGACGAGGAGGGTGGTGCCGGCGCGACGGCCGACGCGGGAGAGGGGGGTGCCCGCCCCGCGCGCGAAGTGACGCTGGCGCTGGTCAAGTACAAGAGCCCGCTCGCGGCCGCGAGCCTGCCGCGCGCGATCAACAGCCAGACGGTGCTGCAGGCGGCGGCGCCCGCGTACGAGTCGGCGCGCCTGTTCAGCGTATTCGGCGTCGGCGTCGAGGTCGTGCGCGGCTTTGCGCTGCTCTTGATCGGCGCGTCGGCGCTGGGCCTGTTCGTCGCGCTCACCCAGGCGCTGGACGAGCGGCGGCGCGACCTCGCGATCATGCGCGCGCTGGGCGCGTCGCGGGCCCGCATCGTCGGCGTGCTGCTGCTGGAGAGCGCCGGGCTCACCGCGCTCGCGCTGGCGATCGGGCTCGCCACGGCGCACGCGGTGGCGGCTACACTGGGCGTCTGGCTGCCCGAGGCGGCGGCACTGGCCGCCGGCGCGGCGCGGTGGCGCGCGCAGGAGCTGTGGGTCGTCGTGCTGGCACTGGGCACCGGTATAATCGCCGCAGCGCTGCCCGCCTGGCGCGCGTACCGACTCGATGTCGCCGCCATCCTGTCCGAAGGGTGAACCGATGCGCCGGATCCTCGTCCTCGCTTTCTCGCTCGCCGTGGGCAGCGCAGGGAGCGCGGCTGCGTTCACGACCGGCATCCCGGCCGGGGGGCTCCCGAGCGCCAACGACTACAGCGCGACGCTGCTCCCTGAGAAACCCGGCGTCGTGAGCTGGAAGACGCTCGCGCAAGTCCAGCCGGTCAAAGTCGGCGGCAAGATGGTCCCGGAATTCTCGAAGGAGATCCTCGGCCTCGACCGCAAGACGGTCAAGGTCCAGGGCTTCATCATCCCGCTGGACATGGGCGACAAGCAGAAGCGGTTCCTGCTGACGGCGGTGCCGCCGCACTGCTCGTTCTGCCTGCCCGCCGGCCCGGACGCGGTGGTCGACGTGCAGGCGAAGACGGCGGTCAGGTACGGCCTCGAGCCGATCGTCGTCGAAGGCCGCTTCGCGGTGCTGAAGGACGACCCTTCCGGCGTCCTCTATCGGCTCGCCGAGGCCGAGTCGCTCGGGCCCGCCACGACGGCGCCGGTTGCCGCCGGCGCGCCGTCCGCGGCGCCGGCGTCGGTGCTGCGGCTGCCCGCGCCGACCAAGTAGCCGCACCGCGGGCGGCCCTGCCGCGACGCCGCGACCTCCTGGCGCCGCTGCGCCTGCCTGCCGTTCCGCCACGCCGCCCGCGAAGGGTGCGGGGGCGACGTGCCTCGCGCGGGCTCCCCGGCCCGGTCTTCCGCCGTGGGACGTCGCCGCCACGCGCCGCACCCGCGGAAACTGTCGCGGGCAATGGCTTCCAGCGGGTGACGACGAGGTTTCTTGCGCGGGATCAAGGTTCCGCGTTGCCGCTCGTCGTCGATTCGTGGAAAATGCGAATCATTCTCGATTGGGCCATGATGATTCCGCTGCACGAGCTGCGCCCCGGTGACGTCGCGACGGTCGCCGCGATCCACGCCGACGCGGCGCTGCGCAGCCGGCTCGCGGCGCTGGGCGTGCGGATCGGCCAGCGCGTCCGGATGGTGCGCAAGGGCCGGTTCGCGGGGCCGCTGCACATCCGCCTCGGCACCACCGACCTCATCCTCCGTCGCCGCCAGGCCGGCCAGATCGAAGTCGCACGCTGAACGCGGGGCGGCCATGAAGCGCATCGCGCTCGTCGGTATGCCGAACACCGGCAAGTCGACGTTCTTCAATCGGATCACCGGCGCCTCGGCGCGGGTGGGCAACTGGCCCGGCGTCACGGTCGATCTCCTGGCCGCGCGGATCCTGCTGGGCGGGAACATGGTCGAGGTCGTCGACCTTCCGGGCACCTACGACCTGCACGGCTTCTCCGACGACGAGCGCGTCGTCCGGCACTTCCTCGAGCACTCGCGCGTCGACCTCGTCGTGGCGGTGCTCAACGCGGCGCAGGTCGACCGGCAGCTCGTGCTGGCGCTGCAGCTTCGCGACCTGGGCGTACCGTGCGCGCTGCTGCTCAACATGGCCGACGAGGCGCGATCGCTCGGTGTCGCCATCGACACCGGCGTGATGGCGCGCGAGTTGGGAATTCCCGTCGCGCTGATGTCCGCCAAGCACGGCGAGGGGCACGTCGAGGCGATGGCAATGCTGGCGCGCTCGCTTGCCGCCGCGACGCCTTCCGATCCCTCGACCCTGCGCGAGCGCCTCGCCGCCACCGATCGCATCGAAGCCGACGCGGCAGCGGTGCTCAAGGCCGCCGTCGAGATCCCCGAACGGCTGCCGGCGGCGTACAGCGACCGGATCGACCGCGTGCTGCTGCACCCGTGGTTCGGCCTGCCGATCTTCTTCGGCGTCATGCTGCTCGTGTTCCAGGGCGTGTTCTGGATGGGCGGCCCGATCCAGGACGCGCTCGAATGGGGCTTCGAGGCGCTGCGCGCCACCGTGCTCGAGCCGCTGCTGTCGTGGCTGCCCGCCGCGGCCAGCGGCTTCCTGCTCGACGGCGTCTACGCCGGCGTGGTCACGGTCGCCGCCTTCGTGCCGCTCATCATCCTGTTCTTCCTGTTCATGGCGGTGGTCGAGGACTCAGGCTACCTTTCGCGCGCCGCGTTCCTGACCGACGCGCTCATGGCGCGGCTCGGGCTCGACGGCCGCAGCTTCGTCATGATGCTGATGGGCTTCGGCTGCAACGTGCCGGCGGCGATGGGCACCCGGATCATGCGTTCGCGCGGCCTGCGGCTGCTCACCTTGCTGATCATTCCCGTGTCGCTGTGCTCGGCGCGGCTGCAAGTGTTCCTGTTCCTCGCGGCAGCGGTGTTCTCTGCCCGCGCGGCGCCGCTCGCCATCTTCTCGCTGTACGTGATGAGCATCGCCGCCGCGCTCGTCACCGCGCTCGCCTTCAAGGGGCGCTTGCGCAACGACGAGCCGTTCGTGCTCGAGCTGCCGCCGTACCGGATGCCGACGCTGCGGCAGGTCGGGCAGCGCGCGTGGCTCGAGGTGCTGCACTTCCTGCGGAGGGCCACCAAGTTCATCGTCGGTGGCGTCGTGCTCGTGTGGCTGCTCACGCATCTGCCGGCCGGCGTCGCCCCCGGCAGCGCCGAATCGTTCGCCGGCGCGCTGGGGGCGCTGTTCCAGCCGGTGCTCTCGCCCATCGGCATCGACGAGAAGCTCGCCGTGGCGCTGATCTTCGGCTTCGTCGCCAAGGAGGTTCTGATCGGCGCCTTCGCGGTGATCTTCGGGCTCGAAGGCCAGGCGCTCGCGGCCGACCTCGCGACGCGGATGGACTGGGTGCAGGCGATGAGCTTCATGCTGTTCACGCTCATCTACACGCCTTGCCTGTCCACGATCGCAACGCTGCGCGCCGAGGCGAGGAGCACCCGCTTCGCGCTGGTCTCGGTCGCGTGGTCGGTGCTGCTCGCCTGGCTCACGAGCTTTGCCTTCTATCAGACCGCGCGCCTCCTGGGCGGGTAGGCAGGCCGTTTCGCGCTGCGGCGTCCGCGCCCGGAGCGGTCGCGATGCGTCGGCTATAATTCCCAGCTTTTGCACGCCTTGCCGCGGCGCGCCGCTCCGCCATGGAACTCGCGAAAAGCTTCGAACCGCACGCCATCGAGGAGAAGTGGTACCCGGTCTGGGAGGAGCGCGGCTATTTCAGGCCGAGTTACCGCCCGGGCGCGCCGGCGTACTGCATCCAGCTGCCGCCCCCCAACGTCACGGGCACGCTGCATATGGGGCACGCGTTCCAGCAGACGATCATGGATCTGCTCGTGCGCTACCACCGGATGACGGGCGCCAATGCGCTGTGGCAGCTGGGCACCGACCACGCGGGAATCGCCACGCAGATCGTCGTCGAGAACCAGTTGAAGCTCGAGGGCACGTCGCGGCACGACTTGGGGCGCGAGGCGTTCGTCGAGCGGGTGTGGGCCTGGAAGGACGAATCCGGCTCGACGATCACCCGGCAGATGCGCCGGTTGGGCGCGTCGGGCGACTGGTCGCGCGAGCGCTTCACGATGGACGAGGGCCTGTCCGCGGCGGTGCTGGAGACCTTCGTCCGCCTCTTCGAAGACGGCCTCATCTACCGCGGGAAGCGGCTGGTCAACTGGGACCCCAAGCTCGGCACGGCGGTCTCCGACCTGGAAGTCGACAGCGAGGAGGAGCAGGGCAGGCTGTGGGAGATCCGCTATCCGCTGGCCGACGGCGAGGGTTCGCTGGTGGTGGCGACGACGCGGCCCGAGACGATGCTGGGCGACGTCGCGGTGGCGGTGAACCCCGACGACGAACGCTACGCGGCGCTCGTCGGGCGGCAGGTGACGCTGCCGCTGACCGGGCGCACGATTCCCGTGATTGCCGACGCGTACGTCGACCGCGAGTTCGGCACCGGCTGCGTCAAGATCACGCCGGCGCACGACTTCAACGACTGGCAGGTCGGGCAGCGCCACGGACTCGCGCCGATCCCGATCCTCGCGCTGGACGCGACCGTCAACGACAACGCGCCGCCGAAGTACCGCGGCCTCGACCGCTACGTCGCGCGCAAGGCCGTGCTCGCCGACCTCGCCGCGGCGGGCCTGCTCGTCAGCGAGAAGGCACACCGGATGGTGGTCCCGCGCTGCGGGCGCACGGGCGAGGTCGTCGAGCCGATGCTGACCGACCAGTGGTTCGTGGCGATGAAGACCCCGGCGCCGTCGACGCACCCCTACTTCCCGGGGCGCACGATCCAGGACCTCTGCCTCGCCGCCGTCGGCGACGGCGTGCCGAGCCCGCGCGAGGCAGACGCCGGCCGCGTCGATTTCGTGCCCGCCGAGTGGCGGTCGACCTACCTGCACTGGATCAACAACATCCAGGACTGGTGCATCTCGCGGCAGCTGTGGTGGGGGCATCGCATCCCCGCGTGGTACGACGAGGACGGCAACGTCTACGTCGCGCGCGACGAGGCGGCGGCACGCGCGCAGGCAAGGGCGAGCCTCGGCCGCGACCCGCAGCGCTTCGAGCAGGACCCGGACGTGCTCGACACCTGGTTCTCCTCCGCGCTGTGGTGCCACTCGACGCTGGGCTGGCCGGCGAAGACGCGCGAGCTCGACACCTTCCTGCCGTCGTCGGTGCTGGTCACCGGCTTCGACATCATCTTCTTCTGGGTCGCCCGGATGATCATGACGACGGTGTACTTCACCGGCGAAGTGCCGTTTCGCACCGTCTACATCAACGCCATCGTGCGCGACGAGGAAGGCCAGAAGATGTCGAAGTCGAAGGGCAACGTCCTCGACCCCCTCGACCTCATCGACGGCATCACCCTCGACGCGCTGGTCGACAAGCGCACCTACGGGCTGATGCTGGAGAAGCAGCGCGAGCCGATCGCGAAGCGAACGCGCAAGCAGTTCCCCAACGGCATCCCCGCGTTCGGCGCCGACGCGGTGCGCTTCACCTTCGCGAGCCTCGCCACCTTCGGCCGCACGCTCAACTTCGACTTGAGCCGCTGCGAGGGCTACCGCAATTTCTGCAACAAGCTGTGGAACGCGTCGCGCTACGTGCTGATGAACGTCGACGGGCGCGACGTGGGCCTCGACGAGGCGCAGCCGAAGTCGCTCACGTTCGTCGACCGGTGGCTCGTCGGCCGGCTGCAGCGCGCGCAGCACGCGGTCGCCGACGGCATCACCGGTTACCGCTTCGACCTCGCGGCCAAGGCGCTCTACGAGTTCGTCTGGGACGAGTACTGCGACTGGTACCTCGAGCTCGCGAAGGTCCAGCTCGCCCGCGCCGACGCGGGAAGGGACGCCGCCGCCGGTCGCGGCACGCGCTCGGTGCTCGTGCGCGCACTCGAGGCGACGCTGCGCCTCGCGCATCCGTTCATGCCGTTCATCACCGAGGAGCTCTGGCAGACGGTCGCGCCGCTCGCCGGCCGGTCGGGCGCGTCGGTCTCGCTGCAGCCGTTCCCGCAGGCCGACTTCGAGCGCATCGATGCGGCGGCGGACGCCGAGCTGGCGTTGCTGAAGGCGATGGTCAATGCCTGCCGGGCGCTGCGCGGGGAGATGGGGCTGTCGCCGGCGCAGAAGCTGCCACTCGTCGCCACCGGTGATCGCGACGTGCTCGCACGTTTCGCGCCGTATCTCGCGCCGCTCGCGAAGCTCTCGGGCGTCGACATCGTGACCGAACTGCCGGCTTCCGACGCGCCGGTCGAGATCGTCGGCGAGTTCCGGCTGATGCTGAAGATCGAGGTCGACGTCGCCGCCGAGCGCGAGCGGCTCGGCCGGGAGATCGCCCGGCTCGAGAGCGAGGCGGCGAAGGCCGAAGCCAAGCTCGGCAACGCGGGCTTCGTCGCCCGCGCTCCGGCCGCGGTCGTCCTGCAGGAGCGCGCTCGTCTCGCGGGTTTCCTGGCGACGCGGGAGAAGCTGGCCGCGCAACTCGACCGGCTGTCGCAGCAGCCTTAAGCCGCACCGGCCGCGCCTCGCGGGGGGCGGCGCGCTGCTCTGCGCCGCCGCCGGCGGGCGCGGCGAACGTCCGGGGAACGATCAACGAAGCCGCTCGACGAAGCCGGTGACCTCCTCGCGGTCGTGGTAGAGCTGGCGCAGTTGCAGGCGGTGCCGCACGCCGGCGCGCGCCAGTGCTTCGCCGACGATCGCGCGGCAGCGCAACATCTCGTCGTAGCGCCTCTTCATCGGCAGCTTGAGGTTGAAGATCGCGCAGCGCGCGTGCCCTTCGCCGATCCAGCGGCCGACGAGGGTCGCGACGCGCGCCGGCTGCACCACCATGTCGCAGACCAGCCAGTCGACCGGCCGCCGGGGCAGGTAGGCAAGCCCGTCGACCCGCACGTGGGTCACGCGCGGATCCTCGCCAACGCCACCCTTGAGGGGGCCGTTGTCGACGGCGGTGACGAAGAGCCCGCGCTGCGCGAGCTGCCAGGTCCAGCCTCCGGGAGCGGCGCCGAGGTCCACGGCCCGCATCCCGGCGCGCATCAGCTCGGGTCCCCGGTCGCCCAGGAAAGTGGCGATCGCCTCGGCGAGCTTCAGCGTCGAGCGCGACGGCGCGCCGCGCGGCAGGTGCAGCCGCGGGATGCCCATCGCATGCGGGACTTCCCCAGGGCGCCGCGCTGGTCCCGACGAAGACGTGCGCGCCGTCGACGAACAGCACGTGCAGCGCAGGCAGGGTGGCGGGCGCGTCGGGATCCTCGATTTCGACCAGCGCGCCGTCGGCGAGGAGGGCTCCGGCGAGCGGCAGTTCCAGCCGACGGCACAGTCCCGACAGTTCCTTGCCCTCGTTGGTGTCGGCGGTCTCCATCCGCAGCTCGCCGAACACTGCGGCAGCCCGTTGGCGCAACCCGACGCCGGGTTGCCGGCAGTCACGCCGGAATGCGGCGAGCAGCGAGGCGAGCGGCGCGACGCGGTCCGGCCGGCCGCGCGTCGTCGTATCGGCGCTAAACAGGGCGTGCGGGCCGGTGCCGAAGAAGAGCGACCTCACGAACACCGGCGGCGCGGACTCGAGTGCCCGCGGCCAGCGCTGCGAGTCGAACGCCAGCGGTGTTGCGACGACGAATCCGCGGCCCTGCGGCGCGTCGACCTCGACCGTCGTTCCGGCTGCAGCCGCCACTGGGGCGAGGTCCGCCGCCGCCTCGGGCTCGAAGCCCGCGCGGCAATGCGCGACGACGACGCTCATTCCAGCGTCGTCCAGTCCGGGGCGATTTCGGTCAGCGCGTGGCGGGTGTGCCCGGCGAAGCCCGTGACCGTGGTCGCCGAGAACAGCGCGTCGAGTATCGCCTGTTCGGTCGCGTCGGCGGCGGCGCGGAACAGCGGCTCGAGCTCGGATTCGACCAGGCAGCGCCGAGACAACACGGACCCCACCGCGACGTGCGGAATGCGCTCGGCGGTCGAGAACGCGAGCACGATGTCGCCGCTGCCGTGGCCGTAGTAGGAGCCCGTGCGCGCGATGCCGGCCGCGCCGCGCGTGGCGACGCGGCGGAGCTGCCGGTGATCGAGCGGCGCGTCGACGGCCAGCACGACGATCACCGAGCCCTGGTCGCACTGCGGCGCGGCGCCCTCGAGCCGCGCCGCGAGAACGGGGCCGATGCGGCGGCCGGCGATGGTCAGGCTTTCCAGCCGGCCGAAATTGGCGAGGACCAGGGCGCCGAGCATGCCGCTGCGCCGGTCGCTGTCGAGGCGGCGCGACGCGGTGCCGATGCCGCCCTTCAAGCCAAAGCACGACATCCCGCGCCCTGCGCCGACCGACCCGCGCTCGAAGTCCGACCGCCGCAGCGGCCAGCGCCGCGGCGTAGTCGTCCTCGGTCACCGCCAGCGCCTGCATGTCCGACAGCCACGCGTCGCTGCACTCGAACACCAGCGGATTCACCGACGTCGTCGATCGAGCGATGCCCGGATTGGCGGCGATCGCATTGCGGATCTGCGCGGTGGCGACGGTGCCGACGGCGAAGGTGTTGGTCAGCGCGACCGGTGTTTCCAGCACGCCGAGCTCGTTGACCTGCATCAGGCCCACGCTCTTGCCGAAGCCGTTGATCACGACGGCCGCGGCGGGCAGCTTCTGCAGGAACGGGTCGGCGAGATGGGGTCGCACGACCGTGACTCCCGTCTGCAGCGGGCCGGTCGCGACCGTCCGGTGGCCGACGGTGACACCGGGGACGTCGCTGATGGCGTCGCGCGGGCCGGCCGGGAGGTCGCCGACGTGCGGCGCACGGACGGCGGCTGGAGCGCCCTGGCGTTGTGCGAGCGGGTGGTCTTGGTCCGAGCGGTCGTGGGGGTTCATTTCTGCTCGATCTTGGGGTCCAGCGCGTCGCGCAGGCCGTCACCCAGCAGGTTGAAGGCCAGCACGGTGACGAAGATCGCCAGCGCGGGGAAGATCGCGACGTGCGGCGCGGTCATCATGTCGGCGCGCGCCTCGTTGAGCATCGCGCCCCACTCGGGGGTCGGCGGTTGCGCGCCCATGCCGAGGAACGACAGGGCTGCCGCGGTGATGATCGAGGTGCCGATCCGCATCGAGAAGTAGACGACGACCGCCGAGATCGTGCCGGGGAAGATGTGGCGCAGGACGATCGTCGCGTCGGAAGCGCCGATGCTGCGCGCGGCCTCGACGTAGGTGAGGTGCTTCAACGCCAGCGTGTTGCCGCGCACCAGCCGGGCGAACGTCGGGATGCTGAACACCGCCACCGCGATGATCACGTTGGCCATCCCGCTGCCCAGGATCGCGACGATGCCGATCGCGAGCAGGATGCCGGGAAACGCGAACAGCACGTCGCAAAGCCGCATGATCGCGCGGTCCCACCAGCCCTCGTAGTAGCCGGCGAGAAGCCCGAGCAGCGTCCCGACGACCGCCCCGACGGCGACCGAGACGAAGCCCGCGGTGAGCGAGATCCGCGCGCCCATCAGGATGCGGCTGAAGATGTCGCGGCCCAGAGGGTCGACGCCGAACCAGTGCTGCCACGACGGCCGGGCGTTGAGGCGATCGTAGTCGAAGAAGTTCTCGGCGTCGTAGGGCACGATCGCCGGCGCGAGGATCGCGATCAGCACCAGACCGACGACGAACGCGCCGGCCGCGAGCGCCACGTGCTGCCGGCGGAACTTGCGCCAGAACTCGGTCCAGGGCGTGCGCACGCGCCCGGCGACCGCGGCCGGCGCCACAGCGGCAGTGGAAGAGGCGGGTGCGTCGGAGGCGGCCATCAGCGGTAGCGGATCGTCGGGTTGATGAGGCCGTAGAGCACGTCGACGACGAGGTTGATCAGGATGAATTCGAGCGAAAACAGCAGCACCAGCGCCTGGATGACCGGGTAATCGCGCATCCCGACGGCATCGACGAGCAGGCGCCCGAGGCCCGGCCAGTTGAACACGACCTCGACGACGATCGAGCCGCCGAGCAGGAAGCCGAACTGCAGCCCCATCATCGTGACGACGGGGATCAGCGCGTTGCGCAGCCCGTGCTTGGCGACGACGGCGTCCTCGGGCAGGCCCTTGGCGCGCGCGGTGCGGATGTAGTCCTCCTGCAGGATGTCGACGAACGACGAGCGCGTGAACCGCGCCATGATCGCCGCCACCGCCGCGCCCAGCGTCAGCGAGGGCAGGATGTAGTGCCGAACGCTGTCGGCGCCGACCGTGGGCAGCCAGTTCAGCTGGACCGCGAAGACCTCCATCAGCACCATTCCCAGCGCGAACGCCGGGAACGAGATGCCGGACACCGCCAGCGTCATCCCGACGCGGTCGGGCCAGCGATTGCGCCAGACGGCCGACAGCACGCCGATGCCCATGCCGAAGACCACCGACCACGACATGCTCGTCACCGTGAGCCAGAACGTCGGCATGAACCGCTCGGCGATCTCGGTGCCGACCGCCCGCTTGGTGCGCAGCGACCGGCCGAAGTCGCCGCGCAGAGCGTTGGAGACGAAGCGGACGAACTGTTGGTGCAGCGGTTTGTCGAGGCCTAAGTCCTGGCGGACGAGCTCGATGGTCTCCGGCGTCGCATCCTGGCCGGCGGCGAGCCGCGCGGGGTCGCCCGGCAGCAGGTGGACGAACAGGAACACCAGCATCGCAACGATGAGCAGCGTCGGGGCGAGGCCGGCGAGCCGCCGGGCGATGTACTGCAGCATGTTGGCGCCGCCTGCCGGGCAAACGTATAGGAGCGCCTGCAGGCGCGAACGCCGTCGTCTTGCGACGTTGCCGATCGTGGCCGAAGCCGGTCCTAAAGACCTCCCATTCCGAGCGGTTCCGCCCGGTCTACTTGAGGTCGGCTTCCTCGAACGCGAACGAGGCGTCCGGCATCACGTAGACGCCCGAGAGCTTCTTGTTGTTGACCGACAGCAGCCGCTCGGTGACGAGGAAGGCCCAGGGCGCATCCTTCCAGATCTCGTCCTGCGCCTCCTTGTAGAGCTTCGCCTTCTCGGCCGAGTCGGTGGTGAGCTGCGCACCCTTGATCGCGGCGTCGACCTTCGGGCTCTTGTAGTACGCGGTGTTGTACAGGCGCGGCGGCACCGATTCCGACGCCAGCAGCGGGCGCAGCGCCCAGTCGGCCTCGCCGGTCGAGCTCGACCAGCCGATGTAGAGGAGGCGGACCGGCGCGGTCGCGGCGTCCGGCCAGCTCTCGACCTTCTCGACCCGCTGCCCGGCTTCGAGCGCCAGGATCTTGGCCTTGATGCCGACCTGTGCCAACTGCTGCTGCAGGAACTGGATCACCTTCTGCCCGGTGCTGTGGTTGTACGCGGACCAGAGCTCGGTCTCGAAGCCGTTCGGGTAGCCGGCCTCGGCCAGCAGCGCCTTGGCGCGGGCGACGTCGTACGGCCACGGGCCGGTCTTGACGTGGTACTCGACACCCTGCGGCGTCGAGCCCTCGGCAGGGAATGCGTAGCCGTTGAACGCGACCTTGGCGAGAGCTTCCTTGTTGATCGCGTAGTTGATCGCCTGCCGCACCTTGGGGTTGTCGAACGGCTTCTGCTGCATGTTCATCGACATGTAGCGGTGGACGATCGACGGCGCGGCGACGACCTCGAGATCGGCCTTGGCCCTCAGCGTATCGACCTGCTCGTAGGGGACCGGGAACGTGAAGTGCGCCTCGCCCGTCTGCATCACCGCGCTGCGCGAGTTGTTGTCGATCACCGGCTTCCAGGTGAGGGTGTCGACCTTTGGCAGGCCCTTCTTCCAGTAGCCGTCGAACTTCGCGACCTTGAGGTAGTCGGTCTGCTTCCACTCGACGAACTTGAAAGGTCCGGTGCCCACCGGGTTGAAGGCGATGTCCTTGCCGTACTTCTGCAATGCGGTCGGGCTAATCATCACGCCGGACGGATGCGCGATCTGGTTGATGAAAGGCGAGAACGGCGTCTTCAGCGTGATGCGCGCCGTGTAGTCGTCGACGACCTCGGTCTTGGCGATGTTGTTGTAGAGGCCATAGCGCTTGAGCTTGTTGTCGGGGTTGGTCACCCGGTCGAAGTTCGCCTTGACGGCGTCGGCCTTGAAGTCGGTGCCGTCGTGGAACTTGACGCCGCGGCGCAGCTTGAACGTGTAGACGAGGCCGTCCTTGCTGACGTCGTAGCTCTCGGCCAGGACCGGAATCATCTTCATGTCCTTGTCGAAGCCGTAGAGCCCCTGGTAGAACGACTTGGCCATCGCCTGCGTCAGCGTGTCGTTGGCGTCGTAGGGATCGGTGGTCGTGAACGTCGAGGCGACGGCGAAGACCACGTCCTTGGCCGCGTGGGTCGGACCGGCGGCCAGGGCGGCGAGGGCCACGGCGCCAATGAGGGCAGAGCGGAACAGCGTTTTCATCGTCGGTACTCCTGCGGGGTGCGAAAGTGAAGCGGTGTGGTGGGCGTTGCGCCGGCGGCGCTCGTCAGGCGGATCCGGCAACCCGGGACTCGGCCACGAAGTGGCCCGGGCCGACTTCGCGCAGCGGCAGGATCACCGGATCGTCGCCGATGTCGCGGATGGGGCTCTCGATCTCGGCCGATGATAACTCCCTTTGCGGCCGGCGGCGGGTGGGGTCGGCCACCGGCACGGCCGCCAGCAGCCGGCGCGTGTACGGGTGTTGCGGGTTCTCGAACACCGCGCGGCGCGGCCCGATCTCGACGATCTGGCCCAGGTACATGACGGCGACGCGATGGCTCACCCGCTCGATCACCGCCATGTCGTGCGAGATGAACAGGAACGACAGGCCGAACTCGTCCTGCAGGTCGATGAGCAGGTTGACGATCTGCGCCCGGATCGACACGTCGAGCGCCGACACCGCCTCGTCGGCGACGATGATCTTCGGATTGAGGGCCAGCGCCCGCGCGATCGCGATCCGCTGGCGCTGTCCCCCGGAGAACTCGTGCGGGTAGCGCTGTGCGTGGTCGGGGGAGAGGCCGACGTGCTCGAGCAGCCAGGCGACCCGATCCTGCGCGGCGCTGCCGCTCGCGATGCCGTGGACGTACAGCGGCTCGGCGATCGAGAAGCCGACGGTGAGTCGCGGGTCGAGCGAGGCGAACGGGTCCTGGAAGATCATCTGGATGTCGCGGCGCACCGGCCGCACCTGCGCCGCCGGCAGCCTGGCAATGTCCCGCCCGTCGAACTCGACGCTGCCGCCGGCGATGTCGACCAGGCGCAAGAGCGCGCGGCCCGTCGTCGACTTGCCGCAACCCGATTCGCCGACGAGACCCAGCGTCTCGCCGGCGGCGAGGTCGAAGCTCACCTGCTCGACGGCGTGGACGCGCCGGCGCACGCGGTTCAGCACGCCGGCGCGCACGTCGAAGCGCGTCGTGAGGCCGCGCACGCGCAGCAGCGGCACGCGCGGCCGTCGCTCCCGTGTCGGCGGCGGGACGCCGGCCGGTGGCGCAACAGGCGCGGGCGCGGCGGCCGTCTCGACGCCGATCAGCGGGAAGCGCGCCGGTGCATCGGTGCCCTCCATCGACCCCAGCCGCGGGACGGCGGACAGCAGCGCGCGCGTGTACCGATGCCGCGGTGCGGCGAACAGCGCGTCGACCGATTCCTCCTCCACCTTCTCGCCCTGCCACATCACGACCACCCGGTCGGCGACCTCGGCGACGACGCCCATGTCGTGGGTGATGAAGACGACGGCCATGCCGAGCTCGTCCTGCAGCAGGCGGATGAGCGCCAGGATCTGCGCCTGGATCGTGACGTCGAGCGCGGTCGACGGCTCGTCGGCGATCAACAGGCGCGGCCGGCAGGCAAGCGCCATGGCGATCATGACCCGCTGACGCATGCCGCCGGAGAGCTGGTGCGGATAGCGGTGCAGCACGTGCGCGGCCTCCGGGATGCGCACGAGTTCGAGCATCCGCAGCGCCTCGGCGAGCGCGGCTGCGCGGCGCTTGCCCTGGTGCAGCCGCACCGACTCGGCGATCTGCTCGCCGGCGGTGAACACCGGGTTGAGCGAGGTCATCGGCTCCTGGAAGATCATCGCGATCTCGGATCCGCGGATCGCGCGCATGGTCGCGCGGTCGGCGCGGGCGAGGTCGACCCGGCTGCCGTCGGCCCGCGCGAACTCGATCCGGCCGCGGGTGATGCGGCCTCCGCCGTGTTCGACGAGGCGCATGATCGACAGTGCCGTGACCGACTTGCCCGACCCCGACTCGCCGACGATCGCGACGGTCTCGCCGCCGCGGACCGAAAAGCCGACGCCGCGGACCGCCTCGACGGTGCGCTCGGTCGTCGCGAACGACACCGTGAGCCCGGCGACGGCGAGCACCGGGGTCAAGGCGTGCGGAGTTGGCGCGGGCACGTTTGGGACGGGGCCGAAAGCGACGCGCGGCGCGCAGCCACGGGCCGCGCGAAGTCGGCGAACGCCGCGGATTCAGGCGCGGTCGGGCTCGACGGACGGGGCTTCGACGGGCGCTGCAGGCCGCTTCATGAGCAACGCCGGGACCGGCCGGCCGTGGCCGAATCCGGGACGTACCGGGCCGACCGGGTCCCGCGCCACGGCGTGCGCACCGCGGTCGGCGCGTCGGCTGGTCGGGGTTGAGCGCGTAGGCGCGCTCCCGCTCGACGCGCGGATCCTCCCGCGGCGCGCGTTCTGGGCGCGATCCTTCGCGCGGCGCGCGTGCCGGGCGCGCGGCGCGTTCGCCGCGTTCGCCGCGGGCGGGGCGCTCGGTGCGCTCGGGACGCTCGCGCCGGTGGCCGGCCGCGGGGTCGAAACCCTCGGCAACGACGACGGGCACCGGCTTCTTGAGCAGGCGCTCGATCTCGGCCAGGAACCGTTCTTCGTCGGGTGCCACGAACGAGATCGCCTGGCCCGACGCTCCGGCCCGTCCGGTGCGGCCGATACGGTGGATGTAATCCTCGGGAACGTAGGGCAGTTCGAAGTTGACGACCAGCGGCAGGTCGTCGATGTCGAGGCCGCGGGCGGCGACGTCGGTGGCGACGAGCACCTGGAGCTTGCCTTCCTTGAACGCCTCGAGCGCCTCGAGCCGCGCCTTCTGGTCCTTGTCGCCGTGGATCGCCGAGGTGACGAGGCCGTCCTTCTCCAGTGCGCGGGCGAGCCGCGACGCGCCGTGCTTGGTCCGCACGAAGCACAGCACCTGGTTGAGGTTGCGCGAGCGCACGAGGTGCTCGAGCAGCGCGCGCTTGGACTCGCTCGCGACCCGGTAGGCACTCTGCGCGACGGTTTCGGCGGCGGTGTTGCGCTTGGCGACCTCGATGAGCTGCGGGGCGTTGAGCAACGCGTCGGCGAGCTTCTTGATCTCGCCGTTGAAGGTCGCCGAGAACAGCAGGTTCTGCCGCTTGGCCGCGGCGGGCAGCAGCGCCATGATCCGCTTGATGTCGGGGATGAACCCCATGTCGAGCATGCGGTCGGCCTCGTCGAGGACGAACACTTCGACCTGCCCGAGGTAGACGCTCTTGTGCTCGATGTGGTCGAGCAGCCGGCCGGGGGTCGCGACCAGGATCTCGACGCCCGCGCGCACGATCGGCAACTGCTGCCTGATGTCGACGCCGCCGTAGACGACCGTCGAGCGCAGGTTCGTGTGCTTGCCGTAGGACCGTACGGCTTCCTCGACCTGGATCGCAAGCTCGCGCGTCGGGGTGAGGATCAGCGCCCGCACGGGGTGGCGCGCCGGCGACGGGCTGGAGTTGGCGAAGGGAATGAGCTTCTGCAGGATCGGCAGGGCAAAGCCCGCGGTCTTGCCGGTGCCGGTCTGCGCGCCGCCCATGACGTCGCGTCCGGCCAGGATCACCGGGATCGCCTGCGCCTGAATCGGGGTAGGGATGGTATAGCCGGCCTCGGCCACGGCCCGCAACAACTCGGGCCGCAAACCGAGCTCGTCGAAGCTCGTTGCATGCATGGGTGCGACTCCTGGACGCGGCCCAACCCCTGTGGGGTTTCCGGCCCAGGCTGCGGACGACACGAAATGAAATGGGGCGACGGGGAGCGGTGGCGGCGCGCGCTTCGACGCTCGGGCTGTCGCGGGTCGGGCGGTGACCGGAACGGCCGCCCGTTCGATCACTATAGCCTAAGTTTCGGATTTTGCAAAATTTTCTGGCGCCCTCGGGGCGAATCGGGGTATCATTTCTGGTTGCCCTGCCACGGGAAAAAAGCGTCCGCGGTGCGGGGCGCGCCTTCCCAGCCACCCACCCCGGTCATCATGTCCATCCGCCCTGCCGCCTTGCGCAACATCGCCATCATCGCCCACGTCGACCACGGCAAGACGACGCTCGTCGACAAGTTGCTGGTGCAGGCGGGGACCTTCGCCAAGCACCAGCACGTCGGCGAGCGGATGATGGACAGCAACGACCTCGAGCGCGAGCGCGGGATCACGATCCTGGCCAAGAACTGCTCGGTCACCTACGGCGACACCAAGATCAACATCGTCGACACGCCGGGCCACGCGGACTTCGGTGGCGAGGTCGAGCGCGTGCTGGGCATGGTCGACGGCGTGCTGCTCCTGGTCGACGCGGTCGAGGGTCCGATGCCGCAGACCCGGTTCGTCACCATGAAGGCGCTGCAACTGGGCCTGCAGCCGATCGTCGTCGTCAACAAGGTCGACCGCACCGGCTCGCGTCCGGAGTGGGTCGTCAACCAGACCTTCGAGCTCTTCGACAAGCTGGGCGCCAACGACCACCAGCTCGACTTCCCGGTCGTCTACGCCTCGGCGCTGAACGGCTGGGCGACGCTCGACGTCGCCGTCGCCAAGGCGCACCTGCCCGGGGCCGACGCCGACATGCGGCCGCTGTTCGAGACGATCCTCGCCAGCGTGCCGCCGCCGGTCACCGATGTCGACGCGCCGCTGCAGTTCCAGGTGAGCGCGCTCGACTATTCGAGCTACGTCGGCCGGCTGGGCATCGGCCGGATCCGGCGCGGAAGGCTGGTGGCCGGGCAGGAGGTCGCCATCCTCGGCGGCCCGCTCGCCGAAGGGCAGGTGCCCGCGAAGGGCAGGATTGGCCCGCTGTTCGCCTTCTCCGGAATGGAACGGACCCCCATCGCCGTGGCCAACGCGGGCGACATCGTGCTGGTCACCGGCGTCGACACGCTCGCGATCGGCACGACGCTGGCCGCGCCCGAGGCGCCCGAGGCGCTGCCGCCGATCCTGGTCGACCAGCCGACGCTGTCCATGTACTTCCAGGTCAACACCTCGCCGCTCGCCGGCCGCGAAGGCAAGTACGTCACCTCGCGCAACCTGCGCGACCGCCTGGCCAAGGAGCTCCTCACCAACATGGCGCTGCGCGTCGACGAAACCGGCGACACCGACGCGTTCCTGGTGTCGGGCCGGGGGGAGCTGCACCTCACGATCCTGATCGAGAACATGCGGCGCGAGGGCTTCGAGCTCGCGGTGTCGCGGCCGCGGGTCGTGCTCAGGGACGTCGACGGGGTCAGCTGCGAGCCCTTCGAGGCGCTCACCGTCGACGTCGAGGAGCAGCACCAGGGCGCGGTGATGGAGGCGCTCGGGCCGCGGCGCGGCGAGCTCGTCGACATGGCGTCGGATGCGCGCGGGCGCACCCGGCTCGACTACCGGATCCCGGCGCGGGGCCTGATCGGCTTCCAGGGCGAGTTCATGAACCTCACCCGCGGCACCGGGCTCATGAGCCACGTGTTCGACGGCTACGCGCCGGTCAAGGGCGACATCCCGGACCGGCGCAACGGCGTGCTCGTCTCGCAGGAGGACGGCGAGGCGGTCGCCTACGCGCTGTGGAAGCTGCAGGACCGCGGGCGGATGTTCGTCGCGCCGGGCGAGGCACTCTACGAAGGCATGGTGATCGGCATCCACAGCCGCGACAACGACCTCGTCGTCAACCCGATCAAGGGCAAGCAGCTCACCAACGTGCGCGCGTCGGGCACCGACGAAGCGGTGCGCCTGACGCCGCCGATCCCGCTCACCCTCGAGTACGCCGTCGAGTTCATCGCCGACGACGAGCTGGTCGAGGTCACACCGCAGTCGATCCGCATCCGCAAGCGCCACCTCAAGGAGCATGAGCGCAAGAAGGCGTCGCGCGAGGCGGCGTAGCCGGCGGCGCGCGGGGCCCCGAGGCGCCCGCTGCGAACCGGGACCCCGGTCGCCGCGATGTAAACTCGCCGCGCCATGGTCGAATCGTCGCTGCTGCTCCCCGCCGCGCTCGCCGGCCTCGTCGTGCTGGCGGTGCTGGTGGCGCTCGCCTGGGTGCGTTTGGGGGCGCTCGTCGCGGCGCGCGACGCCGCGGCTGCGGAGCTGCGCGTCCGGGTCGAGGCGCTCGCCGCGCTGGCCGCAAACCTCGAGCGCGACGTGCGCGGCGACCTGGCGACTGCGCGCGGCGAGAACGCGGCGGCGGCCGCCGCCGCGCGCGCCGAGCTCGCGGCCAACCTCGCGCGGTTCGCGCAGGCGATGCAGCAGCAGCTGGCCGGGATGGGGTCGGCGCAGGGCGATGAGCTGCAGCGCTTCGGCGAGCGCCTCGCCGAACTCACGCGCAGCAACGAGGCACGCCTGGAGGCGGTTCGCGCCACCGTGGAGCAGCGGCTCGACGTGCTGCGCCGCGAGAGCGCAGGCAAGCTCGACGAGATGCGCGCGACGGTCGACGAGAAGCTGCAGGCGACGCTGGAGCAGCGTCTCGGCGCGTCGTTCAAGCAGGTTTCCGACCGGCTGGAACAGGTGCACAAGGGCCTGGGCGAGATGCACGCGCTCGCCGCGGGCGTCGGGGACCTGAAGCGGGTGCTGGCCAACGTGAAGACGCGCGGCGGCTGGGGCGAGGTCCAGCTCGCCACGCTGCTCGCCGAGATGTTGACTCCGGCGCAGTACGCGGCCAACGTCGCGACGCGCCCGGGCAGCGCCGAGCGTGTCGAGTTCGCGATCCGCCTCCCCGGCAAGGCCGGCGACGGCAGCCCCTGCTGGCTGCCGATCGACGCCAAGTTCCCGCTGGACCATTGGCAGCGGCTGCAGGACGCGCTGGAGTGCGCCGACGTGCCGGCGGCCGACGCGAGCCGCAAGGCGCTCGACGAGTTCTTCCGGGGGGAGGCGAGGAAGATCCGCGACAAGTACGTCGAGCCGCCGCACACGACCGACTTCGCGATCCTGTTCGTGCCGACCGAGGGGCTGTACGCCGAGATGATGGCGCGCCCCGGCGTCGCCGACGCGCTGCAGCGCGAGCAGCGGGTGCTGCTCTGCGGCCCGATGAACCTCGCGGCGCTGCTCAACAGCCTGCAGATGGGCTTCCGCACGCTGGCGATCGAGCAGCGCTCCAGCGAAGTGTGGAAGATCCTGGGCGCCGTCAAGACCGAGTTCCATCGTTTCGGCGACGTGCTGGCGAAGACCAAGGACAAGATCGACCAGGCGAGCCGGACGATCGAGGACGCGGGCGTGCGCACGCGCGCGATCGAGCGGCACCTGCGCGAGGTCGAGTCGTTGCCGGAGCACGAGGCGTCGCGGCTCATCGGCGGCGTGCCGCCGCCGGCGGGCGATGCCCCGGGCATCGACCCGCCCTGACCACGGCTGCGCGTGACCGTGTTCGAAGCCCTGCGCCGCTGGCGTCGCGACCGCGTGCTCAAGCGCGCGGAGATCCCCGAGCCGCTGTGGCGCGAGGCCTGCGCTGCGCTGCCCTTCCTGTCGCTGTACGGCGCGGACGAGCGCGCGCGCCTGCGGACGCTGGTCGTGCTGTTCCTCGACGCCAAGACGATCGTCGGCGCGCGCGGCCACCAGGTGACGCCGCTGCAGCGGGTGATCATCGCCATCGAGGCCTGCGTGCTGATCCTCAACCTCGATCTTGGGTGGTACGACGACTTCGAGGGCGTGATCGTGTATCCGGACCAGTTCTTCCCCGGCTGGGAGTACGAGGACGAGGCCGGCGTGGTTCATCGGCAGGAAGGCCCGCTGGCCGGCGAGGCGATGCCGCGCGGCCCGGTGATCCTGTCCTGGCCGGACGTCGCCGCGAGCGCGGACTGGGAAGCCGCCGGCATGAACCTCGTGATCCACGAGTTCGCGCACAAGCTCGACATGCGCAGCGGCGAGGCCAACGGCTGCCCGCCGCTGCCACCAGGGATCTCGCCGCGGGCCTGGGCGGAAACGTTCGGCGCCGCCTACACGCATTTCTCTGCCCGCGTCGCGCTGGGGCGGCACACGCAGATCGATCCCTACGCCGCGGAGAGCCCGGCCGAGTTCTTCGCCGTCCTCGCCGAGCTGTTCTTCGTCGACCCGCTGTGCTTTCGCGGCGAGTATCGCGGGTTGTACGAGCTCTACGCGCAGTTCTTCGGCCAGAACCCGGCGCTGCGTGCCGCGGCGCGGGACGAAGGCGCGGCACCCGGCAGCGGTGCGTCAGCGGCGTAGCGGCGCACGCGCGAGCAGGATCACCGCGCCGAGGATCAGTGCTCCGCCGCCGCGCTCGCGCGTCTCACGCCGTCCCGGACGCGATCGGGGGCTGCGCCGACTTCGGCCGGAACGTCTTGCAGATCGCCGGGTCGGTCTCGATGGTCGGGCCGCCGATGAGGTCGATGCAGTAGGGCACGGCCGGGAACACGCCGTCGAGCGTTTCCTTGATCGCCTTGGGCTGGCCGGGAAGGTTGAGAATCAGCGACCGACGGCGCACGACGCCGACCTGCCGCGACAGGATCGCGGTCGGCACGTACTTGAGGCTGACCTGGCGCATCTGCTCGCCAAAGCCCGGCAGCACCTTGTGGGCGACGGCGAGTGTTGCTTCCGGCGTCACGTCGCGCGGCGCGGGCCCGGTGCCGCCCGTCGTGAGCACCAGCGCGCAGCCGACGACGTCGACGAGTTCGATGAGCGTGCGCTCGATCTCGCGCTGCTCGTCGGGAATGAGCCGGGTCTCCATGCGCCAGGGCGAGCGCAAGGCCGCGGTAAACCATTCGACGAGCCCGGGAATGCCCCGATCCTCGTACACGCCCGAGGAAGCGCGGTCCGAGACGGAGACGAGGCCGATCAGCAGCGGCTCGGCAGTGGACATGGGGCGTGCCTTCAAGCGGGGGTCACGGGTCGGGAGGGACGAGCGCCTTCAACTCGCGGAAGAGCTCGCGGAACGCGTGCGGTGGCCCCGCCCGGGCGCGTTCGTTGCGGGCCTTCGCGATCAACGCGCGCAAGCGCGGCCGGTCCAGCGTCGGGCATTGCGCGGCGAGCGCGTCGAGGGCCTGCGCGTCGGCGAGCAGGCGTTCGCGCCAGCGTTCCAGTGCGTGCTGCCGCGCGCTGCCGATCGCACTTCCACGCGCCCAGGCGTCGAGCCGTTGCTCGATCGGCGCCGGGTCGACATCGCGCATCAGGCGGCCGATGAACTGCAGCTGCCGCTTGCGCCCGCCCCAGGCGGTGATACCGCGCGCCGCGACCACGGCGTCGACCAGGCGCTCCGGGAGTGCGGCTTCGGCGGCGAGCTGCGCGAAGCGTCCCTCGTCCAGCGCGACCAACGCCGTGCCCAGGTCCTGAAGCGCGTGCATCGCGGCCTTGCGCCGGGTCTTCGACGGCGCGTCGGCGTTGGTCTCGGGCACGGCGCGGCCGGACCCCTCGCTCGCACGGCGGCGGCGGATGAGAGGCGGTCCGTCGGTGGGCGCCATCGGAACGGGGAACGCCGGCGGGCAGATGGGGTCGCGGCAGCGGGGTTTGTTATGATAACCGAGAGTTCCCCGGTTGCCGCGGGCGGCAGGTCGGCCGGTGGGCTTCGCGCGCCGCGATCCGCGACCGTGACCGTCTTCCGTGTATCGCCTGCCGTTGCGGCTTTGCCCAGGACCACGATGTCTTCGTTGCCTTCTGCTGCCGATCGTTTTCCGCTGCCGACCGAGGAACTCGTTCGCGTCGCGTCCGCCGTGCTCGCCGCGGCCGGCAAGGGCGGGGCAACGGCCGCCGAGACGGAGGTGTCCCAGGCCGTGGGGCAGAGCGTCACGGTGCGCCGCGCCGAGGTCGAGACGATCGCCTACAACCGGGACAAGAGCATCAGCGTGACCGTCTATCTCGGCCAGCGGCGCGGACACGCGAGCAGCGCGGACTTCTCGGACGAAGCGATCCGGGCGACGGTCGACAAGGCGCTGGCGATCGCGCGGTACACGGCAGAGGATCCGGCGTCGGGTCTGGCCGATCCGGCCCGCCTTGCGCGGAGCATTCCCGACCTCGACCTCTATCACCCCTGGGAACTGGCGGTCGACGGGGCAATCGAACTTGGGCGCGAGGCGGAGGCCGCGGCGCTCGCGGTCGACCGCAGGCTCACCAACAGCGAGGGCTCGACGGTGGCCTGCAACGAAGGCGAGTTCGTCTACGCCAACACGCTCGGCTTCTGCGCCGGCTACCGCAGTTCGCGCCACCACATCGATTGCTCGGTCATCGGCGAGGACGATGGCGGGATGCAGCGCGATTACTGGTACACCGCCGCGCGCGCACCGTCCGATCTCGAATCGGCGGCGAGCGTCGGGCGGATGGCGGGCCAGCGCGCAGCGCGCCGGCTCCACGCGCGGCGGCTCGGGACGATCGAGTGCCCGGTGCTGTTCGAGGCGCCGGAGGCGGGCGACCTCATCGGGTTCTTCGTCGCCGCCGTCTCCGGGGGGGCGCTGTACCGCAAGTCGTCGTTCCTGCCCGGCTCGCTGGGGCAGGCGGTATTTGCGCCGCTGGTGTCGATCCGCGAGGAGCCGCACGTGCTGCGCGGACGCGGCAGCGCCCCCTTCGACAACGAGGGGGTGGCGACCGCCCCGCGCGACGTCGTCCGCGACGGTGTGGTCCGGGGCTATTTCCTCGGCAGTTACTCGGCGCGCAAGCTTGGGCTCGAGTCGACCGGGAACGCCGGCGGCAGCCACAATCTCGTCGTCTCCCACGGCAGCGACGACCTCCCCGCGCTGCTGCGCCGGATGGGCCGCGGCCTGCTCGTCACCGAGCAGCTCGGCCAGGGCGTCAATCCGGTCACCGGCGATTTCTCGCGCGGCGCCGCGGGCTTCTGGGTCGAGGGCGGGGAGATCGCCCATCCGGTGGAGGAGATCACGATCGCCGGCAACCTGAAGAACATGTACCGCGACATCGTCGCCGTTGGCAGTGACGTCGACCGGCGCGGCTCGCGTCACGTCGGCTCGATCCTGATTGGTGGCATGATGGTGGCCGGCAGGTAGAGCCGCTCGACCCGTCAGGGGACGCCCCCATGCTCCAGCCCGCACTCAACTGGTTGCGCTCGCTCAACGATCCGTTGCGCAACGCGACGAACGCCGAGCAATGGATCGCGGCCCTGCCATCGTCCGACCTCATGGCGGTGCAGAAGGAAGCGCTGGATCTCGTCACCGCCTTTCCGGGCGTGCGCACCGACATCAATGCGGCGCAGGCCGAGGCGCTGCTCAAGGTCGATGCGCGGCTCGAGCCCGTCGTTGCCCAGCTCACCGCACAGTACACGGCGAACTACCAGAAGAGCTCGGCGATCGAGTCCCGGCTCTGGCATGCGGTATTCGACCTCGTCAAGGCGTTTTCGACGGCGTACGGGGTTTGCCTCAAGGCCGGGTATCCCCACGCCGACGCCAAGCAATGGCGCGCGGTACTGCCCTGGGTGCTCGTGCGGCTCGCGCACTTCAAGGGCATCGACGGCAAGTTCCGGCTCTTTCGCTACGGGCACTGGATCCCGGCGCAATGGCGCGAGTTCCACGAGTTCTACGAATTCGCCCGGATGCGCGGCTGGCAGCGCGAGCAGCTGGTGCTCGGTGCCGGCGCATTCGCCCGCCCCGGCGTGTGCGTCGAGCACGTCTACCTGCAGACGCTGCTGCTGATGCGCCTCGACTCCGGCAATTTCACGCCCGACCAGGTCGAATGGGTTTGCCGGCAGCTCGAGGATTGGTCGCCGTCGCTGACGCTGGTTCCGCCGCCGGGAACCGGCGCCAACTTCTACGTCGACCTGACCGGCACGCGCGGGCTGCGCCGGCAGGAGAAGCCGTCGACGGGCGGGCGCATCCTGTTCCTCGACACCGGTCCGATCTACAGCCGCGTGGTCGAGCGGATGCGCTGGCTCCCCGACCAGGACGAGGGGGCGGTGAAGCCCGACGAGCTGCCGGTGCGCGAACAGCGGCTGCTGCTGATGCGCTTAGCCTCGCTGTACGGCCCGGAGGCGATCGCCCAGGCGCCGCGTGCGGCGCGCTTCGCGACCGAAACCGAGGTCCGGGTGGTCACCGGCCTCACCGCGGTGACCCGCGCCATCGCCGAGATCGATCGGCTGCCCGACGCCGCGCGAACACCGGGCGTCAGCGCGAGCTTCGACGAGATCACACAGATGATGAACCCGGACGCCGACCCCGAAGCGGCGACGCGAAGGGTGCGGGGGAGCATGTGGCGGATGGTCGAGCGCAGCGAAACGGGTTGCCGCCTCGCCTGCGCGTCGAGCGAGGCGCCGGCGCGGCTGGGCGAACTGCTCGCGATGCGGGAGAACGAGACTTGGGTGCTCGCCGTCGTCCGGCGGATGCAGCGGCACCAGGTCGACGAGGTCACGGTCGGCATCGAGATCATTGCCCGGCGTCTGGTCCGGGTGCTGCTGCGCAGCTGGGTGACTCCGACGGATGCGGGCCGGTCGGGCGACGATCGGCCGTTCTTCGGCGTCTACCTTCCAGCACATCCCGAGAATCGGCAGGTGTCCCAGCGCAGCCTGATCGGCCCGGACGAGCGCTTCGCGACCGGCACGATGGTCGAGCTCGACACCGGCAATGCCCGGTATCTGATCCGTTTCACCCAGACCATGGAACGGCAGGCCGGCTGGGCGTGGACGCTCTTCTCCGCGGTCCGCAAGCTGACGCCGCTGACCCGTATCGAAGTTCCGCGTCGGGGTCCCCGCGTTCCGGGAGCCGTCGGACGCAGGGTTCGTCTGCTGCGCCGGTGAACGAACCGCCCAGCAATCCCCGATGCCTCGTGACGGGGTGCCGCGCCATGCACCTCGAAGCCGTGCCCGGCCGATTTCGTTCGCCTGCCCGGCTCGCCGCGACGACCCAGGTCCCGACCGCGGCCGGCGGCGGGACGGCGACCACACCGCGTGTGCAATCCGTATAGAATGCCGCATGGTCATGCGCAGGGCAGGGTTGCGCCCTGTGAAAACGCGCCAAAGCGCCGGCTTTTCGGCAGCCGTCGGCAAGGCCGACGTCAACTACAACCAGGAGGTAACGATGGAGCGTCGTTCGTTTCTGAAGAAAGCGGGGGTGGGTGTGGCCGCCGGTGCGGTGGCCGCGCCGGCGATCGCACAGGGCCTGCCCGAAGTCAAATGGCGCCTGCAGTCCAGCTTTCCCAAGAGCCTGGACACGATCTACGGTGGCGCCGAGGTCATGTCCAAGCGCGTCGCGACGCTCACCGGCGGCAAGTTCCAGATCCAGGTGTTCGCTGCCGGCGAAATCGTTCCCGGCCTGCAGGCGATGGAAGCGGTAGAGAACGGCACCGTCCAGGCCTGCCACACGGCGCCGTACTACTTCTTCGGCAAGGATCCGACGTTCGCCTTCGGCTGCGCGATTCCGTTCGGCATGAACTCCCGGCAGCAGACGGCCTGGATGTACCACGGCGGCGGCCTCCAGCTCTACCGCGACTTCCTGAAGAAGTACAACATCATCAGCTTCCCTGCCGGAAACACCGGGGCACAGATGGGCGGCTGGTTCCGCAAGGAAGTGAAGACCGTTGCCGACATGAAGGGCCTCAAGATGCGCATCGGCGGCTTCGCCGGGGTCGTGCTCTCGAAGCTGGGACTCGTGCCGCAGCAGATCGCCGGCGGCGACATCTACCCGTCGCTCGAGAAGGGCACGATCGACGGGGCCGAGTGGATCGGCCCCTACGACGACGAGAAGCTCGGCTTCTACAAGGTCGCCAAGTACTACTACTACCCCGGCTGGTGGGAAGGCGGCCCCGAGCTCGACGTCTTCGTCAACCTGAAGGCGTGGGGCGACTCTGCCCAAGGAATACCAGGCGGCGCTGGAAGCGTCGTGCGCCGAGGCCCACGTCGACATGCAGGCCAAGTACGACGCGCTCAACCCCGGGGCGCTGCGGCGCCTGCTGGCCAATGGCGTGCAGCTGCGGCCGTTCCCGCAGGAGATCATGCAGGCGGCGTACAATGCGGCCGAGGAAGTCTACGACGGAGACCTCCGCCAAGAACGAGAACTTCAAGAAGATCTACACCGAGTGGAAGAAGTTCCGCGACGAACAGATCCGCTGGTTCGGCGTATCTGAAGGACGCTTCGACAGCTTCATGCAATCGGCGATTCGCAGCGGCGCGGCAGGCGCAGCGGCGCCGGCCGCGCCGGCGAAGAAGTAAGCGGCGCGCGAGGCATCCCGGCCGCGGGCAAGCCCGCGCGGCCGGCTCGGCGCCTGCGCGCGAAGCAGGTCGGCAGCTGCAGGGAAGTCTGTCCGCACGTAAGAACAAGCCCCGCACGCGCGGGGCTCTTCTTCATGTGCACGTGCGCCCTCGTGTCGCGGCGCGCGGCGGCGCCGGGCCGCTGCCGCTGAACCGCTGAATCGACTACTTCTGCGGCGGAGGCGGCGCGGGTGGCGCACCGGCGGGCGCCGGTGCGGGCGAGTCGGCGAACGGATTGGTGTCGCGCGACGACGCTTCAGGCGCCGGCGCAGCGCCGTCCTTGGGCGCCGCCTGCCCTCCTGGAGGCGGTTCGAACCCGCTCGGCGCGTCCCTGCTCGGCCGCCGGCGGCGCGTCCGGCGTCATCTCGATCTGGATCGACGCCGGGTCGATCTTCGGTCCCTCGTCCTTGTACACCATCACCATCTGCGGGAACGCAATCACCAGGCCGACCATGATGCACTGGATGACGACGAACGGGATCGCCCCCCAGTAGATCTGGCCGGTGGTCACCGGCGCCATCAGTTTCTTGGTGAGCTTGTCGACGTACTCCTTCGCCGGCGCGACGCTGCGCAGGTAGAAGAGCGCGAAGCCGAACGGCGGGTGCATGAACGATGTCTGCATGTTGACGGCCAGCAGCACGCCGAACCAGATGAGGTCGATGCCGAGCTTCTCGGCGACCGGCCCCAGCAGCGGGACGACGATGAACGCGAGCTCGAAGAAGTCGAGGAAGAACGCGAGCAGGAAGACGAGCACGTTGACGACGATCAGGAAGCCGAGCTGCCCGCCCGGGAGGTCGGACAGCAGGTGCTCGACCCAGCGGTGGCCGTCGACGCCGTAGAACGTGAGGCTGAACACCCGGGCGCCGACCAGGATGAACACGACGAACGCGGTCAGCTTGGCCGTGCTCTCCATCGCCTGCCGGGTGAGGCTGAACGTCAGGCGGCGGCGCGAGAGGGCCATGATCAGCGCGCCGGTGGCGCCCATCGCGCCGCCCTCGGTCGGCGTGGCGATGCCGAGGAAGATCGTGCCCAGCACCAGGAAGATGAGCGCCAGCGGCGGGATCAGCACGAAGGTGACGCGCTCGGCGAGCCTCGACAGCAATCCCAGCTTCAACAGCCGGTTGGCGCTGGCGATCAGGAAAGCGACGCCGAAGGCCACGCACAGCGTGACGATGATCTTCTCGTCGAGCGCTGCGTCCGTGCCGGCGTAGTACCACCGCTCGAACGCGAACGCGACCGCCCACGAGATCGCGAGCAGCACCAGCAGCGAACGGTTGCCGTGCGCTGCCGTCGGGCTCGGTCAGCGTGCGCGCCTCGGCCGGCAGCGCCGGCGCGCGCGTGGGTTGCAGGATCGAGACCAGCACGATATAGCCGGCGTACAGGCCGGTCAGCACGAAGCCGGGGATGAACGCGCCGGCGTACATGTCGCCGACCGACTTGCCGAGCTGGTCGGCCATGATGATCAGCACCAGCGACGGCGGGATGATCTGCGCCAGCGTGCCCGACGCCGCGATCACGCCCGTTGCGAGCCGCCGGTCGTAGCCGTAGCGCAGCATGATCGGCAGCGAGATGAGCCCCATCGAGATCACCGACGCCGCGACGACGCCGGTGGTCGCCGCCAGCAGCGCGCCGACGAAGATCACCGCGTACGCGAGACCGCCGCGCACGGGACCGAACAGCTGCCCGACGGTGTCGAGCAGGTCCTCGGCCATGCCGCTGCGCTCGAGGATCAGCCCCATGAAGGTGAAGAAGGGGATCGCCAGCAGCGTGTCGTTGGACATCACGCCCCACAGCCGCTCGGGCAGCGCCTGGAACAGCGACGGCTGCAGCAATCCCAGCTCGATGCCGATGAGGCCGAAGACGATGCCGTTGGCGGCGAGCGCGAAGGCGACGGGGTAGCCGAGCAGCAGGAAGACGACCAGCGCCGCAAACATGAGCGGCGCCAGGTTGGCGGCGAGGAACGCGGTCATGCCTGCTCTCCCCGGGCCTGGCGGATCGCCTCGGCCAGCTCTTCCTCGGCGCTCTTCGACAGCACCTTCTCGGTCGGGTCGGGGATCAGGCCCTGCAGGAACGCGAGGCGCTTGATGAGCTCGGAGACGCCCTGCAGGATGCAGGAGGAAGAAGCCCACCGGGACCAGCAGTCGCGCCGGCCAGATGATGAGTCCGCCGGCGTTGGTCGAGACTTCGCCCCGTTCATAGGCCATCACGAACACCGGCCACGACAACCACAGGATCAGCGCGGCCATCGGCAGCAGGAAGAAGAGCGTGCCGAACACGTCGATCCAGGTCTGCGCGCGCTTCGACAGCTTGCCCGCCAGGACATCGATGCGGATGTGCTCGTTGCGCAGCAGCGTGTACGGCGCGCACAGCAGGAACACCGCCGAGAACATGTACCACTGCGCCTCGAGGAAGGCGTTCGAGCTCATGTTGAAGGTCTTGCGGACCACGGCGTTGAGGGCGCTCACCAGCACGGCGACCAGGATCAGCCAGTAGACCGTCTTGCCGATGCGCTCGTTGATCGCGTCGATGGCGCGCGACAGGGATAGCAGACCGTTCACGAACCCCCTCCTCAATGTGGAGACATTGCCGGTGTCGATGCCGAGCGTTCGTTGCTCTTGTCGCGGCGCCGTGACCCCGGCCAGCAAACCGGGGGATTATAGACCGGGAAACGATCGCTGCGCGCCGCTCCCCACGGGCGCGGGAGCGTTCGCCAGCGCTGCGGCCGACGCGGCCGCGGGCGGCGTGCGGACACGCTCGAAGTGCGTGCGGGGTGCAGGTCGGGTGCTAGAATCCGACGACTCGCCCGATCCTCCTCACTCGCCACAGAACGCCCATGTTCCGCCAATCGCTGACGCTCGCCCAGTCCGACCCCGAGCTCTGGGCATCGATCGCCGCCGAGCACCGCCGGCAGGAAGACCACATCGAGCTGATCGCCTCCGAGAACTACGCGAGCCCGGCGGTCCTGGCGGCGCAGGGCTCGCAGCTCACCAACAAGTACGCGGAGGGCTACCCTGGCAAGCGCTACTACGGCGGCTGCGAGCACGTCGACGTCGCCGAGCAGCTCGCCATCGACCGCGTGAAGCAGCTTTTCGGCGCCGAGGCGGCGAACGTGCAGCCCCATTCCGGCGCGCAGGCCAACCAGGCGGTGTTCTTCGCCGCGCTGAAGCCCGGCGACACGATCCTCGGGATGAGCCTGCCGCACGGCGGCCACCTGACCCACGGTTCGCCGGTCAACATGAGCGGCAAGTGGTTCAACGTCGTCGCCTACGGCCTCCATCCGGACACCGAGCGCATCGACTACGACGTCGCCCAGCGGCTTGCGCAGGAGCACCGGCCGAAGCTCGTGATCGCCGGCGCGTCGGCGTATTCGCGCGTCATCGACTGGAAGCGCTTTCGCGCCATCGCCGACAGCGTGGGCGCGAGGCTCTTGGTCGACATGGCGCACTACGCGGGGCTGGTCGCGGCCGACGTCTACCCGAGCCCGGTCGGCATCGCCGACTACGTCACCAGCACGACGCACAAGACCCTGCGCGGTCCGCGGGGCGGCCTCGTCCTCACCAGCGTCGAGCACGAAAAGGCGATCAATTCCGCGGTGTTCCCCGGCCTGCAGGGCGGGCCGCTGATGCACGTGATCGCCGCCAAGGCGGTCGCGTTCGGCGAGGCGCAGCGCAAGGACTTCCGCCGCTATCAGGAACAGGTGCTCGAGAACGCGCGGGTGCTGGCCATGGTGCTGCAGGAGCGCGGCCTGCGGATCGTCTCGGGCGGCACCGACAGCCACCTCTTCCTCGTCGACCTGCGGGCGAAGAAGCTCACCGGCAAGGACGCCGAGGCGGCGCTCGCCAAGGCGCACATCACGGTCAACAAGAACGCGATTCCCAACGACCCGGAGAAGCCGTTCGTCACCTCCGGCATCCGGATCGGCAGCCCGGCGGTGACCACGCGCGGGTTCACCGAGCTGGAATGCGAGGAGCTTGGCCACCTCATCGCCGACGTGCTCGAGGCGGCGGGCGACGACGGCAAGATCGCCAGGGTGGCGACCGGTGTGGCGGCGCTGACCAGGAAGTTCCCGGTCTACGGGTAGCAGGGGACCGAGGCGGGTATCGGGTATCGGGTATCGGGTATCGGGTATCAGGTTTCGCGTTGCCGAAACAGCGACTGCGGTCGGCACGGTCCTTGCCGCTCGCGAGCACAGCGACATCCGTCTCCTGCCGGATCGACGCATTGCGAGCTCTGGTTCTCTCTGATTCCTTATTCCTGATCCCTGACCTCTGTCCCCTGCCATGAAGTGCCCTTTCTGCGGCAGCACTGAAACCCAGGTCATCGATTCGCGCGATTCGGACGCTGGCGACTCGATCCGCCGCCGCCGCCGCTGCCTTGGCTGCCACAAGCGCTTCACCACCTACGAAACCGTCGAGCTGCGGCTGCCGCAGGTCGTCAAGACCGACGGCACGCGCGCGGAGTTCAGCGCCGACAAGATCCGCAACGGCTTTCAGCGCGCGTTGCACAAGCGGCCGGTGCCGACCGAAGACGTCGACAAGGCGGTCGACCGCATCGTCGGTCAGGTGCTGGCGCTGGGCGAGCGGGAGATCCCCTCGCGGCAGATCGGCGAGATGGTGATGCAGGAACTCCACCGCCTCGACAAGGTCGGCTACATCCGCTTCGCATCGGTGTACCGCAGTTTTCAGGATGTCTCGGATTTCCGCGACGCGCTGCGGGAGGTCGAGACGCCGCCGGCGCCGCCCGGCAAGTGACGCACTTCGCGGCGGGCGGCGTGGACCGCGGGGATGCGGATCGCAGGCTGATGGCGCGCGCGCTCGTGCTGGCCGCGCGCGGACTCTGGACGACCAGCCCCAATCCCCGCGTCGGCTGCGTGATCGCCCGCGACGGGGTCGTCATCGGAGAGGGCTATCACGTTCGCGCCGGCGAGGCGCACGCCGAGATCGCGGCGCTCGCCGACATGCGCGCGCGCGGCGAGAGCGCGGCCGGGGCGACGCTGTACGTGTCCCTCGAGCCCTGCAACCACACGGGGCGGACGCCGCCGTGCACCGACGCGGTCATCGCGGCGGGCGTCGCGCGGGTCGTCGCCGCGATGGCCGATCCCAACCCGCTGGCCGCGCATGGCGCCGAGCGCTTGCGCGCGGCCGGCATCGCGACGGATCTGGGCGTGTTGGAGGACGAGGCGCGCGAACTCAACCTCGGGTTCGTGAGCCGCGTGACCCGTGGCGTTCCCTGGGTGCGGGTCAAGATCGCGTCGAGCCTCGACGGACGGACGGCGCTCGCAAACGGGGAGAGCAGGTGGATCACCGGTGCGGCGGCGCGCGAGGATGGCCACCGCTACCGTGCACGCGCCTGTGCGATCCTCACCGGCATCGGCACCGTGCGCGCCGACGACCCCGAGTTGACCGTGCGCGCGGTGCCGGCGACGCGCCAGCCGCTGCGCGTGGTCGTCGACCGCGCCGCCGCGACGCCGCCTGGCGCGAAGGTGCTGGTGGGGGAATCCACGCTGGTCGTCACCGCCGGCGCCCGCAACCCGGCTTGGCCGCCGGGGGTCGAGGCGATTGCGTTGCCCGACGCCGCGGGTCGCGTCGACCTCGCCGCACTGCTCGCCGAACTCGCCCGCCGCGGCGTCAACGAGCTCCACGTCGAGGCGGGCGCGGGCATCAACGGCGCACTGCTGCGCGCGGGGCTCGTCGACGAGATCGTCGCGTACCTCGCGCCGCGGGTGCTGGGGGATCCGGCCCGCGGAGTGGCGAACTTCGGCGCCGGATTGCGGCAACTCGCCGACGGGGTGCGGCTGCGCTTTCAAGACGTCGCCCGGATCGGCGACGACCTGCGGGTGATCGCCCGCGTGCAACGGGAGGAGTAATCGATGTTCACCGGGATCGTGCAGGCGAAGGGACGGATCGTCACGGCGGGGCAGGGCCCCGACGGGCTGCGGCTCGCGATCGGCCCGGGGGCGCTCGACGTCGCCGACGTCGGCATCGGCGACAGCATCGCCGTCAACGGCTGCTGCCTGACCGTGGTCGAGAAGAGGGAGGGGGCCGACGGGCCGCAGCTGCTGTTCGACGTCTCCGCCGAGACGATCCGCTGCACCGCCGGGCTCGGCGCGCCCGGCGAGGTCAACCTCGAGCAGGCGTTGCGCCTCTCCGACCGGCTGGGCGGGCACCTGATGACCGGGCACGTCGACGGCGTCGGGCACGTAGTCGCCTTCGCCGCGGTGGCCGGTGATCCCGGCGGCAGCTGGCGACTCACGATCGAGGCGCCGGGGCCGCTTGCGCGCTTCATCGCGACCAAAGGCTCGATTGCCGTGCAGGGGGTAAGCCTCACCGTCAACGGCGTCGAAGGGCGGCGCTTCCACGTGAATCTCATCCCCCACACGCTCCAGGTGACGACGCTCGGCGCGCTCGTCGTCGGCGCGCCGGTGAATCTCGAGGTCGACCTGGTTGCGCGCTATGTCCAGAGGCTCTCCAGCGCGGAGCTTCCCTAGGAACGTACTTCGGAGGCGCTTGACCGCTGCGACAAGAGCCGACCGTCGCTGCGCCGACGAGCGGCCACGCGAACGTTCGGGTGCAGGCTGATCGCCCCGTGGCGGCACGTGCCGAACGGGCCGAGACGTGCTCGTTACCCGCGCAACCCAAGGTGGCGGCTCGACGACTGCCTTCGCCAGGTTGCCAAGGCAAGGCGTCCAGGCGCTATCGCGCGGTTGACAATCGCGGGATAGAAGTTGACAATTATCGTCACTATGGTTGACAAATAGTGAGCAAGATTCGTTCGGGAGGAGAGCCGGTTCGGAGGTTCCTGATCGAGAACATCGGGAATCACCCGGCGGATATCGTGCGCCGGACCGCGGAGAAGTTCGGCTGTTCGCGGCAAGCTGTGCACAAGCACCTCCATCGTCTCATCGTGGAAGGCGCGGTGGCCGAGAGCGGCCAGACGCGAAGCAAGCGCTATGCACTGGCGCCGCTGGAGCAGTGGAACAAGCGCTATGAAATGGTCCCCGCGCTCGCAGAGGATGCGGTGTGGCGTGGAGAGGTCGCCCCCCTGCTTGGTCGACTGCCTGACAACGTGCTGAGCATTTGGCACTACGGCTTCACGGAGATGTTCAACAACGTGATCGACCACTCAGGCGCAAAGAGTGTATCGATCTCGCTGTCCAAGACCGCTGTGTCCACGACGATCGACATCTACGACGACGGATTGGGAATCTTCAAGAAGATTCAGACTGCCTTGTCGTTGGAGGACGAGCGGCACGCTGTAATGGAGCTGGCAAAGGGGAAGTTCACCACCGACCCTGCCCATCACTCAGGTGAGGGGATCTTCTTCGCCTCACGCATGTTCGACCAGTTCGTGATTGCCTCGGGGGACGTCTACTACTCCCATGACTTCGACGGGAAGGAGGAGGATTGGATTCTGCAGGCAAGCTCCGCCCGCGGTGGGACGCTGGTGCGCATGGTTCTTCACAACCATACGGCTCGGACCCTCAAGAAGGTATTCGACAAGTTCACGTCCGACGACGACTACGGCTTCACCAAGACCGTCGTACCGGTCAGACTGATGCGCTACGGTGACGATAACCTCGTCTCGCGATCGCAGGCGAAGCGGCTGTTGACGAGGTTCGATCGATTCAAGGTGGTCGTGCTCGATTTCTCGGGCGTCGCTACGATCGGACAGGCATTTGCCGACGAGGTATTCCGCGTGTTCCGAATCAAGCATCCGGAAGTCGAGGTCGTGCCAACGCACGCATCATCCGAAGTCAAGCGAATGATCTCAAGGGCGCTTGCGCTGGGCGACAACGACGGCTTGTGACGTTGCTTTCCGTCTAGAGTCCTGGCGGGCTCCGTGCAACGAGAGCGGAAGTACCAACGGCGATCCGGGCGACGAAGTTGCCGGCGCGTTTCAGCGCGGCGCTCGTAGCGGAGCACTGAGGAATGCCGCCAACCGCACCATCGCCAGCGTATCCCGCTCGCAGTAGACGAGCAGCGCCCGCTGGAGCGCGGATCTGCGTTCCGCGCTGGTCGCCGGATCGATCATTTCGAAGTACACCGGCTCCACCATCTCGCCGCTCTGCACGTCGTGGAGGTTGGCGTAGTCGAGGTCGGGCGCGATCGTCGGCAGCACGGCCTTGATCGACCAGCTGCCCATCATCGCCGGGTGGTAGTAGTGCTCGCGGGTGAAGGGCAGGAGGTCGAACAGGCCGGTCGGCGAGCGCCTGCAGCCGTGGCGCGAGATCGGGGAAGGCCGCGGCAAGCTCGAGGATGACGCCGCGCTCGAAAGTGGCGTTGTAGACAAGGATGGGGCCGTCGTCACCGATGGCGGCGATCAGCGCCGCGGCGAAGGGGCGGCGTGGATCTGTGTCGCCCTTCGCCAGGAACGGCGGCAGTTGTTCGAGAGTGCCGTCGGCATCCTGCCGGTGACACGACCACTGCATCGGGATCTTCTGGTACGGGCGGGTGCCTGGCCACAGCGGCACCGCGGGCCCGACGGTTTCGAAGTCGAGGAAGTAGCGCGGCCAGGGCAGGGCGGCGAGCCTCTCAGCAGCGTCGGCAGAGAGCTCGGCCTCGCCCGAGCGGCTCGCCCGCCAGACGCGCAGGTGGTCGGCCTTGGTGAGGCGCTCCTCGGGCACGTCGCGCAGGTCGGCATAGCCCTCGTCGTGCAACTGCCGCGCGAGCTTGCCGCCGTGGGGGAGGATCGTCACCGGAAACTCGGCGCTGATCGGAGCGCAGTGGCCGCGGAACTCGCACTCGAACGGGTCGGTGCACTGCGGTCCGACGTCCACCGCCGGCACCGGCCCCGCCAGGTCTCGCTTCGCATCGGCGATCCATGCGGGAACCTGGCTCTGCAGCGGGTCAACCGCGGCCGAGACGTCGACGTGAGTGAGCAAGCCGCGGTAATCCTCGTCCGCCGGGATAGACGAACTGGTTGTTGACGTGGGCGAGCTCGGTCGCGCTGACGGTGAGCCCCGCCGCCCGCGCCACCCAGGTCTGGATGCCGGCGTCGGTCACGTGGTAGTCCTTGACCTTGGTCGACGACTTGACTTCGATCAGCCGGCAGGCGCCATCCTCGCGGACCAGGACGTCGGCACGGACCAGGATGTCGCTCGCCTTCAACGCGGCCTCGAACAGCGTCACGTCGCCGGGCATGGCGAGCAGCGCCTCGGTTTCGCGCAGCGCGGCGGAGAGGTTGTCGACGTGCCCGATGAGAACCCCGCCGCAGAACAGCGTCTGCGCGGCGGCACCGACCTTGTGCCCCTGCGCCATCCGGTTGGCCGCGGCCTCCGAGGGGGCCGCAAGCTCGGGCGGTGCTGTTGCAGCCACAGCCGTTTGGGGCACTGCAGCCAGGCGACGAGGCGGGATTTGGACAGGCGCATGCTTGGAGCACCGTAATTTGGCGGCTGCTCGGTCGAATCGCGTCAACGCCGGCAGTCGACCCCGAGCGGGCACACGGCATCCCCGGAAGCGGACATCGGGCCCGATGGGTCGGCGGGCGGTCCCGGGTCGGGGTGGAGCGCGGCCGGCGCGCACGTCGTCCCGATCTTCGCTCGCCTGCCTACCGACTCCAGCAGCGTCGGCGCCAGGACCTTGAGGACTTGGGTCGGCAGCGCACTGGTGAATTTGTAGTTTGCGGCGTCCGGCCCCTTGACGTAGGCCGTCAGGACGCCGAAGTGACGCTCGCCGATATAGAACACAAACGCGCCGGCGCGGCTTACCACGCGCGATGAAATGAGCACGCCGCGCTTTCCGTAGGACTCGAACCGATGGTCGCCGGTGCCGGTCTTGCCGCCAATGGTAAGGGGTGTGCCGTCCTCGCGCGTGAACACGCCGCGCAAGCGCTGGGCGGAGCCGCCTTCGACCACCTGCGCCAATGCCGCGCGCGCGACTTGGGCGACTTCGGGCGGCAGCACGCGCTCCCCGCCAGGCGGGCTATAGGCGAGTCGGGTTTCGTACGGCGTGTCGACCGCGAAAGCAAGGCGGTCGAGTCGCAAGGTGGGCAGAAGCACTCCGTCGTTGACGAGGATCCCCATCAGTTCGGCGAGCGCTGCCGGCCGGTCGGCCGAACTGCCGAGTGCGGTCGCGTAAGAAGGCACCAGCGAATCGAACGGGTAGCCGAGGCGTTTCCACATCTTGTGGATCTCGAGGAAGGCCTCGACCTCGATCAGGGTGCGAATGCGGTTGTCCTGCCTGTTCTTGTGCCGCGTCTTGAACAGCCAGCGGTAGACGTTCTGCCGCTCCTCAGCGCTGGCCTCGATCACCTGGTTCAGCGTCGATCCCGGGTGTTGACGCAGGAAGCCGACGAGCCAAAGCTCCAGCGGATGCACGCCGGCGAGGTATCCGCGATCGGCGAGGTCGAAGCGCTCGGTAGCGTAATCCTCGTAGAGGCGCGACACGGTGGCATGGGCAATGTTGGCGTCCGGCAGACTGCGTTGCAGGAAGCCCCGGAACTGCTCGAGGCTCCCGTTCGGCTCGAGCGTACGAAAGATCGGCCCCAGGCGGCGCGGGGTCAGGCGGATGCTCTGGAGCAGCCGCGCCTCGGCGTCGGCCGGCGTCTGGCCCTGATACTTGCCGTAGAAGCGGGTGATGAACGCGCGCCCTTCGCGGTCGGCGAAGCGCGCCAGGTATTCGCGGCGCTTGGGGTCGCTCGGGTCCTCCAGCAGGGCGGCGCTCGAGCCGGGCATGTTGAACATGGTGTGCCGGACGATGTCGCGCATCAGCCGGATGAACACCAGGTTGACGGAGCGCTGGAGGGCTTCGCGCACGGTCAGGATGCGTGCGTTGTCGGTGCGGTCGAAGTTCTCGAAACTGAGCAGGGCGCCACCGGTGTAGAAGCGCTCGCCCGGACTGGCCGAGTACTTGCGCTCCAGTGCGGCTTCCAGCATCGGCCGCAGGCTGCGATCCTCGGCATTCCGCATATGGTCGACGGCCCAACGCCCAATGGCGCCCTGCTTGGCGGTCGTCTGCCTCTCGAGCTCTTCGGGCGGCAGCGCCGAAAGGCGCGCGTGCAGCCCGGCGATGATCTCGAGATAGCTCACCAGCACGCGCAGCTTGGCGGTGGAGCCGAGGTCGAGTTTGGTGCCTTCGTTGATGTCGAAGGGCTGGTCAAAGTTGTCGGTCTGCACCCGCACCAGGTTGGCGCCGGCCGCCTTCTCGTACAGCGTGAAGCTGTAGATCACCTTCGAAGGATCCGAGCCGGCGAGCAGTCGTTTCTCCATCAACCCCACGGCCTTGGCTGCGCTGGGATCGGAGATCTCGCGCAAGGCGCGGGTCACCGCCTGTTGCAGCCGTGCGTCGAGCGTGCTGGCGGCATCGAGATCGAGCCGGTCGAGATCGTAGAGCCGCGGCATGCCCAGCAGCGACGCGAGATGCGTGCGGGCGGCGTTCGCGGCCTTGCGGCCGACGAAGGAGACGGTCGCCGTGCCGATCTCGTTGCTTCGCGGCTGGACCCGTTGCGCCAGTGCCGCGTCCCGGAGCGCCGCCGGAATCACGCCTGCGCCGGCGAGCAGGCGCAGGTAGCTGTTGGTCAGTGATTCGAGCTGGTCATGATGGGAATCGAGCAGATAGCCCGACGGGCGACGCTGCGCGATCAACAGCGACAGCGCCTGCTTGTAGGCGAGGGCACGGTCACCGGGCACGCTGGACTCGTCGCGCAGCAACGCGTTGATGGCGCCGAACTCGCGTCCGTACCAGGCCCACAGGCCGTCGCCGATGCCGATCACCTCGCCGTAGCCGGGCTTGCCCGCAAGTGGCACGGTGTTGAGGTAATCGACGACGAGCTGACGGCGCGCGGCAGTGGTGTCTTCGCCGCCGAGGTACGCGCGCAGCGACGCGGAGACCATCTGCCGCAGCTTCTCCGTGCCTGCGGTGGTGCGGCCCTCCGGCGAATGCCGGTATTTCTCGATCTGCGTTGCGAGCGTGCTGCCGCCGGAGGCATCGTGATCCGGATCGACCTTGTGGAGGCCCTGATCGAGCATCGCCTTGGCGAAGCGGTCCCATTCCACGGCGGGGTTCCTGGTCGGGTATGACGCCTCGAGCAGTTCCCGGTTCTCGATGAACAGTAGAGTGTCGATCAGCAGCCGCGGTACGGCTTCAAACGAAGCGTAGAAGCGCTCGGGGTAGCGCACGCGGAACAGCGGCGCGCCCGCGCAATCGAGCAGTGCGAGGCCGGCCCGCGTCTTCTCGCGGTACGGTGCGAACAGGCCCTCGTCCACCAGTTGCGTCATCCGCGGCGAGTTGCGTGCCTGGTCGGTAATGACGAAGCTGCGCGCGGCGAGCCGCGGCAGCAGCTCCGGCAGCTCGGTGTACCCCAGGCGCCGGTCGAAGGGTCCGTTCCCGGGGTAGCGGATGGCCGTGCTCGCACCCGGCTGGACCTCGAAGCGGATTTCGCGGCCCAGCTTGCTCAGGAAGTGCGCCTGGAGGCGCGAGGTGGTGGCCTCGTACCAGACGAGTGCGGGCACGCCGATCGCCGTGGCAAGCAGCATCAGCAGAATCACGAGCCGGATGCGGCGCAGGACGCTGCGCCGGCGCACTCCGCGGTCAGTGGCGGTGCCATTCATGCTGCACCGGGCATCATAGTCGAGTTCGAGTGGCCCTGACCATTGTCGCTGGAGAGAGCACTCGAACGTATCACACTTTGCCCAGGGGGCGCCGCGCGCGATGGCAGCCGAGGCTGCCTGAGGTGCAGGAGTGGGCGGCGGGGTATTCGGGATGGTTGGGTGTGGGCAGCACGGGGTCCGGGCGGTTGGTCTCGATGAACTTGACGATCACGAGCCGCGCGGCCGGACTGACGTCCAGGTACTGACCGTTGCGCCCATAGGCATAGAGGTCGCCCCGGCCCCCGTGCAGGGTCCACCACAGGTGCTGGTGCAGGTGGCCAGGCTACGCATCGATGCCGGGCAAGACAATGCGCGCGGCCCACGCGGCCATACCGCCCAGCACGACGCGGTCTTCGCGGAGCAGGGCGAAGGCCGCGGCACGGGTGCGGGCCAGGCAGTCGTCGAGGCGCCAGAAGGTGCCGCTCGCGGCGGACATCGATGTCTCGCCGGGCAGGATCAGCGAGTTGGTGAACGGGCAGCTTTCCATCACGGCGTCTTCAGCGTGGTCCACGGCGATGGGAAAACGGTCGTCGCGCTGCTCGCGCACCCCGACGTCAAGGCGATCTCGTTCGTCGGCTCGACGCCGGTTGCGCGCCACATCTACGAGACGGGCACCCGCCACGGCAAGCGCGTGCAGGCGCTGGGCGGGGCCAAGAACCACGCCATCGTGCTGCCCGACGCCGATCTCGACTTCGCGACCGAGGCGATCATCGGCGCGGCGTACGGGTCGGCGGGCGAACGCTGCATGGCGATCGCGGCGGTCGCCGCCGTGGGCGACGTGGGCGATGCGCTGGTGCCGTGGCTGGCCGAGCGTGCGCTGGCCGTGCGGACCGGGCCGGGGAGCGAGCCTGGCGTCGAGATGGGGCCGGTCATCACCGCGGCGGCGCGCGACCGGATCGTCGGCCTCGTCGACCGTGGCCTGGAGGAGGGAGCGACGCTCGTGGTCGACGGGAGGCGCCCGGAGGTCCCGGGCGGGGAGGGCGGGTTCTTCGTCGGCCCGACCCTCTTCGACCACGTGCAGCCGGCAATGACGATCTACCGCGAGGAGATCTTCGGCCCGGTGCTGGTCGTGCTGCGCGCCGAGTCGCTTGCGCAGGCGATCGCGCTCGTCAACGCGAACCCCTACGCCAACGGCGCGGCGCTGTTCACGCGATCGGGGCACGCGGCGCGACGCTTCCAGGAGAAGCTCGACGTCGGCATGCTGGGGATCAACGTGCCGATCCCGGTGCCGATGACGTTCCACTCGTTCGGCGGCTGGAGGATCTCGCTGTTCGGCGACCTCCACGTCCACGGCACGGACGGCGTGCGCTTCTACACGCGGGGCAAGGTCGTCACCGCACGCTGGCCCGACGACGGCAGCGCTGCGCCGGGATTCACGATGCCGTTCATGGGGTGAGGCGGACGTCGAACGCTGTCAGGAACTGCTTGCAACGATATCGAATTGTGATATCATTATCCACGTGAACAGCCGGCATCGAAAGACGCTTGCCGCGGTCTTCGCCCAACCGACACGGGCGAGCGTGGCGTTCGCCGACATCGAAGCGTTGCTGCTGGCCTTGGGTGCGGAGATCGACGAGGGCGCCGGATCACGCATTACGATGACGCTGCGTGACCAACGCATTCATTTGCATCGTCCGCATCCGCGAAAGGATGCACGGAAGTACCAGATCGAGGACGTAAGGGAATTCCTTCGGAGATTGGACATCAAGCCATGAGCAGCACGATGACCTACAAGGGATACACCGCGCGCGTCGGCTTCGACGCCGATGAAGAGCTCTTCGTCGGCCGCGTGCTCGGCGTCAAGGACATCATCGGTTTTCATGGCGAGACGGTGACTGAGTTGACGGCAGACTTCCACCACGCGATTGACCACTACCTGGCGGTGTGTGCCAAGCGCGGCGAAAAGCCCGAAAAGCCGTACTCGGGCAAGATCATGCTGCGCGTGCCGCCCGACGTCCATGCGGCGGCTGCACTTGCCGCCGAGGCCGCGGGTGCGAGCCTGAATCAATGGGCCACCGAGACGTTGCGGCGGGCGGCGCGGTAGGTGCCCGTCATTCTCGGCGGCATCATCGCAAGAATGCGCTGGACAGCGGCCGCATGAGACGCATCGATCATGAGGCGCTGAAGCCCCTGGCGAGCAAGTACGTCTGGTGGAAGACACCTGATGAGGAGGCATCCATGCCGCTGCGCGTCATCGCCCAAGTCATGAACATCGGCGATTATGCCGACGTTCAGGCGCTCGCCGTCGAGGTTGGCGATGATGTGCTTCGCGAAGCTCTGTCGCGTGCGGAAGCCGGCCAGTTCAACGAACGATCGTGGGCCTATTGGCACTACCGGCTGGGTCTTGCCAGCGTGGATCACGTCCCGCCGCTTCCAGTACGGAGGTTTGGATGAGCGGCGCGTTCAAGCTCCGCATGGACGAGAAAGACACGCTTGTCAAAGCAGTCAGTGCAGTCCGTGAACTGCCCGAAGTGGTGATTCTCTCGCAACAGCTGGCGCATACAGGCTCGCGCAAATTGCCCAACCCGTAGCGCGCGCGAGTCACCGCACGGTCCGGGGCTTGGCCGGATCGATCGCGAACACGAACTCGAGCGCGATCCAGTACGGCAGCGGCGTGTCCGCGGCCTGCGCGGGCACGAAGGTCGCGGTGGCCAGCGCCTCGCGTACCACGGGCGCGAAGACCGGATCGTCGGGCTCGATCGTTGTTTCCAGCACGGCCCCCTTGGCGTCGAGCAGCAGCAGCGCGCCGACACGCGCGTCGGTCCCGTCCCGCAGCGCCTGCTCGGGGTAGGTGACCGTCAGGGTTCGCGCCAGCCGCGGCAGGCGCCCCGGACGCACCGGAAACTGCGCTGCGAGGCGTGCCGCGGCCACCAGCCCGAAAGTCGAGATGTCGGTCGTCATGCCGACCGCGATGTCGCCGGCGGCGGAGGGCGGCGGCGGAGGGCGACGCGGAACGCTGGCCGGACCAGCGCCCGATTGCGTGAGGCCTGGCGGCGCAGGCGCGACCTGGGTGGCCTGCGGCGGCTCTACGGGCGTGGGGGGCTGCGGTGGCGGGGTTTCCACTGCCGGTTGCGGTGGCGCGGGCGCCGGGTCCGCGGCGGGGGCGGGGGGTGCGAGCACCGCCTGCAGCGGCGGGCCGCTGCCCGACGCGGGGGCAAACCCGTCGCCGCGCCAGGAGGACGTCAGCACGCTGCCGAACGTCGCCAGCAGTACCGCATGGAGAGCGATCGACAGCGCCGCAGCGGCCCGCAGCGGCGTGGCCGCCAGCGGATGGTCGAGCGTCGCGGTCGAGGCCTTCACGATGGCGATGAGCGGGCTGCCGGAAGCGTGACGGATGGGCTGCGCTGCGGGCGCCACGGCCGCCCCGCGCGAGGCGGGACGGCCAGCGGGCCGGAACCGGACGAGGGCGCCGCCGTCAATCGCCGATCAGGCGCCAGGACATCCGGTGGCCGCCAACAGCGTCGGGCTTCTTCAGCGTGATGTATTCCCCGTTGCCTCCCGGAGGCTTGATGCAGATCGTACCGGCACAGGGAGGCAGGTCCGTGGCGGTCGGATCGTCGGGCTTGTAGGTGATGAGTGTTGGAGCCCCGGGGAACCCCTCCGGAAAGTCAATGGATTCGACCGTGTTGCCCGAGGAATCCGTCAACAGCGAGTTGCCGCGCGAGAACTCCTTCGCGTACAGGGACGCAGGCAGTCCGGTCGCGCAGGGGTCGGTCGATGGATAGGTGGCCACGTAGGCGACCACCGACATCGCGGCTTGCGGCGCCACGATGATCCGCTGCCCCGCAGGCGACGTCGGGAGATCGTCGTACCAGCCCTTGTCGGGCCGCGTGCCAAGACCATCGGCGTCGGTGACGGCAACGAGATCGGAGCGCGACAGGGCGGTCGTGATCGGGTCCGGCGTCGTGGTCGTGCCGTCCCTAAGGGCGTACAGCGTCTGCGTTTCGGTGGTGGCGAGGTCGCTCTCGTGCAGCAGCTTTCCGGTGCCGACGAACACCCAGCGGTCGACGCCGTTGGCGATATCGACCTCGATCTGGGGCGCGGTGGTCACCGGCTGCGCCGTGCCCGACGGCGAGGTGAGCCTCGCCAGCTTCTCGACCTTCCAACTGGACGGGTTGGCGTCCGAGATGTCGAAGCGCCAGAAATCGCCGTTGAGATCGCCGGCGTAGATCTGCTCGGACAGGTAGTTAGTGTAATCCTGCGTGTAGCCGGAGAACTGGGCGAGACCTGACGGCGACGTGGACGAGCCCGAGCCCGTCGACAGGGTCTTCAGCACGGTGCCGTCCTGGGCGTCGAGGAACCAGAGCTTGCCGAGACCGGACGCGTTGTTGTAGCCGGAACTGACGACCACCACCCATTTCTTGCTCCAGGCGTTGGTCTTGGTGACCAGCGGCTTGCCGAAGCTGTAGCCCAAGTCCGGGTCGTTGAACTCCCACATCAGCGCCGCCATGGCGTCGGCCTCGGTCTTGATGCCTGCCGGATTCGTGATGTCGACGGCGTAGAACGACTTCCCGCCCTTGCCCAAGCCGCCGACCAGGATGGTCTTCCACGTTCCTCCCAGGGTGACGTCGGCGACGCGAGGCGTGCCGTCGACCAGAAAACGGTGCTTGAACTTGGGCAAGGCGGCCTCCTGGAAGGCGAGCGCGCCCAGCAGGTTCGGGTACGTGGCGGTCACCGACTCGGGGGGGTCGGGCTTGCGGTACAGCGCCGACGGAACGTACGCCCAGGCTTCGGCCCCCGAGGCTTCATCGAACGCGTGCAGCATCCCGTCGTTGGCGCCGACGTAGATCATCGTCGGGCGCGACGTGGAGGATCTTGAACGCCGAGTAGCCCGGGTCGTTCTCGTCCTTGTAGGGGGCGTTCGGCGCGGCGACGAACGCCGGCTGCGAATTGACGATGTCGCCGAGGACCTTCTCGCGCTTCCGGAAATTGCCTTCCTCGGTGCCCTCGTTCTCGGCGCTGCCGCGCAGGTACGCGAGGATCGCCTGGCCACGCGCCGGTTTTCCGGGAGCGAAGGAGTCCTGCAGGTTGGGCAGGTTGGCCCAGCGGAACGGCCGCGGCGTGCCGGTTTCGTCGCGGGTGACGATTCGGCGGTTGGTGAACCAGGGCTCGGGCGAGGCGACGGTCTGGGTCAACTGGTTGGCGATCTGGTCCGCCGCGCTCCAGATGACCGTGCTGGACTTGCCGGTCTTGGGATCGAACTGTATCTTGGTCAGATTCCCCCACCACCCGGGTTCGAATCCCACGCGGTAGAGGTAGCTGTTGGTGGTCGTGATGTTGGCGCTCTGCAGCGTCGGCCCGGTCCGGGTTCCCGCCAGGTTCGCGATATCCGCCAGGATCGCGCCCATGCCCGCACGCAGCTCGTTGGCCGACTGCGCGTTAACAAACCTCCCACGGCCGTTGATCGCCCCGTGCCAGAGGTCGTCGACCCCGGACTCGTCGGGCTTGTTGACGGCGGGGAACGGCTGCGACCACTTGAGCGACCCCGCGGCCAGCTGCTTCTCGGTGTTCGACTGGTTGCCGGCGGCGAGCTTGCCCTCGGTGCCGAGCGAGAGCGCGGCGAAGTTGAGGTGCTGCCAGGTGGCCGGGTCGCGATCGCTCCCGGGCACGTTGTTCTTCGCGTTGGGGCCGGAGGTGCGCAGGTCGGTGACCCAGTAGTAGGTCGCATAGTCGGACGCCGAGTTGTTGACGGCCGCGGCGTCGTTCTCGACATACAGCGGCGGCCACGGCGACCCAGGGACCAAGGGCGGGCTGGAGATCACTAGCTCGGGCAGCGTCGGCACCGTCTTGTCCTGGTTCTGGACGTCCTTGCTCGGCACCGCTGGCTGGTTCGTGATGCCGTCGGTGAACAGCATGTGCCAGTTCTTCTGGCACGACAGGACGATCGGGTCGCTCGCGCCCGCGAGCGCGCCGCTGCCGCCGGTGGCGAAGTACTCGCCGGCGCGGACCATCGCCTCGAGGTTCGGCGTGTCCTTGTTCAGCGTGATCGAGACGCCGAAGAGCTTCTGCATCCAGGTCTGGCGCTGCGCCGCGTCGAAAACGGCGATGTTCTGGAACGTGGTTGCCGGGTTGTTGGACAGCGTGTGAAAGCCGACCCGGTAGTCCGTGCCCGGCACGAGATCGTTGAACGCGAGCGAGGTGACCGTCTTCACCGCCTGAATCCGCGTCCGGTAGTAGGCGAACCAGTTGGCGTAGTTGGTCATCTCCGAGACGTCGGGGGTGCCGCCGTCGAACGTGCGCGTCACGGTCTCGGCATTCCCCTGCGCGTCCTTCCAGGTGTGCGTGAAGGTCGCCGTCGTTCGCTTGGCGATGTCGAGGTCGATGCGCTCGAACGCCGGGGTGGCCACGTTGTCGGTGCCAGGATCGGCGCCGAACCTGTAATAGCGCGGGTAGACGTGGGTGGCGTCCTTGAACGACTGGCAGGAACCGCCGGTGGGCGTGCCGAAGCCCGACCACTTGTCGCCGGCGGTGGCGATCGCCATGTCGCACCACTCGACGCTGGTCTTCCAGTAGTGGCGGGGCACGAGCTTGTAGCGCGCGGTCGCGACACAGGCCTTGAGCCCCGTGCCCCCGGTGACCGGAACGTTGAACGTCGCGTCCGGGTAGTTGTTGCGCGCGCGCGGTGACGCCGGCGTAGTCCTTGTTGTTGCGCCGGCAGGCGAGGCCCGCGCCGTTGGCGTCGTCGAACAGCGTCGTCGTGGCGACGCCGCTGACACCGCCCGTGCTGCAGGTGGCGGAACCGACCGGCAGGCTGTCCAGGCATTGGGCGTTGTTGCTGCAGGAGTTCCCGGTGAAGCTGCAGACGCCGGTCTTCCTGGTGCAGTTGGAATCGACCGTGCAGCTCACCCCGGCGTTGACGGCGTTGCCGTCGCAGGTGCCGGGCTTGGTGGTGCAGGTCGAGTTCGCCGTGCACGAAGTGCCCGCGTTGCCCGAATTCGCGTCGCAGGCGCCGGCGATCCGGCAGCCGCTGTTGTTGGTTGTCCCGCCGGTGCAGGTCTTGGCGGGCTGGTTGCTGCAGTAGCGCGGCTTGGTCGTGCAGTTCGAGTTGACGGTGCAGACGGTGCCCTGGTTGGCCGAGTTCGCGTTGCAGGTGCCGGACACGGTCGGGCAGTTCTGCGCGGTACACGCCGCGCCGGAGTTGCTGCACGTCCCGGTGCCGGTCGCCGGACAGTTGGCGTTGCTGGTGCACGAGGTGCCCGAGATGCTGCAGGTCCCTGCGACGGTCGGGCAGTTGGCGTTGGTCGTGCACGAGGTGCCGGTCTGGACGCTGCACTTGCCGCCGACGATCGCGCAGTTGTTCGGCGATGTCGTGCAGGCCGCGCCACCGGATGTGCCGCCGCAGCGGTTGACGGTATTGCAGGTGCCGCTCGACGAGCAGTCGGCACCGGTGATGCTGCAGCTGCGGCCGGTATTGGTACAGGCCGTCGAAGAGCAGTCGGCGCCGGTGCTGCTGCATTTCTTCAGCGTCGAACACTCACCGGCGCTGGCGCAGGAGGTGCCGGTGCTGCTGCAGGTGCCGTTGATGGTCGGGCAGTTGGTCGCCGCGTTGGCGGCCGTGCAGGCGACGCCGTTGGTCTGACGCTGCACTTGCCGATGTCGGTGCACACCGACGCGTTGTTCGTGCAGTCGATGCCGCTGATGCTGCACTTCTTGCTGCACTGCTGGACGAGCTTGCAGTTGACCGACTCCGGGTTGGCCAAGAGGTTGCAGCCGGAAGGCTGCCAGACGTTGATGCACGACGCGTTGTCGACGTTGCAGCTCTGGGTCGAAACGTTGCAGGTCTGGGTCTTGACGTTGTTGCAGGTCTGCGTGGTCGTGTTGCAGGTCTGCGCCGTGCCGGCGCTGCAGGTCTGTGCGACGGGGCTGCACGCGGGCTGCGTGCCCACACAGGTCTGCGCCTGTACGCCGTTGCACACTTGGCTCGTGAGCCCGTTGCAGGTCTGCGCCGAGGCGCCCGAGCAGCCGGGGGTCGGCGCCGACGGGCAGTTGCCGTTGCTGACGCCGACGCAACTGCCCGTGGTTTCGCCCGAGCAGGTCGGCACCGGCGGCAGGTTGCAGGTCTGCGAGCCGACTGGTGGTGCCACGGGGCCACGCGGTGCTGTTGACGTTGCACCAGATCACGTTGTCGTTCTGGTAGAAGTTCTCGCTTGCCGTCGCGCTCGCCTTGAACGTGGTCCAGGCGCTCTTGAGCGCGAAGCTGGCCGAGTCGACCTTGGAGTACGGGTCGTCGCCGGTGATGCCGACCGGTGGCCACGGGTAGCTGTAGTCGCCGTCGGCCGCAGGTGTCGCCGTCGCATCGACGGTGCCGTTGGTCCGGCAGTAACGCGGGGTTGTCGACGAACGGGTTGCCCGATGCGTCGTTGCCCTGCGTCCAGTCGGAGTTGCACCACTGGCCGACCGTCACCTTGGCCGTGAGGTCGACGTTGACCACCGGGCTCGCCCACGGGTCGGCCGGGACCTGCGTCCAGTTGCTGGTGTTCGCCGCATTCATGTTCGGCAGCGGATTGCCGTCGTCTCCGATCGGCGGGTCGTAGGTGAGCCGCGGGTTGTAGTAGAGCTTGTTCAGCGCCGCGTTGTGCACCGGCGCCGGCCACAGGAGCCAGTACTCGAACGGCTTGCCGGCCTGCGGCGAGGCGGTCGGGTTGGTGGTCGCGTTGTACGCCGGATAGGTCTTGAGGCCGACGAGGTTCGTACCGGCGGCCGTCGGGTCGATACCGGTCGAGCAGCGGAACGGCGGGTTGACGAGCTCGCAGCCGGCGCCCGGACCGCTCGCGTCGAAAGCGCCTGCGGCGCCGATGTGCGCCTTGAACGGGACGCCGTACTGCTGGTAGATGTACCCGGGCGTGAAGTACCTCCCGCCCGTGGGGACCGCGGCGGTGAAGTCGTAGACGCTGCCGCCGTAGCCGCACGCCGCGTCCATCTTGCCGGAACCGCTGCGACAGTAGGCGTCGATCACGTAGTCGGGCAGGAAGTCGTAGAGCATCGACGTCGAGTCGTCGACGGTCATCAGGAGGGCCGGCTTCGCCTGGTTGCGAGTCGCCAGCGGCTCGTCGGCAAGCGGCGTCAGCGCAGCGTATGCAGGTGTCGCGACCGGCCCCAGCGCCATCAGCACGGACAGCAGCCCGGCGACGAAACGGCGGAACGGGGTGGTTTGAACGATGGTGGCCATGGCGGTTCCTGGCGGGGGTGACGTCAGCGCAACATCACCTGGACGAACGACGCGGTGTTGCGAGGGCCGTCGACGCGGATGGTGAGGCGGTAGAACGGATACGGGTTGGCGGTGAGCGCCTCTTCGGTCGTCGTCGTGCCGCCGATCTTCGGCTTCAACATGTCGCAGTTGAGCGGGTACCACTCGAGCCCCGCGGGCGCCACCGGACCTTCGGCCTGGCACATGCGCTCGATCACGTAGCGCACTTCGTTGTCACCCCCCGGGGACAGGATGCGGGTCAACGTGAAGTTCAACTTCTTCTGCAGCTGCTTGGGAATGCCGCGCGAGTCCTCGTCGGCCTGCTTCGCGGCGAAGTAGTTCTGCGCGGGATTGTTCTTGGTGAGGTCGACGAGCTTCTTCTCGAACAACGCCGCGACAGCTTCCTCCACTGCCGCGTTGGCGGGCAGGATCGACGCCTGACGAAAACCGAGGTTGCCGACGACCGACGTGGTGGTATCGACCGAACGGATCAGCGCCAGCGCAGCCAGCGCCATCACCACCATCACGATCAGCGCAACGAACATGACGACGCCACGCTGGCGGCGGCGACCCGAGGCGGTGGCAATGCGCCGGCTCATATCGTCCGGTTCCAGACGACGTTGCGCAAAGGGACGATCGTCTCGTAGACACGGTAGCGCCATTGCGCCGGCGCCGTGATGTCGATCTTGCCGTCGCACGGCGACACCGCGCAGTTGAAGAGCGTGTGGGCGAAGGCGGGCGCATCGCGGTCGAACTGCTCGCTGCGGGTGACGACGGCGATGCGCACCGCCTTGATGCTGGACAGTCGTGCGAGCGTCGTCGTCGCTTTCGCGCCGCTCATGAGCGTGGAGGCATCCCAGTTCGCTTCGCTGGCGGAGACCCAGTCGTCGAGGAAGCCGTCGTTGTCGCTGTCCACGCCGTACTGCAGCTTCAAGTTGACCACACCGGAGGCGAGCGGTACCGGGGTGGCCGCCGCATCGAACAGATTCCGGCTGTAGAGAACGTTGTCCTGGACGTAGTAGCGGACGCGCTGCACGCGGTTGGCCTGCCCCAGATTCAGGATCTGCGAAGAGGAGGTGAACGCCACGGCGCTGCCGTCCTCGACCGTATGCTTGAGCGTCACCACGCCGTTGGCGTCGGGCCCCGTCACGGCGGTGACGGTCGAGCGCGAGCATTGGCCTCCGATGTTGATGGCGACGACCATGTCTCCGCTCTTGAACGCGTTGAGCGCTCCAGGCAGCGGGCTCTGGACCTGCAGGTCCTCGGCTGGCGCGGCCGCCTTGCGGATGTCCACCGGGCCGGCAAGCGACGTGGACGCGGAATAGAACACCGAGAACTCGTCCGGCGCATTCGCATTGCCGCTGTCCGTGATCAGGATGGGTACCGGGCGGACCGACTTGGTCGGGTCGTTCGACAGGTTGCTGCAGCCGTAGAGCTCCTGCGCGGCCGATGCGATCCCGTTGCCGGCGTTGGCGAGCTCGATGCCCAGCGCGAACGACGACAAGAGGCCGTTCTGCTGCGCGTCGCCGACCCCGGTCGTGTTGCGCCGCAGGCCTTCGGACACGGCGAAGACCTGGTAGATGACCAGGATCGCGATCAGGCCGATGACAACGCCGACCATGATCTCGATCAGGCTCGCGCCGCGCTGCCGGGAGTTGAAGGGGGTGCGCATGGCTTCAGTTGTTGCCGATGACGGCCGAGGTCACGTACTGGCTGCCGCCCTCGTCGTCGAAGCCGCCCTTCGTCTCGCCGGGCAGGCGCCAGCGGACGGTGACGGTGACGAGGCTGCTGTTGTTGGCGGGGCCCGGGTCGACCGAGAGCAGCGGGGCGTACTTCGGGTCGTCGGCGTGGGGCAGCGTCTTGACCGCTTCCCGCAGCGCCTTGTAGCCGGCGCCGTCGTTCGCCTTGTCGTAGAGCGCCTCGAGGTTCGCGGGGTTGTCGGCCCACATCCGCGAGATCACCGCGTTGGCGAGGTAGATCGCCTCCGCGCGGTACTGCGCGTCATTGACCCAGCGGATCGACTGCGCCTGCAGGCCCACGATGCCGAGGATGCCGAACGACAGGATCGCGATGCCGACCAGCGCCTCCAGCAGGAAACTGCCCCGTTGCCTGCCGGGGGGCGAGGGCGAGCGGAAGGTTCGGGCGCGACGCATGGCGGTCAGCGATTCGAAATGCCGGCGGGGCAGCCGCTCGGGTCGTCGACCGGGAACTTGGTGTCGCACAGGCGGATGCCCGTCGCGGACTTGTCGCTGCCGACCACGACGTGGAGGATCCGCGGGTCCGACACCATCGCCGTGGAGAACTGGATATCGGAGAGAACCTTGGCGCCGTCGAAGTTCGTTGGCATCGCCCTGCCGAGGCCGTTGAACGTGATCGCCGTGCCGCCGTCCAGGCTGTCGATACTCGCCTTCGCCGCGCCCTCGGAGAACTTGTACGACTCGATCGCGTTGACCACCGAGCCGTCCGCCGGATCGACCTCCGCCACCGACCAGCCGCTGCCGTTGAGCGAGAACTGCACCGGCGCGTTGCGCTTGACCGCCTCGGCGGTGGCGCGCCGCAGCCCCGCGACGGTGTTCTCCGCCGCGTTGCGCACGTTGGTGTTGGCGATGAACTCCTGGTACGCAGGTGCGGCCAGCAGCAGCAGGATCGCGGCGATGGCGATCCCGATCATCAGCTCGATCAGCGTCATGCCGCGCGCGGCTGCCAACGTGCTCCGGGCCGTGGTCAGCCGCATTCGCCCCCCTTGCGGGTGATCCAGCACGAGGTGCTCGTGCCCCAGCCGGTCGGGCCCTTCGAGCTCCGGGCATTGTTATGGTCAACCAGGTACTCGAAGCCGTTCATGCCGTTGGCGACGCCCTCGGCCTTGAGCGTGTAGGTGGTAGCCGTCGGCGCGGGGTCGCAGCCGATCGTGAAACTCTTGGTCGACCAGTCCTTGCAGCCGCCGACGTAGGTACGGTTGTCGAGGTAGTGCCGCTCCATGCGCGTGCGGGCGTCGGCGAGCGACGCCGTCGCCTCGACGATGCGCGAGCGGAGAACGTAATCGTTGTACAGCGGCAGCGCGGCGGCGGCGAGGATGCCGAGGATGGCGACGACGATCATCACCTCGATGAGCGTGAAACCCCGATCGCTGGAACGGGCGGTGCGGCGGTCTTGCATGGTGCTTCCTCGTGTTCCCTATTACCTCGATATCATCGTAGGCATCCGGCCCGGTGCCTGCCACGGGTGCCCGACCAGTGGGCAGGCGTGGGGAACGGACGGCGCGCGGCGTGTTGCAAACGCGTTGCGGCTCGGGTCGCGCGTCACGGGCAGCGGTCGCCGCTTCGTGCCAGCCGCACGCGTCCGCTGTGCGCCAGAACGACCTTGATCGCATTGCGACCTGAGGTGCAAGCAACGAACGTGCCCATCTGCAGGCCCCCGTTGACGAGACGCGGGTGACCGAGGCTCGTGTACGACACGTAGTCGGCGAGCGGCTGGTTACCGAGAATCGTCACTTCCGGCGAGGAACGGCTCTCGACGTGCAGCGTCGCCTCGTCGGGTTCGCGCGCGCCGTCGCGATCCTCGTCCACAAAGACGAGCCAGCCCTGGTCCCAGCCGCCGTCCTGCGCGCAGGTCTGGCGGTCGGCGGACTTGCAGACCGTGACCCGGACGCCGCTCCTCATCGCCGCGCTGCGGGCGCGCGTCAGCGTCGCGGCCAGCGCTTCGGCCTGGTTCCGCAGCCGCGTTTCGGCGATCCAGTCGCGGTAGTTCGGGTAAGCGATGGCCGCGAGCACGCTGGCGACGACCAGCAGCACCAGCAGTTCGAGCAGGGTCGCCCCGGCGGCAGGCGGGAGCGGGCGCGAGCGGGGGACGGTGGGATGCATGCGGAGTTGGGGGCGCTGCGCGCCGACCGATGGCGGCGGGGGTTTGGCATCGATCGTGCCGGGTTGGCCGTCCGGCCGCCATCGGCCGAACGTCTGAGAACCCGCCCCGCAAGCGGCGCGCGGGCGACGAGACCAGAAGGCGATTCGAGGCATGGACGCAGTCCCCGGCGCGGGGCGATAATCCGGCCTTTCCCGCCCGGCGCGCGTCGTGCTCTTGCGCGCGCTGCGGCAGCGTCCGGAGCCCCTATGACCGCCCATGAACGTGGCGCCGCGCGAGCGCGCGCGCGCTTTTGCTGGGACGACCCGCTGCTCATTGCCGACCAGTTGAGCGAGGAGGAGCGTCTCGTCCGCGACGCGGCGCACGCCTACGCGCAGGAGAAACTGCTGCCACGGGTGACCGACGCGTTCCGCCACGAGCGGACCGATCCGGAGATCTTCCGCGAGATGGGCGCGCTCGGGCTGCTCGGCTCGACGATTCCGGCCGAGTACGGAGGGGGCGGCGGCAGTTACGTCGCCTACGGGCTCATCGCCCGCGAGATCGAGCGCGTCGACTCCGGCTACCGCTCGATGCTCTCCGTGCAGACTTCGCTGGTGATGCATCCGATCCACGTCTACGGCACCGAGGAGCTGCGGCGGCGCTACCTGCCCAAACTCGCGACCGGCGAGTGGATCGGCAGTTTCGGGCTCACCGAACCCGACCACGGCTCGGATCCGGGGTCGCTGGTCACCCGCGCGCACGCCGCACCCGGCGGCTATCGCCTCGTCGGCGCGAAGACGTGGATTTCCAGCGCGCCGATCGCCGACGTGTTCGTCGTCTGGGCGAAGACCGACGACGGCATCATCCGCGGCTTCGTCCTCGACCGCGGCATGCCCGGCCTGTCACTCCGAAGATCGAGGGCAAGTTCAGCCTGCGCGCGTCGATCACCGGCGAGATCGTCATGGACGACGTGTTCGTGCCCGAGGGGAACCGGCTGCGCAACGTCGAGGGCCTCAAGGGTCCGTTCGCCTGCCTCGATGCGGCCCGCTACGGGATCGCCTGGGGGGCGCTGGGCGCGGCCGAGTTCTGCTGGCACGCCGCGCGGCAGTACACGCTCGACCGCAAGCAGTTCGGGCGCCCGCTCGCCGCCAACCAGCTCGTTCAGAAGAAGCTCGCCGACATGCAGACCGAGATTGCGCTCGGGCTGCAGGGGTGCCTGCGCCTCGGGCGGCTCAAGGACGAAGGCCGCGCCGCGCACGAGATCACGTCGATCATGAAGCGCAATTCCTGCGGCAAGGCGCTCGAGATCGCCCGCTTGGCGCGCGACATGCACGGGGCCAACGGCGTCGTCGACGACTACCACGTGATCCGGCACCTGCTCAATCTCGAGACCGTCAACACCTACGAGGGAACGCACGACATCCACGCGCTGATCCTCGGCCGCGCCCAGACCGGCATCGCCGCGTTCTGAGGGCGTTCGCGATGCAGCTCTACGATCACTTCCGGTCCTCCGCGGCGTACCGCGTGCGCATCGCGCTCAATCTCAAGGGCGTTGCACCCGAGCGCGTGTTCGTCCACCTGCGCCGCGATGCGCAGCGCGCCGACGCGTACCTCGCGCTCAATCCGCAGGGCCTCGTGCCCACGCTCGTCACGGACGACGGCGACGTGCTGACGCAGTCGCTCGCGATCATCGAGTGGCTCGAGGAAACGCATCCCGCGCCAGCGTTGCTGCCGGCGGACGCCGCGGCGCGCGCGCGGGTGCGCTCGCTGGCGCTGGCGATCGCCTGCGAGATCCACCCGCTCAACAACCTGCGGGTGCTCGATTACCTCACCGGCACGCTGGGCGTGACCGAGGCGCAGAAGGACGGCTGGTATCGCTACTGGTGCGACGTCGGCCTCGAAGCCATCGAGGCGAGCCTCGCGCGCGAGGGCGCCGCCGGGCGCTTCTGTCACGGCGACGCGCCGACGCTGGCCGACGTCTGCCTCGTTCCGCAGCTCGCGAACGCCCGCCGCTTCGACGTCGACCTGGCGGCGTTTCCGCGCCTGCTCGCCATCGACGCGGCGTGCCGGGCGCTGCCGGCGTTCGCCGAGGCGGCGCCGGAGCGGCAACCGGACGCGGAGTAAGACGTCGCGGGCGGGCGAGCGCAGCCGCATGCGGGTATCGCGCTTCGCGGCTCGCGCCGCCACGAGACCCGACGTCAACTTCGACGTTACGCGCTGGCCCGAACGCGGCGAGGCAGGGCGCTTGGAGCGCCTCAGTAGTGGAAGCGCAGCTGAGCTATCTGCAGCTCGTCACCTTCGACTCGATACACCATGCGGTGCTCGTCCGTGATCCGGCGTGACCAGTATCCCGAGAGTGCATGTTTCAGCGGCTCCGGCTTGCCCACCCCGCTGAAGGGTTCCCGCTGCGTCTCGCGTATCAGCTTGTTGATTCGCTCAACCATGCGCTTGTCCTGCTTCTGCCAATGCAGGTAGTCTTCCCATGCCTCATCGGCGAAGACCAGCTTCACTCGGCCAGCTTCCGCCCCACGCCTTTACCGGCACTCAGTTGCGCGGCGGCAGCGAGAAGACGCCGGGCGTTGGCCGGCGTACGCAGAAGGTAGGCGGTTTCCTCAAGCGCCTTGTAGTCTTCGAGGGAGAGCATCACGACGGACTGCTCCCCGTTGCGCGTGATGATCAAGGCTTCGTGGTCATTGCAGACGCGATCCATCGCGCTTGCCAGGTTCGCACGAACAGCAGTGTAGGTCATCGCATCCATGGCGGGGTTCCTGATATGTACGCGTTACTGTACAATACACGTGAAGCATTGTCCATCGCCGCGGCGCGTGGCCGCAAGCTCGGGGTCGGTAGGGCGAAGGCAGTCCGCGCTGCGCGGCTCACTGTCGGGTTCGCCGCCAGGCCGCCGGTTGCCTTGACGGTTCATCCCCGGAGGACGACTTGAACAGCCCCATCCCGCCGTGGAACCTGCCGAGCGTGCCGGTCGCCGGCAGCGACTTGAGCTTCCCGGTGCGCCACATCTACTGCGTCGGCCGCAACTACGCCGAGCACGCGAAGGAGATGGGGGGAGACGCTTTGAGGGAGCCGCCGTTCTTCTTCACCAAGCCGGCCGACGCGGTCGTGCCGGTGGTGCCGCCGGCGGTGGGCAGCGTCCGCTACCCGCTGGCGTCGAAGAACTACCAGCACGAGATCGAGCTCGTGGTCGCCATCGGCCGGCCCGGGCTCGGGCTCGCGCCGGAGTCGGCGCTGGACGCGGTCTTTGGCTATGCGGTCGGGCTGGACATGACGCGCCGCGACCTGCAGATCGAGATGCGCGAGAGGAAGCGCCCGTGGGACGTCGGCAAGTCGTTCGCGGAAAGCGCGCCGATCGGTCCCGTGCATCCGGTCGCGGCCGTCGGGCATCCGGTGCGCGGCCGCATCTGGCTCGACGTCAACGGCACGCCCCGCCAGGAGGGCGACCTCGCCGACCTGATCTGGGACGTGCCGCACACGCTCGCGTTCCTCTCGCGGTACTACGAACTCCTGCCGGGCGACCTCGTCTTCACCGGGACGCCGGCCGGTGTCTCGGCGGTCGTCCCGGGCGATCGCCTCGTCGGCGGGATCGACGGTCTGGGGTCGCTGTCCATCGTGATCGCGGCGCCGCGCGCGTGATTGCGTTCACGCCCGCGTTCGTCGAGCGCGAGTACAACAATCGCGCGGCCTGCCCCGACCATCCGTGGTGGTTCGCCGAGTATGCGCGGCGGTCGGCGGCGGCGTACGCGCAGCTTCTCGTGCGCCGGGACCTGCGCTACGGTGCCGGGGCGAAGGAGACGCTGGACCTCTTCCTGCCGCAGGGAGCCGCGCGCGGCACCTTCGTGTTCCTCCACGGCGGCTACTGGCGCGCGCTCGACAAGTCCGATTTCGCCTTCGTGGCCGCCCCGTTCGTCGCGCAGGGGGTGGCGGTGGCGAACGTCAACTACGACCTCTGTCCCGAAGTCGCCGTCGCCGACATCGTCGCCGAGTGCGTGCGCGCCGTCGGCTGGATCGCGCGCGAGGGCGCGCGGCACGGCGCCGACGCCCGCCGGCTCGTGGTGGGCGGCCATTCGGCCGGCGGCCACCTCGCGGCCATGATGCTGTGCACCGACTGGCGGGCGCAGGGCTTTGCCGGACCGCCGCTGCACGCGGCCGTCACGCTGTCGGGTCTGCACGACTTGACGCCGCTGCCGCTGTTCTCCTTCAACGCCGACCTGCGGCTGGACGAAGACACCGCCCGGGCGCTCTCGCCGGCGCTGCTGCCGGTGACGATGGTCGCTCCGCTGATCGTGGCGGTCGGCGGCGCGGAGACCGGGGAGTTCCTGCGGCAGGCGCGGCTCCTGTGGGAGATCTGGCCCGCGCACCGTCCCGCGGGGGCCGCCGGCCCGCTGGTGCTGCCCGGCAAGCACCACTTCAGCGTCGTCGCCGACTGGGCCGACCCGGACAGCGAGCTCACCCGCTCGACGCTGGCGCTGCTCTGAAACCTCGCGGCCGTTCGCGCTGCGCCCGCGTCACGGCCCGTTGACAACTGACTCGCAGTCAGTTATTGTTTCCGTATAAATGACCGTTGGTCAGTTGACGGCGAGGTGGAGCGTTTCGATGGTCATTCGGCAGCGCGCGATTCAAGCCGAGGACAAGCAGGAGCGGCACGCGGCGATTCTCGACGCGGCCGCGCGGCTGCTCGCCCGCGGCCCGGACCGCCTGGCCAGCGTCGCCGAGGTCGCCGACGAGGCGGGCCTCGCCAAGGGCACCGTCTACCTCTACTTCCCGAGCAAGGAGGAACTGCTGCTCGCGCTGCACGAGCGTGCCATCGACGGGTTCTTTCGCGACGTGATTGCGCGGGTCGAGGATGCTTCGCCGCTCGCCATCGACGACATGCTGGCGTTGACGCGCCTCCACATCGTCGCCGCGCCGCTGTTCCTCAAGCTCGCCGCGCGCTGCTTCGGCATGATGGCCCACGGCATCCCGGCGGAGGCGGCGGCCGCGTTCAAGCAGCGCATGGCGGTGCGATTGACCCGCGCTGGCGCCGGCATCGAGCGCCACTTCCGGGAGCTCGCGCCGGGCGACGGAGTGGCGTTGCTGCGCCGCAGCTACGCGTTGATCATGGGCCTGTGGATGATGTCCGACGCGCCCGGCGTAACTTCGCTCTGCGCCGGCGCCGAAGGTGCCGCCGTCCCGGCACTGGCCGTCGATCCCTTCCCGGTCGAGCTCGACCGCGCGTTGCGCGCCCTGTGGCAGGGGACGCTGGGTGCCGTGGCGCGTGCCACGGCGGGCGCGACGACGGGCGCCCCGTATCCGTAGCTGCCGGTCATGGCCCATCCGCTCGTTCTCGTCGTCCTGCTCGTTGCCTCGCTCGCGCTCGGGGCCTGCCAGAAGCAGGAGGCCGTGCCGCCGGCGATCCAGCCGGTGCTGCTCGCCCGCGTGAAGGCGGGCAGCGCCGAGACCGCCGCCGTGTTCGCCGGCGAAGTCAAGCCGCGGCACGAAACCGACCTCGCGTTCCGGATCGGCGGCAAGGTCGTCGTGCGTGCGGTCGACATCGGCAGCCGGGTCCGCAAGGGCCAGATGCTCGCCCGGCTGGACCCGGCCGACGTGGGCTTGCAGGCCGACGCGGCCAAGGCGGCGGTGGCCGCGGCGGAAGCCGAGCACACGTTCGCGACAACCGAGTTCGAGCGCTACCAGCACTTGTACGGCGAGAAGTTCGTCAGTGCGAGCGCGCTGGAGCAGAAGCGCAACGTGTTCAACGCGAGCCGCGCCCGGCTCGACCAGGCGCGCGCGCAGCTCTCGGTGACGCAGAACCAGGCCAACTATGCGACGCTGGTCGCGCCGGACAACGGCGTGATCACCGCCGTCACCGTCGAGGCCGGGCAGGTCGTCGCCTCCGGGCAGGCGGTCTTCAAGCTCGCCCGCGAGGAGGAGCGCGAGGTCGCGATCAGCGTTCCCGAGCACCGCCTGCGCGAGCTCGAGCGCGCGCGGGAGATCGGCGTCTTCCTGTGGGCGAACCCGCAGAAGGTCTACCCGGCACGGGTCCGGGAGGTCTCGCCCGCCGTCGACCCGGTGACGCGCACCTTCGCCGTGCGCGTCTCGATCCTCGACCGCGATCCGGCGATCCAGTGGGGCATGACCGCGAACGTGGGCCTGCGCGGCGCGGGGGCCGCGAACGCCGTCCTGATTCCGCTGCCGGCGCTGTATCGGCGCGACACCGACCCCGCGGTCTGGGTCTACGACGCCGCGTCGCGCCAGGTCACGCTGCGGCCGGTCACGATCGCGCAGTTCCGCGAGGACGGCGTCGTCGTCGCCTCGGGGCTCGCCGACGGGGAGTGGATCGTCGCCGCCGGGGTGCAGAAGCTGCACCCGGGGCAGACGGTGCGCCCGTACGAGGGCGGCGCGAGCGCCGAGACGCCTGCGGCCGCGGCCCCGGCGAAATCCTGACGCGGGCGCTCGAGCATGGTCTCCTGCCGCAACGTGGTACCGGCGCGCTGCGCTGCACTGCGCGCTGAGCGCGATCCTTGCCGACGATGAATCCGGTCGACCCGAAGCCTGCGGCCTCGCGCTTCAACCTCTCCGAGTGGGCGCTCAACCACCGGCCGCTCGTGTTCTATCTCATCGCCGTCTGCACCTTGATGGGCGTGCTGTCCTACGGGCGCCTGGGGCAGTCCGAGGATCCGCCCTACACGTTCAAGGTCATGGTCGTGAAGACAAACTGGCCCGGCGCCGCGGCCCGCGAGGTGGAGCAGCAGGTCACCGACCGGATCGAGCGCAAGCTGCAGGAGGTGCCGCACGTCGACTGGATCAAGAGCTACTCGCGGCCGGGCGAGTCGCTGGTGTTCTTTTCCGTCCGCGACTCGATGCCCGCGCGCGAGGTGCCCGAGATCTTCTATCAGGTGAGGAAGCGGGTGGGCGACATGCGCCACACGCTGCCGGCGGGAATCCAGGGACCGTACTTCAACGACGAGTTCGGCGACACCTACACCAACATCTATGCGCTGACCGGCGAGGGGTTCGGCTACCGGGAGCTCAAGGAACTCGGCGACCGGATGCGGGCGGAGCTGCTGCGCGTACCGGGTGTCGCCAAGGTGGACTTCATCGGCGAGCAGGACGAGAAGATCTTCGTCGAGTTCTCCAACAGCAAGCTCGCAACCCTCGGCGTCGAGCCGGCGCAGATCTTCGCCACGCTGTCGGCGCAGAACGCCGTCGCCGCCGCGGGCGTGTTCGAGACCGCCGCCGACCGCGTCTACCTGCGGCCGAGCGGCGCGTTCGGCAGCGTCGAGGCCATCCGCGACATCGCCATCCGCGCCAACAACCGGGTGTTCCGCCTGGGCGACATCGCGACCGTCACGCGCGGCTACGTCGACCCCCCGCTGCAGAAGATGCGCTTCCACGGGCGCGAGGCGCTGGGCATCGGGATCACGATGGCCATGGGCGGCGACGTGATCGAGCTCGGCCGCGCCCTCGACGCCGAGGTGAAGCGCATCGGCGCCGAGCTGCCCGCGGGGCTCGAGATCGGGGCGGTCGCCAGCATGCCGCAGGCGGTGCAGCGCTCGGTCAACGAATTTGCGCGCTCGCTCGCCGAGGCGGTGATCATCGTGCTGGCCGTGTCGCTGGTGAGCCTGGGCCTGCGCACCGGACTCGTCGTCGCGATCTCGATTCCGCTGGTGCTCGCGATCACGTTCACGTGCATGTGGCTTCTCGACATCGGGCTGCACAAGATCTCGCTCGGCGCGCTGGTCCTGTCGCTGGGGCTGCTGGTCGACGACGCGATCATCGCGGTCGAGATGATGGCGATCAAGCTGGAGCAGGGGTTCGACCGCGTCCGCGCGGCGAGCTTCGCCTACACCAGCACCGCGTTCCCGATGCTCACCGGGACGTTGATCACCGTCGCCGGTTTTCTCCCGATCGCCACCGCCCGCAGCGGCACCGGCGAATACACGCGGTCGATCTTCCAGGTGTCGGCGATCGCGCTCCTCGCCTCCTGGGTGGTCGCGGTGATCGTGATTCCCTACCTTGGGTATCGCCTGCTTCCCGACCGGCGGGCCGCGCACGGCCCCTCGCTTGCCGAGCGCGCCTACGCCCGACTGCGCCGGCGCTCGCCGCCCGCCGCGGCGGTCGTCGACCACGGCGATCCGGAGGCCGTCTACCGGACGCCGTTCTACCGCTGGCTGCGCGGGCAGGTCGAGTGGGCGGTGGCGCACCGCGCGTTCGTCGTCGGCGCCACGCTGCTGGCCTTCGCGGGCGCGCTCGCCGCGTTCCGCACCGTGCCGCAGCAGTTCTTCCCCGCGTCGGCGCGGCCCGAGCTGCTCGTCGATTTGCGCTTGCCCGAAGGGAGCTCGTTCGCCGCGACGCTGGCCGAGGCCAGGAAGCTGGAGGCGATCCTCGAGCGCGAGCCCGGCGTGCTGAGCTACGTCGCCTACGTCGGCTCGGGCAGCCCGCGCTTCTACCTGCCGCTCGACCAGCAGCTGCAGCAGTCGCAGTTTGCGCAGTTCGTGCTGATCGCGAAGGACAACCGGGAGCGCGAGCGCCTGCGCGCGCGGCTGCTGCACCTGTTCCAGGTCGACTTCCCGGCGCTGCGCGGGCGCGTGTCGAGACTCGAGAACGGGCCGCCGGTCGGGTTCCCGGTGCAGTTCCGGGTATCGGGCGAGGACATCGCGCGGGTGCGCGCGATCGCCCGGGAGGTGGCGGCGGTGATGCGCGCCGATCCGGCGGCCGCCAACGTGCAGTTCGACTGGGACGAGCCGACCAAGGTGGTGCGCCTCGACATCGACCAGAACAAGGCGCGGTTACTGGGCCTGTCGACGCAGGAGGTCGCGGCGTTTCTCAACAATTCGGTGTCCGGCGTCACCGTCACCGCGTATCGGGAACGCGACCGGCAGATCGACGTCGTGATCCGCGGTGCGCAGCACGAGCGCGTGGCGCTTTCCGCGCTGGCGGACCTCGCGGTGCCGGCGAAGAACGGCCGGGCGGTGCCGGTCACGCAGATCGCCGACATCCGTTACGAGCAGGAGGAGGGCATCGTCTGGCGCCGCAACCGGCTGCCGACGGTGACCGTCCGGACCGACCTCCTCGGCGACGCGCAGGGTCCCGACGTCACCCACCGCCTCGAGCCCCGGGTCGAGGCCCTGCGGGCGACGCTGCCGTTCGGCTACCGGATCGAGGCGGGCGGCGCGATCGAGGATTCGCAGAAAGGCCAGAAGTCGATCGTGGCCGGCGTTCCGCTGCTGGTCTTCTCGGTGCTGACGCTGCTCATGCTGCAGCTCAAGAGCCTGGCGCGGACGACGCTGGTCGTGCTGACGGCGCCGCTCGGCCTCATCGGCGTCGTCGCCGCGCTGCTCGCCTTCGGCAAGCCGTTCGGGTTCGTCGCCATGCTCGGCACGATCGCGCTGTCCGGGATCATCATGCGCAACTCGGTGATCCTGGTCGACCAGATCGAGCGGGACATCGCCCAGGGCCACGCCGCCTGGGACGCGATCGTCGGGGCGACGGTCAGGCGCTTCCGGCCGATCGTGCTGACCGCGGCGACCGCGGTGCTGGCGCTGATCCCGCTCGTCCGGTCGGACTTCTTCGCGCCGATGGCGGTCGCGATGATGGGCGGCATCGTCGTCGCCACGGGACTGACGCTGGGCTTCCTGCCCGCGCTCTACGCCGCCTGGTTCCGGGTGCGTCGCGACCCGCCCGGCGCCCCCGCTCCGGCGCGCTGACCCTGCGCGCCGCGATGCTCAGGGCACCGCGGCTGTCGCGCCCGGTAGAATAGGCTCTTTGCCGCTGCAACGCCAAGAACATGACGCTGTGCTCCACGCCCGAGATCGCGGCCGAACTCAAGGCCGGCCGGATGGTCGTCCTGGTCGACGAGGAGGACCGCGAGAACGAGGGCGACCTCGTGCTCGCCGCCGATCACGTGACCCCCGAGGCGATCAACTTCATGGCGCGATTCGGCCGCGGCCTCATCTGCCTCGCGCTGACCGAGGAGCGCTGCCGCCTGCTCGGGCTGCCGCTGATGGTCTCGTCCAACCGCTCCGCGCACGGCACCAACTTCACGGTGTCGATCGAGGCGGCCGAGGGCGTGGGCACCGGCATCTCCGCGGCCGACCGCGCGCGCACGATCGCCGCCGCCGTCGCCCCCGGCGCGAAGTCCACCGACATCGTGCAGCCGGGGCACGTGTTTCCGCTGATGGCGCAGCCCGGTGGCGTGCTCGCCCGCGCCGGTCACACCGAGGCCGGCTGCGACCTGGCGCAGCTCGCCGGATGCACGCCCGCGGCGGTGATCTGCGAGATCCTGAAAGACGACGGGGCGATGGCGCGGTTGCCCGACCTCGTGCTGTTCGCGCAGGCGCACGGGCTCAAGATCGGCGCGATTGCCGACCTCATCCATTACCGCCATCGCACCGAGCGCCTCGTCGAGCGCCTCGCCGAGCGGCCGGTGATGACGCCGTACGGCGCGTTCCGGCTGGTCGTCTACCGGGAGAAGCTCAACGACGCCACGCACATCGCCCTGGTGCGCGGCCCCGTCGGTCCCGAGTCGGAAGTGCTGGTCCGCGTTCACGAGCCGCTGTCGGTGATGGACCTCATCGACACCCATTCGGCGTCGCACTCGTGGAACTTCGCCGCGGCGCTGGGCGCGATCGCCGCGGCCGGCCGGGGCGTCGTCGTGCTGCTGCACCGTGCCGAGTCGGCCCAGGAGCTGCGTGCGCGGGCGATCTCCGACCAGCCGCAGGCGCCCTCGCGCACCGACCTGCGCAACTACGGGATCGGCGCCCAGATCCTGCGCGACCTCAACGTCCGCAGGATGAAGCTGATGGCGAAGCCGCGGAAGATGCCCAGCATGATCGGCTTCGACCTCGAGGTGACGGGCTTCATCGAGCCCGACGCCGCCGGCAGGGCTTCCTGATCCGCAACCCGCCCGGGCTGTCCGCTTCCATCGTCACGACCTGCAACCATGTCCATCAAGCGCTTCGTCTCCGACGTCCGCGGCCAGGGCCGGCGCGTGGCGGTTGTGCTCTCCCGCTTCAACTCCGCGGTCGGCGACGGACTGCTCGCGGGCGCGCTGCGCGGGCTCTCCGAAGCCGGCGTGGGCGAGCGCGACATCACGGTGGCCACCGTTCCCGGCGCGCTCGAGATCCCGCTTGCCGCGCAACGGTTCGCGCAATCCGGCGACTACGACGCGATCGTCGCGCTCGGCGCCGTCATCCGCGGCGAGACCTACCACTTCGAAATCGTTGCCAACGAGTCGGCGGCGGGCGTGTCCCGCGTGCAGCTGGAGCTCGGCATTCCGATCGGCAACGGCGTGCTCACCACCGAGAACGACGCGCAGGCGCTTGCGCGCGCCGAACAGAAGGGCTTCGAGGCGGCGCAGGCCGCGCTCGAGCTCGCCAACCTGATCGACGCGATCGACGAGGACTGAAGGCGTGCGCGCCAATCCTCGCCACCGTGCCCGCGAGTTCGCGCTGCAGGGCCTGTACCAGCTCCAGGTATCCGGCAACGCGCCGTCGACCATCCGGCAGGAGCTCGCCGAGGCGACCGGATTCGAGCGGGCCGACGCCGCCTACTTCGAGGCGCTGTGGTCCGGCGTCAGCGCCGGAGGCGACGCGCTCGTGGCGGCGCTCGCGCCGCATCTCGATCGCCGTTGCGAGGCGCTGTCGCCGATCGAGCGCGCGATCCTGGTGATCGGCGCCTGGGAACTCGAGCACCGCCGCGAGATTCCCTACCGGGTGGTGATCAACGAGGCGGTCGAACTGGCGAAGACCTACGGTGGCACCGACGGCCACAAGTTCGTCAACGGCGTGCTGGACCGGCTCGCGGCCGGGGTGCGCGCGGACGAGATCCGGGCGGGCGCGGACGAGCGCGCGGCGCGTCGCCCCGGCTGACGCCGTGCGCCGCCCGCTCTCCTTCCTCGCCAGCGTTCTCGGGCTCGCCGCGCCCTTCGCGAGCGCGGGTGCGCGGGTCGTGCACTGCAGCCACGATCGCCGGAGCCTGCTCGCGCGCTGGCAGCGGGGGATCGGCGACTCGCCGCGCTGACCGCCGCATGGAACGTCTCGGCGAATTCGAGCTCATCGCGCGCTTCTTCGCGCACGCGCCGCGCGCCGCGGACGTCGTGCTCGGCATCGGCGACGACGCCGCGTCGTACGTCCCGACACCCGGCTGCCATCAGGTGCTGACCACCGACATGCTGGTCGCCGGCCGGCATTTCCACGCCGAGGTCGAACCTGCGCGGCTCGGACACAAGACGCTGGCGGTCAACCTCTCCGACCTGGCCGCCATGGGCGCGACACCGCGGTACGCGCTGCTCGCCTGCGCGCTTCCCGACAACGATCCGGCGTGGCTGGCGGCTTTCGCGCAGGGATTCCTTTCGCTCGCCCGGCGCTACGACGTCGATCTCGTCGGCGGCGACACCACGCGCGGCCCGCTCAACCTCTGCGTGACGGCGATCGGCGAAGTGCCCGCCGGGCAGGCGCTGACCCGTGGCGGCGCGCGGCCGGGCGACGACGTCTACGTCTCGGGGACGCTGGGCGATGCGGCGCTCGCGCTGGCCGCGATCGCCGGCCGGGTGACGCTCGGCGAAGCGGCGCGTGCTGCGTGCCGCGACCGCCTGGAGCTGCCCGAGCCGCGCGTTGCGCTCGGTTACGCGCTGCGCGGGGTCGCGTCGTCGGCGATCGACGTCTCCGACGGCCTCACCGGCGACCTTGGACACATCTGCGAGCGCTCGGGGGTGGGCGCGCGGATCGACGTCGCCCGGTTGCCGGCCGCGCCGTCGCTCGCGGCGATGCTCAAGGACGCTCGCCGCGCGCTGGCGCTGTCGTGCCTGCTGGCCGGCGGCGACGACTACGAGCTCTGCTTCACCGCCGGGAACGCGCTGCGCGGGCGCATCGCGGCGCTGGGCCGCGACCTCGGGCTCGCGCTCACGCGCATCGGCAAGATCACCGCGGCGCGCGGACTCGTCGTGCGCGACGAGACGGGCGCGCCGTTGCCCGAGGTGCCGCGCGCCTACGACCACTTCGCCGCCCAGACGGGCGCCGGACCGTAGCGGACGCGGGCTCGGTGAGCGACGAGCGCGCGATGCGTGCCGAACTGCCTGGAGCGCACCGGCGCGCAGCGGGCGGGCACGCGCCCACGCGAGCGCCGGGCGCGGGCGGCCGCGCGAAGCGATCGTGAAGCCGCTGGCGGCGCCGCCGATGACGAAGCCCGCGCCCACGCTGCGGTTCCTGTTCAGCCATCCGGCGCATTTCCTCGCGCTGGGCTTCGGCAGCGGCCTTGCTCCGGCGGCGCCGGGGACCTTCGGCACCCTGGTCGCGATCCCGTTTGCGGCCCTGCTGCGCGTCCGGTTCGACGACCTGGGCTACGCGCTCGTCGTCGGCGTTCTGTTCGTCGTCGGGGTCGGCGTGTCGGGCAAGACCGGGCGCGACCTCGGGGCCGCCGACCATGGCGCGATCGTCTGGGACGAGATCGTCGCGTTCCTGGCGGTGCTGTTCTTCGTGCCGGGGGATCTCTTCTCGATCGCCGTCGCGTTCGTGCTGTTCCGCGTCTTCGACATCGTCAAGCCGCCCCCGATCCGCGCCGTCGACGCCGCACTCAAGAACGGCTTCGGCGTGATGCTGGACGATCTGCTCGCCGCCGGTTACACGCTGCTCGTCCTGGCGCTCGCTCGCAGGATCCTCGGCTGATGGGAACGCCGACGACGCGCGCCGTGGCAGCGCGCCGCATCGAGGAGGCTGCGCTCAACGCGATGCAGTCGCAGCGTCAGTACTTCTACGACGGATGGCTGCTGCGCGTGTCGCCGGGCAAGGCGCGACGCGGGCGCAGCGTGAACGCGTTCTTCGGCTCGACGCTGCCGCTCGGCGAGAAGATCGCCTACTGCGCCGCGCTCTACGGGCGACTGGGCCTGCCGCTGCTGTTTCGGATCACGCCCTTCGACCAGCCGGCGGAGCTCGACGCCGCGCTTGCCGCGCGCGGCTTCGTGCGCGTCGACGAGACGCTGGTGCAGGTGGCCGCGCTCGACCGGCCGCCGGAATTCCCACCCGTCGCCGATGAGATCGTGGTGAGCGCCCCCGACGTCGAGACCTTCGTGGAGGCGGCGGGCGAGTTGCGCGGTTCGTCCGCGATCCAGCGCGCAGCGCATCGCGAACGCCTGCTCAACTCTCCGCATCCGCGCCGCAGCGTCGTGGTCCGGGCGCAAGAGCGCGTCGCGTGCACCGCGACGGTCGCGCTGGAGGACGGGCTGGCGGGTGTGTTCGACGTCGTCACCGCCCCCGACCACCGCAGCCAGGGTCTCGCCACGCTGGCCTGCGCGTCGCTCCTCAACTGGGCCTGGGGCCGCGGCGCCCACCACGCCTACCTGCAGGTCGACGCAGGCAACGCGCCGGCGCTCGCCGTGTACCGGAAGTTCGGCTTCGCCACCGCGTACACCTACTGCTATCGCGGCCGGCCGGAGGGGGATGCATGATTGCGTTGGGGCTCCGGTGAGCGCGCAAGGCCTTCCCGGGCGCGATGGCGGGAGCGCGCGGCACGAGAGCGTGCCGGTCGGCGCCGCCGCCGCGCAGGCTGACGCTCTCGCGCTGCGGCTCGCGGATCTCGCGCGCCGCCGGTTAGCCACGCTCGCGACCGCCGAATCGTGCACCGGCGGGCTCGTGGCCGCCGCCATCACGTCGGTGGCCGGCAGTTCCGAGTGGTTCGACCGCGGGTTCGTCGCCTATTCGAACGCGGCCAAGAGCGCGCTCCTGGGCGTGCGCGAGGAGACCCTCGCCCGGTGCGGCGCGGTGAGCGAGGCCGTCGCCCGCGAGATGGCCGAGGGCGCGCTGGCGCGCAGCGCGGCGACGCTGGCCGTCGCCGTGACCGGGATCGCGGGACCCGGAGGCGGCACGCCGGCGAAGCCGGTCGGCACGGTGTGCCTCGCGTGGGCGGCGCGCGACCGGCCTCGTCGAGGCCGTGACGGTGCGCCTGCCCGGCGACCGCGCGGCAGTGCGCCAGGCAAGCGTCGTCGCGGCGCTGACGGGGCTCCTCAGGCGCCTCGGGGACGCCTGAAACCCCGTCGCCGTCGCGTTCGGGCCCGCGGCGCGGCAGGGGGCTGCGCCGCTCGGATTAGGCCATTTGGGGGCTGGCATCGAACGATCGTTCTATGCCATAATCGCTCGCATTGACGGGTCGCGAGGCCGCCGTCGGCCGTTTCCCGGCGGCGGCTGCGCGGACCCCGAAGACCCCGTGCCCACCCCTTATCCAGGGATCAACGATGGACGACAACAAAAGCAAGGCCCTTGCCGCGGCGCTGACGCAGATCGAGAAGCAGTTCGGCAAGGGTTCGATCATGAAGATGGGCGATGCCCAGATCCAGAACGACCTGCAGGTGGTGTCCACCGGGTCGCTGGGCCTCGACATCGCCTTGGGCGTCGGCGGCCTGCCGCGCGGCCGCGTGGTCGAGATCTACGGCCCGGAGTCCTCCGGCAAGACCACGCTGTCGCTGCAGGTGGTCGCGCAGGTGCAGAAAGCCGGCGGCACGGCGGCGTACATCGACGCCGAGAACGCGCTCGACCCCGTCTACGCGGGCAAGCTCGGCGTCAACGTCGGCGAACTCCTCATCTCCCAGCCGGACACCGGCGAGCAGGCGCTGGAGATCGCCGACATGCTGGTGCGCTCCGGCGGGGTCGACATCATCGTCATCGACTCGGTCGCGGCGCTGGTGCCCAAGGCCGAGATCGAGGGCGAGATGGGCGATCAGCTGCCCGGACTGCAGGCGCGGCTCATGAGCCAGGCGCTGCGCAAGCTCACCGCCAACATCAAGCGCGCCAACACGCTGGTCATCTTCATCAACCAGATCCGGATGAAGATCGGCGTGATGTTCGGCAACCCGGAAACCACGACCGGCGGCAACGCGCTCAAGTTCTACGCCTCGGTGCGCCTCGACATCCGGCGCATCGGCGCGATCAAGAAGGCCGACGAGGTCATCGGCAACGAGACCCGGGTCAAGGTCGTCAAGAACAAGGTCGCGCCGCCGTTCCGGGAGGCCTTGTTCGACATCCTCTACGGCGAGGGCATCTCCCGCCACGGCGAGATCATCGAACTGGGCGTCGCGCACAACATCATCGACAAGTCCGGTGCCTGGTACGCGTACCAGGGCGAGAAGATCGGCCAGGGCAAGGACAACACCCGCGAGTTCCTGCGCGAGCATCCGGAGATGGCGGCCGAGATCGAAGCCAAGATCCGCGCGGCGGTGGGCGTGCCGCAGCCGGGCGCGCTGCGCGCGAAGGGCGAGGGCCCGGCCGACGAATGACGGCGCGAGGCGCCGGCGGGCCGCAGCGGCAGCGCGCGGGCGTGCGAGGCGACGCGGGGTGACCGGATCCGGTCCGCCGCGCTCGCCCCGGCCGGCACGCGAGCCGAAGCCGCTCAAGGCGCGGGCGATCGGTCTGCTCGCGCGGCGCGAGTACTCGCGGGCCGAGCTGCGCGAACGGCTGCAGGCTACAGGCGCCGGGCGCGACGCGTGCGAGTCGGTGCTCGACGAGCTGGCGGCACTCGGCCTGCTGTCCGACGCGCGCTTTGCACAGGCGGTCGTTCGCCAGAAGCAGGGCGGCTATGCACGGCGCGCGATCGCCGAGTCCTTGAGGCAGAAGGGGGTGGCGTCCGAGGTGGCGGCCGCGGCGCTGTCCGATCATGCCGTCGACGACGCGACCGCGCTGGTCGCGCTGTGGCGGCGGCGGTTCGGCCGGCCGCCGGGCGACGAGCGCGAGAAGGCCCGGCAGGTGCGGTACTTGCACAGCCGCGGGTTCTCGCTGGCGGCGATCCTGCGGCTGCTGCGCGATCCGCCTGCGGACAACGCTCCTGGAGGGGCGTGATCGCCGGCCGCAGATCTCCGCGTGGCGCGGTCGCGCAGGACAGGCCCGGTGCTCCGCCTTCCTTGACCGCGTCAAGGCCGGAGCGGCCGGCGCACTAGCATGGGCGATCGACCTGCGCGCCGGCGATCGGCGCGGTGGCCGAACTTGCCTGCAAACTGCTCCCGAACTCGTCTGTCTGCGGCGGCCTGCGGCGCTGAAGGCCGCCGTCGATCACGGGGCCGACTGCGTCTACGTCGGCTTTCGCGACGAGACCAACGCGCGCGCGTTCGCCGGGCTCAACTTCGACGACGCAGCGCTGGCCGAGGGGGTCGCTTACGCGCACCGCCGCGGCTGCCGCGTCCTCGTCGCGCTCAACACGTTTCCGTCGTCCGATGGCTGGTCGCGCTGGGCAGGCGCGGTCGACCGGGCCGCGGCGCACGGGGTGGACGCGATCATCTGCGCCGACGCGGGCCTGCTCGACTACGCGGCGCGCACGCATCCGACGCTGCGGCTGCATCTGTCGGTGCAGGCGTCGGCGACCAACTACGAGGCCATCAACTATTACCGCGAACGCTTTGGCATCCGGCGCGCCGTCCTTCCGCGCGTGCTCTCGCTCGCCCAGGTCCAGCACACGATCGCCCACACCGAAGTCGAGATCGAGGTCTTCGGCTACGGCAGTCTCTGCGTGATGGTCGAGGGGCGGTGCGCGCTGTCGGCCTACGCGACCGGCTCGTCGCCCAATTGCCAGGGCGTCTGCTCGCCGGCGAAGGCGGTACGCTGGGAGGCCGTCCCCGGCGGCATGCGCACGCGGCTCAACGGTTTCCTGATCGATGCCTTCAGCGGAGCCGAGCGCCCGGGTACCCGACGCTGTGCAAGGGCCGCTTCGAGGTCGAAGGCGAGACGTACTACGCGTTCGAGGAGCCGACCAGCCTCAACACGCTCGACCTCCTGCCGCAGCTGTGCGCGGCCGGGATCCGGGCGATCAAGATCGAGGGAAGGCAGAGGAGTCCGCCTACGTCGCGCAGGTGACGCGCGTGTGGCGCGCGGCGATCGACCGCTGCAGCGCCTCGCCTGCAAGTTTCGTCGTCGATCCTGCCTGGCAGGCCGAGCTCCATCGGCTTTCCGAGGGCCAGGCGCAGACGCTGGGCGCGTACTCGCGTCCGTGGCGATAGCGCGATGGACGCCCGCGCGCCGGGTAAATCGCCGTCCGAAGCGCCCGCAGCCCGGCCGATGCGGCTCGCGCTGGGACCGTTGCGCTATTACTGGCCCCGGCAGGCGGTGCTCGATTTCTACGCCGGCGTGGCGCTGGCCCCGGTGGACATCGTCTACCTCGGCGAGACCGTCTGCACGCGACGCAACGAGCTGCGCTTCACGGACTGGCTCGAGATTGCCGAGCTGCTCGCCGGCAGCGGCATCGAGGTCGTACTGTCGACGCTGCCGCTCATCGAGTCCGAGGCCGACCTGCGCCTCACGCGCCGGATCGTCGCGCAGGAGCGCTTCCGCGTCGAGGCCAGCGACATGGGCGCCGTGCGCCTGCTCGCCGCCCGCGGCGCGACCGGCGGCTTCGTCGCCGGGTCGACGCTCAACGTATTCGGTCCGCGCGCGCTGGAAATCCTGGCGCGCGAAGGTGCCACGCGCTGGGTGAGCCCTCCGGAACTCTCCGGCGTCGCGCTGGCGGCGCTCTCCCGCGCCGCGCCCGCGGGCGTCGAGACCGAGGTGCTGGCCTGGGGCCGCGTGCCGCTCGCGTACTCGGCGCGCTGCTTTACCGCGCGGCACCACAACCTGCAGAAGGACCAGTGCGCGTATCGCTGCCTGGGCGCGGCCGACGGGCTGCTCCTGCGCACGCGCGAGGGCGTGCCGTTCCTCAATCTCAACGGCATCGAGACGCAGTCGGCGGCGGTGTGCACGCTCATCGCCGAGTGCGCAGCTCGCGGCCGCCGGCGTCGACGTCGTGCGCGTGAGCCGCAGGGCGAGCACACGTCGAAGTGCTCGAGTTGTTTCACGACGTGCTCTGCGGCGCCGCCGATTTCACCGCGGCGCTCGCCCGTTCGCGCGAGCTTCTGCCCGGCCCGCCGTGCAACGGTTCTGGTACGGCCGGCCCGGCGCCGACTGGGTGCCGGCCACGACGTGAGCGCCCGCGACCGATGCTGCCCCGCCTCCCCCCGTTCACCGTTCCACCGCCGGTGGCGGCGATCGCGGCATGCCTGCCGGCCTGGCCGGCCGCGTGGGTGCTTTCGCGTGCGCTCGATTTCGGCACGGACCGGATCGTCTCCCGCGCCGCGCTCGAGCCGCTCGTCGGCCGGCGGTTCGCGCTGCGGGCGGTCGACCTCGACGTCACCGTCTGTTTCGAGTGCACGGCGCAGGGCTTTCGACCCGCCGTGCCGACGGACCGGCCGGACCTCGCCATCGCGGCGACGGTGCGGGACTTCATCGCGCTCGGCCTGCGCGAGGAGGATCCCGACACGTTGTTCTTCGCCCGAAGGCTCACGGTCGAGGGCGACACCGAGCTCGGCCTCCACGTCAAGAATCTGCTCGACGGCATCGACTGGGCGACCGTCGTCGCCACGCTGAGGCCGCCCCTTCCGAGCCGTTGCGCCGCTGGCTGACCGAAAGGTGAGGAACGGTGAGCGCGGCGCCTGCCCGCGCCGCGCACTCGGCCCGTTTGGCGCCGCCCGCCGAGTCCGCGTAAAATCGGGCGTTTTCCTCCATCTGCACGCCGCGGAGCCCCATCGGACCGAACCTGCGGGCCGAACCCGTGCGCAGCCGCGACCGCCATGACCGCCGCCGAGATCCGCAGCAAGTTCCTGCAGTACTTCGCCGACCGCGGGCACACGATCGTGCCGTCGTCTTCGCTGGTGCCGGCCAACGACCCGACACTGCTGTTCGTCAACTCCGGGATGGTCCAGTTCAAGGACGTCTTCCTCGGCGTCGACAAGCGCCCCTACGTGCGCGCGGTGTCGTCGCAGCGCAGCGTGCGTGCCGGGGGCAAGCACAACGACCTCGAGAACGTCGGCTACACCGCGCGGCACCACACGTTCTTCGAGATGCTGGGCAACTTCAGCTTCGGAGACTACTTCAAGCGCGACGCGATCCGCTTCGCCTGGGAGCTTCTGACCAAGGTCTACGGCTTGCCGGCGCAGCGGCTGTGGACGACCGTCTACGTCGACGACGACGAGGCGTTCGACCTGTGGACGAAGGACATCGGCGTGCCCGCCGAGCGCTGCGTGCGCATCGGCGACAACAAGGGGGCGAAGTACGCGAGCGACAACTTCTGGCAGATGGCCGACACCGGCCCCTGCGGGCCGTGCTCGGAGATCTTCTACGACCACGGCCCCGAGGTCTGGGGCGGGCCCCCGGGCTCGCCCGAGTCCGAGGGCGACCGCTACATCGAGATCTGGAACCTCGTGTTCATGCAGTTCAACCGCGACGAACACGGCGTGCTGCACCCGCTGCCGAAGCCCTCGGTCGACACCGGCATGGGCCTGGAGCGGCTCGCCGCGGTGCTGCAGCACGTGCACTCGAACTACGAGATCGACCTCTTTCAGGACCTGATACGCGCCGCGGTGCGCGAGACCGGCGCCACCGACTACCTCAATCCCTCGCTGCGGGTGATCGCCGACCACATCCGCGCCTGCGCGTTCCTGATCGTCGACGGCGTGATCCCGGCGGCGGACGGCCGCGGCTACGTGCTGCGCCGGATCGTTCGCCGCGCGATCCGCCACGGCTACAAGCTGGGCCAGAAGCAGCCGTTCTTCCATCGGCTGGTGGACGATCTCGACCGCGTGATGGGCGAGGCGTACCCCGAACTCACGCGCGAGAAGGCGCGGGTCGCGCAGGTGTTGAAGGCCGAGGAGGAGCGCTTCGGGGAGACGCTGGAGAACGGCATGCGCATCCTCGGCGAGGCGCTCGCCGGCGGCCGGAAGACGCTCGACGGCGAAACCGCGTTTGCCCTCTACGACACGTTCGGTTTTCCGCTGGACCTCACGGCCGACATCTGCCGCGAGCGCGATGTCGCCGTCGACGAGGCCGGGTTCGAGGCGGCGATGATGAAGCAGCGCGAGCGGGCGCGTGCCGCGAGCCAGTTCCGCATGGACGCCCAGCTCGAGTACGGCGGCCCGAAGACGCTGTTCCGCGGCTACGAGCAGCTCTCCACCCCCGGCCGCGTGACGGCGCTCTACCGCGACGGGACGCCGGTCGCCTCGCTTCTCGCCGGCGAGCGCGGCGTGGTGGTGCTCGACCAGACGCCGTTCTACGCCGAGTCGGGCGGCCAGGTCGGCGACCGCGGCGAGCTCTCGATCGGCGGCGTGTGCCTCACGCTGTTCGCCGTCCATGACACGCAGAAGATCCAGCCCGAGGTGTTCGGGCACGTCGGCGAGGTCAAGACCGGCGAGCTCAAGCTCCACGACACGGTTGCCGCCGAGGTCGACTTCGCCGCGCGCGCCCGCACGATGCGCAACCACTCGGCGACGCACCTCATGCACAAGGCACTGCGCGAGGTGCTGGGCCCGCACGTCCAGCAGAGGGGCTCGCTGGTCGACCCCGACAAGACGCGCTTCGACTTCGCGCACGGGGCGCCGCTGACCGACGAGGAAATCCGCCGCGTCGAGCAGATCGTGAACGCCGAGATCCTGGCCAACCCGGCCACGCACGCGCGGGTGCTGCCGCTCGAGGAAGCGCAGAAGTCCGGCGCGATGATGCTGTTCGGCGAGAAGTACGGCGACGAGGTTCGCGTGCAGGACATCGGCAGCTCGCGCGAGCTCTGCGGCGGCACGCACGTCGCGCGCACCGGCGACATCGGCTTCTTCAAGGTCGTCTCCGAGGGCGGCATCGCCGCCGGCGTGCGGCGGATCGAGGCGGTGACCGGCGACAACGCGCTCGCCTGGGTCCAGGCGCAGGAAGCGAAGATCGCCGCGACCGCGGCCGCGCTCAAGGCCCCGCCCGCGGAGATCGAGGCCAAGATCGGCCACCTCGTCGAGCACAACCGCGCGCTGGAGAAGGAAGTCGCGCGGCTGCGCGGCCAGCTCGCGGCGAGCAAGCTCGACAGCGTGCTGGCCGGCGGCATCCGCACGGTCAAGGGGGTGAAGGCCGTGGCCCTGGTGCTGGACGGCGCCGACGCCACCGTGCTGCGCGAGTCGCTCGACAAGGTCAAGGACCGGCTGGAAAGCGGCGTCGCGGTGCTGGCGACCGTCGCCGACGGCAAGGTGTCGCTCATCGCCGGGGTCACCAAGGATCTCACCGCGCGGGTCAAGGCGGGGGAGCTCGTCAACCACGTCGCGCAGCAGGTCGGCGGCAAGGGCGGCGGGCGTCCCGACATGGCGCAGGCGGGCGGCACCAAGCCCGAAGGCCTCAAGGACGCGCTCTCGTCGATCGAAGCGTGGCTTGGCGAGCGGCTGTGACGGGGCGCAGTCCGCGCGCGTCACGCGGCGCCGGCCGAAGGTGGTGAGGCCCTCGGTTGGGGCGGGGCGCCGAACCCCCCGCCGTCGCGTTGGCAGGAGGTTGTTCCGGTTGCTGCCAAGCGCTATGATGCGCTGCAGCAACCCAGGCGTCGGCGCTGGAGCTGACCGGCTGCGGGGCGGCCGCGTTCCGATGCTCGGCCGCGCCGGCGGCGCTGCCTGAACAACCGCGCCGCGGCCGCCGGAGGGGGTGCTCGGCGTGCAGTGGCCCGTCGTGCAACGCTTGCGCGAAGGCGGGAGAGGCAATGCGTCGGTATTGTGGGCCCGCCTGCCTGCGCAGCGGCGCCGTTGGCCACCTGAAGGCATCGTGATGTCCGGGCAAGCGAGCAAAGGGCGTTCGTCTGCGCTGGTCGTGGGCGCGATCGGCGTCGTCTTCGGCGACATTGGCACGAGTCCGCTCTACGCGCTCAAGGAGACCTTCGCCGGCCATCACGCGATGGCCGTGGCGCCGGCGAGCATCCTGGGCGTGCTGTCGCTCATCTTCTGGACGATCATGGCGCTGGTCACGCTGAAATACGTGGCCATCATCATGCGCGCCGACAACCGGGGCGAGGGCGGCAGCCTCGCCTTGCTCGCCCGGGTGACGGAACTGACCCGGAACTCGAATGCCGCGTGGCTCGTGACCATGCTCGGCATCTTCGCCGCCGCGCTGTTCTATGGCGACAGCATGATCACGCCGGCCATCTCCGTGCTGAGCGCGGTCGAGGGTCTGAACACGGTCGCGCCGCAGCTCAAGGACTACGTGCTGCCGATCACGGCGGTCGTCCTCACCGGGCTGTTCTGGATCCAGCGGCACGGCACCGGCGTCGTCGGCCGGTTCTTCGGGCCGGTCATGTGCGCCTGGTTCGTCGTCCTGGCGGTCCTGGGCACGATCAGCATTTGGGAGGCTCCGGCGGTGCTGGCGGCGCTCAATCCGGCGCACGCCGTCGGGTTCCTGGTTCACGATCCGTGGCACAGCTTCCTCGCGCTCGGGGCGATCGTGCTCTCGGTGACTGGCGGCGAGGCGCTCTACACGGACATGGGTCACTTCGGCAAATTCCCGATCCGCGCCGCCTGGTTCGGTCTGGTGCTGCCGGCGCTGGTACTGAACTATTACGGTCAAGGGGCGTTGCTGCTCAAGGATCCGTCTGCGATCGCGAACCCGTTCTACCTTCTGGCGCCCGACTGGGCGCTGATCCCGATGGTCGTGCTGGCGACCGCGGCAACCGTGATCGCCTCGCAGGCGGTGATCTCCGGCGCCTTCTCGGTGGCCCGGCAGGCCGTGCAGCTCGGCTATCTGCCGCGGATGCGGATCGTGCACACGTCCGACAGAGAGGCGGGGCAGATCTACGTTCCGTTCACCAACTGGACGCTCTACCTCGCCGTGATGGCGCTGGTGTTCGGTTTCAAGTCGTCCAGCAACCTGGCGGCGGCGTACGGGATCGCGGTGACCGGCACGATGATGATCGACACGATCCTGGTCTCGTTCGTCGCGTTGCTCGCCTGGCGGTGGAATCCCTGGCTCGCCGCGCCGCTGCTCGGCGGGCTGTTGCTCATCGATCTCGCCTTCTTCTCGGCCAATGCGATCAAGCTGCTGCAGGGCGGCTGGTTCCCGATCGTCATTGCCATCGCCTCGTTCGCGACGCTGACGACCTGGCGCCGGGGCCGCAAATTGCTGTTCGAGGAAATGGGCAACCTGACGATGGCCCTCGATCAGTTCATGCGCTCGATCGAAAGGCAGCCGCCACAGCGTGTGCCGGGCACCGCCGTGTACCTCACCGCACGACCGGAGGGCGCGCCGTCGGCGCTACTGCACAACCTCAAGCACAACGACGTGCTCCACAGCCGCAACGTTCTCACCACGGTCCGTACCGCGGAAATCCCCTACGTCGAGGACAAGGACAGAATCAAGATCGAGGACCTGGGGCGGGGCTTCTACCGCTTGTTCGTGCATTACGGCTTCATGGAGCAACCGGACATACCCAAGGCGCTCGCCGCCTGCGCCGGAAAGGGTCTCGCCTTCGATCTCGACAAGACGTCGTTCTTCCTGAGCCGGGAGATCGTCGTTCCAGCGATGGCGCCGCCGATGGCATTGTGGCGCGAGCGTTACTTCATCTGGATGCTGCGCAACGCCCAGAGCGCCACCGAGTACTTCCGCATCCCGCCCGAGCGTGTCGTCGAGCTGGGGACGCTGGTCGAGATCTGATTGCATGGCCATGTGCTGCGCCCCGCCCGGCGGGCTCGGGCCGATGACGACTTCCCGACGACTTCCCGAAACAGGAGTTTCCGATGATGCGTCTTCCATCTCTTCCGCACCTTCGAGGCCTTGGCTCGTGCGCTGCGCTCTTGCTCGTCGCCTGCGTGGCGCAGGCCGGCGGGATCCTGACCGCGCCGCAGGCCCAGGAACAGGTCAAGGCGGGGACGATCACCCTGATCGACATCCGCACGCCCGAGGAGTGGCGGCAAACGGGTGTTGCCGCGGGGGCGGTGCCGATCAACATGCTCACCCCCAAGCCGCCCCAAGGGTTTCTGGAAGCGCTTCTGGCTCGGGTGAAGGGGGACCGCGATGCTCCGATCGCACTGATCTGCCGCACGGGAAACCGGTCGAGCCAGCTGCAGAGGTTCCTGGAGGCGGAGGGTTTCAGCCGCGTCTACAACGTCAAGGAGGGGATGGCGGGGAGCACGGCGGGTCCTGGCTGGATCACTCGGGGGTTGCCGGTCGATTCGTGCCAACAGTGCTGAGATCCTCGCCAAGGCGTCGGGGCGCAGCGCGAGGTCGACCGCGCAGTAAGCCGACAGGATCACCGGAGTAGGTCCGGAGCAGGTCCGCCGCGCGCCCACCGCAGTTCGGCCGGGTGGACGATGGCCGGCCGGGTCGGGAACGGGTTTGATGGACGGGTTCGCGAACCTCGTCCGCCATGTCCCGACCGCCCTGCCTGCCGCTCGTCCTGCTGGGATTCGCGGCGGGGGTCGGCAGCCTGCAACTGCAGGCCGAGCTGCCCCCTTGGCCGGCGGCGTTCGCGGCTGCCGGGCTGTGCGCTGCCGTGCTTGCGCTGCGCTGGCAGCAGTCCTCGGCGATGGCGCTCGCCGCCCTACTCGGGCCGCCGCTCGCCATGGCGGCGGCGCTGCTCTTCGGCTTCGGCTACGCGGCATGGCGCGCCGAGTTGCGGCTCGCCGACGCGCTGCCGCCCGAGTGGGAGGGCGAGGACGTCGTCGTCGTCGGGGTGATCGACGACCTGCCGCACGCATCCGAGCGTGGCGCCCGTTTCACGCTGGCGGTGGAATCGGTCCACACCGCGGGTGCCGTCGTTCCGCGGCGATTGTCGCTCGCCTGGTACCACCAATGGCAGAAGGGGGGGCCGCAGGACGCCGTCCCGCAGCTCGTCGCCGGCGAGCGCTGGCGGCTCACGCTGCGCCTCAAGCGCCCGCACGGCACCGCCAACCCGCACGGCTTCGACGTCGAGGCCTGGCTCCTCGAGAACAACCTGCGCGCGACCGGCTACGTGCGCTCGGACGTGGCCAATCGCCGGGAGGACGCCTTTGCCGGGCGGCCGACCGACTACGTCCAGCGTGCGCGCTCGCGCGTACGCGACCGGATCCTGGCCGCACTGCCCGACTCTCCGACCGCCGGTGTCGTGGTGGCGCTGGCGATCGGCGATCAGCGTTCGATCAGCGAGGCGCAATGGCAGGTCTTCAACCGCACCGGCGTCACCCACCTGGTGTCGATCTCCGGCCTGCACGTCACTGTCTTCGCCGCGCTGACGGCCGCGCTCACCGGCGCGCTCGCCCGCCGCAGCGTTGTGCTTACGTCACGGTTTCCGTCGCGGCGCGTGGCGGTAGCCGCCGGCGTCGTCGCGGCGACGGCCTACGTGCTGCTGGCGGGCGCGCAGGTGCCGGCGCAGCGGACGCTGCTCATGCTCGCGGTCGCCGCCATCGGCCTGTGGCTGTCCCGTCCCGGTAGCGCGGCACTGGTATGGCTGTGGGCGCTGGTCGCGGTGCTGGCGCACGATCCCTGGGCGCCGCTTGCCGCCGGGTTCTGGCTGTCGTTCGGCGCCGTGGGCCTGCTGCTCTACGGCGCGGGCGGCCGGATCGCCCCGCCCCGAGCCACCGGCTGGACGCAGCGCCTCGGACGCGCCTTCCGGGCGGCCGTGCGCGCGCAGTGGCTGGTCACGATCGGCATCGTGCCCCTGACGCTGGCCCTGTTCCAGCAGGTGTCCGTGATCTCGCCGCTGGCCAACGCGGTCGCCATCCCGGTGATCACCTTCGGCGTCGTGCCGCTGGCGCTGGGGGGAATCTTCCTTCCGGCGGACCTCCTGTGGCGGGCTGCGGACGGCCTCTTCGCCGTGCTGATGGGCGCGCTGGAGGCGATGGCGGGCCTGCCGGGCGCGGTGTGGCAGCAGCATGCGCCGCCGGCCTGGGCGCTGCCCGCGGCACTGCTCGGCGTCGCCTGGCTCGTCGCGCCGCGCGGCGTGCCGGGCCGAATGCTGGGGTCGATCTGGCTCTTGCCGCTGTTCGTCGTCGTGCCGCCGCGACCGGCCGCCGGGGAATTCCGCTTGACCGTGCTCGACGTCGGCCAGGGTCTCGCGGTCGTCGTGGAAACGCACCGCCGGACGCTGCTCTACGACACCGGTCCGCGCTACCACGACACGGCGGACGCCGGCAGCCGCATCGTCGCGCCGTTCCTGCGCGCCATCGGCGTCGCGCGTCTGGATGCGATCGTCGTCTCGCACCAGGACAGCGACCACAGCGGCGGTCTGCGCAGCGTGCGGCAGGTGACTCCGGTCGCGAGCCTGCTCACGTCGCTGCCCGCCGATGCCGCCGCCGACGGGCCCGGCCCCGCCGGCGGCGATTTGCCGGAACGTTGCCTCGCCGGTCGGCGCTGGACCTGGGACGGAGTGACGTTCGCGTTGCTGCATCCGCTGCCTGCGCACTACGCGAATCCGCGCACGCGCAGCAACGACCTGTCCTGCGTGCTGCGCATCGATTCGGCGCACGGCAGCGTGCTCCTGCCGGGCGACATCGAAGCGGCAAGCGAGCTGGAACTCGTCGCTCGCGACCCCGCCGCGCTCAAGGCGGACGTTCTGGTCGTCCCGCACCACGGCAGCCGCACGTCGTCGACGCCGCCCTTCGTCGCTGCCGTGGCGCCCGGCGTGGCGGTGTTCACGCCCGGCTACCGCAACCGCTTCGGCCATCCCCGGCCGGAGGTCGTGGCCCGCTACCACATGGCGCAGCGGTATCGAACCGACCTCGACGGCGCGCTGACGTTCACGTTCGCCGCCGGCGCCGCGCCCACGCCCCAGGCCGAGCGCGTGCGCCGGCGGCGCTACTGGCAGGATCCCCCCCGTCCGGAGGCTTCGGCGCTCGATTGACGCAGTGCGCCCGGGCGCCGGGATTCGCATTGAGACGCGCCGTCTCGGGACCAGCCTTAGCGCCCTTGGCCGGCGGGCTCGGCCCAGTTCTCCAGGCGCAAGCCGTCGACGCGGGCGAACTCGTGCAGGTTGTTGCTCACCAGCGTGACGCCGAGGGCGAGCGCGTGGGCCGCGATCTGGGTGTCGAAGGGGCCAATGGGCCTGCCCGCGCGCTGCAAATGATCCCGAACACGCCCGTAGACCTCCGCGGCCGCGAGGTCGAAATCGGCGACCTCCAGGGGTTCGAGGAAATGTCGCAGCGCGGTCAGGTTTCGCGGCGATCCGCTCTTGGCGACGCCGAAGAACAGCTCCGCCGCAGTGATGCTCGACAGGCCAATTCCCTCGGCAGCATGGGCGCGCAGCGATTCCACGACGCTTTGCGGACGATGCTTGATGGCGTAGATGCAGATGTTGGTGTCGAGCATGTAGCGCATCGTGGCGTCCTTCGAGAGGGCGAGGGCCGTTCCGAGGGTTTCCCGGCCATCATGGAGGGCCCAGACCTGGAGCAGCACGTTCCGGGGCGGTCAGAGGGATTCCCGCGCGTCCGGCCGATCGGGTTGCTCCCGTTCGGAAAGCGGCGTGGCGGGATCGAATTCGTCGAGGGCGGCGATGAGCCGTTCGATCGTCGGCCGGTGCGGTGGGCTCAAGATCACTCGGTCGCCGTCGCGCTCGATGCGTACCTGGGTCAAGCCTTCGAAGCGGAACTCCTTGGGCAGGCGCACGGCCTGGCTGCGGCCGTTCTGGAAGAGCTTGGCAGTTCGCATGGAATCGGTCCGAGGATCGTTGAACTATACTTAGTATATATCAGTCTTGTGTTGAGCGCGCCTTGTCCGCCGTGGCGCTGTCCGCGACCGGGTCGCAGACGGCCATTCGAGGTGATGCAGGAAACGGCGACATGCGCCAGCTCGCCGGACTCGACGCTCAACTCCACAGAACCTGCTCCGCGTGGTCGATTTCCTCGGGCGAGCCGAACAGGACCAGGGCATCGCCGGCTTCGAGTCGGGTCTCGGGAGGCGGGGACAATAGCCGATTGCCGCGGCGAACCAGCGCGGTGACGACGATTCCCGGCAGCGACACGTCCTTGAGGCTGCGGCCGACGACGCTTCCCTCCGCCGGCACGATGACAGGCTTGAGCCGGTCAGCCCCCTGTTCGGCTTGGCGACCCGCCAACACATCGCGGCCGCTTCCGAGCGTGCGCAGCAGGCGATACCGCGACGAGCGCTGCGCCTCAAGGCGCATGACCACCCGCTCGGTGGGCACATCCAGCAACAGCATGGCGTGGGTCGCGATCATGAGCCCCGCTTCGAGCGTTTCCGGCACGACTTCGGTCGCGCCTGCGGACCGCAGCGCCTGCACCGGCGCCTCGTCGCGCGTGCGTACCATCACCGGCAGATCGGGGCGCTCGGCGCGGACGTGTTCGAGCAGCCGCAATGCCGCGGCAACGTCGTCGTGACTGACGACGACAAGGCGAGCCGTCGCCAGGCCAACCGCCTGCAGGATGCCCGGCTCCGTGCTGTCGGCGTAGAACACGCGCTCGCCAGCAATCCGTGCCTGCTTGACTTGCGCCGGGTCGAGGTCGAGGGCGACGTAGGGGATCTTCTCCTCCTCGAGCATGTGGCCGACGCTCTGCCCGATCCGACCATAACCGCAGATGATGACGTGCTTGGACAGGAGCGCCCCGTCGTTCGGGAACGTCAGGGACGCAACGTCGTCCGGGTCCGGGCCCTGGGGGGCAAGACGCAGGGCGAGCGCGTGGCTGTGGCGAATGAGCAACGGTGCCACGAGCATCGAAAGCAGCACCGATGCCAGCGCAATCTGGCCAATCTGCGCGTCCATGACATCCGACCCAAGCGCGATCGCGATCAGCGCGAAACCGAACTCCCCGCCTACCGCGAGCGCGAGCGCGGTGCGCCACGCCGTCACGGCGTCGATTCCCGCCAGACGTACGATGGCCGCCACGAGCGCGGTCTTGACCCCGAGCAGCGCGATCGCCCCGGCGACTGCCCAGTGCCAGATGCCGAGTGCCCCGACGGGATCGATCAGCATGCCGATCCCGACGAAGAACAGTCCGAGCAGGACGTCGCGAAAAGGGCGGATCGCCGCTTCGATCTGGTGGCGGAACTCGGTCTCGCCGAGCATCATGCCGGCGAGAAACGCGCCGAACGCCATCGACAATCCGAGGGAACTCGTGGTGGCGGCAGCGGCCAGCGAGACCAGCAGCACGGTGAGCGTGAAGAGTTCGGCAGAGCGTCGCTCGGCGATGACGTGGAACAGCGGGCGCAGCAGCCAGCGCCCCGCGGCGAAGACGATCGCGAAGGCAACGACGGCCTTTGCCAGTGCGATGCCAAGGCTCGCGCCGACCGATCCGGCGGCCCCCGCGATTCCCAGCAGCGGAATCAGGACGACGAGGGGCGCCGCGGTGACGTCCTGGAACACGGACATCGCCAACGCGAGTCGCCCGTGCCGGCTTTGGTCCTCGCGCTGCTCGACGAGCATGCGGTCGATGATGGTCGTGGAGGACTGCGCGAAGACTGCGCCGACGACGAATGCGGCCGCGGGCGGAAGTCCGGCCAACCAAGCGGCAACCCCGATCACGGCCGCCGTGAGGACCACCTGCGCGGCGCCCAATCCCAGAACCAGATGGCGCAGGGCGCGCAACTGCGGAATCGAAAACCCGAGCCCGATCGAAAAGAGAAGAAAGACGACGCCGAACTCGGCGAGCGGTCGGATCTGCGCCTGGTCGATGCTGGGGCCGGGCGTATTGGGCCCCACGAGGACGCCCACGACGAGGTAGGCGAGGATCGTGGGCACGTGGAGGCGCTGCAGCACGACCACCACCGCAACGGCCACGCCAAGCAGCAACAGGGCCTGACTGAGGTGCTGATCCAATTCGCTCTCCGTCAGCCGCAGGCCCGATCGCCGCGAAAGCGGTAGCTGCGCGGGGGCGTCGGTGCCAACGGCCGACCGCGAGAGATCGGGGTTCGGGTCGGCGGCGCGCGCGCGATCATGAGCGTCCGCCTGCGAACCGCGTCACCGCTTGTGCGTCACCAGGACGTCGCAATCGGCTAGCGACAGCAGGTGCTTGGTCGTGCTTCCGAGAAGAAATTCCTCGGTGATTCCCCGGCCATGCTTGCCGACGGCGATCAGGTCGACGCTGCGTTCCTTGGCGAGCTCCAGGGTCCGTGTGGTTGCATCGCCGTGCGCCGCGAGCGACAGGCACTCGCCGGACTTGAAGCCGGCCTGCGTCGCCAGCTCCCGGAGGCGATGTGCTGACTCGGCCCGCATCTCGTCCAGGTACCGGAGAATCGACGCCTCGTCGACTCCGGCGAAACGCATCTTGCCTTCGAACGGCACTTCGAAGGCGTGGAACAGAGTGATCTCGGCGCCGGGCGCCACAGCCGCTGCCCAATGCATCGACGCGACGGACCAGGCCGAAAAATCCACCGGGATCAGCACCCGCCGATAGGGCTCGCGGGGGCTGCGGCGCACGACCAGAAGCGACCGAGTGCTCTTGCGCAGCAGGCGTTCGGCGGTCGAGCCGAGCACAAGATGCCGGACGACCCCGGCGCCGCGCGCTCCCAGCACGAGCAGATCCGCATCGAGCGCGTCGGCACGGGAGCCGATCTCGTCCAGCAGCGAGCCGGTGGCGAGATGCGCTCCGGCGGCCACGCCAAACGGCTGTCCCGCCGCCGCGGCGAAGCTCGCCAGGGATTCCCGCGCATCGTCGACCATCCTCCGGGCGACCGATTCCTGCGTCCGTCCGAGAATCCGCCGAAGTTCATCCAGCAGGCTGGACTCCAGCACGTACAGCACTTCCAGCATCGCGTTCGCGTCGCGGGCGAGCAGCGCCGCGCGCGCGGCTGCCTGGCGTGCGGGCTCGGAGAGGTCGCTCAGGGCGATCAGCGTGGCAAGCCGGACCATTGCGGGCGCTCCTTCGGGGCCGATTCGCATGCTACTCCAGAGTCGTCACATGCGCTGCACGCCCAGCCGCCTCTGCAGCCACTTCTCCGCCTCGATGGCCGTGAACTTGGCGACCCCAAGCGCCAGGATCACCGTCCACAACACGGCGTCCAGCGACGCGGTGCGGAACAGCTACTGCATCGGCGGCGCGTAGGTGAAGGCGAGCCGCAGGCCGGCCAGGCCTACGCTGGCCCAGGACGCGACCGGGTTGCCGTAGAGCGTGTCGCGTGCAAAGGCCTGGTCGACGAAGCGGCGCACGTTGAAAAGACACATGCGCTCGCCGACGACCCGCCTGTTCACCGCCGTGGTTCGCGCGGTCTCGATGCCGCCGCCGCGCGCGAGCTGAAGGTAAGAGGCCTCGCGCCGCCGTCTGCGAACGCCTCGGCGCGCGGCCGGTGACCTGTCGTCGCGCTAACCGCCAGACCGGCGCTTGGTTTCCTCCTTGACCTTCAGCTTGAGCACGCTCGCCGAGATCTCCTCGTCGCCCGGGGACGCGGTAACCGTGGCGACCGCCGGCGCTTCCCCCATCAGCACTTCGCGCTCGGCGCGCAGCCAGTGTTCCAGGTCGCAACCCTCGGGGCAGCCCTCCGACTGCCAGATGCGGTAGGCGGCTTCGCGAATCGCCAGTGTCGGGTCGGTCGGCGTTCCTTGGTCAGTCATGGCATCTCCTTTCGTTGGAGCGGGGAACCTCCCGTTGTGCCAGGAGGCGGTGCTCGAACGATACGCGGACCCGGGGGCGCGGCAACGGGCACCCCCTCGCGGCACCGGCGTCGGGGACGGCGCCGGAGGCGCCCGCTTCCCGCGTTCGTTCGATACCGACTGTAGCCACGCCAATGAGTAAGGTAAAGTCGTTTTTTGTTTGCGAATTGTTCGAGATTCCCGAATCGGTACGGGCGATTGTGATGAACCTCAGACACCTGTTCTACTTCTGGAAGGTGGCGAGCGCGGGCGGCGTGGCGCGCGCCGGCGAGGAGCTGCACGTGACGCCGCAGACGATCAGCGGCCAGATTCAGCTGCTGGAGCGCCAACTGGGGCGGGAGCTGTTCGTGCGCAGGGGGCGAAGGCTCGAGCTGACCGAGGCGGGTCGGTTCGTCTACGGCTACGCCGTCGAGATCTTTGCGCTGGAATCCGAACTCGACGAGATGATGCGGATGCACCCGAGCGGCCGACCCGGGGTGTTCCGTGTCGGCGTCGCGGACGCCATGCCGAAGTCCCTTGCCCATCGCCTTCTGCAGCCCGCGCTGGAGCTGGCTGAACCCTATCGGATCATCTGCAACGAGTGGAGGCTGGACAGCCTGTTGTCCGAACTTGCGATTCATCGCCTGGACCTCGTGATCGCCGATTCGCCGATTCCGGACTCGGTCGATGTGCGCGCCTTCAACCACCGGTTGGGCGCGTCCTCGATGACGTTCTTCGCGAGCCGGGGCCTTGCGCAGCGATTGACGCGGCCGTTTCCCGCGTGCCTGGACGCGATGCCCATGCTCCTGCCGGGGGCGGATTCGCCCATGCGCGCCAAGATCATGCGCTGGTTGAGCAAGCGCAAACTGCAGCCGAAGATCGCCGGCGAGTTCGACGGCAGCTCGCTGATGGTCGCGTTCGGCGAAACGGGATGCGGCGTGTTCGCCGCACCGTCGATCCTGGGCGACGAGATCCGCGACCGGCACAACGCGGTCGGCGTCGGCGAGACCCACGAGCTCAAGTCGGAGTACTTCGCCATTTCCGTCGAGCGTCACCTGACCCACCCCTGCGTGCTGGCAATCACCCAGTCGGCCCGCCACGGCATCTTCAACGCGGCTGTCGCGTAACTGCGGCGCGGCCGGGTCCGCGCGCGCCCTGGGGTCGGACGTGCGCGCCGTCGTCGCCGCTGCGAGGATTCCCCGCCCGGGGGCCACGGCGCTCGATCGCCCCCCGACTGGCGCCGTTGACCCGGCCGCGCGGATTCGTACACTGGGCGGATGCGCAATTTCCGTATTCTCTGCGGGCTGTGGGTCGCGGCGGTGGCGCTCGGCACGCCGCCCGCCGCGTGGGCGCAGGCGCGCGAGGGCGCACTGCCGCGCGAGTGGCGGCTGTCGACGGCCGTGGGACCCGCGTTCGCGCTGGGCAAGGCGGGCGCGCTCTGGGCGGGCCGGATCGCCGAACAGTCGGGCGGACGCCTCGCCGTCAAGCACTATCCGGGCGCCACGCTCGCGCACCGCGATCCGGCGCGGGAATTCGCCGCGTTGCGCGACGGCGGGGCGGACCTCGCCGTCGGTGCGAGTTCGCAGTGGACGGGATCGGTTGCCGAGCTCGGCGTCGTGGGCCTGCCGTGGCTTGCGCCGAACGACGCGCAACTCGCAGCGCTGGCGACGCCGCCGTTCGTCGAGCGGCTGGCGGCAGGACTGGAGCGCGCCGGGGTCGTCGCCCTCGCTTTCGCTGCGCTCGGGCACCGCGCGCTGGCGACGATCTCGATTGCCGTTCGCGAACCCGCTGACGTGGCGGGCCTGGCGGTGCGCGTGCCTGCGCTGCCCGCAGTGCTCGACTTCTACGCGGCGCTGGGCGCGACGCCGAAGACGCTAGAGTTCGCGGCGGCGCAGGCGGCGTTCAAGTCCGCCGCGCTGAACGGGCAGGACGGGGCTCCCGCGACCTTCGTCGCCTCCCGGCTGGAGGCACTCGGGTTCCGACACGTGGCCGACTGGCGGGCGATCGGGGAGATCGCGGTGTTCGCGGCGAACCGCAACGTCTGGAACGGCTGGACCGAGGCGGAACGAACGCTGGTCCGTGCGGCGGCGACAGAAGCGGCGGAAGCGCTCGCCGCGCTCGCCAAGGCGGAATCCGCGCACGCGCTGACCGAGCTGCGCCAGCGCGGGCTTGCGCTCACGCGCCTGACCGCGGAGGGGCACGCGGCGTTCGCCGCGGCGAGCCGCGCGGCCTACGATCGCGCAGCAGGGGCGGCCGGCGAGGACCTCACCCGTGCCGCCGAGGCGGCCGTCCGCGCTGCGGCGAACGCGCAGAGCCCCGGAACGGCGCCCGACAACCCCCCGGCGCGATGATCCGGAGGCAGCCCCATCGTGGGCGCGTGCCGGTCTGGAGGCGCCGGTAGCGACGGGCGAGGTCGCTGTCGCCGCCCAGCGCGGCGACGAGGGTCAACCTCCGCGCGCGCCCGACGTCGTTGCCGAGGCCGAGCGTCGTCGCCACGATCGCGAGCAGCTCGCGCAGCAGGGTGTCCTGCAGGCGGCAGTTGTCGTAGACGAGATAGCCCGATACCAGCAGTGTCGGTGCGAGGCAGGCAGCCACCCGCCCGGTCAGGCTCGCGCGGATGGAGTAGAGGCCCGGTGTGCCCGTTCCGCCATAAGCTGTCTCGCAAAAGGGCGCCGGACAAGCCGCCGATCAGGTAGCGGATCCCTCCCGGCGAGTCCGGAAGTGGCGTCATCCGGGAGTTCCGGACGACGGATCCTGGCCCGCCGTGGTTGCCCCGCGGCCCGAGGACTTGCCCAGCAGCGACCCCAGCAGGTCAAGCGGTAGCGGCAGCACGACCGTGGAGGCGCGATCGCCGGCCACCTGCGTCATGGTCTGCAGGTAGCGCAACTGCATGGCCTCGGGCTGTTGCGCGAGCATGCGCGCGGCCTCGAGCAGCGCGGCCGACGCCTGCTTCTCGCCTTCGGCATGGATCACCTTGGCACGGCGCTCGCGCTCGGCTTCGGCCTGGCGTGCGATGGCGCGCACCATCGATTCGTTCAGGTCGATGTGCTTGATCTCGACGTTGGTGACCTTGATGCCCCAGGCGTCGGTCTGCGCGTCGAGGATCTGCTGCACGTCGAGGTTGAGGCGCTCGCGCTCGGCGAGCATCTCGTCGAGTTCGTGCTTGCCGAGCACGACGCGCAGCGTGGTCTGCGCGAGCTGGCTGGTCGCCATCAGATAGTTCTCGACCTGGATGATCGCCTTCTGCGGGTCGACGACGCGGAAGAACACCACCGCGTTCACCTTCACCGACACGTTGTCACGAGAGATCACGTCCTGCGGCTCGACGTCCATCGTCACCACCCGCAGGTCCACCCGAACCATCTGCTGGATGCCCGGAATCACGAGCACCAGCCCCGGGCCCTTGACCTTCCAGAAGCGGCCGAGCTGGAACACAACGCCGCGCTGGTACTCGCGCAGGATGCGCAGCGAGCTGGCCACCAGAAGGATCAGCAACGGGACGAGCACGCCGCCGAGCCCCAAGTTAACGTCGAAGTTCATGGTCTGTCACCTTTGCTGACTGAAATGGTTTCGGCACGCACCTGAAGCGTCAGGCCTTGCATGCCGACCACGCGGACACGCTGCCCGGGCTGCAGGGGATCGGGGCTGGCCACTCGCCAGCGCTCGCCATGGACCTCGGCCCAGGTCCCGGCATCGCCACTCACCAGAACGACCCCGTCGGCGCCGATTAATTCCTCCCTGCCGCTCACCACCGGGCGCCGCCGGGCGCGCAGCGCCATGCCGCCGCCCAGAAGCACCACGACGGCGGAGCTGGCCGCCAGTCCGAAGATCAGCGGCAACGGTACGCCGAAGCCCGGGATGTCGCGATCGAACAGCAGCAGGCCCCCGGCAATGAAGGCCACGATGCCGCCCACGCCAAGCACACCGAAGCTGGGCGTCAGTACTTCAGCGGCGAGCAGTGCCATGCCGAGCAGGATCAGGCCCAGGCCCGCATAGTTGACGGGCAGCAGTTGCAGCGCGAACAGTGCGAGCAGCAGGCAGATCGCGCCCACCGTGCCCGGCACACCGAAACCCGGCGAGGAGAACTCGAACATCAGGCCGTAGATGCCGATCAGCATCAGGATCAGGGCAAAGCTCGGGTTCGCGATCACCGAAAGAAGCCGCTGGCGCCAGTCGGGCAGGACGTTCTCGACCGCGAGCCCGCGCGTGGCCAACGTCACGTCCGTACCGAGGACGTGGACACGGCGACCGTCGACCTGCGCAAGCAGGTCGTTCACGTCCTCGGCGACGATGTCCACGACCTTCTCGCGAAGGGCTTCGCTCGCGGTCAGGCTGACCGCCTCACGCACGGCACGCTCGGCCCATTCGGCGTTGCGGCCGCGCAGCTGCGCCAGGCCGCGGATGAAGGCCGAGGCGTCGTGCACCTGCTTGGCCGTCATGGCATCGGCCGGCGCCAGGGGCGGCGGCATGGGCTTCGCGTCGCCCTTGCCGGCATCGTCCTTCGGGATCTCCCCCGGCGCGCTTGCCGGCCGGCCGCCCTTGTCCTCCGGCGGCGGCTTGCGATCGGTGCCGGGCAGGCCGATCGCCACCGGCGTGGCCGCGCCCAGCGTCGTTGCCGGCGCCATGGCGGCGATGTGCGCCGCGTAGAGAATGTAGGTTCCGGCGCTGGCGGCGCGCGCACCTTCCGGGCTGACGTAGACCACCACCGGCACGCGCGCAGCGAGGATCGCCTGGATGATCTCGCGCATCGACGTGTCCAGCCCGCCGGGGGTGTCGAGCTCGATCACCACCAACGGCGCACCCGCTTCGGCGGCGCTCGCGATGCCGCGGATCATGAAATGCGCACTGGCCGGGCCGATGGCGTCTTTGACCTGCAGCACGGGTACGGGAGCGGCGCCAACGGCGAGCGCGGCAAAGCCGAGAAGAAGCGCCGCCCAGAGGCGCAGCCACGACATGGCAGGGGACGGCTTCATGGCGCTCACTTGACAAGCGTTACCGGCACCTGCGCGAGATGCACGACCCTGGTGGCGACCGATCCGAGCAGCATCCCGGCAATGGCGCCCCTCCCGCGCGTGCCCATGACGACGGTGTCGCAGCCTTGCTCGGCGGCACACGCGGCAATCTCGTCTCCGGGGTGCCCGATGCGGACATGGCGCACGGTGGCAACGCCGCCGACCCGCGCCGAGGCCTCGGCCTGCTCCAACTGGGCCTCGCCTTCGTGCCGGAGTTCCTGGTCGATCAGGTCGGGCGAGACCAGTTTGCCGGGAAAGGTGTGCACCGGGCGGACCTGCACGTTGAGCAAGTGCAATTCCGCATCGGCGTGACCACGCAACTGGGCCACAGCATACTCCAGCGCCCGCATGGCGCTTGCGGATCCGTCGATGGGGACCAGAGGTTTGCGCACAAATCCCTCTTTCGTGCCCTGCGGGTTACTGCTGGGCAGGGTGACGCCTTCTGCAAGGCTACACCCTCCCGCTGCATGGATGCTTGAGTGACGTCAAGCAGTGGGCCGATCAAGCCCGACGGACGGTCCCGCGGCAGCCACGACGGTCCGGTGTCCTGGTTCACGCCCGCAGGACGCCCTGCGCCGAAACCAGCAACACCCGCAGCGGCACCACGTAGCGCACGTCGAACCGCCACAGCCTGCGGTTCACGGTTTGAGCGCCATCGATTCCTCGACGCTGCGCGCAAGTCGCAGGTCGAGCCATTTGAAGGCGCTGTCCGGCAGCATCACCGACAGCTCGCCTCAGGTCAGGAAACGACCGAGGCGCACCGCGGTCTCGCCCTGCTTCGGCCGCCGGGTGGGCATGATCAGCACGCAGTCGTCGTAGGGCGTCAGGAGCGGCGTATCGCCATCGTGCGCGAGCACCGTTCCGGCGCGCTTGATCACCTTGAGCCCGTGCACCGGGAGTGCGAACGCGAAGGCGTCGGTGGCGATCGTGACGGCTGCGGTCACCTCGATCACGCGTTGCCGCGGGCGTGGCGCGGTGTCGAGGTGCCGTTCGAGGAACACCGCCCCGGCCATGCCGAAATGGCGTAGGAAGCGCAGCGCCGCCTGGCGCGCGACCTCGGGTGCCGCGCGCTCCCAGTGCTGGCCGCATTCGATCAGGAGGGCGTTGCGCGGGTCGTCGGCTTGGTCGAAGAACGCGTAGTCGCGCAGCCGGCGCCCGGCGGCGTGCCCGGCGTCGATGACCACGTGCTCGGGCAGTCCCAGTGCCAGGGCCAGCTCGAGGGCCTTGCGCTGCCGGCCGGCGAGCATCAGCGGCGCGCAAGCGTCGGTCATCGAATGCAGGTCGAGCAGGTAGTCGATCCGATCGTAGAGCGGACGCAGCTCGCGCGCGCGGTCGAGTTCGCGGCTGCGCCGCTCGCCATCGAGCACTTCGGCGTTCCAGAGCCGGTTGAAATCCTCGTCGATGCAGCGCGAAGCATAGGGATGCGCGGGATCGAACGACTGGTAGGCCGCAACGTTGGCGAACGCGATGGAGAGCGTGCCGCGCTCGGGGCGAAAGCCCACGTCGAGCAGCCAGTCGAGCGCGATCGCACCGCAGACCTCGTTGCCGTGGGTGAGTGCCTGCAGCAGCACGTGCGGGCCGCGCGCGGTCCCGGCGAACGTGTGGACATACGGGACCCCGGCGTTGCCCCGGGCCCAGCGGCTGAGGTCGGGGAACGGCGTTTCGATCGCTGGCGCGCACTGCGCCTTGTCGTTGCCGACGGTCGAGGCATTCATCGGGCGTCCCTTGGGCGTGTCGCGACGGCGGCTGCCCCGCGGCCGAACGGGCGAGATCATGCGCTGCGGACGCAGTCGGCCCAGCGCCGCGGCGGCACGATCGGCGTCAGGGGAGCATAGGCAGGGGGACGGGGGCTGTCAAACGACCACGATGGCTCGATGACGGCGTCGCCCTGGGGCAGCGGGCCCGCGCGGATTCCCCCCGGGGGGCGCTCAGCCCGGCACCCCGGCACGCCGGGACGCCGCGTCGCCCGCATGATCGCTTGTCGCCAGCGGTCCGAAAGAAAGGGGGCAGCCGTGTCTTGCTTCGCCGATTGGATTCGCCGCGCGGGGTTCGCCCGGGTTCCGGCCGGAAAGCCGACGCGGGATCTGGGCGCCATGGTCCGGCGTGACTACCGCGTGGAGCTGCAGCCCATGCTGCACGGCGTCCAGGCCGGCGGCACCGTCGCGCGCGGCCGCATCCGGACCCCCAGGGGCGCCCCACCCGGGGCGGGCGAGCGGTTGGCCGTGCATCCGGTGACCGGCGCCGGTGGCGAGGACCTGTACTATCGCTTTCGTGAGAAAGACGCGACCGCGCCGGCTGGACCGTGCGAGGGTCGTCAGGCGGCGATCAGGCGAGGCCCTGGGCGATCATGGCGTCGCCGAGGGGGCGGTCGGCGCTCTCGATGTGCACGAACAGCCAGTCCTGCAGGTAACGCATGGTCAGCGCCATGCTCTGCTCGTCGACGCCGCTGGCGAGGCTCTGCAGGTCCTCGAGCAGCCGGCGGTGGGCGCGGCGGTGCCGCTCGAGCTGCCCGGGCGCGTGGGCCGCGAGCAGCGCTTCCTCGGTGGCGAAGTGCTCGTGCGTGAAGCGCACCAGCTCGGCCATCGTCTCGCGCACGCGCTCGCGCGGCCGGATCGACTTGAGGTCGTCCCCCAGCGCGTTGATGAGTTCGGCCATGCGCCGGTGCTGCGCGTCGATGAGTTCGACGCCCACGGCGGACGCCTCGCTCCAGTCGACGAAGCGCAGCGGCTGCGCGTCGTTTCCGGCGGTGTCGGCGCTGGCGATCGCGAAGCGGCTTCGGCCGCCGCGCTTGGCCGCGTACATCGCGGTATCCGCGGCGCGCACGAGCCGGTCCATGTCGGCGCCGTGCGGCGGATAGAGTGCGACGCCGACGCTGATGCCGAGGCTGACGCTGTCGCCGTCGCCGTCGCCGTTGCCGTCGATCGCGATCGGCTCGGTCGCGGACAGGACCACGCGCCCGGCCACCAGTGCTGCGTGCTCGGGGGTGCCGATCGACGGCAGGATCATCGCGAACTCGTCACCGCCCAGGCGCGCAATCGTGTCGTTCGACCGCGCTGCGCCGCGCAGGCGCTTCGCGACCACCTGCAGCACCACGTCGCCGGCGTCGTGGCCGCAGCGGTCGTTGATCGCCTTGAAGCCGTCGAGATCGGCGATCAGCAACGCGAAGCGCGTACCGGCGGCCTGGGCCGCGGCGAGGGCGTCGCGCAGCCGGTCGAGAAACTGCGCCCGGTTGGGCAGCCCCGTCAGCGCGTCGACGAAGGCGAGCGACGTGAGGCGGGCGTGAGTGCGCTGGCGCTCGGTGACGTCGAGGACGAGGCCTGCGACGGCCGGCCCCTCGCTCCCCGGCGCCGGTGCCCCAAAAAACTCGAAATCGCGCACCGTGCCGTCGGGAAGCAACCCGTGGAACCCGAAGTGCGACGACGTCGGCGTGCCGCTCGCGATCGCGGCCAGTCGCTCGGCCACGGCCGGGCGGTCCTCCTCGACCACCAGGGCGGTGAAGCGCGGCGGGCCCTCGGGCGTCCCCAGCGCGAACGCGCGTGCGAATGCCGGGTTGCCGTAGGTGAGCCAGCCGTCGCGGACGACGCACAGCGGCAGCACGTCGCTCGCGAGCAGCGCGCCGAGCACCTTGGCGGCGTCCGCCGTCGAAGAAGGTTCCGCAGTGGTGCCGGTCGAACTTGTCATGAGTCCCCCGATTTCCATTCCATCAACGATGCCAGGCGCGCGAGCACGTGTGCGGCAACATCGTAACTCGATTCGGGCGCCGGGCCGCCGGCACGCGGATCGCCGGGTGCCGCCGGGCGAAGCGCCGCCTGCGACGGACTGGCGCAGATCCACCCTGCGCAGGCTGCGGCGGCCACCCCCGCCTCGCCTCGGATCGTGCTACCTCGCGTAGAGGAGATCGCGCAGCCCGAGCGAGATCGCCGGCACGTAGGTGACCAGCAGCAGGCAACCGACGATCACCAGCACGAAAGGCACGAGCCGCGACACGATCCGGTCGACCGAGATCTTTGCCACCGTGCAGGCGGCGAACAGGTTGACGCCGAACGGCGGCGTGATCATGCCCAGCGCGAGGTTCACCACCATGATGATGCCGAAGTGCACCGGGTCGACGCCGAAGTGCTGCGCGACGGGCGCGAGGATCGGCGCCAGCACGATGATCGACGCCGACGTCTCGATGAACATGCCGATGACGAACAGCGCCGCGTTGACCCCGATCAGAAACAGCGCGGGCGTCTGCAGCCATTCGACCAGGAAAGCGCCGATCTCGTCGGGGACGCCCGCGCGGGTGATGAGGAAGCTGAAGAGCCCGGCGTTGGCGATGATGAACATGATGACCGCCGAGGAGACCACGCTCTTCCGCAGCACCCGCGGCAGGTCGGCGATCTTGGTCTCCCGGTAGATGCCGACACCGACCACCAGCGCGTAGAACACGGCCACCACCGACGCCTCGGTCGGCGTGAACACGCCGCCGTAGATGCCGCCGAGGATGATCACCGGCATCAGGAGCGCCAGCGCCGCGCGCCGCGTCGCGGTGAGGAACGGCAGCCGGCCCTCGTGATCCTTCTTGCCGTAGCCCTTCCAGCGCGCGTAGACGACGACGAACAGCATCAGCGCACCGCCGATCAGGAGGCCGGGGCCGAAGCCGGCGATGAAGAGCTCGCCGATCGACACCTCGGCCGACACGCCGTAGAGGATCATCGGGATCGACGGCGGAATGATCACGCCGAGCTCGGCCGAAGTCGCCTGCAGCGCAGCCGCGAAGTTCGTCGGGTAGCCGTGCCGCAGCAGGGCGGGGATCAGGATCGCGCCGATCGCGAAGGTCGTGGCCACACTCGACCCCGATACTGCGGCGAAGATCATGCAGGTCAGCACGCAGGTGGCGGCGAGACCGCCCTGGATGCCGCCGACGATCGACTTCGCGAACTCGACCAGCCGCGCCGAGATCCCGCCGGACTCCATCAGGTTGCCGGCGAGGATGAAGAACGGGATCGCCGCCAGCGGAAACTTGTTGATCGCGCCGAACATCTCCTTGACGATCGTCAGCAGGTTCACGTTCGCCTGCCACGCGCCGACGATCGACGACAGCCCGATGGCGACGGCGACCGAGATGCTGAGCGCGAAGCACAGCACCATCGTGAACAGCATCGTCGCGGTCATCGCCGTCGCCTAGTGTCCACTTTCGAGCTCGTGCCGGCGCGGGTCGACGAGGCAGCCGATCACGCCGAACACGCAGAAGATCGCGCCGACGGGAATGGCGAGGTACGCCCAGGTCATCGAGAACGACTCGAGACCGCTGATCGTCTGCACGCGCGCCCGATACGAGTAGTCGAAACCGTAGCGGATCATGAAGCCGATCAGGGTGAGCGCCGCGATCGCGACGATCCAGTCGAGCACCCGCCTGCCCGCAGGTCCGGCGAGCCGGTGCACGAGGTCCACGCACACCATCGCTCCCTGCCGGAAAGCGGCCGGCGCGCCCATGAACACCATCCAGATCAGCGTGAAGCGGACCAGAACCTCGGACCACTCGGCGGGCTGCTGCAGGACGAAGCGCGCGAGGATCTGGTAGAGCCCGAGGCACGCGGCCGCAACCAGCATCGCGCAGGCGACCGCGAGCGAGAACGCCGTCGTCCGGCGCTCGAAGGCGAGAAAGGCGCGGCGCACGGGGAGTGATCCGACGGGGCGAAGGGCTGCGGACGGTCAAGCGCGAAGTATAACCCGCGAGATCGCCGCGTCCGGCGCCTCCGACGGCGGGCGCGCAACGCGCACGCGGCATCCGCCGCGACCGCAGCGCCAATACGCGCGCCGCGCGCGAAGCGGCGCGCCGGCCGCGCCGCGGACCCCGCTGCGGACGCCGGGGGGTGCTAATTGGTGTTGCGGATCCTGTCGATGTTGTCCTGGCCGAAGCGCTTGGCGAAATCGGCGTAGGTCGGTCCCAGCGTCGCCTGGAACTTGCCCTTGTCGACGTTCTCGACCACGCTCATGCCCTTGCTGCGCAGGTCGGCGACCGCCTTCTTCTCGTCGTCGTCGACGCGGGCGCGGTTGGCCTTCACCGCCTCCTTCGCCGCCTCGGCGAACGCCTGCTTGTCGGCGGCGGGGAGCTTGTCCCACGCCGCCTTGTTCATCAGGAACAGCGCGGGCGAATAGACGTGGCCGGTGAGCGACAGGTGCTTCTGCACCTGGTCGAGCTTGGCCGAGGTGATCACCGACAGCGGGTTCTCCTGGCCGTCGACGGTGCCCTGCTGCAGTGCGGTGAAGACTTCCGGGAACGCCATCGGCGTCGGGATGATGCCGAACGCCTTGTACGCCTGCATGTGGACCGGGTTCTCCATCGTGCGCAGCTTGAGGCCCTTGACGTCGTCAGGGGTGTTGATCGCCCGCTTGCTGTTGGTCATGTGGCGGAAGCCGTTCTCGCCCCAGGCGAGCGCGACGATTCCCTTGGAGGAGAACTTGGCGAGCAGTTCCTGGCCGATGGGGCCGTCGAGCGTCGAACGCGCGTGGTTGTAGTCGCGGAACAGGAAGGGAATGTCGAGGATCGCGACCTCGGGGACGAAATTCGGTACCGGACCCGTCGAGGTGAACGTGAGCTCCTGCGTGCCGAGCTGGACCGCCTCGACCGATTCGCGCTCGCCGCCGAGCGAACCCGAGTAGAAGGTCTGGATCTTGTAGCGACCGCCGGTGCGCTTCTCGACCTCGCGCGCGAAGCTGTCGATCGCCACACCCTGGTGCGAGTTCTGGGCGACCGAGATGTTGATCTTCATGTTGTTCTGCGCGGCGGCAGGTTGCATGGGCAGCCAGGCCGCGACGGCCAGCGTCATGAGCGCCGCGGACAACAAGCGGGAATCGAGCATGCAGGGTTCTCCTCGTGGATGCACGAGTGCCGTCACCGGAAGGGGTGAGTGTCGCACTTCGCAGCGGCGCATTCTAAGGAACGGCGGGTGGACTGTACAGCCACGGCCCCAGCCGCGGCCCCCGACGCTCACGACCCCTGGCACACAGGGGCCACGACGGCACGCACGGCGTGGCGCCACGCGCGGCGCGCTCCACCGATACCCACGACGGGCAAGCCCACCTGCTGGACCCGCGGACCCGCGCGCGCGACGCCTGCGCGCACGGGTGGCGTCGCGTTGTGGAATAATCACACCATCGCCCGCGCACCGCGCGGCCCTCGCCTCGGGGCGTCGACGCTGCGCAACAGCTGGGTAAACGATGCTCGATCCCGCCTTTTCGTCCCGACTCGCCGCGATCCTGCCGCCCGAGGCCTGGCTGACCGCCGACGAAGACACGCGACCCTACGAGTGCGACGGGCTGACGCTGTACCGCGCCCGGCCGGCGGGGGTGGCGCTGCCCGAGAACGAGGCACAGGTCGTCGCGATCCTGCGCCAGTGCCACCAGGCGCGCATTCCGGTCGTCGCGCGCGGCGCCGGCACGGGCCTGTCCGGCGGCGCGACCCCCGACGCCGGCGGCGTGCTGCTCTCGCTCGCCAAGTTCCGCGACATCCTCGCCGTCGATCCCGAGGCGCAGACCGCGGTCGTGCAGCCGGGCGTGCGCAATCTCGCCATCACCGAGGCGGCCGCAGCACACGGCCTGTACTACGCGCCCGATCCGTCGTCGCAGATCGCGTGCACGATCGGCGGCAACGTCGCCGAGAACGCGGGAGGCGTGCACTGCCTCAAGTACGGGCTCACCGTGCACAACGTCCGCCGCATTCGCGGCGTGCTGATCGACGGCAGTGTCGTCGAGTTCGGCGGCGAGGCGCTCGACGCGCCGGGCTACGACCTGCTCGCGCTGATCAACGGCTCGGAGGGCTTGCTCGCGGTCATCACCGAGGTCACCGTGAAGCTGACGCCGAAGCCGCTGCTCGCACAGGTGGTGCTGGCCTCTTTCGACGACGTCGCCCAGGCCGGGCGGGCGGTGTCGGCGGTGATCGGCGCGGGCATCGTTCCCGCAGGGCTCGAGATGATGGACCAGGCGGCCACGCGCGCCGTCGAGGCTTTCGTCCACGCCGACTACCCGCTCGATGCCAAGGCCATCCTGCTGGTCGAGTCCGACGGCACGCCCGAGGAGGTCGCCGCCGAGATCGCGGAGATCAAGCGCGTGCTTGGCGAGTCGGGGGCCACGGCGATCCGCGTGTCGAAGAACGAGAAGGAGCGGCTCTTGTTCTGGTCGGGCAGGAAGTCGGCGTTTCCCGCCGTCGGCCGCATCGCCGCGGACTACCTCTGCATGGACGGCACGATCCCCCGGCGCACGCTGCCGCAGGTGCTGGAGCGCATCGACGCCTTCTCGCGCGAGTTCGGGCTCGCCTGCGCCAACGTCTTCCACGCCGGCGACGGCAATCTGCATCCACTGATCATGTTCGACGCCAACGTCGCCGACGAGGCGCAGCGCGCGGAAGCCTTCGGCGCGGCGATTCTGGAGCTGTGCATCGAGGTCGGCGGGACCATCACCGGCGAGCACGGCGTCGGGGTCGAGAAGATCCGCGCAATGTGTTCGCAGTTCCGGCCCGACGAGCTCACGTCGTTCCTCGGGGTCAAGGCGGCGTTCGACGCGCACGGGTTGCTCAACCCGGGCAAGGCCGTGCCCACGCTGCACCGCTGCGCCGAATTCGGCAAGATGCACGTCCACCACGGCCGGCTGCCGCATCCCGAGCTGCCTCGGTTCTGACAGCTCTTGACGGGCCATGACCCCGGTGCCTGCACTTCACGCGGCGCGTCCCGACGCCCAGGCGCTCGCGAACCTCGTCACGCGGCTCACCGGCACGTACGGCGAGCGCGCCGTGACGGGCCGCGCCGTTCGCGACCAGCACAGCCACGGCGAGGGGATGGCCGACGCCGCGCTGCCGGACGTCGTCGTGTTCCCGCACAGCAACGATGAAGTCGCCGCGATCGTCCGCCTGTGCCACGCGGCGCGCGTGCCGGTGGTTCCCTTCGGCGCCGGGACGTCGCTCGAAGGCCACGTCGCGGCGCTCTTCGGCGGCGTGTGCCTCGACCTGTCGCAGATGAACAGGGTGCTCGAGGTCAACGTCGCCGACCTCGACTGCCGGGTGCAGGCCGGCGTCACGCGGGAGCAGCTCAACGCCGAGCTCAAGCGCAGCGGCCTCTTCTTTCCGATCGATCCCGGCGCCGACGCGACGCTCGGCGGCATGGCTGCCACGCGGGCGTCAGGCACCAACGCGGTGCGCTACGGCACGATGCGCGAGAACGTGCTCGGACTCACCGTGGTGACCCCGGACGGTCGCCTCACGCGCACGGGCGGCCGGGCGCGCAAGTCGGCCGCGGGCTACGATCTCACGCGGCTCTACGTCGGCGCGGAGGGCACGCTCGGCGTGATCACCGAGCTGCAGCTGCGATTGTACGGCGTGCCCGAGGCCATCTCGGCGGCCGTCTGCCAGTTCCCCGAGCTTGCCGGCGCGGTCGACACCGTGATCGCGGCCATGCAGCTCGGCATCCCCGTGGCGCGCATCGAGCTGCTCGACGAAGTGCAGATGGACGCCTGCATTCGCTATTCGAAGCTCGAGGAGTTCGCGGCCAGGCCGACGCTCTTCTTCGAGTTCCACGGCAGCGCCGCCTCGGTCGCCGAGCAGGCGGCGGCGATGCAGGACATCACGGCGCAGCACGGCGGCGGCGCGTTCCTCTGGGAAACCCGGCCTGAGGATCGCTCGCGGCTGTGGAAGGCGCGGCACGCCGCATATTACGCCGCGCTGGCGCTGGTGCCGGGGCAGCAGGGCTTCGCCACCGACGCCTGCGTCCCGATCTCGCGCCTGGCCGACTGCATCCTCGAGACCAAGGCCGACGTCGCGGCGACCGGACTCGTGGCGCCGATCGTCGGCCATGTCGGCGACGGCAACTTCCACCTCGTGATTCTCTTCGACCCGGCCGACCCGGCGCAGCGCGCCAAGGCCGAGGGGCTGGCGCACCGGGTGAGTCTGCGCGCGATCGGGATGGGCGGCACCTGCACCGGGGAGCACGGCATCGGGACCCACAAGCTCGACGTGCTCGCGGTCGAGCACGGCGACGCGATCGACACGATGCGCGCGATCAAGCGCGCGCTCGACCCGCACGACATCATGAACCCCGGCAAGACCGTTCCACGCTAGGATGAAACCACCCCCACGCGCACCGTGTGCGGCCGAGCCGCATCCGGCTTCGCGGGATCCGCTCTCGCTTATCCCGCGGCCCTCGGCCGGGTGTGCGCGGCCCCCCGAGGGCGGGCGTTCACCCCGCTTCGGACGGCCGGGCTGGCACTGCTTGTACTGACATGGCCATTCTCTACCTCGGCAACAAGAACTACTCGTCCTGGTCGCTGCGCGGCTGGCTCGCGGTCAGGCTCTCGGGCATCACCTTCGAGGAGCGGGTGCTGCCGCTGTCCGGTACCCACAACCCGGAATGGCGGCGCTACTCGCCGACCGCGCGCGTGCCGGCGCTGCACGACGACGGCATCGTGGTCTGGGATTCGCTGGCGATCGCCGAGTACCTGGCGGAGCGGCACCCCGGGATGTGGCCGGCCGACGCCGTCGCCCGCGCCTGGGCGCGCTGCGTGAGCGCGGAGATGCACTCGGGGATGGCCGCGCTGCGCAACGAGATGACGATGTGCATCCGCGAACGCGTCGACGTGCGCCCCTGGTCGGCCGAGCTCGCCGCCAACATCGCGCGCGTGATCGAGATCTGGAACGAGGGCCGCCAGCGTTTCGGCGCGGGCGGGGCCTTCCTCTGCGGCACGTTCTCGCTGGCCGACGCGTTCTATGCGCCGGTCGGATTCCGCTTCCAGACCTACGGCGTCGTCCCGGAGGGCGCGGCCGGGGCGTACCTCGCCTCGCTGCTCGCGCACCCGTGGCTGCAGGAGTGGCAGCGCGACGCGCTGGCGGAGACCGCGGTGGTCGAGGCCGACGAGCCGCGGGTCCTCTACCGCGACAAGCTCGAGCGGGTGGGATGAGCGAACCCATCGTCGCCGGCTGGCAGCAGCGCCTGCGCGACGCCGCGGCGCAGGGGCGAGGGCTGGTCATTCGCGGCGGCGGGACCAAGGACTTCTACGGTCAGGAGATCGTCGGCGAGGTCCTCGACACGACGCCCTATGCCGGGATCGTCGACTACGACCCGACCGAGCTCGTCGTGACGGCGCGCGCGGGCACGCCGCTCGCAGAAGTCGAGCGCGTGCTGGCGGGTGCCGGGCAGATGCTCGCTTTCGAGCCGCCGCACTTCGGTTCGGCGGCGACGCTCGGCGGCGCGGTCGCCGCGGGTCTGTCCGGGCCGCGGCGCCCCTACGCCGGCGCCGTACGCGATCTCGTGCTGGGCACGCGCATCCTCGACGGCAGCGGCACCGACCTTCGCTTCGGCGGCCGGGTGATGAAGAACGTCGCCGGCTTCGACGTCGCCCGTCTGATGGCGGGCGCGCTGGGCACGCTGGGCGTGCTGCTCGAGGTCTCGCTCAAGTGCCTGCCGCTGCCCAAGGCCGTCGCGGTGCGGGTGCTGGAGTGCGGGGCCGAGGACGCTCGGCGCCTCGCCTGCGGGTGGGCGGGAACGCCGCTTTCGGTGTCGGGAACCTGTCACGTCGACGGCCGCCTCGTCGTGCGCCTTTCCGGCGCGGCACCGGCGGTGGCCGCCACGGCGGCCCGGATGGGTGGCACGGAACTGCCGGACGGCGAGGCGTTCTTCGCCGCGCTGCGCGAGCACACGCTGCCGTTCTTCAAGGCCGCCCGCGCGCCGGGTCGGGCGCTGTGGCGGGTGTCGGTGAAGCCGACCGCGCCGTGCGCCGATCTGGGGGGCCCGCAGCTCGTCGAGTGGGGCGGCGCGCTGCGCTGGCTCGATCTCGGCGCCCGTGCCGACGGGCGGGCATTGCGCGGCTGGGCGGCGAGCCACGGCGGGCACGCGACGCTGTTCCGTGGCGGCGACAAGGGCGTGGGCGTCTTCCAGCCGCTGGGCGAAACGCTCCTGTCCCTGCACCGCAGGCTCAAGGCGAACTTCGATCCCAAGGGCATTCTGAATCGCGGCCGGCTCTATCCGGAGTTCTGAATCCCGATGCAGACCGCGCTCGCCGACTTCATCCGCGACACCCCCGCAGGCCGGGAGGCCGACGCCATCCTGCGCCGTTGCGTCCACTGCGGGTTCTGCACGGCAACCTGCCCGACGTATCAGCTCACCGGCGACGAGCTCGACGGGCCGCGCGGGCGGATCTACCTCATCAAGCAGGTGCTGGAGGGCGCGAGCCCGACGGCGAAGACCCGGCTGCACCTCGACCGCTGCCTCACCTGCCGCAGCTGCGAGACGACGTGCCCGTCCGGCGTGGAGTACGCTCGCCTGCTCGACATCGGCCGGCACGTCGTCGCCGAGCGGGCGCCACGTCCCGCCGCCGAGCGGGCGACGCGCTGGGCGCTGCGGCGCACGCTGCTCGCGAAGCCGCTGTTCGGCGCCGCCGTCGCGCTGGGCCGGTCGTTCCGGCCGCTGCTGCCCGCGACGCTCGCGCGCAAGGTGCCCGGCGGGGCGTCCGCCGGGCAGTGGCCGGCTGCCGTGCATCCGCGAACGATGCTGTTGCAGGAAGGGTGCGTGCAGCCGGCGCTCGCGCCGGGCATCGACGCGGCGATGGCGCGGGTGCTCGATCGGATCGGCATCACGCTGCTGCGCGCGCAAGGCGGCGGTTGCTGCGGCGCGCTGCCGCATCATCTCGATGCCTCCGAGGAAGGGCGCGATTGCGCGCGCCGGAACATCGACGCGTGGTGGCCCCACGTCGAGCGCGGTGCCGAGGCGATCGTGATCACCGCCAGCGGCTGCGGCGTGATGGTCAAGGACTACGGCCGTTTCCTCCGCGACGATCCCGCCTACGCGCAGAAGGCGACGCGGGTCGCCGCGCTGGCGAAGGACACGGTCGAGGTCATCGCCGCCGAGTGGCCGAAGATCGCCCCCCGGGTGGCGATGGACCGCGGCGCGCAGAAGGTCGCTTTCCATCCGCCCTGCACGCTGCAGCACGGCATGCGGCTCAAGGGGCGGGTCGAGGAGATCCTCGGCGCCATGGGCCTCACACTCGTCCCGGTGCGCGACGCGCACCTGTGCTGCGGCTCCGCGGGCACGTATTCGATGCTGCAGCCCGCCTTCGCCGCGTCGCTGCGCCAGCGCAAGATCGACGCGCTGACGGCCGGGCAGCCCGAGGTCATCGCCACCGCGAACATCGGCTGCCTCGTCCACCTGGCCGAAGTCGCGTCGCCGCCCGTGCGGCACTGGATCGAGCTCCTCGACGACCGGATGGTGGGCGGCGCGGCGCGCCCGCCGGGCCGCGAGTAGCGCGACACGGCGTGCAGCCGCGCGCACGATGGCACAAGGCCACGCCTTGACCCGGCGCCGACCGGACGCGCCGCCGGCGCGACTGTTCGCCGTCGTGCCGGCGGCCGGCGGCGGCAGCCGCTTCGGCGGCGCGACTCCCAAGCAGTACGCCGACCTCGCCGGGCAGCCCATGCTCGCGCGGACACTCGACCGGCTGTGCGCTGTGCTGCGCCCGAGCGCCACGGTCGTCGTGCTCGCTCCCGACGACAGCCTGTACGCCCGGGTCGTGGGCGTGCGGCCGGACGTCGTGGTGCTGCATTGCGGCGGTGCAACCCGCGCCGCGAGTGTCGCCAACGCGCTGGAAGCACTGGAGCCGCGCTGCGCGCCCGACGACTGGGTTCTCGTCCACGACGCCGCGCGGCCCTGCGTGCCGGCGGCGGCGCTCTCCCGCCTCGTGACCGAGCTCGAACCCGACGCCGTCGGCGGCCTCCTGGCGGTGCCGGTCGCCGATACGCTCAAGCGCGCGGCGGCCGTGGGCAATTCCGACGCGGCGCCGCGCGTCGCTGCAACCGAGGATCGCGCCGGCCTCTGGCAGGCACAGACGCCGCAGATGTTCCGCTACCGACTGCTGCGCGCCGCGTTGGCCCGGCCCGCCGCGCTGGGCGCGACCGACGAGGCCGCCGCGGTCGAGGCGCTCGCGGCCGCCGGCGAGTGCGCGATGCCCCGACTGGTGCTGGGGAGCGCTCGCAACATCAAGGTTACGTTTGCCGGCGACCTCGCGCTGGCGGCGGCCATCCTGGCGCTGCCCGAGGAGAGCGGATGAAGATACGCATCGGCAACGGCTTCGACGTGCACGCGCTGGTGCCCGGGCGCGCGCTCATCCTCGGGGGCGTGAGGATTGCGCACCCCCGGGGGCTCGCCGGGCACTCCGACGCTGACGTGCTGCTGCACGCGCTCGCCGACGCGATCCTGGGCGCGCTCGCGCTGGGGGACATCGGCCGCCATTTCCCCGACAGCGACGCGCGCTGGAAGGACGCCGACAGCCGGGTGCTGCTGCGCCACGTCGCCGGGCTCGCGGCGGCGGCCGGCTACCGGGTCGGCAACGTCGACGTCACCGTGATCGCCCAGGCGCCGCGGCTGGTACCGCACGTCCCGGCGATGCGCGCGCACATCGCGGCGGACCTTGCGTGCGACCTCGATTGCGTCAGCGTCAAGGCAACAACGACCGAGCACCTCGGGTTCACCGGCCGGGGCGAGGGGATCGCGGCGCTGGCGACGGCGTTGCTGCTGGGCCACGATTGAGGGCTCGGCCGGCCGGGGCGATGCGCGGCGGCGCGGTCGGCGGCAGGCGCCGGACAGCGACGGCAGGCGCCTACCCGGGGAGGGGGATCGCGACCCGGGCGACGGTACCCCCGCCGTCCCGCGGCAGCAGGTCGAGCCGGCCGCCGTGCAGCCGGGCGATGCGATCGACGATCGCGAGCCCCAGCCCCGCCCCCGCGACCCCGCTCGGGTGGCCGCGGGCGGCGCTGGCGCGCGTGAACGGCTGCTTCAACCGCTCCACGTCGGCGGGCGCGATGCCCGGCCCCCGGTCCGCGACGTCGAGCACCAGACGTCCGTCCGCGACGTAGGTCGCCACCTCGACCGGCGGGGCGCCGTACGCAAGCGCGTTGTCGACGAGGTTGGCGACCAGGCGCGCCCAAGCGGTCGGGCGCAGCGGCACCGGTGGCACAGCGCCCGCGGCGAGGCGGACGTCGCGACCGGCGCGCACGTACCGGTCGACCGCCGCGCGCACGATGGGCGTCGGGTCGGCGAGCTCCGGGGCCGCGTCCTCACTGCCGCGCGCGAACTCGAGGAACTGGCCGATGATGCGGTCCATCTCGTCGATGTCCTCGGCCATGCCGGCGCGCAGGGCTTCGTCGCCCGCACCCATCTCGATCCCGAGGCGCAGCCGCGCGAGCGGCGTGCGCAGGTCGTGCGACACGCCGGCGAGCAGCACGGCGCGGTCCTGCTCGAGCTGCCTCAAGTTCGCCGTCATGCGGTTGAAGCCGCCGTTGAGGTCGGCGAGCTCCGACGGCCCGCCCTCGGGGAGCGGATCGGGCAACTCGCCGCGGCCCACCCGCTCGACTGCGGCGGACAGCTCGCGCAACGGGCGGGCGAGGTGGCGCGCGTAGAAATACGCGGCGACGAGCAGCAGCGCGGCGACCGACACACTCCAGATCGCCGCACGGGAGGGCACGTCCTCGGCGCGAGGCCGTGGCGGCAGCGGGAAACCGACCCAGTAGTTGCCGTTGCCCGCGTCGATCCTGACCAGCATCAGTCCGCGCCCCGGGGCGATTCGCAACTCGGTGGCGGGCCCCAGCGCTGCGCGCAGGCGCTCTTCGAACGTCTGCATCATGGGCCCCAGCGCGCCGCTGCCGCCCATCATCCGCCGCTCGCCCTCGGGGATGATGCGCACGCCGTACTCGCCACCGATGCGCTGCAGCGTCTCTCGCCCTTCGCGCGGGTCGGCAGCCGCGAGCGCCGCCCGGACCGCCTGGAGCTGGACGATCTTGGTGTCGCCGAACTGCCGCGCGAGCAGCGCTTCGCGATCCTGGCGAAACAGCAGGATCGTCGCCGCCATCGCAATCACGACGACGACGAGCAGCAGCAGCGCGAGGCGGCCGAACAGCGTCCTCGGCAGGAGCTTCATCAGGCGCCCGATGCGCCTTGCGCTGCGGCGGGTGCCGCCGGCTCTTCGTCGTCGGGCACGTAGCAGTAACCGAAACCCCAGACGGTCTGCAGGTAACGCGGAGCGGCGGGGTCGGGCTCGATGAGCTTGCGCAGCCGCGACACCTGGACGTCGATCGCGCGGTCGAACACCTCGTGGTCCCGCCCGCGGGCGAGCAGCATCAGCTTCTCGCGCGCGAGCGGCTGCCCCGGGTGCTGGACGAAGACCTTGATCAACGAGAACTCGCCCGTGGTGAGGTGGATGATCCGGTCGTCCCGGCGCAGCGTGCGCGCGGCCGGATCGAGCGCGAACGGACCGAACATCGTCGGGGCGGTCGCCGGACGGCGCGCCCGGCGCGAGGCGCGCGTCCTGCCGGCGCAGGACGGCCTTGATGCGGGCGACCAGCTCGCGGGGGTTGAACGGCTTCGGCAGGTAATCGTCGGCTCCCATCTCCAGGCCGACGATGCGGTCGACGTCGGCGCCTTTCGCGGTGAGCATGACGATCGGCACCGACTCGCCGCTGCCGCGCAGCCGGCGGCACACCGCGAGGCCGTCCTCGCCGGGAAGCATGAGGTCGAGCACCAGCAGGTGCGGCGGATCGCGCTGCAGCTTGCGGTCGAGATCGCGGGCGTCGGGCAACGTCGTCACCTGGAAGCCCTGCTCGGCGAGGTAGCGCGAGAGGAGCTCGCGCAGCCGCGCGTCGTCGTCGACGACGAGGATGCGGGCAGGCGCGGTTCTGGCGGCCATCCGTCATTAGGCGCGCCCGGCCCGGCCGCGCGCGCGGTCAAGTTGTAACCGATTGTAACGCCCGGCGGCGCCATGCAACGATCTGGTTGCAAAAGCGGACGCGGGGGCGGCGAGGCCCCCGGACGACACCCGCGCGTGCCCGCATCGAAGCGCCCCGAGATCATCGAGCCCGAGCCGGATCTTGTCGCAGCGGCCGCGCCTGCCGACGAGCTGCAGGCCGCCAACGCGGCAGCGCGGAAGAAGGCCCGCGACGAGTGGCTGCCGCTCTGCGCGACGCTGCGCGTCGACCGGAAGGCCGTGGCGCGGGAGTTCCCCGCGCAGAGGCTGCATCGGTCGGAGGCGTTCCGGCAGCGATGCTGCGGCGCTTCGGCGAGCCTCGCGGACTAGCAGACTGCCGGTCGCCGCGCCGCGCCTGCGGGGCGGCCGCGCGGGCCGATCGCCGCGATGGCCGCGGCTTCGAGCGCGGCGGCGACCAGCGGCTTGGGCAGCAGCGCCAGTCCCGCGCTGCGGGCTTCGGCCTGCGCCGGGTCGCTGGTGTCGCCCGAGACGATCAGCGCGGGGATTGCCCGTCCGGCAAGAGCGCGCAGGCGGGCGACCTCGCGCACGCCCGAGCGACCCTCGGCCAGGCGCAGGTCGGCGACGATCAGGTCGATGTCGGCGATCCCGCGCGGCCCGAGTTCGGCCTGGAGGCGGTCGGCATCCTCCGCGGCGACAACGCTTCCGCCGCGGGATTCGAACAGCGCGCGCATGGCCGCCAACACCGCCGGATCGTCGTCGATGGCGGCGATCGAGCGGCCGGCGAATGCCGGCGTGTTCGCCAGCGCGCGGCCCGGTGCCGCAGCGCGGGCCGGCGCCACGGCCGGCGCCGGCTCGACCGCCGGCAACACGATCGAAAAGCGGGAGCCGCGCCCGGGCGTCGACGCGAGTTCCACCCGGTGCCCGAGCAGGTCGGCGAGCCGGCGCACGATCGCCAGACCCAGCCCCAGGCCGCGGCCGCCGACGTGGTGCCGCGAGGAAGCCTGAATCTGGACGAAATCCCCGAACACGCGCTCGCGGTCCGCCGGCGCGATGCCCACCCCGGTGTCGACGACGTCGATGCGCAGCGCTCCCCCCCGCGGGCGGGCGTGGACCAGTACGCCGCCGCGCTGGGTGTAGCGCAGCGCGTTGCCGAGGAGATTGTGCAGCATGCGTTCGAGCAGCACGGGATCCGATGCGACCCAGGATCGCGTCGGGCGGACCCGCAGCTGCAGGCCGGCCGCATCGGCCAGCGGCCGGAAATCGCGGGCAAGGCGCTCGAACAGCGGCGCGAGCGCGACGGGGCAGACCGCCGGCTGCAGCGCACCCGCCTCCAGCCGCGACAAGTCGAGCAGCTGGCCGAACAGGCGCTCGAGCGCGTCCACCGACGCGTTGATGCTGGAGATCAGCGGCCGCAGGTCCGCGTCGCGCGCCTTGAGCGACAGCGCGGCGGCGAACAGCCCCAGCGCGTGCAGCGGCTGGCGCAGGTCGTGGCTCGCGGCGGCCAGGAACTGGCTCTTCGCGCGGTTGGCGTTCTCCGCCGCGACGCGCGCCGACAGCGCGACATCGGTCTGCGCCTTGAGCTCGGCGATGAGGTCGGTCCTCTCGTGCCGGATCACGAGCGAGCGCGTGACGAGCGCGTTCACCTGCGTGCCGAAGGCGAGCAGGAAGCCGAGCACGACCGTCATCACGGCGGCGATCGAGTAGTGCACTTCGTCGCCGGCCGCGGCGACGCGGGCGATCAACGGCAGCAGCGTCGGCAGCACGAAGGCGTAGAACGACGGCCGGTATACGGCGGTCAGGTTGACGCCACCGAGCACCACGCCGAACTGGCAGACGATCAACAGCGCCTGGTGTGCGGCCGAGGTCGGGTAGAAGACGACGGCGGCCGCGCCCCAGAGCGCACCGGCGACGAAGGAACCGGTGGCCCAGCGCCGACCCCAGGCCGGCGCCGCCTCGGGCGCGGGTTGCGCGCGGCGGTAAGCGCGGGCCAGCGCGCCGCGCCACGCCTGGTTGGCGAGGATCGCGGCGATCCAGACCGCGATCCCCGCGGCGGGGATCTGGTCGCCCAACACGAGGCACAGGATCACCGCGCCCAGCAGCATGAACGCCGTCGTCCGGGGCCACGACGCGTACAGCGTGGCCACCTCGTCGGCGACGGCGCGCGATAGCATCGGCGCCGAAGGCGTGCCGACCGGCAACATGCGGCAACGCGCTCAGCGCGGACGGGAAAGCGTCTGGGGGTGAATCCCCCGGCGCGCGAGCTCGGCGACGGCCTGGGTGCGCGAGCTCACCTGCAGCGTTCGCAGGATGGCGCTGACGTGGACCTTGACGGTGCCCTCGGACAGGCGCAGGTCGCGGCAGATGAGCTTGTTCGGCTTGCCCTGGACCATGAGCCGCAGCACGTCGGCCTGGCGGGCGGTCAGACGCAGCGCCGACGGCGCGATGTGGGCGCCGTCGCCGTCGGGCATCTGCGCAGGATCGGTGGCGCGGCAGACGATCCCGTCGAGCACCTGCTGCAGCGCTTCGAGCAGCATTCCCGCGTTTGCCGTCTTGGCGATGAAGCCGCGCGCGCCGGCCGCCAGCGCGGCGTTGACCGTGGCGTCGTCGTGCGTCGCGGACAGCACGACCACGGGCACGCCCGGGTAGTCGAGCATCAGGTCCGCGAGCAGGTCGAGGCCGCGCACGCCCGGCAGGGCGAGGTCGAGCAGGATCAGCGCGATGTCGGGCTCGTCGTCGAGAATCGCGATCGCCTCGCCGGCGTGCACTGCCCCGCGGACCTCGACCCCGCCTGCGAGCTGGGGCAGCAGTTGGGTCAGAGCGTCGAGGATCAGCGGATGGTCGTCGATGACCAGGATCTTCATCATTTCCTCCGGTGTCGTTTTCGCGTCCGGTCGCCATGCCGGCCGTAGGGAGAACGCTAGCGCGCCGGCCGGGCGGGCAGCACCTGTCGGAAGTGACAGGTCGATGGCCTCCGGGATGCTCCCGCTCACTCGGGCAGGGGCCCTCGCGCGTTGGCAATCCCGAGGCCGCGCGCTCGCAGGCGCTGCGCCTGGAGGGCAGGGCGGTCTTCTCCATCCGCCGCGAGCTGCGGGTCGCGCTCTACGTCGCCGTCGCGACGCTGGTCGCGGGTGTCGGCCTGCTGGTCAAGGCGAACCTCGAGCGCATCGGTCCGGTGGTCTTGCTCGGCGGCATCTTCGCGGCGTCGGCGCTGTGCTACGCCAACGCCCTGCGCGCGAGGCGCGCCGGCCGCGAGCGTGCGCTCGGCGAGGACTACCTCTTGCTGCTCGGCGCGCTGTTGTTCAGCGCGGCGGTCGGCTTCGCCGAAGCGCACTTCCGCGTGCTCGGCAGCGGCTGGTCGCGCCACCTGCTGGTGCTCGCCGGCTGGCACCTCGCTGCGGCCTATCTCTTTCGCTCCCGGCTGGTGCTGGCCGACGCGCTGACGGCGTCCGCCGGCTGGCTCGGCGTGGAAGCACGCTTGGGAACCGTTGTCGATCCACTGCATCCGCGGTTCGGTGCAGGTCCGCGCAGCCTGCTCTGCGCGCTGGTGTTCTACCTGGGCAGCCGCTTCCACCTGGCCGAGCGGGCCGAGGTTTCCATGGGCTTGCGCGACGTCCATCTGCAGTTTGCGGCGAACTTCGCTTTCTGGGGCGCACTGGCACTATGCGGCGACGCGTCCACCCGCTGGATCGGCGCGGTGGTCCTGCTGGGTCTCGCGTTCGTGGTCGGTCGCGCCGGAAGGCATGGACCTGGCCGAACTGGCCGGCGCCATGCAGATCTCGCCCGCGCCGGGTCCCGCGCCGCAGCCTGGCGCGCGAGGGCAGGGTGGCGCGTTCGGGGGCGGCGGGGCGAGCGGGAAGTTCTGAGGCCGCTCTCGCGCGTGCGCCCGGTGACTGTAACCGGCCGATGTCGGCGACCGCCCACGTGTGCGCGGACGGTCGGCCCGGTGTGACGACGTAACCGCGCAGGGCGGGCGCCGGTTTCCGCACCGTGCCCGCCGCGCGCAGCAGTTGGGGCGCGCTATTGCCCCGGTCCGCGATACGAAGGGGTCTTCTTCGTCGCGGCGTCGACCTCCTCGGGCGTCAGCAGCACGACGGTCCTGGCGGACGCCAGCCCCGACTGGTTGACGGCGAGCGCCATGGCCGCCGCGGTCACGTTGTCGGGGAGGTCGACAGTGACGTAGGCATCGACGCCGCCGAAGGCAAAGTAGAACGCCTCCATCCTGCCGCCGAGCGCGGTGATTGCCTTGTCGACGGCTGCCCTGCGGGCGCTGCCGCCGTCCTTGATGATCCCCTTGGCACCTTCGGGCGCGTAGTGGGCTTCGAACAGAAACTTGGGCATGGTCGGGCTCCTCCTCGGTTGTTCGCGCCTGCAGGTGCCTCCGGATCCTGGTCTGGATCTGCCCGGAGGCGTGGACGCGTCGAAGGAGTGTGCCCGATAGGCAGCGGGAACGAAACCCACTCTTTCAGCGCGGCCTTGATCGATCGCCCGCCGCCGCCGCCCTCACCCTACAGCTTCCGCCGGACGGGGAAAGCCCCTTTCCCTTCCCTCGGACGCGCCCCCAATCACGGCCCCTCGTACCGGATCTGGTACTTGTATCCCTGCTCGACCAGGAAGATCTGCCGGTTGACGGCGAAGCGCTGCTCGTCCGTCCCCCGGGAGACCAGCGCGTAGAAACGCGAGGGGCGGTGCTTTGGGCGCAGGATGCGGCCCAGCCGTTGTGCTTCCTCCTGTCGCGAGCCGAACATGCCCGAGACCTCGATCATCACATTGGCGTCGGGGAGATCGACGGCGAAGTTGGCGACCTTCGAAACGACGAGCGCCCGGAGCCGGCCGGCCTTGAAGTCGCTGTAGAGCCTCACACGCTCCTCGTGTTGGGTCTTGCCCGTGATGAGCGGCAGCTTCAGGTGCTCCGAGATCGTTTCCAGCTGCGAGATGTACTGCCCGATGACGAGGACGTGATCGTCGGCGTGGTTCGCAATGAGCTCCTCGGCGAGTGCGACTTTCTTGGAGTTCTCCGAGGCGATGCGGAAGCGGTTCCTCTTCTCGGCGTGGGCGTAGGCGCGCTCCTCGTCCGGCGGCAGCGGGATCCGGTATTCGGTGCAGAGCGCCTCGGCGATGAAACCGCGGGTCTCGAGGGTCTTCCAGGGCACGTCGTAGCGCTTCGGGCCGATCAGGGCGAAGACGTCGTCTTCGTTTCCGTCCTCCCGCACGAGGGTCGCCGTGAGGCCGAGCCGTCGCTTGGCCTGGATGCCGCTCGTCGCCCGGAACACGGGGGCCGGCAGGAGATGGACCTCGTCGTAGACGATGAGGCCCCAGTTGCGCTCGCGAAAGAGCTCGAGGTTTAGCATCGGCTCGTCTTTGGAGCGGCGATAGGTCAGCATCTGGTACGTCGTGATGGTGATGGGCTTCACGTCCTTGAGCCGACCGGTGAACTCGCCGACGGCGTCGGTGCCGATGGTCGTTTTCGCGAGCAGCTCGTCGCGCCACTGGTGGACCGAGACGTTGTTGGTCGTGATCACGAGGGCGCTCGCTGCGACGCGCTGAAGCACGCCGAGCCCGATCATCGTCTTGCCCGACCCGCACGGCAGCACGATGATCCCGCTGCCACCGCTCGCACGGCCCGCGTGGTAGAAGGCCTCGACCGCGTCGGTCTGGTAGTCGCGCAGGCGAAAGGGCCGGCCGTCGAGGTCGACCTCCCGCAGCGCGACCGCGAGCGGCTCCCCGGCCGTGTAGCCGCAGAGGTCCTTGACCGGGTACCCGATCTTGACGAGTGCGTGCTTCACCTCCCCGCGGTCGGCGGCCCCGACGAGGAACCCCTCCGCCACCTCTTCCGCCCAGAAGCGCTCGAGATCCTTGTCTCGCCGCAGTCGCTCCAGGATCGCCGGGCTGCGCACAACGAGCCGCAGCCGGTCCGCGCCGGCCTTTTCGAGGATCAGCTCGCCGTACGCGCCGTACCATTCCCGGAGGTCGGTGAGCACGCTCTCCGGGGGTTCGTACCGGGCGTACCGTTTCAGGCCGCCGAGGATCTCAGCGAGCGGGATCTCCAGGGCCGCCGCGTTCCACAGGGAGAGCGGCGTCAGCCGGTACGTGTGGATGAACTCCGGCGCCTTCACGAGCTCCGCGAAGCCCACCAGGAAGTCCCGGCACTCGGCGTACTGGGGGTGCGCCGTCTCGAGCATCAAGGTGTGGTCGCTCTGTAGGACGAGCGGTCCCCCGCCCGTCACGGCTCGACGTCCTGAATCCTGAGGTCGTACTTCTTGCGGAGGAGCTTCAGCCCCGCTTCTGCGAGGGCGGCGTGGCGAACCGCGTAGGAGATCGTCTTCTGCGAAGCCTCCGCTTCGATCGGACAGCCCACCTGGATCATGGCCTTGCGGCACTCCTCCAAGAGCGCGCTCGTCGGAAAGAACAGGGTGGCGGTCGTTCGGCGGGAGAGAGCCACCTCTTCTTTCTTCTTTCGGGCTTCCGCCGGCCGCTCAGGGCGCGACCGGAACGCCGAGATCGTGCCCTCCGGCGGGCGTGCCAGGGCGGCCACGGAGTGTCTCGCGAGGACCGGCACGCGCTCCGCCTGCTCCAGGGCCTGGACGACGGCTTGCGGGGAGCGGACGATCCGGATGAGAGGCTTGCCCGCCTCCCCGGTCGCGACGTCGCGCACGGCGAACGGCTTCGCCCACGGCAGGTCCGCGTCGCCTTCCCACAGCCCGAAACCCTCGTACAACGTGAAGGCCTCCGAATGGCCGGCCCACTCCTCGAGCTCCGCGCGGACGTTCTGCGGCAGCGGGGCAGCGGAGAGCGCCGCCAGCAGACCGGCGGCGTCCAGGGAATCGTCCTGCGCGAGCCGGGCTGCTACCTTCTTCTTGCTGAGCTTCAGGATGCTCACCCGGTCCAGGGCAACGGTGTCCGCGAGCGGCGCGAGCTTGGCGAGGACCGAGGCAGGGTACAGCTCGGACTCGATGTGGATCGAGAAGTCCGGCTGAACGGTGATCTTCGGCTCCCGGATCGTCTTCCCCATCACCCGCAGGAAGGTCTCGCTCACCCGGAAGGCCCGCAGCCGGTTCAAGGAAGGGCGGGGGAGCTTGGAAGTCGATTCGCCGTAGGCCGCGTCGACGTAGCCGAGCGTCAGGGGAATCCCGTCCAGGAAGCGCTCGACGTACCGGCCCTCGACCCTCTCGAACGCGTCCGGGTCCGCCTGGGCGATCTTGACCTCGGACCCCCAAGACTGTCCGCTCTCGCGGAAATTCCCGTACCGGCCGCCCTCCCTGTCCCAAGCGTGCTGGTAGCTCGGTTTCTCGGGGATCAGGAACCAGGGCTCTTCCCGCTTGAGGTGCTGCACGAGCGAGGCGGTCTCGTACCAGACGCCGGGCCGGCACTCGGAGAGGATGCCGAGAAGGGTCCGGCGAGCTTTCGCGAAGTCGATGCCTGGGAGCACACCGGTTGCACAGCCGTGTGTGTTGAACCCATCCAGTTCCCCCACGGCTCCGCACACGAAGAACTCGTTGTCGCCGTGCGAGTAGTTGCCGACGAGCGCGCCGAGGAGGGCGTCCTCCTGGCCCTGGAGCGGCCTCGCCAGGAAGCGCTCGTACGCTTCGGCGTTGAACCGGATGGTATTGTCCGGAAACGAAGGCTCCGCGCTCGAGTACCCCGCGTAGCTGCCCTTGGTGTCGTACGACACGAAGCCGAGCGCGAGCGCCAGCTCGTCCACGCAGGCGAGCCAGCCCTGCCTCGTCTCCTCGTCGAGGCGATCAGGGCGCCCGACGTCGCTCAGCGTCTGGAGCAGCCTCTGGACGTCTGCCTTGGGCAGTTCGTTCCCCCTGTGCGACCGCTTCACCTGGCGATCCCGCACGTAGCGGACAAAGGTGTGCAGGTCCCGCCGCAGGTCGAAAGGGTTGGAAAAGACCTCCAGGGACTCGGCCGCCATTCTCGAGGGTGCGAGCTCAAGCAGGGCCATCGGCCGTCACCCTTCTCACCACGTAGCCGCTCTTCGTCACCAGCGCCTCGAGCTCCCGCTGGAGCCCCTTGGGAAAGGCCAGGAAGCCGTTCGGGAGCAAGACGACCCGGCCGCTTTCCGAGAACGCCTTTTCAATCGACACCCTGAGGCAGAGGTCCCGCACCTCGGCCACGAGCAGGTTCTCGTGGACGACGTGCTTCCCCCACTTCTTCTCCGCCTCGCCGAAGGCCCGGCCGAACGCCGGGGCGTTCTCGCGAAGCCAGAGCGCTGCCGGCGCTCGGCCGGAGCTTCGGAGTGTCCGGCCGATCTTCACCGGATCCGGCTGCGCCTCGAGTCCTTCAGCGCCGGCCGCGAAGCGGGAGAGCTGCCCGAGCTCCTCCAGGCGGCGGACAGGAATCCGGGCGAGATCGACGAGAGCGCCCCCCTTCGGGTTCGGGCGCAACCAGGTCCGCGGCTCCGCGGCCTCGTCGCCTTGACCGTCTTCGGCGAGCCGGTAGCAGGTCCCGCCGGCCGCGGGCTTCGCGAGGCACCCCCAACGCCAACCCTCGCTGCAGATCTCTCCGGGATCCGGTAACGGGCGGCCGTGGCAAAACACCTTGAGGATCGGCGTGAGCGATGCCGGCTCGAACCACTCCTCGCGCCCGAGCTGCGAGGCGGCGTACACAACCGCTTCGACGACGTCCATGGACCAGGGCGCGGACTTGGGCTTCTTCTCGGGCTTCGCGAGGGACTCGGCCCAGGCGGCCTTCTGCCATTCGAGAAGGTGCTCGGCCCGGAGCTCTTTCTCGCCGAACCGAAGCTCTCCGCCGTCGATGCTCAGGGCACTGCTCTGCGGAGGGATGGGCCCGGTTCGGGAGGCGCCGAGAAGCTCCTGGAGCTTGCCCCGCAGCGCCGAGTCGTTCACCACTCCCGGCCCGTGGAACCGCTGGAGCTCGGGGAAGAGAGGCGGGAGCGCAGCGTGAAACTCCCTGGGAAAGACGAACACCAGCCTCTCGAGCTTGGGCTTGTTGGCAAGCGGGTTCTCGCCCGGGTCGGCGAAGAAGAGCAGCCCGCGCCGAACGAGCGAAACCCGCAGCTTCTTGAAGGTCTCCTGGTACATCTGCGTGAACGTTCCCCTCCACGCGCTCTCGGACGCGCCGTAGACGCGGGCAAAAAACGAGAGATCCACCGGACGGGCGTGGGCTTTCAGGAGATGGAGGAGCAGGAGCTCCTCGCGGGAGAGAGCGCCGAACGCGCCCGCGAGCCCCGCTTCCGAGAGGAGGAGGTTCTCGAGGAGCTTGGGCGAAGCCGCGGCCTTCTCGGAAAACCCGCGGCTCCGGCAGACTCCCTGCCGGTCTGCGACAACGAATTCCTCCCCGCACATCTTGGCGACGACCGCCGCGGTGTCCATGGATGTTGCGCTCCGGGAATACGAATGGAATACGAATGAAAGGCGGGCAGCGGGTGCCGGCTCGAGCGACGGTGCCGGATTCTAACGGAGGGCGAGCGAGAGCGACAAGGATGGGACGGGCACCGCGAGTCCACCGCCTGGTCGCCGGCTCCTCCTTTCCGCGCCTCGACGCTATCGCGAGGGTTCTTGCGCGCCGCACTTGCCGGCGGACGCCGTTTCGGTCCCCAGGTCCCCCTATGGTGCCGCCCACGCGCCGAAACCGCGGCTTGGTACACTGGCGCTTCGGATCAACTGTGGAACGGCAAGACCATGAACAAGAAGGAATTCATCGCCAGCGTCGCCGCCCGGCACGATCACCTGTCACGTGCAGAAGTGAGCGGACCGTAGGGGCGGCAGGAGCTACGTGCGCTCGCCGGGCAGCGCATGAGCGCTGACGCCGCCCGTCCAGAGCTCGACCGCCTGGCAGGGGTGGTCGAGCGGGTGACTTTTCACAACGGCGAGAACGGCTTCTGCGTCCTGCGCCTGAAGGTCAAGGGCGAGCGTGACTTGGTGACGGTGGTCGGGCACACGCCCACCGTGGCGCCGGGAGAGTACGCTGCGGCGTCCGGGAACTGGGTGGCCGATCGGGAGCATGGGCGCCAGTTCCGGGCGGTGTTCCTCAAGATCGCTCCGCCCAACACGCTGGCCGGCATCGAACGCTATCTGGGCTCCGGAATGGTCAAGGGCATTGGGCCGGTGTACGCCGGGAAGCTGGTCAAGGCGTTCGGTGCGGGCGTCTTCGACGTGGTCGAACAGACGCCGGCCCGGCTGCGCGAGATCGATGGCATCGGCGAGATCCGAGCGCGCAAGATCGTCACCGGCTGGGCCGACCAGAAGGTTATCCGCGAGATCATGGTCTTTCTCCACGGCCACGGGGTGTCGACCTCGCGCGCGGTGCGGATCTTCAAGACCTACGGCCGGGACGCCATCGCCGTGGTGCAGCAAAACCCCTACCGGTTGGCCAAGGATATTCGCGGCATCGGCTTTCTGTCCGCCGACACGATCGCGCAGAAGCTGGGGGTGGCCAAGGACTCGCCGCTGCGGGCGCAAGCCGGGGTGTCGTATGCGCTGACCGAAGCGTCGAGCGAAGGCCACTGTGGACTGCCCCGTGCCCAGCTGGTGCAACTCGCGGTCAAACTGCTTGACATCCCGGCGTCCATCATCGACCAGGCCATCGACCAGGAACGGGTCGAAGGTGTCGTGGTGGCCGATACCATCGGCGGCGAGCCGTGCGTGTTCCTGGCGCAGCTCTACCACGCCGAACGGACGATTGCCGGCCACATCGCCCGTCTTCGTACCGGTGCTCCCCCCTGGCCCGCTTTCGACGCCGAGAAGGCTATTCCCTGGGTGGAACAGAAGCTGGCGATCCAGCTCGCCGACAGCCAGAAGGAAGCGATCCGCCTCGCGCTGGCGTCGAAACTCCTGGTCATTACCGGTGGTCCCGGGGTCGGCAAGACCACCTTGGTGAACTCGATCCTGACCATCATGCGGGCGAAGCAGATCCAGCCCTTGCTGTGCGCACCGACCGGCCGCGCAGCCAAGCGGCTGGGGGAATCCACCGGACTCGAGGCGAAGACCATCCATCGGCTGCTGGAGGTGAACCCCGTCAACGGGCAGTTCAAGCGCAACGAGGAATCGCCGCTGGACTGCGACGTGTTGGTGGTCGACGAATGCTCGATGATCGATGTGCCCTTGGCCAACCAGCTGCTGCGGGCCATTCGCACCACCAGCGCAGTCATCTTCGTCGGCGATATTGACCAGTTGCCCTCCGTCGGACCAGGGCAGTTCCTGCGCGACCTGATCGATTCTGGCAGCGTGCCCGTGGTCCGTCTCACCGAGGTTTTCCGCCAGGCGGCATCGTCGCGCATCGTGCGCACCGCCCACCAGATCAACCAGGGTCACTTTCCGTCATTGCCGGCCAAGGGCGAGGCGTCCGACTTCTACTTCGTTTCGGCCGAGGAGCCGGACGCCATCGCCCACACGGTGGTCGATCTGGTCCAGCGCCGGCTGCCGGCGAAATTCGGGGTCGATCCGGTCCGCGACATCCAGGTGCTCTGCCCGATGAACCGCGGGGTGACGGGCGCGCGTGGCATCAACCAAGCGCTGCAGGAAGCCTTGAACCCGCCCGGCGAGCACAGCATCGAGAAGTTCGGTTATCGCTTCAGCGTCGGCGACAAGGTGATGCAGATCGAGAACAACTACGACAAGGACGTCTACAACGGCGACATCGGTTTCGTCGCCAGCATCGATCCCGACGAGCAGGAACTGACCGCGAACTTCGACGGCCGTGCGGTCACCTACCCGTTCGGCGAGCTCGACGAGCTGGTGCTGTGCTATGCCACCACGATCCACAAGTCGCAGGGATCGGAGTATCCGGTCGTGATCATTCCGCTCTCGACCCAGCACACCCTGATGCTCAAGCGCAATCTGATCTACACCGGTGTCACCCGTGGCAAGCGGCTGGTGGTGCTGGTCGGGCAGAAGCGCGCCCTGGCGATCGCGGTCAAAGGCGCCCAGACCGACCGTCGGTGGTCGAAGCTGGCCGAGCGGTTGGGGGGGCCGGGAATGGCCGCGACCGGCCGTTCAGCGATGGCGAGGGTTGGCAGCGGATGACCCGAGGCCGTCGCCCGCGGTGCTTGAGTCCGGTCGCAGCAGTCGATTGAAGCTGTAGGTCCGAGGCGACGCGTGGAGGGGACGCAACCTTGTTCCGTTCAGCAAGCGTTCAGGCACCCGACCTTAGGATGGCAGCGCGTGAGAAACGCGATCCCATCGAAAAACCAGGAGCATTGCCATGAACGTGAAACGGACTTCGATTCTCGCCGCCGCCGCGCTGGCCCTTGCCGCTGCGACGCTACCCGGCACGGCTGCGGCCGACGACCGCTCGGACCGCGGCTGGCGCGGCCACGGACACATCAAGCATTGGAAGCACGCCCACGGTCATGGTCACTACAAGCCCTGGAAGCGCGGCTTCTATGGGTACGCCGCGCCGGTCGTGGTCCCGGCGCCGGTGTTCGCGGTCCCCTATCCCCACTTCGTGCCCGCGCCGGTGTATGCCCCACCGCCCCCGGTCTACTACCCGCCCTCCGGCAACGACCTCACGATCATCTGGCGCGCGGCCTGGTGACGGGCGGACGGAGGGATTCCACATGCGCCAGGCGTGGTAGAGTCCGGTCACGGGTGTGGACATCCAATTGGCGATGAAGCGCGCCTTTCTTGCGAGCCTGCTTGGGCTGACTCTCGCCACGAGCCTTGACGGGCATGCGAAAGACAAGGGCGAGCGCGGCGCGGGCGGGCGCTCCGGTGCCGATGTGGCCGCGGAGCGCGCCCGGCGCGATACCGGCGGGCGCGTGCTGTCCGTGCGGCCACCCCCGCAGCAGGATGGAGGCGCCTATCGGGTCAAGATCCTCACGCCGGAAGGCCAAGTTCGCTACCTGAACGTCGACCCGCGGCAGGACGCCAAAGGTAAGCGGTAGCGGTCCACCATGCGCGTGCTGGTCATCGAGGACGAGCCGCAGTTGCGACGGCAGGTGGCCGAGCGCCTCGCCCGAGAGGGCTTCCAGGTGGACGCGGCGGGCGACGGCAGGGAAGGCCTCTATTTCGCGACCGAGTATCCCGTCGACGCAGCGATCGTGGATCTCGGTCTTCCCGGTCTGCCGGGGCTCGATCTCATCCGCGCGGTGCGCTCGCGCGGCAGCCGCCTGCCGATCCTGGTGCTGACCGCGCGCGGCCGCTGGCAGGACAAGGTGGAAGGGCTGGAAGCGGGCGCCGACGATTATCTCGCGAAGCCGTTCGAGATGGCGGAGCTCGTCGCTCGCGTGAAGGCGCTGCTTCGACGTGCCGCAGGGGCCGCCGCCAACGCCTTGCGCTGCGGGCCGATCGCGCTCGACCTCGCGGCGCAGCGGGTGACGGTCAGCGGGCAGGAGGTCGAGCTCACCGGCTACGAGTACCGGCTCCTCGAATACCTCGTCCGGCATCGGCCGAAGGTGGTCTCGAAGGGCGAGCTCGCCGACTATCTCTATCCCCACGACGCGGAGCGCGACAGCAACGTCCTCGAGGTGCTGGTCGGGCGGCTGCGGCGGAAGCTCGACCCCGACAGTGCGCTACTACCCATCGAGACGCTGCGCGGCCGCGGTTACCGTTTCGCCGTTGCGGAAGACGCGCCGTGAGGTCGCTGCACGCGCGCCTTGCCCTGGCGGCGGGGCTGGTGCTGGCGGTGTTCGTGCTGCTAACCGGTCTCGCGCTCGACCGTGCCTTCCACGACAGCGTGCGCGCCGCGCACGAGGAGCATCTGCTCGGCCAGATCTATCTCCTGCTCACGGCGGCCGATCCCGACGACGACGACCGGGAGCTGAAGGTGCCCGAGGCGCTGCCGGAGGCACGCTTGAACCGCGCCGGTTCCGGGCTCTACGGTGAGATCCGCGACGATCAGGGACGCATCGTCTGGCGGTCGGCCTCGGCGGTCGGCGTCTCGCCGCCTTTCGCGAACGGCCTGCGGCCGGGGCAGAAGCGTTTCGAGCGGCGGGTCGACCCCGATGGCACACCCTATTTCGTCCAAAGCTACGGCGTGAGCTGGGTCATCGACGGCAAGCTGCGCACCTTCACCTTCGCTGTCGCCGAGGACCTCGCCGAGTTCACGCGCGAGATCAACCATTTTCGCGGCAGTCTCGCCGCCTGGCTGGGTGGCATGGCCCTGCTGCTCTGCGGGGTGCTCGCTGCCACCTTGCACTGGGGCCTGCGTCCGCTGCGCGCGGTGCGACGGGAGATCGATCGGGTGCAGGCAGGGGACCGGGAGCGGGTCGTCGGCACCTACCCCGCGGAGCTGCAGGGCTTGACCGGCAGCGTGAATGCGCTGCTCGGACACGAGCGCGCGCAACGCACGCGGCTGCGCAATGCGCTCGCCGATCTCGCGCACAGCTTGAAGACGCCGCTGGCGGTGATGCGCGGAGCGATTGGCGATGGGCGCGTCGACGCCGCGGTCGCGCGCGAGCTCGACGCCGAGCTCGCGCAGATGGATCGCATCGTCCACCACCAGTTGCAGCGCGCCATCGCCGGCGGCAGCACCGGTCTCGGCACGCGCCTTGCGGTGCTGCCGCTCGCGGAGAAGTTGAAGGCGTCGCTCGAGAAGCTGCATCGCGACAAGGCGATGGCGATCGCGCTCGACATCGCGCCGGACCTGCACTTCCGCGGCGCGGAGGGTGACCTCATGGAGGTGCTCGGCAATCTGCTCGACAACGCCTGCAAGTGGTGTCGCAAAGACGTGCGCCTCGCCGCGCGGCGCAACGCGTCGGCGCTCGAACTCACGGTCGAGGACGACGGCCCGGGGATGGACCCGGAGCTTGCGGAGCAGCTCATGGAGCGCGGTGTGCGGGCCGACGAAAGCGTGCCGGGCCACGGCATCGGGCTGGCGATGGTGCGCGACATCGCGGTCGCGTACGCCGGCCGCGTGGCGGTCGCGCGGAGCCAGCTTGGCGGCGCGGCGATCGTCGTGCGCCTCGTCGGCTGACGGGGTCGTTGACGTGTCGGGCGCGGCAGGACATTCGAGCTCCGGCGCGATCACGGTAACGCCAAGACATGCCCATCTCGTCAAGGGACCGGACGCCGTCGACACTTCCGTGGTCGTCGATCGCCTCGTTCTTTCACAACGCATGCGTCGCCCGGCGCGACGTGTTTGCCTGCCACCCATGTCGCCGGTGGCCGTCCCACTGCAGCGACCCATGCGGGCGATGCCGAAGGCCGCGCCGTCGTGGTGGCGGTCGTTCTGGCGCCGGACCCTGGACGCGCAACCGCGGCCCGATGCGAGTTGCGTCGAGGGGTGGACACGAGGTCGAGCGCGTCTGCCAATAGCGCTACAATGCAGCGACATGGTGGCTACGACGAGGGATCGATGCTCACGGTTGATGTTTGTTTCCGGGTAGCGCTGGAGTCGAAAAAGGAAGCCGCGGCGGTGCCGAAGGCGTCCGGCTTGGACGTCCGCACGGCGATTCGCCGCGTCTTGCGCACGGTCTTCGCAACGGGCGGGCCGCCGATCGCCGTGCCGACCGATGCCGTCGTGCGCAGTGTGCCGACAGATCGCCACGATGGCTCGACCCTCAACCGATCCATACCGACAATGACATCTCGATTCTCGCTCGCCTTCATTCCCGTCGCCGTGCTGGCCGCGGCATCCGCGTCCGCCCAGCAGCAAGCCAAGCCGCCGATCTCGACCTACGGCGTCGACGTCGCGACGCAGGCGATGTCGATCCCCGGCATCCCCGCGGGCGGGGTGGGCGGCCTGGCGGCGATACCCGGGATGCCGGCCGGCATGGGTGGTCCGCAGAAACAGCTCTGGCTTGGCCTGCGCTCGACGCAGCGGGCCTCGGGCGCGCCGGAGGCGCAGCACGTGATTCCAGCGGGCATGGACATGGGGCCGGCACTGCCGTTGCTCGCACCGCCACCGGCGCAGCGCGGCACCGAGCACGACGAAGAACGGCTGCCCGAGAAGCCAAAGCTGCGCATGCTGCTGTACTGGGGCTGCGGCGAGGCGATCCGGCCCGGCCAGCCGAAGGTCGCCGACACCGAGAAGATGTCGCTTGCGGACTTCGGCAAGGCGTTCGCCGGGCGCTCGCCGCCCGAGCGCTCGAGCGCGATCCGCAATGCGCAGTTCCTCTGGCCCAATGAGCGGGAGCCCAAATCGGTGCCCTCCGGGGCGAGCCTGCGCGGCGACCAGTGGGTCCGTGGCAGTGTGACGCCCGACATCCGGTTCGCCGTCGGCGAGAAGCAGGACTTCATGGCGCCGCTGCAGGTCACCGCGACCGGCCCGATCGACGGACCCACGCCGCTTGCCTGGGCAGCGATTCCGACCGCGCAGGGTTACTTCCTCCAGGCGATGGGTTTCCGGCAGAGCGGCAACGAAATGATCATCTGGACGTCGAGCGAACTGCAGGATACCGGTTGGGGCCTCATGAACTACCTCCCGAACGACTTCCTGCGCCGGATGATCGGCGACAAGGTCGTGCTGCCCCCGTCGGTCACGTCGTGCACGATCCCGAAGGGGGTGTTTGCCGGGGCGGAGGGCGGGATGATCAACGGCATCGCCTACGGCGAGGAGATGAACCTTGCGCACCCGCCGCGTCCGGCGGATCCGAAGGTGACGTGGGAACCGATCTGGGCGGTCAAGGTGCGGGTCAAGTCAACCGGGATGACGCCGCTCGGGATGAACGAACAGGGCGAGCGCCGTCCGGCGCGCCGTGGCGCGGCGCCGCCGTCTCCCGCGCCGACGGCCGAGCCGCAGGCACCGAGCCCGGTGGACGAAGCCACCGACGCGGTGAAGAGCCTGCGCAAGCTGCTGCCGTTCTAGAAGCCTGTCGGGGCCGCGGCACGTCGAACGGGGCAACCCGTGTCATGCCCAGCGCTCGAGCGTCGACGCCGATTTCGCGCAGCGTCTCGCGGGGCGGCTGCGCGTGCGGCGCGCACTGCCCGGCGCGCCGACACGGCTGCTCCCCTCGCGCTCGGGCTTTGGCCCCGGGGGGATCGCGATCCTCGGCGCTGCTCAGGGCGCCGCACCGCCCCGGTCTTTCTGCCAGAGCACGTCAGGGTGGCCGCTGGCGCGGTTGAGCGCGCGGGCGAGGACGAAGAACAGGTCCGACAGCCGGTTGACGTAGCGCCGTGCCGCTTCCCCGACCGGTTCGCTGCCGGCGAGGTGGACGAGCGCGCGCTCGGCGCGCCGGCAGACCGTGCGGCAGACGTGCACCTGCGCCGCCGCGCGCGAGCCGCCCGGAAGGATGAAGTCCTTGAGCGGCGGCAGATCGGCGTTGAAGCGTTCGACGGCGGCTTCCAGCCGCGCGACGTGGGCGCCGGTCACCGCCGAGTACCCGGGAATCGACAGCTCGCCGCCGAGGTCGAAGAGATCGTGCTGGACCGCGAGCAGCAACGCGTCGACGTCGGAGGGAAGCGCCTCGGTGCGCAGCACGCCGAGCGTTGCGTTGAGCTCGTCGACCTCGCCGATCGCGGCGATGCGCGCCGACTCCTTGCCCACGCGGGTGCCGTCGCCGAGCCCTGTGGTCCCGGCGTCGCCGGTCCGGGTGACGATCTTCGATAGTCGGTGGGCCATGGGGCGACGCACTCCTGCGGCAAAGCGTGGGGGAGCGCACATTGTCGGGCAAAACGCCCTGCAACTCCAAGGCCCGCCCCGCCTGCCCGCCGTCGCGCGGCATAGGCGGCGCGAAGGGGAGGGCGCCTGCCGCACCGCGCCGAGGTTCCGCGGCGGCGCCGATCGTGCGAAGATCGTGGCGTGTGCCAGCCCCCGTCGCGCCGCGCCCGCCCCCGGATGGAGGAAGTCCCGATGAACGCCGCAACCGAGCCCGCCGCTTCGCCTTATGTGCTCGCCCGCACCGTCGACGGTGTCGCGACGTTGACGCTCAACCGGGGAGAGCGCTTCAACCCGCTGTCGCGGGCGATGATCGCCGCGCTCGACGCGGCGCTCGGCGCCGTCGCGCGCGACCCAACCGCGCGCGTCGTCGTGCTCGCCGCCGAGGGGCGCGGTTTCTGCGCCGGGCACGACCTCAAGGAGATGCGCGCGCACCCGGACCTCGTCTGGCAGCGCGAGATGTTCGACGCCTGCAGCCGATTGATGTGCAGGCTCACCGAGCTGCCGCAGCCGGTGATCGCCCGCGTGCATGGCATTGCGACGGCCGCCGGCTGCCAGCTCGTGTCGATGTGCGATCTCGCCGTGGCCTCGGAGTCGGCGCGCTTCGCGCTCCCCGGCGTCGACGTCGGCGTGTTCTGCACGACGCCGGCGGTCGGCGTGGCGCGCAACGTCGCGCGCAAGCGGGTCATGGAGATGCTGTTGACCGGCGAGATGATCGACGCGCCGACGGCGCTCGCCTGGGGGCTCGTCAACCGCGTCGTTCCCGCCGCCGATCTCGACGCCGCCGTCGCGCGCTTCGCCGACGGGATCAAGGCCAAGAGCGCGAAGGTCGTCGCGCTGGGCAAGCAGGCATTCTATCGGCAGATCGATCGCGGGCTGGCGGACGCCTATGCGATCGGCGGCGAGGTGATGGCCTGCAACCTGCTCCTGCCCGATGCGGCGGAAGGGATCGACGCGTTCCTCGGCAAGCGCACGCCCAACTGGAATCCGCTCAAGGCGTAGGCGGAACGTGGCATAATTCGCTCCGACGTGACGGGGCGCTTGCCCCGCACGCTGTCCCGTTTCGCGACTCCTCACCCTCGTCGCGCCGGGCGTCTCCCTGCCACCGCAAGAAGGATGAAAGGCCATGGCGCAATCACCCAGCGTGGACTGGAGGGCGGTCGTCGCCGATCCCAGGTTCCAGGCGTTGCACAAGAAGAAGACGGGCTTTCTCTGGGGGTTGATGGTCTTCTCGATCGTCTTCTATTTCCTGCTGCCGATCGGGGCCGCGTACTTCCAGGACCTGTACAAGGTGAAGGTCGCCGGCCCCGTCAACGTGGGCCTCCTGTTCGCCCTGTCGGAGTTCGTGGTGGCGTGGGGGATCGCGTTCTACTACTCGCACAAGGCCAACGCGGAGTTCGACTCCGCTTCCGCCGAAATCGTCCGCGACGTCGAGAAGAAGCTGGGGGCGCGCAAATGACCGGCAGACAACTCGTCTCCCGCCGCGCCGCGCAGGTCGCCGGCGCTTTCGCGCTGCTCGCCTTGGCCACACCGGCGCTGGCCCAGGGCGCGGTCGCCGACAAATGGCGCTGGCTCACCTTCCTCGTGTTCGCCGTCATCATCGGCTTCACGATGTTCGTCACCTACCTCGCCGCCAAGCGCGTCAAGACCGCGTCCGACTTCTATACCGCCGGCGGCGGCGTCTCCGGGCTGCAGAACGGCTGGGCGATCGCCGGCGACTACCTGTCGGCGGCGTCGTTCCTGGGCATCGCCGGACTGATCTCGGTCTGGGGCTACGACGGCTTCATGTACTCGGTCGGCTGGCTGGTCGCCTACATCACGGTGCTGCTGGTCATCGCCGAGCCCTGCCGCAACATCGGCAAGTACACGCTGGCGGACATCCTCGCCTACCGGAACAACCCGAAGGCCACGAGGATCGTCGGTGCGCTGTCGGTGATCACCGTGTCGACGTTCTACCTGACCGCGCAGATGGTCGGCGGCGGTGTGCTGGTGAAGACGCTGATCGGCATCGACTACGAGATCTCGGTCATCGTTGTGGGCGTGCTGATGCTCTCGTACGTGCTGTTCGGCGGCATGGTCGCGACGACCTGGGTGCAGATCATCAAGGCGGTGCTGCTGGTGACCGCATCGATCGTACTGGTGATCATGGTCTGGTCGCAGTACGGCTTCTTCGGCGATTTCCTGTCCAACGTCGTCGCCGATCCCGAAGATCCAGGCGCGGGTCGCGCAGATCCTCGGCGACGGCGCGAAGAACATGACGCCGGAGCAGCTCGGGCAGCGCTTCCTCGAGCCCGGCCTGCTGTTCAAGGCGCCGATCGACCAGATCTCGCTCGGCATGGCGCTGGTGTTCGGCACCGCCGGCCTGCCGCACATCCTGATGCGCTTCTTCACCGTGCCGACCGCGCAGGCCGCGCGCAAGTCGGTGATCTGGGCGATGGCGATCATCGGCGGCTTCTACGTGCTGACGCTGTTCCTCGGCATGGGGGCGGCGATGAAGGTCGGCGCGGACCAGATCCGGGCGATCGACCCCGGCGGCAACATGGCGGCGCCGTTGCTCGCCCAGGCACTGGGTGGGGGCGCTGACTCGCTGCTGGGCAACTTCATGCTGGCGTTCGTCGCCGCGGTCGCGTTCGCGACCATCGTCGCGGTCGTCGCCGGCCTCGTGCTCGCCGCCGCTTCGGCGATGGCGCACGACCTCTACGTCGGCGTCATCCGCGACGGAGCACGTCACGCCGGCCGAGCAGGTCAAGGCGGCGCGCATCGCGACGATCATCGTCGGCGCGCTGGCGATCACCATCGGTATCGCGGCCAAGGGCCAGAACGTCGCTCACCTCGTCGCGCTTGGCGTTCGCGGTCGCGTCCTCGGCGAACTTCCCGTGCGTGCTGCTGACGCTGTTCTGGAAGCGCTGCAACACCGGCGGCATCGTGCTGGGGATGATCGTTGGGACGTTCTCGGCGATCGTGCTCGTGCTGGTGTCGCCGAACATGACCTATCCGCTGGCGGTCAAGGCCGCGCAGGAAGGCATCGTCAAGAGCCGAGTCCGCCAAGATCGCCAAGGCGACCGACGACCTCGCCGCGGCGACCGAGGCGGCGGCGCAGGACAAGCTCAAGGCGGCGATCGCCAAGTCCGAGAAGGCGAAGGGCGCGGCGGAGGCGAAGATCAAGGAGATCGGCACCGACCGCACCTCGATCATGGGGCTCGAGAAGCCGTGGTTCGAGCTGCGCAATCCCGGCCTCATCTCGATTCCGCTGGGGTTCCTCGCCGTGGTCGTCGGGTCGCTGCTCTATCGCGACAGGCGCGCCGACGACATGTGGGACGAGCTCTACGTCCGCCAGAACACCGGCATCCTCGCCTCCAAGGCGGCGGCGCACTGATCGCCGCGAAGTCGAGGCAACGCAAGAACCCCCGCCCGCGCGCGGGGGTTCTTGCTTGCGCTCCGGCCACGCTTGTCGTTACGCTTCACGCATGCCAACGCCCGCTTCGCTGGTCGATTCCACCTGTGACTTCCTGCGTCGGTACCCGCCGTTCAACCGGATGGGCGACGCGTGCCTGCGCGGACTGGTGCCGCGTCTGCGGCTCGCGTACTTCGCGCGCGACACCCAGATCGCGAGCCCGCGGTCGGGTCCGGTCGAGGCGCTCTACATCATTCAGCGCGGCGTGGTCGGCAGCCGTTCCGACGGCCCGGCGGCGGACCCCGACCCGGCGCTCGGTCCCGGCGAGCTGTTTCCGATCGGCTCGCTGTCCGCCGGCGAGGCCACGGCCAAGGTCTTCACCGCGCTCCAGGACTGCTTCTGCTACGTGCTCGCGCGCGCTGATTTCCTCGCCTTGCGGCGCGAGTCCCCGGAGTTCGAGCGCTACTGTACCGATGCGATCACCGAGACGCTGAAGCAATCGCTCGCGAGCCTCTACAGCGAGTACCTCCAGCGGGCCGCCGACCAGCAGTCGCTCTCCCGCACGCTCGACGAGCTCGTCCGGCATCCGCCGGTGTCCGTGCCGGCCACGGCGCCGCTGCACGAGGCGCTGCAGCGCATGGTCGACGGGCGGGTGCGCACGCTGGTGGTCGTCGACGGCAGCGATTCGCCAGTGGGCGTGTTCACGCTGGTCGACCTCCTGCGGCGCGTGGTGATGCCCGGGCGCTCGCTGGCCACGCCGGTGTCCGAGGTGATGACGGCGCCAATCGTCGCGCTGCCGGCGAGCGCCACGGCCTACGAGGCAATGCACGTGATGGCCGAGCGCGCCATACGCCAGGTCGCCGTCGTCGATGGCGCCCGGCTGAAGGGAGTCGTCAACGAGCGCGATCTGTTCGCATTGCAGCGCGTGTCGATGCGGCAGGTGGTCGAGCGGCTGCACAATGCCGGAGACCTCGACGATCTGAAGCGCGCCGGAGAGGACATCCGCCGCCTGACGCTCAATCTGCTGGCGCAGGGCGTGGGGGCCGAGCCGCTGACGCGGACCATCGCCTCGCTCAACGACGCGCTCTCCCGGCGCCTGCTCGAGCTCGTGCTCGCGCGGCACGAGCTTGGGGATTGCGACTGGTGCTGGCTCGCGCTGGGCAGCGAGGGTCGCGGCGAGCAGACCTTCGCGACCGACCAGGACAACGCGCTGATCTTCACTGCCGACGACGCGGACCGGGAGCCCCAGCGCGACCGGCTGCTCGCCTTCGCGCGCGAGGCGAACGCGGCGCTGGGCGAGCTCGGCTTCCCGCTGTGCAGCGGCAACATCATGGCGTCGAATCCGGAGCTGTGCATGTCGGTCGACGAGTGGCGGGCCAAGTTCCTCGGCTGGGTGCGCGCGCCCACCCCCGAGGCGCTGCTCAACGCGAACATCGTCTTCGACTTCCGCGCCCTGCACGGCAATTCGGCGCTCGCCGACGCGCTGCGCGCGTGGCTGTTCCACTACACCTGCGAGAACAAGGTGTTCCTGCGCTTCATGGTGGGCAACGCCTTGCAGGTCGAACCGCCGCTGGGCATGCTGCGCAGGTTCGCAACCGACGACGACCCGGCTTTCAAGGGCACGTTCGATCTCAAGGCGCGCGGGACGCGGCTGTTCGTCGACGCGGCGCGCGTGTTCGCGCTCGCCCTGGGGATCGCCGACACCGGCACCGCGGCGCGCCTGCGCCTCGCCGGACGCGGATTGAAGATCGAGGCGCGGTACGTCGACGCGACCATCGACGCGTTCCACGTCCTTCAACTCCTGCGCCTGCGGCAGCAGGACACGACGGGCGGGATGACGATGGCCAATCGCATCGATCCGTACGCTCTCAACGAGGTCGAGCAGCGGATGCTGAAGGAAGCGCTGCGGCAGGCGAAGAAGCTGCAGCAGCTGGCGCGGCACGTCTACGCGTCCTGACCGGGCCGTGCGGCCGATCCGGGCAACGACGGACATGCGCACCGCCCGGCGGGTCCCCGTGTTTCCTCTCGGCGGAGCGACGGGTCGGCGCAGCGAGGGAGGAGCGCGTCAACCGCTCCCGCGCGGCCCGGCGGCGGTGCTGATGGAGTCCTGCGGATGAGCGCAAGCCCGACGACTCCCGCGCGTGCGGCGGCCGCGCGGCCGGAGAGGCCGCTGCTCGCGGTCGAAAGTCTCGATGCCTGGTACGGCGACGCGCACATCCTGCACGGCGTCTCGTTCACCGTGCCCGAGGGCGAAGTCGTGACGCTGCTGGGGCGCAACGGCGCCGGCAAGACGACGACGCTGCGGGCGATCATGGGGCTCGTGCGCACCGCCGGCAGCATCGTGTTCGACGGCCACGCGATTGCGGGGGAGGCCCCGTTCCGGATCGCGCGACGGGGCGTGGCGTACTGCCCGGAGGAGCGCGGCGTCTTCGCCAGCCTCACCGTGGCCGAGAACCTGCACCTGCCGCCTGCGGTGCGCGCGGGGGGATTGCCGGAGGAGGAGATCCTGGCGCTCTTCCCCAATCTCGCCGAACGCCTCGGTCACCGGGGCAACGAACTCTCCGGCGGCGAGCAGCAGATGCTCGCGATGGCACGCATCCTGCGCACGGGAGCCCGGTTCATGCTTCTCGACGAGCCGACCGAGGGCCTGGCTCCCGTGCTCGTGCAGGCCATCGGTCGCACGCTGCGCCAGTTGAAGGCACTGGGATTCACGATCCTACTGGTGGAGCAGAACCTGCGCTTCGCGGCGACGGTTGCCGACCGCTATTACATCCTCGATCACGGGCGCGTCGCCGAGATGATCCCGGCGGCCGAACTGCCGGCGCGCCGGGAGCGCGTGCACGCGTACCTGGGCGTCTGACCACGCCGGCCCCGCCCGAGATTGCTTCGCCGAAGCTCGTCTTCGTCATCCGCCGCAGCCTGCAGAGCGTCCTCGTACTGTTCGTCATGTCGGTGCTGGTGTTCGTCGGCGTCTACGCGGTCGGCAACCCGATCGACATCCTGATCGGCCCGCAGGCCGACCAGATCGATCGCGAGCGCGCGATCGCGGCGCTGGGCCTCGACAGGCCGCTGCTGGGAGCAGTACGTCGTCTTCATCGCCGGCGCGCTGCTCGGGCGACCTCGGGCCGCTCGTTCGTGTTCAGCATGCCGGCGCTCGCACTCATCCTGGAGCGGATGCCGGCGACGCTGGAACTGGCGTTCGCGGCGATGCTGATCGCGATCGTGATCGGCATTCCCGCTCGGGCTTGTAGGCCGGCCTGCGGCCCGACAGCTCGCCGGGCCGTACGATCATGGCGGGCTCGATCCTCGGCTTCTCGCTGCCGACCTTCTGGGTCGGGCTGATGCTGATCATGGTCTTCGCGGTGATGCTGGGCTGGCTGCCGTCGACTGGCCGCGGGCGAGACCGTCGCAGCTGTTCGGGCTCGTGCCAGTGTAGCTTCCTCACGCTCGACGGGCTGGTCGCACCTGGTCATGCCGGCGATGAACCTCGCGCTGTTCAAGATCGCGCTGGTGATCCGCCTGACGCGCGCCGGCGCGCGCGAGGCGATGCTGCAGGACTACGTCAAGTTCGCCCGCGCCAAGGGCCTGTCGCAACGCGCAGCGTGATCGGCGTCCACGTGCTGAAGCAACATCCTGATCCCGATCGTCACCGTGATCGGCCTCGAGTTCGGCTCGACGATCGCCTTCGCGGTGGTGACCGAGACCGTCTTCGCCTGGCCCGGGCATGGGCAAGCTGCTCATCGACTCGATCAGCGTGCTCGACCGGCCGGTGATCGTCGCCTACCTGATGCTCGATCGTGTTCGATGTTCATCATCATCAACCTCATGGTCGACCTCCTCTACTCGGTGCTCGATCCGCGCGTGCGCCTGGCGGAGAGCAGGGGATGAGCGCGCCCGCCGTCGTGACAGGACGCGCGCCGCAGTCGCCGTTCGCGCGCATCGTCTGGCGCGAGTTCCGTCGCGCAACCCGGTCGCGGTCGTTCGGCGCTGGCGCTGTTCGTCGTGCTGCATCGCTGCTGCTGGCGCGTGTTCGCGCCGCTGGATCGCGCCGCAGAACCCCTACGACCTCGCGCAGCTCGACATGCATGGACAGCCGGCTGCCCGCCGGGCTCGTCGGCGCCGGACGGCATGCACCTTCTGGCTCGGCACCGACGACCAGGGGCGCGACATGCTGTCGGCCATCCTCTACGGCCTGCGCATCTCGCCTCAGCGTCGGCGCGATCGTCGGCGCTGATCGCGCTGCGTCGTCGGCGCTGACGCATCGGCGCTCGCCGCCGCCTACTTCGGCGGGCGGATCGAGACGCTGATCATGCGGCTCGTCGACCTGCAGCTCTCGTTCCCGGCGATCCTGCTCGCGCTCATGCTGCTCGCCGTGCTCGGGCAAGGGCATCGACAAGCTCATCGTCGCGCTGGTCACCGTGCAGTGGGCCTACTTCGCGCGCACCGTGCGCGGCGCGGCGCTGGTCGAGACGCCGCAAGGAATACATCGAGGCGGCGCGCTGCCTCGCGCTGCTCGCCGCGTGCGCATCGTGTTCCGCCACATCCTGCCGAACTGCCTGCCGCCGCTGATCGTCGTGGCCACCGTGCAGGTCGCCAACGCGATCGCGCTCGAGGCGACGCTGTCCTTCCTCGGCCTCGGGCCTGCCGCTCACGGAGCCCTCGCTCGGCCTGCTGATCTCCAACGGCTTCGAGTACATGCTGTCGGGCAAGTACTGGATCTCGTTCTACCCCGGCATCGCGCTGCTGCGTGACGATCGTCAGCATCAACCTGGTCGGCGACCAGATGCGCGACGTGCTGAATCCGAGGCTCACGATGACACCGAGTGACGGGCCGACCCCGCGCGACTGCGTCGCACACGGGCGTCGACGCGGTGCCGCTGCTCGAGGTCCGGACTGCGACCCATTTCTTCACCCGCGCCGGCGTGGTGAAGGCGGTCGACGACGTCTCCTTCACGCGTCGCGCGCGGGCGAGGTGCTGGGCCTCGTCGGCGAGTCCGGCTCGGGCAAGACCGTCACCGGCTTCTCGATCATCGGGCTGGTCGATCCGCCCGGCCGCGATCGTCGCGCGGCAGCGATCCTGTTCGAGGGCCAGGAGCTGCGTCGGCTCTCGGACGCGAGGAGCTGCGCCAGCTGCGCGGCAACCGCGATCGCGATGATCTTCCAGGACCCGATGATGACGCTGAATCCGGTGCTGCGCATCGACGACGCAGATGATCGAGGCGATGCACGGCGCACGAGAAGGTGTCCGCCGCGGCGCCGCGCGCGCGCGCGCGCGCGAGGCGCTGGCGCAGGTCGGGCATCCCGTCCCCCGACGAGCGGCTGCGACGCCTACCCGCACCAGTTCTCCGGCGGCATGCGCCAGCGCGTGGCGATCGCCATCGCGCTGCTGCACCAGCCCGACCTGATCATCGCCGACGAGCCGACCACGGCGCTCGACGTCACGATCCAGGGCGCAGATCCTGACCGAGATGCAGAAGCTCGCGCGCGAGACCGGCACGGCGCTGATCTGGATCACGCACGACCTGGCCGTCGTCGTCGGGCCTCGCCGACCGCATCTGCGGTGATGTACGCGGGCCGGATCGTCGAGGCAGGGCGACGCGTGGCCGAGGTGCTCGACGCAGCCGCTGCATCCCTATACGCAGGGCCTGCTCGATTCGGTGCCGGCGCGCACCGCGCGCGGGCGCGCGGCTGCGCGCAGATTCCCGGGCATGACGCCGTCGCTGCTCGAACCTGCCGCCGGGCTGCGCGTTCCGCGAGCGCTGCGCGCTGCGCGACCGACGCCTGCGCGGCGATGCCCGGCGATGCGCGACTCGGCGACGCGAGCGCGCGGCGATGCGCTGCCACCATCCGCTGCACGCGGCGTGCCGGCGTGAGCGCCGACGCGCCGCACCGAGCGTCGAGCGCCGGACGGCGAGCGCCGCTGATCGAGCTGCGCGGCGTCGTCGAAGCGCTTCGTGCAAGCGGCTCGACTCGGCGGCGCGCATCGGCAACCGCCTCGGCGCCGGCGTGCGCGAGGAGGTCGTGCACGCGGTCGACGACGTCGACCTCTCGATCGCGCAGGGCGAAGTCGTCGGGCTGGTCGGCGAGTCCGGCTGCGGCAAGTCCACGCTCGGCCGCATCGCGGCCGGCATCCTGCCGCCGACCGCGGGCGACGCGCGTGCTGGCGCGGCAGCCGATGTGCCGACGCTGGCGGCGACCGGCGCGGCGAGCACGCGGCTCGCGATCCAGATGATCTTCCAGGATCCGTTCGCCTCGCTCAATCCGCGCATGACGCGTCGGCGGACATCGTCGGCGAGGCGCCCGGTCGCGCACGGCCTCGTCGCCGCGACGCGCGCAGCGCGACGTATGTCGCACGAGCGGCTCGACCGCGTCGGCCTCGACCCGACGCTGACGCCGCGCGCTATCCCGCACCAGTTCTCGGGCGGGCAGCGCCAGCGCATCGGCATCGCGCGCGCGCTCGCGGTGCAGCCCGAGTTCCTCGTCTGCGACGAGGCGGTCGCCGCGCTCGACGTCTCGATCCAGGCGCAGATCCTGAACCTGTTCATGGAGCTGCGGCGCGAACTCGACCTCACCTATCTGTTCATCAGCCACGACCTCGGCGTCGTCGAGCATATCAGCGACCGCGTGGTCATCATGTACCTCGGGCGCGTCGTCGAGCGGGGCCCGCGGCCGAGCTCTTCGCGGCACCCGCCCACCCCTACACGCAGGCGCTGCTGAAGGAGGTGGGCAAGGTCGTGCCGGGCAAGCGCACATTCGTGCCGATGAGGGGCGAGATCCCGTCGCCGCTCGACCCGCCGCCGGGCTGCCATTTCCACCCGCGCTGCCCGCACATGCGCCGCGGTGCCGCACCGAGGTGCCGGCGCTGCGCCCGCTCGCGCCGGGGCGCCGGTGCCTGTCACCTCACGAGCACCACCATGCGCCCGCCCTACACGTTGCATCGCCCCGCCGGCAAAGCGCTCCCGCTCGTGCTCGATTCGCCGCACAGCGGGGAGTTCTATCCCGACGACTTCGACCATGTGCCGGCGCGCGCGGTCGTGCGCCTGGCGGAGGACACCCACGTCGCCCGCCTCTACCGCAGCGCGCCCGCGCTGGGCGCGACCCTGATCGAGGCCAACTTCCCGCGTGCCTACATCGACGCCAACCGCAGTCTCGCCGACATCGATCCCGACCTCCTCGCCGACGCGTGGGACGCGCCGATGTCGCCGGGACGCAAGACGGCGCAGGGCATGGGACTCGTCTGGCGGCTTGCGCAGGACGGCTCGCCGATGTACCGCCGCAAGCTCGCTGCCGCGGAGCTGCGCCATCGCATCGAGCGCTGGTACCGGCCCTACCACGCCGCGCTCGACGCCGAACTCGACCGCTGCCACCGCGAGTTCGGCGCGGTGTGGCTCATCGACTGCCATTCGATGCCGGCGGTGGGCGACGAGCGCGCCGACGATCCGGGGCGCGAGCGCCCCGATTTCGTGCTCGGCGACCGGGACGGCACCACCTGCGCACCGCGCGTTCACGGCCTTCGTCGCGGCGACGCTCGCCGGACTGGGCTACGGCGTCGCGATCAACGATCCGTACAAGGGCGTCGAGATCGTCCGGCGCCACGGGCGCCCCGCGCAGAACCGGCACAGCCTGCAGATCGAGGTCAAGCGCACGCTCTACATGGACGAGGCGACGCTGCTGCCGAACGCCGGCTACGCGCGTCTTGAGGCCGACCTCGCGCGGCTCGTCGCGGCGGTCGGCCGCTTTGTCGGCGGTGCGCTCGAGCGGTGACGAGGGGAGGGGCCCGTGCCGCGTCAGGCGAACGGCCAGGTCCAGTCGTCGAACTCCGGTTTGTCGACGCCGTGCGCGTGGGCGTAGTTGCGGGCGTCGATCTGCAGGTCGCGCAGCTTCTCCTTCACGTGCGCTCCCGCCACCTGCAGCCGCGGCACGCGGTTGATCACGTCGATGGCCAGCGTGAAGCGGTCGATCTCGTTGCTGATCGCGAGCTCGAGGGGCGTGTTGATGTTGCCCTTCTCCTTGTAGCCGCGCACGTGCAGGTTGGCGTGGTTGGTGCGCCGGTAGGCGAGCCGGTGGATGAGCCACGGGTAGCCGTGGAAGTTGAAGATGATCGGCCGGTCCTTGGTGAAGAGGCTGTCGAAGTCCTTGTCCGACAGGCCGTGCGGGTGCTCGCCGGCGGGCTGCATGCGGAACAGGTCGACGACGTTGATGAAGCGGATCCTGATGTCGGGGAAGTGCTCGCGCAGCAGCGCCGTGGCCGCGAGCGCCTCCTTGGTGGGGATGTCGCCGCAGCCCACCAGCACCGCATCGGGCATCCCGCCCTGGTCGTTGCTCGCCCAGTCCCAGATGCCCACACCCTTGGTGCAGTGCTTGATCGCCGCGTCCATGTCGAGATACTGGAGGTGGTTCTGCTTGTCGGCGACGATGACGTTGATGTCGTCGCGGCTCTGCAGGCAATGGTCGACGGTGGACAGCAGGGTGTTGACGTCCGGCGGCAGGTAGATGCGGGTGACCTCGGGGTTCTTGTTCACCACCACGTCGAGGAACCCCGGATCCTGGTGCGTGAAGCCGTTGTGGTCCTGGCGCCAGACGGTGGACGTGATGAGCAGATTGAGCGAGGAGACGCGCGCGCGCCACGGGATCTCCTCGCAGATCGCCAGCCACTTCGCGTGCTGGTTGTACATGCTGTCGATGACGTGGACGAAGGCTTCGTAGGTCGCGAAGAAGCCGTGGCGGCCGGTCAGCACGTAGCCTTCGTACCATCCCTCCAGCGTGTGCTCGGAGAGCATCTCCAGCACGCGCCCGTCCGGCGCGAGCTCGCCGCCGTCCTCGTCCTCCGGCCGGTACTCGCACAGCCAGAGCTTCTTCGACACCTCGTAGATGGCGTCGAGCTTGTTCGACGTGTTCTCGTCCGGACCGAACACCCGGAAATTGTCCATGTTCTTCGCCATGACGTCGCGCAGCAGCGCGCCGACGGGCTTGGTGTTCATCGCGCGCAGCCGGCCGGGCGCGGGCACCGCGACCGCGTAGTCGCGGAAGTCCGGCATGCGCAGCGCGCGGCGCAGCAGGCCGCCGTTGGCGTGCGGGTTCGCGCTCATCCGCAGCGTGCCCTTGGGCGCGAGCGCCTTGAGTTCCGGCAGCAGCCTGCCGCTCGCATCGAAGAGCTCCCGCGGGCGGTAGCTCATGAGCCACGCCTCGAGCGCGTTGAGGTGCGCCGGGTTGCCGTGCACGCCCGACAGCGGCACCTGGTGCGCGCGCCAGAAGCCCTCCACCTTGCGGCCGTCGACCTCCCGGGGTCCGGTCCAGCCCTTCGGCGTGCGCAGCACGATCATCGGCCAATGGCAGCGGGTGGCGTTGCCGCTGCCGCGCGCTGCCTCCTGGAAGGCGCGGATCTGCGCGTAGCACGCGTCCAGCGTCGCCGCCATCTGCTGGTGCATGGTCAGCGGGTCGTCCCCCTCGACGAAGTGCGGGGTCCAGCCGTAGCCGCGGAAGAGGCTGGCCAGCTCGTCGTTCGGAATGCGCGAGAGCAGGGTCGGATTGTTGATCTTGTAGCCGTTGAGGTGCAGGATCGGCAGCACCGCGCCGTCGCGGATGGGGTTGAGGAACTTGCTCGAGTGCCACGACGTGGCCAGCGGACCGGTTTCGGCCTCGCCGTCCCCCACGGCCACGACGACGAGCAGCTCGGGGTTGTCGAACGCGGCGCCGAAGGCATGCGAGATCGAGTAGCCGAGCTCGCCGCCCTCGTGGATCGAGCCGGGGGTCTCCGGCGTGCAGTGGGAGCCGATGCCGCCCGGAAACGAGAACTGCTTGAAGAAGGCACGCATGCCCTCCTCGTCTTCGCTCTTGTTGGGGTAGATCTCGGAGTACGTGCCTTCGAGGTAGACGGGTGCCAGCACCCCCGGCGCGCCGTGCCCCGGCCCGGCCAGGAAGATCGCTTCCTGGCCGTGCAGGTTGATGATCCGGTTGACGTGGACGTACATGAACGACAGGCCCGGGCTCGCCCCCCAGTGACCGAGGAGCCGGCTCTTGACGTGTTCCTCCCTGAGCGGTTCCCGCAGCAACGGGTTGTCGCGCAGGTAGATCATCCCGGCGGCGAGGTAGTTGCAGGCCCGCCAGTAGGCGTCGGTCCTGGCCAGGACGTCGGGAGAGAGGGGGCCGGCGGTCGGCGTCGCGGCTGCGGGTCGGTGGGTCATGGCCGTCTCCAGTGGGGTTTTCGACGAAAGTCGGGCGCCGCGGAATTCGATCGGATCGGCATCCGAGAGTTCGCGCCGTCGCCGCACGCTCCGCTTCCGGGGGGTGAGGCGCGGGCTTCGCCGGCGCCAGGCGCGCCGAACGCACCCTGGCGTGCGGCCGGATCGACTCCGGGAACGTCCAGGGGCCGACGCCGGTTCGCCCGCGCCGGATCGCAGGGCGAGGCCGGCCCGGAACTCTAACGCAAAGCTTCGCGTCGCGCATCGCGCTGCCACTTCTTGCGGCGGCGCGGTATAATTCCCCCGCTTTCGAGCCGCGCCCCTCGGTTCCCCCCTCGGTCCCCGTTTGCACCGCCGGTCCCGGGGGCGCGTTTGCGTCAGGAACGACGGAGAATCCGATGCGTGGGAAACTGGTCGTAGGCAACTGGAAGATGAACGGCGCTCTGGCCGCGAACGCGGCGCTGCTCGGCGAGCTCGCGGCCAGCTGGCAGGCTGCCCCCGGCCGCGAGCTTGCCGTCTGCGTGCCCTATCCGTATCTCGTCCAGGCACAGTCCGCGCTGCAGGCGACGTCGATCGCCTGGGGCGCGCAGGACGTCAGCGAACACGCCTCCGGCGCGTACACCGGTGAAGTGGCGGCCAGCATGCTGGCCGAGTTCGGGTGTCGCTACGCGATCGTCGGACACTCGGAACGGCGGCAGTACTACGGCGACACCGACGCCGTCGTCGCGGCGAAAGCCAAGGCGGCGCTGGCAGCGAAGCTGACGCCGATCGTCTGCGTCGGCGAGCTCCTGAGCGAGCGGGAAGCAGGAACCACCGACGCGGTCGTGCTGCGGCAGCTCGACGCCGTGCTCGGCGCGCTCGGTGCCGATGCCGCGCGGATCGTCGTGGCGTACGAGCCGGTGTGGGCGATCGGCACCGGCCGCACCGCGACGCCGGAGCAGGCGCAGGCGGTGCACGCGACGCTGCGGGCTCGGCTCGCCAAGGCGGGGGCGGGTGAAATCCCTCTTCTCTACGGCGGCAGCGTCAAGGGCGACAATGCGAGTTCGCTGTTCGGGCGCCCGGATATCGACGGCGGACTGATCGGCGGGGCGTCGTTGAAAGCGGCCGAATTCCTGGCCATCGGGCGGGCCTGACCGGGGCGGCGTTCGCCGCCGGCGGAGGCAATGGCCGCAGCGGCGGCGACCCGCCGCGCGGCCGCATAACGAGGGTGCATGGCCATAATCGAGACACTGTTGCTTGTCGTCCACCTCCTGGTCGCGGTGGCGATCTGCGGCTTCGTCCTGCTGCAGCACGGCAAGGGGGCGGACATGGGCGCCGCATTCGGCAGCGGCTCGTCGGGCAGCGTCTTCGGCGCGGCCGGCTCGGCGAATTTCCTCTCGCGCACGACCGCGGTGCTGGCGACGGTCTTCTTCCTCTCGAGTCTTGGCCTCACGTGGTACGGGGCGACGAAGAGCACGTCCCGGGACGTGATGCAGCAGGGCGTGATGGGCACGCTGCCCGCACCGGAGAAGGCGTCGGACGTTCCCGCGTCGCCCTCGGGCTTCGGCGCCGGAGCGCCTGCCGGCGAGCCGGCCAAGGCGGCACCGGCGCCCGCCGGCGCCCCGGCCGTACCGGCGCCGGGAGCGCCGTCCGGATCGAAATCGGGCGAGATACCCAAGTAGGATCAAAGTTTGAGCGTCGCCGACGTGGTGAAATTGGTAGACACGCTGTCTTGAGGGGGCAGTGGCGCAAGCCGTGGGAGTTCGAGTCTCCCCGTCGGCACCAGGAAGGGCGTGGCCGTCCGCGAGATCGAGGCTGGATCGCGCGGAACGCGGGGGTCGGCGGCGAGATTGGCGCTGATCGCCTGGCGGTGACGCGGTGGCGGGTGGTCGGTCGATCCGCGTGCCGCGATGCGAACAACGGACCGGAGCGCGTCGTGGCAGTTCGGCGATGCGCGCCGCGAAGGCGATGCTGGAACAGTATTTCCCGATTCTGCTCTTCATCCTCGTCGGCCTGACCCTCGGCGGCATTCTGTTGTCGGTCGGCGCGCTCCTCTCCCCGCGCCGCCCCAACGCCGAAAAGCTGTCGCCGTACGAATGCGGCTTCGAAGCGTTCGAAGACGCGCGGATGAAGTTCGACGTTCGCTACTACCTCGTCGCCATCCTGTTCATCCTGTTCGACCTCGAGATCGCCTTCCTCTTCCCCTGGGCGGTGGTGCTGCCCGAAATCGGCGTCTTCGGCTTCGGCGCGATGATGGTCTTCCTCGCGATCCTGGTCGTGGGCTTCATCTACGAATGGAAGAAGGGGGCGCTGGAGTGGGAGTAGCGACATGAGCCACCCGGCGAGGGGCCCCGCGCGCAGCGCGGGGATCGACGGCAAGGCGAATGGCGCTGGCGGCCGATGCAGCGGTTGGCGTGCGTGCGCGGCGGGTGCGGAGGGCCGCGACATGAGCCACCCGGCGAGGGGCCCCGCGCGCAGCGCGGGGATCGACGGCAAGGCGAATGGCGCTGGCGGCCGACGCAGCGGTTGGCGTGGTGCGCGGCGCGGTGGGGGTCGGAGGGCCGCGACATGAGCCACCCGGCGAGGGGCCCCGCGCGCAGCGCGGGGATCGACGGCAAGGCGAATGGCGCTGGCGGCCGACGCAGCGGTTGGCGTGTGCGCGGCGGGTGCGGAGGCCGCGACATGAGCCACCCGGCGAGGGGCCGACGTCGTGATGTCGGGGCGGATCGAGATTGTGTCTGTGTCGGCCCCGCGCCCGTCTCGGGTCGCATCCCCGACCGGTGGTCGGGGCCCCTGCTCCGCCTCGCCGGTCGCCCCACGCGCAGCGCGGGGATCGACGGCAAGGCGAATGGCGCTGGCGGCCGACGCAGCGGTTGGCGTGCGTGCGCGGCGGGTGCGGAGGGCCGCGACATGAGCCACCCGGCGAGGGGCCGACGTCGTGATGTCGGGGCGGATCGAGATTGTGTCTTTGTCGGCCCCGCGCCCGTCTCGGGTCGCATCCCCGACCGGTGGTCGGGGCCCCTGCTCCGCCTCGCCGGTCGCCCCGCGCGCAGCGCGGGGATCGACGGCAAGGCGAATGGCGCTGGCGGCCGACGCGCGCGGCCACGCATGACGCGTAGTCGAAGGGAGGCCGCGTGACCCCGCGTTCGGCTCCGGAGGTGAGCGCATGAGCATCGAAGGCGTCCTCGAGAAGGGGTTCGTCACCACCTCGGTGGACAGCCTCATCAACTGGGCGCGCAACGGCTCGATGTGGCCGATGACCTTCGGTCTTGCCTGCTGTGCCGTCGAGATGATGCACGCGGGCGCGGCACGCTACGATCTCGACCGCTTCGGCATCGTCTTCCGCCCGAGCCCGCGGCAGTCGGACGTCATGATCGTCGCCGGCACGCTGTGCAACAAGATGGCACCGGCGTTGCGCAAGGTGTACGACCAGATGGCCGAGCCGCGCTGGGTCATCTCGATGGGCTCGTGCGCCAACGGCGGCGGATACTACCACTATTCCTACTCGGTGGTCCGCGGCTGCGACCGGATCGTACCGGTCGACATCTACGTGCCGGGATGCCCGCCGACCGCCGAGGCGCTGATGTACGGCATCCTGCAGCTGCAGAACAAGATCTGGCGCACCAACACGATCGCCCGCTGATGAGCACCATCCCACACCAGGGCCTCGCCGCGTCGCTGCAGGAGGCCTTCGGCGAGACCCTCGGCGCGTTGCGCGTCGCATTGGGCGAGGTGACGATCGTCGTGCCGGAGGAGCGGCTGCTCGCGACATTGCAGGCGCTGCGCGATCGTCCCGAGTTCGCCTTCGCGGTGCTCATCGATTTGTGCGGCGTCGATTACTCGGCGTACGGCGAAGGCGCCCACGAGGGGCCGCGCTTCGCCGTCGTCTACCATCTCCTTTCGCTCGCGAACAACTGCCGGCTGCGGGTGCGCTGCTTCGCGCGCGACGACGAGTTCCCGACGGTGCCAAGCGCGGTCGACGTCTGGCCGGTCGCCAACTGGTTCGAGCGCGAAGCGTTCGATCTGTTCGGCATCATGTTTCCGGGGCATCCGGACCTGCGCCGCCTGCTCACGGACTACGGCTTCATCGGGCATCCGTTCCGCAAGGACTTCCCGCTCTCGGGCCACGTCGAGATGCGCTACGACCCCGAGCGGGGAAGGGTGGTCTACCAGCCCGTGACGATCGAGCCGCGCGAGAACACGCCACGGATCGTCCGCGAGGACGCCTACGCGAGCGACGCCGGATTCCGGAAGAGCTGACGCGTGGTCGAGTCATGGCTGAGATCCGCAACTACACGATGAATTTTGGGCCGCAGCACCCGGCGGCGCACGGCGTACTGCGGCTCGTGCTGGAGCTCGACGGGGAGGTGATCGAGCGCGCCGACCCGCACATCGGCCTTCTGCACCGCGCGACCGAGAAGCTCGCCGAGCACAAGACGTTCATCCAGTCGCTGCCGTACATGGACCGGCTGGACTACGTGTCGATGATGTGCAACGAGCACGCCTACTGCATGGCGATCGAGCGCCTGCTGGGCATCGAGGTGCCGGTGCGGGCGCAGTACATCCGCGTGCTCTTCGACGAGATCACCCGCCTGCTCAACCATCTGCTGTGGCTGGGCTGCCATTCGCTCGACGTCGGCGGCATGACCACTTTTCTCTATTGTTTCCGCGAGCGGGAGGACCTCTTCGACGTCTACGAGGCGGTTTCCGGAGCGCGCATGCACGCGGCGTACTACCGCCCCGGTGGCGTCTACCGCGACCTGCCCGGGTCCATGCCGCAGTACGCGGCGCAGCGCACGCGCAACGCCCGGGCGATGACGGCGCTGAACGAGAACCGGCAGGGATCGCTGCTCGACTTCATCGAGGACTTCACGCGCCGGTTTCCGGGCTACGTCGACGACTACGAGACGCTGCTGACCGAGAACCGGATCTGGAAGCAGCGCACCGTCGGCATCGGCGTCGTCACGCCGGAGCGCGCAGCGGCGCTGGGCTTTACCGGTCCGATGCTGCGCGGCTCGGGGGTCGCCTGGGACCTGCGCAAGAAGCAGCCGTACGAGGTCTACGACCGGATGGAGTTCGACATCCCGGTGGGAACCAACGGCGACTGCTACGACCGTTACCTCGTCCGCGTCGAGGAGATGCGGCAGTCGAACCGCATCATCCGGCAGTGCGTGGACTGGCTGCGCGCGAACCCGGGTCCGGTGATCAGCGACAATCACAAGGTGGCGCCGCCTTCGCGCGAGGTGATGAAGGCGGACATGGAAGCGCTGATCCACCACTTCAAGCTCTTCACCGAGGGGATGCACGTGCCGCCGGGCGAGGCCTACGCCGCGGTCGAGCACCCGAAGGGCGAGTTCGGCGTGTACATCGTCTCCGACGGGGCCAACAAGCCGTACCGGCTGAAGCTTCGCGCGCCCGGCTTCGCCCACCTCGCCGCGCTCGACGAGATGTCGCGCGGACACATGATCGCGGACGTCGTCGCCATCATCGGCACGCAGGACATCGTGTTCGGGGAGGTCGACCGATGACCCTCGCCCCGAAGCTCGCTGCACCCGCCTCCGCCGAGGGGGCGCGGCCTCCCTTGGGGCGGCCCGGCGGGAGGCGACTGACCCCCGTGCTCACTTCGTTCGCCGCCCCCTCGAAGGGGGCACGGCCTCCCTTGGGGCGGCCCGGCGGGAGGCGACTGACCCCCGTGCTCACTTCGTTCGCCGCCCCCTCGAAGGGGGCACGGCCTCCCTTGGGGCGGCCCGGCGGGAGGCCGGCACGCATCCGTTGCGTCCACTGACATGCTGAGCGCCGAGGCATTGAAGCGGATCGACCGCGAGGTCGCCAAGTACCCCCCGGACCAGAAGCAGTCGGCGGCGATGTCCGCGCTCGCGATCGCGCAGGACGAGAAGGGCTGGCTCGCACCCGAGACCATGGACGAGGTCGCCCGCTACCTGGGCATGCCGCCGGTGGCGGTCTACGAGGTCGCGACCTTCTATGCGATGTACAACCTGCGCCCGGTAGGCCGCTTCAAGATCACGATCTGCACGAACCTGCCCTGTGCGCTGCAGGACGCCGTCCGGTCGGCAGAGTACCTGAAGGATAAGCTCGGCATCGGGTTCGGCGAGACGACGCCCGACGGCCTCTTCACGCTGCAGGAAGGCGAGTGCATGGGCGCCTGCGGTGACGCGCCGGTGCTGCTCGTCAACAACAAGCGCATGTGCAGCTGGATGCGGCCCGCGGCGATCGACACGCTGCTCGCGCAGCTGCGTGCCGACGCTGCGGCCGCGCCCGCTGGCGCGGGAGGCGCATGAACCCGGCCCCCGGCAAGCTCGACTTCGGACCCGACGCGATCATCCTTGCCGGGCTCGATGGCGCCAACTGGCGCCTCGCCGACTACGTCGCGCGCGGCGGCTACGAAGCGCTGAAGAAGATCGTACGCGAGAAGATCCCGCCCGCCACCGTGATCGCCGAGGTGAAGAAGTCGGGGCTGCGCGGGCGCGGCGGCGCCGGCTTCCCGACCGGCCTCAAGTGGAGTTTCATGCCGCAGCAGTACGCGGGCGAGAAATACCTGGTGTGCAACTCCGACGAGGGCGAACCGGGGACGTTCAAGGACCGCGACATCATGCGGTACAACCCGCACGTGCTGATCGAGGGCATGGCGATCGCCGCGTACGCGATGGGCTGCGCGCGGGGCTACAACTACATCCACGGCGAGATCTGGGACACCTACGAGCGGATGGAAGAGGCGGTGGCCGAGGCCAACGCCGCCGGCTTCCTCGGCGGCGACATCCTCGGCTCGGGCTGGCGCTTCCACCTCAACAACCACCACGGCTACGGCGCGTACATCTGCGGCGAGGAGACGGCACTCCTCGAGTCGCTCGAGGGCAAGAAGGGGCAGCCGCGCTTCAAGCCGCCGTTCCCCGCGAGCTTCGGGCTCTACGGCAAGCCGACGACGATCAACAATACCGAGACCTTCGCCGCGGTGCCCTGGATCCTGCGCCACGGCGGCGAGGCCTACCTCAACCTCGGCAAGCCGAACAACGGCGGCACCAAGATCTTCTCGGTGTCCGGCGACGTCGCGCGCCCCGGCAACTACGAGGTGCGGATGGGCACGCCGTTCGCGAAGCTGCTCGAGATGGCGGGCGGCATGCGCGGCGGACGCACGCTCAAGGCCTGCATCCCCGGCGGCTCGTCGATGCCGGTGCTGCCCGGCGAGGTGATGCTCGCGACCGACCTCGACTACGACTCGGTCGCCAAGGCGGGTTCGATGCTGGGCTCCGGCGCCGTGATCGTGATGGACGACACGCGCTGCATGGTGAAGTCGCTGCTGCGGCTTTCGTACTTCTACTACGAGGAGTCCTGCGGCCAGTGCACCCCCTGCCGCGAGGGCACGGGCTGGCTGTGGCGCATCGTCGAGCGGATCGAGCACGGCAAGGGGCGAGCCGGCGACCTCGAGCTCCTCGACAACGTCGCCGAGAACATCCAGGGGCGGACGATCTGCGCGCTCGGCGACGCGGCGGCGATGCCCGTGCGCGCGTTCCTCAAGCACTTTCGCGACGAGTTCCAGTATCACCTCGACCACGGTCGCTGCCTGGTCCCGGCCTACGTCTAGGCGAGACCCCACATGAAACGACCCCCACGCTCACTGCGTTCGCTGCCCCCCGCGGGGGGGCGGTCAGCACCCTTCGGGCGGCCGGGCGGGTGCTGGATGAAACGACCCCCACGCTCACTGCGTTCGCTGCCCCCCGCGGGGGGCGGTCAGCACCCTTCGGGCGGCCGGGCGGGTGCTGACATGCTGAACATCGAAATCGACGGCAAGCCGGTCTCCGTGGACCCGGGCAGCACGGTGATGGACGCTGCGCACAAGCTCGGCGTCTACGTGCCGCACTTCTGCTACCACAAGAAGCTGTCGATCGCCGCCAACTGCAGGATGTGCCTGGTGCAGGTCGAGAAGGCGCCCAAGCCGCTGCCGGCCTGCGCGACGCCCGTCACCGACGGGATGAAGGTCTGGACCCGCTCGGCGCAGGCGATCAAGGCCCAGCAGTCGGTCATGGAGTTCCTGCTGATCAACCACCCGCTCGACTGCCCGATCTGCGACCAGGGTGGCGAATGCCAGCTGCAGGACCTCGCCGTGGGCTACGGCAGCTCGGCGGCGCGCTACCAGGAAGCCAAGCGGGTCGTCCTGCACAAGAGCCTGGGGCCCCTGGTGTCGGCCGAGGAGATGAGCCGCTGCATCCAGTGCACGCGCTGTGTGCGCTTCGGCCAGGAGATCGCCGGGACGATGGAGCTGGGAATGATCGGCCGGGGCGAGCACTCCGAGATCGTCGCCTTCGTCGGCCGCAGCGTGGATTCCGAGCTCTCGGGCAACATGATCGACCTCTGCCCGGTCGGCGCGCTGACCTCGAAGCCGTTCCGTTACTCGGCGCGCACCTGGGAGCTCGCGCGGCGCAAGTCGATCGCGCCGCACGATGCGCTGGGCAGCAACCTCGTCGTTCAGGTCAAGGGCGACCGTGTGCTGCGGGTGCTGCCGCTCGAGAACGAGGCCGTCAACGAGTGCTGGATCTCCGACAAGGACCGCTTTTCCTACGAGGCGCTGAACAGCCCGGAGCGGGCGACGGCGCCGCTCATCAGGGACGGCGGCACGTGGCGGGCCGTCGACTGGCCCAAGGCGCTCGCCTACGTCGTCGGGCGCCTGCGCGAGATCGCGTCGCGGCCGGGCGATGGCGCCCTGGGCACGCTGCTTTCCCCGCACCTGACGCTCGAGGAGATGGCGCTCGCCGCGCGGCTCACCCGCGGCCTGCGATCCGACAACGTCGATTTCCGCCTGCGGCAGTGCGATTTCCGCGGCGACGGCAAGGGCGCCGGAATTCCGTGGCTGGGGTTGCCGATCGCGGCGGTCGGCGGGCTCGACCGCGTGCTCGTGGTCGGTAGTCTGTTGCGCAAGGAGCACCCGCTGCTCGCGCAGCGGCTGCGCCAGGCGGCGAAGAAGGGCGCGCAGGTGGCGCTCGTCAACCCGGTCGCCGACGATCCCCTGATCGCGGTCCGGCATTCGCTGGTGGCCCCGCCGTCGCTGCTGCCGCTGGGGCTCGCCGAGATCGTCGCCGCGGCCGCCCGCGCTGCCGGTCAGCCCGTGCCGACGGCGCTCGCGGCAATCGTCCCGCGGCCGGCCGCCGAGGCGATCGCGGCCTGCCTCGCGGGCGGGACGACCCGGGCCGTATGGCTGGGCAACCTCGCCGAGCAGCACCCGCAGGCGTCGCAGCTCTTCGCCCTGGCGCAGGCGCTCGCGCGGCTGACGGGCGCGACGCTGGGTTGCCTCGGCGAGGCGGCCAACAGCGTCGGGGGTCACGTCGCCGAAGCGCTGCCGCGCGCCGGGGGGCTGAATGCGCAGCAGATGCTCGCTGCGCCGCGCCGCGCCTACCTCGTCGTCGGCGCCGAGCCGGAGTTCGACTGCGCGAACCCGGTTGCCGCGCGCGCGGCGCTCGACCAGGCCGACTTCGTCGTCGCCCTGTCGATGTTCCGGCCGACGGCGTCGCGCGCCGACGTGCTGTTGCCGATGGCGCCGTTCACCGAGACGGCCGGGACCTTCGTCAACACCGAGGGACGCATGCAGTCGTTCAACGGCGTGGTGAAACCCGCGGGCGAGGCGCGTCCGGGATGGAAGATCCTGCGCGCGCTGGGATCGATGCTCGACCTGCCGGAGTTCGGCTTCGAGACCATCGAGGACGTTCGCCGCACGCTGCCCTCCGCCGCCGAGGTGGCCGGTCGCCTCGGCAACGGCACGCGGGTCGAGATCGAGCCGCCGGTCGCGACCGCGACCGGGATCGAGCGCGTGGCCGACGTGCCGATCCACGCCGCCGACCCGATCGTGCGCCGCGCGAGCGCGCTGCAGCAGACCGCCGACGCGCGGGGGCCCCGCGCGCGGATGAACGAGGCCACGCTGGAGCGCCTGGGCATTCGCGACGGCGCGCAGGTGCGGCTGCGGCAGGGACGCGGCGAGGCCGTGCTCGCGGCGCAGGCCGACCCCGCGGTTCCCTCGGGCGTGGTGCGGGTGGCCGCTGCGCACCCGACGACCAGCGGCCTCGAGGGCCTGTCGGGCCCGATCAGTGTGGAGCCGGCCTAGATGGATGTCCTGCTCGCCCCTGTAGCCGATTTCTTCGGGCCCGCGTGGCCCGCGCTGTGGACGCTGGCCAAGATCGTCGTGATCACGGTGCCGCTGATCCTGGGGGTGGCCTACCTGACGCTCGCCGAGCGCAAGGTGATCGGCTGGATGCAGGTGCGCATCGGGCCGAACCGCGTCGGTCCGCTGGGACTGCTGCAGCCCTTCGCCGACGTCTTCAAGCTCATCTTCAAGGAGATCGTCGTCCCCACCGGCGCCAACCGCTACCTGTTCTTCATCGCGCCGATGCTGGCGCTGGGCCCGGCGCTCGCCGCGTGGGCCGTGGTGCCGTTCGCCGACGGCCTCGTGCTCGCCGACGTGAACGCGGGCCTGCTCTACATCCTGGCGATGACGTCGGTGGGCGTGTACGGCATCATCCTCGCCGGCTGGGCGTCGAACTCCAAGTACGCGTTCCTGGGCTGTCTGCGTTCGGCGGCGCAGATCGTCTCCTACGAGATCGCGATGGGCTTCGCCCTGGTCGGTGTGCTCATGTGCGCGAGCAGCCTCAACCTGTCCGACATCGTGCGCGGCCAGCAGGGCGGGCTCGTGCACTGGTACTTCATCCCGCTGTTCCCGCTGTTCCTCGTCTACTTCATCTCCGGCGTCGCCGAGACCAACCGGCACCCGTTCGACGTGGCCGAGGGCGAGTCCGAGATCGTCGCCGGCTTCCACGTCGAGTACTCGGGCGTCACCTTCGCGCTCTTCTTCCTCGCGGAGTACATGAACATGATCCTGATCGCCGCGCTGACCGCGATCATGTTCCTGGGCGGCTGGCTGTCTCCGCTGCCGCTGCTGAACGACGTCACGATCCTGGGCTTCGCGCCGTTCGGCGACGGGCTGCCGTGGCTGCTCGCCAAGATGGCCCTGGTGCTGCTCATGTTCCTGTGGATTCGCGCGACGTTCCCGCGCTACCGCTACGACCAGATCATGCGCCTCGGCTGGAAGGTGTTCATACCGCTGACCCTGGTGTGGATCGTGTTCCTGGGCGCGATGATGCAGACGCGCCTCGCCCCGCTGTTCCATTGAGGGCCCCGACGATGCTCGCCCGCGTCAAGAACCTCTTACGGACCTGGCTGCTGCTGGAGCTGATCCAGGGCCTGCGGCTCACGGGGCGGCACCTGTTCGCGCGCAAGGTCACGATCCAGTTTCCCGAGGAGAAGACCCCGCAGAGCCCGCGCTTCCGCGGCCTGCACGCATTGCGCCGGTACCCGAACGGCGAGGAGCGCTGCATCGCGTGCAAGCTCTGCGAGGCGGTCTGCCCGGCGCTCGCCATCACCATCGAGAGCGAGCAGCGCGCCGACGGCAGCCGGCGCACGACGCGCTACGACATCGATCTCACCAAGTGCATCTTCTGCGGCTTCTGCGAGGAGAGCTGCCCGGTCGACTCGATCGTCGAGACGCGGGTCCTCGAATACCACGGCGAGAAGCGCGGCGACCTCTATTACACGAAGGAGATGCTGCTGGCCGTGGGGGACCGCTACGAGCGGGAGATCGCGGCCGACCGCGCGGCGGACTCGGCGTACCGCTGACGGCGAAAGACGCCTGCCATGAGCTTTCCGACCTTCCTCTTCTATTTCTTCGCTGCGATCCTCGTGTTCGCCGCGCTGCGCGTGGTGACGACGCGCAACCCGGTGCACGCGGCGCTGTGGCTGGTGCTCGCGTTCTTCACCGCCGCCGCGCACTGGCTGATGCTGCGCGCGGAGTTCCTCGCGATCGCGCTGGTGCTGGTCTACGTCGGCGCGGTGATGGTCCTGTTCCTGTTCGTGCTGATGATGCTCGACGTCAACTTCGACAGCCTGCGGGCACGGTTCCGCAACTACGTCCCGGTCGCGACCGCGGTCGGCGTGCTGGTTCTGGTCGAGATGGCGCTGGTGGTGCTCGGCGGCTACGCCAAGGAGGGCACGGCCGTCGCGCCGGCGCCGGCGGCGGGGAGCAACACGCGCGCGCTGGGACTGCTGCTCTACACGCACTACGTCTACGCGTTCGAGATCGCGGCGGTCGTGCTGCTGGTGGCGATCATCGCCGCCATCGCGCTCACGCACCGCCGGCGCCGGGACACGCGCTACCAGGATCCGGGCGAGCAGGTGAAGGTGCGCCCGCAGGACCGGCTGCGGGTGCTGCAGATGCCGGCGGAGAAACGGGAAGGCTGAACCCGCCGACGGGTGGGGCGACCGGGCAGTCGGCGGCCGCACCGTCGCCGAAGAACGCAAGGGAAGCGAGGGGCAATTGGCTCTACTCACCGCACCGGCGCTGTCGCACTACCTCGTGCTCGGGGCGATCCTGTTCGCCATCGCGATGGCGGGCATCTTCCTCAACCGCAAGAACGTGATCATCCTGCTGATGGCGATCGAGCTGATGCTGCTCGCCGTGAACATGAACTTCATCGCCTTCTCGTCGTTCCTGGGCGACATGGCGGGGCAGGTGTTCGTCTTCTTCATCCTCACCGTCGCCGCCGCGGAGTCCGCGATCGGCCTCGCCATCCTGGTGCTGCTGTTCCGCAACGTCGGCTCGATCAACGTCGAGGACATCGACCGGCTGAAGGGCTGACCCCGACACCATGACGATGCAGCAACTCTACCTCCTGGTCCCGCTCGCGCCGCTCGTCGGCGCCGTGGTGGTCGGCCTCTTCGGCCCGAAGCTCGGGCGCGGTGTCTCGCACTGGCTGTGCATCCTGGGCGTCGCCGTCGCGACGGTGGCGTCGGTCGTGATCTGGCGCGACGTGATGGCCGGGGGACACTTCAACGGAGACGTCTACACCTGGCTGCAGTCCGGCAGCCTCAAGCTCGCGATCGGCTTCCTCATCGACCCGCTTACCGCGACGATGATGGTCGTCGTCACCTTCGTATCGCTGATGGTGCACGTCTACACGATCGGCTACATGGCGGAAGACCCGGGCTACACGCGGTTCTTCTCGTACATCTCGCTTTTCACCTTCTCGATGCTGATGCTGGTGATGAGCAACAACTTCGTGCAGCTCTTCTTCGGCTGGGAGGCGGTGGGCCTCGTGTCCTACCTGCTGATCGGCTTCTGGTACACGCGGCCCACGGCGATCTACGCCAACCTCAAGGCCTTCCTGGTCAACCGCGTCGGCGACTTCGGCTTCGTCCTCGGGATCGGCCTCGTGCTCGCGTATTTCGGGACGCTGGACTACGCGGAGGTGTTCGCCAAGGCCGACGGGCTTGCGGCGACCACCGTCAACCTCTGGGGCGCGGCCGAGTGGTCGCTGCTGACGGTCATCTGCATCTGCCTCTTCGTCGGCGCCATGGGCAAGAGCGCCCAGGTCCCGCTGCACGTCTGGCTGCCGGACTCGATGGAAGGCCCGACCCCGATCTCGGCGCTGATCCACGCGGCGACGATGGTCACCGCCGGCATCTTCATGGTCGCGAGGATGAGCCCGCTGTTCGAGCTGTCCGAGACGGCGCTGTCGTTCGTGACCGTGATCGGGGCGACGACGGCGCTGTTCATGGCCTTCCTCGGCATCGTCCAGAACGACATCAAGCGCGTGGTCGCGTACTCGACGCTCTCGCAGCTGGGCTACATGACCGTCGCGCTCGGCGTGTCCGCGTACTCGGCGGCGATCTTCCACCTGATGACGCACGCGTTCTTCAAGGCGCTCCTGTTCCTCGGCGCCGGCTCGGTGATCATCGCGCTGCACCACGAGCAGGACCTGCGCAGGATGGGGGGGCTGCGCAGGTACATGCCGATCACGTGGCTCACCGCGGTGGTGGGCTCGCTGGCGCTCGCGGGGATTCCGCCGTTCGCCGGCTTCTTCTCGAAGGACGCGATCATCGAGGCCGTGCACGCGTCGAAGATCCCCGGTCACGGCTACGCGTACTTCGCGGTGCTCGCGGGCGTCTTCATCACGGCGTTCTACTCGTTCCGGATGCTGTTCCTCGCCTTCCACGGCAAGGAGCGCTTCGACCCCACCGGCCACGCGTCGCACCACGACGACCATGCCGCCGACCACCACGACGCGGGGCACGAGGCCGGCGACGAGCCCGACGCGCACGGCCACCACGGCGGGCCGCCGAAGGAGAGCCCGTGGGTCGTGACGGTGCCGCTCGTCCTGCTGGCGATCCCCTCGGTGTTCACCGGCTGGACGTACATCGAGGCGATGCTCTTCGGGGACTACTTCGGCGGCTCGATCGTCGTGCGGCCCGAGCACGCGGTGCTCTGGGAGCTCAAGAACGAGTGGCACGGCGTCGTCGCGTTCATGCAGCACGGCGTGCTCAGCCTGCCGTTCTGGCTCGCGCTCGCCGGGATCGCCGCCGCCTGGTACTGCTATCTCGTCAACCCCGCGCTGCCCGCGCGGGTCAAGGCGGCGGTCGGGCCGCTGTACACCGTGCTCGACAACAAATACTACTTCGACCGCTTCAACGACGCGGTGTTCGCGGGCGGCGCGCGGCGGCTGGGCGGGTTGCTGTCGGCGGTGGGCGACCGGACGATCATCGACGGGATTCTGGTCAACGGCTCGGCGCGGCTCGTGGGCTGGGCGGCCGCGCTGCTGCGCCACCTGCAGACGGGTTACGTCTATCACTACGCGTTCGCGATGATCCTGGGCTTTTTCGCGATGCTGACCTGGTGGGTCGGCCGTTGACCTCCATGCAGGGACCTCCGCGATGCCGTACCTCTCGCTAGCCATCTGGATCCCGATCGCCGCCGGACTCGCCGTCCTGGTCTGCAACCGCGACCGCGACGCGGCACTCGCGCGCTGGCTCGCGCTGGTCGGCGCGCTGGCCGGCTTCCTGGTGACGCTCCCGCTCTGGGCGCACTTCAACCCCGGCACCTCCGACATGCAGTTCGTCGAAAGCGCCGAGTGGATACCGCGCTTCGACGTCCGCTACCTCGTCGGCGTCGACGGCATCTCGATGCTGTTCGTGCTCCTCAACAGCTTCACGACGCTGCTCGTCGTCTGGGCCGGCTGGGAGGTGATCCAGACCCGGGTTGCCCAGTACATGGCGGCGTTCCTGATCATGTCCGGGCTCATCAACGGCTCGTTCGTGGCGCTCGACGGCGTTCTGTTCTACGTCTTCTTCGAAGCGCTGCTGATCCCGATGTACATCATCATCGGCGTCTGGGGGGGGCCCAACCGCGTCTACGCCGCGATCAAGTTCTTCCTCTACACGCTGGTGGGGTCGCTGCTGATGCTGGTGGCGTTCATCTACCTCTACCGGGTGTCGGAGTCGTTCTCGATCGTCGACTGGTACCACGTCCCGCTGTCGCTGCCGACGCAGCTCTTCCTGTTCGTCGCGTTCTTCCTCGCCTTCGCGGTCAAGGTGCCGATGTGGCCGGTGCACACCTGGCTGCCCGACGCGCACGTCGAGGCGCCCACCGGAGGCTCGGTCGTGCTGGCGGCGATCACGCTCAAGATCGGCGCCTACGGCTTCGTGCGCTTCATCCTGCCGATCCTGCCCGACGCGTCGCGCTACCTGTCGGGTTTCGTCATCGCGCTGTCACTGGTGGCGGTCGTCTATATCGGCTTCGTCGCGCTGGTGCAGGCCGACATGAAGAAGCTGATCGCCTACTCGTCGATCTCGCACATGGGCTTCGTCACGCTGGGCTTCTTCCTCTTCAGCCAGCTCGGGGTCGAGGGCGGGCTCGTGCAGATGATCTCGCACGGCTTCGTCTCGGCGGCGATGTTCCTCTGCGTCGGCGTCATGTACGACCGCGTGCACAGCCGGCAGATCGCGGACTACGGCGGCGTGGTCAACACGATGCCGAAGTTCGCCGCCTTCATGGTCCTGTTCGCGATGGCCAACGCCGGGCTGCCCGCCACCTCGGGCTTCGTCGGCGAGTTCCTGGTGATCCTGGCCGCGGTCAAGGTCAACTTCTGGCTCGGCTTCCTCGCCGCCACGACGCTGATCCTCGGCGCCGCGTACACGCTGTGGATGGTCAAGCGCGTGATCTTCGGCGCGATCGCCAACGAAGAGGTGCGCGAACTGGCCGACCTCAACCGCCGCGAGTTCTGGCTGCTGGCCCTGGTCGCGGTGCTGGTGATCGGGATGGGCGTGTATCCGAAGCCGTTCGTCGACGTGATGCACACCTCGGTGGCCGAGCTGCTCGCGCACGTCGCGAAGAGCAAGCTGTGACGGGGTATCGACGATGACCACCGCGTTCGCATTCCTCCCGGTCCTGCCCGAGATCGTCCTGCTGGCCGCCGCGTGCACGGTACTGCTGCTCGACCTCTTCCTGCCGCCGTCGCGCCGGCATGTCAGCTTCTGGCTCACGCAGGCCACGCTCCTCGCGAGCGCCGCCGTTGCGGTGGCGTTCGTGAGCGTTGCTCCGGCGCTCGTCCTCAACGGGCTGGTGGTGGCGGACCTGCTCGGCGCGTTCCTCAAGTTCCTGGCGTGCATCGCGGTGTCGTTGATGCTGTTCTACTCGCGCGGCTATCTCGCGGCGCGGGACCTTTTCTGTGGCGAGACGCTGGTGCTGACGATGTTCGCGCTGCTGGGGATCATGGTGATGGTCTCGGCGGCGAGCTTCCTCACGCTCTACCTGGGTCTCGAGCTCCTGGCGCTGTGCCTTTACGCCATGGTGGCGATGTACCGGACCTCGAACGCGGCGTCGGAAGCGGCGATGAAGTACTTCGTCCTCGGCGCACTCGCTTCCGGGATGCTGCTCTACGGCATGTCGATGGTCTACGGGGCGACGGGCTCGCTGGAGCTCTACAACATCGCGCGCGTGGTGCTCTCCGGTCAAGGCAACGGCACGATCCTGCTGTTCGGACTCGTGTTCGTGGTGTCGGGCATCGCGTTCAAGCTCGGCGTCGTGCCGTACCACATGTGGGTGCCCGACGTCTACCACGGGGCGCCCACTGCGGTGACGCTGCTCATCGGCACCGCGCCGAAGCTCGCCGCCTTCGCGTTCACGCTGCGCCTGCTCGCCATCGCGCTGGCCGGCCTCGAATTCGACTGGCAGGGGATGCTGATCGTGCTGTCGCTGCTGTCGATGATCCTGGGGAACGTGATCGCGATCGCGCAGACCAACATCAAGCGCATGCTCGCCTATTCGACGATCGCCAACATGGGCTTCATGCTGCTGGGTTTTCTCGCGGCGAACCTCGCGGGCTACAGCGCGGCGATGTTCTACGTCGTCGCGTACGTGCTGACGAGCCTCGCGTCCTTCGGCATGGTCATGCTGCTCGCGCGCGAAGGGTTCGAGGCGGACCGGATCGAGGATTTCCGGGGCTTGAACCAGCGCTCGCCGTGGTGGGCGTTCATGATGCTGCTGGTGATGTTCTCGCTCGCCGGCATCCCGCCGACGCTGGGCTTCTACGCCAAGTTCGCGGTCATCGAAGCCGCCGTCGGCGCGGGCTTCATCTGGCTCGCCGTGGCCGCGGTGCTGGCGTCGCTGGTCGGCGCGTTCTACTACCTGCGCGTGGTCAAGGTCATGTACTTCGAGGAGCCCGTCGACACTACGCCGCTGGCCGCGCGCGGCGACACGCGAGCGCTGCTCTCGGCCAACGGCCTCGCGCTGCTCGTCTTCGGCATCCTGCCGCAGCCGCTGATGGGCGCCTGCGTCGTCGCGCTCGCGCAGTCCGGCTTCCTCTGATCGCGACCGGGCCGGGTGGGGCACGCCGCAGCGCGTGCTAACATTGCCCCTTACCGCCGAGGGCGCGAGGGCACGCGATGCGCGTAGGGCTATTCGTCACCTGTCTCGTCGACATGATGCGGCCGAGCGTCGCCTTTGCCGCGATCAAGCTGCTCGAATCCGGCGGCGCGGAGGTCGTCGTTCCGCCGGCGCAGACCTGCTGCGGGCAGCCGGCGTACAACTCGGGCGACCGGCCTGACGCCAAGGCGCTCGCCGCCAAGTTGATCGCCGAGTTCGAGGGCTGCGACTACGTCGTCGCGCCGTCGGGCTCGTGCAGCGGCATGGTCCGCACGCACTACGGCGAGCTCCTCGCCGCCGACCCGGCGCTCGCCGCGCGGGCGGGCTCGCTCGCCAAGCGCACCTACGAGCTCACCGATTTCCTGGTCAGCGTGCTGAAGCTCGAGCGCGTGCCCGGGCGCTTCGACGCAACGGTGACCTACCACGATTCCTGCGCCGGCCTGCGCGAAATGGGCGTCAAGGCGCAGCCGCGGGCGCTGCTGGCGAAGGTGCCGGGGCTCAAGCTCGAAGAGATGGCGGAAGCCGAGACCTGCTGCGGCTTCGGTGGCACGTTCTCGATCAAGTTCGGCGAGATCTCCGCGCGGCTCGCCGACAACAAGTGCCAGCACATCGCCAACAGCGGAGCGCGCACGGTGGTGTTGGGTGACGTGGGGTGCCTCCTGAACATGGAGGGCAGGATGCGCCGCCGCGGCGACGAGGCGACGCAGTTCCTGCACGTCGCCGAGGTGCTCGCGGGCGAGCAGCCCTGAGGTTCAGGATTCCGGAGCCGGAAGCGATGCAAGTCACGTCGATGCACTTCAAGGAGACCGCGCACATCAAGCTGCGCGACGCGCGGCTGCAGGAGAACCTCGCCAAGCTCAAGGGCAGGTTCGTGAGCGCCCGCCGCAACGCGCTGTCCGAGGTCGACGACTTCGAGGCGACGCGCGAGGCGGGCAGGGCGATCCGCAACCGCGCGCTCGACGATCTCGACGTCTGGCTGGAGATCTTCGAGCGCAACGCCACCGCGCGCGGGGCGGTGGTGCTCTTCGCCGAGAACCCCGGCGCACGTCAACGCGCTGGTGCTGGCGATCGCCGCGCGCCATGGCGTGCAGAAGATCGTGAAGGTCAAGTCGATGGTGAGCGAGGAGTCGGCGCTCGACCACGCGATCGAGGCGGCCGGGCTCAAGGTGGTCGAGACCGACCTCGGCGAGTACATCCTGCAGATCAACGACTACGAGGCGCCTTCGCACATCGTCGGCCCCGTGCTGCACAAGAGCAAGGACGAGGTCGCCGACCTGTTCGCGAAGGCGCACGGCACGCCGCGCAAGACCGGCGTCGAGGAGCTCTGCCTCGAGGCGCGGCAGGTGCTGCGCCAGCACTACCTCACCGCCGACATGGGCGTCTCGGGTGGCAACTTCTTCGTCGCCGAGACGGGCTCCGTCGTGCTGGTCACCAACGAGGGCAACGCGACGCTGTCGACGACGCTGCCCAAGGTCCACGTCGCGATCTCGGGCATCGAGAAGATCGTGCCGACGCTGGCGGACGTCGCGACGCTCATGCGCCTGCTGCCGCGTTCGGCGACCGGGCAGTCGATCTCCAATTACGTCGACGTCTACACCGGACCCAAGGAGCCCGGCGAGCACCACGGCGCGGAGCACATGTACTTCATCGTCGTCGACAGCGGGCGCACCGGCATCCTCGGCAGCGACGTGCGGGAGGCGCTGCGCTGCATCCGCTGCGGCGCCTGCATGAACCATTGCCCGGTCTACCAGAACGTCGGCGGGCACGCGTACGGCTGGGTCTATCCGGGGCCGATCGGCTCGATCCTGACGCCGATGTACGTCGGGCTCGACAAGGCGCAGGACCTGCCCGCCGCGTCGACGCTGTGCGACCAGTGCGGCGTCGTCTGCCCGGTGATGATTCCGCTGCCCGACCTGCAGCGCAAGCTCCGCGAGCAGGCGTTCGCGCAGGGCCTGCGGCCGTGGACCGAGCGCGTGGCGCTCAAGACGTGGTCGTTCGTCGCCCTGCGTCCCAGGCTCTACGCCGTGGCGACGAAGATCGGCGTGCGCCTGATGCGATGGCTCGCCGGACGCGACGGCCGCATTCACCGGCTGCCCGTCGGCGGCGGCTGGACCGACGGCCGCGATCTCGCGGCGCCGGCCGGACGCACGTTCCGCGAGCTCTATCGCGCGCGGGGTGCGCGGTGAACCACGCCCGCGACGCGCTGCACGCGGCCTTGCGGTTGTCCCGCCGGGCGGAGTCGCTGGGCACCGAGAACGCGTTCGTGGTGCTGGCGGACGTCAACGCGCTCACGCGCGCCGGGCGCGACATCGTCTCGTTCTGCATCGGGCAGCCGGACTTCCCGACGCCGGCGAACGTCCAGGAGGCCGGGATTGCCGCGATCCGCGCCGGGCGTCACGGCTACACGCCGTCGGCGGGCATCGACGAGCTGCGCGCGGCCGTGGCCGCGGACCTCGGCGCGCGGCGCGGCCTCGCGATCGCGCCGGACGACGTGGTCGTCGGCGCCGGCGCCAAGCCCTTCATCGCCTACACGATTGCCTCGGTGACCGACTACGGCGCAGGCGACGAGGTCGTCTACCCCGTCCCGGGATTCCCGATCTACGAGTCGCAGATCGCCGCCAACGGCGCGGTGCCGGTGCCGCTGTACCTGCGCGAGTCGCGCGAGTTCGCGTTCGATCCGGCGGAGCTCGAAGCGAAGATCACCGACAAGACGCGCCTGGTCATTCTCAACTCGCCGCACAACCCGACCGGCGGCATGCTGCGGGCGGCGGACCTGGACGCGATCGCAGCCATCCTTGCCGGGCATCCGCAGGTCTGGGTCTTCGCCGACGAGATCTACTCGCGGCTCGGCTACGCCGACCGGTTCGAGTCGCTGGCCGCGCGCGCCGGCATGCAGGAGCGCACGGTGATCTGCGACGGCGCGTCCAAGACCTGGGCGATGACCGGCTGGCGGGTCGGTTTTGCCGCAAACCGGGCGCTCGCCCCCGTATTCACCCGCTGGATCACCAACACGAACTCCTGCGCTTCGCAGCCGTCGCAGTGGGCAGCACTCGAGGCGGTCACCGGTCCGCAGGACGCCGCCGAAGCGATGCGGGCGAGCTTCCTCGCGCGGCGCGACCTGATCGTGGGTCTGCTCAACCAGGTGCCCGGCATCCGCTGCAAGCTTCCGGGCGGCGCGTTCTACGCGTGGCCGAACGTCACCGAGGCCTGCCGCATCGTCGGCGCCGCCGACTCCGAGGTTCTGCGCAAGCGCCTGCTCACCGAGGCCGGCGTCGCCGTGCTCGCCGACATTCATTTCGGCCGGCGCGTTCCGCGCGACGGCCAGCACCTCCGATTCTCGTACGCCGCGTCGCCGGAAGCCATTCGCGAGGGCGTCGACCGTCTCGACCGTTTCGTTCGCAGCCACGCGAAATAGGAGGCCACAGGATGGCGAACCTGCTTGCCGAGAACCGGGCGTCGCGCGACGCGGTGCTCGCGCGCGTGCGCGCGGCGCTGCGCAAGACGCAGGATCGCGCCGCCGCGCGTGCCGACGCCGAGGCCTATCTCGCCGCGCGCGCGCAGGGGCCGCGGCCGCGCATCGAGGGTGACCTCGTTGCGCGCTTCACCGCGCGGGCCGGCCAGATGGCGAGCACGCTGGATCGTATCGCCGACCTCGACGCCCTGCCGCGGGCCGTGGCGCACTACCTCGACGCGCTGCAACTGCCGCCGGCGCTGGCGGCGCAGCGCTCGCGCGCCGGCGTCTGCTGGCGGGAGTTCGCTCACCTCGACTGGGCCGGGGCGGGCCTCGCCATCGAGGCCCGGCCGACGCAGGGCGACGACCGCCTCGGCATCACCGGCTGCTACTGCGCGATCGCGGAGACGGGGACGCTGGTCGTGCTGTCGGGGCCGGGCGCCGAGACCGCGACGACGCTGCTGCCCGACACGCACGTCGCCGTGCTGCCACCGAACCGCATCGTCGCCGGCATGGAAGACGCGTTCGCGCTGATCCGGCAGGAGCGCGGCATCCTGCCGCGCGCGGTCAACATGATCTCGGGCCCGTCGCGCACCGGCGACATCGAGCAGACGATCGTCCTGGGCGCGCACGGCCCCTACCGCGTCCACATCGTGCTCGTCGGGTGAGCCACGCTCGACCTGCGCCTGTCCGCACCCGCGGCGGTTCGCGGCCGACGCCCGCGGTCCGCAGCGGTGCGGCGCGCGGCGCGCGGGGCACGGGGCGGCGGCAGCCGCGCGCGAACCCCCGAACGGCTCGACAGCAGCGATGATCGCCCAATTCGCCTCGTTCTTCCTCGGTCTCGTGCTGCTCGTCGCCGGCGCCGAGTCGCTGGTGCGCGGCGCTTCGCGGCTCGCGCTGTCGTTCGGGGTGTCGCCGCTGGTCGTGGGGCTCACGATCGTCGCCTTCGGCACCAGCGCGCCGGAGCTGGCGGTGTCGATCCAGTCGGCGGGCAGCGGCCAGGTCGACATCGCGATCGGCAACGTCGTCGGCAGCAACATCTTCAACGTCTTGTTCATCCTCGGCGTCGCGGCGCTGATCGCGCCGCTGGTCGTCAATGCGCAGCTCATTCGCCAGGAGGTGCCGGTGATGATCGGGGCCACGCTGCTGCTCTGGGCGCTGGCGGCCGACGGCAGCATCGGGGGCTTCGACGGCACGTTGCTGCTGGGCCTGATCGTCGCGTACACCGCGTTCCTCGTCGTGCAGTCGCGGCGACAGTCGCGGGCGACGCGGGACGAGTACGCAGAGGCGATCACGCCCGCGGACGGCTGGGACCGGCACTGGGGCGTGCAGCTCCTCCTGGTGGCGGCCGGGCTCGCGCTGCTGGTCCTGGGGTCGCAGCTGCTGGTCGGCGCGGCAGTCGCGTTTGCACGGGCGCTGGGCGTGTCCGAGCTCGTCGTCGGCCTCACCATCGTCGCGGCCGGCACTTCGCTACCCGAAGTCGCGACGTCCGTCATGGCGACGATCCGTGGCGAGCGCGACATCGCGATCGGCAACGTCGTCGGCAGCAACACGTTCAACATCCTGTCGGTGCTCGGCGCCTCGGCGCTGGTCGCGCCGGCGGCGCTGCCCGTCGCCCCGTCGGTGCTCGCGTTCGACCTGCCGGTGATGACCGCGGTCGCGATCGCCTGCCTGCCCGTGTTCTTCACCGGGCATGAGATCGCGCGCTGGGAGGGGGGTGTCTTCGTCGGGTACTATGCCGCGTACACGGCGTACCTCATCCTGGCGGCGCAGGACCACGACGCGCTGCCGTTCCTGTCGGCGACGATGCTCTGGTTCGTGGTCCCGCTGACCGTGATCACGCTCGGGGTCGGCCTGCATCGCGAACTCCATCGCCGGCGCGGTGCGCGAGGCAAGGCCGGCGATTGACCTTCCGGGTGCGTTCGTGGTGCTGTTCGCGCTGCTGCTGACCCCGCTTCTCGCTGCGGTCCTGGCCGGGGTCATCGGCGCGCGGCGCCCGGGCATCGTGCCCTGGGTTGCCGGGTCCGCCGCGCTCGTGTGCTGCGCCTGCATCGGAATCCTCGCCCCCGACGTGCTCGCCGGCGACGTGCGGCGCGCCGCGGTGCCCTGGTTCGCGGGTGTGGACTTCGCGCTGCGCCTCGACGGCCTCGCGCTCGCGTTCGCGATTCTGGTCGCAGCGATCGGCGCGCTGGTCGTCCTGTACGCCGCGTACTACCTCGCGCCCGCCGATCCGCCGGGCCGCTTCTTTGCGACGCTGCTCGCGTTCATGGGGGCGATGCTGGGGGTCGTCCTCGCGGGCAACCTGATCGTGCTGGTCGTCTTCTGGGAGCTGACCAGCGTCACTTCGTTCCTGCTGATCGGGTTCTGGAAACACCGTGCCGACGCGCGGCAGGGCGCCCGGATGGCGCTGGCGGTCACCGGGGCGGGCGGGCTGTGCCTCTTCGCCGGCGTGCTGCTGCTCGGCCACATCGTCGGCAGCTACGACCTCGACCGCGTGCTCGAAGCGGGCGATGCCGTCCGCGCGCATCCCTGGTACGTCCCGGCGCTCGTGCTGGTGCTGCTCGGGGCGTTCACCAAGTCGGCGCAGTTTCCGTTCCACTTCTGGCTGCCGCACGCGATGGCGGCGCCCACGCCGGTGTCGGCGTACCTGCACTCGGCGACGATGGTCAAGGCCGGGGTGTTCCTGCTCGCCCGGCTGTACCCGGCGTTAGGCTCGAGCGAGCCGTGGTTCTACATCGTCGGCGCGACGGGCCTCATCACGCTGGCGCTGGGCGCGGCCGTCGCGCTGTTCCAGCACGACTTGAAGGGCCTGCTCGCCTACTCGACGATCAGCCAGCTCGGCCTCGTCACGCTGCTGTTCGGACTGGACTCACCGCTGGCCGTCGTGGCCGGCGTCTTCCACATCCTCAACCACGCGGCGTTCAAGGCGTCGCTGTTCATGGCGGCAGGCATCATCGACCACGAGACCGGCACCCGCGACATGCGGCGGCTGTCGGGCCTGTGGCAGGCGATGCCGATCACCGGGACGCTGGCGATCGTCGCCTGCAGCGCGATGGCAGGCGTGCCCCTGATGAACGGCTTTCTCTCGAAGGAGATGTTCTTCGCGGAAACCCTCTTCATCGAGTCGCACCGCGCCGTCGAATGGGTCGTACCGACGGTGGCGGCGGCGGCGGGCGCGTTCGGCGTCGCGTACAGCCTGCGCTTCGTCCACGACGTCTTCTTCAACGGCGAGCCGAAAGGAATGCCGAAGTCGCCGCACGAACCGGCGCGGTGGATGCGTGTTCCAGTGGAAGCGCTGGTTCTCGTCTGCCTGGCGGTGGGCGTGCTGCCGGCGGCAACGGTCGGTCCGCTGCTCGCCGCAGCGGCGCACGCAGCGCTGCAGGCGCCGCTGCCGGAGTACACCCTTGCGCTCTGGCACGGCTTCAACCTGCCGCTGCTGATGAGCGCGGTGGCGACGATCGGGGGCGCGGCACTTTACTTCGGGCTGCAGCGCTGGGTCGATCTGCACTCGGTCACGCGCCTTCCGGTCGCGGGCAAGCGCGCGTTCGACGCGCTGATGGCGGGCCTGCAACGCGCAGCCGACCGGAGCCTGCGGACGCTGCCGTACGCAAGCCTGCCGCGGATGCTGGTCTGGCTGGTCGTGGGCGTGCTCGCCGCCGGCGGGGCGCATTGGCTCGAGCGCGCGGAGATCGCCGCCCCGCGGCGCGTTCCGGGCGCGGGGCCCGACGACGCCGCACTCGCCGAGATCGCGCTGGCGATCTGGACGCTGGCCATCGCCGCCGCCTTTGCCGCCACGATGCGCTACCGCCAGCGCTTCACGGCGCTCACCTTCGTCGGCGTCACCGGGCTGATGGTGAGCCTTGCGTTCGCGCTGCTCTCGGCGCCCGACCTCGCAATCACGCAGTTGCTGGTCGAGGTCGTCACCGTCGTGCTGATGGTGGTGGTGCTGCACTTCCTGCCGCAGTCGGCGCCGCCCGAGCCCGGGCGCGGCCGCAAGCTGCGCGACGCGCTGCTCGCGGCTGCTGCTGGGCTGGGGATCACCGGGATCGTTTACGCGGTGCTGACGCGGCCGCTGACGTCGATCTCCCCCTACTACCTCGAGCGCGCGCTCCCCGAAGGCGGCGGGACCAACGTGGTCAACGTGATCATCGTCGATTTCCGGGGCTTCGACACGCTCGGCGAGATCGCCGTGCTCGCGGTGGCGGCGCTGATCGTCCACGCGCTGCTCGGGCGTTTCCGGGTGCCGGCGGGCGCCCCGGTCGAGGCGGTCGCGACGGGTTGGAACCCGCTGCTGATCGGCGTCGTGGCGCGCACGCTGCTGCCGCTTGCCGCCACGGTCGCGGTCTACCTCTTCCTGCGGGGCCACAATCTGCCGGGGGGCGGCTTCGCGGCCGGTCTGGTGTTTGCCTCGGCCGTTCTCGTCACGCGGTTCGCGCACCCGGCCGGCAGCGGCACGCCGGCCGCTCGGGTCTATCCGGTCTTGATCGGCGCCGGCCTCCTCGTCGCCGGCGCGACCGGGATCGGCAGCGCGTGGTTCGGGTACCCGTTCCTCACCAGCAGCTTTGCGCACCCGGTGCTCCCGCTCGTCGGCGAGGTGCCGCTCGCCTCGGCCGCTCTGTTCGACCTCGGGGTCTTCCTGGTCGTCGTCGGGGCGACGCTCCTCGCGCTCCTGGTGCCGGGTCTGCTCGCCGATCCGCCCCCCGCCGCCGCCGGCGAGGAGGCGACGCGATGATCGAGTGGCTCCTCGCCTCCGGCATCGGCGTGCTCACCGGCACCGGCGTCTGGCTGCTGCTGCGCGCCCGGACCTTCGACGTGCCGCTGGGGCTGACGCTGCTCTCCTACGCGGTCAACCTGTTCATCTTCGTCATGGGGCGCGTCGCCTTCGCTGCCCCGCCCATCGTGCGCCCGGGCGTGGCGCCCACGCTCGCGCACTATGCCGACCCGCTGCCGCAGGCGCTGGTGCTGACCGCGATCGTGATCGGGTTTGCGATGACGGCGCTGTTGCTCGCGCTCGCGCTCAAGGCGCGCTTCGTCAACGGCAGCGACCTGTGCGACGCCGAGCCCGACGCGAAGACGCCTGCGATCGACCGGGGGGAATTCGACCCGGGTGACCTCGGTTCCCGAAGGCAGCGATGATCGATCCCGCCGATCATCTGCTGGTCGCGCCGATCGTGCTGCCGCTCCTGGCCGGGGCAGCGCTGCTCGTGATCGAGCACACCCTGCCGCGCCGGCAGGGCGGGTTCGCAATGGGGGCGACGCTGGTCCTTCTCGCCGTCGCGATCGCGCTGGTGCGGCGCGCGGACGAAGGCGCCATCGGCGTCTACCTGCTCGGCAACTGGCCGGCGCCGTTCGGCATCGCGCTGGCGCTCGACCGCCTCGCGGCGCTATTGGTCGCGCTGACCGCGTTCGTCGCGCTCGCTGCGCTCGTCTACGCCCGCGCCGGTTGGGACGCGCGGGGGCCGCACTTCCACGCGTTCTTCCAGTTCCAGCTCGCCGGCCTCAACGGCGCATTCCTCACCGCCGATCTGTTCAACCTCTTCGTCTGTTTCGAGGTCCTGCTGATCGCGTCGTACGCCCTGCTGCTGCACGCGGCGCTCGGCCGCGCGCTGCGCAGCGGGTACCACTACGTCGTGATCAACCTCGCCGGGTCGTCGCTGTTCCTCATCGCGGCGAGCCTCTTCTACGGCCTCGCCGGCACGCTCAACCTTGCCGACCTCGCGCAGAAGATCGCTGCGGCCGCCGCCCCCGACCACGCGCTGTTGCGCACCGCGGCGATGCTGCTCCTGTGCGTGTTCGCGATCAAGGCGGCGGTCCTGCCGCTGGGCTTCTGGCTGCCCGACACCTACGGCGCGGCGCCTGCACCGGTCGCCGCGCTGTTCGCGCTGCTGACCAAGGTCGGCGTCTACGCGATCCTGCGCACGACGACGCTGCTCTTCGGCGAGGGCGGCGGCCCGCTTGCGCGCCTGGGCGCAAGACCCCTCCTGGCGCTCGGCGTCGCGACGGTCGCGCTCGGCGCGCTCGGCGCGCTCGCCACCGTCCGGCTGCGGGGTCTCGTCGCGTTCCTCGTCGTCGTCTCCGCCGGGACGCTGGTCGCCGCCGGCACGTTTGCCTCGGGCCCGGCGCTGGGCGGTGCGCTCTACTACCTCGTCCACAGCACGCTCGCGGCGGCGCTCCTGTTCCTGCTGGCCGAGCCGATCGCGCGCCAGCGCGGCGCGGTCGGCGATGCGCTGCACAGCGGTGCGCCGGTGGCCCAGTGGACGCTGCTGGGCTCGCTCTACGTCGTCGCGGCGACGGCGATCGCCGGCTTGCCGCCGCTGCCGGGCTTCATCGGCAAGCTCGGGATGCTGGCCGGCACCGCGGGCGCGCCGGCGGCGAGCGCATTCTGGCTCGCGGTCCTCGGCGCAGGGCTGCTCGCGACGGTCGCGCTGGCGCGCGCGGGCAGTCGCATCTTCTGGAAGACGCAGCGCTCCGCCGCGCAGGGGGTCGCCGCGATCGCGGGCGGGCGCGTCGCGCGGTCGGAGATGGCGGCGATGGCGCTTCTCGTCGGCGCCTTGCTCGCGCTCGCAGTCTGCGCGGGCCCGGTCGAGCGCTACACGCGCGCGGCCGCCGAGCAGCTGCTCGACCCCGGAGCTTACGTCGCCGGCGTTCTCGGCGCGCCGGCGGTGCGCGCCACGCCACCGGCCGAGCGGCGCATGGAGACCCCGCGATGAGTACCTTTCTGCCCGCGCCGCTGATGTCGGCCGCGATCTTGACCACCTGGCTGCTGCTGAACGACAGCCTGGCGGCCGGGCAGGTGCTGCTCGCGGCCGCGTTGGGCTGGGGGTTGCCGCTCGCGCTTGCGCCGTGGCGCGCGCGTGCGCCGCGCGTGCGGCGGCCGCTCGCCGTCGCCCGACTGCTAGGGGTCGTGCTGCGCGACATCGTCATCTGCAACGTGCAGGTCGCGCGCCAGGTGCTGGGGCCGGAGCGCTCGATCCGGCCGGGGTTCTTGCGGCTGCCCCTGTCGCTCACCGACGAGCACGCGATCACCGTGCTCGCGACGATCATCACCATGACGCCCGGAACGCTGACCTGCGACGTCGCGGCGGATCGCAGCCACCTTCTCCTGCACGCGCTCGATCTGCGCGACGAAGCGGGGCTGATTGCCGACCTCAAGGCGCGCTACGAAGCGCCGCTGGCGGAGATCTTCGCATGACCGCGGCGGTGCTGCCCTGGGCGATCGGCGCGTTCGGCGTGGCGATCCTGCTCGCGCTTGTGCGCCTGCTGCGCGGGCCCTCGGCGCCGGATCGCATCCTCGCGCTCGACACGCTGTACGTGAACGCGATGGCGCTGCTGATCCTGCTGGGGGTCAAGCTCGGCACGGCGATCTACTTCGAGGCTGCACTGGTCATCGCGATGCTGGGTTTCGTCGGCACCGTCGCGCTCGCGAAGTACATCGTGCGCGGGCACATCATCGACTGAGGCGCCGATGGACGCGAACCTGGCTGCCCTTCCCCTGTGGGCCGACGCACTGATCGCCGCGCTGCTCGTCGTCGGCGCGGCATTCACCCTCGTGGGCTCGATCGGCCTCGTCAAGTTCTCGGAGTTCTACCGGCGCCTGCACGCACCGACGAAGTCGACGACGCTGGGCGTGGGCGGCGCGCTGCTGGCGTCGGTGGTCTACTTCAGCGTCGTGCAGGGCGCGCCGAGCCTGCGCGAGCTCCTGGTCGCGCTGTTCGTCTTCCTCACCGCGCCGGTCTCCGCGCACCTCCTGGTCAAGGCGGCGCTCCATCTCGATCGCCGCGCGCGCGAGAAGCTCCCGGACTGACGCCGCGCCCACCACCGTCGCACCGGCGACGCCGCGGCATGGCGGCCGGAACGCCGACAACCCACCCCCGCGCGACGGATTAGTCCATCCGGACGAATTGACGCGGCAGCGCGGCGACCCTAGCGTAGGCACCGGTGTGCTCGGGATCCGCACCGAGCCGCCGGCTCCCACCACGGAGACTGCGCATGACCGTCATCGCTCCCCAGTTCTTCGCATTCGCATCGCCGCTTGCGCGCGGTCACGCCGCGGGGGACGCTTGCGCGAACAGTGGTTGCGTTCGCGCCGGCCGCGCTTGGCGCGCGGGCCGAAACGCCCCCTTGGGGGCGGATGAGTTCACCTGCGCTGCTGGGCTGAGCGCCGGCCCCGACTCGTTGGTTTCGCGGGACAGGCATCGCAATGCGCGACGGCTCGCCCGAGCGCGCGGGCGGCAGGACAGGCCCGCGGGTGCCGGCAGGCGGTGGCGGCGACCTGCCGTCGCCGTCGCTCGAGCGTCCGGGTGTTGCACTGCCTGCTCGCGCTCCTCGGCTGCACGCTGGCCTGGGCGGCGTTTGGCCGCCTCGACATCGTGGCGGTGGCGGAAGGGCGCCTGGTGCCGCGGCTGACGGTGCCCATCGTGCAGCCGGCGACCGCGGCGATCGTGCGCGAGGTCCTGGTCGCCGAGGGCGAAACCGTGCTGCCCGGGCAGGTCCTGTTCCGGCTGGACGCGCGCGAGATCGAAGCCGAAACGCGCGCGCTGCAGGCCGAGCTCTCCACCCGGCTCCTGCAGTTGCGGCGGATCGACGCCGAGCTTGCCGGGGTCCCGCTGCGGCGCCTGCCGGGTGATGCCGACGACGCCTTCGCCCGCGCTGCGGCGCTGGCGCACGCCAATCGTGCCGCGTTTCTCGACGCCGTCGCGCAGGAAGCCGCCGTCCGCACGCGCATCGCGCAGGAGCTCTTTGCCGCCACCGAGGTGGCGGTCAAGCTCGCGCGCACGCTCCCCATCTACCGCACGATGGCAGAACGCTACCGGCAGCTGCAGCGCGAGGGCTTCGTGAGCGAGCTCTTCGCCCTCGACCGTGAGCGCGAGCGCATCGAGAAGGAACAGGATCTGCGCGCGCAGGAACACACGGTGGCGAGCCTGCGCGCGAGCCTCGCGCAGGCCGAGCGCCGGCTGGCGCAGGTCACCTCCGGGTATCGGGCGCAACTGCACGCCGAGCGCGCGCAGGTCGAGGGCCAGCGCTCGCGCATCGCCGAGGAGCTCGCCAAGGGGCTCGCCCGCGCGGCCGGAATCGAGCTGCGGGCGCCGCAGGCGGGGGTCGTCAAGGAAGTCGCGACGCACGCTGCCGATACCGTCGTCGCCGCGGGCGCCGTGCTCGCAACGCTCGTCCCCGCAGGCGAGGAGCTGCAGGCCGAAGTCCTCATCCGCGACGCCGACATCGGCTTCGTGCGCGCCGGGCAGCCGGCGCGCGTCAAGCTCGCGGCCTTTCCGTTCCAGAAGTACGGCCTGGTCGACGGCACGGTCCAGCGTGTGAGCCCGGACGCCTCGGTCGCGCCTGCGTCCCGCCGGGGCGGGGCTGCCGAGCACTCGGGGGACGGGGCGAGCGGCTACCGCGCGCGGGTGGCGCTGGCCGGGCAGTCGCTGGCTTTCGACGGGACGTCGCTGCCGCTGACCGCCGGGATGGCGGCGGTCGCCGAAATCAGGCTCGGCGAGCGCACGCTGTTCGAGTACCTGGTGGCCCCGGTGCGGCGCGCCTGGCACGAAGCGGCACGCGAGCGCTGACGCCGGCGCGACGGGCGAGAGCCATGCGCGATTCGAGTCCCGCCACGCATTCCCTGCCGCTGTCGCAGCCGGACCTCGTGTGGGCGGCCGGCAGCCTGTGCAACCTGCACCGAATGCCGTTCTCCGCCGCGCTGCTGCAGCGCGAGTGTCCGCCCCCCTGTTCGGCTGCCCAGCTGGTCGAAGCGCTGGGGGTGCTGGGATTGCGGGCGCGCCTCGTCGCGATGGGTGACGCGCTGCCCGCGCCGCGGCTGCTGCCTGCCATCGTCTTCATCCTGCCGTGCGCGGGCGAAGCGGCTGCCGGCGGCGCTGACGGCGCGTGCGCCTCCGCTGCGGCCTCCCGGCCCAGCGGCGTGCATTCGCTCGCGCTGCTGGTGAGGGCGGAAGCCGACCGCGTGCTGCTGTTTCGCGCCGGCAGCAACGAGCCGACCGTGATCGACAGCGCCGCGTTCGGGCGCATCGCGGCCGGCTGGCTGCTCGCAGTCGAGCCGGTCCGCGACTCCGGGGGCGAGGACGACGTGGCGCGTCCGGCGCAGGGCTTCGGCTTTCGGTGGTTCGCGCGCGAACTCCTGCGCCATCGCCGGGCCCTGCGCGACGTGGTCGCCGCCTCCTTCGCGGTGCAACTGATCGCGCTGGCGACGCCCTTGTGCAGCCAGATCGTGATCGACAAGGTGATCGCGCACCAGGCACAGAGCACGCTGGCCGTCGTCGCGGTCGCGCTGGCGGGCTTGATCGGCTTCTCGGCTGCGCTCGGCTGGATCAGGCAATACCTCGTCTTGCACGTGGGCAACGCCGTCGACGCGGCGCTGGGGGCGGCGGTCTTCGGTCATCTGGTTCGCCTGCCGCTGCCGTACTTCGAACGGCGGCCGACCGGCGTGCTCGCCGCGCGGCTGCAGGGTGTGGAGACGATCCGCGAGTTCCTGACCGGCGCCGCCGTGATGCTGGTGCTCGACGTGCCGTTCATGGGGCTCTTCGTGGCCTTCATGTTCTTCTACAGCGTGCCGCTCTCGATCGTGACTCTGGTGCTGATGCTGCTGATCGGGGCGCTGTGCGCCCTGACCGCACCGCTGTTCCAGTCGCGGCTGGACGAGCAGTTCCTGCGCGGCGCGCGCTGCCAGGCGTTTCTCACCGAGCACGTCGCCGGGATCGAGACGGTCAAGTCGCTGCAGATGGAGGCCACGCTGGAACACCGCTATGACGAGCACCTGCGCAGCTATCTCGACGCCGGATTCGCGACCCGCCGCCTCGCCAACACGTACGGCACCGTGGCCGGCGCGCTCGAGCAGCTGCAGGGGGCGGCGCTGCTGTGCCTCGGCGCGTTGCTGGTGATGCGGGGGCCCGATTTCACGATCGGCATGCTGGTCGCGTTCCAGATGTTCGCCGCCCGCGTCACGCAGCCGCTGCTGCGTCTGGTCGGCCTGTGGCAGCAGTTCCAGATGGCGAGCGTCGCGGTGCGCCGCCTCGCCGACATCGTCGACGTGCCGCAGGAGCCCCGCTCCCTGGTCGCCGTCGCCGATTCCCCCGGCCCGGCGCGGGTCGAGTTTCGCGGCGTGGGCTTTCGTTACGCGCCGACGCGTCCGCCCGTGCTGCAGGGCTTCGACCTCGACGTCGCCCCCGGCGAGTGCGTCGCCGTCACCGGGGCGTCCGGCGTCGGCAAGAGCACGCTGGCCAAGCTGCTGCAGGGATTCGTGCACCCGACCGCGGGCAGCGTCTGCGTCGACGGTCGTGACACCCGCTCGCTTGCCGCCAACGAGTTGCGCGCCGCCCTCGGCGTCGTGCCGCAGGAGACGGTTCTGTTCTCGGGCAACGTCCACGACAACCTGGTGGCCGCGCATCCGCAGGCGTCGCACGACGCCGTGGTCAGCGCTTGCCGCCTGGCGGAGATCCACGACGTGGTGCAGCGATTGCCCGACGGCTACCGGACGATGCTGGGGGAGCGCGGCGTCGGCTTGTCGGGCGGGCAGCGGCAGCGGATCGCGATCGCACGGGCGCTGCTCCGAAGACCGCGGGTCCTGGTCTTCGACGAGGCGACGAGCAGCCTCGACGGCGCGGTGGCCGAGCAGATCGCGGCGACGATCGCGCGGTTCCGCGGCAAGGTGACGATCCTGTTCATCACCCACCGCGTGCCGTCGGCGCTCGCGCCCGACCGTGTCGTCGAATTGCGCCCTCGGGCGTAGATGCGGCAGCGCCGCGGGCGACCTCGCCCCGCCCGCCTGGACGGCGGGGCGTCCCCGGGGGGCGGGACGGGTCGGTGTGGAGCGGCACGCGTGCTGGGCTTCTGGGGGATGCGCGGGTCTGCTGGCGGGTTCGACGGCGAGTCCGCCGGCGGGGCGGCACGGGAGGCCGCCCTGAGCCGTCGTCGCACACCCTGGACAGATCTGTACGGCGACGATCGGAGCGCTATAATGTCGCGTCGTCCGTCCTCCACAGGTTCCCCGTCACCCACAGGTTCCCACCACAGGTTCCCACCATGAAAGTCCTCGTTCCCGTCAAGCGCGCCGTCGACTACAACGTCAAGGTTCGGGTCAAGCCCGACGGCACCGGTATCGACCTCGCGAACGTCAAGATGTCGATGAATCCCTTCGACGAAATCGCTGTCGAGGAGGCCGTGCGCCTCAAAGAAAAAGGCATCGCGACCGAGGTCGTCGCCGTGTCCTGCGGTGTGGCCGCCTGCCAGGAAACGCTGCGCACCGCGCTGGCCCTCGGGGCCGATCGCGCGATCCTCGTCGAGACCGACGCCGACCTGCAGCCGCTCGCGGTGGCCAAGCTCTTGAAGGCGCTGGTCGACAAGGAGCAGCCGCGGCTCGTCATCTGCGGCAAGCTCGCGATCGACGACGACGCCAACCAGACGGGCCAGATGCTCGCCGCGCTGCTCGGGTGGGCGCAGGCGGCATCGACCTCGAAGCTCGAGATCGCGGGCGAGCAGGCCACCGTGAAGCGCGAAATCGACGGCGGCCTCGAGACGGTCGAAGCGGCGCTGCCGCTGGTGGTCACCGCGGACCTGCGTCTCAACGAGCCGCGCTACGCGACGCTGCCCAACATCATGAAGGCGAAGAAGAAGCCGCTCGAGACGACGCAGCCCGCGGCGCTGGGCGTCGACGTCGCGCCGCGGCTCGCCACGCTGAAGGTTGCCGAGCCGCCGGCGCGCAAGGGCGGGGGCAAGGTGGCCGACGTGAAAGAACTGGTCGCGAAACTGCGCAACGAAGCCAAGGTGATCTCCTGACATGACTACGCTCATCATCGCGGACCACAACCAAGCGGCGCTGGTCCCCGCCGTCCTCAACACCGTCGCCGCGGCGCAGAAGATCGGCGGCGACATCCACGTGCTGGTTGCCGGCAGCGGCGCGGCGGGCGCCGCGAAGGCCGCGGCCGCGCTGCCGGGTGTCGCCAAGGTGCTGCTCGCCGACGCCGCCCACCTCGCCGCGCCGGTCGCGGAGAATCTCACCGCCGTCGCGCTGCCGGTGATTCGTGCCGGCGGGTACACGCACGTGCTGCTGCCGGCCACGGGCACCGGCAAGAGCGTGGCGCCGCGGATCGCGGCGTTGCTCGACGTCGCCCAGATCTCCGAGATCATCACCGTGGTCTCGCCCGACACGTTCGTGCGCCCGATCTACGCCGGCAGCGTGTTCGCGACGGTCCAGTCGAAGGACCCGGTCAAGGTGATCACGGTGCGCGCCACCGCGTTCGACGCGGTCGCCGCGAGCGGCGGCAATGCCGCGGTCGAGAACGTCGCGGCGGCGGCCGACACCGGCCTCGCCCGCGTCGCCGGCCAGGAGGTCCAGAAGTCGGACCGGCCGGATCTTGCCAGCGCGCGGGTCGTGGTCGCCGGCGGAAGGGCCTTGGGCAGCGCCGAGAACTTCAAGCTCATCGACGCGCTTGCCGTCAAGCTCAATGCGGCGATCGGCGCCTCGCGCGCCGCGGTCGACGCGGGTTACGTCGCGAACGACTGCCAGGTCGGCCAGACGGGCAAGATCGTCGCCCCGCAGCTCTACATTGCCGTCGGCATCTCCGGCGCCGTTCAGCACACCGCCGGGATGAAGGACAGCAAGGTGATCGTCGCCATCAACAAGGATCCCGAAGCGCCGATCTTCGCGATCGCCGACTACGGCCTCGTCGGCGACCTGTTCGAAACTCTGCCGGCACTGACGGCCGAGCTCGGCTGAACGATCGGCGTGACATCACGGGCGGCGAAGTCCGGTCGCCGCCCCGAGTTGCGCGCAGCCGGTGCGCCGGCGGTGCGCGCGCAGTCGAGCGGGGGGCGCGTGCGTTCCCCGCGTGTTCTCCAAGCGCTGGCGACGAGCCGCATTCTTTCCATTGTGCATTCTGCCCTGAGGTAAACCGATGACCACCTATCAAGCCCCGATGCCCGAGATGCAATTCGTCCTCAACGAGCTGGCCGGCATCAACGCCGTGACCAAGCTGCCCGGGTACGAGGAGGCGACCGCCGACGTCGTGGCCGCGATCCTCGACGAGGCCAGCAAGTTCGCCACCAACGTGCTCGATCCGATCAACTGGTCCGCCGACCAGGAGGGGCCGCGCTGGAGCGAAGGCGGGGTGGTGACCACGCCCAAGGGGTACAAGGAGGCCTACAAGCAGTTCTGCGAGAACGGCTGGAACGGGCTCACCAAGCCCGCGCACTACGGCGGCCAGGGCCTGCCGCAGGTGCTCGCGACTGCGGTCGAGGAGATGTGGCACTCGTCCAATCTCGCGTTCGACCTGTGCCCGCTGCTCACGCAGGGCGCGATCGAGGCGCTGGAGCTCTGCGGTTCCGACGCCATCAAAGAGAAATTCCTGCACAAGATGGTCGCGGGCACCTGGGCCGGCACGATGAACCTGACCGAGCCGCAGGCGGGTTCCGACCTCGCCGCCGTGCGCACCAAGGCCGTGCCGCAGGGCGACGGCACCTACAAGCTCTACGGCCAGAAGATCTACATCACCTTCGGCGAGCACGACCTGACCGAGAACATCATCCACCTCGTGCTGGCCAGGACACCCGACGCCCCGGAAGGCGTCAAGGGCATCTCGCTGTTCGTGGTGCCCAAGTTCATGGTCAACGACGACGGCTCGCTGGGCGCGCGCAACGACGTCTACTGCATCTCGATCGAGCACAAGCTCGGCATTCACGGCAGCCCGACGGCAACACTCGCCTTCGGCGACAAGAGCGGTGCCATCGGCTACCTCGTCGGCCAGGAGAACCGCGGCCTCGAGTACATGTTCATCATGATGAACCTGGCGCGCTTCTCGGTGGGGATGGAAGGCGTCGGTATCTCGGAGCGCTCGTACCAGAGCGCGGTCGCCTACGCGCGTGAACGCGTCCAGGGCAAGGCCCTTGGCACGGCGAAGGGCGCACCGGCCGGCCCGATCATCGAGCACCCCGACGTCGCCCGGATGCTGATGACGATGCGCGCCTACACCGAGGCGACGCGCGCCGTGGCCTACGTCACCGCGGCGGCGATGGACCACGCCGCCCGCTCGGCCGATCCGGCGATGAAGAAGCGCCACCAGGCGTTCGCCGACCTGATGATTCCGATCGTCAAGGGCTTCACCACCGAGATCGCGCAGGAGGTCACCTACCTCGGCATCCAGGTGCACGGCGGGATGGGCTTCTCGGAGGAAACCGGCGTCGCGCAGTACTACCGTGACGCGCGGATCCTCACCATCTACGAGGGCACGACGGGCATCCAGGCGGGCGACCTCATGGGTCGCAAGACCGCGCGCGACGGCGGGGCCGTGGCGCTCGCCGTCGCCGGCGAGATCGGCAAGTTCGCCGCCGAGCTCGCCGCGGACGCGGATCCCCAGTTGAAGACGATCGGCGAGCACCTGGCGGCGTCGGTCGCGGATCTCAAGAAGGCGGTCGAGTGGGTCGCCGCCAACTTCATGAGCAAGATCCGCGAGGCGAACGCCGGCTCGGTCCCGTACATGCGCCAGTGGGGCCTCGTCGTCGGCTGCTGGCAGATGGCGCGCGCGGCGCACATCGCGGCGCGGCACCTCAAAGCAGGCACGGGCGACGCCAAGTTCATGCAAGCCAAGATCATCACGGCGCGGTTCTACGCCGAGTGGCTGTTGCCGCAAGCCAAGGGCTGCCTGCAGACCCTGGTCGAGGGTGGCGCGGCGGCGGTCGCACTGCCCGTCGAGAGCTTCTGACGTCAACGCGCGGCCCGGCGCCGGGTCGGCTGGCGCCGGGCCGCGGCGTGCGGTTGTCGAGTTGTCCAAGTTATCTTCCGCCTGTGCCTCGGCGCGTGGCGGTCTTCTTGTCGCGCGCGCAGGGCTGCGGGTTGCCTTGATGGCGTGGGTCGTGCTGGGCAGCGCGGCCGGCGGCGCCCTGGCACAGCCCGTCGACTACGCGGTCGCCCCGCCGGTGAACGCACCGGGGCCGTATCCGGTCGCCTGCAGCGACGTCGAGCAGGACTTCGCGCGCATGCGGCCGGGCGAGTCCGCGCAGGCGTATTGGCAGGGCGATCCTCGCAGCGACGGATCCGCGCGCTACGTCACCGACCTGTTCGTGAATCCCGGGGGCGGTCTCGCGCAGACCGTGGCCATTCCCGACGACCGCGATCTGTTCGGCCGCTATCGTTCGGGCAGCTTCGCGCTCGCCATGCTCGTGTGCTATCCGACGTCAGCGGCGAACACGCGTCCCGGTTACGCGCTGCCCGACGGCAGGATCGTGCCGCGGATGCAGCGCAACGGGGAGCCCCCGCTCCTCCCGGCGGGGGAGGGGCGCTGGCCACTGTTGCTGTTCTCGCACGGCCTGAGGCGGCAGCCCGCTCGGCGCAGGGTACCTCGACTTCGTCGCGCTGCTCGCGACCTACGGCTACGTCGTCGCCGCACCGTTCCATGCCGATCGCCGGTTTGCCGACGTCAAGCTCGAGGACCTGGGCGACGTTCTGGGCGCGATCCTCTCGTTCGACAAGTTCATCGCGATGCAGGCGCTGCGGCCGGTCGGCCTCGTCGCGGAGCTGGATCTTCTGCTCGCGCACCCGCACTGGCGTGGCGTCGTCGACACCGACCGGATCGGCGGCTTCGGCGCGAGCCTCGGCGCCCAGGCGATGATGTTGCTCGGGGGGGCTCGCCTCACGACGTCGATCGGTCAATCGTCGAAAAAGGTCCTGGTCGAACCCCGGCTCAAGGCGGCGGTGGGGTACGTGCCTTACTTCGGCCAGCCGAACCTGCCGGCCTTCGGCCGCGACCAGGGCGGCGTCGACGGCGTGAGTCTCGCCTACCTCGCGATCGCCGGCACGGCCGACGTCGTGGCGCCGCTGGCGCAGATCGAGGACGCGATGGTGCGTCTGACGGGCACGCGGCAGGTCGTCGTGCTGCGCGGCGTCGGGCACGAGCTCGTTCCCCGGGACGTGCCGGACACGCTCACCTGGTCGCTCGCGTTCCTCGACGGGAGGGTTCGCGGCGACGCGCGGGCGAGCGCGCAGTTCGCCCGGATGCACGCGGTAGCCGGCGGCAGCGACGACGCGACCACGCTCGACTACAGCGCGCCGTCGCCACCTCGCGCCGGCGAGCGCACCGTCGTCGAGTACCGCAACGAAGCGCTCGATCACTATTTCCTCACCGCCGAGCCCGCCGAAGCGGCGATGCTCGACGCGGGGGTCGTCGTGCCCGGCTGGACGCGGACCGGCTTCGAGTTCAAGGCCTGGGCCGCGGACGCGGGCAACGGCGCGCGCGCCTGCCGCTTCTTCGGCACGCCGGGCAGGGGGCCGAATTCGCACTTCTACACCAACGACGCGGACGAGTGCGACAAGGTGCGGCGCAATCCCGATTGGCAGTTCGAGGCGTTCGCGTTCGCCGCAACCGCGCCGCAGGCCGAGCTCTGCCCCGCCGACCGCATGACCGTCACCCGCCTGTACAACGATGGCAAGGGAGGGCAGGCGAACCACCGCTACCTCACGAGCCGCAGCGCCACGGCGGCGATGCGGGAGCAGGGTTGGTTCGTCGAGGGCGCGGTGTTCTGCACGCTGCCCTGAGCGTGTCAATTCGCCAGCAGGCAAAGGGCCTCGAACAGCCCGGGCCCGGCCGCGACCACCGGCCCGCCCGCGGCGGGCCCCGCGGGCCGCGAGTGCGGAAGCGTTCACGACGGCGCGACGCGCGAGCCGCCCGCTTCCGGGGGGATCGCGATCACGCCGTGCGGCGCGAGCGTGACGCCGACCGCCTCGCCGACCGCATATGGCCGGTCGACGCGCGCGTGAATCACGAACAGCGGCCCGATCACCGTGTCGACCGTGTACTCCATCGTGTGGCCGAGGTAGGCGGCCTTCCTGACCGTGCCGGCGAGCGGCGAGCCGCCTGCGGGGACGAGGTCGATCGCCTCGGGCCGGATCGCGACGTCGATCTCGCCGTCGGCGATGCCGCGATGGGGCAGCGTAAGCGCGAGCGGACCCAGCGCGATCGTACCCTCGGTCGCGCTGCCGCGCCGCAACGTGCCGCGCGCGCGGTTGGCTTCGCCCATGAATCCGGCGACGAAGCTGTCCTTGGGCTGCGCGTAGAGCTCCCGCGGCGCGCCTTCCTGCGCGATCACCGCCTTGTCCATCACGATGATCCGGTCCGACACCGCGAGCGCCTCCGACTGGTCGTGCGTGACGTAGACGACGGTGAGGCCGAGGCGCTGCTGCAGGTCGCGGATCTCCTCGCGCATCTGCCGGCGCAGCCGCGCGTCGAGGTTGGACAGCGGCTCGTCGAACAGCAGCACCGCGGGCTCCAGCACCAGCGCCCGGGCCACGGCGACGCGCTGCTGCTGGCCACCGGAGAGCTCGGAAGGCAGCCGCTGGTCGAGGCCGGTGAGGCCGACCGTCGCCAGCGCGCCGCGCGCCTTCGCGTGCGCCTGCGCCTTGCTGAGGCCCGACACCGTGAGCCCGTAGCTCACGTTGTCCAGCACGCTCATGTGCGGGAACAGCGCATAGCTCTGGAACACCATGGATACGTCGCGCTCGGCGGCCGGGACGCGCGTGACGTCGACCTCGCCGATGCGGATCGTACCCGAGGTCGGCAGCTCGAGACCCGCGATCATGCGCAGGATGGTCGTCTTGCCGCAGCCCGAGGGCCCCAGCAGCGTGACCAGCGAGCGCGCCGCGATGCCGAACGACACGCCGTTGACCGCGGCAACCTCGCCATAGAGCTTGCGCACGTTCTGGAACTCGATGGAGGCGGCTTTCATGGTCGGCTCGCTGGGCTTCAGCTTCGGTGTCGCTTCGTTTCGGGAGTGGGTCGGCCGGGAGGGAAAGCGCCTCACGCCGCATTGCGGCCGAGTGTGGCGAGCCGCGGCGCCGCGGCGTCGCGGCGGCCGAGCCTGCGCTGGCCGATCAGGACGTTGATGAGCCAGATCGCCGCGAGCATCAGCACGATCAGCACCGAGGAGTAGGCGATCGCCACGCCGTAGTCGCCGTTGACGACCCGGTTGATGATGTACGTGGTCGCCATCTCGTACTCGGCGGACACGAGGAAGATCACCGCCGACACCGTCGTCACCGCGCGCACGAAGCTGTAGATGAGCGCCGCGACGATCGCCGGCTTGAGCAGCGGCAGGATGACGCGCCGCAGCGTCGTGAAGCCGCGCGCGCCCAGCGTCGTCGACGCTTCGTCCAGGCTCTTGTCGATCTGGCTCATCGCCGCCATGCCTGCGCGCACACCCACCGGCATGTTGCGGAAGATGAAGCACAGGACGAGCACGATCGCCGTGCCGGTGACCTCGATCGGCGGGACGTTGAAGGCCAGGATGTACGAGACGCCGATCACGGTACCGGGAATCGCGAACGAGAGCATCGTGCCGAATTCGAACGCGCTCTGGCCGACGAACTTCTGCCGCGTGAGCAGGTACGCCGAGCCCGATGACGAACGGCGGAGTGATGATCGGCAGCACGATCAGCACGCGCAGCAGCCTCTTCGCCCTGAAGCCCGTGCGGGTGGCGATCAGCGCGAAGGCGAGCCCCAGCGAGGTGCAGCACGTCGCGGTGGAAAGCGCCAGCATCAGCGTGTTCCAGGCAACGCCGCAACGGGTGCCGCCGGTGACGCAACCCAGGCCCCAGATCTTCTCGGTCGACAGGCGCGCCTGGAACGCCGACAGCGAGAACAGCCCGCTGCTGTCCTCGATCGCCGAGACCAGGATCCGCAGGACCGGGAAGAACGTGAACACGACCACCAGCGACGCGACCGCGACGACGCTGCCCGCGACGAAGGCATCGCCCTTGAAGAAGCCGCGCGCGGCGAGCCCGAGCGCGAACAGCATCGCGAACGACGCGACGACGAGCGCGGCGCCGAGTCCCACGCCGTACTGCCCGACCGCAAGCGCGGGAAGCGCGCGCGCGAGCGCCTCGTGATACCAGCCCTTGGGGCCGACCGCGAATCCCTGCACGAAGAAGTAGACGAAACCGGCCGCGCCGATGGCGATCAGCGCGTTGGCCCGCGTGGTCCGCGCGAGCCCGGGCGCGAGCAGGAGCGCTCCGAGCAGCAGCAGGCCCCCGAGCGGGTAGAGCCAGGCGCGCCCGTGCACGGCGGCCTGCAGCCACGCGGGCGCTGCTTCCCGGCTGCCGAAGTGCGGAATCCACCCCGGCAGGAATACGCTGTCCTGCACCGCGTACCACGGGACCAGCAGGTACCCCGCCGCGCCGACGGCAAGCCAGAAGGCGATGGCGCCCCGGCGATCGGTCATCGGCTTGCTCCTTGGCGGGCCGGCAGCAGGCGCCGGCCGCCCGCGCGCCTCTCGCCGGCGCGGGAGTTCATCTCACCACCGCGTTGATCTCCCTCTCCCAGCGATCGAGCAGCCGCTTCCTGGCGTCGCTGGATCCGTACCTCGCGAAGACGTGGCTGATCGCGTGCCCCACCGCCATTCCCTGGCACCACGCGGTGTCGGGCGAGCTGCAGTACAGGTTGAGCGATTGCGCGGCGACGGGCGCCGGCAGCGCAGCCGCGACGGACAGCGCCAGCGTGGCAACGAAGCGGGGCAGCATGGTCGGAATCCCGTGGCGTGCGGCCCGGCTGCCATTGGCCGGGCGACGGACGTCGATCCTGGCGGGTCAGCGGGCGATCGAACCGACTTCGCGGTCCCAGCGCTCGAGCAGGCGACGGCGCTCGGCCGACGCGCCGAACTTCGCGAAGTCGTAGTTGATGAGCTTGATGTCCGCGATCCGCGGCGACAGCGGCAAGAGCGGCGTGCCCGCATTCGACGGGATCTGGTACTGCTTGTTGTCCTGGCCGAGCTTCTGCGCCTCGGGCGTGAGCGCCCAGTCGACGAACTTCTTCGCCGCGTCCAGGTTGCGCGCTCCCTTGACGATCGACAGCGAGCCGATCTCGTAGCCGGTGCCCTCGCAGGGCGCCGCGCTCTTGACCGGAAACCCCGCCTGCGCCTCGGTGACGACGTCGTGGATGAAGCTCACGCTGGCGAGCGTTTCGCCGCGGGCCGACCGCCTTCACCGGCGCGACGCCGGAGCGCGGGTAGTTGTTGATGTTCTTATGCAGCGCGAGCAGGTACTTGAACGCCTCGTCCTCGCCGAACACCTGCACGAGTGTGGCGATCGCGGTGTACGCCGTCCCCGAGGCGTTCGGGTTCGCCATCTGCACCTCGCCCGCGAACTCGGGCTTGATCAGGTCCTTCCAGCACGCCGGCGCTGCGATCTTCTTCTTGGCGAGCAACTCGGTGTTGTAGCCGATGCCGAGCACGCCGAGGTAGATGCCGACCGTCCGGTACTTCGACTGCTCCGCCTGCCTCTGCGCCCATGGATAGAGCTGCGGGAGCAGCGGCGACTGGTACTCCTCGGTCAAACCCTGCTCGGCGGCCTGCAGGTGCGGGTCGCCCGTGCCGCCGAACCACACGTCGAGCTTGGGATTGGCCTTCTCGGCGGCGAGCTGCGCGACCGCTTCCCCGGAGCCCTTCGGCGTGATCGCGACGCGGATGCCGGTATCCCGCTGGAACTCGGTGGCGATCGCGTTGCACCATTCGCCCTGCGTGCTGCAGATGACGTTGAGCTGCTGCTGGGCGCCGGCTTGCGTCGCCGCGCCGAGACCCAGCGCGAACGCGATCGCCGCCAACGCGCGGTCACGCAACGATTTCATCGGAATGCCCTCCCTGGCGGGGCGTCGCCCCCGAGGCGGCGCCAAGCCGCTATCATCCACTCAATCGAGATCCGCCGCGTCGCCGCGCCGTCCCGGCAGCGAGTCTCGGCGTTCCGGCACCGGCAGTCGCTAAGGTTTGCCGGCAACGTTGCCGATATCCGATGGCGAGGCCCGTGGGACGCCGGGGAGCCCGTATCGCGGGTTGCTTGCGGCGCTCGGGACAGCCCGCGTGGACAGCATCCACTTCGTCGAGATCTTCACCTCCATCGCGTTGCTGCTCGCCGCGAGCTTCGCGTTCGACCTGGCCAACGCCGGGAATCGGACCCACCCCGGCCGGCGCGTGGCGGTGGGCGTGCTGGTCGGGCTGCTGGGCTGCGCGCTGATGTTCAGCGGCTGGTCGGTGACCACCGGCGCCAAGCTCGACGCGCGGTCGGTTCTCCTTTCCATCACCGGCCTTTATTTCGGTTTCGTGCCGTCGCTGGTCGCGGCGCTCATCGTGGGCGCGGTGCGGATGGAGATGGGCGGGGCCGGTGTGGCGACGGGGCTGCTCGTCATCGCCGTCGCGACGGCGAGCGGCCTCGCGGTGCGGCGCTGGCGCGCGCCCGAGGCGGTGGCGTATCGCTGGCCCGAACTGCTTGGCTTCGGCGTTGCGGTGCACGCGCTGGCGCTGGGTTGCGTGGTGGCCATGCCGGGGCCGGGCGTCGCACCGACGCTCTCGCTCGCGCTGGTCCCGGCGCTGGCCATCGCCCCGGTGTTGACGATGGCGCTGGGCCTGGTGCTCAACTACCGGCTGAAGCAGCAGCGCGCAGCGACCGCGCTCGCCCGCTCGGAAGAACGCTTCGCGCTGGTGTTAAGGGGCTCGAACGATGCACCGTGGGACTGGGATCGCGTCGCCGACCGGTTCTACTATTCGCCGCGCTGGTGGGAAATCCTGGGCTATCGGGACGGCGAGCTGCCGGCCGATCCGATGCTCTGGCACCGGCTGTTGCACCCGGACGACGTCGCGCGCGTCGATGCGAACCTCGAGTCCGCGCTCGCCTCGGGGCGGGAAACGTTCGAGGTCGAGTACCGGCTGCGCCACCGCGACGGCCACTACGTTCCGTTGCTGGGACGCGCGGTGATCGTGCGCGATGCCGGCGGCCGGGCGGTGCGGATCGCCGGCGTCACGTCGGACCTGACCGAGCGCAACCGGGTGGCAAGCGCGCTCGCCGCCAGCGAGGACCGGTTCCGCCGCATGCTCGCCGCGTCGCCGGACCTCGTCTGCACGACCGACCTCGCCCGCCGGATCACCTACGCGCCGGCGACGAGCCGCACGGGGTTCGGTCTGCGCGCCGAAGACGAGATCGTCGGCGTCGATTTCGTCGACCTGCTCGCTGCGACAGATCGTGACGCGGCGCGCGCGCGTTTCGCGGCGCTGGCCCGCGGCGAGCGCGTCGGACCGGCCGAGTACACCTTCGTCGCGGGGGACGGCGCGGCGCTGCCGGTCGAGGTCAACGCCGACGTCCTGAAGTCCGCCGACGGCACGGCAGAGGGTTTCTTCGTCATCGTCCGCGACCTGACGTTGAGGCGCGAGACCGAGCTCGCGCTGCGCCTGTCGGAAGCGCGGCTGCGCGGCGTCACCGAGAACGCGCCCGACATCATCGTGGAGCTCGACCCGGCGGGGCGCATCGTCTACATCAATCGCGTGCTCGCGGGGTACCGGCAGGACGAGGTGCTCGGCCGCGACTTCCTCGACTGGGCGCCGCCCGAATTCCACGCGGTGATGCGCGCGGCGCTGCGGCGCGTGTTCGTCGAGCGCGAAGCGGCCGCGTACGAGGCGAAGGGCGCCGGCCAGCACGGGGAAGTGCGGTGGTACGCGTCGCGGCTGTCGCCGGTAATCGTCGGCAACGAGGTCAAGAGCGCGATTCTCGTGACCCGCGACATCACGCGCCGGCACGCCGCCGACGACGCGCTGCGGGCGCGCGAACGCACCTACCGGGCCGTGCTCTCGACCGCGCGCGACGGCTTCTGGATGCTCGATCTTCAGGGCCGGCTGCAGGACGTCAACGAAGCCTATGTCCGCATGTCCGGCTACCGCCGCGAGGAGCTCCTCGCGCTCTCGGTGAGCGACCTCGCCGTCGGGCAGGGTCCCGCCGAGGTTGCCGCGCGGATGCGCGAGTGCATCGAGCGCGGCGGCCTGCGCTTCGAGACCCGCCACCGGCGTCGCGACGGGCGCGAGTTCGTCGCCGAGGTGAATGCCTCGTTCTCGCCGGACGACGGCGGGCGCGTGTTCGCCTTCATTCGCGACATCGGGGAGCGCAAGCGCGCCGAGGCGATCGTGCGCGCCCGTTTCGACCTCGCCGCGCTCGTCCCGCAGGGTTCGGCGGAGAGCCTGGTGCGGCTGGGCGTCGACGCCGCCGCACGGGTCACGGCAAGTAGCTGCGCCGGGTTCGAGTTCGTGGACGAGGCTCCGCGCGAAGGCATGCCGCGCGCCGTGACGCTGTGCGGCGGCCGCGTGCCGCCGCGAGCGCCGGCCGGTCGTGCGCAACGAGGGCACCGCCGCGCTGCTCGCGGTGGCGGACGCGGTGGGCGCGGGGGGCGCGGGAGGCGCGCGCGAGCTCGCGGTGCCGCTGTGGCGCGGCGATTCGATGCTTGCCGTCCTGGATCTCGCCGGCAAGGCCGATCCCTACGACGACGGCGACGTCGCGGCGGCCCGCGAGGTGGGGGCGATGCTCGTGGACGCGCTCCTCAAGAAGCGCGACGACGACCGGCTGCGGCAGGCGGCCGCGGTGATCGAGAACACGCGCGAGGGCGTGATGGTCACCGACGAGGCGCAGCGGATCCTGATGGTCAACCGCGCCTTCTGCGAGCTGACCGGGTACACCGAGGCCGAAGCGCTGGGGCGCACGCCGGCGCTGCTCAAGTCCGGGCGCCACGACCGCGAGTTCTACGACGAGATCTGGCGCAGCGTCCGCGCGCACGGGCACTGGCAGGGGGAGATCTGGAACCGGCGCCGCAACGGCGAGGTGTATCCGGAACTCCTGTCGATCAGCACGCTCACCGGCGGCGACGGCCGGGTCGCGAACTACGTCGGCGTGTTCGCCGACATCTCGCGCCTCAAGGCCTCCGAGGCAGAGCTCGAGTACCTCGCCCATCACGACGCGCTGACCGGATTGCCGAACCGGCTGCTGATGATGCACCAGGTGAAGCACGCGATCGAGAAGTCGCGCCGCTCTGGGCGGCTGGGGGCGCTGTTGATGCTCGACCTCGATCGCTTCAAGGACGTCAACGACACCTTCGGTCACCTCGCCGGCGACGAGCTGCTGCAGCAGGTCTCGGAGCGGCTCACGCGGCGCCTGCGCGGCGCCGACACGCTGACACGGCTGGGCGGCGACGAGTTCACCGTACTGCTGGAAGAGCTCGCGGCGCCGAACGACGCGGCGCGGGTCGCCCACGACATCGTCGCGCTCCTGAACGAGCCGTTCCGCCTGGCGGGAGGTGCCGACGTGCGGATCGGCGCGAGCGTGGGCATCAGCCTGTTCCCCGAGCACGCGGACAACGCCGAGGCGCTGCTGCAGCAGGCGGACACGGCGCTCTACCGCGCGAAGGACGACGGCCGCGGCCGCTTCATGTTCTACTCCGACGACCAGACCTACGCGGCCCGGGAGCGCATCGAGATCGAAGCCAAGCTGCGGCGGGCACTGGAGCGGCGCGAGCTGCGCGTCTTCTATCAGCCGCTGGTCGACATCGGCAGCGATCGCATCGTCGGCGCCGAGGCGTTGCTGCGCTGGCAGGACCCGGAGGTCGGGCTGATCGCTCCGGCGCGCTTCATTCCGGTGGCCGAGGAAACGGGGCTCATCGTGGCCATCGGCGACTGGATGCTGCGCGAGGTCTGCCAGCAAGGGCGACGGTGGATCGATGCCGGATTGCCGTTCCTCACGCTCTCGGTCAACCTCTCGCCGCTGCAGTTCCGCCACAGCGACATGGGTGCTTGCATCGCCTCGGCGCTGGCGCAGACCGGCTTCCCCGCCGAGCGTCTCGAACTCGAGCTGACCGAGAGCGCGCTGATGGAGCGCGAGGACGATGCCGTGGAAACGCTGATTCGCCTGCGCGCGCAGGGCGTGCGGCTGGCGATCGACGACTTCGGCACCGGCTACTCCTCGCTCGCCCACCTCAAGCGCTTCCCGATCGACGTGTTGAAGATCGACCGCAGCTTCGTCGAGGACATCCCGGAGAGCGAAGACGACCGCGAGATCGCGGCGACGATCGTCGCCATGGGGCACACCCTGGGCCTCAAGGTGCTGGCCGAGGGTGTGGAGACCGACGCGCAGCTCGCGTTCCTGCGCGAGCGCGGCTGCGATCTTTACCAGGGCTATCTCAAGAGCCCGGCGGTGCCGGCCGAGGAGTTCGAGGTTCTCGTCTAGGAGCCTGTCGGCTGCCTCGCCGTCCGCCGGCGGGCGCCGGAGCGCGGCGGCGAAGTCCTGCACGGCGGCGCGGCCAATCGGGCTGCGCCACAGCGAAGCCGCCGGCACGCTGACCTTGCGGCGCCAGTTGGGCCGCTCGCGGTCGGTCCCCGGAAGATTGATGGCATCGGCCTCGGCGGCGAGGTCGTCTGCCTGCACCAGCACCAGCGCCGAGGGTGTCGCGGCGACGTAGCGATGGGCGGCGATGACCACGGCGGCGAGCGCTTCGTCGTCCGCCTCCGCCGCGTTGACGGGCAGGGGGGCGCCGTCGTGCGCCGCGATCGCCGCGCGCAGCGCCTCGCGCTCGCGCGAGCGCTCTTCCTCGGCGCGTCGCGCGGCGTCGGCAGGCAGCAGTCCCAGGCGCTCCCGCTCCGCGATGTCGCTGCCTTGCCACCAGCCGCGTATCGTCGGCAGGTCGTGGGTCGAGGTGCAGGCGGCGGCGTGCGCCGGGTAGGCGGCGGGCGGCAGGAACGCGTGGCCCGCGCGTTCGAACCACAGGACGCGGTAGGACAGGATCGCCGCCGCGTCGAGCCGCTCGCGCAAACCGTCCGGTACCGTGCCCAGGTTCTCGCCGACCACGAAGCAGCGGGCGCGCACGCTCTCGTCGGCGAGCACGCCGACGAGGTCGGCCACGGGGTAGTGGACGTACGCGCCGTCGGCCGCCATCGCACCCTCGGGTATCCAGAACAGGCGCTGCAGGCCCATCGCGTGGTCGATGCGCAGCCCGCCGGCGTGGCGCATGTTGGCCGCAAAGAGCGCCGCCTGCGCCGCGTAGGCGTCCGCGCGCAGCGCGTGCGGTATCGGGGGCGGCAGTCCCCAGTTCTGTCCGGCCGGCGAGAACGGGTCGGGTGGCGCGCCGACGGACGCGCCGCGCCCCAGCAGCGCGGGCTGCGACCAGTTCTCGGCGCCGTCGGGTGCCGCACCCACGGCGAGGTCGCGGTAGAACCCCAGCGTGAGGCCGGCGGCGCGCGCGCGCTTCGCGGCGGCGCCCAGCTGGCTGTCGGCGATCCACTGCAGGTACAGGTGATAGCGCACGCGCACCGCGTGCTCGCGTGCGAAGGCGCGGACACCGGCGCTGTCGGGTTGCCGCAGCGCGCTGGGCCAGCCCATCCACGGCGCGCCGCCGTGCGCCTCGGACAGCGCCGAGAACACGGCGAAATCGCGCAGAGCGCTGCCGCCCGCCTCGACGAACGCGGCGAAAGCGCGCGCGCGGGGCTCGCCCGGATCACGTCGCTCGAAGGCTTCGTGGCAGGCGTGCAGGATCGAGTCCTTGATCCGGCCGACGCCGGCGTAGTCGACCAGGGGGGCCGCCCGCAGCGCCGCGATGGCGTCAGCGTGACTGGCGTACAGCCGCAGCGCGGGCTCGCTTGCCCGCAGCTCCGGAATGCTGGCGACGTCGATCGCGAGCGGATCCAGGAACCGCCGGTCGAGCGGCTGATAGGGGCTCGCCCGCTCACGATTGCAGGGAAACAGCGCGTGCAGCGGGTTGAGCCCGACGGTGACGGCGCCGGCGGCGGCGGCGTCGACCGCGATCTGCGCCAGCGTGGTGAAGTCCCCGATCCCGCAGTCACCGTCGCGCTGCAGCGCGTAGAGCTGCACGGCGAGGCCGAAGCGGCGGCCCCCCGCCCAGAGCGGCTCCGGCCAGTGACAGCGCCCGGGTGTCGCGATCAGAGTGCAACCCTGCTCGGGCCGGTCGGCGTCGAACAGCCGGTGCCGGCCAGGAGGCAACGCCGGAAGGTCGAGCCACGCCTGGACGACCGGCAGGCCGTCCACCGCGAGCACGCTGCGGCGTTCGGCCGATTCGCCGGGGAACGGCAGGTCGAGCGCGGTTCCGTCGGCGAGTGTCAGCACCAGAGAACGTGCGCTGCCGCGGGCAGGTGCGCTCATCGGCACGGCGACGCGCGCCGGCGCCCCGGCCGCGAAGACGGCCACGCTGGGCAGCGCCCGCCGATCGCCGTCCGCGGCGAGTTGGACGAGGTGCGCCCGCGCGTCGTCGGTGTTGCCCACGGCGAGCCCCATCGCCGCCAGCAGCGCGCGCTGCGTGTCGACGCTCACCGCGTGCCGCTGCCCCGCCACGTCCCACCAGTCGGCGCCGATGCCCGCCGCCGCGGCCAGGCGGGCCAGGACTTCGGGATCGAGCGCGTGCTCGCGCGCCGGCGCGGCCGGCAGCTCGGCGAGCAGCAGCACCGAGCGCGCCGAGAGCACGGTGCGGGCCTCGGCCTCGAACGAGGCGTCGGCCGCGAACGTCTCCGGGCGCGCGGTATCGAGCAGAACGCGCCAGCAGTGACCTGCACGCGGCTCGGGAAGCACGAGCGGGACCGCTTCGACCCCCGCGTTGTAAGCCGTCAGTATCCGGTCGCAGGGATGCGTCGCGGACGCCGCGCAGCCGAGCACGGCGACCAGCACCCGGGTGTTGCCGTCGCCCCACGCGGCCGGATGCATCGGTTGCCCGTCGGGCAGGCGCCATTCGACGTCGGGAACGCCATCGTCGGTTCGGGGCACGCCTTCGAGCCAGTGGTCCTCGCGCAGCGCGGGGTGCGCCCGGCGCAGCGCGATCACGCGCCGCGTGAAGCGCAGGAGCTGGGCGTCGGCGGCCTCCCAGTCCAGCCAGGTCATCGGGCCGTCCTGCGCGTACGCGTTGTTGTTTCCCAGCTGCGTGCGGCCGCATTCGTCGCCCATCGCGAGCATCGGCGTTCCGCGCGCGAAGAACAGCGTCGCGAGCAGGTTGTGCGCGTCGCGAGCGCGGCGCGAGCGAACGATCGGATCGTCGGAAGGGCCTTCGCAGCCGTGGTTCCACGAATGGTTGGCGTCGGTGCCGTCGCGGTTCTGCTCGCCGTTGGCCTCGTTGTGCTTCCGCTCGTAGGCAAGCAGGTCGGCGAGCGTGAAGCCGTCGTGAGCGACGACGAAATTGAGCGAACGCGACGGCGGCTTGGCCGCGGCGCGGAAGAGGTCGGCGGAGCCGGCGAGGCGCGTGGCGAGATCGGCGGTGAGGCCGTGGTCGCCGCGCCAGAAACGGCGCACCGTGTCGCGGAAGCGATCGTTCCACTCGCCCCAGGTCGCCGGGAACTCGCCCACGCGGTAACCCCCGGGCCCGATGTCCCAGGGCTCGGCGACGAGCTTGAGCTCGCACAGCACGGGGTCCTGCGCGATCGCCTCGAGGAGCGGCGCCGCGGGGTCGAAGCCGGCGTCGCGCCGGCCCATGACGGTCGCAAGATCGAAGCGGAAGCCGTCGACGCCGCAGACCGTGGCGTAGTGGCGCAGGGCGTCCATCGCGAGGCGCAGCACCGGCGGCCGATCGAGCGCGAGCGTGTTGCCGCAGCCCGTGTCGTTCACGTAACTGCCCGGGTCGTGGGCCTGCATGCGGTAATAGGTGGCGTTGTCGATGCCGCGCAGCGACAGCATCGGCCCGGCGTCGTCGCCTTCGCCCGTATGGTTCAGCACGACATCGAGGATCACCTCGATGCCGGCGGCCTGCAACGCCGCCACCGCCTGCCGCAGCTCGGCGGCGCCGCCGGGGGCAAGACGCGGGTCGGGCGTGAGCAGCGTGACCGGGTTATAGCCCCAGTAGTTCGTGAGGCCGATCGCGGCGAGGTGGCGTTCGTCGATCCAGGCTGCCACCGGCATCAGCTCGACGGTGGTGACGCCGAGCGAGGCCAGGTGCGCGATCGCCGCCGGATGCGCGAGCGCCGCGCAGGTGCCGCGCAACGCCGCGGGCACGCCGGGGTGCGTGCGCGTGAATCCGCGCACGTGCAGCTCGTAGACGACGGTGTCCTGCCACGCGACGCGCGGGCGCGATGCCGCCGCCGGGGGGAGCGCGCCGTGCGCGACGGCGCGGGGAACGAACGGTGCGCTGTCGGTGTCGCAGCGCGAGCCGTCGGGGCGGCGCGCGGTCAGTGCCGGGTGGTAGGCGAACGCGCGGTCGAGCGCGCGGGCGTACGGGTCGACCAGGAGCTTCGCCGGGTTGAACACGTGCCCGCGCGCCGGATCCCACGGTCCGTGCACCCGCAACCCGTAGCGTGCGCCCGGCGCGACGTCGGCGACGAAGCCGTGGAAGACGTTGCCGGTTCGTTCCGGCAGGCGGATGCGCTCCTGCTCGGACTGCCCCTGGGCGTCGAACAGGCACAGCTCGACCGCCTCGGCGTGGACGGACGTGACCGCGACGTTGGCGCCGCCGGCGAGGAGCGTGAGTCCCGGCGGCTCCGGGCTGCCCGTGTCGACGCGCCGCATCACCGACTGCCCGGCGCGCGGCGCCGGCCGCGCGGCGCCGGCGAAAGGAAGCGGCGCCCGCGGTCCGGCAACGCCGCGGACGGGCCGGCGCCCCCCGTTGCGGCCGGCATCGTCTTCGCCGCGGGCGACAGCGTCGAGCGCGCGCTCATCGCTTGGATACGCTGCCCTCGAGCTTGTCGATCATCGGCTGGGTGATGAGGCAGATGCCCTTGGCCGTTCGCCGGAAGCGCGCGGCGTCGAGCAGCGGGTCCTCGCCGACGACAAGGCCTGCGGGGATCTTCACGCCGCGGTCGATCACGACGTTCGAAAGCTGCGCGCGGCGGCCGATGTCGACGTAGGGCAGCACGACCGCGTTGCGCACCCGCGCGTAGGAATGGATGTGGACGCGGGTGAACAGCAGCGAGTGGCGCAACTCGGCGCCGGAGACAATGCAGCCGCCGGACACGAGCGACGAGATGCCGATGCCGCGTCGCCCGTCGCTGTCGTGCACGAACTTGGCCGGCGGCGTGATCTCGGCGTAGGTCCAGATCGGCCAGTCGTGCTGGAAGAGGTCCAGCGCGGGCACGACGTCGGTGAGGTCGATGTTCGCTTCCCAGTACGCGTCGATGGTCCCGACGTCGCGCCAGTAGCTCTCGGCCTCCTCGCGCGTGTGCACGCAGGACTCGGCGAAGCGGTGCGCGACGGCCTTGCCGTTCTTCACGAGGTAGGGAATGATGTCCTTGCCGAAGTCCCGGCTCGAATCGGGATTTGCCGCGTCGCGATCGAGTTGCTCGAACAGGAACTTGCGGTGGAACGCGTAGATGCCCATGCTGGCGAGCGAGTAGCCGGGACGGTTGGGCATTTCCGGCGGGTTCTCGGGCTTCTCGACGAACGACACGATGCGGCTGCTCGCGTCGACGTCCATCACGCCAAAGCCCTTGGCGTCGGCGGCGGGGACCTCGATGCAACCGACGACCACGTCGGCATTCTCGTTGACGAGCTGGATCAGCATCCGCTCGTAATCCATCTTGTAGATGTGGTCGCCCGCCAGGATGATGATGAACTCGGGGGCGTAGCTCTCGACGATGTCGATGTTCTGGTAGACCGCGTCGGCGGTGCCCGCGTACCAGCGTTCCTCCGAGATGCGCTGGCTGGCCGGCAGGATGTCGAAGCTCTCGTTGCGCATCGGCTGCAGGAAATTCCAGCCGTTCTGCAGGTGCCGGATCAGGCTGTGCGCCTTGTACTGGGTTGCGACCGCGATCCGGCGGACACCCGAGTTGAGGGCGTTGGACAGCGCGAAGTCCACGATCCGCGACTTGCCGCCGAAGTAGACCGCAGGCTTCGCGCGGTAGTCGGTGAGCTCCATCAGTCGGCTGCCGCGACCGCCGGCCAGGACGTAGGCCATGGCGGAACGGGCCAATGGGGTCGAGTACTTGATCTTTTCCATCACCACCCCTCCTTTCGGCGTGAGGCTGCCAATCCCTGCACGCTGCACGATTTCCGGACGGCGTTCATTGATCGCCGTCATGAACCAGCCACAACGTGGCGAGCGGCGGTAGCGTGAGCGCGGCGCTGCAGGCGCACCCGTGCTGCGGGTGACCGGTGGCGAGCACGGCCCCCCCGTTGCCGCGGTTGGACCCGCCGTACCAGGCCGAGTCGGTGTTGAGCGCCTCGCGCCAGCGACCGCCGTGGGGGAGCCCGAGGCGGTAGCCCTCGCGCGGCACCGGCGTGAAGTTCGCGACCATCGCCACCGGCGGCACGCCGTCGCCGCCGAGCCGCAGCCAGGCGAACACCGAGTTGTCCTGGTCGTCGACGATCAGCCAGCGGAAGCCCTCGCTCTCGCAGTCGCGCGCGGCGAGCGCCGCCAACTCGCGGTAGCCGCGGTTGCAGTCGCGCACCAGCGCCTGGACGCCGCGGTGCCAGCCGTGGTCGAGCAGGTGCCAGTCGAGCGACTGGGCGCAGTTCCACTCCTGGCGCTGGGCGAACTCCTGCCCCATGAACAGGAGCTTCTTGCCCGGGTAGGCCCACATCATCGCCAGCGCGGCGCGCAGCGTCGCGAACTGCTGGTGCGCGTTGCCGGGCAGCCGTGAGAGCAGCGAACCCTTGCCGTGGACGACCTCGTCGTGCGACAGCGGCAGCACGAAGTTCTCGGAGAACGCGTAGACCGCGCTGAAGGTGATGCGGTCGTGGTGCCAGCGCCGGTGGATCGGCTCGCGTCGCAGGTAGTCGAGCGTGTCGTGCATCCATCCCATGTTCCACTTGAAGCCGAAGCCCAGGCCGCCGGCATGCACCGGATGCGACACCGCGGGCCACGCGGTCGATTCCTCGGCGATCGTGATCGCGCCGGGGTGGCGCGCGTACACCGTCGCGTTGAGGCGGCGCAGGAAGGCGATGGCGTCGAGGTTTTCGTTGCCGCCTTGGGGGTTGGGCACCCACTCGCCCTCCTTGCGCGAGTAGTCGAGGTACAGCATCGAGGCGACGGCGTCGACGCGCAGCCCGTCGATGTGGTACCGGTCGAGCCAGTACAGCGCGCTCGCGAGCAGGTAGTTGGCGACCTCCGGGCGGCCGAACTGGAAGACCGCGGTGTTCCAGTCGGGGTGGAAGCCCTGGCGCGGGTCGGCGTGCTCGTAGAGCGCCGTGCCGTCGAAATAGGCGAGGCCGTGCGGGTCGGTCGGGAAGTGCGCCGGGACCCAATCGAGGATCACGCCCAGCCCGGCACGGTGGGCGCGGTCGACGAGGCGCGCGAAGGCCGCGGGTTCGCCGAAGCGCCGCGTCGGTGCGAACAGCCCGATCGGCTGGTAGCCCCAGGACTCGTCCAGCGGGTGCTCGTTGACGGGCATGAGCTCGAGATGGGTGAAGCCCATCTCGACGGCGTAGGGCACCAGCCGGTCGGCGAGTTCGTCGTAGCTGAGCCAGCGGTTGCCCTCGCCGCGCTGCCACGACCCGAGATGGACCTCGTAGATCGACAGCGGCGCGCGCCGTGGATCGCGTGCCGAGCGCGCGGCCATCCACTCGCCGTCGGTCCACTCGAACCAGCGCGTGTCGCAGACGACCGACGCGGTCGACGGCCGCAGCTCGGCGGCGAAGCCGACGGGGTCGGCCTTGAGCGGAAGGAGCTCGCCGCCCCGCCCCAGGACCTCGTACTTGTAATTCGTGCCTTCGGCGATGCCGGGCACGAAGATCTCCCAGATCCCCGTGTCGACCCGCCGGCGCATCGCGTGGCGGCGGCCGTCCCAGGCATTGAAGTCGCCGACCACCGAGACCCGCGTCGCGTTGGGGGCCCAGACGGCGAAGTGAACGCCGGACGTGCCCTCGTGGACGATCACGTGCGCTCCGAGGCGGTGGTAGAGCTGCACGTGCGTGCCTTCGCCGAGCAGCCAGTCGTCCAGCGAACCCAGCACCGGGGCGTAGGCGTACGGGTCGTCGATCGTCCAGGTGCCGCCTTCGTTGCTCGCCCGCAGCAGGTAGCCGCAGCGGGTCGGGAGGATGCCTTCGAAGAACCCGCCATCGTGCCGGCGCGCCATCGGCGCGAGCGGGACGCCGTCGCGGCTGACGAGTTCGACGCTGCGGGCGTCCGGAACGAGCGCGCGCACGAGGACGCGACCGCCGACGTCGTGCGCGCCCAGCACCGCGAAGGGATCGCCGTGCTGCCCGGCGACGATCGCCGCGATCACCTTGCGCGAGAGGCTCGGCTTCATTACGGCTTGGCGCCTCCCGTGCGCCAGATGTCGCGCGCGTACTCGCCGATCGAGCGATCCGATGAGAACCAGCCCATCCGGGCGGTATTGAGGATCGAGCGGCGCCACCACCCCGCGCGGTCGCGGTAGAGGTGGCCCAGCGTGCGCTGCATCGAGTTGTACGCGTCGAAGTCGGCGCAGACCATGAAGTAGTCGTGGTGGCGCAGGACGTTGACCAGTCCGTGGTAGCGCCGGCGATCGTCGGGCGAGAACACGCCGGAATCGAGCGCGCTCAGCACTTCGGCCAGGTGGGGCGAGGCGGCGATGGCCTCGGTGGCGTCGATGCCGGCGGCGCGCCGCTTGGCCACCTGCTCCGCGGTCAGTCCGAAGATGAAGATGTTGTCGGCGCCGAGGTGCTCCAGCATCTCGACGTTGGCGCCGTCGAGGGTGCCGATGGTGAGCGCGCCGTTGAGCGCGAGCTTCATGTTGCCGGTCCCGGAGGCTTCCATGCCCGCGGTCGAGATCTGCTCGGAGATGTCGGCGGCCGGCACGATCGCCTCGGCGACGCTGACGTTGTAGTTGGGGATGAACACGACCTTCAACGCCCCGCGCACGGCCGGGTCGCTGTTGACGATCCGGGCCACGTCGTTGGCGAGCTTGATGATCAGCTTGGCCTGGAAGTAGCCGGCTGCCGCCTTGCCCGAGAAGATCTTCACCCGCGGTATCCAGTCGCCCGTCGGCTGCGCGCGCAGCGCATTGTAGAGGCGGATGGTGTCGAGGATGTTGAGCAGCTGCCGCTTGTACTCGTGGATGCGCTTGATCTGGACGTCGAACACCGCGTCGGGGTCGAGCACGATGCCCAGCCGTTCGCGCACGAACTCTGCCAGCGCGACCTTGTTCTCGCGCCGGATCGCCGCGTAGCGTTCCTGGAACGCCGGGTCGTCGGCGTGGGCAGCGAGCTGTCCGAGCTCGTTCGGGTCGTCGAGGAACGTGTTGCCGATGGCGTCGGCGATGTGGCGGGCGAGGCCGGGGTTGGCCTGGAGCAGCCAGCGGCGGAACGTGATGCCGTTGGTGCGGTTGACGATCCGCTCGGGGAAGATCGCGTGCATTGAGCGGAAGATCGTCTGCCGCATGAGCTCGGTGTGCAGCGCCGAGACGCCGTTGACGCGGTGCGATCCCAGAAAGGCGAGGTGGCCCATGCGCACCTGCCGGGTGTGGTTCTCCTCGATCAGCGAGATGCCGGCGAGCAGCGCGTCGTCGGCGTGGCCCGCAGTGCGCTGGGCATCCAGATGCAGCGCGTTGATGAGGTAGATGATCTGCATGTGGCGCGGCAGCAGGCCCTCCATCAGCGGGACGGACCAGCGCTCCAGCGCCTCTGGCAGCAGCGTGTGGTTGGTGTAGTTGAACACCCTGGTCGCGATCGACCAGGCCTGATGCCAGGGCATGCCGTTCTCGTCGACGAGCAGCCGCATGAGCTCGGGAATCGCGATCGCCGGATGCGTGTCGTTGAGCTGGATCGCCACGTGGTCGGGCAACGAGCCGAGGTCGCCGTGCTGCTGCTTGTGCCGACGGATGAGGTCCTGCAGCGACGCCGAGGCGAAGAAGATCTCCTGCCGCAGGCGCAGCTCGTGCCCCGCCGGCGTCTGGTCCGACGGGTAGAGCACGCGCGAGACAGCTTCCAGCCGCACGCGGTCGGCAAGCGCTCCGACGTGATCGCCGCGGTTGAACTCCTCCAGCCGGAGCGGATCGCTGGCGCGGGCCGACCACAGGCGCAGCGTGTTGATGTGCGTGCCGCGCCAGCCGGCGATCGGGGTGTCGAAGGCAACCGCCTTGACGCTGTCGGCGGGGCGCCACACGGAGCGCGTCGTGCCGTCCGGCTGGGTGACGACGTCGACGCTGCCGCCGAAGCCGATGACGTAACTCACCTCCGGCCGGTGGAACTCCCAGGGGTTGGACGACGAGAGCCAGTCCTCCGGCAGTTCGAGCTGCCAGCCGTCCTGCAACGCCTGGCGAAAGATCCCGTGGTCGTAGCGGATGCCGTAGCCGTGCGCCGGGATGTGGAGCGTCGCCATGCTCTCCATGAAGCAGGCGGCGAGCCGGCCCAGGCCGCCGTTGCCCAGCGCCGCGTCGGGCTCGATCTTGCGCAGCCGGTCGAGGTCGACGCCGAGCTCCGCCAGCGCGCCCCGGGCGGTGGCGGTGAGGCCGAGGTTGCCCAGGGCGTCGAACAGCAGGCGTCCGATCAGGAACTCGAGCGAGAAGTAGTAGACCCGCTTGCGCCCGTCGCGATACGTGCGCCGCGTGGCGTCCATCCAGCGGTCGACGAGGTAATCGCGGGTCGCGAGGCAGGTGGCGACCAGCCAGTCGTGCTCGACCGCGTAGCGGGCGTCCTTGCCCACCGCGTAGGTGAGCTTGTGCAGCACCGCGGACTGGAACGCGGCCACGCTGGCCGCGCGCGGCGCCGCGAAAGGGGAGGGAAACTCGTGCGCGCCGTCGCTGTCGGGATCGGGAATCATGGGAGGAAGACCTCGAAAGGGACCCGCAGCCTCGCCGTCGCCCGCGCCGGCGTCGCTGCGCGAGCGCAGCGTGCCCGCGCTCGCGAGTTGCAGCACCGCCCTGCCGCACGGCCTGGCTCGCGCCGCCAAACGAGGGAGTCTGTCGGATTCGGGGGTGTAGGGGATGACCGGAAGCGCCGTCTGACCGCACCGGCGCCTGCTCGCAATGCTCCTCGTCTGCTCATCTCTACCGTCTTGGTCGGCAAGTCTACCCGTTCCCGGCCGGCGCCGCACCGGGAAGCCGCGCTGCTGCCGGACGGTCCCGGTTGCGCGGTCAGGGCGGCGTCCCCGAAAGGCTGCTGCGGGCACGGCCGGCTCGTGCGCCGCGCCGTGCTTCGGGGCGGTTGCGCCGCGGCGGCAAGGCGTGGGACAGTGGCGAAGCCCCCAGGCCCGGTTGCGAGCGCAGCCTTTCGCGGCGGCCGCAAGGGCGGAACGGAATTGCCAGGAGGATGAGGGATGCAGCCCCCGCCGCTTCGGCTCGGCGTCGACCTCGGCGGCACGAAGATCGAGGTCGTCGCGCTCGACCCGCAGGGCCGCGAGCTCGCGCGGCGGCGGATCGGCACGCCGCAGGGGGACTACGAGGCGACCCTCGCCGCCGTGGCCGGGCTGGTTGCCCGCATCGAGGCCGAGCTTGGCGCCACCGGCACCGTCGGCATCGGCACGCCGGGATCGATCTCCCGGGCGACGGGTCTGCTTCGCGGATCGAGCTCCGTCTGCCTCAACGGGCGCCCGATCCGCCAGGACTTGGCGGCTGCGCTGCGACGCGAGGTCCGGATCACCAACGACGCGAACTGCTTCGCGCTGTCGGAGGCCGCCGACGGCGCCGGGGCCGGCGCCGCGGTCGTGTTCGGCGTGATCCTCGGTACCGGGGTCGGCGCCGGGATCGTCGTTCGCGGCGCGGTGCTCGAAGGCCCCAACGCGATCGCCGGCGAGTGGGGCCACAATCCGCTGCCGTGGCCGCGCGACGACGAGCGATGCGGCACGCCGTGCTTCTGCGGCCGCGCGGGCTGCATCGAGACCTGGCTGTCCGGGCCGGGCATCGAGCGCGATCACCGGGAGCACGGCGGGAGCGCGCTCGCGGCGCCCGCGATCGTGGCCGGGGCGGCGGCCGGCGATGCAGCCTGCGCGGCGACGCTTGCGCGCTACGAGGACCGCCTTGCCCGGGCGCTCGCCCACGTCATCAACCTCCTCGATCCCGACGTGATCGTGCTGGGCGGAGGGATGTCCAACATCGAGCGCCTGTACGCGCGGGTACCGCTCGTCCTGGGGCCGCTGGGTGTTCTCCGACCGCGTCGACACGCGCCTGCTGCGCAACCGGCACGGGGATTCGAGCGGCGTGCGCGGCGCCGCCTGGCTGTGGGGCTAAGCGTCCCGGGGGACCGCGGCCGTCGCTAGTCGGCTTCTCGGGCCGCGGCCAGCTCGCGCGCGACGTAGCCTTCGAGCGCGAGGAGGTCCATCGGCGGCAGGTCGGTGAACTGGACGCCGTGGGCGCGGCCGTTGCCGTCGGCGTCGTTCCGGCGGATCGTCGCCTTGAGCTTGAGCGTTGCCTCGCCGACCGCCGTAGCCAGCCGGAAGGCGACGTGCAGCACGGCGCCCGGTTCGCCCAGCGATTCGGGGACATGCAGGCGGGCCCCGCCGCAGGAGAGGTCGCTCACCTGCGCCGGCACGCTGCCCTGCAGGCTGCCCTGGGCATCCGGGCACGACACCGCGGCGATGAGGCGCACCGCCACGCGCCGCTCGCTGCGCACCTCGGCGCCCTCGACCTGGCGCGGGTACTCGAGGTGCATGTAGGCGGTCGGGGCGTACCGGATCACCAGCACGCCGGCAGTGAACGCAAACACGCGGGTGCCGGAGAACGCCCGCAGCAGCAGCGGCTGCCCCTGCCGGAACATCGCGAGGTTGCCTCCGGGCGCCGGCACGTTGACGATCAGGCTCACGTCCTTGAACACACCCTGGAGCCGCGCGTTGTAACGGGTGTCGTCGTCGGGGTCGAGTTTCTGCAGCGACAGCCGCGTGCCGATCGGCAGCCGCAGATCCTCGAAACGCAGCGCCTGCCAGCCGTCGTTGCGCTTTTCCTGCGTCGAGGCGACGGCGTCCTCGTCTGCACCGGCCGCTCGCGGAGCGCCCCCTGCGACCCGGTAGAGGCCGCGGCGGGCGATTTCCTCGAGCTGGGCGACCGACTCGATGGTGTGGCCCGCGCGCAGCAGCAGCCTGCGGTCGCCGTCGAAGACCGGCCAGGCCAGGGGGCGGCCAAGCGCGATGTCGTTCTTGCGGATCGGGATCATCGAACAGTGCGAAACCTCGCGTTCCGCTGCGGGAGCGGGTCCGCCGGCGTTTCCCGCTTATCGGCATCGCGGGCGCCCTCTTGAGGTCGGCCGGTTTCCGACCACGCGATGAGGGCGTCCGGACCGGCATCCGTTGCCGGGGGGAGGGCGGCCGGTCTGTATAATCAGGCAACCGCTGCAACCGCCTGCCTCGTCCTGCTCCCCGGAATCGTGTTCGATGTCCTTGCTCGGGTTCGTGCTGCCTCCTGCCGCCGCTGCGCCCGGGTCCGGTGCGCCGAGAGGCGCTCGGCCACGGCGTGCGCTCGCGCAACGCGGCGTCGCCCGCGCGGCGCCACCGGAGTCGCGGCGGGTTTGCCCGCGGTGAGCGCGGTTCCGACGCAGCACCCGAGGCACGCCATGTCGCACAAGCACCGCCTGCTCGTTCACACGTCCCGCCAGCACATCCGCTGGGGCGACATGGACGCCCTGGGTCACGTCAACAACACCGTGTACTTCCGATACATGGAGCAGGCGCGGATCGAATGGCTGTTCGCGCTGTTTCCGCCCGGCGCCGCGTTTCAGGGCACCGGGCCGGTGATCGTCAACGCGAGCTGCACGTTTCTCGAACCGCTCGTTTACCCGGGTGAGTTCGAGGTGAGGATGTTCCTCGGCGACCCGGGGCGCAGCAGCGTCAACAGCAGCTACGATCTCGTCAGCGGCGGCCGCACGGCCGCCGAAGGCGCCGCCAAGATCGTATGGATCGATCTCGCGACGGGGCGCAGCGCCCCGCTGCCGAACGTCGTCGTCGCGCCCCTCTATGCCGCCGCCCGGGACTAGCGCGCTTTCGCCGACGACCCGCGGCGCGGACCACGCGTGGCGCGCCCGGCGTCGCTCGTCGCGTTGCGCCCGGCCGCTCCACCGGGCGCCGGCAGGCGAGCCTGGATTGCCTCACCGACCCACCGCCTACGCTACGCTATGACCACGACCTCCCTGCTCTGGAAGCCCTCGCCCGGGCGCATCGCGCGCGCCCGGCTCACGCAGTTCGCGTCCGCCCTTGCCGCCGCGCACGGCACGGCGTATCCCGACTACGCGTCGCTCTGGCGCTGGTCGATCGAGCACAAGGAGGCGTTCTGGACCGCGGTCTGGGACTACGCGGGGGTCGTCGGCGAGCGTGGCGAACGCGCGCTGGTCGACGGGGAGAAGATGCCCGGCGCGCGGTTCTTCCCCGACGCGCGGCTCAACTTCGCCGAGAACCTGCTCGCGCCCGCCGCGGCCCGGGTGGCGGCGGGCAAAGACGGAGAGGCGCTCGTGTTCCGGGGCGAGGACAAGGCAGCGAGCCGCACCCGCGACGGCGAGCTCCTGGCCCAGGTTTCCCGGATGCAGCAGGCGCTGCGCGCACAGGGTGTTGCCGCCGGTGACCGGGTGGTGGCGTACGTCCCCAACCTGCCCGAGGCCTTCGTGGCGATGGCCGCGGCCGCGTCGCTTGGCGCGATCTGGTCGTCCTGCTCGCCGGACTTCGGCGTGCAGGGCGTGCTCGACCGTTTCGGGCAGATTGCGCCGCGCGTCCTGATCACCGTCGACGGCTACTGGTACAACGGCAAGGCGTTGCCGATCCTCGACAAGGTTGCGGCGATCGTCGCCGCACTGCCGAGCGTCGAGCGAGTGGTCGTGATCCCCTACCTGGAGCGCGCCGCCGTGGTGCCGAGCGACCTTCCGGCGGTGCGGGGCGCCGTGGCGTGGGATCCGTTCGTCGCGCCCTTCGCGCCGCAGCCGCTGACCTACGCCCGGCTGCCGTTCGACCATCCGCTCTACATCCTGTATTCGTCGGGCACGACCGGTGTTCCCAAGTGCATCGTGCACGGCGCGGGCGGCACGCTGCTGCAGCACCTGAAGGAGCACATCCTGCACGGCGATCTGCGCGCGGGCGACCGCCTCTTCTATTTCACGACCTGCGGCTGGATGATGTGGAACTGGCTGGTGAGCGGCCTCGCCGCAGGCGCGACGCTGCTGCTCTACGACGGGTCGCCCTTCGTCGCCCAGGGCAAGCTGCTCTGGGACTACGCCGACGCCGAGCGGATCACGCACTTCGGCACCTCCGCCAAGTACCTCGACGCAGCGAAGAAGATCGCGCTGGTGCCGCGCAAGGACTTCGAACTGCAGGAGCTGCGCGCGCTCTACTCCACCGGAAGTCCGCTGTCGCCCGAGAGTTTCGACTACGTCTACCAGTGCATCAAGGCCGACCTCTGCCTGTCTTCGATCTCCGGCGGGACCGACATCGTGTCCTGCTTCGCGCTGGGCGCTCCGACCCTGCCGGTGTGGAGGGGCGAGCTGCAATGCAAAGGCCTGGGGATGGCGGTCGACGTGTTCGATCCGGACGGCAGGCCGATTCGCGGCGACAAGGGCGAACTCGTGTGCACGGCGCCGTTCCCGTCGATGCCGGTGGGCTTCTGGAACGACCCCGACGGCGCGAAGTACCGCGCCGCCTACTTCGAGCGCTTTCCCAACGTCTGGTGCCACGGCGATTTCGTCGAGATCACCGAGCATGACGGCCTCGTCATCTACGGACGTTCGGACGCCACGCTCAATCCCGGCGGCGTGCGCATCGGCACGGCGGAGATCTACCGTCAGGTCGAACAACTCCCGGAAGTGGTGGAGAGCCTGGTCATCGGCCAGGACTGGCCTCCCGGCGAGGTCGGCGACGTACGCGTCGTGCTCTTCGTTCGCCTGCAGGACGGGCTCACGCTGGATGCCGGGCTCACCGAGCGGATTCGCCAGCACATCCGCACCAATACCACGCCGCGCCACGTCCCGGCCAAGGTGCTGCAGGTCACCGACATCCCGCGCACCAAGAGCAACAAGATCGTCGAGCTCGCGGTGCGCAACGTCGTGCACGGGCGTGCGGTCAGCAACCTCGAGGCGCTGGCCAACCCGGAGGCGCTGGAGCAGTACCGCGACCGCGAGGAGCTCAAGACTTGAACGCATGCGCCACGCCGCAGTCGACCACTGCGACTCGCCCATCGACCAACCCACGGAAGCCAGACCATGCTGCTCGACGCCCAACGCTCCACGGTGCTCGTCATCGATGTCCAGAAGAAGCTGCTGCCCGCGATCGCCGACCACGCCACGGTCGCTGCCAACACCGCCTGGCTGGTGCGGGTGGCGCAGAAGCTCGGCATTCCGGTTGCCGCAACCGAGCAGTATCCGCGCGGGCTGGGTCCGCTCGACGATTCGATCCGCGCGCTGCTGCCCGACGCCGCCGTCGCGACGAAGAACCATTTCTCCTGCGTTGCCGCGGGCTGCCTGTCCGGCCTGCCCGGCACCGACCGGGCGCAGGTCGTGGTGGCCGGAATCGAGGCCCACGTCTGCGTGCTGCAGACGGTACTCGAGCTGATCGAGGACGGGCGGGAGGTCTACGTGGTCGCCGACGCCGTCGGCTCCCGGCGTCCGGATGACCGCGACCTCGCGATGGCCCGCATGCGCCAGGAAGGCGCGCGCATCGTCACCCGCGAGATGGTGGCGTTCGAGTGGCTGAAGGAGGCCGGCACGCCGCTGTTCAAGGACGTCAGCAAGGAATTCCTGCGCGATCTGTGAAGCGATGAGTTTCCTGGCTATCCTCGTCGCCCTGGCGCTCGAGCAGTGGCGGGCGTTTCGTTGGCGCGCGGTTCTGGAGCGCTTGTTCGTTCGCTATGCGCGCGGCATCGAGCGGCGGCTCAACGGCGGCACGGCGCAGCAGGGGCTGCTCGCGGCGGCGCTCGCGCTGGTGCCCCCGGTGGCCGTCGTGACCGGCGTGTCTTGGCTCGCCTCGGCGCTGCACCCGGCGCTGGGTTTCGCCTGGAACGTCGCGGTGCTCTATCTGCTGACGGGTTTCCGGCGCTTCAGCCACGCCTACCAAGCGGTCGCGGCGGCGCTCGCGGGGGGCGACATCGGCGCTGCCCGGCGAGCGCTCTTCGCCTGGCGCGGCGGCGCGACGGCCGAGCTCTCCAGCCACGAGGTGGCGAGGCTCGCGATCGAGCGCGGGCTCCTCGACGCCTACCGGCAGGTGTTCGCCACGCTGTTCTGGTTCACGGTACTGCCCGGCCCCGCCGGGGCGGTGCTCTACCGCGTGGCGTCGCTGCTCGCCGACCTGTGGCGCGCCGACGCGCGGGGTGAGGACACCACACCGATCGCGCGCGCGCTCGACGTCTTCGGCGCGCCGGCGCGCCGTCTGTTGTGGCTGCTCGACTGGATACCGGTGCGTCTGACGGCGCTGTCGTTCGCCGTCGTCGGTGATTTCGAGGACGCGGTCTACTGCTGGCGCACCCAGTCGGCGGGCTGGACGACCGAGGAGGGCGGCGTGCCGGCCGGTATCGTCCTCGCGAGCGGTGCCGGGGCCTTGGGCGTCACGCTCGGCGGGACGCTGCCGGGAACCACGGGCGAGCCGGCCTATCGACCGGTCCTGGGGCTGGGCGACGAGGCGTTGCCGGAGGTTCTGCCGAGCGGTGTGGGCCTCGTCTGGCGCGCGCTCCTGCTCTGGCTGCTGCTGATCCTGTTGTTGACGCTCGCGCGGCTCGCGCCGTGAACCCCGGGGGCGTCCCGCGGGCGTACACCGCAAGTCCGCAGCGCGGAGCGCGTAGGCGGTGGAGTGCGCACCCGCGTGCCGGCGATCAGCGCCGCGCCGCGGCAACCGACCGGCTCTGCGCGACCAGCGTCCGCAGAAGCTGCAGCCGGAACGGCGCTGCGCGTCCCGCGGCGACCTCGGCGCGAAACGCGCAGTCGGGCTCGACGTCGTGCCGGCAGTCGCGGAACCGGCACCTGCCCGCGCAGGGGCCGAACTCGGTGAACGCGGCGACGATCGCGTCGGGATCGACGTGGGCGAGGCCGAAGGCCTTGAGCCCGGGGGAGTCGACGATCCAGCCTTCGCCCAGCGGCGCCGGCAGACGGTGCAGCGTCGAGTGCGTCGTCGTGTGGCGGCCTGTCGTCAGCGCCAGCGACACGGCCGCGGTCCGCGCGAGCGCCCCAGGCACGATCGCGTTGAGCAGCGTCGACTTGCCCATGCCGGACTGCCCGACCAGCACCGAGTGCCGGCCGTCGAGCCAGGGGACGAGCGGCGCGACGTCCTCCCTTGCCGACACCGGGACCACCGCGTGGCCCAGCGCGGCCAATGGGGCCAGGCGCTGCGCGAGCGCGGGAGCGCCCGGGAGGTCGACCTTGTTCGCGGCGATCACGAACCGGCAGCGAAGCGCCGCCGCGGCGACGCTCCAGCGGTGGACGAGCTCCTCGTCGAGCGACAGGTCGGGCGCGACGACGCCGACGATCTGGTCGACGTTGGCGGCGATCAGCTTCTCCTTGAACGCGTCCGAGCGGTAGAGCAGCGTGCTGCGCGGCAGCACGGCTTCGATCACGCCGCCCTGAGCGGCGCGCGACACGAGGACGCGGTCGCCGCAGGCCAGCGTCGCGGTCCGGCCGCGCAGCACGCAGGCGAGCGTATCGCCGGTATCGAGCGCGACCGCGAAGTGGCGCCGGTGCGCCGCCACGAGGAGGCCAGCCGCCTGCCCGGGCGGGGATTGCGGGGGCCGCGGCTCGGCGGGGGTCACGCCAGCAACCGTTCCACCTTGGCGGCGAAGATGACGTCGTTGCCGCTGATCCCGCCGGCGTCGTGTGTCGACAGCGCGACGACGCAGCGGTCGAAATGGACGCTGAGGTCGGGGTGGTGACCCTCGCGCTGGGCGATGAACGCGAGCGCGTTGACGAACCCCATCGTGCGGTCGTAGTCGTCGAAGCGGAACGTCTTTTCGATGCGTTCGCCCGCGCGGACCCAGCCCGGGAGCACGGCGAGGCAGCGCGCGATCTCGTCGTCGGTCAGGCGCGTGGCGCCGGGAGCCGCGTGGGCGGCCGCAAGCGCGGCGGCGCAGGGCGCGGCGAACGGGCTCACAGGGCGCAGCGTCCCGGCGCCGGGCAACGCGGCGCGCCCGACGGGGCGCCGGTTGCAGGGGGCGTCCCCGCCAGCGCGCGCAGCCGCGCGATCCGCGCCGCCGCCGGGGGATGCGTGTCGTAGAAGGCCGAATGCAGCGGATCGGGCGTCAGGGTCGCGGCGTTGTCCTCGTAGAGCTTGACCAGCGCCTGCGTGAGCGCACCCGCCGACGCGTGGCGGCTCGCGAAGGCATCGGCCTCGAACTCGTGCCGGCGCGAATAGAACGTGAGCAGCGGGCCGAGCGGGAACGTGAACACCGGCAGCACCAGGAAGAACAGGACGAGTGCGATGCCGGGACGGTCGGCGACCGGCGTCACGCCGAGGCCGGCGTAGAACCCGGGCGATGCCATCAGCCACGCGAGCAGCGCCAGGAACGACAGCGACGCAGCGGCCATCCACGCCACGCTCTTCAGCACGTGCCGCAGCCGGAAGTGGCCGAGCTCGTGGGCGAGGACCGCCTCGACCTCCTCCGGCTCGAGCCGGGCGAGCAGGGTGTCGAACAGCACGATCCGCTTGAACCGCCCGAAGCCGGTGAAGAACGCGTTGCCGTGGCTGCTGCGGCGCGAGCCGTCCATCACGAAGAGCCCCTGGGTGGCGAATCCGCAGCGGACGAGGAGTCGCTCGATGGCCTCGCGCGCGCGCCCTTCGGGCAGCGGCGAGAACTTGTTGAACAGCGGCGCGATCACCGATGGATAGAGGAGCAGGATCAGGAACTGGAAGCCCATCCACGCCGCCCACGTCCACAGCCACCACGCCGCGCCTGCTGCTTGCATCAACCACAGCACCAGCGCCGCGAGCGGCAGGCCGAGCAACGCGGCCAGCAGCACGCCCTTGGCCAGGTCGGCGATCCACAACCGCTTCGTGCTGCGGTTGAAGCCGAAGCGCGCCTCGATGCCGAAGGTGCGGTACCAGGAGAATGGCAGCCCGACGAGGCCGGCGACGAGCGCGAGCGCGACGAAGAGCGCGAGATCTTCGCCCAGCGGACCCCAGCCCAGCGCGCCGGTCGCCGCGACCAGCGCCTGCAGCCCGCCGCCCAGCGTGAGTGCGACGAGCACCGCGGCGTCGACCAGCGATTCGACGACGCCGAACCGGGTCCGGGCCACGGTGTAGTCGGCCGCCTTCTGGTGGGCGTCGAGGCGGATGCGGTCGGCGAACGCCGCGGGGACGCGATCGCGGTGCGCCGCCACGTGCCGGACGTGGCGGTACGCGAGCCACAGCTGCAGTGCGAGCGAGAGCGCGAGGGCCGCGACGAACAGCGTGGCGACGAGGGCGGCGGTCAAGCGGATTCCTGCCGGCGGGGTGAGCGGGCGTGCGCGATGTCGGAGCGCTCGTGCGCGATGTGGGACAATGTGCGCCCGATTCTACGCGAATTCAACATGCCACAAGACGCCGACCGCCTGATCTGGATCGATCTCGAGATGACGGGCCTCAAGCCCGAGAGCGATCGCATCATCGAGGTGGCGCTGGTCGTCACCGACGGCGAGCTCAACACCGTCGCCGAGGCGCCGGTCTGGGCCGTCCACCAGGACGATGCGGTGCTCGAGGCGATGGACGCCTGGAACAGGGGCACGCACGGCAAGACGGGCCTCGTGGAGCGCGTGCGCGCCTCGACGCTGTCCGAGGCCGACGTCGAGCGCGCGGCGCTCGCGTTCCTGGCGGAGCACGTTGCCGCCCAGGGCGTCGCCGATGTGCGGCAATTCGATCTGCCAGGACCGGCGCTTCCTCGCGCGCTCGATGCCCGCGCTGGAGGACTACTTCCACTACCGCAATCTCGACGTCTCGACGCTGAAGGAGCTGTGCCGGCGCTGGAAGCCCGACCTGATGAAGGGCATCCCGAAGGAAGGCCGGCACGAGGCGCTGGCGGACGTCTACGAGTCGATCGCCGAACTCAGGTACTACGCCGAGCACTTCCTGCGGCGCTGAGCACCCGTGAAGACCCGTGAAGTCCTGGAGCGCGTCCGCGTGAGGCCATGAGATTCTGCAGCGACTGCGGCAGCGACCGCATCGAATTCCGCGTGCCGGAAGGGGACAACCTTCCGCGTCACGTCTGCGGTGCCTGCGGCGTCGTCCATTACCGCAACCCCAAGATCGTCGTCGGCTGCCTGCCCGAATGGGAAGGGCAGGTGCTGCTGTGCCGGCGCGCGATCGAACCGCGGCTCGGATGGTGGACGCTGCCCGCCGGGTTTCTCGAGCACGGCGAATCCGTCGCGGCCGGCGCGTTGCGCGAGACGCTCGAGGAGGCGAATGCCCGAGTCCACCTGGGCGAGCTCTATTCGCTGATCAGCCTGGCGCAGATCGGGCAGGTGTACATGATGTTTCGCGGACGCCTCGCCGATCTCGACTTCGGCCCCGGCCCGGAGAGCCTCGAAGTGCGCCTGTTCCGGGAGGAGGACGTACCCTGGGAGGACCTCGCCTTCCGCACCATCTCGCGGACGCTGCGCAGTTTCTTCCTCGACCGCAAGCACGGCAGCTTCCCGCTGCGCGTGAGCACGCTCGAGCGCAAGCCGGCGGTCGAATGGCAGCGCGCGGCGCCGGCGGCGCGCCGGAGCGCCGACGCTGCCGAGGCAGCGCCCCCCCCGCCGGCGTCTGCGCTCCGGGACAACGCCGAGGGCGCCGCATGAACCCGATCTCCGGGCTGCGCAAGAGCTACGAGCGCGCCGAGCTCGACGAGGCCGCCGCCGCCGACGCGCCACTGCAGCAGTTCGAGCGGTGGTTTCACGAGGCGCTCGCCGCCGGGTTGCCAGAGCCCAACGCGATGACGCTCGCGACGGTCGACGGCGCGGGCCGCCCGTCGACGCGCATCGTTCTCGTCAAGGGCTACGACGAGCGCGGCTTCGTCTGGTACACGAACTACCGGAGCCGCAAGGCGCGGGAGCTCGACGCCAACCCGCACGCCGCGCTGCAGTTCCACTGGGTCGAGCTGGAGCGCGTCGTGCGCATCGAGGGCGTGGTCGCGAAGGTCGGCGCCGAGGAGTCCGACGCCTACTTCGCCACCCGGCCGCTCGATTCGCGCATCGGCGCCTGGGCGTCCCCGCAGAGCGAGGTGATCGCGTCGCGCGCGGTGCTGGTCGCGAGCGCGGCGCGTTACGGCGCGCAGTTCCTGCTCGATCCGCCGCGCCCGCCGCACTGGGGAGGCTACCGCCTGCAGCCCGCATGCTACGAGTTCTGGCAGGGACGGCGCAGCCGCCTGCACGACCGCCTGCGCTACGTGCGCGAGGGCGCGCTCTGGCGGCGCGAGCGGCTTGCGCCGTAGCCGCGGCGCAGCCGGTTCGTCAAGCGACGACGTTCATGCCGGCGGCGACGAGCGCCGAGTGCAGCGCCGCGACGTGGTCGTGGCCGGTGGTCTCCGCGACACAGACGACGCGCACCGCCGACAGGTCGGGTCCGGCGAACGCGCGGTCGTGGACGATCTCCTTGATCGACGCGCCGGACGCGGCGATCACCTCGGCCAGCCGCGCAAGACCGCCGGGCCGGTCGCTGATCGAGACCGTGAAGCGGCACAGGCGACCGTCGGCGACCAGGCCCACCTCGATCACCCGGCCCAGCATCGTCGAGTCGATGTTCCCGCCGCACAGCACCAGCACCACGGCCTTGCCGTGCAGGTCGTCGAGCTTGCCGGAGAGGAATCCGGCCAGCGCTGCCGCCCCGGCCCCTTCGACGACGCTCTTCTCGAGCTCCGCGAGGCGCAGGATCGCCAGCGCGATCGAGGCCTCGTCGACCGTGATCGCCCGGTCGACGACCCGGCGCACGATATCGTAGGGAATGCTGCCCAGGCGCGAGACCGCGAGCCCGTCCGCCAACGTCGGCGCGAGGTCCACGGTCGTCGGCCCCCCCTGCGCCAGCGCCGCGCAGAGGCAGGCGGCGCGCTCGGGCTCGACGCCGACCACCTCGACGCCGGGCGCGCGCGCCTTGATCACCGTGCCGATGCCGGCGATGAGTCCGCCGCCGCCCACCGGGACGACGATCGCATCGAAGCGCGGGGTCTGCGCGAGGATCTCCAGCGCGATCGTGCCTTGGCCCTCGATCACGTCGCGGTTGTCGAAGGGGTGGATGAACGCCAGGCCGTGCTGCCCGGCGCGCGCCTCGGCCAGGGCGCGGCACTCGACGACGTCGGCCCCTTCGAGGATCACCGTGGCGCCGAGCTGCCGGCAGTTGGTCACCTTGATCAGCGCGGCGAACCGCGGCATCACCACGGTGACCGGGATGCCCAGCAGCGCGCCGTGGTAGGCGAGGCCGAGCGCATGATTGCCGGCCGACGCGGCGATCACGCCGCGGCGGCGCTCTCCGGCCGGGAGTTTCAGCAGCGCGTTGCGCGCCCCGCGCTCCTTGAAGCTGCCCGTGCGCTGCAGGTAGTCGAGCTTGCAGAAGACGTGCGCGCCGGTGAGCTGCGACAGCGGGATCGACTCGACGCAGGGCGACAGGTAGACGCCGCCCGCGATGCGCGCGCGTGCAGCTTCGATGTCGCCGACCGTCGGCAGCATCAGAACGGCAGCGCGACGCCGGGCTTGACGGCGCGCAGCACGCGCCGGAACTCGTCCTGGATCCGGGCCAGCGCGGCGGCGTCGTCCGCCTCGAAACGCAGCACGACCACCGGCGTCGTGTTCGAGGCGCGGGCGAGCCCGAAGCCGTCGGCGTACTCGACGCGCAGGCCATCGATGCGCACGACCTCGGTGGCGCCCGGGAAGGCAGCGTCGGCGGCGAGCTTCGCGATCAGCGCGTGGTGCTCGCCTTCGGCGCAGGCGAGGTGGAGCTCGGGCGTCGACACCGCGTCGGGCAGGGCGTCCAGCACGGCCGAGGGGTTGTCGTGGCGGGACAGGATCTCGAGCAGGCGCGCGCCCGCGTACAGCCCGTCGTCGAAGCCGTACCAGCGCTCGCCGAAGAACGTGTGCCCGCTCATCTCGCCGGCGAGTGCTGCGCCGATCTCCTTCATCTTGGCCTTGATCAGCGAGTGGCCGGTCTTCCAGAGCAGCGCCTGGCCGCCGTGCCGCCGGATCCACGGCCCGAGGTGGCGCGTCGACTTGACGTCGTAGATGATCGTGGCCCCCGGCGCGCGTGCGAGCAGGTCGGCGGCGAACAGCATCAGTTGGCGATCGGGATAGATCACGTGGCCGTCGCGGGTCACCACGCCCAGCCGGTCGCCGTCGCCGTCGAAGGCGAGGCCGAGCTCGCGTGGGCCTGCGGTGACCGCCGCGATCAGGTCCGCGAGGTTCGCCGGCTGCGAGGGATCCGGATGGTGGTTCGGGAACCGGCCGTCGACCTCGCAGTACAGCTTCGTCACCGCGCAGCCGAGTCGCCGGTACAGCGTCGGGGCGAACGCGCCGGCCACGCCGTTGCCGCAGTCGATCGCGATCTCCATCGGTCGCGCGAGCCGGACGTCGCCGACAATCCGCTCGATGTACGCGGGTCCGACGTTCTGGGTCCGGTAGGCGCCGTTCCCGCGGCGCAGCGCGCCGGACTCGACCCGGGCGCGCAGGTCCTGGATGCCGTCGCCGGACAGCGTCGTGCCGTCGATCACCATCTTGAGCCCGTTGTAGTCCGGCGGGTTGTGGCTGCCGGTCACCATCACGCTGCACTGCGTGCCCAGGTGCTGCGCGGCGAAATAGCTCATCGGCGTGGCCACCATGCCGATGTCGATCACCCCGGCGCCGGACGCGCGGATCCCGTCCGCGAGCGCGGCCGCGAGCTCGGGGCCCGACAGCCGCCCGTCGCGGCCGACGACCAGCGTGTCGCGGCCGCGCTCCAGCGCCAGCGTGCCCAGTGCCTGTCCAATCGTGTGCACGACCGGCGCGGTCAGCGTGCTGCCGACGACGCCGCGGATGTCGTAGGCCTTGAAGATCGAGGGAGAGAGCGCGGTGGCGGGCATGCGGGGCGGCCTGGGTCGGAAGGTTGTCGGGGCGGGGGCGGCGGGCGAGGCGGACGCGTCAGCGGCCGTCGCGCAGGAATTCTACCAAGCGGCGCGCGAGCCAATCCAAGCGCCCGGGAAACGGCCCCCGCAGAAAGCCGACGTGCCCGCCGTCTGCCGGCTGCTCGAGCCGAACCGCCTTGCCGGTCTCTTGGGGCGCGGGCAGCGAAGGGCCGGGAACGAAGGGGTCGTTGCGGGCGTTGAGCACGAGCGTGGGCACGGCGATCGCGTGCAGCCAGGGCTTCGCCGACGCCCGGCGCCAGTAGTCGAGCGCGCCGGAGAAGCCGTGCAGGGGCGCGGTGACGACGTCGTCGAAGTCGAACATCGAACGGATGCGCGCAAGCCGCACCGGGTCGAGCAGGCCCGGATGCCGGGCCGCCATCGCCTGGCTCTTGGGCTTCAACGTCGCCAGGAAGTGCCGGGCGTAGATCCGGTTCGCGCCCCGGTCGAGCGCCGTCCCGGCGGCGACGAGGTCGAGTGGCGCCGAGACCGCGGCGGCGCGCGCCAGCGTCGCCGTCGCGGCGGCGCCGGCGCGTCCCAGCCAGTTGAGCAGCGCGCTGCCGCCGAGCGAGACCCCGACCGCGTAGGTCGCGGCCGCGTACGGCGCGCGCGCGCGGATCGCGTCCAGCATCGCGCCCACTTCCTCGTGATCCCCCGAATGGTAGGCGCGAGGCCGGTGGTTGAGCGCCCCGCCGCAGCCGCGGAAATGCGGGATCACGCCGCGCCAGCCGAGCGCGCGGCAGCAGGCCATGAGGGTCCGCGCGTAGTGCGAGCCGGAACCGCCTTCGAGTCCGTGGAAGAGGACGACGAGCGGCGCATCGTCGTTGCCGGCGGACGCGTCGACCCAGTCGAAGTCCCAGACGTCCCCGTCGGGCGAGGGTACCCGCTCGCGCCGGCAGGCGACCACCGGACGCGGCAGGAAATACGGGTAGATCGTCTGCGCGTGCCCCCCCGGCAGCCACGCCGGCGCGCGGTAGTCACCGGCGGGCACCATGCGGCGTCAGGCGTCGAACGCCGCCTCGACCCGCTTGACCAGCGTGCGCAGGACCTTGATCCGCGCGTGACGCTTGTCGTCGGCCTCGACCAGCGTCCAGGGTGCGATCTCGGTGCTGGTCCGGTCGACCATGTCGGCGACGGCGTGCTCGTAATCGGACCATTTCTTCCGGTTGCGCCAGTCCTCCTGGGTGATCTTGAAGCGTTTGAACGACGTCTGCTCGCGGGCCTTGAACCGGGCGAGCTGCTCGTCCCGGCTGATCTGCAGCCAGAACTTGGCGACGATGATCCCGGCGTCGGCGAGCTGCTGCTCGAAGTGGTTGATCTCCTCGTAGGCGCGGGTCCAGTCGGCAACCGTGCAGAACTGCTCGATCCGCTCGACCAGCACCCGGCCGTACCAGCTGCGGTCGAACAGCGTGATGCCGCCGCGCGCCGGGACGTGCCGCCAGAACCGCCACAGGTAGGGGTGAGCGCGCTCTTCGTCGTTGGGCGCGCCGGTCGGAACCAGCAGGTACTGCCGGGCGTCGAGCGCGCCGGTGACGCGACGCAGCGTGCTGCCCTTGCCGGCGGCGTCGGCGCCCTCGAACACGGCCACCAGGGCCCGCTCGCGGAACCGCTTGTCGCGGGTGGCCGTGGCGAGCCGGGCCTGCCATTTCGCGAGCAGCGCCGGGTAACGCTCGGGCGCGAGCGTCAGCGTGAGGTCGAGGTCGCGGATCAGCTTGACGTTGTCGATCACCGAGGGCGTCGGGCGCGCCGGCCGCTGCGACGGCCGCGCCGCTTCCCCGTGTCCCGCCGCGTGGCGCATCGCGTCGAGCAGCAGCTTGCCGATGGTGAGGTTGCGGTAGCGCCGGTCGCTGCCTTCGACGACGTTCCACGGCGCCGCGCCGGTCGACGATTCCCTGAGCACATGCTCCCACAGCGCGTGCGACGCGCTGTAGCGCTTGACCGCGCGCCGGTCCTCGGCGGTGACGCGCCAGCGCGTCGAAGGGTCGGCGGTGAGGTCGTGCACGCGCTTCTTCAGCGCCGCGCGCGACAGGTGAATCCAGAACTTGAGCAGGGTCACGCCCTCGTCGACGAGCATGCGCTCGAACTGCCGGACGTGGCGGATCGCGCCCTCGAGCGCCTGCCGCTCGAGCTCGCCCGGTTCGCCGCCGACGAGCAGGTCGCGGTACCAGGCGTTCATGAACACGCCGATCTTGCCTTTCGGTGGCAGCGCGCGCCAGTAACGAAACGCCGGCGGGTGGGCGAGCTCCTCGGGAGTCGGCGGCCCGAACGCGTTGACGCGCACGTGCCGCGGGTCCATCCACGCCGTCAGCTGATTTGCGGTCTCGCCGCGGCCGCCGCCTTCGATGCCGCTGATCAGCACCAGGATGGGCCCGCGCTTGCGCTCGAGCAGGTCGTACTGGGCGTTGAGGAGCCCCTCGCGCAGCGCGGGCTCGTCGCGCAGGTAGTCCTCGCGTGCGACGCGGTGGCCGATCTCTGCCGATGCAAGCATGGACTCAGGTCTCCCTCGGATTCGCGCGCCAGAACCGCGGCGCGCGGCGGAACTTCTTCCAGGCCGATGCGAGCTCGCGCTCGACCCCGACGCGATGCGCAGCCGTCCAGCCGCCGATGCCACCGCTCGCCTCGGCGAGGTCGGCGCGGCCCGCCGCGAGCGCCGCGGTCAGCCGGGTCGCCGTCGCGGCGTCGTTCTGCCGGCCCAGTACGTCCTGCAACGCCGCGAGACTCGCCCCGTAGGCGCGCGAGCGCTTCGGGTGGCCGAACGCGGGCGCGAAGAACTCCGCGGCGTAACGCATCTTCTTGGCCGCGATGCGCAGCGCGTGGCGCTCGGCGTCCGAGGCGACCGCCAGCGTGGCGCCCAGGCGGCGCACCCGCCGGTGGCGTCGCTGCAGCAGCGCGCGGGCAAACTCGGCGACCGGTTGCCCCAGCGGATCGACGCCGTCGGCGGCTTCCGGCACGCCAAACCGCCGCAGCGCGCCCAGCGCGCCCAGCGCGAGCACGAGGCGGGTGAATCGCGCCGAATCGACGACCGCGCGCGCGGCCGCGCGTGCGTCGCGGCGCTCGCCCTCGGCGGCCTCCTGCAGCGCGAGCACGGGGCGCGCCAGCGCCGCATCCGCGCCCGCGGCCACCGCGAGCGGGCGCAGGAGCTCGGTGACGTAGACGTCGCGGTCGCGAGCGTGCCCGAGCGCGGCGGCGAGCCAGCGCAACTCGGCGCCAAGGGTGCCGAGTCCCGGGGGCGGCAGCAGCGGGCGCAGCAGTGCGAGGCAGGCGCGCAGCCGTCGCGTCCCGACGCGCATCTGGTGCACCCACTCGGGGTCGTCGTCGTGGAGCAGCCCTGCGGCGTTGGCGGCGATCTGTCCGACGCACTCGCGAACGATGGCGCAAAGCGCCGTCGCCGCGTCGCAGCCGGGCGCAAAAGCCGGCGTCCTGGCGCGCACCGGCTGCCGCCAACCGTCGGGCGCGTCGCAGAGCAGGGCGTAGCCGCGCTCGGCCTTGCTGGCCATCTGGATTCGCAGCGGCAGGTCCGCGGCCAGCATCGCGGCGAGTGCAAACAGGTCGAGCGGCGCACCGTCCTGCTGTTCGATCTCCACCTCGGCGATATCCCGCCGCCGCTCGCCACCGAGGTCCCGCAGCTCGCCGTGGTCGATGGCGAGAAGCGCGGTCCTGCCGTCGGCGAAGCGCAGCGGGACCATCCTGCGCTCGAAATCGGTGACGAACTGCGGCCCGAACCCCGGGTCGGCCAGCGCGTCGGCGAGCGTGCGCGACCAGGGCGTCGCGGCGAGCGCCTGCGCATCGAGGTCGGGGCCCGGCAGCGGCGTCTCGACCTCGTCGCGGGCGACGAGGGCGCCGGAGGAGGCGGGCAGCGGCGGCCCCTTGACGGCCTGGACCCAGCCCTCGGGCTCGTGCCGCACGCGCACCGCGATGCCCGCCTGCGCGAGGCGCTGGTCGGCCGTGTCGAAGTAGGTCGCGACCAGGTGCGCTCGTCGGCTGCGTCCGGCCCGGACCGCAACGAGCGCCGGATGCCGCAGCAGGCGCGGGATCGCGGCCGGCGGGATGCAAAGTCGCAGCTCGACCTCGGCGCGCATCATGGTCCGGGGGAGACCTCGCGTCGCGGGGGGTCAGCTCGCGTCGGCGAGGCGCAGCCGGCGCGCGCGCACGGCCGCGGCGAGCTCGCGCAGCATCGCTTCGGTGTCGCTCCAGCCGATGCAGGCGTCGGTGATCGAGACCCCGTACTCGAGGGGCTGGCCGGGCACCAGGTCTTGCCGTCCGGCCTTGAGGTGGCTCTCGATCATGCAGCCGAATATGCGCTCGTCGCCCGCCGCGATCTGGGCTGCGACGTCGCGCGCGACCTCGACCTGCAGTTCGTGCCGCTTCCGGCTGTTCGCGTGCGAGCAGTCGATCATCAGCCGGGCGCCCAGCCCGGCCGCCGCCAGTTCCCGGCAGGTCGCCTCGACGCTGGCCGCGTCGTAGTTCGTGGTTCTCCCGCCGCGCAGGATGATGTGGCAGTCCTCGTTGCCCGCGGTATGGACGATCGCCGAGTGGCCCCCCTTGGTGACGGAGAGGAAATGATGCGGGGCCGACGCGGCCTTGATCGCGTCGACGGCGATGCGCACGCCGCCGTCGGTGCCGTTCTTGAACCCCACCGGGCAGGACAGCCCGGAGGCGAGCTGGCGGTGCACCTGGCTCTCGGTCGTCCGCGCGCCGATCGCCCCCCAGGCGATGAGGTCGGCGATGTATTGCGGCGTGATCATGTCGAGGTACTCGGTGCCGGCCGGCAGCTCGAGCTCGTTGACCTCGACCAGGATGCGGCGGGCGAGGCGGAGTCCGTCGTTGATGCGGTAGCTGTCGTCGAGCCAGGGATCGTTGATCAGCCCCTTCCAGCCGACCGTGGTCCGCGGCTTTTCGAAGTAGACGCGCATCACGACGATGAGGTCGTAGGCGAGGTCGCGCCGCAGCGCGGCCAGCCGCGACGCGTAGTCGATCGCCGCATCGTAGTCGTGAATGGAGCACGGGCCGACGACAACCAGCAGCCGGTCGTCGGCCCCGTGCAGCACGCGGTGGATCGCGTGGCGGGCGGAGTACGTCGTCTGCGCCGCGATCGGCGAGGCCGGGAACTCCCGCAGCAGGTGCGCGGGGGGGGCGAGTTCCTTGATCTCGCGAATGCGCGTGTCGTCGATCGGCAGCGACGCTACCGGATGGGACGTCGCGGCGGCGCGGTTGCGGTGGGCGGTGGACGAGGGCAAAGCGGTGCTCCGGTTCAATTAATCCTAAAAAACAAGATTTTACCGACTCCGCATGCGACACGCCAGCGGCGCTGCAAGGCCGCTTCCCGGCCCCCAAAGGGAATGCGCCAGCGCGCGCCCGGGCGCCGGCGAGTCGTCGGCGTCGGCGAAGCTCGACCGGGAAGACCGGCGCCTTCCCGGCGCGCGCTCCTCAGCGGCACTTGCGTACGAGCAGGCCTTTCAGGTACTCGCCTTCGGGAAAGGCGAGCGCGCTCGGGTGATCTGCGGACGCGCTGAACTGGCCAATCACGACGGCGTCGGCGCGCGCGTCCAGCGCGGCGCCGGCCACGATCTTGCGGAACAGCGGGGCGTCGATGCCGCCCGAGCAAGAGAAGGTCGCCAGCAGACCGCCGGGTCGCAGCAGCTTGAACGCCAGCAGGTTGATGTCCTTGTAGGCGCGCGCGGCCTTCGCCGCGTGCTGGGCCGTGGGCGCGAGCTTCGGGGGATCCAGGACCAGAAGGTCGAAACCGGCCGCGGCGTCGCGCAGTCGGCGCAGCTCGGTAAAGGCGTCGGCGTGGCGCCACTCGACCGCGTTTGCCGCGAGCGCAGGATTGCGCTCGAGGCTCTCGCGCCCGAGTGCGAGCGCCGCTTCGGAGCTGTCGATGGAAACCACGCGTGGCGCGCCGCCGGCGAGGGCGGCCAGCGTGAATCCTCCCGTATAGCAGAACACGTTGAGGGTTTCGCGGCCCCGGGCGAGGCGGCGGACCCGGGCGCGGCTGTCGCGCTGGTCGAGATAAAAGCCGGTCTTCTGCCCGCCGGCCACGTCGATGCGGTAGGTGAGGCCGTCTTCGACCAGCGTGAGGTCGTCGGGTGGTCGCCCGTGCACCGCGCCGACTCGCGGCGGCAGCCCCTCGCGCTGGCGCGCATCGACGTCCGATCGCTCGAAGACGCAGGCGGCGGCCGTGTGCCGCCGCAGGGCGGTGACGATCGCTCCACGGGCGCGTTCGGCGCCTGCCGCGCTGAGTTGGAGCACGACGACGTCGCCGTAGCGGTCGGCGATCACGCCGGGCAGGCCGTCCGATTCGCCGTGCACGAGCCTGCAGCCGGTGTGCGCGGCGTCGGTGTAGCCGTCGCGCGCGCGGACCGCGGCGCCGACCCGGCGGTCGAAGAACGCCGCATCGATGGGCTCGTCCGCGTCGAAACTCCAGACGCGGGCGCGGATCTGCGAAACCGGCGACCACGCCGCCGTGGCGAGCCAGTGACCGTCGGCGCTTCTGATCGCGACGCTCTCCCCGGACTGCGGGGCGCCGCGCACCTGCGCAATCGCGCCGGAGAATACCCAAGGGTGCCGTTGCAGCAGGGACCTCTCGCGTCCCGGCTTGAGGCGCAGTTCCGCCGCGCGCGCCGGGTCAGCCAAGGGCGACGCCGGCGAGCCTGCCGATCGCGTAGGTGACCGCACCGGCAATCCCGCCCAGCACCAGCATCCGCAGGCCGGAGAAGAGCGCGTGGCGGCCGGTGAACAGGGACATGGCCGCGCCGACCGCGAACAGCGCGAGGCCCGTGACGCCGATGGCGAGCGGCAGCGCCGCCGGCCCGGCCAAGAGCATGTAGGGCAGCAAGGGGAGCAGCGCGCCGGCGGCGAAGGCGACGAACGACGATCCTGCGGCACCCCAGGGCGAACCGAGTTCGTCCGGGTTGAGGCCGAGCTCTTCACGCGCGAGCGTGTCGAGCGCGTGCTCGGGATCGGCGATGAGCCGGCTCGCGAGTCGCGTCGCCTCCTTCTTGGGCAATCCCTTGGCCGCGTAGATCAGCGCGAGCTCCTGCGCCTCGGCTTCGGGATACTGGCGCAGCTCCTCGCGCTCGATCGCGATCTGGTGTTCGAACAGCTCCCGCTGCGAGCGCACCGAGATGTACTCTCCGGCCGCCATCGCGAACGCGCCGGCGCACATGCCGGCGATGCCGGTGAGCAGCACGACCTTGCCGTCGGCGGCGGCGCCGGCGACGCCGAGGATCAGGCTCGCATTGGAGACGAGTCCGTCGTTGATCCCGAAGACGGCGGCCCGCAGGTTGCCCCCGCTGCCGAGGCCACGGTGCCCGTGCTCCATGCCGGCGCCGGGACGAGGGATCACGTGTCCGGCGGCGACCGGTGCGGAGCTCGAATAGACGGCCATCCCCCGCACCTTCATCGCGGCGAGAACACCCTTGAGCGGCTTCGGCCCGAACGCGCGCACCAACGCCGCGACCGAACGCGTGCGCAGATCCGGGACGAACGCAGGCGGCGCCGCGTGGCCGCGCGCCGTGAGCTGGGCACGCCAGATCGCGGCCTGGGCCTCGGCTTCGCCGGCGAGGCGGTAAAACAGGTTCTCGCGTGCGGTGCCGGCCTCGGCCGCCGCGCACACGCGGTAGAGGAAGGCGGAGCGCTGCTCTTCCTGCCAGCTTTCGAGCGGATTCATCGTGACGTGCCAGAGCTCTCTGACTGCGAATGCCGCGCGCCCGGGCTCGACCCGCCTGCGCTTGGCGCCTTGCTCACTGTACCCCAAAATCCGAGGTCGAGCGCACGCCAATCCGGCGCGCTGCGGCGAGGGCGCAGGCGAGGATCCAGGACGCGGGGCGCATCGGCCGGGCGCGTCGGCTACGCCGCGAGCAGGCCGTCGATGCGCGCCATCACGTCCGGCGTGAGCCGGGGCACGACTTCGAGGGCGCGCATGTTCTCGGCGACCTGCGCGGCGCGGCTCGCGCCGGTGATCACGGTCGACACGCGTGGGTTCTTGAGGCACCACGCGAGCGAGAGCTGCGCCAGCGTGCAGGAGAGCTCCGCAGCGAGAGGCGCCAGCCGGCGTGCGACGGCGACGCGTGCCGGGTCGGTCAGGCGCTCGGCGAGCCATTCGTAGCCCTTGAGCGTAGCGCGCGAGCCGGCCGGCACGCCGTCGTTGTACTTGCCCGTGAGCAGTCCCGATGCGAGCGGGCTCCACGTCGTCGTCCCGAGCCCGATGTCTTCGTACAGGCGGGCGTATTCCTTCTCGACGCGCTCGCGGTGCAGCAGGTTGTACTGCGGCTGCTCCATCACCGGCTTGTGGAGGTGGTGACGTTCGGCGATCTGCCAGGCCGCCGTGATCTCGCCGGCGGTCCACTCCGACGTGCCCCAGTACAGCGCCTTGCCGGCGCTGACGATGTCGTGCATCGCCCACACGGTCTCCTCGATCGGCGTGTCGGGGTCGGCACGGTGGCAGAACACGAGGTCGACGTATTCGAGCCCGAGTCGCGACAGCGCGCCGTCGATCGCCTGCAGCAGGTACTTGCGGTTCAGCGTGTTCTTCTCGTTGGGGCCGTCGTGCAGGCCCCAGTACAGCTTGGTCGACACCAGGTACGACGCGCGGCGCCACCCGAGGCGGCGCAGCGCCTCGCCCATGATGACCTCCGCCTTGCCGTTGGCGTAGACCTCGGCGTTGTCGAAGAAGTTGACGCCGGCATCGTGGGCAGCGGCCATGCATTCGCAGGCGAGGTCGGTGCCCATCTGGTTGCCGTAGGATACCCAGGAACCGAGCGAGAGCTCGCTCACCTTGAGTCCCGAACGGCCGAGGCGGCGGTAGTGCATCGCGGTCATGCCGGCTCCCTCGCTTGCCGGGGGGAGGTCACACGGCGGTCAGCCGCGGACCGCTCGACTTCTTCTCGAACGCCGCCTGGCAGCCGATGCAGCGCAGCGCCGTCGGGTAGGCCACGAGGCGCGCCGCGGCGATTGCGGCGCCGCAGTCGATGCACTCGCCGTACGCGCCGCTCCTCATCCGCGCCAGCGCCGCATCGACCTCCGTGAGTTCGTTCAGCACGTGCGTCGTCCCGGCGATGTCGAGCTCCGCCAAGGCGTCGGCGACGGCCCAGTCGTCGTTCTCGTGGAGCCGATTCGCGAGCCCTACGACGCGGTCGTCGCCGCTGCCCTTGAGCTGCGCCTTGACCTCGATGCGCAGCGCGGTGCGCCGAGCCTCGAGCTCGTTCCTGACGCGTTCGAGGTCGGCTGGCGGGAGCTTGAGGGTGGTCATGGGAGTTCCCGATCGGCGGTGGAAAAAAGCTGCGCCCCCAAGAGGGCGCGCGTTCCGTGTCTGCATCGTCGCGCAACGCCGCACCCGTCGCGTTGATCGCCGTCAAGCTTCCGGCGCGTCCCGCGTCCGGCCCTTGAAACGGCCGTCATGGACCCCAGATTCGGAACCGAGACGGCGCGTGCCGTCCCGGGCCTCCGGCGAGGCCGGGACGTGCGCGCGGCCAACCACCTGTCCCATCTGACGAGGAGAACCGACATGAACCAGCTCACCCGCTACGACCCCTTTGCCGACACCGGCTTCGACGACCTGTTCCGCGGCTTTTTCAAGCCCGTCCGCGTGGCGAACGCCCCGTCGCCGGTCGCGATCAAGATGGACGTCACCGAGACCGACAAGGCCTACGTCGTCCACGCCGAGATCCCCGGCGTCAGGAGGGAGGAGATCAACGTGGCGATCGAAGGCAATCAGGTTACGATCGGCGCCGAGGTCAAGAAGGAATCCGAGCAGAAGGAAGGCGACCGCGTGCTTCGGAGCGAGCGGTACTTCGGCAGCGTGTACCGCAGCTTCACGCTTCCGGTCGAGCTCGACGAGAGCGCCAGCGCGGCCAAGTACGAGAACGGCATCCTCGAGCTGACGCTCGCGAAGAAGGCTCCGGTCGCAGGACGCAGACTCGCGGTTCAGTGACGGGGGAAGGCGGCGCTTGCGGGGCGCGCCGTCGGGACCCGACTGCCCGCGTGCAGGCACCCGGAGTGCAGGCGCGCGGGCAGCCGGCGTTGCGCGAGGATGGGCAGCGCACGCCGCCTCGATCACGTCGCGCAGAGGACCGTGCGGCGACGCCGCGGCGAGAGGTCCGGGACGACGCCGGAGCGCTCGATCGTTCCCGCGCTGAGCGGTCCTTCAGCGCGCGCCGGACCCCGCGGCGCTATTTCGGGGCGCTGCCCCAGAGGTCGGCGAGCCGCCGGTCGCGCCCGCAGCCGTTGCGGTAGTAGGCATAGCGGATCGGGTTCTTCACGTAATAGTCCTGATGGTAGTCCTCGGCCGGCCAGAACTCGCCGGCGGCGAGCACCGGTGTGACGATCGGGTCCTTGAACGGCTTCGTTTTCTCCAGCGCGGCGCGCGACGCTTCCGCCGCCCGCCGCTGCGCCTCGTCGTGGACGAAGATCGCGCTGCGGTACTGGCTGCCGACGTCGCAGAACTGGCGGTCCGCCGACGGTCGGATCGATATTGCGCCAGAACACCTCGAGCAGGCGCTCGTAGCCCACGCGCGACGGGTCGTAGCGGACCTGCACGACTTCGGCGTGGCCCGTGACGCCGGCCGAAACCTCGGCGTAGGTCGGATTGCGCGTCTTGCCTCCCATGTAGCCCGACGTCGTGGCGAGGACCCCGTCGAGCTTGTCGAACGGGGGCTCCATGCACCAGAAGCAGCCGCCGGCAAAGGTGGCCACGGCGCTCGCCGGTGGAGGCGCGGTCCGCGCTGCCGGCGTCTGCGCGCTCGCCGTCGCGGCGAGCAGCGCGGCGCACAGCGCGAGGGCGAGTCGTACGAGCGCGGGCAGCGGCGGACGGGCGGGCATGGTGGTCTCCTCCATGTTGCGGCCCGGTGGCGCCCGGAACCGCGACGGCGGGTCAGCGCGGCTGCGCCGGCGGCACGTAAGGGGCGCAGTCGACGAGCCGCGTGGGAACCGCGTCGCGGATGAGCTGCAAGTCCATGCCCTTGCCTCGCAGCTCCAGGAAGCCGTTGGTGAAGCGAACGCCGGACGCGGCAGCAATCTGGTAGAGGATCACGCGCTCGCCATCCGGCAGCAGGAGGCGCGCCTCGCCGGCGGCGAACTTGATCACCAGGCGCTCGCCGTCGAGCAGGCAGGCGAACGTGTTCTTCGCGGCTTCCTCCGCCTCCTTGCGCTTCATTTCCTCGCAGCCGGCGGCCGCGACGGCGGCCGCGGCAAGGAACGGCGACGAGGAAGGGCTGCGAACGGACGGGCATGATGGCGGCTCCCAGGCTGATCGTGACGAGATTAGCACGCCTGATTCGGCGCCGCCGTTGCCGGCGGCGCCGAAATGCCGGCGACGGCCGGCGCGGCGGCCGCGGCTTCGGCAGGCTGTGGTCTTGGCGCGGCTGCGCGGGTTGCGATCCTGGTCAGCGTGCGGTGGCCGGCAGCTCGGCCGCAAGCGGCAACTCGTTGACGGTGTCGAAGCCGAAACTGCTGGCGCGTCCCAGCGACATCGGCGGCGCAACGAGATTCGCAGTGCCCTGGATGCGATACCGCAGGCGCGGATGCTGGACACCCGACTTCCGCTGCAGCTCGTAGACGTCGCGCACGATCCCGGCGAGCGTGCTGGTCGCCTCGACATCGACCCGGGCCTCGCCGTAACGCGGCACGGTGAAGACCTGGTTGCTGACGCCACTGGCGATCGTCGTGCCGCTGGCTTCGATCCGGTAGGCGAGGCCGTCGACGGTGAGGTCGGCGTTGCCCCGGTTCTGGAACCGCAGCGTGAGCCGCATCCGCTGCTCCAGCGGCGCTGCGTCGAGAAGCATGACGTTCGCGAGGTGCACTTCGACGCGTTCTTCACCGGAACCCGCGCAGCCCGGCAGCAGCGCGGCGGCCAGCAGCAGCGCCAGCGCCCGCCGCCGCGCCCGAAGGGTGGTCACCGCTGCCGTGGCGTTCACTTGGCGTCGGCCTGTTCCTGCTGCTCGCGGAAAGCCTTGGCGGAGCCGTTGAACTCCTCGATCGCCGCATTGGCAGCGTCGATGTGAACCTTGGCGGCGTCCTGGAACGGCTTCGCCGCCGCCTGCTGGTCGGCAACGTAGGTCTTGAGGCAGTTGAGGTAGTTGTTCACCAGGCGGGTCCACGCCCGACGCTGGTTGTCGGAGGCGAGGCGACCCGGATGATCGTCGGGCTTCACGCAGCTGTGCTTGGCCGGTGCGGGCGGGGGCGTCTGCGTCCAGGCTGCGGGCGCGGACACGATCGATGCAAGCAGGACGGGAAGGCACCGGCGAAGAGACGGCATGGCGTGCAACCCGACAAGTGGCGAGAACGGGAATGGTACTGCTTCCGTCCGGTGCGCAATAGTGGCGCGCGCGGGCAGGCGGGTCGCGCGAAGCCGTGCTACGCGCCGGCGCCGACGGTTGTGGCGAGCTCGCCGGATCGTGCTAGGCTTGCCGCCGGGCGCGCTCGCGCCCCGTGCCCATCACCGTGCCCATCGGCCGTGCCCCTGAGCCATCCACATGGGCGGTCGCAGCGGCGAACAGGGACAGTAATCGCATGATCATGTTGGGCAGGAACACGTCGTCCGCGCAACTCGGGGACCCGGGCTCGCACCCGCAGCGCGGCTGCGCCGACGTCGGCGCGGCCGGTGGCTTCGCGCGCGCACGCGGTGCCGCGCCATCGCGGCGCGGGGCCGGCGTCTGCGCGCGCCAACGCGGGTGGGTCGCCGCAGCGGCGCTGGCGCTCGCCGCGTGCCAGCCGGGGGCGCCGCGAATCCCGCCGCCGGCCGGTATCGGCGTGCCCGCGGCGCCGGCCGCCGCGCCGGCGCCGCGCGTGGCGCTGCCGGGGCATGGACCTTCCTCCAGGGCCGATCTATCGCTGCGCGATCGCAGGCAGCCAGAGCGTGCTGGCGCTGCCCGAGAACATCGAGTCGCTGTGCCGGCGGCATCCCGAGATGGGCCCCTGCCAATACGAGCGCGAAGGCTGTCGCCAGCGCGGTGGCCGGGTGTACACGTCGAAGGGCGACGAGGTCACCGCGGCGGTCGAAGCCGAGTACGACAAGCGCGTCCGCCGGGTTCGCTTCCAGGCGGACGGCGCGCCGAAGCGCTGATCAGGGCGCGCGCGCCGCGAAGGTGTTGCAGTTGCGCAGGTCGCCGCTGTCGAGCCCGACCTTGAACCAGCGTCGGCGCTGCTCGGCCGAGCCGTGCGTGAACGCGTCCGGTGCGACGTAGCCCTGCGCCTGTTTCTGGATCATGTCGTCACCGACGGCCGCGGCGGCGCGCATCCCTTCCTCCAGGTCGCCCGGTTCGAGCAGGTTGCGCCGTTGCGCGAAGTGCCCCCACACGCCGGCATAGCAGTCGGCCTGCAACTCCAGGCGCACCGACAGCGCGTTGCGGGTGCGCGCATCCGCGCGCTGCGCCTGCTGGTCGAACTGGCGCATGATGCCGGTGAGGTTCTGGATGTGGTGGCCGACCTCGTGCGCGATCACGTACGCCTGGGCGAAATCGCCGGGGGCGCCGAAGCGCCGGGAGAGCGTCTGGAAGAACGCGGTGTCGAGGTAGAGATCCCGATCCGCCGGGCAGTAGAACGGGCCGACCGCGGCGCTCGCGCGACCGCAGGCCGAGCGGACGACGCCGTCGAACAGGACGAGCTTCGGCGGGTCGTAGCGTGCGCCCATCGTCTGGAACACGGCCCCCCAGACGTCCTCGGTGTCGCCCAGCACGCGTGCGACCATCTCCTTGACGGGATCCTGCGCCCGCGCCGGCGAACCCACCTGCCCAGCGCCCGCCGGCGCGCCGCGCTGGGGGCCGTAGCCGGGTGCGGGCTGCGTGGGCGTCGAGACCGGGATGCCGTCGTCCGCGCCACCGAGCATGTCCATCGGGTTGACGCCGAACAACAGGCCGACGATGACGAGCAGGATCATCGCGCCCCCGCCGATCTTCATCCCCCCGCCCCTGGGGAACCCGCCGCCCGGCCCCGCTGCGCCGGTGCGATCCTCGACGTTTTCGCTCTTGCGGAAGTCACCCCAGCGCATCGTTGTCGTCCCTGTTCGAGAGAGGCGCTTCGCCCCATGCTCCGCTGCGCGCGCAGCCCGCGGGCGCCGGGGTGCCGTCGCCCCGGGGAAAGCCGGGTCATTATGGCCGTCGTCCGGCGCCGGGGCAACCGCGCGGCGCTGCGGGTCGAGTTGCTTCGCGTGCGCGTCCGCGGGTTCTTTCGGGCGGCCTGCGGCAGCGGTCAGCGGGCGAGCAGCCAGCGCTTGAGCTCGGGGGCGGACAGGGCGCCGGACTGGCGGTCGACCTCGAGGCCGCCCCGATACAGGATCAGGGTCGGAATGCTGCGGATGCGATGCCGCAACGACACCGCCGGGTGAGCGTCGGTGTCGATCTTCGCGAACTGCACACGGCCCGCGAGATCGCGTGCGGCGTGCGCGAACTGGGGCGCCATCTGTTTGCAGGGGCCGCACCAGTCGGCCCAGAAATCGACGACGACCGGCAACTCGGTCCGCGTCACGAAGCCGTCGAAGGACTCCGCCGTCAGCACCGCGGGCTCCTGCGTGAGCAGCGGCGACTTGCAGCCGCCGCACACCGGGTGCTGGCCGAGACGTTCGGCGTCGACACGGTTCACGGTGTGGCAGCGCGGGCAGGCAAGGTGCATGGGGGATCTCGATCGCCGGGTGGGTGACTCGGCTGAGCTTGGGGCCGGATGCCGGCGGTTCAAGCCAGCGTCACGACGATCTTGCCGCGGCCGTGGCCGGTTTCCATCGCCCGCTGGGCGGCGGCGACGTCGGCGAGCCCGATCCGTTGCACGATCTGCGGTCGTAGCACGCCCGCGGCGGCATGCCGCGCAAGGCGCTCCCATAGCGGCTTGCGGTTCGCGAGCACCAGCGCGACGGCACGCTGCGCGGAAGCCAGGCGCGCGAACACGCCCGCGGCCGCCGTCCGCAGCGCGGCACCGGCACTGCCCGACGTGTTGATGTAGACGCCCGTGTGCGCGAGCACCCGCCGGCAGGCGAAGAAGTGGCTGCTGCAGGCGGCGTCGAAGACGACGTCGTAGCGCGTGCCGCGGTGCAGGAAGTCCTCGCGCGTGTAGTCGACCACGTCGTCGGCGCCGAGGGCGCGAACGAAGTCCGCGTTGGCCGGGCCGCACACCGCGGTCACCGTTGCGCCGAGGTGCTTGCCAAGCTGGACCGCGAGATGCCCGACGCCGCCGGCCGCGCCGGTGACGAGCAGTCGCTGTCCCGGCTGGAGCCGGGCATGGTCTTCCAGCGCCTGCACCGCGGTGCCGCCCGCGATCGGCAGCGCCGCCGCCGCTTCGAAGCTGACACCGTCGGGAATCGCGGCCAACTCGTCGCCCGCGACGGCGATCGACTCGGCCAGCGCACCCTGGCGCCCGCGCGCGGGCAGCGAGCCGAAAACGCGCTGGCCGAGGTAATGGCGGGTTGCGCCGCCGCCGACACCGACGATCACGCCGGCGAAGTCCGATCCGACCCCGCGCGGCGGACGCTCGAAGCCGGGCACCAGCGCGAAATGCCCGGCGCGGATCTTCCAGTCCAGAGGGTTGAGGCTTGCCGCATGGACGCGGATCCTGAAGCCGCCGGGGGGGCAATCGGGTTCCGGCACGTCGGCCAGGTAGAGGCGATCGGCCGGGCCGAAGCCGTCGTAGCGCAGCGCCTTCATCGAGCGCACTTCATTCGCGGTCGAGCGCGTGCTGGCGCAGCGCCGCGAGCGGCACGACCGCGAGCGCTTCCTCGTGCGTCGCGGCCAGCACGACCGGGGGCGCGACCCCCGCCGCGTAAGCCTCGCGCCAGCGCCCCGCGCAGACGCACCAGCGGTCGCCCGGCTTCAGTCCGGGGAACCCGTATTCCGGGGCCGGCGTCGACAGGTCGTTGCCGTGCGCACGCGAGTACGCGAGGAACTCGGCGGTCATCTGTGCGCATACGAGGTGCAGGCCGTGGTCCTCGGGTCCGGTGTGGCAGCTGCCGTCGCGGAAAAAGCCCGTGCGCGGCTTGCTCCCGCAGGGGGCAAGCACGCCACCCAGCACGTTGCGATCGGGGTCGGGGGTCATGGCTTCAGCGCCCGGTAGAGGAAGGGCAGGCTCGTGTTCATCCGGTAGTCGATGTCGGAGTGGGTGTCGTCGAACTCTTCGTAGACGTGCGCGATCTTCGCCTCCGTCAGCCGGGCGCAGAGGATGCGCGTGCCATAGTGGATGTGGTACTGGTCACGCCAGCCGCAGTCGACGTAGAGCCCCCGCAGCGTGCCGAGGTTCGCCCGGTAGCGGCCGACCAGGTGGATCGGGTCGTGGCGCAGCCAATTCCGCCAGCGTGCCGCGATCAGCTCGCCGGTTTCGAGATCGAACGGAAGCCGGAAACGCAGCGGCACGGCAGGATCGGGGTCGTAGGTCGCCGCCATGCACAGGTTCATCAGCGCGTGACCCTCGCCGGGCGAGACCTTCTCCTTGCTCCACACGGCGTCGAGGAAGCGGGCGACGCGGCCGTCGTCGATGCCCTCGGCGAGCTGGCGGCGGGCGGCGGTCTTCGCACCGGCGACAACGTAAGGGCCGGCGCGTCGCTTCGGATCGCGATAGCGCGCGAGCTCGTCCAGCGTGTTCGGCCAGTCGCTGCGGTAGACGAAGTCGAAGTACGCGTCGCCCGAATGGTTGGCGATCGCGCCCCAGTGGCGCGCGTACTTCATGCCGTGCAGCATCGCGCCGTACCCGCCCGACGACTTGCCGAAGCAGCCGCGGTGCTCGCGCGAGGCGAGCGTGCGGAACTCGCGATCGACGAACGGGACGATCTCGCGGACGAGGTAGTCGGCGTAGTTGCCCAGCGCCGGGGAATTCACGTACTGGTTGCCGCCGAGCGCCGTGAAGCAGTCCGGGAAGACGACGATCGCGGGGCCCATCCGCCGCTCGTGGACGAGCCGGGCGACGCGCTCCGGCACGTTGTCGCTGAACGGCTTCCAGTTGGTGTGCGACAGGCCCGACCCGGTGAAGCCGACGAGGTCGTAGAGCACCGGAAAGCGGCGGCCGCGACCGCGCCCCGCACCGTGGTCGTACTGCGGCGGCAGCCACACGGCGAGCTTCCGGCGATGCGGGTCGCCGAGCGGATTGTCGGCGAGGATGCGCGACTCGTGCTCGAGCACGAGCAGCGTGCCGGCGGCCGGGCTGGGGCGTTTGCGGGCCATGAGCGCTCCGGGGCAGCGGGGACTTCACGCGCGTTCGGGCGAGCGTGCGCGCCCACATTGTGCCGCCGGGACCCGACCGCCGCAACGTCGGCGGTGCCACGCGCCGGCGGCGGACCCCGGCGCTCAGGGCTTGGGCGCCGCCGTGCGCGTCTTCTTCGTACTTCTTGTTCGTCCTCGCCTGCTTCGTCTTCGTCGTCGCCTTCTGCTTCGCCAGCAGCATGGTGCCCCGGCAGTCGGGGGCGCCGCAGCGGCAGGCGAAGGCCGCGTGCGCCTTCTTCGTGAGGCGGCCGTCGTACGACAGACGGTAGTCGTAGGTCAGCTCCTCGCCGCGCGGGATCTTGCGCCGGGCTTCGATGAACACCCGGCCCTCGTCGTCCTCGAACGTCGTGCAGTTCGGGTCGCAGGAATGGTTGATCCAGCGCGCGGCGTTGCCCCCCACACCCGCGTCGATGACGCGCCCGTCGGACAGCTCGAAGATGAACGTGTGGTACGGGTTGTCGGGGTCGCTGTCCGGTCGCTGCGACGCGATGTCCCAGCTCGTGACCTCGCCACGGTACTCGATGATGGTCTTGCCCTTGCGGATCTTGCGCCTCGCGAAGACGCCGCGGCCGTGGATCGTCGAGCTGCGCACCGAGTAGGAACGCTGCTTGGTCTTCTCTTTCTTGGAATCGGGCATGGGGCGCGCGCAGGGGGCTGCGGGATACGGTGCGGTTGCGGTGCGTTTCGGTGCGGTCGAGCGAGCGAGCGAACCAGCGCGCGCGCTTCGGCCGCCCGCCCCCGGTGCCCGTCGGGATGCGGCAGGCGCAGGGGTGGTGCAGCCGCCCGCGCCCGCAGCCCCTCACAGCAGCGGCTCGCTCACCTTCTCTCCGCGTTCGTAGACGACGTGCGCCCGGCCCACGATCAGCGGGTCGAGCGGGCCGATGCGGTCGAGATCCTTGTTCGCGTACGGCAGCTTGTGCAGCAGGTAGCGCATCGCGTTCAGGCGCGCCCGTTTCTTGCAGTCGGACTTGATCACGGTCCACGGCGCGTCGGCGGTGTCGGTATAGAAGAACATCGCCTCTTTGGCCTTCGTGTAGTCGTCCCACTTGTCGAGCGAGGCCATGTCGATCGGCGAGAGCTTCCACTGCTTGAGCGGGTGGACCCTGCGCTCCTTGAATCGTCGCCGCTGCTCGGCGCGGCTCACCGAGAACCAGTACTTGACGAGGTGCGTGTTGTTGTGGACCAGCATGCGCTCGAACTCCGGCGCCTGGCGCATGAACTCGAGGTACTCCTGCTGGGTGCAGAAGCTCATCACGCGCTCGACGCCGGCGCGGTTGTACCAGGAGCGGTCGAAGAGCACGATCTCGCCGGCGGTCGGCAGGTGCTCGACGTAACGCTGGAAATACCACTGGCCGCGCTCCAGTTCGGTCGGCTTCTCCAGCGCCACGACGCGCGCTCCGCGGGGGTTGAGGTTCTCCATGAAGCGCTTGATCGTGCCGCCCTTGCCGGCGGCGTCGCGGCCCTCGAACAGCACGACGACCTTTTGCCCGGTCTCCTTGACCCACGCCTGCAGCTTGAGCAGCTCGACCTGCAGCCGGTATTTCTGCCGCTCGTAGCTCTTGCGCGCCATCAGGTTCTTGTACGGATAGCCGCCCGTGCGCCAGTCTTCGGCGAGTTCGTCGTCGGGGCTCGCCGCGAGCAGTTGGGCTTTCTTCTCCTGTTCGCGCAGCATCTGCCGCATCAGCGCCGCGACGTCCTGCGGCGAGCGTCCGGCCAGGACGTCGGCGAGCGCCTCCATCTGGGCGACGGTGGCGCCGACCACGTTCTCGCCGATGGCGTGCTCCTCGATCGCCTCGGCGCTCCCGGTCGGACCGATGTCGCCGGCGGCGACCCGCCGTGGTCGGGCTCCCCGCGGGCGGGGAGGCTTGGCGGTGGTCGCGCTCGCCGGTGCCGGCGCCTGGCCCACGTCCTCGGTGCCGGGCGCCGATGGGTGGCCGGGGGTTGCCGCGTTGCGGGCCATGAAGCGATTCCTCCTTGCTGGGTGTTCGCTGCGCCGCGCTCCGCGGCCCATCCGGACACGAACTCGATTCTAATCCCCACGCGACGGGACCGCACGCCTTCGCCGGCGGACGCTGCCGGGCGAGGCGGCGGCTTGAAACCGCGCGGCATGGCGATAGCGCCAGGAATTCGTAGCGGCAGGCCGGCCCGCGCCTATACTGCCCAGCTTGCCACCCCCGCGTTCGAGGATTGCGATGCGCATCGCCGCCGACGTCACCGACCTGATCGGCAACACCCCGCTGGTCCGGATCAACCGCCTGGCCGCGGGCCTGCCCGCCACCGTCGTCGCCAAGCTCGAGTTCTTCAACCCTGCCCACAGCGTCAAGGACCGAATCGCCGTCGCGATGATCGACGCCGCCGCTGCGGCCGGCCGGCTGCGCCCGGATACGATCGTGCTCGAGCCTACGTCCGGCAACACCGGGATCGGCCTCGCGATGGTGTGCGCGGCGCGCGGAATCCGCTGCGCGTTCGTGATGCCGGATTCGATGAGCCGGGAGCGACGGCTGCTGCTCAAGGCGTACGGCGCCGAACTGGTGCTCACGCCGGGTCCCGAAGGCATGAATGGAGCGATCCGCAAGGCGCAGGAGATGGCCGCCGCCGACCCGCGTTACCTCATCCCGCAGCAGTTCGAGAATCCCGCGAATCCCGAAATCCACCGCCGCACCACGGCCGAGGAGATCTGGCGCGACACCGACGGCGGTGTCGACGTCCTGGTCGCCGGTATCGGCACCGGCGGCACGATCACCGGCGTGGGCGAAGTGCTGAAGGCGAGGAAGCCCTCGGTGCGCGTGATCGCCGTCGAGCCCGATGCTTCTCCCGTGCTCTCGGGAGGCAGCAAGGGCCCGCACCCGATCCAAGGCATCGGTGCCGGCTTCGTGCCGGCGATCCTCAACACCGCGATCTACGACGCCGTCGCCCGCGTGAAGAACGACGACGCGCTCGCGATCGCGCGGCGGGCGGCGACCGAGGAGGGGCTGCTGGTCGGCATTTCCTCCGGCGCCGCGCTCTGGGCGGCGCTCGAGGCCGCGCGCCAGCCCGAGAACGCCGGGAAACTGATCGTGACGGTCATTCCCTCGTTCGGGGAGCGCTACCTGTCGACCGTCCTCTACCAGCACCTCGAGGTCTGACGGGTCCTTTGCGCCGACAGCCGGCCGTCGCCACGCACCTTGCCGCGGCGCGCCGCGAGGAGCGCGGCGCGTGCATCGGTTCAGCGGCCCCGGGGGCTCACGCGCGTGCGCACCGAGACCCGCGGGACGGTCGCCGGAGGACGGGGCCGTGCCGGCGTTGCGCCGCCGGGTGTTCCGGTCTTTCCCTTCGCGCCGGCGAACGGCGGGGTTGCCTTGCCTTTGCCCTTGCCCATCGCACGCCTCCTTCGACGGCTGCGGTTGCGCGGCGGGGTTGCCGCGGAACACATTCTCGGCGATCGGGGCGTTGCCGCGCAACGCCTCGCGCGGGGCGCCATCGCAACGCGCCTACCGGGCGCCGACGCCGATCAGCGTCAGCACGCGCGGCGGGGTCGCCCCTGCCCGCGCGAACGGCGGCGCGGTCAGCGCAACGCGGTGCCAGAAGCCGTGCATCGAACGATGGCGCGTGTTCCGGCGCGGCGGGCCACGCCGCGTGCACGTCCGCCGCGGCCCGGTTCAGCGACCGCGGGTCACCGGACGGTGCTGCGCCGCGAGGGGCGAGCGGGGCGTCGGGGCGATCGCCGGGGCGACGCGCGGCGAAGGCGCCGCGGCGCCGGGCGGGCTCGCCCGGCGCGCGCCTGGTCCGGACGGTGCGGGCGGCGCACCGTGCGACGCGCTCCCGCTGCGCTGCGCCGTGCGGCGCGCCGGCATGCGCCTCCCCGCCACGGCCAGCACTGCGTCCCGCGCCCGGCGCCGGCGCGCCGCCCGGTCGCGACGGCGCGCGCGAGCCGCCCCCGCGCGCTTGGCGCCCGAGCACCGGCTCGGGCCGCGCATCGGGATCGGGCTCGAAGCCGGTCAGCACCTCGCGCGGCAGCGTGCGCTTGAGGAGCTTCTCGATGTCGCGGAGGAATTCGTGCTCGTCGACGCAGACGAGCGAGATCGCCTCGCCGCGCGCGCCGGCGCGGCCGGTGCGCCCGATGCGGTGGACGTAGTCCTCGGGCACGTTGGGCAGGTCGTAGTTGACGACGTGCGGCAGCTCTTCGATGTCGATGCCGCGGGCAGCGATGTCGGTGGCGACCAGCACCTGCAGGCTGCCCTCCTTGAATTCGGCCAGCGCCCGGGTGCGGGCACCCTGGCTCTTGTTGCCGTGGATCGCCAGCGCGGTGATGCCATCCTTGCCGAGCTGCTCGGAGAGCTTGTTGGCGCCGTGCTTGGTGCGGGTGAAGACCAGCACCTGGTGCCAGTTGTTCGAAGCGATGAGGTGGGTGAGGAGCTCGCGCTTGCGGTCGCGGTCGACGGGGTGGATGCGCTGGGAGATGATCTCGACGGTCGAGTTTCGCGGCGCGACCTCGATCAGCGCCGGTGCGTTCAGCAGGCCGTCGGCGAGGGTGCGGATCTCGTCGGAGAACGTCGCCGAGAAGAGCAGGTTCTGCCGCTGCCTGGGCAGGAGCGCGAGGATGCGCCGGATGTCGCGGATGAAGCCCATGTCGAGCATCCGGTCGGCCTCGTCGAGGACCAGGATCTCGACGCGAGAGAGGTCGAGCGTTCCCTGTCCCTGGTGATCGAGCAGGCGACCGGGGGTGGCGACCAGCACCTCGACGCCGCGCTTCAGCTGCGCGATCTGCGGATGGATGCCGACGCCGCCGTAGACGACCGCCGACGACACCCGCAGGTACTTGCCGTAGACGCGGACGCTCTCCTCGACCTGTGCGGCGAGCTCGCGTGTCGGCGTGAGGATCAGCGCGCGGATCGGCTTCTTTCCGGCTGCGGGTCCGGGGGCCGGACGCATCGCCAGCCGCTGCAGCATCGGGAGCACGAAGCCGGCGGTCTTGCCGGTGCCGGTCTGCGCGCCGGCGAGGAGGTCGCCTCCGGCGAGCACGGCGGGGATCGCCTTTAGCTGGATCGGTGTGGGTCGGGTGTAGCCCTGTTCGGCGACGGCACGAACGAGCGCGTCGGCGAGGCCGAGCGAGGAAAAAGACATGAACGCCTTCGGAAGAGAGGATCGGCCTGTCGCGAGAATGCAGCGCGCCAGTCGCAGGCAAACCGGGTGGAACGGGGGTCGGAATCGACAGCGGCAGGAGGACTGGGCGAGGTGCCGCGCGGGCGCATCATAGCACGGCGCCGGCGGCGTCCGAACGCTACGCTCGCGCCGCCTCGACGCGGATCAGGAATCGGCCCACGACGACCTCCTGCCCCGCGCGGATCTTGCAGGTCTTGCGCGTTTCGGTGCGGCCGTCGACCTGCACCGCCCCGCTGGCGACCAGCGCCTTGCCCGCGCCGCCGCTCGTGGCCACGCCCGCGACCTTGAGGAGATCGTTGAGCGCGATGTGCTCGCCTTCAAGCTCGAAGCGGATGCTCGGCATGGGACCTTGCCTGGCGTCGTCGGCGGACTCGTCAGCGCCCGCCGACCAGGCCGCGATTATGGGCCAGAACCGCTCGCGGCGCCGGGCGCGAAGCCGAAGCGGGGGGCACGCCGGGGGGCGCTCACCCCGTGGCGTTGCGCGATTCCAGCGTCTCCCAGCGCGCGTAGGCGGCGGCAAGCGCCGCGTCCTGCGCCTGCTGTTCCTGCGCGAGCGCACGGGCGTCCGCAGCGCCATCGCGGTAGAGCTGCGGATCGGCGAAGCGCTCGCGCAACGCCGCGCTGCGCCGTTCCAGCGCCTCGATCGCGTCGGGCAGCGCAGCGAGCTCCCTTTGTTCGGGCAGCGAGAGCCGTGGGGTGCGCCCTTCGGAGTCGTCCGTCCGCGGCGCGGGCTTCCTTGCCGGTTGCTTCGCCTCCCCGCGGCGCGCGGGCGCGGCGCGCCGGCGTCGCCGGCGCGCCGCGCTCGGCATCAAGCGCTTCCCGGCACGCGGCCCAGTCCGAATACCCGCCCGCGTACTCCTGGAGGCGACCACCGCCTTCGAAGGCGATCGTCTGGGTGACGACGTTGTCGAGGAACGCGCGGTCGTGGCTCACGAGGAAGAGGGTGCCGGAATAGTCCTGCAACAGCGCCTCGAGCAGTTCCAGCGTCTCGAGGTCGAGGTCGTTGGTCGGCTCGTCGAGCACCAACACGTTCGCCGGCTGCGAGAACAGCCGCGCGAGCAGCAGCCGGTTGCGCTCGCCACCCGACAGCGAGCGCAGCGGCGAGCGCGCGCGCTCCGGCGGAAAGAGGAAGTCGCCGAGATAGCTCAGGACGTGGCGGCGCGTCTCGCCGATGGTGACGAAATCGGAACCGGCGCTGATCGCCTCCTGCAGCGTGAGGTCGGGGTCGAGCGCGGCGCGCATCTGGTCGAAGTAGGCGACGGCGAGGTTCGTCCCGCGGCGCACGGTGCCCGCGTCGGGGTCGATCTCGCCCAGGATCAGCTTGAGCAACGTGGTCTTGCCGGCGCCGTTGGGGCCGAGCAAGCCGACGCGGTCGCCGCGGATGATGCGCGTGGAGAAGCCGTCGATCAGCCGCTGTCCGGCGTACCCCTTGACCACGCGGTCGAGCTCGGCCACCGCCTTGCCGCTGCGTTCTCCCGCGTCCAGCTTGAGCGTCACCCGGCCGAGCCGCTCGCGCCGCTCGGCGCGCGCCCGGCGCAGCGCCTCCAGCCTGCGCACGCGGCCCTCGTTGCGCGTGCGGCGCGCTTCGATGCCTTTGCGAATCCAGGCTTCCTCCTGCGCCAGCACCTTGTCGGCTTTGGCGTTGGTCACCGTCTCGTCGGCCAGTTCGCGCGCCTTGCGCTCCTGGTACGTGGCGAAGCTGCCCGGGGTGCTCTGCAGGCGGCCACGGTCCAGCTCGACGATCCGCGTCGCGATCGCGTCCAGGAAGCGGCGGTCGTGCGTGACGCAGAGGACGGCGCCGGGGAAGCCGCACAACAGATCCTCGAGCCAGGCGATCGCGTCGAAGTCGAGGTGGTTGGTCGGCTCGTCGAGCAGCAGGACGGGGGGCGAGGCGGCGAGCGCCTGCGCGAGCGCGACCCGCTTCTGCCAACCGCCGGACAACGTGCCCACGGGCGCGTCCGCGGGCAGGCCGAGCCGGGAGAGCACGGTATCGACGCGATGGCCGAGCGTCCACCCGTCGCTCGCGTCGAGCGTGGCCTGCAGGCGGTCGAGCGCGGCCAGGGCGATCGCGTCGTCGGCGTGCGCGGTGAGGCGGGCGGCCGCGTGATGGTAGTCGGCGAGCAAGGTGCCGGCCGCGCCCAGCCCGAGCGCGACGCTGTCGTAGACGGTCGATCCGGGGTCGAGCGCGGGCTCCTGCGGCACCCGTGCGACGCGGATTCCGGGTGCGAGCCAGAGCGCTCCGTCGTCGAGCTGCGCTGCGCCGCAGAGCACCTTGAGGAGCGACGACTTGCCGCTGCCGTTGCGCCCGATGAGGCCGACGCGCTCGCGGGCTTCGAGCGTGAGGTCGACCCCGTCCAGCAGCGGCACGTGGCCATAGGCAAGCCGCGCGGCAGTGAGCCTGACAACCTGCATCGCCCGCTCAGCGTCCGCGCAAGAGGATGGTTCTCTTCACGGCCTCTCAACGCGCCCCCGCGCCTGCCGGCGCCTGTGCCGCCAGTGCGTCGAGCGCCGCGCTCACGGCGCGGTCGAACAGAGGCACCGGCTCGACGATCAGCGAGGCGCGCCCGGAACTGAGCTGCCAGGCGAGTTCCTCGGGCGTCAGCGCGATCGCCTTGGCGCGACCGCGGGCGGTGAAGATGTAGCGGGTGCGCAAGGGGCTCACCCACATCAGGCGCGCGGGCGTCTCGTGCTCCCCTTCGCGAAGCAGCAGCCACGTGCCGATGGCCATTTCGCTCACGAAGTCGTGCACGTTGACCGCGTCGAACGGCGCGCCGGCCGGCGCCCCGGGGACGCTCGGCGGCGCTGCCTTGGGACCGGAAGCGCCCGGGTCGGGGGCGCGGGCGGCCGGACCTGCGACCGTGGCGACGGCAGCACGCGGCCGGGCCGCGGCCGGGGCGGACGGAGCGGACGGCGCCCCTGAGCGCGGCCGCAGAACCTCGACGTGCAGCCGGTAGAGCGCTTCGAAGAAGCTGCCCATGCGGTCGCCGGTGAGGCCGGCGGCGGCGACACCGGCGCGCAGGCGCTGCACGAGCGACGGGATGAGTCGCGTCAGCCGCGCCTTTTGCGCCGTGCGCTCCTTGGCGGCGATGCTCCAGAGGAGGTCGTCGAGGGTCGACATGGCCGCCTGCCAGGCTTCGCTTTCGCGGCCTTCGCGTGTGCGCACCGCGGCGAGGTGATCGGCCCAGACGGTTTCGACGAAGCGGTGCACCTCGTACGGCACTTCGAGCCCGGCGAGCCGGTCGCGCAGCAGCGCGCGCACGTGCGCGCGGTCGGCGTTCGAGACCTCGGAGCCGAGCGCGGCGTCAATATCATCGTGAAGCGCCGCGGCGGTCGCGGCCTGCTCCCGCTCGGCGAACGGCCGCAGCTGCGCCACGGCGGCGTCGAACACGTCCATGTCGATGCCGAAATCGGCGCAGATGCGGTCGACGACGTCGGTCGCGAGCGATCGGAACTCCTGCTGGTAGCGCGCGTCGCCGTGCGCGCCGACGGCGGCGGCGGCGAGATCGTCGAGCAGGCGCCGCGCCGGGTGTCGGCGGTCGGAGAAGAAGCTGCGATCGAGCAGTGCGGCCTTGGCGATGGGCACCTGCAGCCGCGCGAAAATCCGGCGCAGCGCGTCGGGTATCGACGGGTCACGGAAGATGTAGTCGAACAGCAGCCCGACCACGTCCATCGTCAGCCGATCGGCAGGGTTCGCCATCTTGCCTGCGATCACGTCGCGGATCACGGGCAGGCGGTTGAGCGGGAGCTTCACCGCCTCGCCGTCCGGCACCGCCTGCGCCTCGCCCAGCTCCTGCTCCGGATCGAAACGCTGCCACTGGTCGAGTTCGGAGATCATGGCGCCGGCGCCGCCTAACGCCATCATCGAATCGAGTTGCGGGAACGCGAGGTCGTCGCCGTCCGCGGCCGACGATGTCGCGGACGCGGGCGTCGCGGCCATGCGCTGCTGGTGGCGCGCGTACGCCGCCACCAGCGCGCGGGCGACATCGGCCTGCACCGGTGCCAGGGTCTGGGCGCCTGCGGGCGCGCCCGGCGCCGGCGCGTCGGCGGCAGCCGCGGGACGCGCGAGTGCGGCATCCTGCAGGGCAGGCAACGCGAAGCCCGGCCGGCCGGTGCGCAGTTCCGCGAGGGTGGGTACGGCGACGTCGAGCGGTGGGGCGCCCGCCGGGGTGCCGCCTTCCCGCAGCAACTGCTCGAACAGCGGCAACAGGTCGGCGTCGTCGGCCGGCCGCAGGTCGCTGCGCGCGCGCAGCGCCGCCTTGATCTCGGGCAGGACGCCGCGCTCGGCGAGGTGCCGGTTGAGCGTGATGTAGGTCTTGACGAGCGCCGGCTTGAGGTCGTCGAGCAGCCGCTCCATCAGCGGCCGCCACACCCTGGGGTCGGGGTAGACCGCGCGCGACAACGCCCCGATTGCGTCGAGCAGGTAGGCAATCCCGAAGGGGCTGTCGAGCCCCGCCGAGACGCGTTCGCCCAACAGCAGCGCGACGCGGCGGTCGAGTGCCGCCATCTCCCGCCGGGTGGCGCTGGCAAGCGCGGACGCGGCGCGGACGATCGCCGCCTGTCGCTCCTGATCGAACGCGGAGAGGACGCGCAGCGTGGCCGCCGAAACGTCGGCATCCGGGCGCCGTCCCTTGCGCAGGGTGCCGGCGAGCCGGCGGCGGACGAGGGCGTCCAGGGTACGTTCGAAACGTTCCGCCCACGTGCCACGATGCTGCCGGAAACGCTGGACGTCGCCTTCCGGAACCTGCGCGTAGGCTTCGAACAGGTCGTCGGTCGTCTCCATCGCCCCCCGTGCCGCGACAGCGAGCAGCGTGACGAAACGCTCGGCGCATTCCTCGAGCAGCGCGCGCGTTTCGCCCGGGCGCGGCGGATGATCGTCGTCGATCAACGTGGGCGGCGCGGCAGCGACCGTGAATGGGGCGTGGAACATCGTGCGGCGAGGCCGGTAGCGGCAGGATCTCGAAGTCTACGCCGTGGCGGGCCCCAACGACCGGCGCTGGCGGGCGCCGCGGGGCGGCCCGCGCGCTTCGCCAGCGGCCCGGCGCTTCAACCGCGCCCGATGTAAGGCATCTTGGTCGCCATCAGCGTCATGAACTGCACGTTCGCGGCGAGTGGCAACTCGGCGATGTAGACGATCGCGGCGGCAACGTGCGCGACGTCCATCAGCGGCTCGACGGCGATGCTGCCGTCGGCCTGGGGCACGCCGGTGGCCATCTTCGCGGCCATCTCGGTCGTGGCGTTGCCGATGTCGATCTGGCTGCACGCGATGTCGTAACGCCGTCCGTCGAGCGACGTCGACTTGGTGAGACCGGTCATCGCGTGCTTGGTCGCGGTGTACGGCGCCGAATGCGGGCGCGGCACGTGCGCCGAGATCGAGCCGTTGTTGATGATGCGTCCACCGCGCGGCGTCTGCGACTTCATCAGCCGGAATGCTTCGCGCGTGCAGAGAAACGCGCCCGTGAGGTTGGTGTCGACGACGGCGCGCCACTGCTCGACGCCAAGTTCCTCCAGCGCCACCCCCGGCGCGCTCACGCCGGCATTGTTGAAGAGGACGTCGAGGTGGCCGAACGCTTCGTTCGCGCGCGCGAAAAGCGCACGCACCGACGTTTCGTCGGCGACGTCTGCGGTGATCGCCAGCCCCTGCCCCGGCGCGCCCGCGGCCTCGGCGACCGCTTGCTCGAGCGGGGCGGCCCGGCGGCCGGCGAACACGACGCCGTAGCCGTGGCGAAGCAGCGCCTGCGCCGCTGCCTTGCCGATGCCGCTGCCGGCGCCGGTGACCAGCGCGGTCTTCTGGGGATTGCTCATCGCTGCCTTGCCTGCGCCGTCGGTGTCGAGCCGGGACGGCCGCCTCGCGCGACCACGGCGTATTGTCTCCCGGCGGCCGGCACCGGCGCAAACTCCGGCGCCGGGGGGGGTCCGGAGCCGGCGGCCGCCAATCTGGCCCTGCGGCGCGTTCCTCTGCTACCCTTGACGGCACGATGTATCCGTTGCTTCGCGCGCTGGCGGCGCTGCCGCTGCCGGTCCTCTACCTCCTGAGCGCGTTCCTGTCGTTTGTCGCGTTCGACGTGCTGCGCTGGCGGCGCGAACAGATCGACCGCGACCTGGCCCTCTCGTTTCCCGAGCGCGCGCCCCGCGAACGACGGGCGATCCGGCGCGAGAGTTGCCGGCGGTTTGCCGACGTCTTCTTCGAGACGGTCTGGGGTGCGCGTGCGAGCGAGGGGGAGCTGCGCCGGCGCGTCGTGTTCGAGAACCCCGACGTGATCACCGAGGCGGCGGCGCGCGGGCAGTCGGTCATCCTGCTGGCGGCGCACTGCGCGAACTGGGAGTGGCTGCTGCTGTCCGGGGGCGCTACGTTCGGCTTCCCCATCGATGCCGTCTACCAGCCGCAGCGGCTCGCCGGCATCGACCGCTTCCTGCGCGAGACCCGCGCGCGGTTCGGCGGCAGCCCGATTCCACAGGGCGAGTTCGTGTTCGAGCTCATGAACCGGGCCGGCGGCCTGCGCGGCTACGCGTTGATCGCCGACCAGATGCCGCGGCGCCAGGACCGCAAGTACTGGACGCGCCTGCTCAACCGCGACACCGCATTCTTCGTCGGCGCCGAGAAGATCGCGCGTTTCCTCGATTCGCCGGTGCTCTACGTCGGGATCCGGCGCCTGCGCCGCGGCTATTATTCGGTGCGCTTCGTCACGCTGGCGGCGCCGCCCTACGATGGGGGCGACGCGGTCCCGATCATGGAATCGTTCGCGCGTCAGCTCGAGGCCTCGGTGCGCGCGGCGCCCGCCGACTGGCTCTGGCTGCAGAAGCGCTGGAAGTACGCGCGCCCCGCGGGCGAGTGAACCCTGCCGCGCCGCCCGGTCACCTGCCGCGCAGCAGGGCGTGCAGGACCAGCGCGCCGAAGGTGGCGGTGCCGATGCCGCCGAGCGTGAAGCTGCCCAGCCTGAGCGTGAAGTCGCCCGCGCCGAGCACCAGCGTGACTGCGGCGACGATCAGGTTGCGGTTGTCGCCGAAGTCGACGTTGTTCTCGACCCAGATTCGCGCGCCGGCGACGGCGATCAGCCCGAACACGACGATCGAGACGCCACCCAGCACGGGTCCGGGGATCGTCTGGATCAGCGCGCCGAACTTCGGCGAGAACCCGAGCAGGATCGCGATCAGCGCCGCGACCACGAACACGAGCGTCGAGTAGATCCGCGTCACCGCCATGACGCCGATGTTCTCGGCGTAGGTCGTCACGCCCGTGCCCCCGGCGCTGCCCGCCAGCATCGTCGCCAGGCCGTCGCCGACGAACGCGCGACCCATGTAACGGTCGAGGTCACGGTGCGTCATCGCGCTCACCGCCTTGATGTGGCCGAGGTTCTCGGCGACGAGGATGATGGCGACCGGCGCGATCAGCGCCATCGCCTCGGCGCGGAAGACCGGCGCGGCGAAGCGTGGCAGCCCGAACCACGCGGCGCCGGCGAGGACGCCGAACTCGATCGGCTCGCCCAGGCCCAGGCCGTTGGCGAGCAGCAGGTAAACGAGGTAGGCGAGCAGCAGCCCGGCGAGGATGAGCAGGCGCTGCAGCATGCCGCGCGTGAAGACGGCGACGCTACCGACGCATAGGATCGTCACCAGCGCCATCCAGGCGTCGAAGCCGTTGGCCGTGGCGCCCTTGACCGCGATGGGCGCGAGGTTGAGGCCGATCACCGCGACGACGGCGCCGGTGACGACCGGCGGCATCAGCCGCTCGATCCACCGCGTTCCCGCGGCCATCACGACGAGCCCGATCGCCGTGTAGAGCGCGCCCGCCGCGATGATGCCCGCGAGCGCTACGCCGATGTTGGGGTTCGCCCCCTGGCCCGCGTAGCCCGTCGCGGCGACGACGACGCCGATGAACGCGAAGCTCGAGCCGAGGTAGCTCGGCACCTGTCCGCCGACGAGCACGAAGAAGAGCAGGGTGCCGATCCCCGACATCAGGATCGCAACGTTGGGGTCGAAGCCCATCAGGAGCGGGGCGAGCACCGTCGCCCCGAACATCGCGACGACGTGCTGCACGCCCATCGCCAGCGTCTGCGGCCACGGAAGCCGCTCGTCGGGCGCGATCACGCCTTCGGTACGCACCTGCCACGCGGGAAAGTAGGGTGTGGACATCGGGATCTCCATCGCGCCGGCCCACCTCACAGCGCGAGGGGGTCGGGATTTCGCTCGAAGCAATGCGGGCGCGGCGTCCGCCCCGCTCGCTACGAAAAAGAAAAGAGCGGGCGAAGGCTCGCTCCGGAACGTGGCACCGCGGCGGCGCGGGTGGCGCCGCCGCGCGACGATGCGGTGCGCGCGCCGGAGCCGGGTCATCCCTGCGTCCTCAGACGGCGGGGTGATCGTGCAGCGCGGGCCGGCTGCCCTCGGCAGGCTCGGACCGCCGGACGGTCCGCTCGTCGGCGCGCCACAATCGCAACGTCAGCACGGCGAGCGCCAGCAGCGAGGCGGCGGCCGCGAGCGCAGCGACAACCGGAAGGAGATGCTCGGGTCGGACGATCGCGATCAGCGTCATCGCGATCAGCAGTCCCTTGACCGCCGACTGCACGAGCCCCCTGAAGCCTTCGTAGCCTCGGTCGATCAGGAACAACGCGCCGAGAACGATCGCGGCGGGCAGTGCGACCGGGACGAAATGCTCCGGCCGGACGACCGCGATCAGGGCCAGCGCCAACAATACCAGCTTCATACAATGTTTCCTTTCTGCCGCGGAACTTCCTTGGAAAGTCGCAGCCTGGTCAAAACCACAGCAATTCACGCCGCGGGGTCACATGGGGTGACGAAGCAATTATCCTGCAGGACGAGGCATCGGACGCTGCGCTGCGTCAATGTCAATCGTGAGTTTTGTTTTCCTGCAACACCCTGCGCTGTGACAAATGCGTCAATACGGCGCATAAGTGCGACGCGATGTCGCATTTCCGGCGTCGTCCGGCACAGTATGACGTTTTTTGTCGTTTGCGGAATCGCTGGGCAGGGAGGTGACTGGGCGCGGCTTCGACGCTATGCTCTCGTCACGGCATGCCGCCCCGGTGCGGGTCCCAACGTCCACCCTGCGTCGCTCACATGATCCAGCCCTCGTCGGTTTCCGCAGCGCAGAAGGCACGTGTCCTGGCCGAGGCGCTGCCCTTCATCCGCGCCTACCATGCGACCACGCTGGTCGTTCGCCTCGGCGGCGGAGCAATGGCGGACCCCGTGCTCAAGGAGGGGTTCGCCCGGGACGTCGCGCTGCTGCGCCTGGTCGGGATGAACCCGATCGTGGTGCACGGAGGCGGCTGGCGGATCGACGCCCTGCTCGCCCAGATGGGGCTGCCGGTGCGACGCCACGAGGACATGCGGATCACCGACGAGGCGACGATGAACGTCGTCGAGATGGTGCTCGACGAGCTCAATCAGGAACTCGTCGGACTCATCAACCGGCACGGGGGGCGGGCGATCGGGCTCAACGGTCAGGACGGGCGGTTCATCCGCGCCCGCCGGATGGCGGCACCGGTCGGCGGCGCGGCGGGGGCCCCGATCGATCTGGGGCTGGTCGGCGACGTCGAGCGCATCGACGTCGACCTCGTCACGCTGCTGCTGACACGGGGTTTCATCCCGGTGGTCATGCCGATCGGGGTGGGGGACGACGGCACTGCCTACCACATCAATTCGGACATCGTCGCCGGCCGCCTCGCGCGGGCGCTGCGCGCCGAAAAGCTGGTGCTGATGACCAACGTGCCCGGCGTACAGGGCCGGGACGGCGAGCTTGCCTACGTGCTGACCGCCAGCGAGGCCGAGGGGCTCCTGGTCGACGGCACGGTTCGCGGCGGGATGCAGCCGCGGCTCACCGCCGCACTGCAGGCGGTGCGCGAGGGCGTACGTTCGGTGCACATCATCGACGGTGGGGTGCCAAGCGCGCTGCTGCTCGAGGTCCTGACGGCCGACGGCGTCGGCACCGCCGTCCGCTCCGACGCCGGTCCTCACTTCCTGGCGGACAGCCGGATCTACCTCGCCGGCGCTTCGACCTGAGCTGCGGCGCCGTCGCGCCTGACGCCGCTCCTACGGGGCGTTCACGCTGCGCGCCGAATCAACACCCGCGCGCCCGACGCGCGTCTGCGGCGCGGAGAGACGGCGCACCGTCAGCGCGGCGACCGACGCCCCGAGCGCGGCGATCGTGGCCGTGTCGCGTGCGAGCACGTCGAGCAGCTGGCTCACGAGTTGGGGATTGCTGTGCTGCACGTAGCGGACGAGCTCGTGCACCTGCGACGAAGTGGCACGGGCGGCGTCCTCGAACGAGACCGGGATCTCGGGCCACCGCGCCTGCGCCACGTACTTGGCGAACGCGCCGCCGCCCACCACCGAGAGCGCGAGCGGCCCCACCTTGGCCAGGAGCCGGCCCAGCATGCGGGCGCGCAGCCGGATGTTGATGCGCTCGAACGCGCCGGCGATGATCGCCGGCAGTGTCACTGCGTCGCGTTCTTCGCTTTCAGCCATCGGCATTCCGCCAACTGGCGGAGGAGGCGCGGGCTGGCGCCTTTCGCTCCTCTTCTTCAACCGGGACCTCCTCGAGTGTGGGGTCGGGCGGTCGATCGCTGCCGACACCGGAACCGGCACGTCGGATGCGGCCCCTTTTGTTCGGGCCCTTGTGTTTTCCATGGATTATGACATCGACATCGGGTGCGTCAAGGCTTTTCTTCGTGCCGTTCCGCTCGGCGGCGAACACGTGGCGCGCGGCAGGGATGCGACTGCCTCAGCGAGGCGTGCGGCCGAGCGAACCCGCGGCGCAGCCGCAACGGTCTTCGGCTCGCATGTTTCGTGCCCGGTCACTCGTCCGCCGCGACGCACCGCGTCGCCGTAGCGCCTTCGATCCCGGGTATCGGTGCCAGGTGTGGGAGCGCCGCCGGGGCCGCTCGCGCACCGGCAGCGTCAGAGCGGCGGCGAACGTTTCGCCGCCGCCGCGACGCTCCGGCTCGGGGGTCCCCGAACGCCCGTCCCCGAAGCGCGGCGGCGACAGCGGGTGAATCTTCGGCAACGCGGGGGCCGAATCCGCGGCGGCGGGAACGGGCGCACCGGCGTAGCGTGTCCGTGACGGTGTCGGTGCGGGCCTCATCGGCATGGCCACGACGGCGGGGTCCGAGGCCGGGCCCCGCGACCCGTTTCACCGGAGACGACGATGTTCCCAGCGTACACCACCTCCGCACTCCAGCGGCAGTCGCCCGCGCGGTCCGCCGCGGCGGCACCCGTCCGGCTGGGCGTGGGTCTGCGTTTCACGCCGGCGCTGCGCGGCTTCGTGGCCCGGCACCGCGAGGCGATCGATTACCTCTGCGTGGCGCCGGAGGAGCCCTCGCCGGGCGTTTCACGCGCCGGTGGCGGGCAGCGGGCGTCGATCTACTCCGCAACCCACGTCCTCGACGGCGATCGGGGGCGACCTGCCATGGGTGGTCCGCGGTCCCGTGCTCGCCGTCGGCGGGGACGCCGCCCGTGACCGCGCGCGCCTTTCGTGCCTCGCCGAACGGACTGCCCGCTACGACGTCCGCTGGTTCAGCGCGCAGCTCGTCCTCGCCGCCGAAGTGGCGGGCTGCGCGCGCCACGGCGCGGCGACACCCTCGCCCGGCGATCGTGACGCGCTCAAGCGGGTCGTCGAGCACGTCCGCGAGGTGAAGGCGCGGCTGCCGGTCCCGCTGCTGCTTGAGACGGGTATCGATGCCCGCGGCGTGCCGCGGCAGGACGTGAGCGAGCCGACCCTGCTCCATCGCCTCTGTGCCGCGACGGGCTGCGGCATCGCGCTCGACTTCGACAGCGTGGTGGAGAGCGCGATCGACCGCGGCGTCGACCCGCTTGCGTTGCTCGACCGCGTCGAGCTCGCGCGCGTCGTCGAAATCCGCGTCCGCGCCTCGACTTGGGAACCGCCGCCCGGCGCCTTCTTCGCGGCGACGCCCTGCCCGCCGTCCACGCTCGAAGTGCTCGAGGCGGTCCTGTGGCGGACCCCGCGGTTGCGGGCGATCACGGTGGAATCCGGCGTTGGCGTGCCCGACGCTCGCGCCGGGGACCGCGTGCTGCAAATGATCGAGGCGGCCAGGACGGCCTGGAACCGGTACGATTGAGCATTCTCGCCCCGCGTTCCCGGCCCGCGGAAGGAGGGCTCCCGCACGACGGTCGTGTGGAGCCCGTGGGCCCCGAACGCGAAAGCGATGCCCGGTCTCGGCGACGACGTCGGACTGCGACAGGCCTGCGAGCGGCATCGCACCTCTTGAGGCGCGACGCGAAGCGTTCCTGCACCGGCCAGCACTTGCTGTTCGCCGATTCGCGCAGGTCCGCGTTGGCGACGGGCAGGACCTCGTCCCCGGCCACGCGCGCGGCGACATTCGTACTCACTGCAGACGCACTTCCCCCTGGAGACACGACCCCCCCTTCAGACTCATGCCATGGTGGACAAGAGCGGCCCTTGTTGCGCACAGGCTAACATGTTACTGTGTGCCAGCCAGCGCCCTCACTGCCGCGTGCTGCGGCCACGGCTCGCCGATGGAAGAGTTTCGCACCCCGTCCGCCCCGCCCGCGATGCGCCCGCGCGAGCAGCGCTTCGGCCTGGGGTGCGCGCTGATCACGCCCTTCGCCGCCGACGGCGGCGTCGATCACCCGCGGCTCGTCGCGCACGCGCGGCGCTGCCTCGACGAGGGCTGCGCGTCGATCACGCTCTTCGGAACCACCGGCGAAGGCGCGTCGGTGGGGCTCGCCGCGCGGGCGGCGGCGCTCGACCACGTCGCCGGCGCCGGATTCGACCTTGCGCGGCAGGTGCTCGTTGGGGTCGCGTCGGCCGCGGTCGACGAGGCGGTGGCCCAGGCCAACCAGCTGCTCGACGCGGGCGGGCGCGGTCTGCTGCTCGCACCGCCGTTCTACTTCAAGGGCGTGGGCGACGAGGGTCTGTATCGCTGGTTCTCGATGGTGCTGGAGCGCTGCCGGGCGCCGCGCGAGGTCATCCTCTACCACATCCCGTCGGTGACCGCGGTCCCGCTCTCCTCCGCGCTCATCGGCCGGCTCGCGCGCGCGTTCCCGGGCGTGATCGCCGGCATCAAGGACTCGAGCGGCGACTGGGCGACGACGAAGCGCTACCTCGCCGACCACCCGCGACTCCACGTGCTGGTTGGCGACGAGCGCCAGCTCGCGCGCGCCGTGCGCCACGGCGGCAGCGGCGCGATCAACGGCTTCTCGAACTTCTGCGCCCGCCTGCTGCGCCCGATGGTCGACGACGGCACCGACGCGCCCGGCGTTGCCGCGCTCGTCGACACGCTGCTGGAGTTGCCGGTGACCCCGGCGGTCAAGGCGCTGGTCGCGCACCGGGCGAAGGACACGAGCTTCCTGCGGACCGCCCCGCCGCTGGTGCCGATCGACGCCGCGACCTGCGCCCGGCTCGGCGCGGCGCTCGACGCCGTGCTGGAGGGGGGCGCCGGCGCGCCGCCGGCCATGCATCGTCCCGACGCTACGCCCATGACGCTTCGCGACCAGCGTACCAGCGTTTCACGCGCGGCCTGCTCTCGCGCGAGATCCGCGCCGGCCAGTTCGTCTCGCAGCGTGAGCTTTGCGAGATCACGGGCATGTCGCTCGGTGCGATCCGCGAGGTGATTCCGCGGCTCGAGCCCGACGGCCTCATTCGCACCGTGCCGCAGCGGGCATCCTGGTTGCGCAGGTCGACGTCAACCTGATCCGCAACGTATTCCAGTTCCGGCTGATTCTCGAACGCGAAGCGGCGGCGGCATTCGCGCAGAACGCACCGGAGGCCGAGTTCGAGCGCCTGCAGGAAGCCCATCTCGCCGTACGCGCGGCCGCCGCGAAGGTTGTGACACCGGCGTTGATCGCCCGGGCGCAGGCGACCGACGACGGCATGCACGCGACGCTCGTCGACGCGCTCGGCAACGAGATCGTCAGCAATTGCTATCGCGTCAATTCGCTCAAGATCCGATTGATCCGGCAGGCGCAGACGCGAATCGACGCGGCGCTGGTCGTGCCGGTGATGGACGAGCACCTCGCGGTGATCGCGGTGCTGCGCACGCGCGACCCGGTGCGCGCGGCGGCGGCGATGGCCGGGCACATCGAGCGCGCGCGCAGCCGGGCGCTGGGGGTGGAAGGCGCTTTCTCGCCGGCGTGATGCCCGGCCCGCGGCTGACCGTGGCGCCGACGCTGATGTTCCGGCGCCGCGCGATTCGCGACCACTTCCCGCAACACTGTACGCAGGCGCGCGCTGCTTCCGTCTCCGCGCCGCCCCGGGCGTCGGCGGCGGTACGGCGGGCTTTTCTGCCCGGGGGCCGGTCAGTGGGCGTGCCGTTCGTCGTCCCCCGGGGTTGCCTCGGCCGTGGCCCGCAGCGCGTCGAGGAACCCGAGTCCCAGCGCGCGGATTTCCCGCTCCGACCGCAGCCGCGCGTCGCGCCCCCATCTGCCGAAATCGCAGGCGGCGCGGCAGAGGCCGTCGGGCGGCCATTCGAAGTCGCAGTGGCTCGCCCCGGCGACGGCGACGACCGTGGCCCGGGCGAGGTTCGGCAGCGCATGGCGGATGTTACGGCGGAGGTTGCACAGGCCGGGCTTCGCCAGCAGCACCAGCGCCGGCACGACCGCGCGTCGCGCCGCGTCTTCGGCGAGGTCGCCGAAATCGACCGGATCGAGCAGCAGCATTCCCCGCGCGGCGGGATCCTCCGCGGCGGCGAGCAGCGACGCGAGCCCGCCGGCCGAGTGGCCGACGTAGACGATCGCCTCGAAGCCCAGCGCCTCGCGCACGGCGATCATGTCGCGCGCGTTCTCGGCGTGCCGGCCGTCGAACGCCGTCGGCTGGCAGAAGTCCATCGTCACGGCCGTCATGCCGCGATCGCGATCTCGCCGGCCCAGCCGCGCATCCGGTCGCGGTCGCGCATGAACCCGGGCACGATCATCACCGCGAGCCCCGAGTCGACGCGTGCGGGCCGGTGGAGCGTGTAGTCGTTCCGGCAGCCGCTTACCGATGGCAGGTGTCCGTGCTGCACCGTGAACGCCGCGGTGGAGGCGGAATCCGCCGCGGGCGCCGCCGCGGGCGCCGCGGCGGCGACGAGCAGCAGGGCCGCGGCGCGGACGAACGGGAAGCGGCGTAGGGGCCATCAGGTCGTGGCGGCGGTGCGGCGGTGAGGAAGTGGGCGATGTACCGCCCGCGCCGCGGCATCCTGTCGCGCGGGACTGACGAGGCAGCGGGGTGTCGCCACTGCGCCAGCGCGCGGCAATGACGATATCTTGATCTTCGCCAAGTGACGGCGGGCAAGACTCCTGTCTATACTGCGGATCGTGTTTTGGCAAGGGGGCGCGATGGCGGAGGAAACCAAGCAGGATCACCTGGCGACGCTGCGCGAGATGCGCGGCCGCGCGGTGCTGGGGGGAGGCAGGAAGCGCATCGAGCAGCAGCACGCGCGGGGCAAGCTGACGGCGCGAGAGCGGCTTGCGCTGCTCCTCGACGAGGGCTCGTTCCAGGAGTTCGGCGCGCTCGCGACGCACAACGTGTCCGAGTTCGGTCTCGCCGACCAGCGCTACCCGGGCGACGGACTCGTCGCCGGGTTCGGCAAGGTGAGCGGTCGCCGGGTCGCGGTCTTCGCGCAAGATTTCACGGTCCTGGGCGGCTCGTTCTCGGAAGTCCAGTCGCAACAAGATCTGCCGGATCCAGGACCTGGCGCTCGAAGCCGGAATTCCGCTGATCGGCCTCAACGATTCGGGCGGGGCGCGGATCCAGGAGGGCGTGCGCAGCCTTGCCGCGTACGGCGAGGTGTTCGTCCGCAACGTGATCGCGTCGGGCGTGATTCCGCAGATCTCGCTGATCCTGGGGCCCTGCGCCGGCGGTGCCGTCTACTCGCCGGCGCTCACCGACTTCATCGTCATGGCGGACGGCAGCTCGATGTTCCTGACCGGCCCCGAGGTCATCAAGGCGGTGACCGGCGAGGCCGTGACGGCGCACAGCCTCGGGGGCGCCGACGTGCACACCCGCCGCAGCGGGGTCGCGCATCTCACGGCGCACAGCGAAGCCGCAGCGCTGGAGCTCGTCAAGCGGCTCCTCGGTTACCTGCCGCAGAACAACAACGAGGATCCTCCGCAGATCGCGCGCTACGACGCGGCCGACCGCGAGGACGAGGCGCTCAACACGCTGATCCCGGAGAACGAGAACGAGCCCTACGACATGCGCTTCGCGATCGCGATGGTCTTCGACCGCGACAGCTTTCTCGAGATCCACCCCGATTTCGCGCCCAACGCCGTGGTCGGGTTCGCGCGGCTCGACGGCTATTCGGTCGGCGTCGTCGCCAACCAGCCCGCCTTCATGTCCGGGGCGCTCAATATCGACGCCAGCGACAAGATCGCGCGCTTCATCCGCATTTGCGACGCCTACAACGTGCCCGTCGTCACGTTCGTCGACTGCCCCGGGTTCCTGCCGGGCACCGACCAGGAGTATGGCGGCGTCATCCGGCACGGCGCGAAGATCATCTACGCGTACTGCGAGTCGACGGTGCCCAAGATATCGATCGTCACACGCAAGGCAATGGGCGGCGCCTACGTGGCGATGAGCTCCAAGCAGATGCGCACCGACCTCGCGTTCGCCTGGCCCACGGCGCAGATCGCGGTGATGGGGGCCGAGGCCGCGGTGCGCGTGCTCTATCGCGACGAGGTCGGAAACGCGCCGGATCCGGCCGCGAAGGAGCGCGAGCTCATCGCCGACTACCGCGGGAAGTTCTTCAATCCGTACCGCGCCGCGGACGTCGGGCAGGTCGACGAAGTGATCGAGCCGCGCGAGACCCGGCCGCGGCTCATTCGGGCGCTCGAGGTGCTGCGCACCAAGGTGCAGCAGAACCCGCCGAAGAAGCACGGGCTGGGGCCCACCTGAGTGTGAGCGTCGGGGTCGCGCTGCTTGTCCGAGCCGGACGGCGCGCCTCACCCGTGCCGCGCAGGGAGAATACGGAGGTGCGACGGTGAACAACCTGGGCTGGGGTTTGCAGATGATGGTGCTCGGCATGGGCCTCGTGTTCGGCCTGCTCGCGTTGCTCTGGGGGCTGCTCACGCTGGTGCTCAAGTTCGACCGCGAGCCGGCCCCGACGGCTTCCGAGGGGGCGCCGGCAGCCGCCGACGCGTCGGTCACTGCCGAGGTTCCGGTGGACGCAGCGGTCGGGTCCGCGCGCGCGCGCGCCGCCACCGCGCAAGGCGTCGAGGCCGACCTGGCCGCAGCGATACTCATCGCGGTGCTGAAGCACAAGGAAGTGCGCCGCGCTCAAGCCGCGCCGGCGATGCGCAGCTACTGGCCCGGCAGCCTGCTCTACGCCTCGCGCTGGGTCGCGAGCGGCCGGGCGCGACAGAACCAGCCTTGGGAGCGGCGCGGGCGCTGAGCCGGCTCGGGGTCCGGTTGCACGAGAGGGGCTTTGCTCCGCGCGGGGTCCGAAGGGGAGTCTTGAATGCGACGCTACACGCTGAGGATTGGCGACCAGGACATCGATCTCGACGTCGTGGAGCTCGGCGCCGACCGGTTCGAGGTGAAAGTCGGCGGCGAGGCCTACGACGTCATCCTGGCGGGGGACGAGGACATCCCCGATGCGACGATCACGCCGGCGATCGAGCCCGGACGCGCGGCCGCGGCCCGCAGCGCCGCCGTACCGGCGGGCACCAGAACGAAGCCCGCGGCCGCACCCATCCCGGAGGTGCGCCTGCGGCTGCCGCCGCGCACGAGTGCGGGCAGCGGTGGCGGCGGGGCGCTGAACGCACCGATGCCGGGGGTGATCCTCGACGTGGCCGTCGCGGCCGGCGACATCGTCGAGCGCGGGCAGCCGGTGGCCACCCTCGAAGCGATGAAGATGAACAACGTCATCCGGGCGCCGCGCGCCGCGACGATCGCCGAGGTCTGTGTCGCCGCCGGACAGGCGGTCGGCCACGGCGACCCGATCGTCCGCTTCAGGGAGGCCTAGCGCGATGATCGGCGCCGACACCGTCCACCTTTTGCTGCAGGGGGTCGCCAACCTCTCGCTGCCCTCGGCGATCATGCTTGTGGTCGCCTTCGTGCTGCTCTACCTCGGCATCGTCAAGGACTACGAGCCGTTGCTGCTCGTGCCCATCGGTGCCGGCTGCATGCTCGCGAACCTGCCGCTGTCGCCGCTCATCGCCGACGAGGGCATGCTCAAGATCCTCTACCACGCGGGCGTGGGCAACGAACTCTTTCCGCTGCTGATCTTCATCGGCATCGGCGCGCTGACCGACTTCGGGCCGCTGCTCGAGAACCCGCGCATGGTGCTGCTGGGCGCCGCCGGGCAGTTCGGCATCTTCCTCACGCTGCTCGCCGCGCTCGCCTTCGGCTTCAGCCGCGAGGAGGCGGCGTCGATTGGCATCATCGGTGCGATCGACGGTCCGACGTCGATCTACGTGAGCGGGATCCTCGCGCCGCACCTCCTGGGCCCGATCACCGTCGCCGCCTACAGCTACATGTCGCTGGTGCCGGTGATCATGCCGCCGATGATGTACCTGCTGACGACCAAGAAGGAGCGCGCGATCCGGATGGTGTACAGCCAGCGCAAGATCAGCAAGCGCACGCGGGTGCTGTTCCCCATCGTCGTCACCGTCGTCGTGGGAACGCTGGTGCCCTTCGCCACGCCGCTCATCGGCATGCTGATGCTCGGCAACCTGATGAAGGAGTCCGGCGCCGTCGAGCGGCTGACCAAGGCATCGTCGCAGGAGATCGCCAACATCGTCACGCTGTTTCTCGGCCTCGCGATCGGCGGGACGATGGTCGGCGCGGATTTCCTCAAACTCTCGACGCTCGCGATCCTGGTGCTCGGCATCGCCGCGTTCGCGCTCGACACCGCCGCCGGCATCCTGTTCGGCAAGGTCCTGAATCTCGCCTCGGGCGGCCGGTTCAACCCCCTGATCGGCGCGGCCGGCATCAGCGCGTTCCCGATGGCGGCGCGGGTCGTGCAGCGCGTCGCGCAGAAGGAGGACTTCGAGAACTTCGTGCTGATGCACGCGATGGGCGCGAACGCTGCGGGGCAGGTCGCAAGCGTCGTCGCCGGCGGCGTGTTGCTGGCGCTGATGGGCGCGAGATGATGGCCCCGCGCGGGGGCGAGGGGCGCGCGGGCCGCACCGACCGCGATTCCTACGCTTCGCGGCGGCGCTTGAGGCAGGCCTGGTAGCGGCTCTCGACGCGCTGCGCGAACCAGTCGGTCGTGAGCTGGCGGGTGATCTTGGGGCTGTGCAGCGGGATGCGCGGGATCACTGCGCGCGGCAGCGGGTCCGTGCTGCGCGCGTCGGCGAGCGCGAACGTGCGCGCGTAGAGGCGGGTCCGCTCGAACTCACGCGTCTTTCCGGCGGCGAGGTCGCGGCGGATGTCGGCGTTGCTGAGCGCAAGCCGGGCGGCGAGGGTGCGCGTCGCGAGTTCGGTCGCGCCCGGCTCGGGCGCCGGCTCGCCGTCGGCGTAGCGCAGGAGATCGCCGTCCTGCTCCAGAGGCACGCCCGAGACCTGGGTGACGGCGTTCTGAAACGCGGCATTGCGGCTCGCGTAGTGGCCGGCGTTGAAGTCGGCGAAGCGGTAGAGCGGCCGCTCGTACGCGGCCGGGTAGTCGAGCAGATGGGCGATGCCGAAGTACATTCCGCCGCGCCGGGTGAAGACCTCGTGCCGCAGATTCGTCACCACCGGGTAGGGGTAGGGCTTGGCCGCAGCGTGCGCCTGCGCGTAGGCGATGCTGACCTGCATCGGCCCGCCCGTGCGCACCGGGTTGCGGTCGGCGAAGAAACGCCGGCCGAGCGGAACCATGTCGATGAACTCCTCGAACAGGTCGCTCAGCTGCCGTTCGGTCGTCACGGTGTCGAGGCGTTCGCGGTAGCTCTTGCCGTTGCCCGTCGGCAGCGCAAGCGCGGCGTCGAGCAGGAGCCGGGGCACGCCCGCGCGCTCCCGCTGCCGTTCGATCTCCCGCCAGGCGATCGCCGGCAGTCCGGGCACGGACGGATCGGCCCGGAACCCGGACTCCTGCTCCGTGATCGCGACGACGGCGCAGATGTTCTCGGCGGTGGGTGCGATGTCCAGCGTGGCGAAGGCGGCGTAGATGTCGGTCGCCCAGCCGTTGCGGTCGACGACGGCCTCCGGCAGCAGGCGCGCGACCCGAGCCCGTCCCTCGGCGGCGGTGAGCGGGCGCTCGCGCGGCCCGCGCGGCATCTCGTCGATCGCCGCACAGCCGGCCAGCGCCGCGCACGCGATCGCGAGCAGGATGCGCCGGCCGGCGGCACGTGGCGCCGGCGTGGCACGCGCAGGCAGCCCTGACCGCAACCCCCGCTCCCCCTCAACCCAGGATCTTGCTCAGGAACGCGCGCGAGCGCTCGTGCCGGGCATGGGCGAAGAATTCCTCCGGCGGCGCCTGTTCGACGATCTGCCCCTGATCCATGAACACCACGCGGTCGGCGACCGACTTCGCGAAACCCATCTCGTGGGTGACGACCAGCATCGTCATGCCGCCCTCGGCGAGCTCGATCATCACGTCGAGCACCTCCTTCACCATCTCCGGGTCGAGTGCCGACGTGGGCTCGTCGAACAGCATGATCCGCGGCCGCATGCACATCGCGCGCGCGATCGCCACCCGCTGCTGCTGGCCGCCGGAGATCTGGCCCGGATACTTGTGCGCCTGCTCGGCGATGTGCACGCGCGTGAGCTGCTGCAGCGCGCGCGCCTCGGCCTCGGCGCGCGGCAGGCCGAGCACCCAGTGCGGGGCGAGCAGCAGGTTCTCGAGCACGGTGAGGTGCGGGAACAGGTTGAACTGCTGGAACACCATGCCCACTTCGCGCCGGATCTTCTCGATCGCCTTGACGTCGTCGGTCAGCGTCACGCCGTCGACGACTATCGTGCCTTCCTGGTGCTCCTCGAGGCGGTTGATGCAGCGGATCAGCGTCGACTTGCCCGAGCCGGACGGTCCGGCGATCACGATGCGCTCGCCGCGCGCCACCTCGAGGTCGATGTCCTTCAGCACGTGGAAGTGGCCGAACCACTTGTTGACGCCGACAAGGCGGATGATCGGGCCGTTCTCTGGCATGGTGTCGGTCCCCTAACGGCGCGTCCAGCGGCCGAGGCGCTGCTCGAGCCAGTGGCTGTAGCGGGACATCGCGAAGCAGAAGGCGAAGTAGACCAGCGCGACGAACAGGTAGCCTTCGAGGAAGAAGTTGCGCCACTGCGCGTCGCCCAGGGCGAGCCGCAGCGCGCCGGTGAGATCGTACATGCTGACGACGGTGACGAGCGAGGTGTCCATGAACGTCGACAGCAGGCTGTTGACGAAGCTGGGGATGACGAGGGTCAGCGCCTGCGGCAGGATGACCTTCTGCTGCATCCGCCACCACGACAGCCCCAGCGCCGCCGCCGCCTCGACCTGGCCCCTGGGCAGCGCCTGCAGGCCTCCGCGCACGACCTCGGCCATGTAGGCCGCCTGGAACAGGACGATGCCGAGCGCGATGCGCGTGAGCACGTCGACGCGCATCCCGTGCGGCAGCAGCAGCGGGAACACGAACGACGCGGTGAACAGCACGGTGATGAGCGGGACGCCGCGCACGAGCTCGATGTAGAGCGTGGCGAGCCCGCGCAGGAGCGGCAACTCCGACCGGCGGGCGAGTGCGAGGAGGATGCCGAGCGGGATCGACGCGCCCATGCCGACGAGCGTGAGCAGGACGGTGAGGGGCAGGCCGCCCCACAGGCCCGTGTCCACCGGGGAGAGGCCGAGCAGGCCGCCACCCATGAGCACGAAGAACGCGACGAGCGCCGCGGTCCACAGTCCGGCGAGCCAGCGGCGCCAGCACGCGGGCACGGCGGTGACCACCAGCGCCGCGACCACGATTGCGGTGGCGAGAAGCGGGCGCCACTGCTCCGTGTAGGGGTAGCGGCCGAACAGGATCAGGCGCCATTTCTCGGCGACGAAGCCCCAGCAGGCGCCGGCGTGGTCGAGCGCGCGGCAGGCGCCGTAGTCCGCCTGCCACACGGCGTTGCCGACGAGCCAGCGCCAGGCGCCCGGCAGCGCGTACGCGAGGAGGCCGCCGATCAGCAGCGTCGTTGCGGCGTTGCCAACGCTGCCGAAGAGCTGGGTCCGCAGCCACGCGGCGATGCCCGCTGCGGCGCGGGGGGGCAGGCGCGACGGCAGCGGTACGAAGGGGGTCGGGGCGCTCACGTCAGCGCTCGGGAATCGCCACCCGCCGGTTGTACCAGCCCATCAGCGCGGCCGTGACCAGGTTGATCGCGAGGTAGACGGTCATGATCAAGACCACGCACTCGAGCGCCTGGCCGTTCTGGTTGATCGACGTGTTGGCGACCGACACGACGTCCGGGTAGCCGATGGCGACGGCGAGCGACGAGTTCTTGGTGAGGTTGAGGTACTGGCTGGTGAGCGGCGGCACGATGACGCGCAGCGCCTGCGGCAGCAGCACGAGCCGCAGCGTGAGCGCGCGCGACAGGCCGAGCGCGCCCGCGGCTTCGGTCTGGCCGCGCGGGACGGCGAGCACACCCGACCGCACGTTCTCGGCGATGTAGGCGGCGGTGAACGCGGTCAACCCGGTCAGCAGCGACAGGAACTCGGGTGTGGCCGCGGCGCCACCGGCGATGTCGAAGGCTCCCACCGCCGGCAGGTCGAAGTGCGCGGGCGCGCCGCCGACCCGCCAGCCCAGCAGCGGCGCTCCGAACAGCAGCAGCAGGACGGGCCACCCGGCCGGCGGCGAGATGCCCGTGCGCATGCGGCGGTGCCGCGCCCACTGCCGGTAGGCGAGGGCGGCGAGGATGCCAAGCGGGATGCCGGCCAGCGCCAGGCCCCAGCCGATCGCCCACTCGGGGAACGGGAACTGCAGCCCGCTCTTGGACAGGAATACCCACGGCCCGATCCGCAACGGCTCGGTCGCCGGCGGCAGGAGCTCGGTGATCACGAGGTACCAGGCGAAGAGCTGGATGATCAGCGGAACGTTGCGCAGCACCTCGACATAGGTGGTGCACAGGCCGCGCAGAAGGGCGTTGCGCGAGAGGCGACCGATGCCGACCAGCGTGCCGAGCAGCGTCGCCAGGACGATCCCGGCCAGCGCCACGCGCAGCGTGTTGGCGAGTCCGACCGCGAACGCCCGCAGGTAGCTGTCGCGCGACGAATACGCGATCAGCGTCTCGCCGATGTCGAAACCGGCCGGCTGGCCGAGGAAGCCGAAGCCCGAACGGATCTGCCTTTCGGCCAGGTTCTCGGCGGTGTTGTGCCAGAGAAACCAGCCGATGGCGACGAGCGCGCACAGCGCCAGCGCCTGGTAGGCGAACGCGCGCCCATGCCGGGTCCGCAGGAAGTGCCGGACCGCAGTCCGCGCAGGGCGTGGCATCGAGAGGTCGGGCGGGGCGCAGGGGCTTCGCAGCTGCCGGCAACCGCCGCGGCCCCGCGTTCCAGGCGACGCTGCGCGACGACGCCCCGGCCGGTCAGCGCACCGGCGGCGCGTACATGAGCCCGCCCTGGTTCCACAGCCGGTTGACGCCGCGCGGCAGGCCGAGCGCGGACTTCGGTCCCATGTTGCGCTCGAAGCTCTCGCCGTAGGTGCCGACCTGCTTGACGATCCGGTAGGCCCAGTCGCGGTCGAGCCCGAGCAGCTTGCCGGTGTCCTCGCTCACGCCGAGCAGGCGCTGTACCGCAGGGTCCTTGCTGTCGGCCTTCATCTTGTCGACGTTCGCCTGGGTGAGCCCGGCCTCTTCGGCTTCGAGCATGGCGAACAGCGTCCAGCGTGCGATTTCGAACCAATCGTCGTCGCCGCGGCGCACTGCCGGACCGAGGGGCTCCTTCGAGATCACGTCGGGCAGGATCATGTAATCGTCGGGCTTGTTGGTCTGCGTCCGGGCGCCGGCGAGGTCGGACATGTCGGTCGTGTAGACCTGGCAGCGGCCGGCGAAGAACGCCGACTGGATCGCCTCGGCGGTGTCGAACACGACCGACTTGTACTTCATGCCGTTGGCGAGGAAGTAGTCGGCGACGTTCTTTTCGCTGGTCGTGCCGGCCTGCACGCACACGGTCGCGCCGTTCAACTTCTTCGCGCTGTCGATCTTGAGCTTCTTCGGCACCATGAACCCCTGGCCGTCGTAGTAGTTGATGCCGGCGAAGACGATGCCAAGCGAGGCGTCGCGGGTCAGCGTCCACGTCGTGTTGCGCGAGAGGATGTCGATCTCGCCCGACTGCAGGGCCGCGAAGCGCTGCTGCGAGTTGAGCGGAACGAACTTGACCTTGTCGCCGCTGCCGAGGACTGCCGCGGCGACGGCGCGGCACATGTCGACGTCGAGTCCCTGCCAGCGCCCCTTGCTGTCGGTGGACGAGAAGCCGGGCGCCGACGTATTGACGCCGCAGACGACCTCGCCGCGCGCCTTGACCGCGTCGAGCGTCTTGCCGGCGAGGGCGGGCGGGGCTGCGAGGACGAGGCCGAGTGCGGAACCGGCGACCAGCGGGGCGAGGGCGTGGCGGAGTACGGGCATGGATGCTCCTGGAGGGAGTGGGGATGGGCGGGGGCGGCGGCTGCGGGCGGCGCGCGCCGACGGGACTTCGTCGGGGTGCATTCTAAGCCAAGTGGCTGGGAAAGCGGGCGCCGCGCGTTGCCGCGGCCGACCCGGCGCTCAGCCACCGCCGCGGCGCGTGCAGAGGTCGAAATAGGCTAGGAAATCTTCGCGGGCGCGGTCGTCGAGACCGCAGAACGCGAAGGAGACGGCGAGCACCGGCAGGGCGAGCGCGCCGAGGCGGCGCGCCGGGCGCTCCGCGAGCGTCATCTCGACCCGCCCACCGTGGGTCGGGAACGCGATCCGGTTGCCGTCGATCAGCAGCGGCGCGTGGCGAACGGCGGCCGGCAGGCTGCGCAGGAACTCATCGCGCGTGCAACCCATTTCGCGATGCATCATCGACCGGCCCGTCGCGCCGCGTCATCCACCGGCGATGGGCGGCCAGATCGCCAGCGCATCGCCCGGCTGTAGCGGGTGCGTCGCCCGCGCCGCAGGCTGTATGAAGGTGCCGTTGACCAGCACGAGATGGGCGAGCCGCTGCGGAAGCCGAAACCGTTCGATCACGTCTTGCACCGTGGTCGCTTCCGGAACCTCGAGCACGAGCTGGTTGTGCGCCCGCTGCCGGCCATCGAGCTCCTGCGGCAGGTAGTCGGAGAGGGTCGCGTACAGCTTGAGCGTGATCTCCACGGCGGGTGCTCGCGCCCGCCGTCTAGCGCAGCGGCACGCCGCGCGCCTGCTGCGCCTGGGCGCAGGCCAGGTAGGCTTCGGGGAAGCGGAGCGGGTCGCGCATCAGGCGATCCTTCCACAATCCCAGGCGGACTCGCGACTGGGTCAGCCCGCGCAGCACGCCAACGTGCTCGGTGAGGCCGATCGCGTTCGATCCCACCAGCACGTCGCCGGCGAATTCCAGCCGCAGGTGGCGGTAACTCGCCTCGTCGGTCAGTTCGGCGTGCTCGCCACCGGGTGCGCCCTGCCATTGGCCGAAGGACGCCGAGATGAGGCCCAGCGTATCAAGAACGTTGATTTGGGTCACCCCCCGCAGCTCGGCGCGCTTGCCTGCCATGTTCATCCCGGCGCAATACGCTTGCTCAGCGGCGTTGGGCTGAATCGCCGATACGATGGTCCGGGCGGATGCCACGTCGAAGGCCTCCGCGCAGTCGCCCGCGGCGAACACGCCGGGGACATTGGTCTGCATGCGTTCGTCGGTCAGCACGCCCTGCAGGCAACGGACGCCCGAATGCTCCAAAAAGGCGATGCTGGGCTGGACCCCGGTGGCGCAGATCACGAGGTCGGCGGGCAGCCGGCTGCCGGTCGATAGCCGGACCGACAGTGGATCGCCCGCATCGATCGCCTCGACGCGGGTCGACGTGTGCACGGTCACCCCCTTGCTTTCGACCCAGCGCCGGATCATGTCGCCGGCAGTCCTGCCCATCATCCGCGGCACCATGCGGTCGCCGGTCTCCACGACCGCGAGGCTCACGCCGCGCGCTGCCAGCGCTTCCAGGATGATGCAGCCGATGAAGCCGGCACCGATCTGCACCACGCGCGCGCCGGGGACCGCGATCGCCATGATCCGGCGCGCATCGGCCAGCGTCCAGCAGGCGAGCACGCTGTGGAGATCGAAACCGGGCATCGGCGGTCGAACCGGCGCGGCGCCGGTGGCAAGCAGCAGCGCGTCGAACGGCACGGACCGTCCATCGGCGAACCGCACCACCCGCGCCTCGGTGTCGACACCGGTCGCCCGCGCGTGCTCGAGGTCGATGCGCTGGCGCGCGAAGTTCCCGGCATCCTTGCGCAGGTGGGTGCCCGCCTCGCTAATCTGGTTCATCAGCAGGTAGGGAATCGCCATCCGCGAGTACGGCGGCTCGGGCTCGTCACCGACAAGCAGGATGGCGTCGTTCGGCGCGTGTTTGCGGATCGTCTCCGCGGCGATGACGCCGGCGGGTCCGTTGCCGAGGATCACGTGTCTCATGCCGGTCTCCATGGGCGAAACGGGCGGCTGCCATGAGCCGCCCGTGGACCACGATGGCAACGCGACGCCAGGGCGTCAGGTCACAGTTCGAGGCGGGTGCGCGTCTCGGGCTTGAGCTGGCCCTTGTCGTCCCAGCCGCGTAGCGCATAGTATTCGGGCAGCATCTTGTCGAGGCCATTGACCAGCCCCTTCGCCGGGCCGGTCTTGGCGGGCTCGGTGAGCAGGCGCTTGGGCAGCGTGTCGTCCTGGTGCGTGAAGCCCGCGCGATTGTTGAAATCGCGCTCCATGTTCCAGATGCGCTCGCCGATCCACGCCAGCCTGTCCATCGTGTACTCTTCGGAGCAGGCGGCGGCGAGCTGCGGCTGCAGGTCGGCGAGCGTCCAGGCGAAGGTCGTGAAAATGCACACGCCGGACGAATCGAAGACCGCGGTGGCGTCCTGGAACGCCTTGGTGAGACCAGCCTTGCCCTCGGTCGCCAAGGGGTCGGTCTTGACCGGGATGCCCAGCACTTCCGAAGCGACCGTGTAGCCGCGCAAATGGCATGCGCCGCGGTTGGAAGTCGCGTACGCGAGGCCCATGCCTTGGATGCCGCGCGAATCGTAGGCGGGGAACTCCTGGCCCTTGACACTCATCGACAGGTCGGGATGGCCGTACTTGGCGGTGAGGCGCTTCGAACCCTGCGCGATTTCCTTGCCGAAGCCTTCGCCCTTGGCGGTGATCTCCGCAAAATAGGTCAGTGCCTTCGCCGACCCGAACGGGGCTTCGATGCCGAGTTGCTCCCTGGTGAGCACACCCATCTCGTAGAGCTCCATCACGGCGCCGACGGTGGCGCCGAAGGAGATCGGATCGAAACCGTCCTCGTTGCAGACGAAGTTGGCGTAAGTCAGCGCTTCGAGGTCGTTGACGCCGTTGGCCGAGCCGAGCGCCCACGCCGCTTCGTACTCGAGCCCGCCGGACGCGCCCCAGTACTGCGGGCGGTTCTCCACCGTGTAATGGGTCTCGTCGATCTTCGCGATGCGGCCGCAGGCGATCGTGCAGCCGAAGCACGCCGAGTTGGTGACGAGGTTCGGCTTCCCGTCGGTCTTGCGCGGCTCGTGCATCGCTTCGCCGGAGATGTCCTTCGCGCCTTCGAACTGCACGTCGCGGTGATTGCGGGTCGGCAGCGCACCGATCTCGTTGATCACGTTCATCAGCACCTGGGTGCCGAATTTGGGCAGCCCCTGCCCGGTCACCGCGTTGTCGGCGAGGACCTTCTTGGCCGCGGTCGCCGCCTGCATGAACGCCTTGGGATCGCGCAGGTTGCCCACACCGAGCGTCCCGCGGACGGCAATCGCCTTCAAGTTCTTGCTGCCCATGATCGTGCCCACGCCAGAGCGGCCGGCGGCGCGGTGGAGATCGTTGACGACTGCCGCGTACAGGCACCCGGTCTCGCCCGCGCGGCCGATCGAGCTCACGCGGATCTGCGGATCCTGGTGTCGGTTCCGGATCGCGGGCTCGGTGTCCCACACCGACTTGCCCCAGAGCCAGTCGGCGTCGAGCAACTGCGGCCGGTCGTCCTCGATGAACAGGTAGACCGGCTTCGGCGATCTGCCCTCGAAGATGATCATGTCCCAGCCGGCCATCCGGAGCTCGGCGCCCCAGTAACCGCCCGAGTTCGAACACGCGATGGCGCCGGTCAGCGCGCCCTTGCTGATGACCGAGTAGCGACCCCCGGTGGACGCCATCGTTCCGGTCAACGGCCCGGTCGCCCAGATGATCTTGTTGGCGGGGGACAGCGGGTCGACGCTGGCCTCGACTTCCGCGGTGTAATACTTGGTCGCGAGTCCGCGCTGCCCGATGTACTCGTGCGCCCATTCCATGTTGAGGGGTTCCGCGGTGCAGGTTCCCGCGGTCAGGTTGACGCGCAGAATCTTTCCGGCCCAGGCCATGGTCGCCCTCCTTATGCGCGCGGTTGCGGCTGGTTGCCGACCTTGTCCGCCCATTGCTTCATGCGCGCAAGTCCGGTCCAGTCGGCGTCGATGTAGGTGATCGCGCCGGTCGGGCACGCGGTGGCGCAGGCGGGGTCACCGCCGCAGAGGTCGCATTTCTGCACCTTGCCGGTCGCCTGCACGTAGTTGATCGTGCCGAAGGGACAGGCAATCGTGCAGACCTTGCAGCCCACGCAGACGTCGTCGAGCACGATCTTGGCGCCGTTCGTCTTGTCGACCTTGATCGCCTCGACCGGGCAGGCGTGCAGGCACCACGCCTCGTCGCATTGCGTGCAGGTGTAGGGAACCTTGCGGCCGCTGTGCTCGAAGTCGAACACCTTGATCCGCGATTTCGCAGGATTGAAAACACCGTAGTTTTCGTAGCTGCACGCCATCTCGCACTGCAGGCAGCCGGTGCACTTGTCCGGGCTGATGTGAAGCGATTTCTGCATTCTTCCTCCTCAGGCACTTGGTGGCGTTGCCTTGGCACTTCGACGGTGCCCGGCTCGCGGCGCGCTCGCAGGCCGATGTCACGCGGCGGCCTGGGGCAACCAGGACGGGTACGTGAGCGCGCAGCGGCTGCGCCAGGGCAGGGCTGCGGATCGTGCGATGCCGGCGGCGGCGCGGCAACCAAGCTAACGCGATCGTCGGTCGCGGTCAAGGTGGTGGAGGTCGAGGCAGTTTACGGCGGGAGGCGGGGGCGACATCCCCGGGATTCTCTCGCGCCTCGCGCCGGACTCCGACCCCGCCCGGCCTACGTCGTAGTCGACAGCTTGCGCAGCGTCTCGGGGTTCTTGACGACCGCCCGCTGCCGGGCGGGCGGCGCGCCGTAGAGCCCCGCCGGAGGGTAGGTCTCGAGGCGGGCGAGCACCTGCGCTTCCGCGCAGCGGCGCTCGAAGGTCACGGCGACCTCGTCGCCGGCAATGCGGCCGAGCGTGAGGCACGGCTGCCCGAGCTTGGCGTTCAGCGGCTTCAGCACGCTCGCCGCGACCAGATCGCCCGGTGCGCCGGAGCCCGCGAGCAGCAGGTCGTAGCTGCGCGGCTTCGCGGTCGCCCGCGGGTTCGCGGCCAGCACCTCGGGCAGGCCGACGAGCTCGCGTGCGAGCAGGACTTCCGCAGCGGCGTCGGGCATGCCTTCGACGTGGAGCGTGACCCTGCGGCCGCTCACGTGGGCGTGCTGCAGGAAGAGGTCGCGTGAGAACTCATCGGCTATCTTCGCCCCGATGGCGCGCAGCGCGTCTTCTTCGCTCGCCCAGGTGCCGACGCCCTTGGGCAGCGTCGTGTTGTAGTAGATTTCCTCGCCCGTCACGCGATCGACGCACTTCACGGTCCACGAGGTCAACGCGTACTTGGTCACCGTCAGCCCGGAGGCCTGCAATCGCAGCGAGATCCTCTTGATCCGGGCCTCACCTTGCACGCTGAAGTCCGGCGGGGATGCCGCGGCACCGCGGTCGGACCACATGCGAAAGCCGAAGGACTTGATCCGCTCCTTGAGGAGGTTTTCCGCCACCGGGGACGGTATCGCGGGCGCGTCGGCGCGGTCTGCGTCGCGCACGTCGATCTGCACCGAGATCCTCGGGTCGCCGCTCGCGCGGATGAATTCGACGCGTTCCTCGCGCGACATCTGGTTGAGCGCCTTCTGGATGGCTCGGACGTTCACGACCGCCTCGGTGGTGATCGACAGCAGGCCGTCCTTGCCGAGCTGCGGCTCGCTCTCGCGGATCACCGTGCGGACAAAGCTGCCGCTGTTGCCGAGCACGCGGCGCTGCAGGAGTTCGTAGTTCGCCGCGATCGACTTCGGGTCGACGAGCAGCGCCACGGCTTTCTCCACCAGCTGGCTGCGCGAGTCCGCGCGCAGCTCGCTCTGCAGCAGCGCCTTGTCGGCCTGGTACCGGGGCTCGGTCGGGTCCACGAGTCCAACGGCCGCGAGGGTCATCGTTCCCGGCTCGAGCGGTGGGCCCGACGCCGGGACGGACTGGGGCGGGAGCGCGTCGCCGGCAGCGCGGGCGGGAGCGGGGGAGGGCGAGGAGGAGGGCGACGCGGGTGGCGTGGCCGCAGGGGACGCACCCGGCCCCGAAGCGAGCGGCGCTGCGCGCCGGCTTGCCGGCGTCGGTCGGGCGCTGCACGATGGCCCACCCGGCGGCGAGCGCCGATACGATGGCGAAGGCGATCAGCGCCCCAAGTGCGGCGACGTTGCGCGGCTGCCTCGGGGCTGACCCGGCCGCGTCGGGCACCGCAGTAGCGTGAGTGGTTACGGCCGCGGCAGCGGCTGGCGCGGGGGCGGGCGCCGGCGCACCGCGCACGACCGTGGGTTGCGCACCCGCGCCGATCGTCAGCCCGGGTCTTCCGGAGGTCGCAGCCGGTGCGGGCTTCCCAGCGACCGCCGCGGGTGCGCCCGTCGCGGCGATCCAGGTCGTCTCGGCGCTCGCGGCGCTCGCCGGACTCGTTTCGGTCGATGCCGCCGCGGCCCGCATCGCGTCGGCGAACTCCCCCGCGCTCTGAAAACGCGCCTCGGCCCGCTTGGCCATCGCTTTGCGCACGACGGCGTCCATGACCGGGAGCACCTGAACGTTGAGCGTGGAGGGCGGCAACGGGTCTTCCTGCAGCACCTTTTGCATCGTCGTGGCGGCCGAGCCGGTGAAGGGCCGCTCTCCGGTCAGGAACTGGTAGAGGACGACGCCGGCCGAGAACAGGTCCGAGCGCCCGTCGACGGGCAGTCCGAGGATCTGCTCGGGCGACATGTAGCTCGGCGTGCCGAGCACCGAGCCCACCTGCGTCAGGCTCGACGACTCGACGTGGGCGATGCCGAAGTCGGCGACCTTCACGCTTCCGTCGTCCAGCAGGAAGATGTTCGCCGGCTTGATGTCGCGGTGGACCACGCCCTGGCGGTGCGAGTAGTCGAGCGCGGCGAGAATCTGCCCCATGATGCGCACGACGTCGGTCGGGCGGAAGCGCTCGTTCGCGTCGAAGCTCGCCTTGAGCTCGCGCCCCGCGACGAACTCCATCGCGATGTACGACAGCCCGGCCTCCTCGCCGTAGTCGTAGATCGGGACGATGTTGGGGTGTGACAGCCGCCCTGCCGCCTGGGCCTCCCGGCGGAATCGCGCGAGCATGGCCGCCGCATCCTCGCTGTGCAGGTGCTCGGGCCGGATCGTCTTCAGCGCGACCCGGCGCTTGATCAGCGGGTCGTAGCCTTCGTAGACGACGCCCATCGCGCCGCGCCCGAGCTCCCGGCGCACCTCGTACTTGCCCAGCATCTCGATGTCGGCCACTGGAGGCTCCCTGCCGTGCCAAGAAACGGCGACGCCGGCGGCACGCCGGCGTCGTGTGCACGCCCGCGCTGTCAGCTCACTTGTACTTGCTGTCGATTTCCCAGACGCTCTTCTGCACCAGCCGCTGCACCATCGTGTCGAGCGAGACGCCGCCCTGCTGCGATTCCCGCACGCCGAGCGCGCCCGACGAGGTGGCGCCGATCTCCATCTTCTCCTCGGTGTAGCCTTGAGCGACCTGCTCGGTCGTCTGCGCGTCGATGATCTTGTAGCGCATGCCGATCACCCACACGCTCGTGGACTCGTCGGAATGCACCGAGCCGACCGCGGTGCCGCCGACCGTGCCCGCGGCTGCGCCGCCACGCGAGCCGCTGAACACGCCGAGCAGCCCCGCCATCTGCCCAAGCGTTCTGCCGTCGAAGCCGGACTGCGCCGCCGCGACCTGCTCGGTCTTCAGGATGTCGAACTTGACGACGTACTTGGTCGTCTTGAGCTTGCCCATGCCCAGGAACTTGCGGGCCTGGGCAGGGTCACCGAGGTTGTACGCGAGCTCGAACTCGCGCAGGAGCGGGCCGAGGTTCGACCGCTCAAGCACCTGGAAGTTGGCGCTGGAGAGCTCGATCTCGCCGAAGTCGGCGATGTTGTTCGCGGTGAACTTCTGCAGGAAGGTCGCGTTGTTGCTCTTGACCTCGCCGGGGATCACGACGAGCGCGGGGCCCTTCTTGCGCGCGTTGACGTACTCGACCGGCTTGTAGATCGTCTGGTCGGCGGCGGCGTTCGCCTTCTGCGAGGTCTCGCGTCCCGCCGTCGGCGACGGGTTGCCCCACGACGGCTGTGCCGTGGCCGCGGGGAAGCCGACGAGGGAGGACACGCCCACGGCGACGCAGGCGAGCCGGGCGGATAGGCAATGGCGCATGGCGGATGCTCCTGTCGAGGGTTTGGTTGGGGGAGCGGCAGGCTATCTCTTGGGAGCCGTGCCGCCGCGCGCGGCCGGTGCGGCGTTGCGACAGTAATCGGCGTACAGGCGGGCGACGACCTCGTCGGCGTTCTCGTTGACGAGCGTCAGCGCCATGCGCTGGACGTCGGCGCCGGCGTAGGATGCGGTTTGCGCGCTCGCCTCCGAGATGTGCCTGCCGTCGCTGCCGGTGAGCCTGAATCCCATGGTCACCGAGACCTGGTTGACCGCCATGAGGGGGTTGCCCGTCGCGGTCGACGAGATGAGGCCGCGCAGGACGAAGCTCGCGCCGAGCCGCTTGGAGGCCGCGAGGGCGGCGTCGGGATCGTTGCGCAGCACGGCGTCGATCTCCGCCTGCGCGATCTGGCGCCGGATCTCGTCGGGTGTGTAGGTGCGCAGCCCGAGAGCCCGCAGCCGGGCGTTGATCGCTTCGAAGTGCGGGCCGTAGTTCTGCTGCTGCGCCGCGATCACGCCGTTCGACTGGAACTCGCCGATCATCACCATGATCTTCTTGTTGCGCAGCTCCGCGCGACACGGGGTCGACAACTGCTCCGCGATGCGGCGCGCGCGCGCGGCTTCTTCCTGCTGATCGGCGTCCTCCGGCTGGCTGAACTTGAAGCCCTGGGCGTGCAGGGCCGCGCTCGCCAGCACGGGCGGCGTGGCCAGCAGGAGCAACAGCAGGCGCGATCGGAGCGTGCTCACGGCGGATGCCAAGTCCGTTTCTTGCGTCCCGAAGCCGGCGAGGTTAGCCCAACGGGAAACGAAAATCCACAGCGATCGAACGTGCCGGGGTGCCGCGCGGAGCCGGCTTGGGGGGCCGCCCGGCCCCCTGTCGTGACCTCGTGACCTGGAGCCCCGGGGCGCACCCTCGGGCGCGGCCTCCTTGCGGCGCACCCGGCCCCGTGGCCAGGTGCGCCCGCCGCGCCGTCACTGCCGCCATCAGCGCGTAGACGCGATGCGCGAAAACGCGACCTCTGCGCCGTTACCACCGCCGCTGCCGCGCGAGGGAGGCCGCGGAGCGCTCCTGCCACTGTGCGAAAAGAGGCTTGAGTTCGGGCGGAAGCGAGGCTTCGAACGCGTCGTCGAGCGGGTAGCGGACCATTTCGGTTGCAACGGTATCGAGCAGGACTTCGGCTTGGCGGCGATCCTTAGGGCGCTTAGCCGGGTTGCGCTTGGGCTGGTCGGCGAGCCACAGCTTCTGGAGGGCAAACCACCGTGGATCCGGCGCGACGATGCGCGCCGGTGTGGCATCGCGCCCGCAGACGACCTGATCGACCGGCGTGCCTTCAAGCAACCATTCCTGCTCGGGCAATGCCGTTGGACGAAGCGGCTCGGTGCGGGGCAGGCTGACGGCCTGAGAGGGTGCCAGCAGCAGCTCGACTTCATAGGCGTTCTTGTTGCGCGCCTGGAACGTCCGTTCGAGGTTGACCGTGTACGTGGGATCGACCGCGCGCAGCATGCCGAACACCGGAGCAGCGATGCCCTTGACGGCGAGCGCCGTGTTTCCGGCCCACGCGAGGTCGAAATCCTCGGTCGCGTCCATCCCGACCGCGAAGCGGGACAGGGCCTCGATCTCGTACGCCGCCATCGCGCTGGTGCCGACGACGATCAGGCTCGACCCGAGCAACCCTCGCAGGTCGGCTTCCCGCAGGATCGCCGCGGCCTGGCTTGCAATGGCGCCCAGCCGCAGCGAACGGTACATGCGGCAGGTCGTTTCAAGGCTGGCGTAGCTGCCCTTTTCCCGCTCGAGCGTCGCCTGCTTGCGCGCCTGGAACTCGGTCAGAATCATCTCGGTCTTCGGTGACCGGGGACCGAGGGAACTGCCGCTGCCGTGGCTGTCGACGATCTTGTACAGGTAGTGCCGGCCGCGCCGGACCTTCCAAGCCATCCGGTGCCGCAGCGTACGCAGTTCGCGCGCCGCGTCGATCCAGTGCCCGTAGTACTGCGCGAGGTTGGCGACGGTGCGCAGCTGCTCGTCGTTGAACTTCATGGTTCGGCGCTTAGGTTCGGACGGGAGCAAGGCATCGAAGCGATGCCCCAATGATGCAATCCACGCGAAGTGCAAATAGTAACAATTTGTTTGCGGTAAGATTGCCCCGAAATGACAACATATCACTCGGTTTCGGGGCAACGGCCATCTTCATCTCGCGAACGCCGGCCAGGGCCACGACGGAGGCCGAATCCCGCCGCATGTTCGCCGAGCGTATCGGACCGTTTGCACCGCTTCGGTGCGAAGCGTCGGCGGTCGGAGGGGCATGGGACCGCCCCTGACGCGCGCAGCGCCGCCGTGCGCCTCGAAGTCGCGGCCCGCGTGTGCTCGCGCGTAACCCCCTCGCCGCGGCGACTTGAGCCCGCTGGGCTCCTGACGATGCACCGGCACCGGGATCTTTGTTTCGAGGAGGAGCTTCCTCGTCTTGCTCCCCGGGCGCAGCGCGGAAGGCTTCGTGCGGCGGGGCGAGGCCTGAAGACGAGATCGCACCTGCGGCGCGTGGCGGCGGCGACGATCGCCTCGGCGGGAAAGTTTCCGGTGATATTAAGGCATTCGCAGTCGACGCGGGCGGCGGCGGCCTTCACCACGACCGCGAGGTGATGCGCGGCCGCGCGGGCGGATGAAGCGCGGCGTGCTCGTCGAACGACACGCAGCCCACCGAACGAACCGCTCGTAGACGAGCGGTGTTGCCGCAGGCACGAGGACGAGGCCAGTGACCCGCGCGCCCGCGCTTCCACCCGCCGGCACGACCCTGTGCGAGCCGCCGACCCGATGCGCCATCTCCACGCTGCGCGATCGTCGGCAGCGCCAGCAAGGGCGGCCGGCTCGGGTCAGCCGAGCCGCATGACGAGTGCGCTCTTCGGAGGCCGGCGCTGCTGGGCAAATTCAGGGTCAGCGTCAGGGGCGTGCGACGAGACGAGTCGGTGCGTCCCGCGAACAGGGTGCGACGGCCTTGGGCGCGACGGCTCGTGGCGCGACCCGCAGTCGCCGCGTCGCGGGGGGCGCTGCGACATGCCCTGCCGCGGTGGGGTCTCTGCTATGCTCGTCCGCGTGGGCCTCGCGCCAGAATCCCCGCTGCAGGAGCACATGCCGTTTCCGGATCTTTCAGCGGTGGCGGCGGCAGAGCGCGTCTTCGACCGGGCGACCGGCGCGGTTCCCATCGCTGGCAACCGCGTTCGCCTTCTGCTGGATGCCAGGGAGAACTACCCGGCCTGGCTGGCCGCCATCGAGCAGGCGCGGCACTTTGTCCTATTCGAAAGCTACATCATCGACAACGATGCCGTCGGCCAGCGGTTCGCCGACGCACTCGCCGCGCGCGCCCGGGCCGGCGTAAGGGTCTTCGTCGTCTACGACTGGCTGGGTTCGCTCCGTTCCGGAGCGCTGTGGCCGCGACTGCGTGCCGCGGGCGTCGAGGTCCGCGGCTTCAACGCGCCAAGGCTGGCGAGCCCGCTGGGCTGGCTCGCGCGCGACCATCGCAAGACGATCGTTGTCGACGGGCAGGTCGGCTTTGCGAGTGGTCTGTGCGTGAGTTCCAAGTGGGAAGGGGATCCGCGGCAGGCGCTCGAGCCCTGGCGCGACACGGGTGTCGAGCTGCGCGGTCCGGCGGTTGTCGCGCTCGTGGATGCGTTCGCGGAGGTTTGGCGGGCTTGTGGCGGTCCGCCACTTCCGGCCGATCTGCTTGCGGCTGCACACGCGCCCCAGACGGCGGGGTCGGTTCGCGTTCGGGTCGTGGCCGGAGCGCCCAACGCGACCGGGACCTACCGGCTGGATCTCGCCATCGCCGGGCTTGCGCGCGAACACCTGTGGCTGACCGACGCCTATTTCGTCGGCACCGCCGCCTACGTTCAGGCGCTCGCTGCCGCTGCGCGCGACGGCGTGGACGTGCGTCTGCTGGTGCCCGGAGCAAGCGATATCCCAGTCGTCGCCGCGGTGTCGCGCGCCGGCTACCGGTCGCTGCTCGAGTCCGGCGTTCGGGTCTTCGAGTGGAATGGAACGATGCTGCACGCGAAGACCGCGGTCGCCGACGACGCTTGGGCGCGCGTTGGTTCGACCAACCTCAACCTTGCGAGTTGGCTGGGCAATTTCGAACTCGACGTAGCCGTCGAGGATGCCGATTTCGCCCGGCAGTTGGGAGCCCAGTACGAGCTCGATTTGCAGCGCGCTACGGAGGTCGTCCTGGGCCGGCGCAATCGCGTCTCGAGTGCCGTTCAAGGAGGGAAAGGGGATGGGGTGAGACGCGCCCTGTCCGGCAGTGCCGGCCGCGCCGCGGCAGGCGCTGTCAGCGTAGGTAGCACGCTCGGCGCGGCACTCGTCAACCGGCGCAAGCTGGGCGCCGCGGAAGCGGGGCTTCTGAATCAGGTCGGCTCGCTGGCTCTAGGATTGGCGGTGATCGCCGCGCTGTGGCCGGCGTTCGTCGCCTGGCCGCTTGCCGCAGTCGCGGGTTGGGTGGGGCTTGCCGCTTTCGGCCGCGCCTGGGCGCTGCGGCGATCGCAGCGCAGACGAGGTCGGGTGCGGCCCAGGAATGCTCCGCACGGGGGGCTGGCGGGCCCGCGGTCGGGCGGAAGTCCTCCCCCCGCGCAGACGCCGAAACCATTGAACGACGCGGGGAGTGGAAACGCACGGTGAATTTGTTCTGGGCCTTGGCTCACAGCGCGGCTTTGCCGAACGAGTTTTTGGTCATGCGCAGATAATCGAAGACGAGGCGCGTGTTGCGGTTCAGGTGCGCCATCTTTTGTGCGATGCTGGTTTTGCCGTCGGCGAACTGATGCAAGATGCCGAGGGCGAAGCGGCGCAAGCGGGTAACGTTTTCGGGGCCGTGGCCGACGCGGATGCGGCTGCGGTCCTCATCGAAGTTCCAGTCGATGATGTAGTGGCAGCGATTCTCGATCGCCCAATGGCCGCGATTGACGGCGAGCAGGCGCTGTGGACTGGCTTGTTCGGCAGGACGGCTGGTGATGCCGAGCGCCGTTTCGAGCGTTCGCTTGCGGCTCTTCTTATGCACCACCTCGCGTTCGATCAAGAAGACTTGACCGACGTGCGGGAACTCGAGATACGAGTTGAGCGCGCTGCTGCACCAGATGCGGCGGGTTTCGATGCGGCCATGATCGGCAGCCGAAACCTCGACATGATGCGGCAGGTCGCGCTGCGCGAAGAGCAGCGCGATATCGGTTTGCAGGGTCGGTTGATCCTATTTTCCTCAGTTACCCGGTCGGCACGGGCGGCAAGAGCGAAGTCGGCGGAGCTGACGGCGGGTGATGCTTCGGGCGTAGCCTGAACATTTGATCGATGATGTAGCGCACCAGCGCTCGCCAGCGGCCCGCTTGCGGCAACTGTGGCGCAGTTGCCAGAATCGTCTCCAAGCCCTTGCGAACATTGGCGATCATGGCCTTGATCTGGTCACCGGCGGCATGCAGCAGAGTGAGCGACAGCCGCGCCTGGCCGGCATGATGGGTCAGGCGCGCGACACCGGAGAGCAAGAGTGGCCGCGAGGTGATGGCCTCCAGGCGGGTCTGCGGATGCGCGAGGCGAACATACCAGCTCCACCAGTTGTAGATCAGGGCCACGGCCCGCGCCGACAGGTTGCAGCGCTCCAAGTCGCGGGTGGTGTAGCCACCCCAGCCCCACTGGTTCTTCAACTCGTCGAACCCGTTCTCGCAATCGGCCCGGTCCCGGTACAACTGGCCGATGGCCGCCAGGTCATACGGCGCGTTGGTCACCAGCACGGCGTACTCCCACAACTGGAGCGGCTGCCGCGGATCGGCAAACTCCAGCCGCTGCTGGCCGCCGGCCGGCGTGGTCTGGGCCGCCAGTGCCCCCTTCACCGCACGCCGCACCACCACCACGCGCCGCGCCTGGTTCCAGCCGGAGAGCCGCAGCGTGGTCTCGACCGCGGCATAGCCTTGCCCCACATCCTGCCAGTCCTGCTGCGACCACAGCCGCTGAATCAGCGACTTCACCCCCGCAGTTTGCCGCAGCTTGAACAAATAGGGCTGCAACAACCGCTCCAACGCATGCATCACCGGGTCGTTGCCAAAGGCAATATCGCCGCGCACCACCCGCGGCCGGCGTCCCGCCAGCAGGCCCTCGAGGATCGTCACCAACCGCGGCAGGCTGTGGCGGGCCGCATGCGCCTTGCCATTGCGCACTTCGGCATCCAGCACCAAGCGCACGTTGCCAATCCAGTAGGTGTGCACCACGTGGCTCGGGCGCCCCGGTTTGCGCGGGTTGTAGCTCACCTCGGCCCCGTCTTGGTGCCCATACAGCGGCTTGACCGTGGTGTCGGCGTCGAGGATCCACCCGGTGGTCAACGCTTCGTCCGTGCTGTGCGCCAGCGCCTGGTCCATCCACGCCGTACTGCGGGCCAACTGCGCTTGCCGCGCCGCACGCTCCGCGTCGCTCTCACCACGTTGCGGGCTCGGTGCCAGATGCGCCAGCGCCCGGCGCAGACTCTCGTCGCTGATGATGCGCTCCATGCCCAGGATCTGCGGCGCCACCGCATCCCCACGCAGCCCGGTGACATGCGCATACCGCCGCTGACCATCGAGAATCGACAGCAGCCAGGTGCCCAGCACGTCCCCCACCGCTGGGGCGTTGGGGCTGCTGTAGTTCAGCGGGCAGCCGGCGACCCAGTGCGCGAACAGCCCGGAGACCTCCAGAAACTCGGCGAAGAACGGCAGTTGCCCCAGCGCCGTCGCACTACCGTTCTCGTCCCACCGCACCTGGAAGCGACCGCCCGGTGTGCTCACCCGCAGTTCCCCAGTCGGCTCGGCCGCTTCGACCAGCGCACCGCGCACGGCGGCAACGAGCGTCTTCTCCGCAAATTCTCCCTCACCCATCGGGTGACCCTCCCCATTCCCCGGAAACCCCGGCCAGTCATGAGTTTGCCGCAACTTCGCGGGCCTCAACCGAGGAAAATAGGTTGATTGCCTTTGACCGTGAAGTGGTAGTGCGCCCCGCGCGCGACCACATAGGTCGCCAGTTTGCGCTGGGTGAGCAAGGCGTCGGCGGTGATGTCCTTGCCCGCGATCTCGATACCGTCGAACAAGGGGATGAACATGCCGATCTCATCACGGTTCCGTCAAAGTCCGGTAGATGAGATTTTCTGTCGGCCAGATGCGCGCCGAGAGGAGCGGCCAGAGTTGTTTGGATGTCATTTTGGGTGATGCAGGGCGTGAGGGCACCCAAGATGGCCGACTGGAGACGAGCGCGTTCCCCGCCACGATGGCGGAGAATTTGCACCCGGCGAGGAGGGGCGGCGTCTACAGGCGCAGCATCGTGAAGATCTTGCGTGCATTGGCCGCCAAGTCACGCAGCGCGGCCTTGATGTTCGGCACGCGCATCAGCCGCAGCAGGCGGATCGCAAAGTTGCGCATGCATGCCAGCGTGCGAGGGCTGTTGCCCTTGCGAGCGCGGCAGCGGTCTTCGTCGTAGGCGACATCGCGCACGTAGTGCAGCTTGTTCTCGATGCCCCAGTGCCCACGGTTGAGGGCCAGAAGTTGTTCGGCGCCGGCCTGTGCACGGGTTTGGCTGCTGATCAGGTAGACGCGCTCGCAGCGGGTCTTGTCGCTGCTGACTTCGAAGACTTCGCGCTCGACGCAGGCCACCTGCGCGGCATGTGGGAAGTTCACGTAGCCGCTCAGCCGCTCGCTGGTCCAGATGCGGCGGGTCTCCACGCGGCCATGTCCTTTGTCGAGAGTGACGAACTCAGGGGGGGAGGCCTCCATCTGGAGGCTTGCGATGTCGTCTTTGAGTGTGGGCTGGTTGTCTTTGACGGTAAACAGGTAGTGCGCCTGTTTGTCCTCGACCAGGTAGCGAGCGGTCTCGACCTGCGTGTGCAGGGCATCGGCGGTGACGACGCGTCCGGCCAGCGCAATCGGATCGAGCAGGGGTTTGACGGCGTTCATTTCGCTGGCCTTGTCGGGGATCTCGACCTGGTTCATGACGACGTGGCTGTGGTGCCCGAAGGCGGCCACCAATTGCCGTGCCTGGCCTTTGCCCCGCGTGCCGCGCAAGGCCTTGCCGTCCAGCGCCACGGGCTCGTCGACCACGCCATGGGTTTGCAGCCAATCGCCCAGCTGATGCTCGAGTTGCTCGATGTCGATGGCATTGAGCATGCGCCGGATGGTGGGCTCGGACGGTGGCTCGTAGCTGCCATCGGCGCCGCGCCGGCAGCGCAGTCGCCGCAGCATCGCCGTGGGCAGGCGTTTGACCCATTCGCCGATGGCCGTGGAGCCCTGTGCGCCGCTGATCACTGCACACAGGATGATCGCCAGCAACGAGCGTTGATGGTGACGCATCCCCCTGCGGGCGCGTGGATCGTCCATCGCCTGCAGGCGCGCAAACAGCGAGTACGCATCGTCGTCAGTCAGCGTCATCATCTTGACCTCCAGCCGGGGAAGTTGCGGGTGCGCCAGGGCAGCAGACAAGATCGTTGGCGCCTGAGGGTGCAAGGGGTAGACCCAGATCTGCTTGGCGCTGCCGTGCTCGACGTAGGTGTCGTTGGATTTGGCAAAGCCCCGGGTGCGGCCGACCTCGATCCAGTTGGCCGCGCGGTAGCAGGTGCCAGCAAAGCGGCTGGGGTCGATGAAGGTCTCGCACAGCAGCAACCCATGTCCGTGGGCGGCCCGCCAGTCCTCGCTCAGTCGCGCCAGGTTCAGCCCCAGAATGCGCGAGGCCAGGTTCTTCACCCGCAAGCCCGGCAAAATCAGGAAGCGATTGTTGTTGGCGATCAGCGCCAGGCGTTGCCACTGCAGGGTTGGGGACCAGCCGATCCAGGCATCTCGGCTCGCGCACTTGAGCGCCGGCGAGGCCCACCCGAGCAGGGCGAGCCAGCGGCCATCGACCTCGGCGACGTAGCGCAGGCTGCGCCCCACCAGGGCAGTCAGACCCAGGTAGTGGTGCGCGCGCATCAAGGTGTCCCATTCGACACGCTCCGCGGCGCAGATCAGGCGCACGCGAACTCGCGACAGTGCAAATTCCGGTCCCGGCGTGGCAGCTTCCATGCCAGCATTTGTAGCAGCCTTGAAGCAAAAAAGCCACCACCGTGTGTTCTCCGCCCTACATCAGCAGCTTACGGCGATGCATGACACGGCCCTGCGATCTCATTGGTTTGCTTGACTTCTTCCCGGTCTTCTAAGGGCAAAGTGCCGACTTTTTTTGGGTGTAACAGACGCCACTGTCATGGCCTACCACGCTCATGACGTGCACTTGCCGCCCGGCTTCATCCTGGGCATTGCACATCGTCTTGCCATCCACGGCCAGCGTGGCATCGTCGCGGGCGTGAACGCGGTTCCACTGCTGACAGGCTGCATCGAGGGCGACCGGATCGACCCGAATCAGCACGTCACGAATGATCGATTCGCTGGGCACGCGGTAGAAACCTTTCTCGCGCCGGCAGCGAAAGCGCTCGCGCGCGCGCTGGCTGAGGTCGGCGGCCCAGCCGGCGATGGCCTTGTAGCCGCGCATCCCGCGCAGGGTGGCGGCGGTGGCGATCGCCAGTACGCTCGGCAGCGGATGCCGCCGGCCTTGGGCGCGCCGCGGGTCCGGGATGGTGGCGAAGAAGTCGGGCAGCATACGCATGTGATCAGCGCTCAGCATCATTTTGGGTGCTCCGCGATGGGGGGTGAAAGGTGGCGACGAAGCGGCCAGCTGCGCTGGGGCATCGCCCGCCAGCGGGCGCACCAAGACCAGTTTCGGCGCCTGCGCCTGCGCCGTATAACCGCCGCGGATGCGGCGAAAGCCTTGGGTGAGCCCCAGGCAGGTCCAGTTCGCCGCCCGATAGACGGTTCCCTGAAAACGCGCCGGATCGACGAAGGTTTCCAACAGCAGCAGCCGCTGGCCGAAGCGCTGCTGCCAATCCGCGGCAAGGCGTTGCTGGCACAGGGCCAGCACGCGCGAGCCAAGATTCGGGCGGTGCCACGCCGGAAGAATCAGGAACCGGCTGTTATTGGCAAGCAACGGCAGCCGTGCATACTGCTGCCGCATACTCCAGCCGATCCAGCGATCGCGCACCCCGCATTTCCACGCCGCGGCCGAAAAACTCAGCAACGCCACCCACTCTTCGCCGTGGACGGCGACGTACTGTGCATGAGCACGCAAACCGAGGGGGAAATCGGGCGGCTTGATCAAATTGCGTGAGGGGTGCAGGGTGAGATGCCTGGAGATTCTGTAATGAGGGGAGCATGAGCACGCAAACCGAGGGGGAAATCGGGCGGCTTGATCAAATTGCGTGAGGGGTGCAGGGTGAGATGCCCTCGGAGATTCTGCTCAACCTCCGAGGGCGAGCCCCCCTTTAACGTGTGCCGATCAAGAGAGGTCTGAAAAGTGTGCCACAGCCTGTTGCAGGACCCGAGGTTTTTTCTGTTGCTGGAACAGATTGACGCGGACTATGCCGCGCAAGCGTGTTTGCCGCCGTGTGCGTGCGGCGGGGTGTGGCACAGCGCGCCGTACCGGCGCAAGCCACGTGGAGGTCCGCGGGCGTGGCAAGAACACGAGCATCGGCGACCGAGTTGGTGTTGTCAGAGCTGTCGGCGGCGGTGCACGCCGCGCTCGGTGCTCTACCTGGGTCGGCGGGTGTATGTCGGGGCAGTGCTGGTGCTGGGGTCGGCGTTGCGGGGCACGCTGTCAGGTTCGGGGTTGCGCGCGTTGGTGGCTGAGCTTGGAGTGCCGCGGGCAACGCTGGATCGTTGGCGGGCGTGGTGGCGGGAGGTGTTCCCGCAGACGGCGTTCTGGCAGGAGCGGCGCGGCGGTTTCCTGCCGCCGTTGGTGGTGTTGCCGGCCGACTTGCTGGCTCGCTTGCGGGCGGACGATCCGGGGCAGCGGTTGTTGTTGGCGTTGCGCTGGCTGGCGCCGCTGAGCACGGTGAGCGACGGCCGGTGAGCGGCTGGAGCGCCACGCAGAAGATGGTGATCGCCAGGGCGGCCCGGGCTTTGTAGGCTGTGGTGACGGTGGTGGCGACGGTTTCGCCACCCGTTACTGGAGCCATCATGAGCAAACGATGCGATCCCTTGGATCGGGATCGCTGGGCGCGGCTGCGCTTTGCGATCATCGGTCCGTTGTTGGCGGCACCGCCCGCGCCCGGGGCGTTGCAGACGGCGCTACGGGAGTTGGCGGGAAAGACTTGGCAACACCCGGCGACCGGGCTGCCGGTTCAGTTCGGGCGGTCGACGCTCGAGCGCTGGTACTACGCGGCGCAGCACGCCCCGCGCGATCCGGTGACGGCACTCAAGACCCGGGTGCGCTGTGATGTGGGGCAGCCGCGGGTTCTGGCGCCGGACCTGATCACGGCGCTGGAAGCGTTGTAGCGAGCGCATCCGAGCTGGTCGTGCCAACTGCTCTACGACAACCTGGGGCCGGTGCTGGGAACGGCTGTGCCGGTCCCGTCGTACACCACCGTCCGCCGCCACCTGCGGGCCCAGGGGTGGTATCGACAACCGCTGCCCCGACGCGGTCGGCCGGGTGAGGCGGTCGCCCTTGCGCACCGGCAGGCGCGCGAGACCCGCAGCTACGAGGTCGCGTTCGTGGGCGGCCTGTGGCACCTCGACTTCCATCACGGCTCGCGGCCGGTGCTGACCCGGGCCGGCACCTGGGTCAAGCCGCTGGTCCTGGCCGTGCTCGACGACTGCTCCCGCCTGGCCTGCCACGTCCAGTGGTATCTCGATGAGACCACGGAGAGCCTGGTACACGGCTTCAGCCAAGCCCTCCAGCGTCGTGGTCTGCCACGGATGCTCATGTCCGACAACGGGTCCGCGATGATTGCCGAGGAGTTCACCGCGGGGTTGCAGACGCTGGGCATCGTGCATGCGACGACGCTGCCGTACTCCCCACAGCAGAACGGGAAGCAGGAGGTGTTCTGGGGACAACTGGAAGGGCGCCTGATGGCGATGCTCGACGGGGTCGCCGAGTTGACACTGGACTTGCTGAATACCGCGACCCACGCCTGGGTGGAGCAGGAGTACCAACGGACCCAGCACGCCGAACTCGACAGCACGCCGCTGGCCCGCTATCTGGCCGGACCCACAGTGCTGCGGGAAAGCCCGGACAGTGCCACCCTGCGTGCGGCGTTCCGCATGGAAGCGACCCGCACCCCGCGCCGCAGTGACGGCACCGTCAGTCTCGCTGGCCGGCGCTTTGAAGTCCCCGCCCGCTACCGCCATCTCCCCCGCCTGCACCTGCGTTATGCGCGCTGGGACCTCAGCGCGGTGGACCTGATCGACGCCCGGCGCGGCAGCGTGCTGTGCCCCCTGTATCCGCTCGACAAAGCGGCCAACGCCAACGGCCTCCGCCGCGCCCTGACGCCCGCGGTGGCGGTCGCCACGCCACCGGCCACCGGCATGGCCCCGCTGCTGCGGCAACTGATGGCCGACTTCGCCGCCACCGGCCTGCCGCCGCCGTTCATCCCCACCCCCCAGGAGCCCGCCGCATGAACCCGTCACTACTGGCCCTCTATGGTCTGAAGTGGAACCCGTTCGCCCCAGACCTGCCCACCGAGGCGCTGCGCCTGACCCGCCCCGTCGAAGACTTCCTCTGGCGCGTCGAGCATACGCTGGTACGCGAAGGCGGCTTCGCCTTGCTCCACGGCGATCCCGGCACCGGCAAGAGCGTGGTCCTGCGCCTGCTCGCCGAACGGCTGGAGCGCTTGCCCGATGTCACCGTCGCCGCCCTCTGCCATCCCCAGAGCAACCTCGCCGACTTCTACCGCGAGATGGGTGAACTGTTCGGCGTCGGCCTGCGACCCCATAACCGCTGGGGTGGTTTCAAGAGCCTGCGCGAGCGCTGGTTCGCCCACCTCGACAGCGTCCGTGTCCGCCCCGTCCTGCTGATCGACGAGGCCCAGGAAATGAACCCGACCACGCTGTGCGAACTGCGCCTGCTCGCCTCGGCCCGCTTCGACTCCAAGCCCTTGCTCAGCGTCATCCTCGCCGGTGACGGCCGTCTCATCGAAACCCTGCGCCGCGACGAACTGCTGCCCTTGGGCAGCCGCATCCGCCTGCGCCTGCCCATGGAGTACGCCAGCCGCGACGATCTCACCGCCTGCCTCGACCACCTGCTCACCGCCGCCGGCAACGCTTCCCTGATGACGCCACCACTGCGCGCCATGCTCTGCGATCACGCCGCCGGCAACTACCGCGTTCTCACCACCATGGCTGCCCAACTCCTCGCCGCCGCGCTCCAGCGCCAGGCCACCGTGCTCGACGAAAAACTCTACTTCGAAGTCTTCGCCGATCCCCGCACCGTCACCCCCAAACCGCGCGCCCGCGCCGGAGGCTAACCCTGCCCTTTACCCGTAAGTATCCTCAGCATCGGAAGTCCAGTCTCGCAGGGAGAGTCCTTCGCACAGCGATTGCAGTTCCGAATAGCCTTGCCACATGATCTGGTGCCCCGGGTGCGGGTCTTTGGCGCGGCCGATGTAGCCGCCGAGTCGGGCTACAAGACGGACGGCCTCACCGAGCCGAGTCGGCTTGGCGATTCTTTTTTTTTCGCGTAGGCCTGCAGCACTTCGATCTCGGGGTCCGAGAACAATACCTCGGCGGGAAGGTCCGGGCACTCTCTGCCCAGGAGCGTCATGAGCATGATTCGCCAGGCAATGACCAGATTGATGGCGATGGCGCGTTTGAGTCGCTCGGCCGTCTTGTGTTGCAGAGTCTCAATGCGGCAGCCGCTCTTCAGGACGCGATGCCAGTCTTCGATGCGCCAGCGCAGGCCATACCAACGCAGACACTCCTGGGCCTGCGCCGCTGTGGTGATCGAGCAGGTCGTCAACAAGAACCACTCGACGGGTTCAGCATCGGCCGGCGGTGACGCTTCCAGAACATGCACCACCCACAGCTTGAGGGCTTTCTTCCCGGGGTGGTTCGACGGCGGGCGGAACTCGACTTCGCGGTAGCGCAAATTGACCTGCGCGGTGCGCTGTTCGTGCCCGACGCGCGCCTTTTGCTTGCTCTTCTTCGCGCGTGAACTTTGCCGCGGCACATTGATGCGAAGCTGGCTTTGAACGGGGCTGTGTCTGACGGCGTCGAAGAGATTGAGCTCCTCGCTGGTCGCACGGTCATGCTTGGCGCGTACCAACAGCTCAACGCCGCGGCTTCGACGTTGCTCGTCGAACAACTCGTAGAAGTCCGCCTCGCGGTCCATCACACAGACCTGGCGCGTATCGGGCAGCTCGGCTGCCAAATCGGGTTCTTCGGCGGAATTTGTGGGTAGAACGGGTGCGCCGGACATCACTTGAGTAGTGGCCTGGCGATGCCCTTCCTCTCTTGGCGAGCGGGTAGTGGGTCACCATGAGGGAAAGACCATCGGTGCCCTCGGCATGGGCCAAGGGCGGGTGGCCAGGGAAGACGATAGGCATCCCGTCCTGGTCTCTGAGAAGATGGAGTTGCGAAACGACCATCAGCTCGGAGGGGGCGGGATGCAAGTGAAGACTATCCTGAATCGGGTGCAGAGGCATCCCTCGTTTGTGTACGAGCGGGTGCGCTTGGTCGAGGGGGAGGTGCCGCGACTCGAGGTCGACGTGCGGGCGCGGGCCAACAGCCGGCCGTGCTGCTCGGGCTGTGAGCGTGCGGGACCGGGCTATGACACCGTGCCCGCTCGGCGCTTCGAGTTCGTGCCGCTGTGGGGGATGGCGGTGTTTCTGATCTACGCCATGCGTCGGGTCGACTGCCCGAGCTGTGGGGTGCGGGTGGAGCGGGTGCCGTGGGCAACGGGGAAGCACACGCTGACCGACACCTACCTGTGGTTCCTGGCGAGCTGGGCGCGGCGGCTGAGCTGGAAGGAGGTGGCCGAGGTCTTCCGCACCAGCTGGGACAAGGTCTTCGCTGCGGTGGAGATGGCGGTCGAGTGGGGGCGTGCCCACCAGGACCTCTCGGGGATCCGCTCGATTGGCGTTGACGAAATCGCCTGGCAGCGCAACCACCGCTACGCCACCGTGGTCTACCAGATCGACGAGCACTGCCGCCGACTGCTCTGGGTGGGTCCGGAGCGCAAAGCGAAGACTCTGCTGGCCTTCTTCCGCTGGTTCGGCGCCGAGCGCAGCGCCGCGCTCGCCTTCATCTGCTCCGATATGTGGAAACCCTACCTCAAGGTCGTCGCCAAGAAGGCCGCCCAAGCGGTGCACGTGCTCGACCGCTTCCACATCATGGCGCACTTCAGCAAGGCGATCGACAAGGTGCGGAGCGAGGAGGCCCGCGAGCTCAAGGCCAAGGGCTATGAGCCGGTGCTGAAGAACACCCGCTGGCTGCTGCTCAAGCGCCCGGAGAACCTGACCGAGACGCAAGAGCCGCGCCTCGCCGACCTGGTGCGCTACAACCTGCGCTCGGTTCGGACCTATCTGCTCAAGGAGGACTTTCAGTTCTTCTGGGACTACGTCTCGCCCCACTGGGCCGGCCAGTTCCTA